>NZ_MPKW01000001.1 GCF_009729415.1 Mycolicibacterium sp. CBMA 234
GTAGCTGTCGAGGTCGCCGTTGTTCCAGTCGGCGAAGACGTCGGCGATTTGGCCGGCTTGCATGCCCAGGCCGTCGCGTAGCAGTTGGTAGGCCTCGCCGATGAGTTGCATGTCGGAGTATTCGATGCCGTTGTGCACCATTTTGACGAAGTGTCCGGCACCGTCGGGGCCGATGTGGGTGCAGCAGGGGACGCCGTCGACGTGGGCGGAGATTTCTTCGAGGAGGGGTCCGAGGGAGGTGTAGGACTCGGTGGGTCCGCCGGGCATGATGGAGGGGCCGTTGAGGGCGCCTTCTTCGCCGCCGGAGATGCCGGCGCCGACGAAGTGCAGGCCGCGTTCGCGGATGGCTTTTTCGCGGCGGATGGTGTCGGTGTAGAGGGCGTTGCCGCCGTCGATGATGATGTCGCCGGGCTCCATGGCGTCGGCGAGTTCGTTGATGACGGCGTCGGTGGGGTCTCCGGCTTTGACCATGATGATGACCCGGCGTGGCTTCTGGAGCGCGTCGAGGAATTCGGTGATGGTTTCGCTGCGCACGAAGCTGCCTTCGGTGCCGTGTTCGGCGATCAGGGCGTCGGTTTTGGCGACGGAGCGGTTGTGCAGTGCGACGGTGTAGCCGTGGCGGGCGAAGTTACGGGCGAGGTTGGAGCCCATCACCGCAAGTCCGGTGACGCCGATCTGGGCAGTAGCGGTGGTTGCGGATGGTTCCGGGGTTCCCGACGAGCTCACGACTGGCCCTCTTTCGTTGTGTGGTTGTGGCGCACAGTCTTTCGGACCGACGATGAATCGGTTCGGCGCATCCGCCACTGGTACTGATGGTGCCAGTCGAGAAGTCTACGAGAAGAACAACCGGTGCAACTCAGTGAGCCAGGGCACAGCCACCGCGACGGTCGGCACGACCAGGACCGAGGCCGCGGCCAGGTATGCCCCCGCAGCCAACCAGTTGCTGTTGGGCTCGCCGGCCAGGCGCTGCACTCGCAGCACCGTCGTCGGCCCGCCGGCGGCGAGCGCGCCCTTGGGCGCCCGTCCGGACGCGCACGCCACGAGGGCGCGGGCCAGTGGCGTCGGACCGGTGGCGCGGACGGCGGCGTCGTCGGCGAGCAGTTCGATGAGCAGCCGGACCGCGTCGAGCGCGCTGGCGCTACGGACGAAGCGCGGGAAGGCGGCGTGGACGGCGATGAACATCTCCAGCACCAGGTCGTGCCGGGCGCGCAGGTGCGCGTGTTCGTGGCTGAGGATGGCAGCGATCTCGCTGTCATGGAGGTGCTTGAGCGCGCCCTCGCTGAGCACGACGCGGCTGCGGACACCGGGCAGGCAGTAGGCGAGGGGCTGCTCGACGTCGAGAATGCGCAGGCTGTGGCCGAGCAGGTGCCGGTGGCGCCGGGCCAGGCCCACCGCAGCCTGGGGTGCGGGTGCCGAGTCCCGCGAACAGTCCAGGAGGTCGACGATCATCCGGTGGTGCGCGCGCCGGCGGCGGGTTGCAATCGCGACCTGGACGAAGGCGACGGCCAGACGGGCGCCGACGACCAGGGTCAAAGCGAACACCGCGACATGGGTGATCCATAGCGGCCAGCCCATGACCGCGATCTCGCTGGTTGCCGTGGTGGTTGGCCTACCGTCGGGGCCTGGCGCAAAAAGCCTGCTGGCGACTGCGATGCCGGCGCTGAAGGCGGACAGCACGGCGGCTATGGCGACTGATTGCCACAGCACGATCGCGGCCCGGGGAGCCCGCTGCGGCCACGATGCGCGTGCCAGCAAGGCGGGTACCGGCCCGACCAGCATTAGCGCAACGAGAGAGAAGGCCAGGGCGGACACGCGCTAAGTGTCTCTCAGTCGGTGCCGGAATTGCCAGTCGCCGGCGGGATTCGGTGCTTGGCTTCGAGCTCATCGAGGGCGCGTCGCAGGGCGTCGGCCTCGTCAACGCCGACGCGTTCGACGAAATGGACCAGCGCTGCGACCCGGCTGCCGGAGTCCGAGGCCTGGTCGAGGGCGTCGACCATCAGCCCGGCGACCAGTTCGTCGCGGCCATGGGTCGGGGCGTAGCGGTGTGCACGGTCGTCGCGGTGTTGGACGACCAGATTCTTCTTCGCGAGGCGCTGGAGCACCGTCATGATCGTGGTGTAGGCCAGGTCCCGGCGCGCCGCGAGGGCTTCATGCACCTGACGCACGGTCTGCGGCTCGAGGGAGGACCACAGGTGATCCATCACCTCGCGTTCCAACTCACCCAGCCGCGTCATTTTCGCCATGTCCTATTTCACTCTTTCGACAGTCTTCTCAGGGTACTACGCATTTACTACCGTGCGTCGTATCCCTTTCGGATGTTGTTGCCAACGCTTGATACGAACGTTTCGGTTCCCGGTCAGCGTGGGTTTTCCCCTACTTGTGAGTCCAGTCACAGGCGTTTACATCCTGCGCGTCGCCACTATAGTAAGGCTAGCCTAACTTAAGGATGTGTTCGTGACTGCCGCTCTGCTCGACCCCCTGATCGCCACAATGAACATCCGTCGCGTGCTTCCACTGCACGAGTCGAGTCACCGCCTGCGTGAGTTGTGTCCCGCCGATCCTCGGGTCTACGGCGTCGCCGTGATGAGCGATGTCTCGCGCCGGCGGTGGTGGCCGCTCGCTGAAGCTGTCGCAGGCGACCGTCTGCAGGCGATGTATGACGGCGCAGCCGCGGACACGGGCAGCGAAGCTGTCGCGGCCCATCAGGTGGCCGCGATGTTGGTGCATGTGGTCATCGGCCGGGTGGTGCCGCTGCTGGTCCTGGAGGGCCGGGCTTGGGATCCCGGGTTGGAGAATCTCTGGGTTCATGTCGATTCCGAGGCCGCCATTGACTGGGTCGGCGTCGTGGAGCCGACGCTGCGGGTGTTGCCCGGTGATCCGATCTTCGGTGGTCGGGGAGCGCCGGCCACGCCTCGGATCGGCGACGGGGTAGTCGCACTTCCGGGTGAGGCAGCGCTCACGACCTGGCTGGCGCATCGGTGTCATCGCGCGCTGGAGCCGCTGTTCGCGCGGCTCTATCAAGTCAGTGGCGGTGTTCTTGCGGTGCCGGCGATGTGGCACATGGTCGGCTCGGCGGTCGTGGGTGCCGCTACTCAGGTGCCGGTGCTCGCCGGGATCGGTGAGGCGGACGGCATGCGTCGTGCGCAGGCGGTGCTGGACGCCCTTGTCGGCTTTGGCGTGCCAGTTCGGGGCCGCGGTCGCGTCAGCCTTGCAAGGGCTTGCTAATTAGGTAAGCCTTGCCTAGTATTTAGGAATCGAGAGACCATCGGACCGTGCCGGAATCCTGAGGGCTGCAGTGATTCCCGGTCCATTCGAAGGGCAGGCCCCGCACATCATGTGTGCGGGGCCTGCTCGCTTTCCCGGACGGGTGCGGTGATGGTCAGCGCGGCTGCTGGTGTAGACACCTAGTGGTGACGACATCTGTGCCTGAGGACCTCGGCCGCGGCTTCGACGCCGAAATCGGACTGACCTATCTGGAGGTCACCCCCGACGGCTCGCGTGCTCAATTGAAGATCACCGACAAGCTGTTGCAGCCCTGGGGGATCGTGCACGGCGGCATCCACTGCGCTGTCATCGAGAGCTTGGCGAGCGTATCCGGCCATGTCTGGCTCGCCGAGCATGGCGGCGGCACCGTCGTCGGCGTCAACAACAACACCGACTTCCTGCGAGCGCTGAAAACCGGCACCGTCACCGCCACGTCGACACCGATCCACCGTGGCCGCCGTCAGCAGCTGTGGCTGGTCACCATTACCGACGAAGACGACCGGATGGTGGCGCGGGGCCAGGTGCGGCTCCAAAACCTCGAGGGCTGAACGCATTTCGGCGGGCTGCGGACCGTCAACCGATCCGCAGCCCGCCGAAATTCACGTTACGAGGCGACGGTCTCCGGGTCGGCCGTCGATTGGACCGACGATGCGATCTCCTCGAGTTCGCCGATCCGGGTGCGGGCGTAGGCCTGCTGCTCGGTGATGGTCAGCTGCCCGCGCTGCCGGCTCATGAACGTCACCGTCCACGACAGCAGTGTGGCGATCTTGGTCTTGAAGCCCACCAGGTAAATCAGGTGCAGCCCCAGCCAGGCCAGCCACGCAATGAAGCCGCCGAACTCGAGCTTGCCGACCTTGGCGACGGCGTTCCACTTCGAGACGGTGGCCATCGAGCCCTTGTCGAAGTACGAGAACGGTTCGCGCGGCTTGGGCTGGGTGCCGTGCGCGCGGGCCTTGGCCTCGTTCTTGAGGATCGCGGCGACGTGCTTGCCGCCCTGGATCGCGCCCTGGGCCATGCCGGGCACGCCGTCGACGAAGGCCATGTCGCCGACGACGAACACGTTCGGGTGGCCGGGGATCGACAGATCCGGATTCACCTTGACGCGGCCGGCCCGGTCGATTTCGGTCTCGGACTGGTTGGCCAGGTCGCGACCGAGCGGGCTGGCCTGCACGCCCGCGGACCACACCTTGCATGCCGAATCGATGCGCCGGATGGTGCCGTCCTTGTCCTTGACGGTGATGCCGTTGCGGTCGACGTCGGTGACCATGGCGTTGAGCTGAATCTCGACGCCCATCTTCTCGAGCCGGTTCTTGGCCTTGAGGCCGAGCTTCTCGCCCATCGGCGGCAGCACCGCGGGTGCGGCGTCGAGCAGGATGACCTTGGCTTCGGTCGGATCGATGTGGCGGAAGCTGCCCTTGAGCGTCTGGTCCGCCAGCTCCTGGATCTGGCCGGCCATCTCGACGCCGGTCGGACCGGCGCCGACGACCACGAAGGTCAGCAGCTTCTTGCGGCGCTCGGGGTCGCTGGACCGCTCGGCCTGCTCGAACGCACCCAGGATGCGGCCGCGCAGCTCCAGCGCGTCGTCGATGGTCTTCATGCCCGGGGCCCACTCGGCGAAGTGGTCGTTGCCGAAGTAGGACTGACCGGCGCCGGCGGCGATGATCAGGCTGTCGTACGGCGTGCTGTAGGTGTGCCCGAGCAGCACCGAGTCGACGGTCCGGTTCTCCAGGTCGATGTGCGTCACGTCGCCGAGCAGCACCTGCGCGTTCTGCTGATTGCGCAGAATCAACCGTGTCGGTGGGGCAATCTCACCTTCGGAGATGATGCCCGTGGCCACCTGGTACAGCAGCGGCTGGAACAGGTGGTGCGTGGTACGGGCGATCAGCTTGATGTCGACATCAGCGTGCTTCAGGGCCTGGGCGCTGGTCAGGCCACCGAAGCCCGATCCGATGATGACGACTTTGTGGCGATCCGTTGCCGTAGCTCCGGGGTGGACCATGTTTGAGGGGCTCCTCGACGTACGACCGGTGGTTGTCACCTGACAGGTTAGTCGCAGCTGAATCGATCAACGCACTGAGATACCCCGACCAGGTCGGGTCAGGCGCTGATGGCCGAGTTCAGGGCCGCGCCAAGCGCCGCGATGACGCCTGGTACATATCCGGTCACCATGGTCGGAAGGTTGACGATGACACCACCGATGCCGGCATCGAACACCTTGGCCTTCAACTGCTCGGCCACGCTCTCGGCGCTACCGGCCACCATTCGCTGGCCCATCTCGGCCGGGATCAGATCGGACGTCGCCTTGTCGTCGACGAAGGCGGTGACCAGCATGGTGGTCTCTAGGGTGGCCGGGTCACGGTCGATCTTCTCGCAGGCTTCCCGCACCACTTCCACCTTGCGCGGCAGCTCGTTGAAGCCGGCGATGACGTTGAGGTGGTCGAAGTGCTGGGCGGCCAGCGGAATGGTCTTCTTCTCGCCACTGCCGCCGATCAACAGCGGAATGTGATCGCGGAAGCGGGGATTGGCCATGGCCTCGACGGTGCGGTAGTACTTGCCGGTGAAGGTCGGGCGCTCGCCCTTAAGCATGGGCAGTACGATCTGCAGCGACTCGTCGAGCCGATTGAACCGGTCGGTGAACGTACCGAAGTCGAAACCGAGTTGGTCGTGTTCGAGTTCGAACCACCCCGTTCCCATGCCGAGGATCGCGCGGCCCTGACTCATCACGTCGAGCGTCGTGATGGCTTTGGCCAGCAGCGTCGGGTTGCGGTAGGTGTTGCCGGTGACCATGGTGCCCAGCTGCACCTTCTGGGTGGCGGTGGCCAGACCGCCGAGCGCGGTGTACGCCTCCAGCATCGGTTGATCGGGGGAGCCCAGCATGGGCAGCTGATAGAAGTGATCCATCACGAAAACCGAGTCGAAGCCGGCGGCCTCGGCTTCCTGGGCCTGCGCGATGACGGTCGGGAACAGCTCACCGACGCCGGTGCCGTAGGAAAAATTGGGGATCTGAAGACCGAGTCGAATCGTCACGATTCGACCCTATCCACCGACTACGGTTTTGCGTCCTGGTTTTCGCCGCACGCGAAGCCGCCGCGGTACGGGAATAAAACCGGGTGGGTCAGGCGAACGTGGCCAGGGCCCCGGCGCTCACGTGCAGCGTCTCGCCGGTGATGTGGCGCGCGGCCGGCGTGGTGAGGAAGAGAGCCAGCTTGGTCAGCTCGGAGGCGACCGTCGCACCGCTCGGGTCAATGCCGTCATAGCCCGACTCGGAGCTACGGCCGGCGGCGACCACGTTGACCGTGATGCCGCGGATGCCGAAGTGCTCGGCCTGCCCTGCGGTCCAGGTCGACACGGCAGCCTTGATCGCGGAGTCCGCGGTGCCGTCCTTGGGGCACTCCGGCACGACGGTGACGATGGCACCGCCCGAGCGCATCTGGTCGCCGAGGATCTGGACGGTCAACACAGCTGACAGCAGCGAGGAATCGAGGGTGTTGCGCCAGACCGCGGCGCGCTCGGCCAGCGTGTAGGTGCGTGGGTCGCCGGCGGACCAGGCTGGGGCCGGGACGTTGATGATGGTGTCGAGGTGCTGCGGCAGCTTGTCGCGCATCTGCTCGAGTGCCGCGCCGTCGGTGTTGTCGAACACGATCGATTCGACTTCGAGTTCCTTGGCGGCCACGTCGAGCTCGTCGCGGCGGGCGCCGGCGATGACGACGGTGTGGCCGGCGTCGCGGAATCCTGCTGCGATGACCCGGCCGAGATCGGTATCGCCTCCGGTGACCAGAACGTCCATCTGCAGGGCCTCCTCGGGTACAACGCTGAACGGGGTTTAGCTCATGTTACTGGACAGTAGCTACTCGGCGAAACTCGCCACGCGGACGCGCGCACCTTAGGGTTTGCGGAATGCGACCCATGCTCAGGTCTGTCCGCACGCTGCTGGCGATCGTCATGATGGGCAGCGTCGGTGTGCTTGCCGGCTGCGGATCAGACTCAAGCAAGTCCGGTCCGGTGCTCAACGTGTACGCGGCGGCGTCGCTGAAGGATGCGTTCACGGCGCTCGCCGACCGCTACCAGAAGGACAACCCGGGCAGTTCGGTGCAGTTCAACTTCGCGGGGTCGTCGTCGCTGGTCACGCAACTGACCCAAGGTGCGAATGCCGACGTCTTCGCCTCTGCGGACACCAACAACATGAGCAATGCGGCCAAGGCCGGCCTCGTGTCCGGTACCCCGGTGAACTTCGCGTCGAACACCCTCGTGATCGTGACGCGCCCCGGTAATCCCAAGCACCTCAACACATTTGCCGATTTGGCGCAGCCGGGGCTGAACGTTGTGGTCTGCGCGCGACAGGTGCCGTGCGGCACGGCGACACGCAAGGTCGAGACGTTGGTCGGCGTCCCGTTGAGTCCGGTCAGTGAGGAAACGTCGGTGACCGACGTCCTCAACAAGGTCACCAGCGGGCAAGCGGATGCGGGCCTGGTCTACCAGACCGACGCCCAGTCGGCCGGCGCCAAGGTGGCCAAAGTCGAGTTCCCGCAATCGGCGTCGGCGGTCAACGTCTATCCCATCGCGGTCTTGAAGTCGTCGGCGAATGCCGCTGCGGCGCAGCGGTTCGTCGATCTGGTCACGGGTGACGCGGGCCGTCAGACCCTGGCCCAGTTCGGTTTCGCGAAGCCTTGAACCCGGGGCTGCCCCGCTGGATTTACGTCCCGGCGGCTGTCGGCGCGCTCTTCGTCGTGCTCCCGCTGGTCGCCGTTGCGGCGAAGGTCGACTGGTCTCGGTTTCTGGAGCTGATCAGCAGCGATTCATCGGTCACGGCACTGGTTTTGAGCCTCAAGACCGCCGCGGCCAGCACCACGCTCTGTGTGATCCTGGGCGTGCCGATGGCGTTGGTGCTGGCCCGCAGCCGATCCCGATTGGTGCGCTGGACCCGGCCTCTGATCCTGCTGCCGCTGGTATTGCCGCCGGTCGTTGGGGGTATCGCGCTGTTGTACGCCTTCGGTCGCCTGGGATTGATCGGTCGCTACCTCGACGCGGCGGGCGTGCACATTGCGTTTTCGACGTCGGCGGTCGTACTTGCGCAGACGTTCGTGTCGCTGCCGTTTCTGGTCATCGCGCTGGAAGGCGCCGCGCGCACGGCGGGATCGCAGTACGAGACTGTTGCAGCAACCCTGGGTGCCCGCCCGACGACGGTGTGGCGGCGCGTGACGTTGCCGATTCTGGCGCCCGGGCTGATATCCGGGGCAGTACTGGCGTTTGCGCGGTCACTCGGCGAATTCGGGGCCACGCTGACGTTCGCCGGCTCCAGGCAAGGGGTGACCAGAACGTTGCCGCTGGAGATCTATCTGCAGCGCGAGGCCGACGCCGATTCGGCGGTGGCATTGTCGCTGGTGCTCGTCGTGGTCGCGGCAGTGGTCGTGCTCGGCATGGGTGGCGCCCGGGTCGGCCGGGGGCCGTTCGCGGCGGAGGGTCGTACGTGACGGGCGGGGTTTCGGTGCGGGCGGTTGTCGAGGCGCGCGACCTTGACGTGGAGTTCGCCGTCGCGCCCGGCGAGGTGGTGGCCGTCATCGGCCCCAACGGCGCCGGCAAGTCGAGTCTGCTGCATGTGATCGCCGGTCTGCTACGCCCGGATTCGGGCACGGTGACGGTGGGCAACCACCGGCTGACCGACACGGCGTCGGCCATCCACGAGCCGGTACACAGTCGGCGGGTGGGCCTGCTCCTGCAGGACCCGGCACTGTTTCCGCATTTGACGGCGGCAGCCAACGTGGCGTTCGGACCGCGGGCCCGCCACCACCGGTGGCGAGGCATGCGCGCTCAGGCGCGGCAGCTAGCGGCGCACTGGCTGGGCGAGGTCGGCGCCGCTGACCTGAGTGACCGCCGTCCGGCACAGCTGTCCGGTGGCCAGGCGCAGCGTGTTGCCCTGGCCCGGGCGTTGGCGGCCGAACCCGACGTGTTGCTGCTGGACGAGCCACTGGCTGGGCTGGACGTCGCGGCGGCGTCGGCGATGCGCCGACTGCTACGCGGCGTGCTCGCTGCGGGCGGGCGAAGTTCGATGTTGGTCACGCACGATCTGCTCGACGTCGTCACCCTCGCCGACCGGGTCGTCGTCATCGAGGCCGGTCGGATCGCCGAATCCTGCACCGTCGCGGACCTTCTGACCGCGCCGAGCACTGCTTTCGGGGCACGGTTCGCCGGTGTGAACCTGATTTCCGGGCCGGCCGGCGCAGGCGGCGCTTCGGTGACGGCCGCGGGCCTGGACTGGCACGGGACGTGTGAAGCGGACGTCCGGCCGGGCAGTTCGGCCATCGCGGTGTTCGCCCCCGCCGCGGTATCGGTGTCGCGGGACGAACCAGCCGGTGACGTCAACGTCGTCGCTGTGGGTGTTGCGGAGCTGGATCACCGAGGCCCGGTGATCCGGGTGCGTGCGGAGGCGACGGACGGCACCGACGACGCTGCCTCGGGGCTCGCGGCCGACATCAGCGCCGAAACAGCGGCCGGACTGCGGTTGATTCCGGGGGAGCAGGTGTACTTCTCGGTCGCGGCGCGCGATGTGGCGATTCGACCGGCGTGACGGCGCGCCCGGCGATGATCCGGACCGGTTGGCGCGCACTGGCATCTCAGCAACCGCTTGATAGCGCCGTCGTCTCAGTGGATGCCAAGCCCGAGCTAACCGCTTACGGAGCACTTTGACAGCACCACACACTTGCGTCACGCCGGCAACACGGTATTTTCGTCCCCATGCGACACCCGGATGCGCGTACAAGTGCCCGCAAACTTCCGAAATCACTGACTGCGGCTGTGGCGAGCATGGCCGCCGCGGCCATTGTGCTGCCGAGCGCGGTCGCCTACGCCGATCCGGTGCCGCCGCCTCCGGTGCCTGCCCCTGCCCCTGCGCCGGCCCCTGGGGCTCCCGCGCCGGCTCCCGCACCTGCCCCTGCGCCGGCGCCCGCTCCGGACCCGAACCTGCCGCCCGCAGATCCGAACGCGCCGCCCCCGCCTCCGGCAGCGGACCCGAACCTGCCGCCCGCGGACCCCAACGCGCCACCGCCACCGCCTGCCCCGGCACCTGCGCCGGGCGCTCCGGCCCCGGCGCCCGCTCCGGGCGCGGCTCCGGCACCTGAGGCCGGCCGCGTCAACAATGACGCCGGCGGGTTCAGCTACGTCGTGCCACCGGGCTGGAAGATCGCCGACGCGACGCAGCTTTCGTACGGCCAGGCCCTGCTCACCCGGGTTCCGGCTCCGGGCGCAGACCAGGCTCCGAGCGACACCAGCGTCCTGCTTGGACGGCTGGACCTGAAGTTGTTCGCCGGCGCCGAATCCGACAACGGCAAGGCCGCCAACCGGCTGGCGTCCGACATGGGTGAGTTCTTCATGCCCTTCCCGGGTACCCGCGTCGGCCAGGAGACCACCGCGCTGACCGCTGGCAACATGCCCGGTGCCGCGTCGTTCTACGAGGTGAAGTTCACCGACGCCGGCAAGCCGAACGGCCAGATCTGGGCCGGGGTCGTCGGCAACCCGCCGCCGGATGCCAGCATTCGCAGTCAGCGCAACCCGCAGCGCTGGTTCGTGGTGTGGCTCGGCTCCAGTAACCACCCGGTCGACAAGACCGCCGCTGTGGCGCTGGCCCAATCGATCCGGCCGTGGAACCCGCCGCCACCGCCGGCGGCTGACCCGAACGCTCCGGCCAAGCCCGCGGATCCGGCCCACCCGATGGTCGGTGTGCCGGTGCCGGTGACGAATGCGCCGCCGGAGATGTCCCCGCATCAGTAGCGCTCGACAACGAATAAGGACCGTGCCCGCATTCCTGCGGCACGGTCCTTATTCGTGTGATGGATGATTCGATCGTCCGGTGCGGTATTTGCGGCTGAGCGCACAAGTGAGGTGATCTCTATCTTTTTTGTGCGCCAATCGCTGTTTCGTTGTTACTTTCTTCGCGTATACCGAGATAAGGACCGCATCGATATCGTTGTGGTGAGCCGATAGCAAGCAAGGAGTTCTCGCATGGACGTTGTTGCTGTTCATCAGATGCTGGCCATGGCTACGCCATCGGCGGTCGGCTGGGTGGCCTACATCATCATCGGCGGCATCGCCGGCTGGCTGGCCGGCAAGATCATCAAGGGTGAAGGTCAGGGCCTGATTCTCGACATCGTCGTCGGTGTTATCGGCGGATTTATCGGCGGCTTTGTGCTGGAGAAGTTGGGATTCGATGTCGAGCACGGCCGAAAGTGGTTCACGTTCTTCACGGCGCTTTTAGGCGCGGTCATTCTGCTCTTCATTGTTCGACTGGTGCGTAAAGCTATTTCGAAATAGTCGGCCGGTCTGGATAATTCCCCGACCGTTGTTCCGCCGCGACGAGCCCTAAGTCAGATGCCAGACCGCCGCGGCGGCCAGCGCACCCATGCCGTTCAGTGACCAGTGCAGCGCGATCGGGGCCAGCAGGCTGCCGGACCGGCGCCGGAGCCACGTGAAGACGAATCCCGCGGCTCCGGTGGCGATCACCGCCATCACGACCCCGGCGACCATCCCGGCCATGCCGCCGCCGAGGACCTTGGTGAATCCGACGTTACTGCTGGTCAGGCCCAGCGAGGTGGCGATGTGCCAGAGGCCGAACAGCAGTGAGCCGGCCGCGGCCACCCCGCGGACTCCCCAGGCCCGGTCGAGGGTGCCGTGGAGCACTCCGCGGAACGCGAGTTCCTCGGGGATGACGGTCTGCAGCGGGATCACGATCATCGAGGCCAGCACGGCGCCGGAGATGGTCGCGTAGTGGTTGTTCAGGAACATCGGCCGGGTCCACGGCAGCAGCACGCCGACCGCGATCACCGACCCCACGAGCAGAATGGCACCGAGCGCGTAGCGCATGCCGGTGCGCCAGTGCGCCCGCCCGAGCCCGAGTTCGGTCCAGCCGAGACCGCGCTTGCGGACCAGTAGTACCAAGCCCAGCGCCGCAGCCGGCACGACGACGATATTCGCCCACGGGGTGGTGAAGTGGGCCAGCAGATTGGTGGCGACCAGGACGGCCACCACGACCGCAATATCGAGGTAGACGCGCGGATGCCGCCGCACGGCTGGTGAGCCGGTCGGTAGACAGGTGGAAGCGGCGGCGGCCGTGGCGTCGATCATCTGCAAAAAGTGTACCGACGGTCGACAAAGGGCCAGGTCACCTTCCATCGCATCGGCCAACTAACGTGATGGTCGATAGCTGCTCGCAGGGTCCACCGACCACCTCCGAAGGAGTGCCCGCATGACAGTGATCGATGACGGCGCCAGGCTCTTCATCGGCGGAGAATTCCGGCCGTCAGGGGCCTCGACGCCGGTGCTCGAGGCTGCGACGGGCGCGCTGCTGGGTGTCGGTGCCGCGGCAGGCCCGGACGAGGTCGACGCAGCTGTTGCTGCCGCCGCGGCCGCACTGCCGCAATGGAGCGCGACGCCCCCGGCCGACCGTGCCGCAGCGCTGAACCGACTGGCCGATGAGTTGCTGGCCCGGTCGGCGTCCACGAATGAACTGTGCACTCGCGAGAACGGCATGCCGATCCGGTTGTCGCGCGGCGCCAACGGCAGGTTCCCGGCGGTGCTGCTGCAGTACTACGCCGGACTGATCACCAGCACCGCGGCCGAGGAGATTCGTCCGGCCGCGATCGGGCACACCATCGTGCGTCGCGAACCCATCGGTGTCGTCGGGGCGATCGTGCCGTGGAACTACCCGCAGGCACTGGCCGCGTTCAAGCTGGCGCCCGCACTCGCGGCCGGCTGCACGGTTGTGCTCAAGGCATCGCCCGAGACGGCCTTGGACGCATTGATTTTCGCTGAGGCCGCCCAGGCGGCGGGAGTCCCGTCGGGCGTGCTCAATGTCATTGCGGGCGGGCCCGATACCGGCGCGCGCCTGGTATCGCATCCCGGTGTCGACAAGATCTCGTTCACCGGGTCGACGGCGGTCGGCCGGCAGATCGCGGAGGCCTGCGGACGGCTACTGCGGCCCGTCACCCTCGAATTGGGCGGCAAGTCGGCTGCGGTGATCCTGGAGGACGCCGATCTGGACGCGACGATCAGCGGGTTGAAGTCGGCGGCATTCGTCAACAACGGCCAGACGTGTCACCTGAATTCGCGAATTCTGGTTCCGCGGTCCCGGTATGACGAGATGGTCGACGCGCTGGCGGCGCTGGCTTCGGGGCTGAATGTCGGTGACCCGCTGGACAAGTCGACGGACGTCGGGCCGTTGGTGAGCGCCCGGCAACGCGACCGGGTGCTCGGCTACATCGAGGCCGGCAAGGCTGATGGCGCCAAACTCGTTGCCGGCGGCGGTATTCCGTCGGATCAACCGGACGGCTGGTTCGTCTCACCGACGGTGTTCGTGGACGTCGACAATTCGGCGCGGATCGCGCAGGAAGAGATCTTCGGCCCGGTGCTGGCGGTGATCCCGTACGAGACCGAGCAGCAGGCCGTCGCTCTGGCCAACGACAGTGAATACGGTTTGGGTGGCACGGTCTGGTCAGCCGACGCAGAGCGGGCGACCGACATCGCGCGGGCCATCCGGAGTGGAACCGTGGGCGTCAACGACTATCAACTGGATCTGGCGGCCCCGTTCGGTGGGGTGAAGGCCAGCGGATTGGGCCGGGAACTCGGGCCCGAGGGCCTCGCGGCCTATCAGAGCATCAAATCGATCTACCGGGTCGGACCCCCAGCCGGTTAGGCCGCCAGGTCTGACAACGCGATCGACGGGTCGGCCAGCGCTGCCGCATCGACAGGCTGGCGGGACCGGATGAGCTTCTTGATGTCGTCGAGCCCTTTCCAGATGTTGACGTTCATGCCGGCCAGCACGCGTTGTCCGCCGTCCAGCCAGAACATGGTGAATTCGCGCTTCCCGAGATCGCCCCGGGCCACTGCGAGTTGGTAGTGCGGCGCGTACCCGACGTACTCCATGCCGAGGTCGAATTGGTCGGTGAAGAAGTACGGCAATTCGTCGTAATGCCCTGGCGTGCCCAGCATTCCGGCTACCGCCACCGCGGGTTGCTTGAGGGCGTTGGCCCAGTGCTCGGTGCGGATCGGGACGCCGAACAATGGATGCTCGGCTGCGGCGATGTCGCCGACGGCGTAGATGTCGGTGTCGCTGCTGAGCAGAGACTCGTCGACCGCGATGCCGCCGTCGGCGATCACCAACCCGGACCGCTCGGCGAACTCGACGTTCGGCATGGCACCCACCGCGACGAGTACCGCGTCGGCTGCGACGGTGGATCCGTCTCCCAGCCGCAGCCCGGTTGCCGTGTGGTTGGCCGTGGTGATCTCCTCGACGGTGGCGCCCAACCGGATGTCCACCCCGTTGTCCCGGTGGAGGTCGAGGAACACCTCGCCGGCTTCCCGGCCGAGGGAGGACAACAGCGGCAGCGCAGCGGATTCCACGACAGTGACTTCGGTGCCCAATCCGCGAGCGCTGGCTGCGACTTCGAGCCCGATCCAACCGGCGCCGACGATCGCCAGCCGGCGGCCATCGCCGAGTTGCGCCAGCAGTTCGGTGGCGTCGTCGATGGTGCGCAGGAAGTACACGCCGTCAGCGTCCGAGCCCGGGATCGGGGGCTTGCGGGAACGGGATCCCGTGGCCAGCAACAACTTGTCGTAGTGCTCGTGATCGCCGTCGTTAAAGGCGACCATGTGCGCGGTGCGATCGAGGGTGGTCACTTCGGTGCCCTGTCGGAGATCGATGTCGTGCTCGGTGTACCAGTTCTCTGGGTACACCGTGAAGTCTTCGATGGTCTTCTTGCCGGCCAGGAACTCCTTGGACAGCGGGGGCCGTTCGTAGGGCAATTGCTGCTCTGCGCTAAACAGCACCACCTGCCCCGCAAAACCATTGTTGCGCAGCGCTTCCGCAGCTTTTGCTCCCGCCAGTCCGCCGCCGATGATGACAAATGTGGGTGAGCTGGCCATGTCGACTGTTCCTTTCAGTAATCGAGCAGTGAATCTCTTTGTGCGGACCTAGGTTTCGATGTGGCGGCGCAGGCTGTCGTCAAGCGATGCGCGTACCAGTGCGGCTGCCAGCCGGGCGTTGCAGTTAGGGGCCAGCTCGCCGAGCGCTTGGGCGTCCGCCGGCAGGCCGAGCAGCTTGGCGGTGGCTACCGCGCGTTCGTCGAAATACGGTTGGGCCCAGGTCCAGACGTCCTGGACTTCTCTGAGGAAGATGTCGGCGCCCGTCCGGCCGATGCCGTCGAATCGCTGGAGCGCCGTGCCCGCTGCGTTCACGTCGTGATGCGCTCTGATGCGCAGGTGGCGAAGGTCGCCACCGTATTCGTCGTTGACGCGGGCCGCGATGCGGGTCATGCGCGTCGCCGAACTCTCGTCGTACCGGGCGTACCCGGCGCGGCCGAACGCAGCGATCATTTCGGTGCGGTCGGCAGTCAGCACTGACGACGGCGTGCGAATCCCGGTGCGAAACAACTCGCGGGCCGCGGCGACCGCGGTGGTCGCAGCGATTGGCTTGCTCGCAAGCATGCACAGGGACAGCAGCTTGAACAGTGCCGTGGGTTTGTCGCGGAGCTTGATGCCCGCATCTTCGGCATAGGTGGTGCCGGCCGCGTCGAGCAGCCGCGCGACGACCTGCCGATCTCGTGCCATTACTCCGGTATACCCATGGGCATCGGGTCACAAACGCGGTTTATTTGGCCGGCAGCGTCCCGGCGTAACCGACACCGCGGTCCACCCAGCTCTGCAGCTGCCGCTTGGTCTTGAGTCCGTCGGGCGTTACCCGAAGCCAGCCGCGCATTTCCCGGCCGCCCATCGTCATCAGCTCAACGTGGTTGCGTCCCAGCAACTTCTCAGTTTCATCGGGCGGGACCCGCACCAGCAGGCCACCGTTGCCGCTGGCCGCCACCGACATGTTGCCGTTCAACAGGAAGGCCAACCCGCCGAACATACGCTTTTCGTGGATGCCACCGACCGGCCCGAGCAGTTCGCGGATCCGGTTGGCCAGGTCTTCGTCATAGGCCATCTGGTCAGTCTGGCACCACACCGTCGACGTTGTGGGCTTTATATGTGTCTACCCGCGGGTGAACGCTCAGTCGAGGTCGACGCGCACCGACAGCAGGTCGGTGCCCATCACCCGCACCACCGCGCTGTTCATCTGGGGGAGTTGGCGCAGCCGAGCCACCGGGTCGTCGTCGGGGAGCAGATGCGCGGTTCCGGTGCGCCATTCCCCGTTGATGCGTACGCGCACTGCGGGATTCGCTTTGATGTTGCGGACGAAGTCGGCATGATCGCCGTGCTCGGACACCAGCCAGAAGGCGCCGTCGATCACCCGCCCGCCGATCGCGGTGTGCCGGGGCTCGCCGGACTTGCGGCCGATGGTTTCCAGCATGGTCACCGGCAGCTGCCGGCCCACCGGATTGACGAGCCGACGCTGGACGGTATGGACCACGCGCCGTTTGACTTCATTGAAGTTGGGCATATCCCCATCTAACGCGAGCAGACGCAAATGTCCCACCACCCGCAGGTGAACAGGAGCATTTGCGTCTGCTCGCGCTATTTCGTTATCAGGCCGCCACGGTGGCCGTCTCGGTGGCCGATTCCAGCGCCTGGGCGATGATGTCGGCCACGTCGGTCATGGGCCGCACGTCGAGTGCGTCCAAGACCTCGGCGGGCACGTCGTCCAGGTCCGGTTCGTTGCGCGCCGGGATGAAAACCGTTGTCAGCCCGGCACGTTGGGCTGCCATCAGCTTCTGCTTCACCCCGCCGATGGGTAGCACCCGACCGTTCAGCGTGACCTCGCCGGTCATGCCGACGTCGGAGCGGACCTGTCGTCCGGTCGCCATGGAGACCAGTGCGGTCACCATCGTCACACCGGCGGACGGACCGTCCTTGGGCACCGCGCCGGCGGGCACGTGGACGTGGATACGACGATCCAGCGCCTTCGGATCGACACCCAGCTCCGCCGCGTGCGACCGCACGTAGGACAGCGCGATCTGCGCCGACTCCTTCATCACGTCGCCCAGCTGGCCGGTCAACTGCAGACCCGGTTCGCCGTCGTTCGAGCCGGCCTCGATGTAGAGCACGTCGCCACCCATGCCGGTGACAGCCAGCCCGGTCGCCACGCCAGGTACCGCGGTGCGTTCCGCCGATTCCGGCATGAACCGCGGACGGCCCAAGTACTGGGTCAGATCCGGTTCGTCGACCGTGACGGACTGCACCCCGGAAGCCAACCGTGTGGTCACCTTCCGCAGCGCCTTGGCCAGCAACCGCTCGAACTGCCGGACGCCCGGTTCACGGGTGTAGTCGGCGGCGATCTTGCGCAGTGCCGCGTCCGTCACCGTCACCTCGTCGGTGGTCAACGCCGCCCGCTCGGCCTGCCGGGGCAGCAGGTAATCCCGGGCGATGGCGACCTTGTCGTCCTCGGTATAGCCGTCTAGAGAGATGAGTTCCATGCGGTCTAGCAGGGCTGAGGGGATGTTCTCGATGACGTTGGCCGTCGCCAGGAACACCACATCGGACAGGTCCAGATCCAGGTCCAGGTAGTGATCCCGGAACGTGTGGTTCTGCGCTGGGTCCAGCACTTCCAGCAGCGCCGCCGCCGGATCGCCGCGGTAGTCCGAGCCCACCTTGTCGATCTCATCAAGCAGCACAACGGGATTCATCGAACCCGCTTCACTGATAGCCCGCACGATACGGCCCGGCAGCGCGCCGACGTAGGTACGCCGGTGGCCACGGATCTCGGCCTCGTCGCGCACGCCACCCAGAGCGACGCGAACGAACTTGCGGCCCAGCGCACGCGCGACCGACTCACCCAGCGACGTCTTGCCGACGCCGGGAGGACCGGCCAGCACCATGACCGCACCAGACCCACGGCCTCCGACGACGGCCATGCCCCGCTGAGCGCGACGGGTACGCACCGCCAGGTACTCGACGATGCGATCCTTCACATCGTCCAGACCGTGGTGATCGGCGTCCAGCACCGCGCGAGCGGCCGTCAGATCCGTCGCATCCTCGGTGCGTTCGTGCCACGGCAGGTCCAGGACGGTGTCCAGCCAGGTACGGATCCAGCCGCCTTCCGGGGTCTGCTCGCTGGAGCGTTCCAACTTGCCGACCTCGCGCAGCGCGGCCTCCCGCACCTTCTCGGGTAGATCGGCCGCCTCGATGCGGGTCCGGTAGTCGGCGGGTTCCTCGGCTCCGGCGCTACCGTCCAGTTCTCCGAGTTCCTTACGGATGGCATCCAACTGCTGGCGCAGCAGAAATTCCTTCTGCCGCTTGTCCATTCCGGCCCGGACGTCCTCGGCGATCTTGTCGTTGACCTCGACCTCGGCCAGGTGCTCGCCGGTCCACTCGATCAGCCGACGCAGTCGCTCGGCCACGTCGGCAGTCTCCAGCAGCTCGCGCTTCTGCACGTCGGTCAGGTACGACGCGTAGCCGGCGGTATCGGCCAGCGCGGACGGCTCGGTGATCTGGTTGACCGCGTCAACGATCTGCCAGGCCTCGCGCCGTTGCAGGATGGCCAGGAGCAGCTTTTTGTATTCGGCTGCCAGCGCACGGGTTTCGTCGGTGGCGTTTGGCTCTTCGACCTCGTCCACCACGACCCACAACGCGCTGCCTGGGCCGGAGGTCCCGGACCCGATGTGCGCGCGACGTTCGCCGCGGACGACGGCGGCCGCCCCGCCACTGGGCACCCGTCCGACCTGCACGATCGAGGCCAGGACGCCATGGGTGGGGTAGCGGTCGTCGAGGCGGGGTGCGATCAGCAGCTTCCCGGCCTCGCCGGTTGCGGCGGCAGCCTGAGCCGCATCGACTGCGGCGCGTGCGGCTTCATCGAGTTCGATGGGCACGACCATGCCCGGCAGGACGATCGGCTCGGTGACAAACAGGACGGGAACAGCGATGGGTGCTGTTGTGGCGTCGGACATCCATACCTCCAAAGTTGAATCTGATGCGCTCAACCTTGGTGGTCGGTGTTTTGTTCCAGGCCGGCGGGCACCCGCTGTTCCTGCGCCTCCCACCGGGCCCTGGCCCGCTTGCTGATGACGAACGTCGCCGCCATCAGCACCACGGTGGTGGCGAGCGAAAACACCGTGGTCACGGCGTTGGCGACGTCCACTGACGTGGCGAAGATGATCGCCACCTGCACCCCGGTCCCGACGATCAGGCCGACGCCCCACATCGCTGACAGCAGAATGTGCACCCGGCGGCGGTAGGCGACAGCGGCGGGCCCGGTGTCCTGTCCCTCCGTTTCGACCCGTTCCGCGACGACCTGGGTCAACGGGGTGCCGATCACGCAGCTGCCGAGGAAGACCAACCCGCCGATCGCGCCCACCAGCGTGGTGCCGGCCAGCAGCAGCCGGGCATCGGAGGTGCTCAGTCCCACGGCCAGGCTCAAACCGAAGTTCAGCGTCAGATAGCCGGCGAACGGATCGAGGCGCCGGGCCCGGACGGCATCGTGGCCAACCTTGAGGCCGGCCAGCACCGTCGCGGTCAGCAGAGCGACGTACTCCGAGACGCCGGCGGCCCGAAGCCCGTAGTAGGCGGCCAAAGGTGGTGCGATGTCGAGCAGGATGCCGCGAATGATGGGTCGCATCGACTGTGTCTCGCTCACGGCGACGACATTAGGTGGCGGACCTGCACCGCGCATGAGAGCAGGGAGTCTGCCGTCTCGGGGGTAACGGCAGGCTCCCCGCGCTAATTAGTGAAACACCTGGGTGCCCGGGTGTGCAGTGGCGATGCCGAAGCGTGACGTCGCAGTTGGTTAACGTTTGGGAATCGGGTGAGGGGTCAGGGCCGAAAAGCGGCTTCGTACAGCGCCTTCATGGGGTCGGCGAGCTCGTCGACCGGACCGTCAATCGGCACGCCGGGTGCGACGGTCGAAATGGGCAGTGCCGCAACAGGCGACGGGGCGACGTCCCAGTCGGCGAGCCAGCCGCCGAGCTGCGCCGACGATGTCGCATAGACGATGCGGCCGAGGCCGACCCACGCATGTGCGGCGGAGCACATCGGGCAATGCTCGCCGGAGGTGTACGTCACGGTAGTCGCGCGCTCGGCAGGCTCGAGATTGGTTGCGGCCCACCGGGCGATTGCGAACTCGGGATGTTGTGTCGCGTCTCCGCCGGAGACCCGGTTGCGGTCCTCGAACAGCACCACGCCGTCGGCGTCCACCAGCAGCGAGCCGAAGGGTTCGTCGCCGCCGTTCAGCGCCTCGCGCGCGAGTTCGACGCAGCGGTGCAGGTGGCGCAGATCATCGGCGGTGACTGACATGGTGGGGAGTTTACGGAGCCCGCCTCAGTTGTTGTCGGCCGTCACAGGTCATCGATGCTGATGATCCGATCTTGGATGGCGCGGGCTACCAGTGCGGCTTTGGTGCCGGCCGGGCGGCCGGCCGCGGTGTACTTCGCGCGGATACGTTGCAGGTGCGTCCGCACGGTGCTGGGCGCCAGGAACAACTGTTGCGCGACAAGGTCCTTGCTGTCGGTCTGGATCCAGGCCAGGAGCACCTGCTGTTCGCGCGGCGCCAGCACCGGCCGGTGGCGCAGATCGCGGCCCTCGAGCGCGGCCGACATGCTCGGCCCCCGGTACGGAGTGCTGGTGACGGCTAACCGGATGGCTTCGAGCAAGTGTTCACGGCCTTCGGCTTTGGTCAGGTACGTCAACGCGCCCGCGTCGACGGCAGCGCGGATCACGTCAACGCCGGTGAGGTGGGAGTACACGACGACGCGATGCCCGCGACGTGTCAGTTCGCTTACGGCAGCAAAGTTGGGCGCGTCGTCGGCGTTGAGGCCCAGCAGGACCACTTCGGCGTCGTCGCCGGGAATGGGGTGGCTGCACAGGAACTGTTCGGTCTCGGTGTAGTGGGCAGTAGTGGTTCCGCGCAGCGCGTAGTCCTCGCGCAGCCAGGTCGAGATGCCCGTGTAGACCACTTCGTACGGGTCCACGACGAGCACACTCGACACCTGACACCCAGCGAACGCATCGATCCGCATCGGCTTGAACTCCTTCACCAACTCCGATCCCGCCTGCCCTGCCCGCGACGGTCGGGATCGTCTTGCAGTGTTGTCGGCCGGCGTTTGCTGGACGCGAACGGCGGTATTGGATTCAGACTCTAATCCGACGCCATAACGATGTACAGCCTTTTTAAGGCAAATGGTACGGGATTTCTTTGAATTCACATCGCGAGTATTGGCGAGCATGTAGAAAATAGGCAATTCGACCTGGTTAATCTGGGTTGGTTTACGCTCCCGAAGGCCTTCGGCCTGAGCGCGCTGGACGGTTGTAGTGGCGTAGTTTCGCTCGATGCGCGTCCAATGGCGTTCGGAGTCGCGTCTCGACGACCTTTGAGTGTGGCCGCAGCCGATGCTATGTCACGGTTTGCTGATGTCGGAATGTATGTTAGCTGGCGCGCTCGGGGACGGCATTGCCGTCGGGCAATGGGACCCCAGCCTCGACAGTCGGATTAGAACGTGTTCTAGTTCAAGGGTGCTCGAGGACACTTTGCAGAAGCTCAGCGCCGATGACGTGGCGCGGATGCGGGCCGTCTACGAACCGTTGACGCAGTCCGTACGCGAGCTCATCGACGCGACCATTCGGACCGAGGTTGGCGCCGACGCCGTCGCGGCGGTTACGGCCCAGATTGACGCCGCCACTGCGCAGCTGCGTGCCGCGCAACTTGAGGGCTCGTTCGGTATCCGCTTCGGGGCGCAGGGTCATGAAATGCCTTGGGGCAATGCGGTGATCGGCCTCCGCAACCCGATCGCACCGCCGGTGATCCTGATCCGGGCCGAGGACGGCAGTGTGTCCGCCGACTTCCATCTCGGCGCCGCGTACGAAGGTCCGCCCGGGCATGTGCACGGTGGCGTCTCGGCGATGATCCTTGACCACGTGCTGGGCGAGGGGGCCAGCGTGCCGGGTCAACCGAGGCTGACCGGGACTCTCACCATGCGCTACCGGCGCATGACACGTCTCGGCGACCTTCATACCGAGGCCCGCATCGTCCGGACCGAGGGCATAAAGACCTACGCCGTCGGCCATATCGCTGACGCCGAGGGCATCACGGTGGAGGCCGAGGGTGTCTTCATCACGCCGCGCTGGGCGCGGGACTAATCAGGAGGCGCGATGGAAAAGGTGATGGTCACGCTCCGGCGTGACACCGCGGACGACGCCTGGTGCGAACGCCTGCGTACCGAGGTTGCCGACGAGCTGCTGGCACTGGGCGTGCCCGGGTTGGCCGTCAACGTCAAAGACGCCGCAGTCCGGGACTCCCTGATGCTGTTGACCACATTGGAACCGCCGGTGGTCGCGGTGGTCAGTGTGTGGACCCAGCAGTACTACGGCACTCAGATGACCGCGGTACTGGACCGGCTGCGCCGCGAATGCACTGAATTGGCCGCGTATTTGGTCACCGAGTCGGTGCCGATGGCCGGCCCGCCGATCGTGCCGGGGGAGCGCACCACCGGCCTGGCCAACGTCGCGCTGCTACGCCGGCCCGATGGCATGGACGAGCGAGAGTGGTTCCGCCGCTGGCACATTGACCACACTCAGGTCGCGATCGACACTCAGTCGACGTTCGGCTACACCCAGAACGCGGTGGTCCGGTCCTTGACGCCCGACGCCCCACAACTAGGCGCCATCGTCGAGGAGCTGTTCCCCATCGAGGCGATCGCCAGCCTGCATGCTTTCTTCGGTGCGGCCGACGACGCCGACCTGGGCGATCGGGCGTCCAAGATGACAGCCAGCACCTCGGCCTTCGGCGCCAACGTCAACGTCGACACCGTGCCCACCAGTCGGTACATCATGGGAAACCCGTTTGGAGACAAGCTGTGACCGATTCTGCCGCGCTCGTCCAGATCGACGACACCAACAAGGTCCGCACGCTGACCCTGAACCGGCCCGATGCGCTCAACGCGTTCAGTGAGGCGCTGTACGACGCCACGACCATCGCGCTCAATGACGCCGCGGCCGATCCAGAGGTCTCCGTCGTACTGTTCACCGGTGCCGGCCGGGCATTCAGCGCGGGCAACGACCTCATCGAGATGCAGGCAATGGTCAGCAATCCCGAATATCAGATGGGGGAGTACGGCTTTCCCGGCTTGATCGAGGCGCTGACCGCTTTCCCGAAGCCGTTGATCTGTGCGGTGAACGGTGTCGGCCTGGGTATCGGCACCACCATCCTCGGGTACGCCGACCTCGCTTTCATGTCGACGACGGCGCGGCTCAAGTGCCCGTTCACCAGTCTCGGTGTCGCGTCGGAGGCGGCGTCGTCATACTTGTTGCCGCGCTTGATGGGACGGCAGAATGCCGCATGGCTGCTGTTGTCCTCGGAGTGGGTGAGCGCCGAAGAGGCTCTGCGCATGGGGCTGGTCTGGCGCGTCTGCGAGCCGGACGACTTGCTTCCTGAAGCGCGCAAACATGCGGAAGTCATTGCTGCCCGGCCGCTTTCGAGCCTGATGGCCGTCAAACATGCGATGGTTGAGCCGACCCGCGAGGCCATCGTCGCGGCGACCAAGCGGGAATCGGGCCAGTTCGCCGAGTTGCTCGGTGGGGCGGCGAATGCCGATGCGTTGAGTGCGTTCGTGGGGCGTAAGGGCTGACGAACTATCCGCAGTTTCTGGCGGAGGAGTGAGTTAGCCCGCCTTGTGCACCGGGCAG
The DNA here is from genome assembly GCF_009729415.1 of Mycolicibacterium sp. CBMA 234. Classification (GTDB taxonomy): domain Bacteria; phylum Actinomycetota; class Actinomycetes; order Mycobacteriales; family Mycobacteriaceae; genus Mycobacterium. The sequence goes on from NZ_MPKW01000001.1 coordinate 23,857, forward strand.
TCGGTGCGGGCTGCCTCGATGATGGCCCGCACCGTGCGCCGGCAGCGCCCGCAGTCGAGGCCGGCGCCGCACTTCTCGGCGATCTGCTTCGACGTGGTCGCACCGTCGGCTACGAGTTCGGTGACAACCTGACTGGTCACCCCGGTACACAGGCAGACGAACATCAGTTGCTCTCCTCGCCGGACGAGTCGAGCGACGACATATGAGCCAGCGTGCCGACGAAAACTGTTGGGTAGACCCCGAATCCGGCCGCAGACATCCACTCGGCGGCGGCGTCGGGGTGATCGATCCAGCGGCGGGCCGCGGATTCGTTCTCGATCTGCTGCAGGATCAGCACCTCGTGGCCGTCGTCAAAAGCCTGGTACACCCACACCTTGCACACCCCGGCGTCGCGGAAGCGGCCGACGGCGTCGTGGACCTTGTCCATCAAGGCGGGCACGTCGTGTACGGCAGTGACGACCCCGACGATGACGGAGGCGACGCCGTTCTCGCCGGCGCTCGACTCGGCCAGGTCGATTTTCTCCACGACCTCCCCAGCGAAAACGGCGGGAATATCTTCGACGCCGGATGCATCGAAGAATTCGAATATCGCCGGCGAGCGCATTACTTCGCTCACTGATTGCGGGTGGTGGATTCCGACGGTGACGAGCACCCGTCCCGGTTCCCACAGTGACGAATACACGACGACATGATGCGCAGCAATATCGGCTAATTGCGGCCGGCGGGCCTGTAACTGGGCCCACATTCCTTCGACATCGGCGACGCGATAATCGGCGGCCAGAATGAGCGAGTGCAACGGGTGCTCGCTCATCGGTCCTGCCGTTCTGGGTCGTTCAGTACCGCGGACCGTCGCCGCGGTGGTTAGTGCAGTCTAACCTTACTTAGGGCAGCCAGTCCATAGCTGCTGGCCAGCGGCGAAGTCGCGCAACCGGGAACTGGTTGATTCGAGATAGAAACGCGGTCCGATCCGGTCGCCGACGAAGGGTTGCTGGGCTAGGTTCGAACGCAGGCACGTTGTTGTTCCGCGCCAGTGACACTTGGACCAGCCCCGATGGTGTTTAAGGAGCCGAAATGCAAGGCGACCCCGAAGTTCTCAAATTGCTCAACGAGCAATTGACCAGCGAACTGACTGCGATCAATCAGTACTTTTTGCATTCAAAAATGCAGGACAACTGGGGCTTTACGGAATTGGCCAAGCACACCCGTGCCGAGTCGATAGAAGAAATGCACCACGCTGAAGCTCTTACTGATCGCATTCTGCTGCTGGACGGGCTGCCCAATTACCAGCGACTCTTCTCGTTGCGTGTCGGCCAGACGCTGCGCGAGCAGTTCGAGGCCGACCTGGCCGTCGAGTATGAAGTGGTCACGCGGCTGAAGCCGGGCATCATCATGTGCCGTGAGAAGGGTGACGCCACCAGCGCCAACCTCTTCGAGACCATCCTCGCCGACGAGGAAGGCCACATCGACTACCTCGAGACCCAGCTGGAGCTGATGGACAAGCTCGGCGAGCAACTGTACGCGGCGCAGTGCGTGTCGCGCCCGCCGTCGTAGCTCATTCTGACGGATGCGGCCTCGCCCCTTCTGGGCGAGGCCGTTTTCGTTTCGTCAAAAAAACTAGAACTTGTTCCAGTTGTGGCGTAGCGTTCGAAAAATGAGCCGAATCGGAGATTTCACCGACGAAGACGTGTCCGCCTGGGTGCTCAAGTCGCCTGATATCGGCATGGCGATGGCGGGTTTCACCAACGCCGTGTACACGAAGGGCCGCTTGCCTTTACGGGTTCGGGAGCTGGCCCGCACAGTGATCGCCCTCGATAACGAATGCGTGGTCTGCCAGAACACCCGCGATTCGGAGGGGCCTGCGGCCGGCGTCGACGAGGACCTTTACACCCACGCCGGCGTCTGGCAGACCTGGCCCGGCTACTCCGAGCAGGAGCGCGTCGCCGCCGAATTCGCGTACCGCTTCGCGACCGACCACACGGGCCTGCGCGACGACGAAGCCTTCTGGGCCCGTGCCGCAGAGCATTTCAGCGACGAACTGCTCACGGACCTGGCGCTGTCGTGTGCCATGTGGCTCGGTATGGGTCGGATGCTGCGCACCCTCGACATCGGTCAGGCCTGCAAGATCACGCTCTAGACCAACCCCGTCGCGTCAAAGATCCACGACATGTCCGCGGTGGCGAAATTCTCCAGCCAGGACGGCGGGGCGAAGTTCGTCAGCCCACTCATGTCCCAGTAGTCCTTCCATAATGTCACCTTGCCGTTCTCGACCCGATGCACGGTGACGAACTTGAGCACTGCGGATTCGCCGGTCTCCCAATGCCATTCCTCGTGGTGCTCGTACATGGCGTCGGCGCCGTTGGTCAGCAACAGGCCATCGAAGTTCTCGTATGACGCCAGCGGTTCCAGGCCGATCTTCAGGCGTTTGACGATGTCTTCAGGCCCGCGGGCGGCCGCGGCCGGCCCGACCGGCATGTCCAGGTAGATGCAGTCGTCGGACAGGTATTTCGTCAACCCGTCCCAATCCCGCGCCGACAGCGCCTGCCACATACCGTGGATCGTATCCTCAACTGACACTGGCGAACTCACCTTCCTTGGCAACGGGCAGAGCAGGCGTCTGGCGGGCAAACCGCAGGAATCGGCCGGTACGGCTACTGCCGACCAGGTCGGTTGGTACGCCGTCGCGGACCACCTGCTGTCCACCGACGAACACCGCGGCGACGGTGGCGTCGTTGCGGTTGACCATGCGCGAGAGCCCGCCATACTGCTCGACCGGATCCTCGGCGTAGGCGTCCAGCGAGTCGTCCAGACGCTCGGGGTCGATGACCACCAGGTCGGCACGGTCACCAACGCGCAGATGTCCGGCGTCCAGGCGGTACCAGTCGGCGAGCTCGCCGGTCAGCCGGTGCACGGCCTGCTCGATGGTCAGGAACGGGGTGCCGGCACGCTCGGCGTCGCGGACGTGGCGCAGCAGTCGAAGGCCCATGTTGTAGAACGCCATGTTCCGCAGATGTGCGCCGGCATCGGAGAACCCCAGCTGGATACCGGGATCGCGGGCCAGCTTCTTCAGCACCTCAGGCCGGTGATTGGAAATCGTTGTGCGCCACCGAAGGTCGCGGCCATACTCGAGCACGAGATCGAGGAAGGCGTCCACCGGGTGCAGGCCGCGTTCGACGCCGACCTGTCCGAAGGTGTTGCCGACCAGGGCCTCATCGGGACAGCCGACGATCTCGGCGTCGAAGAAGTCGCGGTGCCACACTCGGACGCCGAACTTGTTCTCGTAGTCCTTGCGGAACTGGCGACGGTACTGGTCGCCTCGCATCAAGTCATTGCGCTCGACCTCGTCGCGAAGATGCAGAGCCGCAGCGCCCGAACCGAATTCCTCGAACACCACCAGGTCGATGCCGTCGGCGTAGACCTCGAACGGGACCGGCAGATGCTGCCAGCGGAAGTTGCCGCCGAGCTTGTTCACCAGCCGGGCCACGGGACCCATGATGGTGATTGCGTAGGGGTTGGCCTTGATGTCGGCCGCGGAAAGCAGGCTCGTCTTGAGGTTCTCGCGGAACAGTCCGAGCGACTGGGCCAACTGCGACACCAGGTTCAGCGGGTTCTCCAGGTCCGGGCCCGACTGCAGGATCCGGCCCGAGCGACGCAGCTGCGACTTGAGCCGGCGGAGCTCGCGCGCCTTGGCATAAGTGGACGGCAGCGTGCGAGACCGACAGGTGTCCCCATCGATCTTGTCGAAAAGCAGTTGCTGCGAGGACAATCCGACAAACCCGGCTTGCAGCGCCGCCGCGAGCATCTGCTCCATCTCGGCCTGCTCGCCGCGCGTGGGGCGGATGTCCTTACGGGTGGCGCGGTCCAGTCCCATGACGGCGGTGCGCATGTCGGAGTGGCCGATGAACGCGGCCACGTTCGGTCCGAGCGGGCGGTCCTCGAGCGCGGTGACGTAGCCCTCGGCGGTGTCCCAGGTCTTGTTCTCGTCGACGGCGGCGATGACGTGATCACGGGGGATGGCCTCAACCCGGCCGAACAGGTCACCGGCGTCCTCGCCGCCGACGTGCACGGTCGATAACGAGCACGATCCCAGCATCACTGTGGTGACGCCGTGCCGGAGCGACTCGGCCAGGCCGGGCCCGGCCAGCACCTCGACGTCGTAGTGCGTGTGGATGTCCAGCAGGCCGGGTGTCACCCACTTTCCGGTGGCATCAACGACGTTCGCGCACCCCGCGTCGTCCAGCTTTTCGGCGATTGCCACCACGTGTCCGTCGCGGATTCCGATGTCCCGAACGGCGGAAGGAGCGCCGGTTCCGTCAAACCAACGGCCGTTGCGGATGATCGTGTCGAACGTCGTTGCAGAGGTCACCTAACTATAGAACCGTGCCGGTCAGGCCGATGTCAATGGAAAAATGAACACTTTTCTAAAAATGTCTACTGGACTCGGTGGAAACCTGGCACCGCGCTCAGGATCAGGGCGGATACTGACTCCCGTGACCCCCTTGCAGCGTTACATCGCCGAGGAAATCGCCACCGATCATGCCGACGGGTTGTTGTCCCGGCGCGAAGCCATGCGCCGTCTGGCTCTCCTGGGGCTCGGGACCGCTGCCGCGACCGCACTGATCGCCGCATGCGGCGACAACAAGAAACCAGCCCCGGCCGGCCCGCCGACCACGCCGACCACGACGACCACCGACAGCGCACCGCCACCGGGCATGGAGAACGCCATCCAACCGGCACCGATCACCTGGGACGACGGGAAGATGCAGGGGTCGTGGGCCGCAGCCACCGAGCCTCGCGGTGCTGTGTTGGTGATCCACGAGAACAAGGGCCTCAATGACTGGGTGCGCTCGGTGGTCGGTCGTCTCGGCGGCACCGGGTACTCGGCACTGGGCATCGACTTGCTGTCCGCGCAAGGCGGCACAGCGGCTTTCAAAGATCCGGCCGAGGCGACGGCTGCCCTGGGCAAGACTCCGCCCGACCAGTTCGTCAATGACTTGCGTTCTGGCCTCGACGAATTGGCGCGCCGTGCCCCCGGAGCCAAGCTGGCAGTCGTCGGGTTCTGTTTCGGTGGTGGACTTACCTGGCAGCTCTTGGCGGCGGGGGAGCCGCGGCTCGCGGTTGCAGTGCCCTTCTACGGACCGCTGCCGGATCCGCACGACTTCTCCGGATCGAAACAGGCTGCAGTACTGGCGTTTTACGGCGCGAAGGACGAGCGCGTAACCTCCAGTAAGGATGCTGCGGCAGCGGCTCTGGAGCAGGCCGGCATGGTCCATCAGATGGTCGTGGAGCCCGCCGCCGATCACGCTTTCTTCAACGACACCGGTCCGCGGTACAACGGCACCGCGGCTGCTGACGCCTGGAAGCAGCTGCAGTCGTGGCTTGAGAAGTACCTTGCATGACGAGGCGGCAGGTAGCTGCACTGGCCGTCGCGGCGGCGCTGGTGGCTGCGGCGAGTGCCGGATGCACGTGGACGACGTCGGCGCCGAACAGCACCCCGGCGAGTAACGCGGCGCCGGATAACGGGCCGGTCCAGGGCCCGGCGATCACCATCACCGCGCTGAATTTCGGCGAACCGCTCACCGTGCCGCCCGGCGCGCAGATCACCGTCGTGAACCGTGACGACGTCGCCCATACGGTGACGTCAAAGGTCAAGGGGCAGTTCGACGTCAAGGTCGGCGGCAATTCGCGCGCGACGTTTGCCGCGCCCACGACACCGGGTCGCTATCCGTACTACTGCGTGTACCACCCTGGGATGGTCGGCGTTTTGATTGTCCAGTAGCTGGTTAGCGCGGCGGCGTCCAACTCACTGGCAACCGCTTGATACCGTGGATGAACTGCGACCAGAGCCGGTCCGGCTCGGCGGTGGCCGTCAGATCGGGCACGCAGCGGTGGATTTCCTCGAACGCTACCGCGATCTCGCGGCGGGCCAAGTTGGCGCCGAGGCAGAAGTGGGCGCCGCCCCCACCAAAACCCAAGTGCGGATTGGGGTTACGGTGCACGTCGAACAGCCAGGGCCGGTCGAACTTGGCCTCATCCCGGTTGGCTGAGCCGTACCACATCGTAACCTTCTGCCCGGCTTGCATTTTCACACCACTGAGCTCGAAATCCTGCGTCAGCGTCCGGCGCATGTAGACCACGGGGGAGGACCAGCGGATGATCTCCTCGACGGCAGTGGGCGCCACCGTGTCGTAGTCGGCCCACCACTGGTCGCGCTGCTCGGGAAACCGGCTGAGCGTCAACACCCCGTGGCTGATCGCGTTGCGCGTGGTCTCGTTGCCGGCGACCACCAGCAGGATGAAGAACGACGCCACCTCGGCGGAGGTCAGTCGCTCGCCGTCGACCTCGGCCTGCACCAGGCTGGTGGTCAGGTCCTCGCGCGGGTTGGCCCGGCGGTCGTCGGCGAGGGCGCTGGCGTATGCACCGATGTCCATCGCAGACCGGAAGAACTCATCGAAGTCCGTCGTCAGATCGGGATCACCGAAACCCAGGATGATGTTGGTCCACTGGAAGATCCGCTGGTGGTCTTCTTCGGGAATGCCCATCATGTCGCAGATGATCTGCAGCGGCAGTGGGCCGGCCAGATCGGCCACGATCTCGCCATGGCCGTCCGGGTTTCGTTCGATCATGGACTGGACGAGGCTGCGAGCCCGGGTGCGCACCGATTCTTCGGTGCGCGCCACCACCTTTGGAGTGAACGCGCTGCGCACGATGTTGCGCAACCGGGTGTGCCGCGGGTCGTCCATGACGATCATCGAACCGAAAAATTGGGCTATTTCGGGATTCTGATCGGCGATTGTCATGCCCTGCGCCGAGCTGAAGAGGTGTGGATGGCGGCTGGCGAAGTAGACGTCGTCGTAGCGCGTGAATGCCCAATGACCGGGGCCTGCCTCGAACCCCTCCTGCACCAATTCGGGCTGGAAGGAGATGGGTGCTTCGCGCCGCAGCGTCGTGAACGCACCGTCGCGGACAGTGTCATTGCGGCCCCAGAATCGGACCGAACTCAGGTCGATGTCGGCCAGTGCGACCTCTGGTGGCGGGGCGCCGTTGAAGGGTAACGCGATGGTCATCTTCGAAAGACTAGAGGGTGGTTGCACCGCGCCGGGGTGGATTCGGCTGCCAACCCGTGGCTGAACGTGGTAAGTCCATAGGGTGCGTAACCCACATGCAGGACAACCATTTACGTCCTCTGATGAAGAAATCGCCCAGGCCCTGCTGGACGTCAGCATCCCCACCCTGATGCTGTCGCTGGTGCACATGTCCGGTGATCCCGAGCTGATCCGCGGTGCTCTGCGTCCAGCCGGGCTGTTCCTCAACGAGGTCCAGGGCTACATGTCCGAGGACGACAAGGCGGCGGTACGCACCCTCGCGCTCAAGGTGATCGCGGACTATCGGGACCGGGGCTGCCCGGAGCCGGAACCGATCGGCGGCGACCTCCTCAAGGAAATGATGGAGTGGTTGGTCTGTGAGCCGGTGCCCGACGAGTACGTGCCGATGGTGCTGGAGGAGATGGAGCTCGACGGCGCCGATGTCCGGGGCGGCGAGGCGGGGCGTGATGCCGAAGCGGCCGCTGATTTTCCGGTGCTGGTCGTTGGTTGTGGCGAATCGGGTCTGCTTGCCGGGATTCGCTTGAAAGAGGCCGGGATTCCGTTCACCATCATCGAACGTGGCGCCGGCGTCGGTGGTACCTGGTGGCACAACAGCTATCCCGGGGCGCGGGTCGACGTGGGAAATCACTTCTACTGCTACAGCTTTGAACCCAGCGACCACTGGACCCAGTTCTTCGCCGAACAACCCGAGCTCCAGGCCTATTTCGAACGCATCATGGACAAGTACGCGATTCGCCCGCATGTCCGCTTCGAAACGGAGGTCACCGGCGCGAGGTGGGACGAAGACAGCGCGACGTGGCAGGTGAGCGTTCGGCGGCCGGACGGGGCGGCGGAGACCCTGTCGGCTCGTGCCGTGATCAGCGCCGTCGGCCAACTCAATCGCCCCTACCTGCCGCCTATCACCGGACAGGACGACTTCACCGGTCCGGCGTTCCACTCTGCCGAATGGAACCATGACGTCGACCTGACCGGAAAGCACGTCGCAATGGTCGGTGCGGGCGCCAGCGGATTTCAGATTGCGCCGACCATCGCTGAGAAAGTGGCTTCGCTCAACATCTTTCAGCGCACAGCGCAGTGGATGTTCCCCAACCCCAACTACCACGCGCACGTCGGCGACGGCGTGAAGTGGGCGCTGAAGCACCTGCCGTTCTACGGCCGCTGGTACCGCTTCCTGCTGTTCTGGCCGGGCTGCGACAAGGGGCTGGCAGCGGCACGCGTCGATCCGGACTATCCAGACCAGCAACGCGCAGTCAGTGAAATCAACGACGTCACGCGAATCATGTTCACGCAGTGGATCACTGGCCAGATCGGTGACAACCCGGACCTGTTGGCGAAAGTCATTCCGGACTACCCGGCCACCGGCAAGCGCACGTTGCAGGACAACGGCAGTTGGCTCCAGACTCTGACCCGGGATGACGTCGAGCTGATCCGAACACCCATCGCGCGCATCGAATCCGATGCTGTCGTGACTGCCGACGAGGTGCGGCATCCTGCTGATGTCATCGTCTACGCCACCGGGTTCCACGCCGGAAAAGTGCTGTGGCCCATGACGATCGTCGGCCGCGACGGCCGGGTACTGGCCGACCAGTGGGGCGAACGGCCGACCGCGTACCTCGGCATCACGGTTCCTGGCTTCCCGAACTTCTTCTGCATGTACGGTCCTGGCACCAATCTGGCCAGTGGCGGCAGCTTGATCTTCCATTCGGAATGCCAGATGCGTTACATCTCAGAGTGTTTGGACTTGTTGCTCGCGGGCCGCGGTCAGTGGATGGAACCACGGGCGCAGCGGCTCGATGATTGGGTACAGCGCAGTCAAGCCGAGATGCGCACCATGGTGTGGTCGCAGCCGACGATTGCGCATTCGTTCTACAAGAACGCCGAAGGCGACGTCTACACGCTCAGCCCGTGGCGCCTGGTCGACTACTGGACGTGGACGCGAAACGCCGACCCGGAGGACTACACCTTCGGGTGAGCGTCGGCCCGGTCAACTGTTGACGGCCTGGTCGTCCGGGAGATCGTGCCGGACGACTCGGACACGCCCGTGGGGCAGGCAGGCGGCGTAGCCGTGACTCTTGCCGTACAGCTCCCACGAGGTGTGTTCCTGGTCGGTGGGCACGTCGATCCGGTGCCCGTCAGCGAAGGCCAGGTGCAGGCTGCCGGTTTCGTCCCATTCGGCCTGCGTGCATTTCTGGCCGGCGAAGTCGAACAACGGCCGCTCCTGCTTGAGCACGTTGGTCGGGTTGATCATGACCACTTCTTGCGGGTCGGTCTCGGTGGCCGGCAGCGTCAGTGCCAGTGGTGCCGAGATGACCAACTCGTTGTAGTCCTCCATGTTCAGCACCAGCCCGTCGCGGAAAGCGATCCGCTGGACTGCGCATCCTTTTATCCACTGTTCGGTCATAAATCCACTGTGTAACGCCTTCGACGGTCGCGCAACAACGCGCGACCATTGAGGACGGGCCGGTACGCGGTGAACTTCGTCGGATCTGGGTACGTATCCGTGATACCGGCAATCTCGCCGCGTGGAACTGGAGGCCCGAGACCATGAACAGCCTGGCTACCGCCGAATCGCCTTCGACATACCGACTACCCCAAGCCTCGCTGTACCGCGCCGTCGCACTTGTCGTGGCGGTGCTCGCGTTCCTGGCCCTGACCAGCGCAGGACTACCGAAAGCCCGCGCCGACGACCGGCTGCAATTCACCGGCACCTTGCTTAATGGCGGCACGTTCAACGGTGCCAGCCTGGTCGGCCGGCCTGCGGTGCTGTGGTTCTGGACGCCGTGGTGCCCCTTCTGCAACGCGGAAGCTCCTGGCGTGCACCAGGTATCAGCGTCCCACCCGAATGTCGCGTTTGTGGGGATCGCCGCTCACGCGGACCCGGGCGCGATGAACGACTTCGCGACCAAATACGGGCTGAACTTCCCGATCATCAACGACACCGACGGGTCCTTGTGGGCGCGGTATCAGGTGCCGTGGCAGCCGGCGTACGTGTTCTACCGGGCCGACGGTTCGTCCACGTTCGTCAACAACCCGACGTCGGCGATGCCTGAATCCGAACTGGCCGACCGGGTTTCGGCACTGACCAGGTGAACGGTCTGCCGCTGGCCTTCGTGGCCGGCGTCGTCGCCGCGTTGAACCCGTGCGGTTTCGCGATGCTGCCCGGCTATCTGGCGCTGGTGTCGCAGAGCAGTCGCGCCGGGCCGGCTCGGGCACTGATCCGCGCGGTCACCGCGACGATGGTGATGGCGCTGGGGTTCGCAGCCGTCTTCGCCGGATTTGGGCTGCTGGCCGTATCCGTAGCCGACCTGGTGCAGCGGTACCTGCCACTGGCGACGCTTGTGATCGGCGTCGTGCTGGTGATCGTCGGGGTGAGTCAGTTGGTCGGCCGACAGTTGGTGGCGGTGCGGTTGACCGGGCTGGCGACACGTGGGGCGCCCGATGGCCGGCTCGGTTCGATGTTCGGTTACGGCGTTGCCTACGCGCTGGTCTCGGTGTCCTGCACCATCGCGCCGTTTCTCGCGGTGACCGGGGTCGGGTTACGGGGTGCGTCGGTCGGCCCACTTTTGGCCTACGTCGCCGGGTTCGCCGCCCTCGTCGGATTGCTGGCGGTGACGGCTGTGGTGTCCGGTGCAGCGCTCGCGGATCGATTGCGGGGCTGGACGCGCTGGGCGCCGACGATCGGCGGTGTGCTGCTGGTGATTTCGGGCTTGTACGTCACGTACTACGGCGGCTACGAACTGCGGATGCGGGGGAGTATCGGGATCGATCCGGTGATCGCGACGGCCGGCCGGATACAACAGGAATTGGCCCGATGGGCCTACCAACTGCCGTGGCCCATCGCCATCGCCGCGGGCACTTCAGCTCTGGCTGCGATCATCTTCGGCATTCGAAACCGGTGGCGGCGCAGCGCTACTCGCCGGGCTGATACGCACGTCGACTGAGCGCTACCGGTTCACCAGAGGGAACGCCAGTGCGCAGCCGCATTCGATGGAGTGTGTCCACGCGTCCTGCTCGGCAGAGGCCCGCAAATGGCGGGGGCGTGCCGTCCAGCCACACGTGCACGTCGCATAGGAGCAACCGAGGCCGCGGACGTGAACGCCCACCTCGTCATGCGACACAGCGGTGGGTGGCGTGAGTGGCGGTGCCGTCATGGTGGCCTCCTGGCTGGTCTTGTGGACCATTGTCCCGCCATCCGATTACGGGAACCGGCAGCGACAGGTCACAACTCGGCCACTGGAGGCCGGTTGTGCGCGTGCTCGAGGCCCGGCCACGCCCAGCACGCAACATGAAAGTGGCAAAGCTAGATAACGGTGTGAACACAGTGCGGCCGGATGCTGGCAAATCATCGCAGGTCGGCGCGTCGCGGACGGGTGCATTGTGGCGCAGGTAACGGGTAAAGTCGGCCGTCAAAGGGTGGCTTGTATCACCACGAATCCCGGCTGTTTTCGCGCGGCAGTGCGCGTCGCCAGGGTTGTCGTGTGCCGCCGTGCGGTTCTGAAGGGAATGTTTGCATGGACGCGGTGCTCGGTATGGCTATGACTCCGTCGTCTATCGGCTTTGTCCTGGTAGAGGGCAACGACGTCGACGGCTTCACCATGGACCATGACGCGTTCGAAATCATGAATACCGGCGATGCCACAGAGGCCGTGCTGCGCAGCGAGGCGCTGGCTGCGACCCGCGGCCTCCGTCTCAAGTCGATCGGGCTGACCTGGAGCGACGACGCTGATGCCGAAGCGTCGAAGCTCATTCAGTCGCTATCGGACTCGGGATTCGACAACGTCGTCCCGGTTCGTTTCCCGGAGGCGACCGAGGCTGTCGCCCGAGGTATCGCCGACGCGCTCGACTTTCCGACGACGGCCGTCTGCGCCATCGAACCCGATATTGCGATCACGATGATCGTGCACGGGGCCAGCGGTGCCGTCCACACCGCGGTCAACCACACCGTCAAGACCGAAAACGGGCTGACCAGCTGGCTCAGTTCGGTGTTCGCCCGCGCCGATTGGCAGCCCGACGCACTGGTGGTCATCGGGTCGGCAGGCAACTTCGACGCGATTCTGCCGGGTTTGCAGAGTGCACTCTCGGTACCGGTATTCACGCCAGAAGAGTCCGAGTTGGCGCTGGCCCGCGGTGCGGCACTGGTGTCCGTGCAGTCCGGTGAGTCCGGGCCCTATTACTACGGCGATGTACCCCGGCCCGACGAATGGGACGGCCTGGACAGCAGCTGGGACCCAGGCTTCGACCCGTTTGACTCGGTCGATGAGTACCAGCACAGCGCCGTCGCGCCGGTGGGTCGGCATCGGCCCAGTCGCTCGTCCCGTTGGCAGCAGGTGTCCAGCTCGCAGACGCTGCCGCTGGCCATGCTGGCAGTGGGGTCGACGGCATTCGTCGCGTCCGTCTCCATGGCCGCCACGTTGCAGTTCCTGCCCACGCACCAGGCCCCGGCGTCGTCCACCGTCAAGGCCCCGCGGCCGGCAGCCGCCGAGCAGGCGGTGGCGCCGGTGCAGTCGGCGACCGTGGCTCCCACCGACGAGCCGGCACACGCGGTGCCGGTTGAATCGTCGCAGTCTGAGCAGTCAACAGTGGACCAGCAGGCGGCTCCGGTGACCGAGCCCGAACCGGCGATGCAGCCCGAAGGCCTGCCGCCTGCGCCGGCTGACGCGCCGCCTGCGGCGACGGACATTCCGCCGGCTGCGGTCCCGCCGAACTCCATTGCCGTCGCGGTGCCTGCCGAAGCCACGGCACCGGTTCCGGCCGATGTTGCCCCACCTGCTGTCGTCCCGCCGGCCGAACCCGCCGCACCGCCTCAATAAACCTAGAGGTCACACCGCATTCTTCGAGTTACACGCGTGCGGCTAACAAAAGTAACGCTGACGCCGAACTACCATGTAGTCAACGTATCTCGGACCTGAGGATGGACCCCTTGCCCAAATCTGTGCGTTATGCGCTGGCCGTTGCCGCATCTGCGGTGATGATGCTGAGCGGCTCCGTCGGTGCCGCTGTGGCGGCCTTGCCCGAATCGCTCCCCGTCGCGATGATCACGCCGGGTAGCGGTGACGTGGTCGGTGTCGGAATGCCGGTGACGGTGACCTTCAGCCAGCCGGTGTCGGACCGGGACCGGGCGGAGCACGCCATCGAGTTCTCGTCGCCGAAGATGACGACGGCGCCCGCGGGGACTTTCGCCTGGCTGGCCGACAACCGCGTCCAGTTCACGCCGAGCACCTACTGGCCTGCGCACTCGTCCATCAAGGTATCAGTCGGCGGGGCCAAGCTGAATTTCCAAACCGGTTCAGCCACATTGGGCGTCGCGAGCATCAGTCAGCACACCTTTACGGTGAGCATCGACGGCCAGGTGGTCAAGACCATGCCGGCATCCATGGGCAAGCCCAAGCACCCGACTCCGGTGGGATCGTTCACGGCGCTGGAGAAGCAGAACCCGGTAGTCATGGATTCACGCACCATCGGCATCCCGCTCAACGATCCCGAGGGTTACAAGCTGACCGTGTACAACGCGGTGCGGGTCACCTGGGGTGGCGTGTACGTGCACGGTGCGCCGTGGTCCGTAGCGCAGCAAGGCAATTCGAACGTCAGCCATGGCTGCATCAACCTGAGCGCAGACAACGCGGCTTGGTACTACAACCAGGTGAGCGTCGGCGACCCGATCGTCGTCAACGGCTGATCTTTTCTCGCGAGCAGGCGGTCTTTCAGGTCTGATCAACCAGTGGCGCCCAGGGCTCCCGCCAACCTGTCCATACCCGGGACCGGGGGCAGGCCCGCGACAGCGGGCACAGCTGGCGGTGGGGACGCCGGATCCGGGCAGTACGTTGCTCGTGCGGCGTCTACGAACTGATTGACCTGCCCCATATTCAGGTGCAGCGTCGTCACCACGTAGCCCATCGGCAGCAGCCGGCCCAAGCCGGCCGGCACTGTTGATGCCGTTTGGGTGCCTGCGGTGCATACCATGCGTGCAGTCGAAACCAGTTTTGCGGGATCTCCCGTGATTCCCTGTCCGGCAAGGTTGTTCACGAAATCATCGTCGCGGGCATCGGCGTGCGCTGCTGCGGGACCTACGAGTGCGATCAGCGCCATCGCAAACAATCCCGTTGCCTGGGAGCGTATTTCGACCTCCTGGAGTTCAGTGTCGGAATGGATGGCCGACTTGCTCAGAGTGCTTCGCTGCCTTGCTCTCCGGTGCGAACCCGGGTCAGGGAAAGAACATCGGTCACCCACACCTTGCCGTCGCCGATCTTGCCGGTGCGAGCGGCGTCGACGATGGCGGCTAGCACCGTGTCGAGGTGATCGTCTTCGACGATGATGTCCACCCGGGCTTTGGGGACGAACTCGATCTTGTATTCGGCACCGCGATACACCTCGGTATGACCCTTCTGGCGCCCATAGCCCTGGGCTTCAGAGAAGGTCATGCCGTGTACGCCGGCCTGATCGAGCGCCGCATGGATATCGGCGACGGTGAAGGGCTGGACTATGGCAGTAATCAGCTTCATGTCGTCATGCCTTCACTGGGTTGATGCGGGTTCCGACCAGAGCCTCGTCGGGGTAGGCCTCTTCCTGGTGCACGGCGATATCGCCCTGCTCGAGATCTGCATCCGAGACCCGCAGCTTCATGAACAGGCTGAGGAATTTCAGGATGGCAAACGTGACCAGGGCGTCCCAGACGATGATGGTCAGCGCAGCGCACAGCTGCACCAGGATTTGAGCAGGGTGATGACCCCAGAGCCACCCAGCCGCGGTGACGTCGTTGACGTCCTTGCCGTTGCCCAGGTAGACGATGACGTTCGGATCGGCCAGGACGCCGACCAGCAGACCGCCGACAAGGCCGGCCACGCCATGCGTGTGGATCACCCCAAGGGTGTCGTCGACCTTGGCGAAAATCCTTGTGCGGCCCAGCCAGTTCCACGACATCCACACCAGAGACGAGGCGACGACGCCGATGATCATGGCGCCGAAGCTGTTGACGAATCCGGCGGCGGGGGTGATGCCCACCAGGCCCGCAATCATTCCGTTGATCGCCCCCAGGAACGTGGGTTTGCGCTCCCGGCTCGCGAAGATGTCCCAGATCACCCACGTCAAAAGTGCGCACGCAGTTGCGAGGTTGGTGTTGAGCACCGCCAGCGAGGCGTTGGCGCCCGAGAAATAGGGGTCGCCACCGTTGAATCCGTTCCACCCCAGCCAGAGGATTCCTGCTCCGACTGCGGCAATCGGCAGGTTGTTGGGAACTGCCCGTTCCCGGTCGCGGGTCAAGCGTGGGCCGATCACGGCTGCAGCCACGAAGCCGCTGACGCCGGCGGCCAGATGGATGACGTAACCGCCCGAATAGTCCAGTGCCCCAGTGCTGAACAGGGAACTGGCCCCGGTATGTGCCTGGGCCCAGAAGCCGCCGCCCCAAACGAGGAAGGCATTGATCGAGTACGCGAAGGTGGACCACAGCGGTACGAACAATAGCCACACCTTGAAGTTCATCCGGCCGACGACGCTGCCCAGAAACAGCAGTGGGGTGATCGCGGCGAAGACAAACTGAAAGTAGGCCAGCGTCGACTCAGAGAATCGGAATTTCGGCATGGTGCCATCGAGAAGTGGGATGACAGCCTGATGTTGGTTGGCGGTGCCCACAATGCTCCGCGGTTTGCCGACCGCAGATTCCAGGATTCCGGGACCGAGTTTCGCGGGTTCGCCGAAACTCATCTTGAAGCCCCACAGCACCCAGACCACCAGCACCAGTGCGAATCCGGTGAAGGCCATCAGCATGGTGTTGACCGCCCACTTCTTCTGGACTATGCCCGCGTAGAGGACCGCGATGCCCGGGATGCTCATCAGACCCACGAGTGTCGCGGCGACAAGTTGCCAGGCGTTATCTCCCGAGTTGAGCCAGTCCGGATATGGATTCATGCGGCCACCTTTTCGTCGCTGATATGTCGCCAATATCGGGTCGCCAAAGTTTTACGCCGGATGATTTCGAATGAATATTCTATTGTTACGATTGGATGTCTGATTGGGCGTGAAATAGCGGCATTCAGTTAATTCACCGAAATTGCACGGTAAATAGTCGGCCATTTCGCAGGTTGTGGGTGTTTGTTCGCCGATTTCCGGGATCTGCCCCAGCCGGGATGGATAGGATAAATCCTTGGATAACAGTCCATTTGACTCATCGACGCGTGTGGCCACCGGGGTCGGTGGCGCCAATGCAAATCGCGCAACCGGCGGCCGTCGTGTCCGTTATTTGGGTCGGGTAATCACTGCCGGATTTGGGCGGATCGGCAGGCATCCCGCACGGCCATTGCATGAGCATCCTGCGCTTGGAACGCCGCGTGGCAGGACTTCCGGGCAGCGTCGCCGCAGGCGTGTTCAATACCGCCGCCCATGGAACTGGCGATGCTGACACTGATACAGAGTTCGTTCGGTCGCGGCTTTGGTGCGCTGATGGCGAAGACTGCCGCGGCTACCGCCAGGACCGCGCCGACAATGGCGGCCAGCCGTAGTGCTGTCCGACGTTCGTGGGCGGACAGCGGATCGGTAGGTGGGGTCTTGCCTGCATTGACCGTCGGAGGCTCCCTTGTCGGCAGTTGCAACAAGGGTAGATCAATCGAGGACCGTCACGCAGGGTCGAATCGCACGCGGTACATCGTCGGCCAATTCTTCCCCGTGAGCAGGAATTGACCGTCATCGAGGTGCGTGATTCCGTTCAACACGTCAACATCGCCTTGATGCGGGGTATCGAGTAGACCGTCGGCATACACGACCGACCGGACGGCGCCGGTGGCGGCGTCTATCTGAACGATCCGGTTGGTGGGGAACACATTTGCCCAGATCTGGTTGCCGAAACAATCGAGACTGTTGAGCCCTGGTACCGGCGTTCCGTTGTACGTCACCTGCATATCGCCGGTTTCGGCCATGTCGTCGGGGCGGTGGAAATGCAGGCGCGCGGTGCCATCGCTGCGGATCAGTCGGCTGCCGTCGCGGCACAATCCCCAACCCTCACCTTGCAGCGAAACCTCACGTATCGAAGTCAGCGTGGCCTTGTCCCATTCGATGGCGATGCCGTTCTGGTAGGTCAGCTGCCAGATGTGATCGCCGTTGTCGGCGATGCCCTCACCGAAGTACGTCGGCGGTAGTTGTGCCTCGCGGCGCAGCGCGCCGGTGATGGGGTCGAGCTCGCGCAATTGCGAATGTCCGAATAGTCCGCTGCTCTCGTAGAGGCTTGTGCCACTGATGAATAACCCCTCGGTGAATGCGGTCGGGTCATGGTCGATGCGGGTGAGCACTGTCGGGCGTAATTGTGCGATCGACGGCGAGTCGGCCCTGGCGAGAGCGGTCGTTGGCGAGGCGGTAAGCATCGCGACCAACAAGTAACGAGACCACCACATGGCGGTGAACGTATCATCGGGCCTTCGTGCGTGCGAGTCGGTGATGTGCATGCCCTGCACAAGCACGGCGGCGCGACGAGTTCCACGTGCCTAATCGAGACGCGTTTGGGCGCAACCTGATTCAAGTCAGATGTGGTTGACGTATCGCTGGCCTCAAGAGGCAATTATGAAAATTGTTCGGTGAGTTAGGTTTTGCGTTCCGGCAACCGTTCGATAACAAAGCGGCAACAAACACTTGGCTATATGACGTTGCAGCAATGACCGGACGTGTATAAGGCGCGTCGGGCCGTAAAGAAAGCGAGGTATCGCTTGACCCTCACATCCTCCCCATCCCAGTCAGTCTGTCTCCCTACCAGGCACGTTGCTGACGCGTTAGCCGTGGGTATCGGCCGGATGCTGACGTATTGAATCCGTTAAGAATCGCAGTTGCGACGCCGAGCGTTGTTACGGTGCTGCCATCTGCGAACCGGCCCGCCGTCGAGCGCGGGTCCGCGCGTCAGAAACCCTAAACATGTTGGAAAGTGAGGCATTTCGATGACAGCTTCGGCTCGGGTGCAGGCGGCCGCAATGGCCGTCGCTGCTATGTGTACCGCCGGCGGCGTGCTGGGCGCGACCGGCGCGGTTGCTCCGGCGGTCGCGCACGCAGATATTGCGACAATGGCGCCACAGGTGTTTGACAAGGTCAGCCGGGATGGTTGGCACTTGCAGATCAAGATTGACCATGAGTCGATCAATTCGGTGCCCAACCTAGCCGCGGCGGTTAACTCGCGCGAAGGCTTCGTAACGGCATCCGGCACCGCGACAGCAACCGGCGGGTCGGCTCCGATCACCGACAGCATCTTCATCCTCGGTTACCAATTGGGTTGCCAGTCGGACGTTTCCACGGGTCTGCAACTCGGTGGCACCGCGGGTGTGGCGCCGTCGGCGTCTATCGGCTCCACGACCGCGATCGGTGGCACCGCGGGCATCGCAGGCTTCGTGCAGACGGTGGTGCAGCCCGGCGTGATCGTCGACCTGCCACTGGCGAACATGTCGCTCGACGACACCGGCCAGGCCATGCTCGACATCGACAACATTCACATCAAGGCGGATGCCTGCGGTGGTGACGTCAACATTCGCTCCTATGCGTATCTGCGGATCTCGACTGCGAAGTCGCACACCGAGTTCGCCATCTATGGCGACCCGAGCAAGATCTGACATGTCGATGCGCAAAGGGTTATATCTGGTTCCCGCGGGGGTGGTGCTCGCCCTGCTGGGGCTGTCGTTCGCACCAGGGCAGGCAGACGCTCAGCCGGCAATTCCGCCAGTGCTGCCATGGATGCCGGGACCGCCGGTGCCGGTCAATCCGACGATGGGTAGCTATACCTTCGCACCCAACTGGATCACCAGCCCGCCACCGGCTGCGTACGATGCGCGCGGAGTGCGGGCGGCAGTGAGTGTCGATCCTTCGATGGCGGCCGACGGGATGCCGGGTAGTGCGTTGGGGCTCAGCCCCAACAAGTCCAACATGTTGACGTCGAGTAGCACGCGCTACCGGGTTGGGGCTGGTTTGAGCCCCAACCCGACGCTGCCGTCGGTGGCCCCAGGTACCAATATCGGTGCCGGAATGGAGGTTCCGACACTCGAGGATCCAGGTGGTGCGGCGCCTAAGACGGTCATCGGTGCCGAATCGTCGCAGCCGACGGCGGCACCAGCGGTTCCGGGACAGCCGGCGCCGATCCTGGAGGCCGCCAATGGTGTGCCTGCGGCGCCGACGCCGTCTTCGACTGCGCCAGCAGCGCCGGCCGGACCGCCGCCCGTAGAGGTGCCTGCCGGGGTGTCGCCGAGTTCGTGAAGGGGCGCAACAGATTAGCCGGGGCCGGGGCGGTCATCACCGCCCTGGTCACCGGTTGCTCGAACCATCATGCAGGGACGCCAAGTACACCGACGCCGGTGGCGAGCAGGCCCTCACAGTCGTCGGCGCAACCGGCCGGGCCGTGCGCGCTGCCACATTTCGGGTACCTCCTCGAGTGGCGGCATGAACCGGGCAAGACTGACCGGGCGTACCGGATCAGCGACATCGACACGGCGAAATGTGAACCTACGCTGAACAATTGGACAGCTGGCCTGGCCGAGGGTCCGGGCGCCTGCTACATGATCGGCTGGGATTCGGAAAATATCGGCTATGACTTCAAGGCTATACCGGCGCCAAGGCTGACCAAGGCGATGGACACGATCGGCGACGGTTGCTGATCACGGAAGTAGATGGGGTACTGGAATGTTCACAGCTATGACCAAAGCTGGATTGGGCATCACGGCGTTGGCGGTTCCGTGCCTGGTCGTCGCTGCACCCGCCGCGGCACGGCCCGGCGCCGATCGCCCGCAAGCCCCGCCGCCGACTTGCTCGGAGTCGATCGTGAGTGGCGGTACCGCCACATACATTCCGGTCGCCGGCGATCCCACCGCGTATCAAAAGTGCGGCCCCGCCGGTCCGGTGGGCATCAAGCACTGCCAAGCCGGAGCGGTCTTCGACAGTTCGACGGGGTATTGCGTCGCGCAGAAGGCCACCGACGCGACGTTCGCCGTTGATGCGGTGTGGCAGGAGGGCGACGGTTCCGCGTGTCAATCCGGGTGCGCGCCAAAGCCGATCAAAGTGCGGTTGACCTACAGCGGCAGCAGCGTCGGCATGGCATCGGTGACCTTGTTCGACCCGGCAGCACCCGGCAATTCGTGGGGCGGTTCGGCGAACGCACTGACCGGTGACGGCCAGACCCACTCGGTCGTGATCACTACCAACAAACTGGTTCCCACCGCTGCGGATTGGGTGCTCAAACCCGGCTCCGCTGTGTCCATCCAGGCGTACCTGACAGACGGCAAGGCGAACCCTGACGGTGACCCCACGACGTCCGTCGCCACCGTGACTCAGGTCGTCACCGCCAGCACCAAACCGTCGGGGTCCGACGGCACGTCTACCTGATACCGCGGAGAGTCTGCGCCGTCGCGTCGTCGGCGGGTAGGAACGCTTCGATACTCAATTCCGCGGCGGTGAGATCCAGCGCTGTACCGAAGGTGGTGACGGTGCTGAGGAACGTCAGCACCTGGCCGTCGGGTCCGTCGATCTCCAGTGGCACAGCGACTCTGCCGAGATCGGAGGCGTCAGTGTCCCCGCCGGGGAAGGCCTCGATCTCGGTGAGGAGCGCTTGAAGCTCATCGGAGGCGCTCATCGCCACCTCGCGTCGCAGGCGCCCTATCACGTGGTGCCGCCACTGCGCGAGATTGCGGATCCGCGGCGCCAATCCGTTTGGATGCAGCGAAATGCGAAGGGCGTTAGGCGGTTTCAGCAGTTCGGGTGCAACGCCCTGGAGCAACAGCGCGACGCCCGCGTTGGTCGCGACGATATTCCAGCCGTGATCGACGACCAGGCAGGGGAATGGTTCGTACGCGGCCAGGACCCGGTCGATCCCGGCACGCACAGCTGACATCTCGGGATCGCTGAGGGAGCGCTCTGCATAGACGGGCGCGTGACCGGCTGCGAGCAGCATCTGGTTCTGTTCTCGCGCAGGCACATTCAGTGCGTCGGCAAGCTTGAGCACCATGGTGCGACTCGGTGCCGAGCGGCCGGTCTCGATGAAGCTGAGGTGGCGTGCCGAGACCTCGGCCTCGATGGCCAGGTCGAGTTGGCTGATACGTCGGCGTTGGCGCCACTGCCGCATCAACGATCCGAATGGGTGCGCGGGGTGGGGTACGGCCGGTGCGGTCACAAAGCCCATTGTCACTGCCGCAGGTCAGCGTCGCGACTACCTCGGAGGTAATTGCCGCGATGACCGACTGCGGCGAAGCTCGAATCGTCCGAACGATGCACGAGGAGGGCGAGACACATGGGTACACCCCCGATCTGGCTGCGGGCCGTCATGGCGGCCGACCGCGCCGGTTCGTCCTGGTACATCGGTACCGGTTTCTTCTTCGCGCCGGTGTTGATCCTCGTCTCGCCGTGGCCGGCGTTGACCGCCGTGCTATGGGTGATCATCGCCGTCGCCGGATTGTGGCTGGGCCTGCTCGGTATCGCCATGGCGACCGGCTTGGCGATGGTGCTGCGCTCCGGCCAGGAGCTGTCCGACGACTACTGGCAGTCGCTTCTCGACTACCCGGATGGGCCCAAGGTTACTGCGCAACAGACGGTTTCGCGTTAGCGCCGGTGTAGTCGACTTGCCAGTGCTTGATGCCGTTCAACCAGCCGGACCGCAGCCGCTCCGGCTCGCTGAGCGGGCGCAGATCAGGCATGTGGTCGGCGATGGCGTTGAACATCAGGTCGATGGTCATGCGGGCGAGGTTGGCTCCGATGCAGTAGTGCGCGCCGGTCCCGCCGAAGCCGACGTGTGGATTGGGGTCGCGCAGGATGTTGAACGCGTACGCGTCCTCGAACACTTCCTCATCGAAATTGGCTGAGCGGTAGAACATCACGACCCGCTGGCCCTTCTTGATCGGCACGCCGCCAAGTTCGGTGTCCTGCGTCGCCGTGCGCTGGAAGGAAGTCACCGGCGTGGCCCACCGGACGATTTCGTCGGCAGCCGTTGCGGGCCGTTCCCGCTTGAACAGCTCCCACTGGTCCGGGTGGTCGGCGAACGCCATCATGCCTTGGGTGATGGTGTTGCGCGTGGTCTCGTTACCCGCCACCGCCAGCAGGATGACGAAGAATCCGAACTCGTCGTCGGAGAGCTTGTGGCCTTCGACGTCGGCCTGGACCAAGCGGGTGACCAGGTCGTCGCGGGGATTGGCGCCGCGATCGGCGGCCATGGCCATGCCGTACATGATCAGCTCGACGGACGCGGTGATGGCGTCGTTGCCGGCGAACTCGGGGTCCATGTCGCCGACCATCTGATTGGACCAGTCGAAGAGCTTCTTGCGGTCCTCCTGCGGCACACCCATCAGCCCGGCTATGGCCTGCAACGGCAGCTCACACGAGACCTGCTCGACGAAATCTCCGTAGCCCTTGGTGGCGGCTTCTTGCACGATCTGTTGCGCGCGCTTGCTCAGTTCGTCACGGAGCAGCTCGATGGCGCGCGGGGTGAACATCCGCGAGATGATCTTCCGCAAGTGGGTGTGGTGCGGGGCGTCCATGTTCAGCAGGACGAACTTGCCGCGCTCGACCTGTTCGGTGACGGTCCCGTCCTGGTACCGCGGGATGGCCGTCTTCTGCTGGCTGGAAAACACGTCGCTGCGCCGGGACACGTCTTTGACGTCCTTGTGGCGGGTAACGACCCAGTAGCCACCGTCGTCGAAACCGCCTTTGCCCATCGGCTGTTCGTTCCACCAGATCGGCGCGACGTGCCGTAGCTCAGCCAGCTCGGCCACAGGCAGTCGCTGTGCATAGATATCGGGATCGGTGAAGTCGAATCCGGGAGGGATATTGGGTGCCGCCATGTGGCGCTCCTCACTCTGCAACGTGTTCCAATTTAGTACCCCGTAGCGGTCGAGGCCGCAAGGTTATGCCGATAATTGGTGGCAGATTCTGGCTAAATGCCTTTCGGTGCGGTGGTGCGCCGCACTACTCGTCGTAGCAAAGCACCTGGCCGAGGTGACGGCGCGTCGCTGCTGGCGGTCAGGAATTCGTACGGACGCACCAGAAGTGATCTGGCGAATTCCCAGCAATACCGCAGACACCTGTAGCACCATTGGTTACCGGACTTGCATGGGAGGGGTTCAGATGACGATCCTCGACGACGCCAAAATCCGCGCCGTGGGGCTGGCCTGCGCAGCGTTGCTGCTGCCGGTGGGCAATGTGGCAACGGCCTGGGCCGACGACCCAGCGACCGACACCAAAGCCAGCGACACGACGGCCGTCGCGTCTCCGGCCCCAGCCGACCCCGCCGCACCGCCGGCGGCACGTACACCTGCGCCGATCGACGTACCAGTGCCAGTGACGAACGCCGCCCCGGTGCCGCACCTGTCCAGCCCGAACAACCTGCCGCCGTACACCACGTCAACGCCGGACGGATCGCAGGACCCCGACCAGCTGTCCTATCTGAAGGATGTTTGGCACGCTGTCCAAAACCACGAGATCAGCCCGAAGGAAGCCCTCGTGTTCTTGGCGCAGCGCCCGATGGACGCCGACGCCACACCGCCGGATGGCATGCCGGCCGGGCCGCAGGCTCCGGTCGCAGGACGACCGACTCCTGCCGCGCCGCAGGCTCCGGACGTCCCACCGCCGCCGGGTAATTAGGCCGTCAGTGCCTCGATGCGGGCCGGCACGTGTTTGTGCCAGGGGGTTCCCGCGAACTCGTCGCGCCAATCCGCTGACGTCAGGTCGTTGGGGGCGACGCCGGGTACGTGCTGTTCGCCGTCCGAGCTTGTGAAGTCGAGCCCGAATCCGTTCGGTAGCGACGCATGTCCGGGCAGCATCGCGTCGCTGACTTCCACCGACGCCTCCGCGGTGCCGGCGGCTGTGGTGATGCGGACCCGGCCTCCTTCGACCAAGCCCAACGCCGCGGCATCTTCCACGCTGACCCGCAGCGCTCCGTCGGCGTCACGCTTGCGCCATCCGGGATCCCGGAAGATGTCGTTGGCGGTGAAGGCACGGCGCTCACCGGCTGACAGCACGATCGGGTACTCGTCGCTGATCAGAGGCGGCCGATCAGTGGCGAGTGCACCGAGTTCGGTGAGCAGCTCCGGAATCTCGAAGGCGATGCGGCGGTCGGAGTGACCGACCAGGGTCCAATCGTCCTCATATTCGTGCACCGTGAACGTCACCCCGGAGCGGCCTTCCAGGACCGCAGTGAACAACGCGTTGCCGTCGGCGTGGCCGGCGCGGCGCACGGCGTCCGGATACGTCATGGCAGTCTTCTGCGCCAGCCCCCATAACGCGGCGGCACCGGCCAAACCGTCGGGCAGCGTCGGGCCCAGGGTTTCGTACAGGACATACGGCAGTACACGACCGAGCGACGGGTTGGCGCCGACCGCGCCGAAGAAGGCTGCGGTGTACGCATCGAGCCCCTCGCGGGCGGCGCGGCGTAGCGGGTCAAGTTCGGCGTCGTCGACGACCCCGAGCGCTCGCACCAGGCGAGCCCAAATCTCGGGCTCCGGCAACGTGCCGGGTAGCGGCGTCATCAAGCGGTGGCGCAGGTGAAAGGTGTTGTGCGGGAACTCGAGGTTGAAGAAGGTCGCCTCGGCCTTCTCGAACTGACTGGCCGCCGGCAGCACGTAGTGGGCCAGTCGCGCCGTCTCGGTCATCGCCACGTCGATGACCACCAGCAGCTCGAGCGCACCGAGTGCCTCGCGTACCGCCGCCGAGTCGGCGATCGAATGGGCCGGATTACTGCTCTCGACGATCATCGCGCGAAAGCGGTTCGGATGGTCGGTCAGGATCTCCTGGGGTACAGCGTTTGATGGCAGCAGCCCAGAAATGATGGGCGCACCTGTCACGGGTGAGCGGCCCACTCCACCCGCGGCGAATAGCGGGGCGAAGCTCGAATGCAGATGCTGCGCACCACGTTTGGCGAAGTTTCCAGTGAGGATCCACAGCATCTTGTTCAGGTAGGAGCACAGCGTACTGTTCGGTGCCTGCTGCACGCCGAGGTCCTCGAACACCGAAACGCTTGCCGCACTGGCAATCCGGCGGCCGGCCGCGCGCAACAGGTCGGCCGGCACACCGCAGCGCACGGCGAAATCGTCGATGTCCACTGCGCGCAGGGCGTCCCGGACCAGCTCGACGCCGGTGACATGTTCAGCGAGAAATGCCTCGTCGCACAGGTTTTCCTGCACCAAGACCGCGGCCAGCGCGCTGATGCACCAGGCGTCGGTGCCGGGCTGTACCCGCAGATGGAAGTCGGCCATCTTGGCGGTGTCGGTGATCACCGGGTCGATGACGATCATGGCCCGATGCGGATCCTTCGCGATGTCCTGCAACACCGTGCGAGCGCGAGGGAAGCTCTGCGACATCCACGGGTTCTTCCCGACGAACACCGATACCTCGGCGTGCTCGAACTCGCCGCGGGTATGCCCCCCGTACAGCTGGGTGTCGACCCAGAACTCGCCGGTCTTCTCCTGCGCCAAGGCATTTGACCGGTAGCGGGAACCGAGCGCTTTGAGGAACGCGCCGCTGTACGCACCGCCGAGATGATTGCCTTGGCCGCCACCGCCGTAATAGAAGATCTTGTCGCCGCCATGCTCGTCACGGATGCGGGAGAAACCCTCGGCGATCTCGGAAATCGCAGTGTCCCAGTCGATTTCCTCGTAAGTGCCATCGGGGCGCCGACGCATCGGAGAAGTCAGTCGAGCACTGTTGTTCTGGTAGTGGTCGAGCCGTAACGCCTTGTTGCAGGTGTAGCCCTGCGACGCAGGATGCGCCTTGTCGCCACGGATTTTCGACAGCGTCCGGCCCTCAAGCTGTACGACGATGCCGCAGTTGCACTCACAGAGGATGCAGGCGGTCGACTGCCAATCAGCCTGGGTTTCGGTCATGACGATGCCTTCCGTTGCGCGGTGGCAGCAGTCACGAGGGCGCGCAACTGCTGATGGACGAGGTCTAGTGGGGTGGGGGAGCCGGTGGTACGGGCCACGAGGACGGCGCCTTCGATGGCGGTCGTGGCGAGCATGGCCAATTCGGTCGCCCGCTCCGCTGTCGCCCCGTCGGCCCGCAACTGCGCTTCGAGCTGGTCGAGCCACCGCGTGAATGCCGCTGCGGCGCGCTCGATCACCGGCGGATTGTCGGCCTCGACGGCGACGGCCGCCACCGGACAGCCGGCCCGGTATCCACTGTCGGCCAGTTGGGTGCGGAACCCTTCGACCAGGACGTCAAGTGCCTCGGCTGCGGAACCTGCCGCGGCGATCCGCCGGGCAATGTATTCGCCGGCGTAATCGATTGCCTCGCACAGGAGTTGGGTGCGGCCGCCGGGAAAATGGTGATAGGCCGAGCCGCGGGGCGCACCGCTGTGGGCGAGCACGTCGGAGATGGCCGTCGACTGCGCGCCCCGCTCGCGGATGAGCAGTGCCGCAGAGATGATCATGCGTTCACGAGGACCAGCCATCCGACGCCTTTCATCAGAATATGTATGCGACCATACATAATCATCGGGCCGGGGTCTATGGCTGCGTCGACAGTGGCTCAAGCCTCCCGAAGTCCGCGGCCCGATTCAGGCGCAGGCCACCCACAGCACCAGAAATGCGGACATGCCGGCGAGGCACAGCAGGTGGTCACGGCAGATCGACCGGGCCAAACCAGACTGTTCGGCCAGCGTCCCGCTGCGGTGCCCCAGCGCGACCGCATGCGGGACGGTGCGGAGTGCAGCGAGTAGAACCGGGCCACCGGCCAACACGCCGGCAAGCGGCACCGCCCGCACCGGCACAGCACCGCGGATCGCGTCGAAAACCAACGCCCCCAGCAGAATCACCATCACAGAGGCGATCAGCAGGCTCATCGGCCGCGACGTGGTCGTGGCCCGATGGTAGTAGCCGGCGATGGACGCCAGGACGGGTTCCGGAAGTTCGGCCGATCCGCGATGTGAAAGGACCTGAACGTCGAAAATCAGGTCCATCCACAGGACAGCGATCAGGAACCCGGCACTGGCGGCCTCGATCACACCGAGGCGGCTTCGTTCAACGCATCGAGGCGACCGGTGGCCTCCAGGTATTCCTGCACCCAGCGCTCGATCACCGCGGCAGTCTTCTCCACCTTGGTGAACTGACCGACCACCTGGCCGACGGGGTTGAACGCGACGTCGACGCTCTCGTTCGGGTACTTGTGCGTGGCGGCGACCGCCATGCCGGAAACCATGTACTGCAACGGCATTCCGAGCGGCTTCGGGTTGCCCTCCTGCTCCCAGGCCTCGGTCCAGTCGTTGCGCAGCATCCGCGCCGGCTTGCCGGTGAACGACCGGCTGCGCACGGTGTCCTTACTGGTGGCCTTGGCGTAGGCGGCGTGCTGCTGCTCGGAGTGCTCGCTCTCCTCGACCATCACCCACTGCGAACCGGTCCATGCGCCCTGGGTGCCGAGGGCCAGTGCCGCGGCGATCTGCTGTCCGCTGCCGATACCGCCCGCGGCCAACACCGGGACGGGTGCGACCTCCTTGACGACCTGTGGCCACAGCACGATCGAGCCGATCTCACCGCTGTGTCCACCGGCCTCGCCGCCCTGGGCGATGATGATGTCGACGCCGGCGTCGGCGTGCTTGCGCGCCTGCGAGGGCGAGCCGCACAGTGCCGCGACCTTGCGGCCCTCGGCGTGGATGTGGTCGATCATGTCCTTCGGCGGAGTGCCGAGCGCGTTGGCGATCAGCGTGCACTTCGGGTGCTGCAAAGCGACCTCAACCTGCGGGGTCGCGGTGGCCTCGGTCCAGCCGAGCAGCTGCAGGGCATCGTCGTCGCTGTGGTCGACAGGCACACCGTGGTCGGCGAGGATCTTCTTGGCGAAATCCAAATGTTCCTGCGGGACCAGCGCGCCCAGCTGCTTCTTGAGGACCTCAGGGGCCAGATCGACCTGGTCCATGCCCTCGTACTTGTTGGGGATGACGATGTCGACGCCGTACGGGTGGTCGCCGATGTTCTCGTCGATCCACTTCAGCTCGATCTCGAGCTGCTCAGGGGTGAAGCCGACGGCGCCGAGGACGCCGAACCCGCCGGCTTTGCTGACCGCCACAACCACGTCGCGGCAGTGGGTGAAGGCGAAGATCGGGTATTCGATGCCGAGCTGGTCGCAGAGAGCGGTGCGCATGCTGAGATCCTTTAGGGGAGTTCGTATGGGCCCGTCGGCGCCGGAAGGACGCGGCGGGGCGGGGCGGGGAACAGCAAACTGAAACGTGTTCTAATTTAGTACCGCGTGACGGCGGGTAGCGCAAGGGTGCGCCGATATTCGGGCAGAAACTACCGGTGAATACCCGTCGTCACTAACCGCGCCCGGCGATACGTCGTAGTAGTCCGGCCCGGCTCGGCGCAGCGGCACGCACCACGGTCCACCCGAGCCGCTCGGCCTCGGCCGCCAGCCCGGGACGCGGATTCACCGGGATGGGGTGGCCCACGACGCGCATCAGCGGCAGGTCTTCGTCACCGTCGGCGTAGAAGTAACTCTGTTGCAGGTCAACATCATTGGCCTGGCTGAACCCTTCGACCGCTGAGGCCTTCCGGTGGCCCCAGACGATGGGCCGGACGATGTCGCCGGTGAGGATGCCGTCGGCGTCGACAGTGAAGTGATTGCAGATGACGTGCTCGACGCCGAAGTAGCGGGCCAGCGGCATGACGTGCATGGTCAACGCCGACGAACTCAGCACCACGGTGTGGCCGGAATTCTGATGTGCGCGGACCACCTCGCGCATCGTCGGAAAGATCCGGGCCTGCACGCGACGGTGGAACAGCTCCTCGCCGAGCGCCTCCTGCTCGGCCAGCGACTCGCCCCGCATGTACCCGGACGCCCGCACCAGCAGGCGTTCAAACTCCATGCGCCGCAGCTTGTATCGCAGCGTGGCCTCGAGAATGCCCGTCAGCTCACCGAATGCCGCCTGCCGCTGCCGGAACCGGTGCGCGGCGTGGATCGTCGCGATGAAGCCATCAACCAAGGTGCCGTCGACATCGAAGAACGCGCCGATCTGAGAGTTCTGCGCAGCGTCATCGAGGGTGTCGAGGTCTTCGAGCGGCCCGGCGTTCGACGCAGACATAGCCACCAGTATGCCGGGATTCGCCGCGCGGCCTCCCGGCTGCCCACCGACTGGACGGTAGCGTGGCCCGTCATGGGACGCGTGGACGGAAAAGTTGCACTGATCACTGGCGGCGCACGGGGGATGGGCGCCGCGCATGCCCGGATGCTGATTGCCGAGGGCGCCAAGGTCGTCATCGGCGACATCCTTGACGAGCAGGGCGAGGCCCTGGCCGCCGAACTCGGCGACGCGGCCCGCTATGTGCACCTTGATGTCACTGACGCCGACCAGTGGGCGGCCGCGGTCAACACCGCCACCGAGCAGTTCGGCTTGCTCAACGTCCTGGTCAACAACGCCGGCATCAGTGCCCTCGGCAAGATCGGCGAGTTCGACATGGCCAAGTGGCAGAAGTGCATCGACGTCAACCTCACCGGCACGTTCCTGGGCATGCAGGCAGTCGTCGCGTCGATGCGGGAGGCCGGCAGCGGCTCGATCATCAACATCTCGTCCATCGAAGGCATGCGCGGTGCGACGCTTCTACATGCGTACGTCGCATCCAAGTGGGCGGTGCGCGGCCTGACGAAGTCGGCGGCCATCGACCTTGGTAAAGACAACATCCGGGTCAACACGGTGCTGCCGGGCTTCATCCGCACGCCGATGACCAAATATTTTCCCGACGACATGATGACCGCGCCGCTCGGCCGGCCCGGACAGTCCGATGAGGTAGCGACCTTTGTGGTGTTCCTGGCCAGCGACGAATCGTCGTTTGCCACCGGCAGCGAGTTCGTCGTCGACGGTGGTCTGACGACCGACGTGCCGCACAAGTTCTGACCTCAACGTTTCCGGAACTGCGGGTCTGACGGGGCACAATAAGGTGCCCCCACATCGCGCATCCCGTGTTGAAGCGCGTTCAGATCCGGAGGGAGCAGGGCTATATCAACCGAGTTGCGCCGCGGTGCAGTGCTGGGTGCCGTCATTTCCCTGGTGCTGCTGTTCGCATGCACGGGTGATTTGCCGCGCCTGCTGAAGCCCATGAGCCCGGCCGCGGAGGTACAGCTCGCCCAGGGCTGGCAGCTGGCGTCCACGCAGGGCATGCCGGCCACCGGAGCTCAGGTCAGCACCGCCGGATTTGCCGCCACCGGAACCGGCTGGCACCAGATCAAGCACATGCCGGCCAGCGTCCTGCAGGCGCTCGAGGACGACGGCACCTACCCGAACCTCTACTACGCCGACAACATGCTGACGAAGGTTCCGCAGGACCTGTACAAGCAGGACTGGTGGTACCGCACGTCGTTCGTCGCGCCGGCGGGACACTCCACCTACCGACTGAACTTTCCTGGCATCAACTACCGGGCTGAGGTCTGGCTCAATGGGCACCTGATCGCCGACAGCCGTCAGGTCGTCGGCATGTACGCCGATCACGACCTGGATGTGTCCAAATGGATCGATCGCGACCACACCAACACGTTGGCGGTCAAGGTCATCCCCGAGCGGGCGCTGCAGGACGTCGACGGCGTGGAACTGGCCGACAGCTGGTTCGATTGGATCAACTGGAACTACCTCGGGTACCAGGGGCCGGGCAAGAATCCGGCCAACGGCAACTCGTTCGTCTCGGACCGCAACGCGGGCATCCTCAAACCCGTCACCCTGAAGATGTCCGGCGACGTGGCGATCACCGATGCCACCGTCAACACCGACCTGCCGCTGCCGCGCACCGACAGCGCGAAACTGAGCGTGCGCTCCGGCCTCTCCAACTACTCCCGCGAGCGGATCAACGGCGTCGTACAGGCGACCATCAGCCGCGCAGGCAAGCCCACCATCGAAATCCAGCAGCCGGTGACGCTGGCCCCGGGTGAGAGTCGTGATGTCACGTTCAGCCCCAATGACTTTGACGAGCTCCGGGTCAAAAACCCTGACCTGTGGTGGCCGTACACCATGGGTAAGCCGGACCTGTATGACCTGCGGGTGCAGTTCCAGCAGTTCGGTCAGGCCACCGACGAGATTCATCAGCGTTTCGGCATCCGGACCATCGAGCAGGGCCGCGACGGTAGCGAGGACTTCCCGCAGCTGGGCTCGGGCGGCAACTTCTATCTGAAGGTCAACGGCCGCGACTTCCTGGCGCGCGGGGCCACGTACACGCCTGATCTGCTGTATCGGGATGATCCGGACCGCGAGACCGCGATCCTGCACTACGTCAAGGATCTGGGTCTGAACATGATCCGGATGGAATCGAAGATTCCCGACGCGCGCTTCATCGAGCAGGCCGACGAACTCGGCATCCCGCTGATGGTCGGCTGGATGTGCTGCAACCAATGGGAGAAGTGGCCGCAGTGGGACGCGGAGGATCACCGGGTCGCGCAAGACAGTCTGCGTTCGCAGATTGTGATGTTGCGGTCGCACGCGTCGGCGTTCATCTGGGCCAACGCCAGCGACGGCCATCCGCCGGCTGACATCCTCGCGCAGTACCACGACATTCTGCGAAAGCTGCACTGGCAGAACGCCGTTGTCGACACCGTCTCGTCGTACACCACGGATTCGTCGGGCAACCGGCTGTGGGACGGCATTCAGATGGCCGGCCCGTACACCTGGCGCCCACCGGCGTACTGGTTCGACGGCAACTACGCCGCAGCCCGCGGCGCATCCGCCGAACAGGGCGACAACGAGCACATCCCGCCGTTCGCCAGCCTGCGCAAGTTCATCCCGCCGGACAAGCTCTGGCCGATCAACGACATGTGGTACTTCCACGCCGGCTCCAACCCCGGCAACGAGGCGTTGGCGAGCATCCGGACCGCCGTCGTACAGCGGTATGGATCGTCCAGTGACGCAGAGGAATTCGCGCGTAAGGCCCAGCTCGCTCACTACGAGTCGACCCGGGCGCAGTTCGAGTCGTTCGCGGCGCTGGGCTGGGCAGACCACAAGATGACGATCTATTGGATGCTCAACAACCATTGGCCGTCGTTCTTCGGCAACATCTTCGACTACTACCTGCGGCCCGGCGGCGCGTATTACGGGGCGAAGAAGGGGCTGCAGCCGCTGTCGGTGACGTTCGACTCGTACGCCACGGGCGATCACAGCAAGGCCAAGATCAGCATCGTCAACCAGAGCCCGGATAACGTCCAGGGCCTGCGCGTTCGTACCCGGGTGTACGACATCAACGGAAACATGCGCGACGACCGCGTCAGCGATCCGTTCGACGTGGTCTCGGGTGCCGCGGCCGTGGCGATGACGCTGCCGCGCGAGGTGCCGGATTCCCGCGTGTTCTTCGTCCGCCTCGAACTGCTGAACCCCATCGGCGAGGTCATCGCGGATAACGACTACTGGCAGTCGCAGCAGGACGACATCGGTGATCCGCGCAAGGACGTCGCTTTCGAACTGCACCAGACCGGGTGGGCCGACATGACGCCGCTCAACACCATGACGCCGTCCCGGCTCGAGGTCAGCGCCGCCGGCTCGATGAACAATGACGGGCAGCAGGTCGTGGACGTCACGCTGCACAACCCCACCAAGGAGCTCGCGTTCTTCGAACGGGCGGAACTGACCACCGCGCCCGACGCTGACGAAATTCTGCCCATCGAGTACAGCGACAACTACGTGACGGTGTACCCGGGCGAGACCACCCACATCCGGGGCCTGGTACCCAGTCCCGGCGTTACTGCGGGTTGGGTCCGAGTCGGCGGCTACAACAGCCCGCCGGTGACCGTTCCGGTGACGGGCGGCGGGGCCCCGCAGGAGGCGTCGGACGTGGCATCGCGGGGTGGCGTCGCCGACCCCGGTTACGCCCAGTCCGATGGCCGAGGCGAGTTGCCAGAAGTGATGCCACGCAGTCCCCGGCCCGGCGCATAAGTCATGATCATGGGTAACGCTAAGGAGAATTTGATGGCTGACGAACGTTCCGCACTGGCCGAGCGCACCGCCGAAACCGGCTGGACGCGCCACCAGGACGACAGGGTGGACGTCTACATGCGCGGCACTGCGCGCGTGCGCGTCATCTGGCAGGGCGACGACGTGATCAGCGGCAGCTCCCGCTTCCAGGACGACATCATGGAGTCCTACACCCGTGAACTCGACACGGTGCGAGCCTGGTTGGCGGGCTGACGCCAACCCGTAGTGTCACCTGCATGGGCGTACGTGCAGGCATTGTGGTTACCGGGACTGAAGTCCTCACCGGCCGAGTCCAGGACCTCAACGGTCCATGGTTGGCGGATCGGCTGCTCGAACTCGGCGTCGAGCTCGCCCACATCACCATCTGTGGTGATCGCCCCGAGGACATCGAGTCCCAACTGAATTTCCTGGCCGGCCAAGGCGTCGATCTGATCGTCACCAGCGGCGGGTTGGGGCCGACGGCCGACGACATGACGGTCGCCGTGGTGACCAAATTCTGCGGCCGGGACCTCGTGCTCGACGACGCTCTCGAGGAGCGTATCGCCGAGATCCTCCGGTCGTTCATGGGCCGGTTTCCGGGCGTCGATTTCGACGCGGTGCGGGCGGCCAACCGTAAGCAGGCGTTGGTGCCCTCAGGTGAGGGCGTCGAAATCCTCGACCCGGTCGGCACCGCACCCGGCGTGGTGGTGACCAGGAATGGCGGAGCGCCGACGGTGATCGTGTTGCCTGGGCCGCCCCGTGAACTGCAGCCGATGTGGACGCGGGCCATCGAAACCGCCATCGCCCAACAAGCCGTCGCCGGGCGCACCATCTACGAGCAGGAGACCATCCGGATGTTCGGTCTCCCCGAATCGGGGCTTGCCGAGACCCTGCGGGACGCCGAAGCGCAGATACCCGGCTTCGCGGGCCTGGAGATCACCACCTGTCTGCGCCGCGGCGAGCTGGAGATCGTCACCCGCTATGAGCCCGCCGCCGCCGAGGCTTACCAGAAGCTGGCCGCTTTGCTGCGGGAGCGGCATCCGCACGACGTCTTCTCCGAGGACGGTTCACTGGTCGATGACCAAGTGGCACAGCTACTTTCGAGTCGCACCATCGCCACTGCCGAGTCCTGCACGGCGGGCCTGCTGGCGGCCCGGCTGGCCGACCGGGCGGGCTCCTCGGCCTATCTGGCCGGCGGCGTGGTGTCGTATTCGAACGAGGCCAAAGCCGAGCTGCTGGGCGTCGACCCCGCTTTGATCGCCAGCCACGGGGCGGTATCCGAACCGGTCGCCGAGGCGATGGCCGCCGGTGCGCTACAGCGGTTCAGTGCCGACGTCGCGGTGGGCATCACCGGGATCGCCGGGCCGGGCGGCGGCAGCGCTGAAAAGCCGGTCGGCACAGTCTGTTTCAGCGTCCGCCTGGCCGACGGTACGACACACACCCGGACTCTGATGCTCCCCGGCAACCGGGCCGACATCCGCGAGCGCTCGACGACAGTGGCCATGCACATGCTGCGCCGAGTCCTGCGCGGCGAGGCCTGATCGGACCTACTGCGCCGCCAGATCGGCGTCCCAGACCTCGAGGATCTTGGCCAGGATATCTTCTGCCACACCGAGTCCCGCCAAGTGGCTCTCGCCCGGCAACGTGTACAACTCGGCGTCGGCCAGGCGTGCCACGGCGTGCTCGCCGTGGGCAAACGGCACGATGTGGTCGGCGTCGCCGTGCCACCAGCGCACGGGCACCTTGATGTCCTCGAGCCGGAAGCCCCAGTCGCGCGCGAAGACAACGACGTCGGCGAACGGTGCGGCCAGCTGCTTGCGGCTGCCGTTGAGCAGGTCGTCAAGGAACATCGCCTTGAATTCCGGACGGCTCAACAGGTTTCGATCGCCGTCGGGGGAGATGCGGGCGTACAGATCGAGAGCGGCGGAGCCGAACGGACTGACCAGCTTGATCAGCGAACCGGCCACCCACCGGAGCGGAGCATCGGCGACCTCGATGACGGGCCGGGCGATCTTGGCCAGCTCCATCAACCCGCTGCTGATGCCGTCTTCGCCGATCAACGGAGCCACACCACCAAGCACCGCGGCCATCACGACCCGGTCGGGCATGGCGGCTGCGGTAGCCAGGGTGTACGGGCCGCCGCCGGACAGCCCAACCACCGCGAAGCGGTTGATCCCGAGGGTGTCGGCCATGGTCCGGAGGTCATCGGTGAACCCGAGCACGTTTTCGTACTGGTACGGCGTCGACGAGCCGATGCCGGGCCGGTCGATCCCGATCAGCCGAATGTTCTTGCGCGCGGCGAAGGTCCGGGCCTCGGTCGGGATCTGACGGCGCGCGCCAGGAGTGCCGTGCAGCCAGAAAACGGCTCGTCCCTGCGGGTTTCCGAACTCGGCGAAACCAATCTGGCGGCCTTCGCCGACGGCGATGTTGCCTTCCAGCTTCGGGCGCTCAATCGACATGACCATAGCCAAATTGTCGCACGCAGCGTTAGCTCCAGCGACCGTCGGCGGCCGGCCGCTACCCGTCCGAGCGGGCCTCGACGCGCGTGCGCCACAGGCTTGCCGCCGTCGTGACGACGAGGGTCCCGATGATGACGGCCAGAGACAGCAGCGTCGGGATCTGCGGCACCGGCACGTGGTGGCCGCCGTTGATGAACGGCAGCGTGTTCTCGTGCAGCGCATGCAGGACGAGCTTCACGCCGATGAACGCGAGGATGAAGGCAAGTCCCTGCGACAGGTACACCAGCCGCTTGAGCATGTCGCCGAGCAGGAAGTACAGCTGGCGCAGACCCATCAGCGCGAAGACGTTCGCGGTGAACACCAGGTACGGCTCCTGGGTAAGGCCGTAGATGGCCGGGATCGAGTCGAGTGCGAACAGCAGGTCGGTGGTCCCCAGCGCGACGATGACCAGGAGCATCGGGGTCAGCACCCGCTTGCCGGCCACTGTGGTGTGCAACCGAGTGCCGTCCCATTGATCAGAGGTCTTCAGGTACTTGCGGGCGAACCGCACCATCGAGTTCTCTGCGTCGTCGTCGTGCTCGGTGTCCCGGGCCAGCTTGATCGCGGTGTAAACCAGGAATGCGCCGAAGACGTAGAAGATCCAGGAGAACTGCGAAATGGCAACGGCGCCAAGGGCTATGAAGATGCCCCGGAAGATCAGCGCCAGAATGATGCCGATCAACAGGACCTGCTGCTGCAGGATTCTTGGCACCTTGAAGCTGGCCATGATGATCAGGAAGATGAACAGGTTGTCGACCGACAGGCTGTACTCGGTGAGCCAGCCGGCGAAGTACTGGATGCCGAAGTCGGTGCCGTGGAACTGCCAGACCCAGACGCCGAACGCCACTGCGAGTCCGACGTACAACGCAAGGTAACCGGCGGTTTCGCGGGTGCTGGGTTCATGGGGCCGGCGTCCGATCACCAGCACGTCGAACAGCAGCACAGCAACCGTCACACCGACGGTGATAAACCATTCCAGCTGAGAAACATTCATTTGAGGGTGCCTCCGGGCGTCACAAAACGACCGAGGTCTCTACCACCGCCGAAGCGGCCCACGGCACCGGCTACCCGACGTTGGGCAACGTGATGACGACACCGCGGCGAAGGAATACTCCCCTCGAGTCCATTATCGCAGACTCAGGGGCCCAGCACCGACATATGGGTGGGTGGGCCGGGTCACGCAGTGATCAGCACGGTCAGCTGTGTGCCGTCGCGCTCGACGCGCATCCCGGCGCGCCGGGCGACTGCGGCGACCGCGGCAGCGTCGTCAGGCTCGGCCCGGCTACCGGCCAGCGCGCGGGCCAGACGGCCCTTGTGAGCCTTGTTGAAGTGACTGACGACGGTGCGGCGACCGTCCGGGTGTTCTGTGTAGACGTCGACGGTCACCGCGCCCGGAATCTTGCCGAGGGCTTCGTACGAGCCGGATCGCAGGTCGACGACCAACTCTTGATCGTGGAGCTCAGCCAGTACCGGTTCCAGGACGGGCTTCCACCGACTGGCGAGGGTGCCGCCGGCGGGCAGTTTCGACGATGCGGACAGTCGGTAAGCCGGGATCGGATCGTCGGCGCGCAGCAGGCCGAACAGCGCGGATCCGACGGCCAGCCGGGCCCGCGCGCGGGACGCGGTAGCGCCGCGCAGCGAGCCGACGTCGAGGGCGTCGTACAGCACCCCGGTGTAGCGCTCGATGGCCGGCATCGTCGGCGCACTGTGCAGTTCGGCGTTGCGCTGGATCTCCGTGTCCTGCGAGGCCGAGATGGAGAGGGCCTTGCGGCTGGCTTCCGGGTTGCCGGCCAAGGCGACGAGTTCGCCGACCAAGGCAGTCCGCAACGGCGTGAGTTCGGGCACACTCAACGCGCTCAGCTGCAACGGTGGTCCGTCCCCACCTGGGCGCTTGGTCTCCGAGGGTGGCAGCAGCACGATCACGGCGAAGACGGTAGCCGACCATTGTTGGTACGGCACGTACCATCTACCTGTCAATCATGGGTGTTTGCTTTGCCGCTGCGGTCGTGGTGGCCTAAAGTTCGGTACCTACTGACGTCGGGGCTGAGGTCAGTAGGCCGAGGTTCCATGCCTGCGGTGATTACCAGGAAATGCTGGGGTGGTTATGGGTAGGAACGCCAAGTTCGCCGTTGACATGCGGGTTCGGGTCAACCGGGGCGATCAGAAGGACGTGCGCGGTGTCATCGTCGAGGATTACGGCGACCACGCCGGGTATTCGGTCGATGTCGGTGAGGACCATATTGTCGACGCCGCACGCCGCTGGGCCGTTCTGCTGGACAGCGGATCTCTCGTCTTTGCCGACGACGCGCACCTGAAGCCGGAGTAATCCGCCTCACACCTTTCGGTCAAGCATGTGCCACGAGCAGTGGCACCAGTTGCTCGGCATCTGTCCACGATCCGTGTTGCCCGATCAGGGCCGATTCCATTGGCTCGACCGTCCGACGTACCAATCCTGCGTTATCCCGCGCCGCTACGACGACATCGCCTATGCGGCTGCGTGGCGCGTCGGTGATGCGGGGGCCGAACCAGCCTTCGGCGATCGCCTCGTCTTTGGTCCGGACCCAGGCCTTGGCGCCCAGAGTTTCCCGCCAGGTCTGCGCGACCGCGGCCGACGCGCCGTCCGCCACGTATACGTGCCGGGCGCGCACCTCACCACCCACCGCGATGACGCCATCCTGTAGGTCGGCGCACGCGTCGAGGTCCACGACCGCGTCGCCGTCGATGTTCACCATGCCGTGGTCGGCAACCACCGCCAACAGACCGCCGGACGGCAAGGTCTCCACGATCGATTCGACCAATCGATCGATCTGCCGCAACTGCATCCGCCAGGCGGCCCCGCCCGCGCCGTACACGTGGCCGAGCAAGTCGAGGTCAG
Source organism: Mycolicibacterium sp. CBMA 234 (assembly GCF_009729415.1). Taxonomy (GTDB): domain Bacteria; phylum Actinomycetota; class Actinomycetes; order Mycobacteriales; family Mycobacteriaceae; genus Mycobacterium. The sequence goes on from NZ_MPKW01000001.1 coordinate 62,170, forward strand.
CGTGGTACCCGTAGCAGAAGCCGCCGTCGGCGATGGCGTCCTGCACCCGGGCTGCGAGGTCACCCAGCCGGTGCACACCGACGTAGCGGCCACCGCGCAGCACCGCCCGGGTCATCCCCGAACCGGTGAATTCGGCACCGGAGATGACGCTGACGTCCATGCCGGCGGCAGCCGCCTGAGCAAATGTGGTGGCCAGCGGCTGGACTTCTTCGGGCGGCAGCGCTTCGCGCAGGTCGGCACCAAATGGATGCGGCGTCCAGCGCAGCGCGTTGATCACGCCGTGGTCGGGAATGCGGAATGAGTAGCCCACCATGCCGTGTTCGCCCGAGAGTCGTCCCGTGCCGACCGCCGCGAGACCGGCGGCGGTCGTCGAGGGGTAGCCCACCCGAACCGTCCGCCCGCGCAGCCCTGCCAGCACCGGCGCATCGTCGGCGTAGGTGTCGAGCAACTGGGCGCCGAGACCATCGATGAGCAGAACGCAGGCGCCGCGAACGCCCGCGGGCAGGTCGATCGGATGGTGCACACCGTCTAGCTGGGCGCCTGCCACACCCATCGCGGCAAGTACGGCAGGCACCACGTCGGCCAGGTGAAGCGCGTCGGGAGACGGGCTCGGGATGTCCATGGCCGCGAGCTTAGGGATTTCGCCGCCGAAGTAAATGTATTTACCGCACCGGCATCGAGACCGAATGCATATTTGTCCCTATGAATAGGGCCAATGCAATTGTCCGGCGACGCGAGCAAATGCGCCGCAGAATTATCCGCCGTAATTACGCGGCGGTTATCCGCCCCAGCCGCGCGAGCCGTCCCAGCCGCCGCACATTCCGTTGAAGCAGCCGTGGCCGAATCCGCCGGTGAACGGGTTCCAGCCGCCGCAGCCCTGCCAGTTCGCCCCGTTGCCGCAGCCACCGCCGCCGCCCTGGCCGTCGGGACCCCCGTAGCCGTTGTTGTCGGCGACCACGGTCCGGTCCGGACTCATGTTTCCGGACAGTGTCAGCGCTGCTGCCGGAGCGGCAACTATTGCTGCTGTGGCGGCCACCGCGGCGACCGCCGATGTCATGAACTTCCGCCTAATTAGCATGTCTACAGAATGCTCCCACCGGCCCAGATATTCCAGTCCCAAAGGGCAGCATCCCGGATTCTGTGAGCACCGTTACTGGTAGACGCACAAATTCGTGGACAAAGAATTTTCGGCCGGGTATCACGCGGTCGGGAGTGTCACCTGAGGGAAAGTCACAGGTTTCCGATCCGGGCCCACTGCGTCGCCGCTGTTACCCTTTTCCCCGTCATGAGTGTTGTCCCCAGCGGTGAGATCCGGGCGTTGTCCGGCCTGCGCATCGTCGCCGCAGTGTGGGTGGTGCTGTTCCACTTCCGACCGCTGCTGCAGCAGGCGTCGCCGCCGCTCAGCGAAGCGCTGGCCCCGATTCTCGACTGTGGTGCGCAGGGCGTGGACTTGTTCTTCATCCTCAGTGGCTTCGTCCTGACCTGGAACTACCTGGAGCGCATGGGGCCGGTCTGGTCGACGCGGGCGACGCTGCATTTCCTGTGGCTGCGCCTGGCCCGCGTGTGGCCGGTGTACCTGGTCACCATGCATCTGGCCATCGCGTGGCTCATCTTCACGCTCAACGTCGGCAACTTCCCGTCCCCGGAGGCCGCGACGCTCACCGGGCCGAACTATCTGCGCCAGCTGTTCCTTGTTCAGCTGTGGGTGGTGCCGTTCTTCGACAACACCAGCTGGGACGGCCCCGCCTGGTCGATCAGCGCGGAATGGCTGGCCTACCTGCTGTTCGGGCTGTTGGTGATCGTGCTGTTCCGCGTCGCGCAGGCCAGCCGGGCACGCACCCTGCTGTGGCTGGCATTCGCAGCGACGCTGCCGCCGCTGCTGTTCCTCGCCGCCAGCGGGGCGTTCTACACGCCCTGGAGCTGGCTGCCGCGCATCGTCCTGCAGTTCACGGCCGGCGCGCTGGCGTGTGCAGCGGTACGCCGACTGAACCTCACCGACCGCGGACGGACGCTCGCGGGTGTCCTGTCGGTGGTGCTGCTGGCCCTCATCGTGGGTCTCGTCTACTGGTTCGACGCCCATCCGATTTCGTCCATCCGGGACGATTTCGGACTGGTCGACATCTTCTTCCTGCCATTGGTGGTGGCCTTGTCGGTCGGCACCGGAACCTTGCCGGCGCTGTTGGCGACGCGGGTCATGGTGTACGGCGGGAAGGTGTCGTTCAGCTTGTACATGGTCCATGAGCTGGTGCACCAGAGCTGGATTTGGGTCGCCGCCCAGTACCGCATCGACATGGCCCCGAGCTGGAGCACCAAGTTCGTCGTGCTGGCACTGCTGGCCGGTTCGTTCCTAGGGGCGGTGCTGTTGTTCCACTTTGTCGAAGAACCGGCGCGGCACTGGATGCGCCGCATGGTCGGTTCGGCGGACAGTTCGAAAACTGTTGCAGGCCAACGTAAACTGCAGGCGATATCTGACGACGACGAGCCGGCCACGCGGGCGGGCTAACCGTAATTCGTCGAGCTACCGACCACATAATTGGGGGAGCATTGCGTCATCTGACCACCATGTTGCTGGCGTTCGCGCTGCTTGCGGCGGCCGTCGTGAGCGGACCCAATCCGGCACATGCGTACCAGAATGTGCGACCGGGGAGGCAGCCCGACCGCATCGCGGTGATCAGCGACTCGTACACCAACGGCACCAACTTCGGCGGCCAGGGGCCGCGGAGCTGGCCGGTGCAGGCGTGGCGCAGCCTCGCGGCGCAGGGCGTCCCGGTGGCGTCCGACGTCGCAGCCGAAGGCCGGGCCGGATACATCGTGCGCGGCGACCACGGCAGCATCTTCCGTGACTTGACTGCCCGGGCGGTGCGTCCGGACGACGCGCTGGTGGTGTTCTTCGGCTCCCGCAATGATGAGGGCGTCGACCCCATGCAAATGTCCGGCGCGGCACATGATGCGTTCATGCTGGCCCGGGCGACCGCGCCCGCCGCCAAGTTGCTGGTGATCGGTCCGCCCTGGCCGACGGCCGACGTACCGCCTGACGTGCTGCAGATCCGCGACGTGCTGGGCTTCCAGGCCGGCATGGTCGGCGCGACGTTCATCGACCCGATCGCCGAGCGCTGGTTCATGGACCGCCCTGATCTGATCGCGCCCGACGGGGTACACCCCACCGACGCCGGGCACGACTACCTGGCCGCCCTCATCGCGCCGCGGATCAGAAGCGAACTGCCGAACTGAGCTACACAGGTGCCCGAGAAACGGCCGCCGTACCAAGGCGCGACCGTCAGTTGCCCAGGATCGCCAGTGCTAGGCACGCTGCGGCGAAGATCGAGATGGACAACAGCAGCAGGCTGAAAAGCCGTTCGTTTCTCGTTGTGAGTTGCCCGTCTCCCCACCGCAATCTCGCGAGCAGAAGGCCCGCAGCAACCAGGCCGATTTCCACCACTGCCACGAGCACCACCTGCAGGATGACGATGGTGAACTCGTTGACCGTAAAGGCGTGGTTGCCGCTGACGCATTGAACGGTGGTGCTACTACTCCTAGTCATGACGGTCATGGTCCGCACGGTTTTGAACGTGAGGTGGTAGGAGCCGTCGCCGCACACGATCCAGCGGGTCCAGCTCACAGTTGACGGGGCCATACTCTCCAGGAGCCAGCCGGGAAGGAACACGAGAAGTACGAGAGGTATCAGCGCGAAGGTCCCGACAATCGCGACCCAAACCCGCCGCCCTTCCTTGTGCGGCGGTGGCGCGACCTGGCGCGAACTCAGAAGGTCGGCGGCGCGTCCGCTGTCGGCTTCGGCGTCAGTGTTGGCAAGCTGGCGTTCCAGCTCAGCTAGGCGCTTTTGCTGAGCAAGCTGGCGCTCGAGCTCTTCGATACGCTTTTCGGTGTCGTCCTGCTCCACCAGCGAATCGTGCCACGGGTGAGTCGTGGACGCAGGAATTCGCAGCTGCAGGCTGACGCCTTAACGGGTTGCTAGCTTGGCTACTCGTCGATGGGCAGGTTGTCGCGCACGTCGTAGCGGACGTCGTTGCCACCGTCCTCGCGGGCGCGTTCCATGGCCTGTGCCGCGGCGGCCAGCAATGCGTCGATGACGACCTCCGGCGGGTGGACGGTCAGTGGCGCCAGCGGCGTGCACACGACGCCGATACTGGCGGTCACCCGCGACGGCGTCGACTTCATGGCGCCTTGGATCCGGTCGATCAGCGGTGACGCGTCGGGCGTCGTGAAGGTATCGGCGACGATGAAGTCGCTGTCGGAGATGTGTGCGGCGATCGCGTTGCGGCGCACGGTCTCCCGCAGCGCTTGACTGACGTCGATGCGGGCGCGGTTGGCGTGCCGCGGGCCCGACATCGAGGCCAGCAGCGGGAAGCTGTCGATGCTGACCACTGCCAGCACCATGTGCCGGTCGTCTTGCCGGTTCCGGGCCGCGAGGAGGTTCGCGGCGCGGGCGTACAGCCCGTCGGTGTTGAGCAACCCGGTCAGTTGCTCGATCTCGCTGTAGTGGATGTCGGTCGAGCTGAGGTCGATCGCGGTCCGGCAGGTGTAGAACACGTAGACGTTGACTAGGGCGATGACCGCAGCGGCGCTGAAGGCCAGGGCCGGGTCGTGCATACCGATGCGCACTGCGAGGTAGCCGAGGGTAATGGCGCCCGCACCCCATATCGGGACGAGAAAAATCGGATGGTGCAGGAACGCCACATACCCCGTGGCGAAGATGAACGAGATGGTGGCCAACATCCCGAGCATCGGGTCCGACATCACCAGGCACGCGGCGCTCATCGGGATGGCCCACAGGGTGACCGTGATGATCGAGAAACGTTGTGAAGGCCAGGAATGTCTGAGCCACACCGACGCGACGGTCAGGGAGTACACGGCGATGGCGACGGCGATTGCCTCTCGCACCGGTCCGTGCGGCCCGGCCGGGCTGAGAATCAGCAGCATCGGCAGCAGCCCCACGCCACCGTTGACGAAGGCGACCACTCGGGCTGTCCTGGCTTGCAGTCCTCGGGCGGCAAGCAACGAGGTGAGCCAGTAGTAGTTGCTCTGCCCGCCGGGAATCATGCCGCCACCCGCAGGCCGGCTACGACGGCCAGCCGGCGAACCGGACGGCGTTCGACGCTGCGTTGCATGTGCAGCAGATTAACAACCGGTCAACAGGGTTTTGGGTCGCGTCGGCAAAGCCGGTTCATACGGTCCAGTGGTACACCCTGTCCACCGGCGGGTGGGAACCGGGGCGGGCTACTGGTTATCGCAATTGCCGTACAGGACGATGATCGGTGGCCTAAAGTTTCTGCGGAACAACGGCTTTGACGTCATGGATGGACGGCCGTCGTCGGGATCACGCCGGGAATTCACGTGATGTACATCACTCCAAAGTCTTGACTCAGTCCAAAAAAGCGCGTAGAAGTGAACGTGTGACGACGGACTACACGGAGCAGCTGCGCACCGCAGACCTCCGTGTGACGCGACCCCGCCTTGCAGTGCTTGAGGTGGTGTCAAGTCGTCCGCACGCCGACACGGAGACCGTCTTCGATGCGGTCCGCGAGTTCCTGCCCGACGTCTCGCGCCAAGCCGTCTACGACGTACTGGCCGCGCTGACCACCGCCGGGCTGATCCGTCGGATTCAGCCCTCGGGGTCTGTGGCCCGCTACGAATGCCGCGTGGGGGACAACCACCACCACGTCGTGTGCCGGATGTGCGGCACCATCGCCGATATTGACTGCGCCACGGGGGAAGCGCCCTGCCTGACCCCGTCGGACGGCCACGGTGCGCTTGACGGTTTCGTCGTCGACGAAGCCGAAGTCATCTATTGGGGCGTGTGTCCCGACTGCGCGGTAACAGCTTCACGATCACATCCGTGATCACAGCCCATTTCACCACTCCCGGAAGGAAATGCAGTGCCTGAGGAAACCACTGGCTGCCCGATGCGCATCAAGCCCCCCGTGGAGGGCGGCAGCAACCGTGATTGGTGGCCCAACGCGGTCAACTTGAAGATCCTGCAGAAGAACCCGCCGGCTGTCGATCCGACTGACGAAGGCTACGACTATCGCGAGGCCGTGAAGACGCTCGACTTCGAGGCCTTCGAGCGCGACTTCGACGAGCTGCTGACCAACTCGCAGGAGTGGTGGCCCGCCGACTTCGGCCACTACGGCCCGCTGTTCGTCCGCATGTCCTGGCACGCCGCGGGCACCTACCGCGTCGAGGACGGCCGCGGCGGTGGCGGTCGCGGCATGCAGCGCTTCGCCCCGCTGAACAGCTGGCCAGACAACGTCAGCCTGGACAAGGCCCGTCGTCTGCTGTGGCCGCTGAAGAAGAAGTACGGCAAGAAGATCTCGTGGTCGGACCTGATCGTCTACGCAGGCAACCGGGCCATGGAGCACATGGGCTTCAAGACCGCTGGCTTTGCCTTCGGTCGCCCCGACTTCTGGGAGCCCGAGGAGGACATCTACTGGGGCTCGGAGCACGAGTGGCTGGGTTCGCAGGACCGCTACGCCGGCACCGACCGCACCAAGCTGGAGAACCCGCTGGCCGCCAGCCACATGGGTCTGATCTACGTCAATCCTGAAGGCCCCGAAGGTAATCCGGACTACCTGGCGGCTGCCATCGACATCCGCGAGACCTTCGGCCGCATGGCGATGAACGACATCGAGACCGCCGCGCTGATCGTCGGTGGACACACCTTCGGCAAGACCCACGGCGCCACCGACGTCGAGAACGGGCCGGAGCCCGAGGCTGCCGCGCTCGAGCAGATGGGCCTGGGCTGGAGCAACCCCGGGGTCGGCAACGAGACTGTCAGCAGCGGTATCGAGGTCACCTGGACCCACACCCCGACCAAATGGGACAACTCGTTCCTGGAGATCCTCTACGGCAACGAGTGGGAGCTGACCAAGAGCCCCGCCGGCGCCAACCAGTGGAAGCCCAAGGACGGCGGCTGGGCCAACTCGGTTCCGATGGCTCAGGGCACCGGTAAGACCCACCCGTCGATGCTGACCACCGACCTGTCCATGCGGTTCGACCCGATCTACGGCGAGATCACCCGCCGCTGGCTGGATCACCCGGAGGAGCTGGCCGAGGAGTACGCCAAGGCCTGGTTCAAGCTGCTGCACCGCGATATGGGTCCTGTGGCGCGTTACCTCGGCCCGCTGGCGCCCAAGCAGACTTGGCTCTGGCAGGACGTGATTCCGGCCGGCAAGGCACTGTCCGACGGTGACGTTGCCACCCTGAAGGCAGCCATCGCCGAGTCTGGCCTGTCGGTCCAGCAGCTGGTGGACACCGCATGGAAGGCGGCGGCCTCGTACCGCTCCAGTGACATGCGTGGTGGCGCCAACGGTGGCCGCATCCGGCTGCAGCCGCAGCTCGGCTGGGAGGTCAACGAGCCTGACGAGCTGGCTCAAGTGATCCGCAAGCTTGAGGAGATTCAGCAGGCGTCGTCGACCGGTGTGTCGTTCGCCGACCTGGTGGTCCTCGGCGGTGTGGTTGGTGTCGAAAAGGCAGCCGAGGCAGCCGGTTTCGACGTCACGGTGCCGTTTGCCTCGGGCCGTGGCGACGCCAGCCAGGATCAGACCGACATTGAGTCGTTCGCCTACCTGGAGCCCAAGGGCGACGGTTTCCGGAACTTCGTCGGCAAGGGGGACACCCTGCCGTCCGAGTACCGGTTGATCGACCGGGCCAACCTCCTGGGCCTGTCGGCGCCGGAGATGGCCGTGCTGATCGGCGGTCTGCGCGTGCTGGGTGCCAACCACGGCGGCTCGGACCTCGGCGTGCTGACGGAGAACAAGGGTCACCTGACCAACGACTACTTCGTCAACCTGACCGACATGGGCACCAAGTGGGCTCCGTCGCCTGCTGACGATGGCACCTACGTCGGCAGCGACCGCGCCAGCGGCGCGCCGAAGTGGACCGCCAGCCGCGTCGACCTGCTGTTCGGCTCGAACTCGCAGCTGCGATCCCTGGCCGAGGTCTACGCCGAGGACGACGCCAAGGAGAAGTTCGTCAAGGACTTCGTCGCCGCGTGGGCCAAGGTGATGGATAACGACCGGTTCGACGTCTAGTCAGAACCTGACTCAGTACCCCGTGGGCCTTCGGGCTCACGGGGTACTGTGCTTTTTGTGCTCCTCGACGAACTGCGTTGGTTCGTCGTCCTGGCTGAGACCGAGCATGTCACCGACGCCGCCGCTGAGTTGGGCGTCGCCCAGCCGACGTTGTCCCGGGCCCTGGCCCGGCTGGAAAACCAGGTTGGCACACCGCTTTTCGATCGGATCGGACGACGGCTCCAGTTGAACGGCTACGGCCGCATCATGTTGGAGCACGCGCGCCGCAGCATTGCCGAGATGGACGCGGCGAGCAGCCGGATCGACGCCTTACTTGATCCAGACAGTGGTCTGGTGCGGCTGGCTTTCCTGCATTCGGCGGCGAATTGGTTTGTGCCAGAGGTGCTTCGGCGCTTTCGCGCGGTGGCTCCGGCGGTGCGGTTCGAGCTGTTCCAGGGCGCGGCGCACGACATCGCGGAGCGAGTGTCCACCGGCCAAGCCGACGTCGCGATCACCTCGCCGCGGCCGACTCAGGTGGCGTGCACGTGGCGGGTGCTGTACGTCGAACGACTGTGTCTGGCCATACCCATCGGCCATCGACTGGCGGGACGCGCGCGGGTGCGGCTGGCTGAGGTAGCCGACGAGACCTTCATCGCGCTGGGTGCCGACTTCGGGCTGCGGCACCTGACCGATCAGGTCTGGGCCGAGAGTGGCATCACGCCCGAGATCGCATTCGAAGCCATGGAAATTCCGACCATGGAGGGCCTGGTGGCAGCCGGTTTCGGCGTCGCCGTCGTACCGTTACCGCGCCCCGGCCGCGGCGATCCATCGGTGATCTACCTCCCACTGTCCGACACTCGGGTCAAACGCGAGATCGGCATGGCATGGGTCAAGGGACGCGAATTGCCGCCTGCTGCACAGCGATTCGCCGAGTTTGTGAGCACAACAGCTGTTGCTGATGCCGATAATGTATGAGTCAGCACTAATTAATGTATTGGACACATAAACAGCCGACTTTCTAGCCTTGCTTTTCGTGACTGTTGAAGCGCCTGTCTGGACCGGCCATGTGCGCGGGTCCGCCGACTACCGCAGGCTGCTCGGCGCGCTGTTCTGCGCCGGCGTCGCGACGTTCGCGCAGCTGTATTCGCCGCAGGCGCTGCTGCCCCTGATCGCTCGCGACCTGAATACCGGCGCAGCGGCGTCGGCGCTGCTGGTGTCGACCTCCACCATCGGTCTGGCCCTCGGCGTGATCGGCTGGTCGACGCTGGCCGACCGGATCGGGCGCGTGCGGGCCATGTCTTATTCCGTGTGTGTGGCAACGGGTTTGGGGCTGCTGGTGCCGTTCGCCCCGACGTTCCAGCTGCTGCTGAGCGGACGCTTTCTCGAAGGTTTGGCGCTCGGTGGGGTGCCGGCTATTGCGGTGGCCTACCTGACCGAGGAGATCGAGGAGGGGCACGCTGCGCGCGCGGCCGGCACTTACGTCGCCGGCACCACCATCGGTGGGTTGCTCGGCCGGTTGGTGGCCGCCCCGGTGGCCGAGTTCACCGACTGGCGGTGGGGCATGTTCGCCGTCGGGTTGCTCTGTAGCGCAGCCACTCTCGGGTTCATGCGGCTGGCGCCCGAGCCCCGCGGATTCGTCCCTGCCGACGACGCGGCCGAGGGGTCGCTGTGGCAGCGGTTATCGGCCAACCTGCGCAACCCCGCGCAACTGGTGCTCTACCTCCAGGGCTTCCTGCTCATGGGCGGGTTCGTCGCGATGTACAACTTCCTGGGCTTCCGGCTGAGTGCAGCGCCGTTCGGCCTGCCGCAGACCGTCGTGAGCCTGGTCTTCGTGGCGTATCTGGCGGGCACCTGGGCGTCGGCGTGGGCCGGTGCGGCGGCCAGTCGGTACGGTCGTCGCCCGGTGCTACTGGGCGGTGTCGCGGTGATGATCGTGGGCGTGGCAATCACCCTGAGCGACAACCTGATTGCCATCCTGGCTGGTCTGTTGATCGCCACTGCCGGGTTCTTCGCGGCGCATGCCATTGCCTCGGGATGGACGGGTCGAATGGCGGTCGTCGGGAAAGCGCAGGCGTCGTCTCTGTACAACTTGGCGTACTACGCGGGGTCCAGCGTCATCGGCTGGTTCGGCGGCATGGCGTTCGACGCCGCAGGGTGGCCGGCCGTCGCGACGACCATCCTGATCCTGGAGGTCATCGCCGGGCTCGTCGCGGCGACCATGCTGCGCGACTGAGTCTGTCGTCGCGCCCTAGTTACCCCTGCGGCTGGCCCGCTCCTTGAGGTGCTCCGGCAACGCGTCGGCCTGCAGCAGCCTGGGCAACAGCTCAGGTTCGAGGGTCAGGGCACGAAACACCTCGGCAACGGTGACAGCGTGCTGCGGGCGGGAGAGCACCGTGATCGAGGCACCGGCGCGCAGCACTCCCGGCGTCACAACGCGCAGATAGGCGCCCGGCACCGCCTGTGCGGTGAAGGTCTTGACCCACCCGCCGATCTCCAGCCACGCGGCGAAGGTGCGGCAGGGGATACGTGGCCGCGAGACCTCGAGCAGCGGGCCGCCCTCGCTGATCTGCCAGCGTTCGCCGATGACGGCCTCGTTTACCGTGAGCCCGGTAGTGGTGAGGTTCTCCCCGAACGAGCCGTTGTCGAGTACCCGGTCGAGGCGTACCTGCCAATCATCGAGGTCTTCCCGGGCATAGGCATAGACCGCCTGATCGTCACCGCCGTGGACCTGCTGGTCGCCGATGGTGTCACCCACCAGGGCACTGCCGAGCCCGCCGTGCATGGGCCCGGGAGCGCGTACCGGGACGGCCTCAGTGGTCGGTCGCTTGTCGATGCCGGTGATCAACTCGTCCTTGTCGGGGTTCGGCCGTGGGGTCGCCAGGTTCACCGTCAGGATCGTCGCCATGGGGCCAGCCTAGGTGCGCCGTGAGGCCGGTCCGGGTGGGGAGTGGCGCGGGTCACCGGCGGCGCCCAGAACTGGCGCCTGCGATCACCATTCGATCACATTTTCGATAAAGATTCCGCGCTGACCTGCATTTATGTGGGATAACGCGCGGGAATGTTGTAAAAGTGACAGTAGTGAAATTTGTGAGTGGATAGACCTCCGGTTCGCGGCCCCTGCGTACACCACGCGGCGACATGCGTCCCGGTGGCGCACGAAGAGAGGTGGACGTCATGCGACGGATGTTTGTGATGGTGGTCAGTGCGGCTCTATTGATGGTGACGCCCATGGCAGCTACCCCCAGTGCATCGGCCGACTCCGCCACGTGGACTGGCGGCACCCACCGGCAGGCCATCGAATTCGTCATCCAGCGCGCCCTGGCTCAGCGTGGCGTGCCGTTTACGTACGGCGGCGGCAACGCCAACGGCCCGAGCCTGCCCCCGGCCAACGTCTCAGCCGCGGCAGCGCCGTTGGGTCAGCCGGCCCCGCAGGTCGGCCTGCAGCAGCCGCTGGGTGTCGCCCAGCCGGCCGCCGCAGCGCCGCAGACCACCGGCATCATCCCGGGCCTGGCCGGTCTCTTCGGCCCGTCCCCAGCGACAGCCAACCCCGTCGCGCCGGTGCCGACCACGCCGGGCTTCGACGCCTCCGGTCTGGTCCAGTACGCCTTCGCCGGCGTTGGTATCAAGCTGCCCCGTTCGTCGGGCGAGCAGTACAAGGTCGGACGCAAACTCACCGCGGACCAGGCCCTGCCCGGCGACCTGATCTTCTACGGACCGGCCGGTTCGCAGAGCGTCGCGCTGTTCGTCGGCAACGGTCAGATGGTCGAGGGCACCGAGCCCACCGTGACGGTGTCCCCGGTGCGCACAGGCGGCATGGACCCGTACCTGAGCCGCATCATCGAGTGGCAGTAGGTGGCGGCCTACTGAGTCATTCGCTGATCACTCAGTAGGCAAACACTGATTGCGCCGGCGCATCGTCGTCGCGAAGGTTGGTCGCCCTCCCGCCTCCTCGCTTGAACGCCGTAGAATGTCGACCAGCGGCGTGACAAGCGGCCTGGGGCATGCGATGACCAACAACTCTGCGATCTGGACTGAGATTCTTGGGTGCGCATTGGCCATGGCCGCGGCAACGATGTACGGCGTGTGGCTGATCGAACGCAGGAGCACCTATTTGGTGCTGATAGGCATCGCGCCGATAAGCCTTGCTTTGGGCATGATGGCAAATCTTTTGCCAATTGCCATCGGCTGGCGCATCGCAATCAATGCGTTGTTTTTCGCGATCACGTTGTTGGTCGCCATAGAGGGATTCACTCGCCGGGCGGATCGTACGGTCGGGCGCGCCTCGACCTTGATCCCTGCTGCCGCGGGCATGGTCGGCATATTTCTGGTGGCGGTAACTCATCGAGACCTGGCTTGGGAGGTGCGTCTTCAGGACGTCACTGTCGCGTATCTGGCCGGCTGCGGTATCTGGCACGCGCGGCTCCTGACCAATCGCCGTTTCGGCGATCGCGTACTCGGGCTACTCATGCTCGGCGGAATCGGATATTTCGTGACGAGGTCCTGGTTCGGCCTCGACCGCCAAGCGCTCTACACCGGCGAACATTCAAGCTTCGACGTCTTCACTCCGCCGTTCGTGATGGTTTTCGTGGCGATCATTGTCGCCAATGTCGCCCTTCTCACTGTGCAGGAAGTACACACAGTGATCGAGGCGCTACGGAGGGAACGCGATACCGACGTGCTCACCGGCGCACTGAACCGCCGCGGATTGCAGACGCGAGTGGAACAGTTACTCGACTCGCCAAAGCACGTGCCGTCGAGCTTCGTGGTCTTCGACCTCGACAAGTTCAAGTCGATCAACGACCTCCACGGGCACGCCACCGGCGATGCGGTGTTGCGGACCTTCGGCGGACTGCTGCGCGCTTCTGTACGCGAAAACGACCTGGTCGGCAGACTCGGAGGCGACGAGTTCGCGGTCTACCTGAACGGATTGACCTATCCCTACGCGGTGACGGTTGCCGAACGGGTGCGCACGACGCTATCCCGGGCGCAGATCCAGAACGCGCCTGCGGCGAAGCTGATAACAGCAAGTTTTGGGATCGCGCCGACAACTCGGCACATGGCATTCGCCGACCTCGTGTCCGCTGCCGACAATCGGCTGTACGAAGCAAAGCGGCGCGAAACGGCCCGTGAACACGGTGAGTCGCACCGATAGCGATCGGGACTACGGCCTACCACAGCGGTCGATACCGCCGGAAATCGCCTGTGGACCATAGCGTTTAATGTCCCCATGGCACAGATAACCCTGCGTGGAAACCCCTTCAACACCGTCGGCGATCTGCCCGCTGTCGGGTCGGCGGCCCCGGCGTTCAGCCTGACCGGCGTCGACATGGGACCGGTCAACAACGAGCAGTTCACCGGTAAGACCGTGGTGCTCAACATCTTTCCGTCGATCGACACCCCGGTGTGTGCCACCAGTGTCCGCACCTTCAACGAGCGTGCCGCCGCCTCTGGCGCCACGGTCCTGTGCGTGTCCAACGACCTGCCGTTCGCTCAGAAGCGTTTCTGCGGCTCCGAGGGCATCGAGAACGTCACCACCGCGTCGTCGTTCCGCGACAGCTTCGGTGAGGACTACGGCATCGCCCTGGCCGACGGCCCCATGGCCGGCCTGCTCGCCCGCGCCGTCGTCGTGATCGGCGCCGACGGCAACGTCGTCTACACCGAGCTGGTCCCGGAGATCGCTCAGGAACCGAACTACGACGCGGCCCTGGACGCCGCCAAGTAACACCCAGCTGTTTGACAGACAGGGCGCGTGCTGCGGCACGCGCCCTGTCTGTCGTTTGGCATCGGGCATGATGTCTGGGTGCAGCTGCGATCACCGATACCGGCTTTGTCGTTGCGAGCCATCGTCGTTGTCGCCGCGTTGTCGGTCGTCGCGACGGTGCTGATCATCGGCACCTGGGTGTGGATCGGCGTCACCAACGACCAGTACAGCCAGTTGGACCGCAAGCTCGACTCGCTGAGCAGCCTGCCCGACGTCAACACCCTGCTGAACATCGCCAAGCAGAGTCCCACCGGCACGCCGCAATCCGAGGGCTCGCTGGTCCGCACCGTGCGCATCGGCGCGGCCACTGTCTCGATGCCCGCGGACATCGTGCTGCCGCAGTTCGACAACGGGTATGCCAACACCACCATCAACGGCGTCGAATACCGCGTCCGCACGGTCACCACAGGAGCGGCGTCGATCGCGCTCGGTGCCCCGCTGGCCGAGGCCCAACGCCAGATCCGCACCCTGCACATGCGGATCCTGGCCATCTGCAGCGCCGTCATCGTCGGTACGGCCCTGGTCGGCGGCTCGATGTGGTTCGTGATGATCAATCCGTTCCGCAAGCTTGCCCAGCAGGCTCGACAGATCAACGCGCAATCGAAACCGGAAGAGGTCCACGTGCGCGGTGTCTCGGAGGCCGTGGAGATCGCGGAGGCAGTCGAAGGCATGTTGTCGCGCATCGGCGAGGAGCAGGCGCGCACCAAAGCCGCGCTGGAATCGGCACGTGACTTTGCGTCGGTGGCGTCGCACGAACTGCGTACGCCGTTGACCGCGATGCGCACCAACCTCGAAGTGCTCGCCACCCTGGACCTCGCCCCCGACCAGCGCGACGAAGTGATCGGGGACGTGATCCGGACCCAGAGCCGCATCGAGGCCACGCTGACGGCGCTGGAGCGGCTGGCGCAGGGCGAGCTGACCACCGCCGACGACCTGGTGCCGGTCGACATCACCGAGTTGCTCGACCGTGCCGCGCACGACGCGGTCCGGGTGTACCCCGACCTCAACGTGTCGCTGGTGCCGTCGGCGACGGTGTTGATGCTGGGCCTGCCGGTCGGACTCCGATTGGTCGTCGACAATGCGATTGCCAACGCCGTCAAACACGGTGGCGCGACCCGCGTTCAGCTGTCCGCCGTCAGTTCGCACGAGGGCGTACAGATCGCCATCGACGACAACGGCACGGGAGTACCAGAACACGAGCGCAACTTGGTGTTCGAGCGCTTTGCGCGTGGCTCGACGGCGTCGCATTCGGGTTCTGGTCTCGGGCTGGCGTTGGTGGCCCAACAGGCTGAACTGCACAGTGGCACAGCGTCTTTGATGCAAAGCCCACTCGGTGGCGCGCGGCTGCTGCTGGAACTGCCGAACCCGCAGCAGGACGGAGAATAGCCGTGGTGATCGGTGTCATCGCCGCGCTGGTGGCCTGCTTCAGCTACGGAACCGCGTCGGTCCTGCAGTCGTACGCCGCACGTAAGTCGACCGGCGAGTCGACGGACAGCGGCCCGACGCTCCGCTCGACGATCACGGCCATGCTGGCGCCCCTTTTCCTCGCAGGCATGGTGCTGGACGGGCTGGGATTCCTCGGCAGTCTGGTGTCGGCACGGCTCATCCCGCTGTTTCTTTCGCAGACCATCATGAGCGCCAACCTGGCGGTGACCGCCGTCCTCAGCGTCGTAGTGCTCGGGGTCCGCCTGCGCACGCGGGACTGGCTCGCCATCGCGATAGTCCTTGCGGCACTGTGTGTGCTGGGGTTCAGCGCTGGGGAACTCGGCAGCTCGGTGCCGGGCCGGCACATGCATTGGAGCGTGCTGTTGGCGTCGGTGCTCATCTTCATTTTTGGGTTGGCGCTCGTCCAAGTGCTCGGTAAGAAGGCCGCGGTCCCGGCCGGGCTCATCGCCGGCGTGCTGTACGGCGCCATGGCGGTCGCGGTCCGGATCGTGCACGGGCTCGACCCGCTGCACTGGCATGTGCTGCTCGCCGATCCGGCGGCGTGGGCGGTGCTGATCGCGGGCGGCGGCGGCTTCTACCTGTTCGCCGTCGCGCTGCAGGTCGGTTCGGTCAACGGGGTGGCGGCCGCACTCGTCATGGGGGAGACGGTCATTCCCGGGATCGTCGGTGTCCTGCTGCTGGGCGATGTGGCCAAGCCGGGGTTCGGATGGCTGGTGGGCGTGGCCTTCACCACCGCGGTTGCCGGTGCGGTGGCGATTGCGATCTTCGGTGCGGCAGAAGAGAAACCGGCGGTCGCCACGGCACAGGTGTGATGCAGTGACGACCGCGCGGGTTTAGTCCTCCTTGCGGATCAGCCGGGACAGGGCCTCGCGGTCCGGCGCCAGGAGCTCGTCGATCCGCGCCTGGTTCACATCCGCGACGATGATCTCGCCGATTTCCTGGTACACGTTGCTGAACAGGCCGTGCGACTTCATCTTCTCGGTTTGGTAGATGTTGTCTTCGGTCGGCGTCACGTAGTACACGATCTCGGCCTTGAACCGGTGGATCAGCCACACATGGATCAGATCCATCAGGCGCTTCTGCCGCATCTTCTCGGCGAAGGTGTTCTGGTCGCGCACCGTCAGGATGTTGCGGCCGTGCCGGTCCTTGATCGGGTCGACGACGACGTTGGCCAGCGGCTCGTCGCCGCTGCCGTAGATACCCAGATCCAGCACGTCCGAACCGGCACGCCGGGGTCGCAGCTGCACATGCAGCTTCTCGCCGATCTGGTAGTAGTCGCTCCACATCGCCAGCCACTCTTCGAGCAGCTTCTTGGGCACCTCGGTCTGGACCAGGTGCTGGTGCTGCGTGGAGCCGGCGCCCATCGCCTTCGTCGTGGCAGTGCGGCCTGACGACGCCGCCAGCGCGGCGTCGCTACGGGGCCCGCCGACGAGGGTTTGCGGTGTGCGGTAAGGAGATTCGACCAGCCGCATCTTGCGTTGCAGCCGGGCCAGCGCCAGCATGCCCTCCTGCCGCAGCGACGTCGCGAATTCCTCGCATGCCACGCCGTCCACTTGGTGTCCGCCGTAGGTGATGAAGTTGAAGACGAACCCCATCTTGCCGAGTTCCTCTGGGAATGCCCGCATTTCGTCGTCCGTCATGCCGGTGGTGTCCCAGTTGAACGACGGCGACAGGTTGTAGGCCATCATCTGATCGGGAAATTCGGCGTGGATAGCCTCGGCGAATTCGCGGGCCTCGGCCAGATCCGCGGTCTTGGTCTCCATCCACAGGATGTCCGCAAACGGTGCGGCGGCAAGGGATTTCGCGATGGCGTACGGGATGCCGCCGCGCACCTGGCAGTAGCCCTCTGGGGTCTTGGCGAGGTCACAGTCCCAGGCCACGTCGGCACCCAATTCGCGAGCTTTCTCCCGGGCCGCATACAACGATGCGCGTGCGGCGAACTGGCGCCACTCAGCCGGGCTCATGGCGGCGGCCTCGCCCTCTTTGGCGCGGAACTGCAGCACTTCGGCGACGGCTTCGCAGTAGGTGTTCAGCCCCGAATCCGCCTGCCAGGCCTCGACGAACTTCGACTCGACCTTGTCGAACACCGAGTCGACGGATTGCCCGGAATCCTGCTGCCACGCAGCGGCCGCGTCGTCGATCAGGGCCGCGATGCCGTGGCTGTCGAGCCAGGCGTCCGCGGTGGCGTACTCGCCCGCGGGCAGCGCGTACAGCAGATGTCCGCGCAGGTCGGTGACGCCCTTGTCGTGGAACCGGCGCATCATCGCCAGGAAGCACGACTTGTACGAGGGGATCTTCAGGTTGGTGACACCCAGCAGGAACGACTGGTCGCGTTCATCGGCGCCGCTGTCGATGAGGTTGGCGGCCTCGGCATCGGTGCGGGCCACGATGATGCCCGGCACGCCCATCATGTCGAGCTGGAAGCGCGCGGTGTTGAGCCGCTTGAGCTGTTCATCCGACGGCACCAGGACCTTGCCACCCTGGTGCCCGCACTTCTTGGTGCCGGGTCGCTGATCCTCGATGTGGTAACCCGGGACCCCGGATTCCACAAAACGACGAATCAGGTTGCGCACGTGCGCATCTCCACCGTGACCGGTGTCGGCGTCGGCGATGATGAACGGACGGTAGTCGATGGCCGGGGTGGTCGCCCGTTGCTCTTCGGTCATCTGCAGACGCAGGTACTGCTGATTGCGATCCGCGGTCAGCAGGGCGCGCACGAGGCCGGCGGCTTCGTCGGGCACCTGGCTCAGCGGATAGCTGGCGAGGTCCGGCCCGGGGTCCTCGCTGATGGACCCCTTGGCCGAGGTGGCCCAACCGCCGAGGTAGATGCCTTCGATGCCGATCCGCTTCATCACCACCGCCTGGCCGGGGGAGTACGGCCCGAACGTGGTGATGCTCTTCTTCTGGGCGAACAATTCGCGCAGTCGCGGATAGAACGCTTCGGCAGCCTGCCTGGCCACCGGGTAGTCGGACGGGATGGTGCCGCGCTGTTCGACTACCTGCCGCGCGGTATAGAGCCGGGTGATGCCCGCAAAGCGGGGGCTGTCGAAATACTCCTGCACAGAGGCGACGTTCTGCTCGAATGACGTCGTTTCCGGTGCGCTTGCTTCGAGAGTCATGGACTGCTCCTTGCTGAGCTTGGTTCCGATGAGCCCTCCGAGCTTATCGCCGCCCGGCTGCCACGGACACGCGATCAGACATTCACGTCGAACCCGAGGTCGACGTCGCAGGCCGCCTGACCGCCGCGAATACCCCAGTTCTCGAGGGCGCTCTCGCGGAGCAGGATAGTGATGTGATTGGCCGGAATGTCGAACGCGCCAAGGCGGTTGACGATCTGGCGATACAGCTCGCGCTTGGCGTCCACCGAGCGCCCGGTGAAACAGTCGATGGTCACCAGGGTGTACCGCTCCGGATGCTCGAGATGCGGCGCATGCGCAAAGCGGTGCGGTTCATGGACCACCAGCCGGACATGCTTGTCGCCGACCGGGATCCGGAACGCAGCGACCAGCGCGTCGTGGACTGCATCGATGATGGCGATCTCGTCGGGCCGGCTGTACTTGCGGCGGACCTCGATCAGGGCACTCGGCATGCCACCGATCGTCACACTCGGGCGGTCGGCGGCGCATCTGAATTTCTGCGACTCAGGCCGAATCGAAGCGCACCCGGAACATCGTCGGCCAGTTCTTGCCGGTGATCAGGAACTGTCCGTCACTGATCGCACCGCCGAGGTGCGCGATGCCGTTGAGTACCCCGGCATCGCGCCGCTGCGCGGGGTCGAGCAGACCATCGGCGTAGACCACGGCCCGCACAGCGCCGGTGGTGGCGTCGATCTGGACCATCTGGTCGGTGGGGAAGACGTTGGCCCAGATCTGGTTGCCCACGCAGTCGAGGCCATTCAGTCCCGACAACTGAATTCCGTTGTAGGTCACCGTCATGGTGCCGGTTTCGTGCATGTCGTCGACGGCATGGAGGTGCAGAACCGGAGAACCGTCGCTGCGGATCAGGTGGTCGCCCGCGCGGCATAAACCCCAGCCCTGGCCGTGCAGCGGGACCTCGCGCACGACGGTCAGGGTGGGCTTGTCCCATTCGATGGCGACACCGTTTTCGTACGTCAGCTGCCACAGGTGCGCGCCGGCATCAGCGATGCCCTCGCCGAAATAAGTCGGAGGCAACGGGACCGTACGGCGTACCTGGCCCGAGTCAGGGTCGACCTCGCGCAGCTCGGATTGGCCGACGAGGCCGGTGCTTTCGTAGAGGACCGGAGCGCCGGCCGCACTGTCGAGAAACATGCCCTCCGTGTAGGCCGACGGGTCGTGGTCCATCCGGGCCAGGATCAGCGGCCGGAGCGTGGAAATCTGGTCGGCGGTGGCTATGGGGAGTCGTGTCAGACCCACCATCAGCACCGCGACCACCAGGAATCTCACAATGACGACACCACCACCAACAACGAGCCGACGGCCGTCAATGTCACGGCGGTGATTAGCGCGGTGTGCTCCTGGACCCAGTGCCGCATCCGTTCCAGTGCCTTCTCGGCGTACCGGGAGGCCACCAGGTGCGCGAGAATCGGTGCCGCCGTGGTGGATCCGGCCATCATGACGAAATAGCCGATGGCACTGGCCTTCTCGGCGGGTGAGGTCAGCAGCGCGTCGATGGCCACCCCACCGGCGACGGCGGCCAGGATGAACTTGGGGTTGGCGACGGCGAAAATGAATCCCAGCACCCCGGTGACTACCGGGGACGCGGTTTGCAGCCGGGTGAGCCACCCCGTCGCCTGGGCGTAGTGCTGGCGCCGCAGCCACGTGATGACACCCAGCACGATAAGCCCGATGCCGATACCGAGCTGCAAGCGTGAACTGGTCGCGGCGGCATTCGACTGGCCGACCGGCGACACCCACACCACCGCGGTGATGAGCGCCGTCATCCCCACCAGCCACCCGCATAAGTAGGTCAGGCCAGCGCTGCGAGGCCGGTCCGAGTACAGCAGGAGCAGCACGGGCGGCAGGATCGCCATGGGCGACAGCGCCACGATGAGCGCATCGGGGATCAACGACGTCACACCAGCCATCCTGCCCAGTGCCCGCCCGCCGCACACACGCGGCCGGGGATCGGGCAGGCTGGAGCACACGATGGCACCCCGTATGACCCTCTTGGATGACCCCGCCGACCTGTCCAGCCTGCGCGCCAAAGGCGCCGACCCCGACGAGCTGCTCGCCTCGTTCGCCGGGTGGGCCGAGGCAGCGGGCACCGCGCTGTACCCGGCGCAGGAGGAAGCCCTGATCGAACTGGTCAGCGGCGCCAACGTGGTGTTGGCAACGCCGACCGGCTCTGGCAAGTCGTTGGTGGCCACGGGCGGGGTGTACTTCGCTCTGGCGACGGGCCGCCGCAGCTACTACACCGCGCCCATCAAGGCGCTGGTCAGCGAGAAGTTCTTCGCCCTGTGCGACGTGTTCGGGGCCGCCAATGTCGGCATGCTCACCGGCGACGCTGCGGTCAATGCGGGTGCGCCGATCATCGCGTGTACGGCCGAGATCCTGGCCAACATCGCTCTTCGTGAAGGCGCCGAGGCGGACATCGGGTTCGTCGTGATGGATGAGTTCCATTTCTACGGCGACCCGGATCGCGGCTGGGCCTGGCAGGTACCGCTGCTGGAGTTGCCGAAGGCCCAGTTCCTGTTGATGTCGGCGACCCTCGGTGACGTCACCGTGCTCCGCGAGGACCTCACCCGGCGCACCGGCCGGCCTACCGCTCTGGTCGCCGGCGCCGAACGGCCCGTGCCGCTGTACTTCAGCTACGCCACCACCGCGATGTACGAGACCATCGCCGACCTGCTGCAGACCAAGCAGTCACCGATCTACGTCGTGCACTTCACCCAGGCCGCCGCACTGGAGCGGGCGCAGGCGCTGATGAGCGTCAACGTCAGCTCCAAGGAGGAGAAGGCGGCGATCGCCGACCACATCGGCGGCTTCCGCTTCACGACGGCATTCGGCTCGACGCTGTCCCGGCTGGTCCGGCACGGCATCGGCGTGCACCACGCCGGCATGCTCCCCAAGTACCGGCGCCTGGTCGAACAGCTGGCGCAAGCCGGGCTGCTGAAAGTCATCTGCGGCACGGACACCCTCGGGGTCGGAATCAACGTCCCCATCCGGACCGTCGTGTTCTCGGCGCTGTCCAAATACGACGGCACCCGCACCCGGCTGCTCAACGCCCGCGAGTTCCACCAGATCGCCGGCCGGGCCGGACGGGCCGGCTACGACACCGCCGGGACCGTGGTGGTGCAGGCGCCGGACCACGAGGTGGAGAACCTCAAGCAGTTCGCCAAAGTTGCCGACGATCCGAAGAAGCGGCGAAAGCTGGTGCGCCGCAAAGCTCCTGACGGGATGGTGCCGTGGGGTGAAAACACCATGACCCGATTGGTCGAGGCCGCGCCCGAAGCACTCACCAGCAACATGCGGGTGTCGACGGCAATGATCCTCGACGTCGTCGACCGGCCGGGTGACCCATGCCTGGCCATGCGCCGGCTGCTCGGCGACAACCACGAGCCACGCAAGCGGCAGTTGCGGCACATCCGCGAAGCGGTCGGTATCGCCCGCTCGCTGTTGCAAGCCGGTGTGCTGGAGCGTCTCGCCGAACCTGAGCCCGACGGCAGGCGCTACCGCCTGACCGTCGACCTGCCGCCAGATTTCGCATTGAACCAGCCACTGTCGACCTTCGCGTTGGCGGCCGTCGAGCTGCTTGACCCGGACTCGGAAACCTTTGCGCGTGATGTGGTTTCGGTCATGGAAGCAACGCTCGAGGATCCTCGTCAGATCGTGGCGGCCCAGCTGAAGAAGGCCCGGGGCGAGGCAGTCGCCGCGATGAAGGCAGAGGGTATCGAGTACGACGAGCGCATCGAGCTGCTCGACGACATCACCTATCCACGTCCGCTCGACGAACTGCTGGCGCACTGCTTCGAGGTGTACTGCCGGACCAACCCGTGGGCAGCTGACGGGCACCCGGCCCCGAAGTCCGTCGTCCGCGAAATGTGGGAGCAGGGACTCACTTTCAAAGAGTTCGTCAGCCTCTATGGGCTGACCCGCACCGAGGGTGCGGTGCTCCGCTACCTGTCCGACGCGTTCAAAGCGCTACGGTCCGGCGTTCCGGCAGCGGCCCGGACTGAGGAGTTCACCGACGTCGTGGAATGGCTGGGAGAGCTTGTCCGCCAGGTCGATTCGAGCTTGCTCGACGAATGGGAACAGCTGACCAGCGACGATCAACCCACCGACGTACCCGTGATGGTGCCGGTGCGGCCATTGACCGGCAACGAGCGGGCCTTCACCGCGATGGTCCGGAACGCATTGTTCCGGCGCGTGGAGTTGTTGGCGCGACGACGGTGGGACGAGCTGGGGACGCTCGATGCCGCATCGGGATGGACCGCGCAGCGGTGGGAAGCGATGGGGCAGGAGTATTTTGCCGAGCACGACGAGATCGGCACCGGCGCGGATGCCCGCGGGCCGGCCATGTTGATCTTCGATCGCGCGCCAGGCGTGTGGCGGGTCCGCCAGATCCTCGACGATCCCGCTCTCGACCGCGACTGGGGCATTGACGTGGAGGTCGACCTCGCGGCTTCTGACGAGGAGGGTGCGCCGGTGATCCGAGTGGCGGATGCCGGCATGCTGGGCTGACTCGGCTGGCAAACTGGCCAGCATGACCGCGCCCGTCCCCGAACCCGTCAGCGGAACAAGTGCGTTCCTGCCCGCGGTGGAGGGGCTGCGGGCCGCGGCAGCCCTCGGGGTGGTGCTGACCCACGTCGCACTACAGACCGGCTACACCGACGGCGTCGTCGGCCGGTTGTTGGCCCGCTTCGACCTGTCCGTGGCGGTGTTCTTCGCGTTGTCGGGTTTTCTGCTCTGGCGCGGACACGCGGCTGCCGCGCACGGATTCCGGGCAACGCCCGAACCGGCGCCGTACTACCGCTCGCGCATGGTCCGGATCATGCCGGCGTACCTGCTGACCGTGGTCGTCGTGCTGAGCCTGCTGCCGGACGCGCGCAGTGCGGACCGGGCGGTGTGGATCGCGAACCTGACGCTCACCCAGGTTTTCGTGCCGAAGACCTTGATCGCCGGACTTACCCAGATGTGGAGCCTGTCGGTCGAGATGGCGTTCTATCTCGTCGTTCCGTTGTTGGCGCTCCTTGCCGCGAAATTGGCACTACAGCAACGGATTCCGGTCATCTTCGGGGTGGCGCTGCTCAGTTTCGGCTGGGGCTATCTGCCCATTCCGGCGTATCACGGGGCCAATCCACTGACCTGGCTGCCGGCGTATGCCGCCTGGTTCGCCACCGGAATGTTGTTGGCGGAGTGGATGTTCCGACCCTATGGCTGGCTGCATCAGTTAGCGCGCCAGCGCACGATATTGGCGCTTGTCGCGGTCGCGGCATTCCTGGTCGCGGCTTCGCCATTGGCCATGCCTGGCGCACATCACCACGCCACGTTGGGCCAGTTCATTGTGCGGACCGCGTTGGGGGCAGTGGTCGCCGGTGCGCTGCTGGCGCCGTTAGTCCTGGACCGCCCCGGGGATGGGCACCGGGTGCTGGCCAGCGCGCCGATGGTGACGCTCGGCCGCTGGTCGTACGGCCTGTTTCTGTGGCATCTGGCCGCGTTGGACATGGTGCTCGCCATGATTGGGCAGACGGCCTTTCCGGGTGCACTGCCGGTGGTGATGGTCTTGACGACGGCCTTCGGCCTCGCGGTGGCCGCGGTGAGCTACGCGCTGCTCGAGGAGCCGTGCCGAGTGGCGTTGCGCCGCTGGGAAGCGCGCCGGCGACCTAGAGTTGCAGTGTGCGATTCAAGCGCCAGGGCCCGCTAGACCAGATGAACGCTGCGGTGGTGGAACTTGAGTTGCCACCCGCGGTGTTCAAGACGTGCCCATGGCAGCCACGGGAACTCGTGGAGTTGGGCCTGCGGCAGTGGCTGCGGTGCTGTGGTGCGGCCATGCGCGACGGGCAGGTGATCGGCATGCCGTCCCACGCGGTCGACGAGGCCTGGCACGGCCTAATTCTTTGTACCGCACGGTATTCGGCGTTCTGCGAGGCTGCTTACGGCAAGTTTCTGCACCACCATCCGGAAGGCGGGGCTCCGGCCGGCGCCGCGGTCGAGCCGATGCACGAACAGCTCCGGCGCACCGTGATCGCCTGGGAGAAAGTGGCTGAGCCGGGGGAGACCTGCGTGCTGTGGGACCTCGATGAACGGGTCGGGGTCGAGCAGCCGTGGGGGATCGGGGCGCCGCGCGTCGAGGAGATTCAATCGGCCTATCGGGCGCTGCAGGTTCGAACGACGTGACGGGGCGCGGCTCAGGCGATAGCCTGGGCCGTTACGGAGGCCGGACGAAAGGGCGGACGAGCATTTGAAGACCGAGCGACAGCGTTGCCGACGGCAGGTAGTCGTCGGCGGCATCTTGCTTGCCGGCGCGCTCGCCGCGGCCGGGCCGGCGGCAGCCGATCCCGCCGCGCCGAGTCCGACCCCTGGAGCGACGCCCGCACCCGGCCAGCCTGTACTGAACGCGACAGATGGTCCCAGTGGTCCAGTGGCAGCGCCACCGATTGGCGCTCCGCCGGTGCCCGAGATCGACAACCCGACCTACGGTGCCGGAAGTACGCCCGGCCAGCTCGGCTACCTGCGGGACATCTGGCACACGTTCCACAGCGGCAATCCGCTCGAAGCGCTCACCATGCCTCCGGAAGAGGCACCTGGAGCACCGCCTGGCGCAGGCCCAGCGCCCAAGCTGCCGCCCGGCTACATCTCGCTGACGGATCCGTCGTCGTCGACGCCGGTTGTCGACACCGGCCCGAAAGCCGGTGGACCGGCGCTGCCTCCGGGCTACTACCCGTTGAACGGCCCGCCACCGCCTGGGTGGTACGAACAGAAGCCTGGCTCGGCTCCCGCGGCACCGGCTCCGGGTGGGCCTGATGCAGCGCCGCCGCCGCAGGCCGGATTCGTGGCCACCCCGTCGCAGTGAGCGTTCGGCATAATGTGATTACATACGCTAAGTAATCGCAGCCGACGCAGGGGAGCATGTGCATGACCTCGATCAAGAAGACCTTGTCTGCCGCCGCCGTCGCGGGTTCGCTCGCCGCGGCCGCGCTCGGTTTCGGTATGCCGCTGGCCGGTGCTCAGCCGCCGCCTCCGGCACCCGGACAGGGTGAAGTCCCGCCGCCGTGGGCCCCGAAGAAGCCGGCCGAAGCCTGGGACGGTCAGCCTGTGGTGTGGACCTCGGGTTGGGGTGGCCGCTGGGGCGTCTGGATCAATGACGGGTTCATCACCCTGACGTCGAACCCGGTCTCCAACGGCGGCTAACCGTCACCAGCGTGCGGCGACGTTTGTCCCGATCTGGTTGGCGATCTTCACCGCGCTGTCGGCGGGATTCGGGCTGCAGGTGTTGACGTCGATGATGATGTTGTTTCGGCGCGCCAGGGCGCGACCGCATATCCAACCGGGTGCGGCCGCGTCCTGTTCCGTCGACAGCGTGCTGAGGGTGTCGTTAGCGTTGGTGATGGGCGCGACCGACCACCGCGACTGACTCTGGGTGTGGACGTAGTGCGTACACGCTGGCCACGCCTGTGCTGACGCGTTGAAGAAGTCCTGAGCCTTGTCCTGGGTCGGAAACAGCACCACGGCCTGCTTCAGGTAGTGGGTGAACTTGTCGCCGTCATTCATGCTCTGTTCGCGCTCGGCCCACGATCCCCTGTTGGCGTAGACCGTGGCTTCGGCCGGACCGTCGATCACCAGGCACTCGGGCGGCGTCAGCGAACCGCTGTTGTCCGACATCGCGGCAGCAGCACCGAGCACGGCCATTGCGGACGATCCCATGATCGCGTTCACCTGCTCGGTGTTGAGGAGCAGCGAATCCAGTTCTCGCTCGACCAGTGGCCGGGCAACCATTGGCGGGGTGGTCACCGGCACCGCTTTGCCTGGCGTGCTCCCGCAGCCGGCGACCAGGATTCCAGCCACGGCGACGGTGAGCGTGGCAACTGATCTGCGCATGTAATCCTCCCGTCGCGGCAGCACCGACCAACCGACGTGCGACGCTGTCCTCCTCAGCGCCGCACTGCAACATTCATATTGTTGCGTCAATTGAGTTCGGTGCCGCCTTGGTTCGACGGTGTTTCGCGGTAACGATGAACGATGTACTTGATAACAGGTTCAGCGCGAAACCGCAGTGCGGAGATCAGTTGGACACATCGAGGATCTTAATCGCGAAGACCAGCGAGTCACCCTTCTCAATACCCGCGCTGGGCTGGCCATCGGGGTAACCGTCGGCAGACGTCATCGCGACCGCAACCGTGGACCCGACCTTCTGTCCCGCGATGGCCTTCTGGAAGCCGGGCACGACGCGCGTGAGCGAGAACGTCGCCGGGGTGCCGCGGTCATAGGCGCTGTCGAACTTCGATCCGTCACGACCATTGAAGCCTGCGTAGCAAACCGACACCGTGGCGGTTTCGGGGACGACGGGTCCGGTGCCGGCCTGCAGCGTGTGCACCTCGGTCTGGTGGACGCTGAACGGTCCCTTAACGGTGACGACGGGCGCTGCGGTGGCAGTCGAACCGGTCACGGCGACGCTGCCGGTGGCCCCGTTCAGCGTCCACTCCGGCGTGCCGCCGCTCGGCGCTTCAGTCGTCGGGCAGGTCCGCTCGGCCGCGGTGGCGGTCGCGGCGTTGTCCATGGGGGTGACCGAGGAGGGGGTCGTCGTCACGAGCGGCGCCTGCGTCGTCGTCGCGGCCGCCGGTTTGGTGTCGGATCCGCACCCGGTCAGGGTCACCGCGAGCGACGCGGCGGCAGCTGCCAGGGCAACGGAGGAGGAAACACGGGAGAAGTTCACGGTCGTCACGCTACCGGGGCACGACCCGCGTGGCGCTATTGCAAGCTGCGCAGAACGGCCACCAAGAAGTCCGAGCCGTCGCTGAAGGGGTGGAGATCCCAGGTGGACAGCAGCAGATCAGGCGGCAGCCCAGCTTCGGTGGCGTCGTCGAAGAACTGGCTGAACTCGTAGTCGCGACCAGCGCCGAAGCCGATCACGGCACGGCCGTCGTCAGCCAGGTGGGCCTTTAGCCGGGATAGCACCTGCACCCGCGTGCTCGGGGCGACGAACGTCATCACGTTGCCGGCCGACACGATCAGGTCGAATGGCTCGGGAATGCCGCGGGCGGGCAAGTCGAGCTCTGCGAGATCGCCTACCAGCCACTGTGGGCCGGGGTGGTCCTGCTCGGCTGCCGCGATGAGTTCCGGATCGACATCGACGCCGACCACGTCGTGCCCGGCAGCCGCGAGGTACCCGCCGATCCGACCCGGGCCGCAGCCGGCGTCGAGGATCCGCGCGCCGCGCGCGGCCATCGCATCGATGAGCCGGGCTTCGCCGACCAAGTCCTCACCGGCGCGAGCCAGGGCGCGGAAGCGCTCGATGTACCACTGCGAGTGGCCGGGATCGGCGGCAACCTTCTGCATCCATAGGCTCTGCTCGGTCATCTGCCCATTGTTGCAAATGGGCGGCAGCTCAGGCTTTTTGGTGGGGCTCTGGTGCCAGGTGCCGCCACCAGAGGGTGATGTACAAACTCATCGAGGCAACCAAGGTCACGATCACCCAGAGCACGATGGATACGTCGATCCAGGTACCGATGGGGGGTGCGTCGGGCAGCGCATTGCGTAGCGGCACCACCGCGAAAAGCAGTGCGGCAAACCACGTCGTCATAGGTGGCTGAAATCTGCGGCGGTTGCGTGCGGTCTGGATGGCGACGACCGCGCCCAACACGGCGATAGTGACGAGTGCGCCGACGATGACTGCGGCGAACGCTGCCGTGCTCGGTGATCGCCGCGTATTCACGCGATAGATGCCGTGTGCGCTATTGCGGTCAGTCGGGATGTGGAACATCCAGCCCGCGACCCGGTCGTAGAACGCGGGCGCGACGCGGATGGGTACGTGCGATCCGCCGCGGAACAATTCGACGGTGATCGGGCCCGATTGATAGTGGTCGAACGGATAGTTGCCCTGGTCGCCGGACAGGATCAGCGCGACCGGAAAGACGTCGGGCACCATCCCTTTCGACCAGGTGCGCCGGGTGGGTGTCACCGCGGATTGGACTGCGACGCTGAGGTCATCGGTGAGGGCGTGCGTCATCGGGTCCAGCAGTTCAGAACCAGGCACCACGCTGACGTTGGCGACCATGTCGCCCTTGACCGCATGGACTTCATTCAGGTCGATGGTGACGGTGGTGCCGTCGGCTGTTGGCTTCGGTGCGCTCACACGGCTGGGGCGCCCCAGTCCGGTGCTGGCATACAGCGCGATCGTCGTGACATACACCGCGACGACGATCGCCAGACCGGCGATTATCCGCACCCTCATCAATGACCTCTCCCACCGAACTGACAGGAGTGTAAATTACCGCGAAGTCTCGGTTTATCAGATTGCTTCGAGTTCGCGTGGCACCGCTATCGGCGCGACGCCGTCGCTGCATTCGAAAAGCGTTGCGAAGCAACGGTCCATGATCGCTCCGTGCTGTCGGTCACGAAGCTGGCCGACGGTGCGGAATTTCAGCCGTTTGGCTGAGGCGCAGGCCACTCCGTAGTGATGTGATCGAAGCCGGTAAGTCGGCCAGTAAGGAGGACACACCATGGCCGCCACGATGAAGCTCGCGCACTTCGTGTTGCAAACGGGGCAGCGGATGGCGCTGCGCGACTGGTATGCAACGGTTCTCGACGCTCACGTCGTCTACGAGAACGAGTTCATGTCGCTGCTGACCTTCGATGAGGAACACCACCGCGTCGGCATCGTGGAGCTACCGGATCCCATTGCGCGCACCGCGATGACGGTCGGGCTGGCACATACGGCGTACACCTTCCCGGATCTGGCTGCGTTGTTGCGCAAGCACGAAGCCTTGGCGAAAGTCGGGATCCGGCCGCACGTGCCGGTGCAGCACGGTCCGACAACTTCGATCTACTACCGCGATCCGGACGGTAACACCGTGGAATTGCAGGTCGACAACTTCGCAACTCCTGAGGCGGCGACGGCCTACTTCGACAGCGACGAGTTCCGGGCCGACCCATTCGGACCATCCTTCGACCCAGACGCGATGCTCGGTGCCTTGCGTGCCGGAACGCCGGTTTCCGATCTACTCACTCGCAAGTGGGCGCGAACCTGTGCTCAGCTGAACGTCCCGGAACTACTGCTCAACTGACCGCATTCCGGTATTCGACAGGCTCCGCGCGATCTCGCCGTACCGTTCGAGTCGGTCCGCTCCGCCGAGGGCGTTGTACAGCACGATGCGCGTGGCGATGTCGCCATATTTGGCAATCAGTTTGTCTGTCAAGGCATCCCACGTCGATTCGGTGGCGAAGGCGGCGATGTGGTCGTCGGTGATCTGCGCCATCATGCCCGCCATGTCGCCGGCCTTCTGCTTCTCCCGCAGCCGTGCAGTGGTTCCGTCGAAACCCGCCTCGTCCCAGATGAACGCGTAGTTCGGCGTGCTGCCGTAGAAGCTCATGCTGGCCCGCACGAATTCGCGTTCGTTGTGGCGTTCCTCATCGGTGTCGCCGACGATCGTCATAGCGGGGATGATCGTGTCGATATCGGCAGGACTGCGTCCTGCTTTCGCTGCGCCGGCCGCCACATTGGGCAGGACGTGGCGCGCGACGTAGCCCGGTTCGCCGAGTGGGTGGATGTGCACGCCGTCGGCGACCTCGCCCGCCATGCGCAGCATCCACGGATTGACCGCAGCGATATCGACTTTGGGGTCGGGCGCATCGATGGGCCCGGGGCTCCATTGTGGGGTGATGAAGTCGAGGTCGTAGAAATCGCCGTGATGATCGAGCTTGCCGGTCCGAAACGCGATGAAACAGGCCTTGACCGCGCGGACGTAGTCGCGCAGACGTGGGCCGGGCTGTTCGAACGCCATGCCGTAGCGGCGCACCACGTGCGTTCGGACCTGGGTGCCGATGCCGAGCCGGAACCTACCGCCGGTGGCCTCCTGGAGCTCCCACGCTGACGCCGCAGTGACGAACGGGCTGCGTGGAAAGGCAACGGCGACACCGGTTGACAGCTCAAGGCCGGGGGCGGCCTGCGATGCCACGGCTGCGCTGAGATACGCGGTCCGACCCGTTTCAGTGAGCAACAATCCAGAGAATCCGGCGGCCTGGGCGCGGCGGGCGAGCGCGCCCATCTGAGCTAATGGCTGGGGGAGCGTCATCACGTCGACGTGCACGCCTGCAGCGTACGGCGATTGCGGCAACCTATGGCGTAAGTCAGTGGAGTGCGATAGAATCGAACACGTGTTCGAAGTGTTGGCGGAAATTGATCCCGAGGCCGATGAGGCGGCCTTGCTGGGTCGCATCGCTGAACTCGAACGCATGAAGGCGGCCGCGGCGGCGGGGCAGGCGCGTGCGGCGGCAGCGCTGGAAGCCCGCCGAGTGGCGGCCGCCCGTGCGGGTGGGGCGCGGGTGTCGCGTGCGGCGTTGGGTTCTGAGGTGGGTTTGGCGCGGCGGGAGTCGCCGCATCGGGGCGAATGTGTGATGGCGATGGCCCGAATGCTGGTGGACATGCCGTGCACATTGGCGGCGCTGGAATCGGGGGTGCTTTCCGAGCGCCGGGCCGAGTTGATCACGAAAGAGGCGGCGTGCCTGTCTGCGCTGGACCGTGCCTTGTCGGATGTCGAATTGTGTGGGGACCCGGCCACTTTGGAGGGTTTGGGCAACTCCGAGATTTCCGGGGAGGCCGCGCGGATTGCGTATCAATTGGATCAGCAAGCTGTGCTGGACAAAATTCGGCGGGCGCGGGCTGAGCGGCACGTGCGGTTCCGGGTGGCCCGTGACGGCATGTTGTCGATGACGGTGCTGCTGCCCGCCCCGCAAGGCCAGGCCGTGCGCGAATCGTTGGTACAAGGGGCAGCCACGGTCGTTTCGGCAGGGGTGGACCGCGGCCGTCAGCAGATCATGGCTGATTTGGTGGTCGAGCGGGTCACTGGCCGCAACCCGGTCGAGGCGCCGGTGCCGGTGACGGTGAACCTGGTGCTCTCGGACGAGACGCTGCTGACCGGTGGCGAGGAACCCGCCCTTTTGGAGGGGTATGGGCCGATTCCGGCCGCGGTGGCCCGGGACCTGGTGCTCGCTGCGGCGGTCGATGAGAAGGCTGGGGCGGCGCTGCGGCGGTTATATGCCCAGCCCGGGACGAACAAGCTGGTCGCGATGGAATCCAAGGCCCGGGCGTTTCCGAAAGCGCTCGCGAAGTTCATTGCATTACGGGACCAGATCTGTCGGACCCCGTACTGCAACGCCCGGATTCGGCACACTGACCACATCGCCCCGCACGCCAAGAGTGGACCGACCAGTGTGCGAAACGGTGACGGCTTGTGTGAGCACTGCAATTACGTCAAAGAAGAGCCCGGTTGGCAGGCCGCGGCGAGCTATGACCGGTACGGCCGGCACACCATCGAACTGACCACGCCGTCCGGGGCGGTGTATACCTCGACTGCGCCACCGTCGCCGGAGGGGCTGCGCATCTTCACCCGCGATGTCCACATCGCGCGGATCAAACCGGCCGCCTAGTGGCAAGATCGTCAGGCTGCTAACGCTGACGAGAGCGAGAACATCGATGACCGATACAGCGCCGGACGTTCCGCCATGTCCCGAGTGCGCGAGCGAATACTGCTACGAATCTGGCGGGCTGTATACCTGCCCGATGTGTGGTCACGAATGGGCTGCCGCGGACAGTGGCGAATCCGACTCCGAAGGCGGCCAAGTCGTGAAAGATGCTGTGGGTAACGTGCTTGCTGACGGCGACACGGTCACTCTGGTCAAGAGCGTCAAGGTGTCTGGTGGAGGGGGAGGCGCCATCAAGGTCGGCACCAAAGTCCGTGGTATCACGCTCATCACCGACGGAGTCGGTGACCACGACATTGACGCGAACGTGCCCGGTTTCGGTCGTTTGCAGCTTAAATCGAGCGTCGTCAAAAAGTCGTCCTGATCATTCACGAGGGAGGTTGACGCCATGCGCGTTCTGGTTACGGGTGGTACCGGATTTGTCGGCGGCTGGAGTGCGAAAGCTATTGCCGACAAGGGACATTCGGTCCGGTTCCTGGTACGCAACCCCGCACGGCTGGAGACCAGCGTCGCCAAGTTGGGGGTCGACGTCTCTGACCATGCGGTCGGCGATATCACCGACCGCGATTCGGTGTTGCGCGCACTCGAAGGGTGCGACGCCGTCCTGCACGCGGCGGCGCTCGTAGCCACTGATCCCAGCCAAACTGCGCAGATGTTGGCCACCAATATGGACGGTGCGCGCAACGTTCTCGGCGGCGCGGCCGAGTTGGGCCTCGACCCGATCATCCACGTGTCGAGCATTACCGCGCTGTTCAACCCCGACGTCGAAGTGCTCGAGGCGGACCTGCCGGTGTTCGGCGGCACCGACGGATACGGACGGTCCAAAGCACAGGTTGAGATTTACGCACGAGGCATGCAGGACGCCGGTGCGCCGGTGAACATCACCTACCCCGGCATGGTCATGGGCCCGCCGGTCGGCAACCAGTTCGGTGAAGCCGGCGAGGGCGTCTCCCAGGCACTTCAACTCGGCGCGATTCCCGGTCGCAGCGCCGCCTGGACCGTGGTCGACGGCCGTGATCTGGCCGACCTGCACGCCGCGCTGCTCGAGCCGGGCCGTGGCCCGCGACGCTATATGGCTGGCGGCCACCGCATTCCGGTCGACGAGCTTGCGAAGCTGCTGACCGAAGTCGGCGACAAGACCATGCTGTCCGTGCCGGTCCCCGACACCGTGCTGCGGATGGCCGGGCAGGTGCTCGATCGGCTGGGTCCGTTCCTGCCGTTCCAGACACCCTTCACCGAAGCCGGCATGCAGTACTACACCCAGATGCCGGCGTCGGACGATACGCCCAGCGAGCGCGACCTCGGCATCACCTACCGTGATCCGCGCATCACCCTCGCCGACACCGTCGCGGGCCTTCGCGAGCTTGATCGCTGAGTCGAAAATTGGCTTCAGTCAAGCAGTTTCAAGTCACGTTCGACTGTGCAGTGCCCGAACGCGTCGCCCGGTTCTGGTGCGACGTGTTGGGGTACGTCGTACCTGCACCGCCGCCGGGGTTCGCGTCGTGGGACGACTTCGACCGGTCTCTGCCACCCGAGCATCAGGGGTCGGCGTTCGCCTGCGTGGATCCCGCCGGCGTCGGTCCGCGGCTGTTCTTCCAGCGCGTGCCGGAAGACAAGGTCGTCAAGAATCGGGTGCATCTCGACGTCCGGGTTGGTAGCGGACTGGTGGGAGATGAGCGCCTCGCCGCACTTGAGGCCGAGTGTGCGCGACTGGTCGCGCTCGGCGCGGCCCGCGTGCGTTTGCTTTCCGCCGACGGCATCAACGAGTCGTGCATGGTCATGCACGACGTCGAGGGCAACGAGTTCTGTCTGGACTGAACAGGGCCTCACGTTCTGCCAATGCCAGGATCTCCTGATAGCTTCCTGCGGTGCCTGTCCTGAACCGAAGAGCCTTTCTGGCCGGTCTCGGGGCACTAATCACTGTCCCGCCGGCGGTCGCGACCATCGAGGTGATCCGTTCGGAGATAGCTTCTTCGACGACCGCGCCCCCGTCGGCCGCACTGGCGGCCAGCGCACCCGGACTACTCAGTGCTGGGGGACCGGCCAAGCCGCAACTGCTGCCCCCACCACCGGCATCAGCACGCGTGGCGCTGCCCGGTACTGGCGTCCTGACCGTGCTCCCCGGTCACGGGGATCTGCTTGCCGTCACCGTCGACGACGGAGTCGACAGCAACGTCGTCCGGCAGTACACCCAGTTCGCCAAGGACACGGGCATCCGGCTGACGTTCTTCGTCAACGGCATTTACCGGTCCTGGTCCGACAACGCGCCCCTGCTGCGGCCACTGGTGGAGTCGGGTCAGATTCAGCTGGGCAACCACACCTGGTCGCATCCCGACCTCACGACGCTGTCGCGGGCGCAGATCGCCGACCAGATCCAGCGCAATCAGACGTTCCTGTCCAACACGTTCGGCGTGGACGCGCGGCCGTACCTGCGGCCGCCCTACGGCCGGCACAATGCTGCGGTTCGGGCCGTCGCGGCCGACCTCGGCTACACCCTGACCACGATGTGGTCGGGTTCCTTGGCCGACTCGACGGTCATCACCGAGGACTACATCGTGAAGATGGCGGACACACATTTCCGGCCGCAGAACATCGTCCTCGGGCATCTCAACCATGCTCCGGTGACCCACGTCTTCGATCGGCTCGCCGATGTCGTCCGTGCCCGAAACCTGCGCACGGTTACCTTCAACGACGTGTTTCTCCGGCCCCGTACGACGCCATAGCCCGTTTATCGACTGCGATCGTTGGGTATTCAACCTGTGCCTACGGCGGTTCGGGGCGCCGATGTCATGCCGGTGCGACGAGAGGGGTCGGAAGATGAAGCGGTGGATAGTCGCCGGTGCGGCCGGCGCAGCGATCGTCGTCGGGATTACCGCGGTCGGCTGCGCCGGCGAGAAAACACCGGTTGAGCACACCAGCTCACCGGGTAGTTCGGTGACCAGCAGCCCGTCAAGCACGTCGCCGCCCTCCGGCGCCGCTAACGGCTATCCGACTACCTACCCGCCGCCTGATCAAGCCGCAGTGAATATCGATGGCGCGCAACAGATCATCGCCGGCAGTGTGGTCTGTACGACCGTCGTCGGCAATCTCAACATTGCCGTCGGCGAAGGGGCGTCCGGCATGGCGGTGGTGATATCCCCGGATGCGACGGTCGTGCATTCGGTTGGTCTCGGCAACGTCAATGGAGTCTTTCTTGGCTTCCAGCAAGGCATTTCGGGTGGCCAAGCCACCGCGTCCAAGAACGGCACCACATACACCATCAGCGGTACCGCCACGGGTGTCACCGCAGCGATACCGCCTGTGATGGTGAGCAAGCCCTTCGAAATCAAGGTCACCTGCCCGTAGGGCGTCAAGCAGCTATTTGGGTCACGTTGTACTTGTGCGTCTCGGCCCGCGGTTGCGCCATCCTCGAGTGGGACCTGCCGTAACCGAAGTAAAGGACCGCGCCGACCGCCATCCAGACGAGGAACCGCAGCCAGGTTTCGACCTCCAGGTTGATCATCAGCCACAGGCATGACAGCGCGGCGAGGATCGGGAGCGCCGGCACCAAGGGCACACGGAACCCGCGCTTAAGATCGGGCCGGGTCCGCCGCAGGACTGGGACGCCGATCGCGACCAGGATGAATGCGACGAGCGTGCCGATGTTGACCATGCCCGCGAGCGTTCCGAAGTCGACGAACGCCGCGAGTACCGCGCACACCACGCCCACAATGACCGTCAGCCGCACGGGTGTGCCGTGCTTGCCGGTGTGCGAGAGGCGGCGGGGGAGCAGGCCGTCGCGGGACATCGCGAACAGGACCCGGGTCTGGCCGAGGAACATCACCATGACGACGGTCGACAGTCCGGCCAACGCTCCGATGGAGATGATGTTCTTCGCCCAGGTGGCGCCGTGGATGGCGAATGCTGTTGCGAGGGTGGCATTTTCGCCCTGCAGCTGCTTGTACGACACCATGCCGGTGAGGACGAACGACACGGCGACGTAGCACACGGTGACGATGGCCAGCGCGCCGAAGATGCCGCGCGGTACGTCGCGCTGCGGGTTGCGGGTCTCCTCCGCAGCGGTGGCGACCACGTCGAAGCCGATGAAGGCGAAGAACGCGATGCTGGCCGCGGTCAGCAGGCCCAGCCATCCGAAGCTCGTGCCACCAGTTCCGGTGAGCCAGGCAAGCATTGACTGGTGCACGCCTTCGGCCTTCGCCGACGGCTCAGATGCCGGGATGAAAGGCGTGAGGTTCGATGCCTTGAAGTAAGTCGCGCCCACAACAAGGATCAGGACGATCACCGCGAGTTTGATCGCGACGGCGACCGCGGACACCCGCGACGATAGCTTGGTTCCGGTGGCCAGCAGGACACCGACGATGGCGATGATCACCAAAGCACCCCAGTCGAACTTCACGGACCCAATGTGCACCACTGGCGATACCGCTCCGCCGAGGACTTCGCCGAGATATTGCGACCAGCCTTTGGCGACAACGGATACCGCGAGCGCGAACTCCAGAATCAGGTCCCAGCCGATGATCCACGCGATCAGCTCACCGAAGGTGGCGTAGGCGTAGGTATAGGCGCTGCCGGCGACGGGGACAGTCGAGGCGAACTCGGCGTAGCACAGTGCGGTGAGCCCGCACGTGATCGCCGCGATGACGAAGGCGACCGACACGGCCGGCCCCGCCATGGTGCCCGCAGTCTGAGCAGTAAGGGTGAAGATGCCGGCGCCGATGACGACGGCGACGCCGAAAACTGTGAGATCCCTTGCCGTCAGGTCCTTGCGGAGCTTCGAATCCGGTTCGTCGGTATCCCGGATCGACTGTTCGACCGACTTGGTGCGGAACAACCCGCCGCCGGCGCCCATCAGATAGCCCCGTCGAGCCGCTGTTCTGCGAACAGGTTTGCGGCTGCGCCGATGCTGATGCCCGCTTCACGTGCGGTGGCGATGATCTGGCGGCAGCGGTCGAAGATACTGGTCACGTCGGATTCGACGGTCGCGCGATCGGCGCCGTGCAGCTCACCGGAGACCTGGATGAGGCCGCCGGCGTTGGCGACGAAGTCGGGTACCCAGGTGATCCCGCGACGGCCGAGCAACAGCTCGACGTCCGGCGTCGCGAGCTGGTTGTTTGCGGCACCGCAAATCAGCTTCGCCTCGATGGTTTCAGCGCTCATAGGCGTCAGAGTAGCCCCGAGGGCACACGGAGCATAGACATCGACCGGGGCGTCGGCAACCGAATTCAGGACGCGCACCGCCGGGTGCTGGGTGGAGATCAGCTGCAGGGCCGCGTCGTTCACGTCGGTGGCGTACACATCCGCGCCGTCGGCAAGGAGCAGGGCGATGAGCTCGCGGCCGACCTTGCCGACGCCTTCGACGCCGACCGTCCGACCCACCAACGTCGGTGCGCCCCAGACGGATTCGGCACCGGCACGCATGGCGTTGAACACGCCGAGCGCGGTCAGGCGGGCACTGTCGCCCGAGCCGCCGGCGGCGGCGCTGCGGCCGGTGACGTGCTGGGTGTACTTGCCCATGATGTCCAGGTCGTCGGTGTTGGTGCCGACGTCACCGGCCGTGACGTAGCGTCCGCCCAGGGTGTTGACATAGTGCGCGAAGGCCGCGAAGAGTGCTTCGCTCTTGTCGCTGGTGGGGTCACCGATGATGACGGACTTGCCGCCGCCGAGGTTCACGCCAGCTGCCGCGGCCTTGTACGACATGCCCCACGACAGGCGAAGGACGTCTTCGAGCGCCTCGAACTCGTCGGCGTAGGGGTACATGCGGCAGCCGCCGAGTGCCGGGCCCAACGCGGTCGAGTGGATGGCGATGATCGCCTTCAGGCCCGACTCGGCATCCTCGCAGAACACGACCTGCTCGTGGCTACGCGCGCTCAACTTATGTGAGCGACCGAACACTCCGGCGGGGGTAGACACAACTGTCACTACGGATTCCTTTCTGGTGCCGCATGTTTGGCGGCATGGGGAAGTACTGCCGCATGTGTGGCGGCAGGACAGATGGGGATGTTGCGGTCAGGCCGTGATGCCGAGGTCGCGCACGCGCGTCCAGTACTGTTCGACGTTGCCGAGCTTGACGTCCTCGTAGCCCCGCACGATGTCGGGTAGTCCGGCCGCCTCGACGGCACTGGCGTAGTTGTCAGTGGTCAGCTCGGCAGCCAGCCGGAGCACCATGTCGGTGTAGTGAGACAGCAACTGCCGCTCCACTTTCCGGACGTGGGCGTAGCCGAACGGATCGAGCTTGGTGCCGCGCAGCACCTTGGCCTTGGCCAGCAGCTTCAGTGCCACATGCGATTTCGGCCCGAATCCGACCTTTTTCGTGCGGCCCATGGCCCGCAGGGCGGGCGGATGCAGCCGGTAGGTGAGGTTCTCGCCACCTGGCACCTGAGCCTGCACTTCGGCCAGGAAGGCCGGGTCGACCAACAGTCGCGCCACTTCGTACTCGTCCTTGTAGGCGGTGAACTTGTGCAGCCCACGCGCCACGGCCTCGCTGAACGCGGTGTTGTCGGTGATGGTGCGCTCCGACTGCCAGATGGCCTGGACTGTTTCGACGTAGCGCCGCGCGACTTTCGCGTTCTGGTAGCGCACCAATTCGCCGGCCCGCAGTTCGACCAGTCGGCGAACCTCACCGTCGAACGTGGTGCTCGCCAACAGTTCCGGGCTCACGACGGCAGGCGCCGTCTTCGGCCGTGCGCCGTCCACCGCGGCGGCGAAGGCGGCCGGATCGGCCACCGCGACGCGGCCCCAGCGGAACGCCGCGACGTTGGCGGCGACCGCGACCCCGTTGATGCCGATGGCCTCTTCGATGCTTGCCTCGGGCAGGCGCAGCCCGCCGTTCTGGAAGGCGGCACCAATGACCAGGAAGTTCGCCGCTGCGGTGTTGCCGAACAGTGCCTGCGCTGCGGCGAGTGCGTCGAAGTGGGTCACGGCCCGGGTGGCCACGGTGATTCGGTCCAGCAGCGACTGAGTGTCCGGGTAGGCAACGGACTTGTCGTAGACCATGTCGCCGGTCGGGGTCTGGCTCGTCGACGCGACGGCGACGGTGCGTTCGGCGCTGCCGTAGGCCAGGTTCCGGTTGTCGGTAGCGGTCAGTAGGTCGATCGCGATGATGCAGTCGGCGCTGCCGGAGGTGAGCCGGTTGGACGGCTCGAGTGCAGTGGTCGAGAACCGCAGGTGCGACACGACCGGTCCTGCCTTCTGACTCAGGCCGATCTGGTCGAGGCTCTCCACCTCGTAACCCGCGCGCAGCGCGGCAGTGGCCAGCACCTGGTTGACCGTGACGATCCCGGTGCCGCCGATACCTGCCAGCAGGACGTTCTGCGTGCCGGTCGGGATGCCGAATCCCGGGTCCGCGACGCGCGGCGGCTCCGCGGTCTTGGCTCGCCGGGAAGCCTTGCGGCCCTTGGTGTCCGGGGTCAGCTCGACCGTGACGAACGACGGGCAGTCGCCGTCGAGGCAGGTGTAGTCGGTGTTGCACGACGTCTGGTCGATGCGGGTCTTGCGGCCAAACTCAGTGTCGACCGGCTGCACGGACAAGCAGTTCGACTTGGTGCCGCAGTCGCCGCAGCCCTCGCAGGCCGCTTCGTTGATGACGACGCGGGTGTTGCGGGTGGGCAGGGTGCCGCGCTTACGCTGGCGGCGCGCGTCAGCGGCGCAGTGCTGGTCGTAAATGAGGACGGTGACGCCCGGGATCTCGCGCAAGAGCTTCTGTGCTTCATCGAGTCGGTCGCGGTGCCACAGCAGTGTGCCTTTTGCGAGCGCTTTCTTGTTGTGCCGCTTGGGTTCATCGGCGCAGATGATGATCTGCTTGACGCCTTCGGTGGTCAGCTTGTGGGTGAGTCCCGCCACGCCGAGTCCGCCCTCAACGTCCTGGGCGCCCGTCATTGCGACGACCGCGTTGTAGAGCAGTTTGTAGGTGATGTTGACCCCGGCGGCGATGCAGGCCTGGACCGCGAGCTGCCCGGAGTGGAAGAAGGTGCCGTCGCCGACGTTCTGGAACAGGTGCGGCACATCGGTGAACGGAGCCTGGCCGATCCACTGGCTGCCTTCGCCGCCCATCTGGGTCAGGCCCACCACGGCGCTGTCATCGCGGCCGGACATCGTCACCAGCGTGTGGCAGCCGATGCCGCCGCCGCCGATCGAGCCCTCGGGGATCGCGGTGGAGCGGTTGTGCGGGCAGCCGCTGCAGAAGTACGCGGTTCGCTTGGCGGACAACACTTCCAGCGACAGCGCGGGCGGCGGGGTCCGCTTGAGCTCGACGTGATCGCGCAACACGCGGCGTAGCGGCGCCAGCAGGCGGGCGGCGGTCAGCTCGCCACCGAGCGGGAACAGTGGTGCACCTGTGGTGTCGTACTTGCCGGTGATCTGCGGGGCTTGCGCTGTGCCGTAAAGGATTTCGCGAACCTGGGTTTCGATGAACGCGGTCTTGTCCTCGACTACGATCACCTGCTCCAGGCCGCGGGCGAACTCGCGGACCGACTGCTGGCCCACCGGATACGGCATTCCGATGCGCAGCAGGCGGATTCCCGCGCGGTGCAGCGCCGCGTCGTCGACACCGAGGTCGATGAGGGCCTGACGTACCGCGTCGAAGGTGGTGCCGGTGGCGGCGATACCGATCTTCGCGCGGGTCGGGTCGACCTCAAGTACATCGAGGTTGTTCACATCGCCGAAGGCGCGGACGGTCGCCCAGCGCGGACCGTAGAGGTCGGCCTCGGCGAGCAGGCTGTCGGCCGGTGCGGCCATGGGGCGCTGCAGGTAGGTGAATGGCTTTCCATCCCAAAGGATCTCGGGCGCAGTGATCGCGAGGTCGGCTACCTCGGCGTCGACCGTCCACGCACCGTCGGCGACGTCGGCGACGATCTTCATCGCGACGATGCAGCCCGAGGCCCGCGACAACGCGACGCCCTGCATGCCCATCGTGATGATCTCTTCGGCGTTGCGCGGGAACAGTACCGGGATGCCCAGCGACGCGAGCGTCCGTTCGCTGACCGCCGGCACCGTCGACGACTTCGACGCCGGGTCATCGCCGACGAGCAGCAGCACGCCGCCGCGGGGGTTGACGCCGTACATGTTGGCGTGCCGGAGCGCGTCGGTCGCACGGTCGACGCCGGGGCCCTTGCCGTACCAGATACCGACGACGCCGTCGTGCGTTGCCTTTCCAGCGGGGAGGTCGGTCTGGCTGCCCCACACCGAGGTGGCGGCGAGCTCTTCGTTGAATCCCGGGGTGAACACGACGTCGTGCTCGGTCAGCACGCTCGGCATACCCAGCAGCATCTTGTCGACGCCGCCGAGCGGGCTGCCCTGGTAACCGGACACGAAAGTCGCGACGCGGCGGCCAACGCGCAGATCACGGACGTGCTGCTCGACCATCATGCGAGCGATGGCCTGCACCCCGGTCAGGAGGACCGGGCCAGCGCCGGAGCGGTAGCGGTCGTTGAGGTCATAGGGCGCGGCGGGCTCTGCCGCGGCCGGATTTGATCCGGCGAGTTCGGATCGGGACAACACACTGGTCACTGACAACCTCCACACTTTCCGCCACTCAGATCGCTAGCTATAAATCGAGAACTATTAGCAATCGGTGCAGCGAAATCTGCCCCTGCGGGCGAACTGCGTCAATAGTCAGGTGAAATGTTGATCAGACTGCTCAATTGTGACCTGGCGCACTGTGACCTACGCATCATTTTGTTCGACGTTGTGTCACATACTGCACAAGAGGGAGCGATCGATACTCAACCGGAGTTGCCATCGCCAGCATGGTTTCGGAGTGCTTCACTCCGTCGATGCGGTGCACCTGCTGGATCACGCTGAGCAGTTCCTCTTGTGTCTGCGCAGCGATGCGGACCAACAGATCCGCGCGCCCGGTCGTCGCGTGTACCTCCAGGACGTGGGGGACGCCACGCAGTGCCTCGATGATGTCGTTCATCTTCGTCTGGTCCGTCTCGATGAAGACCAACGCGTGCACCGCGAATCCGAGCTCGGACAGATTGATGTTGGGCGGGTAGCCGCGCACCAACCCGGACTCTTCGAGCCGCTTCATGCGCGCCTGCACCGTGTTCCGGGCGACCTTCAGCCGTGACGCCAATTCGAGAATCGGCGTCCGCGGGTCGGCGGCCAGCTCCGACAACAGCGCGGCGTCCAGGGCGTCGAGCTTGATGGTCATGCGGCATTTTCCCACGGAAACACCGTGGTCACGCCGATTCGGCGACGGTCACCTGCGCTTCACAGCGGACCTCAAAGTTGACCGAATTCGCGATGAAGCACAGGTGGTGAGCGCGGACGTGGACGTCGGCGAGCGCGTCGCGGTGCCGCTCGTCGGCAATCTGCACGACGGGACGGAGCACCACGTCGGTGAAATGCCCACCGCCGTCCGCGGTTTCAGCCATGGTGCCCGACGGATGGTCGGTGTATCCGGTGACGACGATGCCTTGTTGCGAACACAGCGCCAGCACCCACAGCATGTGGCACTGCGACAGCGATGCCACGAGCAGTTCCTCC
This sequence comes from Mycolicibacterium sp. CBMA 234, assembly GCF_009729415.1. GTDB lineage: Bacteria > Actinomycetota > Actinomycetes > Mycobacteriales > Mycobacteriaceae > Mycobacterium. The sequence goes on from NZ_MPKW01000001.1 coordinate 104,508, forward strand.
GGGTTCCAGCGCTGTGGCACACCGCGGAACGCGGGGTCGGCGGTACCGAGGATCGTCGGCTTCCCGTCGGCGCTGAGTTCGTGTGCGCGCTCGTACTCGCGGTAGCCGGAGGTTCCCGTGCCGGTGTTGCCGGTCCACGTCACGTCGAGTTCGTAGTGGTGAGTTTTCGCCATGGCGCGCGCCCCCTTCGTTGTGGTGGTCGCCCGCCAGTGTCTACGAGGTCAGTGCTCGCCCTTCGCCTTGGGGGCTGATTGATGGCTGGAAGCGCTGTCGTGCGCCGCGTGATCGCTGCTCTTCGGAGTGCTCTTGGCGGCAGCTGTGGGAGCGCTGGTTCCGCCCGCCGGCTGCTTTGTCGTTTGCTTTGTCGTCGCGGCCGACGGAGCAGGGTGCGAGTCCTGGGCAGCGGTTGGTTTCTCCGCTGCGGCCGGTTTCGAGTTGGCCGGCGCGGTGGTCGATTTCGGCGCGGCGTCATCGGCAGACCGCTGAACTCGCGTCCTTTCGGTTGCCCGGGACGGCGTCGGCTTCGCCGCGGGGTTGCGCGACGAGGTATCCGTATCTGATTGCGTAGCTGAGGATTTGGTGCCCGACGTGCCCTTGGTGGCAGGTTTCGGTGACGCAGGCAGCGAGGCTGCGGCAGCGGTTGTTTTCGCCACGAGTTGTGACGCGGCGGTACTTGGATGCGGCACATTGGCGATGGCCTTGGCTAATCCCTGCACCGCTGACACGACGTTGGCGGCAGCGGTCAACGGGTTCCGCCCGCTGAGCACCGTGCCCAGCCCCGTGGTGGAGAGCGTGGCGACGGCGTAGTACACGCCCACCGCGGCGCTGGCCACCCTGACCACATAGATCACCGGAGCCAGCGGCGCGAGGTGGGGTGCAAGAGTGGCAGTAACGGTCTGTGTCGCGCCGGCGGCAGCGGCACCTGCCGACCCGATGCCACTGACCAACTGCTTCACCTGGCTCGACGACGAGGTGCCGGGAATCGACGTGACCGCGCTGACCAGGTTCTGCAGATGGGTCGTCGTTGAACTGACCTTCTGCACCGCCACGTACTGGCCGGTGCTGGGATCAACTTCGGCGCTCAGGATCAGCAGCGGGAAGTCCGGCGTCTGCCAGTAGATGACGTCGGAGGCGACGGCTTGGGCTGCGCCTCCGATGTCGCCGAGGTACAAAATCGGGTTGAAGGCGGCATTCTGGACGGCCGCAGCTGTGAGGGTGTACCGGTACTCGGCATCCCGAATCAGCACTGGGTGCGCCGTCGGGAGCACTGGCGCGACACTGGCAGTCACAACAGTGGCCGCGCACAGCACCGACAGCGTCGACGCTGGGGTTTTGACCCACATGAGAATTACCCCCCTTGCTTGCCCGCCGCGGCGAGACCTTTGAAAATCATTGGAAAAATACACATTTCGCCCTGCGCCGGTATTACCGGGTGGGCGCTTTGGCATCCGCTTTTGCTTTCGGTGCTTTGGTTCCGTCCTTTGCCGCCGCGCCTGGCTTGGTCTCCGATTTGCTGGTTGACGTGTCGCGCGCTGTTGAAACCGGCGCAATCTTGACCGGCTGCGGATGATCGGGACGTTTCGCTTGAGAGGGCTCGGGCGATGGACGGGCAGTGGCGGTTCCACTCACCACCTGTGGGCGGTGGCTGTATGCGCGGTCGATCTGCGGTCGCAGCCACGCGTCAATGGGGGCGGTGTTCAGGCCAACATTGCGCAAGGGCTGAGTGAGTGGCAGCCCGGCCGTCGGCACGACGAAGTGCGTCGTAATGCCCCCTGCGGCGTTGGTACGAACGGTTTTGAGGGTGCCTGGTGTCGTCGGGTTGGCAGCTGCCCCGTAGTAGGGGTGCACGTACGCGATACCCATCACAGCGTTCACGATGGCCAAACGTGATGGCCTATCGGGCCAATCGGAGAATCCGTCGTACTCGCGAACGATCTCCGTGGTGGGGTAGGCAGTGGGCACCGGAATGTTCGGTGCAAAGAGTTGCAGTGCTGGATTCTTGGTCGTGATACCGCCGGTGGTGTTCTGTGGGTCACCGAAAGTCACGAATCGCAGGTTGTTTGTGGTGGGCCGGCGAAACGAATCTTCCAGCAGCCGAGACAGTTTCACGTAATTTAGGACGATGGCGCCTTGGCTCACTCCGGCCAAGGTGACGGCAGTGCCCTTGGGCACGGTGACGAGCTCGGCGTTCACCGTGCTGGAACCGATTGCTGCGTCCACTGCGAACGTCAATCCGGCGGGGTATCCGACGCCGGTGATGGCGCCGGCGGATGCCAGGTATCCATCGGCCAGCCCGAGCGCCTCTTGGGATGTCGGGGTGGTGTTGCACAGGCAGGTGCCCTGTAGATAGAACGCGACGTCTTGACTGGCGCTCGATGCCGATGCCGACGGATGGACGGCGATCGACGCGCAGAGCGTGACAACGAAACCTATTGCGCTGTAGCGGATTGATCCGTCCACGAGGCAGTGTCCAATCTGTGCACAAGGATGGGGAGTGGTCGATGCGCAGAGCGGCACCATTCACGCGACGAGGTCGCCGTGGTGACGCGCTCAGGAATCTCGCCGATCGGTCAGCGACGGTGATGACGACAATGAGCCGGGGTTCTCGCCGGTGCGTGTGCTAAGCCGTCCCGTCCGCGACCCACCCCCATTTTGGTACTCCAGTGCAAGTTTGACGAGGCGAAATTAACACCGTCGCAGCTTCTCCGCTCGCCATGAGACGCAGGTCACGGCGGCGGGGCGGGCCTGGTCAGCGCCGGAAGACCACCCAGCGCATCGCGCAGTACATGTAGACCGCCTCGCAAACCCCGGCGGTGATCCGGGCGAGGTGGTACTCGACTCCGAGCGCTGACAATCCGGTCGACGTGCCCAGGATGAACGCCAGATAGTTCACCGCGACCACGACGACGTAGATCGCGAGCTGCGGTCCAACCGCACTGTGCGAGCTGAAGTTGAACGTCCGGTTCAGCACATAGCTGAGCGCGAACGCGCACACGTAGGAGACGGTGACGGCGACCCCCAGCGGCAGGCCCAAAACCCCGCGCAATCCCGTGAGCAACAACAAGTCGATGCCGAACGTACAGCCGTTGATCAGCGCGAATCCCAGGAATGTCGGCGCGACAACCGATTTCAGACCAAACGGCAACCAGCTGACAACTTTGGCGCAGCCGCGGTGGAATCCGTCGACGGCGCGTTGCAGGCTGGTCGTCGAGTCGACGGTCACGCGGGCACTGTGTCATGGGCCGGCGTCGGGCAGGTAGCCGTGAATCAAATTCTGTGCAGGGGATTCAGTGCAGGCGGCTTGCCGTATTGTCCTCACGGATGAGTGCCGGGTCGACGATGGTGACACCGTGAACCTTGCCACTATCGGTCAGGCGATCGCAGCCTTCGTCGTCACCAATATCGATGACCTCCTGATGCTTGCCGTGTTCTTCGGTCAGGTGCCAGGCCATCGACACGCGGCAATGCGCGTGATCGCCGGCCAATACCTGGGCTTCACCGCCATCTTGGTGGTCTCGATCAGCGGCGCCTTTCTTGGCGCCACGCTGCTGCCGGCCGCCGCGTTGCCTTATCTCGGTCTGGTGCCAATTGCCTTGGGGCTCAGGGCCGCATGGACGTCGTGGTGTCAGTACCGGCGCACCGAATCGTCAGCTGATGACGACGCGTCAGGACCTTCCGGACCACGGGTCTGGCACGTCGCGGGCGTCACCTTCGCCAACGGAGGCGACAACATCGGGGTCTATGTGCCGATGTTCGCGGTCGCTGCCATCGGCACGGTCGCGGTGTACGTGGCTGTGTTTTTGATTGCGGTAGGACTGTGGTGTGCGGCGGCCCGATACTTCGCGTTGCACCCGCTCATCGCCAAGGCGTTCTCGCGCTGGGGCCACATCATTCTGCCGGTCGCATTGCTCACCATCGGGACCACCATCCTCATCGAAGGTGGTGTGTTCGCGCGCTGAACGCCGACACGACAACAACGTGCGCGCGTTTTGCCGACGTGCCCAGAGCGGCTGGGTAAGTTCACCGAATGACCAGCAAACGCCTGTCTCCGCTCGATTCGATGTTCCTGGCGGCCGAATCGCCGGAAACGATGATGCATGTCGCGGGGCTCATGCAGTTCCGGCCGACGTCGGGCGATGCTGGCGACATCCTGGATCAGCTGCGCGACGAGATTTACGCGTCCAGCGAGATCGAACCACCGTGGAATATGAAGCTACAGACGCCGTGGTTCCTGCTGAACCCGCTGCAGCGGTGGGTCGAGGACCCCAAATTCGACGTCACCTATCACGTTCGACGCTCGGCATTGCCCCGTCCCGGAGACCAACGCGAGTTGGGAATCCTGATCTCGCGCTTGCACGCTCGCCAATTGGACCTGACGCGGCCGCCGTGGGAGCTACACATCATCGAAGGTCTCGACGACGGCAACGCCGCGCTGTACGTGAAGATGCATCACTCGCTCGTCGATGGGTACACGGCGATGAAGACCCTCATCCGGTCAATGTCGACCGACCCGTCCGATACCGACACCCCGTTGTTCTTCCGAAACCCGGTGCCCAAGCGGGAGCGTAAGAAGGACGAGAAGGACAGCGGCCTCATCCCTGACATCGGCGGGTTGTTGCGGTCTGTCACTTCGGAATTGTCGACCGTTATTGATCTGCCCACCGCGCTTGCCAAGCTTGCCGTCACCAGCGTCAGCAAAAGCAATCCGCTGGTCGGGCCCGGCCAGGCGCCGCACACCATCTTCAACGGCCGCGTCGGCCGCAATCGACGGTTCGCCACGCAGCAGTACGACATCGCACGGTTACGCGCGATCGCCGATGCCGCGGGCGCAACGCTCAACGACGTCGCGCTGGCCATATGTGGCGGGGGATTGCGTGACTACCTTGTGGGGCTCGACGCCCTTCCCGAAAAGTCATTGATCGCGATGCTGCCGGTCAACATTCGACCGAAGGACGATCCCGGCGGGGGCAACGCCGTCGGGGCGATCCTTGCCACCCTGGGCACCGACATCGCTGATGCCCGCGAGCGCATCGAATCGATCAGCGCGTCAACGCAGGCGGCCAAGGATCAGTTGTCTGGCATGACCAGCAACGCGATCCTGGCTTATACCGCCGCCCTGATGGCGCCCTTCCTGGCCCAAACAGGCGCGGCAACGCTGGGTGCTCCGAAGCTGGCGCCGGCGTCTTACAACGTGATCCTGTCGAACGTCCCGGGTCCCGACTACCCGCTGTACTTCCGGGGCAACGAGCTGGTGTCCACCTATCCGGTATCGATCCCGGTTCATGGTGTCGGGCTGAATATCACGTGTCAAAGCTACTCAGGCACTTTGAATTTCGGCTTCACGGGCTGTCGCGACTCGATGCCGCACATGCAGAAGCTCGCGATCAAGACCGGTGAGGCGCTGGCTGCTCTGGAGCAGGCCTACGGTCTGGCGTAGCTACGGCCGGGATCGACCGGGATCGAACTGTGCGGTGTACCGCGAGCTGCGCATGTCTGGGCGGACATGCGCAGGCCACGATTCGCGCCGGAGGCCGCCGGCAAACGGCTGCTGTGCTGGCCGTGCGGTCATGCGCCAGTAGGTAATTCGGCGCTGCGCCACATTCGATTCCAGTTTCCGATACCCGGAGTGGCCTCGGCCGTGGAACGGCCGTACAAGAGGGGCGCAATGGTGCTAACTTCACCGCACCACAAAGCACCAGAAAGTGGGTGTGCAATGAGCGCATCAGCCTCACCGAAGGCTCGCCTGTCAGTAGCAGCGGCCACGCTTGGCACCGCGTGTGCCGTAATTGGCTTGATTGGCATGCCGATCGCGTCTGCCGACGACGACCTGACCTGTTCAGACGGCCTCGTAGCCTCCCAAGGCACGTGCGTCCCCGCGGGGGATAACTCCGCCGCGACCATGGACGCTCAGCAAGGACCTTTTGACGCACCGGAATCGTCTCTTGACGACCCCAGCTTGTTCACTCCTCCCTTCCAGCTGACTGAAGGCGAGGTTGCTTCGCCCGGATACAACGCTGGAGGCGGCGGCCGGCGGTAAACCGCTCAGACTTTGCCGAGATTGCCTATGGCTTTCCCTCGCGTCTGCGAGCATGGCGTAGACGCGAGGAGAGGCTGAGATCCATGACAGGAACCGGGCACGACCACCGTTCGGCTGAGGCGAGCCGCCGCGGCGTTCTCATTGGTGCCGGCGCAGTCGGCGCGGGCTTGGTGATAGCCGCCTGCGGCGGCAAAGACTCACCGCCAGCCGGCAGCCAATCTGCGAGCAGCAGCGAAACCTCCGCCAAGGCCGAATCCACCACCCTGAAGACAGCCGACGTGCCCGTTGGCGGCGGCGTGGTCATCAAGGACTCCAAGGTCGTTGTCACGCAGCCGAAGCCAGGTGAGTTCAAGGCGTTCAGTGCGGTCTGCACTCACCGGCAGTGCACGGTGTCCAAGGTCGCTGACGGCGACATCGACTGCCCGTGCCACGGCAGCCAATTCAGCGCCGTCGACGGTTCGGTCGTCAAAGGGCCGGCGGAGAAGCCGTTGGAAGCGAAGACGGTCACGGTGGCCGGGGACACGCTAACCATCAGCTGAGCCCGATCCACTATGCGCTCCTTGCAACAGGTTCGTCGGTGGCCGGCGCGCGCAGACGTATCAGTCGGGCACGCCGATCTCGTCGCAGATCGGCGGGATGATGATCAAGTTGCCGCGTGGGGTGCAGAAGGGGTGCGGCGGAGGCGGTGGCGGGGGAGGCGGCGGTGTGAAGATCGGGGCTGGGATGTCCGCGGAAATGAAGCTGGACATCGTGTTTCCCTTGAGGTCGACCATCCGCACGTTGCCCTGACCGAACGGGACTTCGTACCAGGTGTGACAGACACTCATATCCCACTGCATGCCGGCGAACGGCACGGGCTGTGGTGGGCACCAGTTGTGCGGCTGCGCCGCGAACGGGTCGGCGTGGGCGGTTCCCGCAGCGAGCGCGGTGAGTCCGCCCGCAATCAAGGCGCCGACGATGACCATTTTGGCAGTGGTGCGATGTGACATGGTCTTACGTCCTTCCCGGACGAAGTGGTGCTGACGAACAGTATTGACCTGCAGTGACGGTGCGGAACGTGTATGTGGTTACTCGAATCAGTACACAAACGGCGGACAGCTACCGATCCCAAGAAATTCGCCGGGTATCGGCGACCGGCTACGGGCCGGCCGCCGATACCTGTTGATCTCAGCCCGCCGTATTGCTGTCGGCGTGTGAGAGATGGCGAGGGAAGAACCGCGTATCCAGCCGGCCGTCCGTCGGCACCTGGTGGTGCGCACTCGGAAAAGCCAGCAGCACTTTGTCTTCAGAGGGGAAGGCGTCGAACAACTCGAAACCGAACTCCCGCGGAATTTCCTTGTCGCTCAACGGGATCAGATACTCGATCGGAATTGCCACCCGTTTCGCGGCCTCGAGCAGCGCGTCGTGTGCGGATGCCCAACCAAAACGCGCTGCACTGATCCGAGGTTCAACTGCCGTCAGCGGTATGCCGATTGCGCTCGCCATCGACATACCCACGTAGCCAATGGGTACGGCCGGGCCGATCTCGGGTAGAGCCACCACGGCATCGATGGTCGCCTGCCACTCGGGAACTGCGCGGGCGGCCACGGACGCACAGTAGTCGGCGAGAATGCGGCCGAACGCCGGGTTACCGTCAGCCCGCGCCTGACGAAACTCGTTGATCCACCGCAGATCTTGTGTGCTTCGCGGTCGATCGCCGTGCCCAGGGGCGTCGATGGAGACGACGTGAAAGCCATCCCTGGTGACCGCGGCATGGGCCCGGGCGACGTGGGTCGGGGCTTTCTTGTCGAGGCCGCCGGGGTGACCGGCCAGGATCAAAGGGGCGCCGCTGGGACCGGATTCCGGTGACCAGAGCACACCGGTGAGGTCGCCCAGGGTAAACGTGCGTTCAACGACACCGTTGGACGATGTTTGAGAAGTGAATTTCATGGTGTTGCCTTTCGGGATTGCCAAAGTTGTGGCGCTCCCGGCGACACCTACATCGATCGCCCGACCGCGAACACGAGCGGGAGCACCCACAGGGCTACTGCGTCCATGGGTCTCACCTCCTTGCGTGCCGTCACGGTCGCAGGCACGCTAACAACTCGACTGCGAGGCCGTCCAACCATTTTCCGCGCTGGTTACACAGATCCGTCGCACGCGCGGATGACCCCGGTGACGAGCCGCGGCGGCTCCGGCGTGGGATTGAAGCCGCGAATCGTGCCCGGCGAAGTGAACTGCGGGGTGACGGACACGTTGATCGGCTTGCCCGGAGGTTCCGGCTGCGGGTTGAAGGCTTGAGCGGTGCCGGAGGCCAATCCGAGGCCGACGAGCGTCAGACCGCCCGACAGCAGGGCCTTGCCGACGAGCTTCTTGATGTTGTGGTTGGTGATCATGGTGTGGCCTTTCGGTTCAAATCGGCTGGTAGTGGCCGTTGAAAGCAATGATGTGGTGGCGTTCTTGGCTATTTCTTGGGTGATTCTTGCTGCCGCGAGGGGTGTCGCCGACGCGCCCGGTATGTCAGCATTGAGAAGGCCGGTAGGAGTTAGCTGGCGCAAGACGCTGGAGCTGATATGGACGTCATCAAGCTGTTCCAAGTCATGCGGTTACCCCACCTCGCAGGGGTCGCCACGGTCATCACTTCGGCTTTTCTGAGCGCACCGGCCCCGCCGGCATCCGCTGAGCCGTGCCCCGACGTCGAGGTGGTGTTCGCCCGCGGTACCAGCGAGCCGCCGGGCGTCGGGATGGTTGGGCAGGCATTCGTCAATTCGCTACAGGCGCAGGCGGGGAACAAGTCGGTCACGGTGTACCCGGTGGACTATGCGGCCAGTAGCGATTTCAGTAACCGCCTGGACTTCGTCCAGAGCGTCGTCGACGGGGTCAAGAACGCCGCGACCCACATCGAGGCCACCGCAGCGAACTGCCCCAACACCAGGATCGTGCTCGGCGGATACTCCCAAGGCGCGGTCGTGTCGGGGTTCGCGACCGCGAACGCTGTACCGAAGGACATACCGGCCGATCTCGCGCAGTACGCGTGGTACGCACCCAAGCCGATGCCAGCGTCAATTGCCAATCATGTTGCCGCACTTGTTCTTTTCGGAAAGCCGTCGAGCCAATTCATGTCGGACATCGGCGCGCCACCCATAGCCATTGGGCCGGCGTACGCACCCAAGACCATCGAGATGTGCGTTCCCGACGACACCATCTGCAACGGGGCACCCGGCGGCGGGCCTACCTTCGCGCATATCACCTACGGATCGAACGGGATGGCCGACCAGGCTGCGACCTTCGCCGTAGGGAGGCTGTGAACGCCCGATAGTCGCTCCGCTGCAACAGTGAAGGCGCTCTGCGCGTGCATTTACAATAAACATTGACGGTTTCTGGTTTATGTGCCAGGCTGATGTGCGTCCGCCCTGGCGAAGGAGCTTCGCAATGGACAAACAGATCACGTCCCAGATCGATTGCGCCCGCGCATGACTGTCGGCATGCCGCGCACCCGAACCCGCCGTACGCAGGCCGAGCGCACCGCGGAAACCAAGACCGCCCTGCTTGACGCGACACTGGATCTGTTGGCTGAGTCCGGGTACAAGGCCACGACCACGACGGCGGTCGCACACCGGGCCGGAGTGTCACTGGGGGCCCTGCTGCACCATTTCCCGACCAAAACCGACCTGCTGACCGAGGCGATCGGACATGCCTTCGATCGCCGGACTCGGGAGTACCGGCGGATCATGGCCGAGGCGGATCCGTCGTCCGACAGCCTCGACAGCTCCCTCGATCTGTTGTGGGCGATGTGCAACGGGCCGACTTTCGCCGTCTTCGTCGAGCTCTGGGTAGCGGCCCGCACGGAGCCGGAGCTGGTCGAACCACTGGTCGCCGTGGACCGCGAATTCCTGGTGACCGCCCAGCAGATGTACACCGACTACTTCCTGGGACCAGAATCGAACGACGAGACCGCCCGCGTGGGTCTGCAGATGGTGTTCTCACTGCTGACCGGATTGGCGTTCTCGAACATGATCCCCGGATACGATCCGTTCGACTCCACGCCGGTCATCGAGGCGTTCAAGGGCATGGTCCGGATCAGTCTTGCCGCACTGAAATCTCCACCCTCCCAATAGCACTGAGGAGCCCGAGCATGAGTTCTGCCGCAGCACTGCCCACCCACGAGGAACTCGGCGACATCCCACGTGACCGATACGTCCGACTGCTGGCCCGGTTGAGTCACCTCTCGGTCACCAACCATTTCGACGCCTATGGCGATATCGATTGGGATGCAGACGAATTCGGGATCGATCCGACCGACCCGCGATGGGAACTGCCGGACGACGATCCACTCGCCGCAACCGCCTGGTATCGGGCTCTCCCGCAGCACAAGCGAGCCCGAATCGGCCTTGATCGCATTGCGGTCATGATGAAGACCGGCCTCGACTTCGAGCGGGTACTCAAACGCGGCCTCCTCGACTTCGCCGACACGCTGCCCAGCGGTGCACCGGAATTCCGCTACGCCTATCACGAAGTCATCGAGGAGGCCCAGCACTCGCTGATGTTCCAGGAGTTCGTCAACCGGACAGGATTCGATGCCCGGGGCCTCGGATATCTGACCAAGCTTGGCGGACGGTTCATTTCGGCGCTCGGCCGGCGTTTTCCGCCCCTGTTCTTCATCTTCGTGCTCGGTGGCGAGGAGCCCATCGACTACGTGCAACGCAAGGTGTTGCGCAGTGAGCACGAGCTGCATCCGCTGCTCGAGCGCGTGATGTTCATTCACGTGACGGAGGAGGCGCGGCACCTGTCTTTCGCGCAGTCGTATCTGCGGACGCGGGTGCCCAAGCTGAGTTGGTTCGCGCGCAGCCGACTCGCGATTGGCGCCCCGGTGGTGCTGGCCGTGATGGCGCGCATGATGTTGCGGCCGTCCGCGCAGCTCGTTCGGCAGCACGCGATTCCAGAAGCCGTGGTGGCCGAAGCCTACGAAGACAATCCGCAGAACCGTGCTGAGATGGTGGCCTCGATCCGGCGAGTGCGTCGGCTCTGCGAGGACCTAAGCCTGCTGGGGCCAGGGTATCGGCGCCTGTGGCGTTTCCTCGGCCTGGAGGAAGCAGCGTGACGACGGACCGACGCGTCGATCGCAGCGTTGTAGGGCTGCACCGAGGCGGCTGGCAAGATGCGTCGAATGTGTTGGCAGAAGCCTTCTTTCATGATCCGGTGTTCGGCTGGCTGCTACCGGACTCGGCGCGCCGGGGCGGCGCATTGCAACGGTACTTCGGCATTACCGCACGCGACGTGGTGCTACGCCACCCGGGTAGCGTCGCAGTGGTCGAACGTGGGGAAGTACTTGGCGCCGCGCTGATTCTGCCGCCAGCGCACTGGCGCACACCGATCAGGGTGGAGGCGAGGCATGCCCTCGACTACAGCCGGGTCTTCGGCCGCCGCATCGGCCACGCGTTGGGCGCCCTCACCGCGGTCGAACGGCTGCACCCTCGGATTCCGCACTATTACCTGCCCTACATCGGCGTGGTCAGCGCGGCACAAGGCCAGGGGATCGGCAATGCGCTGTTGGCCGATCTGACGCGGCGCTGCGATGCCGAGAGACTACCGGCCTATCTGGAGGCCTCGAGCCCGGAAAACGCGCGGCTCTACCGACGCCACGGCTTCATCACGACGCGTCAGATCCGGCCACTCGGAGCGCCGCCGATCGAATTGATGATCCGCCGTCCGGGACCTTTGTCAGGGACTTAGGCGCTGGGATTCTTGCGCGTAAGGCCGAAAACACCTGCAGCGACGAAGGGAACGGGACTCAGCGCTGCGATCGCAGCGCCCCTTGTCCCAACGAGCGGGCGACTGCACAGACCCGTGACGGTGTCCGCGGAGTCGCTGAACAGACCAATCGACGCCCACCATCGGAAGTTGTCGGCGCCGCCTCTGGCCCACGCGACGCAGGTGCCCAATCCGATTGCGATATCGCGGATTCCGATCGTGCGCATCAACAGGATCTCGGTACCCGTTTCCGATCGAAAGAACTTTCCCGGGGCGGCGAGCATCGCCAGGCCAACTCCGAGACGGGCCGCCCCGGTGACAGCGAGTGCGGTCGACGGGCGAAATATGTTGCCAGCCACGCGGATGAGAGTAACCGCCGTCCCGGTGAGGCGGGATCGAATCCTCGAATGGTTCATCCGAGCAGGGCGTCGCGGGCACGGTGCAGGTGCGCCTGCTCAACGGCGTTGGTGGCAAGCGCCGCGGCCCGGCCGTAGGCGTCTGCGGCCTGGATGGTTCGCCCGAGACGGGACAGCAGGGCAGCACGGACCGCGTGGAAGACGTGGTAATCCTGCAGATCGAGCGCGTCCACCAGATCCAGTGCGGTCTGCGCGTCCTGTACTTCGGAGACCGCCACGGCGCGATTGAGGGCGACGACGGGTGTCGGGCCAATCGCCATCAGCTGGTCGTACAGCGTGAGGATCTGGGCCCAATCAGTGGCGGATGCGGTCGGTGCGTCGCTGTGCACGGCGTTGATCGCCGCCTGAATCTGGTAAGGCCCCGGCCGGTTCAGGCGCAAACAGAGACGGACGATCGATTGGCCCTCGGCGATTAGCCCACGGTCCCACTGTCTCCGATCCTGATCGGCGAGCAGGACCAGTTGGCCCTCAGGATCGGTGCGGGCAGCGCGGCGCGCATCCGTCATCAACATCAGGGCGAGCAGCCCCAAGACCTCTGGCTCGTCGGGCATCAGCTCAGCGAGCAGTCTGCCGAGACGCACCGCCTCGGTGGTGAGGTCGGCGCGTACGAGATTCTCGCCGGAGCTCGCGGTGTGTCCCTCATTGAAGATCAGATACACGACGGCGAGCACCCCGTCGATGCGCTCAGGTAGGTCGGCATCATGCGGCACCCGGTAGGGGATATGTGCGTCGCGGATCTTGTGTTTGGCGCGCACAAGCCGTTGCGCGACAGTCGTTTCCGACACCAGAAACCCGCGAGCGATCTCCTTGGTGGACAGGCCTCCGAGCAATCGCAGCGTCAGCGCGACCCGGGCTTCGATGGCCAGCGCCGGGTGACAGCATGTGAAAATCAGCCGGAGCCGGTCGTCGCGCACGGGACCCTCTTCGATCAGATCGTCGTCGGCCACCGGATAGAGCACCGCCGCTTGCGCATGCCGCTCATCGCGCACAGATTCTCTGCGGAACCGGTCGACGATCGCGTTCGCGGCGGTGGTGATGATCCACCCGGCAGGGCTCGGCGGTGGCCCAGCCTGCGGCCAGCGATTCACCGCCCTGGCGAAGGCCTCCTGGACCGCCTCTTCAGCGAGGTCGATATCGCCGAATCGACGGACCAGGACAGCCACTGCCCGCCCGTACTCGCGCCGGAACACCTCGGCGATGTCCGCGGGCGGCATCTGCGGCACGGTAGCGGTCAGCCCTTCAGAGCGCCCCGGAACGGGCGTACCTCGATGGGCAGGAGCCGCACGGCTTGCGCCTGCCTGTGCGCCCACGTAAGCGCAGAGTCCAAATCCGCCACGTCGATGATGGTGAACCCGCCCAGATGCTCTTTACCTTCGACGTACGGGCCGTCCGTCGTCAGCGTGGCCCCGTCGTGAACCCGCACGACGGTCGAGGCCTCCGGACCGTGCAGCCCGCCCGAGAACACCCATACGCCGGCTGACTTCATGTCGTTCTCGACCACGTTCAGGGCGTTCATGATCGGGTCGAGTACCTCCGGCGGCGGCGGATCACCGACCGGCTGATGCATTGCGAGCAGGTAGTACACAGCGACACTCCTTGATCAGTGGGCGACCAGATGCCACCCTTCATCTTCTACACGAACGGCGACGGCGGATATCGACAGTTCGCTAGTGCCAGTACGTCAGCAGCGCCCAACTGACCGCACACACCGTCACTAGACAGACCGCAGTCAGTGGCAGTCCGTATCTGATGAAGGTGCGGGTCGAATACCCACCCGGCCGCATGACCATCAGGTTCGACTGATGACTGAACGGGTTCAGGAACGTGAACGAAATGCACGTGCCCACCATCGTCAGCAGGAGAACCGGATTCAGGTCTGTTCTCGCGGCGATGGTGAGTACCACCGGAGTCAGAATGGCAGCCGCCGCGGCGTTCGTGACGACATTCGTCATCACGGTTGTGCTGACCGCGAGGACCAGCACCACCAGCACCGGCTTCCCTGCCGACAGGGTCAAGATTGCTTCCGAAATATGGTTACCCAGGCCACTTTTCACCACGATGGTGCCGAGCCCGATCGAACCGGCGATGATCGCCAGAATGTTCCAATCGAGCGCGCGTGCCGCTGAACGGGGCGTCAAGACGCCGGTGAGTATCGTCATTGCCGCGCCTGCCACGGCGATCAGCTCGACGGGAGCAAAACCGAACGAGCCGGCCACGATCACCGCCGCGAGGATGAGCAGCGCGATCCAGGTCTTACCCGTCTGCGGTGCCTTGCCCGCAGCTTTCTGCCACACGCCGACCAACGAATGATCGTCCAGCGCCGCAACCGATTCGGAGGTGACCAGACAGAGCGCGCCGGCTTCGGCCGGTGCGTCCCGCAACGCCGTGGTGGTCTGCGCGGCCACCACCAGGATGTCCTCGTTCTCCTCCAGATCGCGCACCCTCGCCTGCTCGTTGGTGGCGATGGCGACGAGATACAGGGGTTTAGGCGACAGGCTGAAGCGCGGGCTGCCCCAAAGGATTCGGACGCCCGCTTCGGTGGACCGGTAGATCAGCCGGTCGCCGGCCTCCAGTACTGACTCCGCGGCCGCCGGCTTACCCTGACGCCGGACCTCAGCCAGTTCGAACTCGACGGTGGTGTCGATACCCAGTTCCGCGGCGGTCCGGCCGACTGCGTTGGCTTGTGCCGCCACCGGAATCTCCGCGTGCCAGGACAGGTCGCGATCAGCACCCTCAGTCCGGCCGCGCAACATTGCCGGAGCGGTCAGCAACAGCACAGCCCAGCCCACGAGTGCCACCGGCACGGCAATCGGCACAAACGAGAACATCGCCACCTTGGCACCGGCGGGCGCCGCGAGGGCAGCGATCAGCAGATTTGAGCTGGTCCCGATCAGGGTGGCTGACCCTGCCAACGTGGTCGCGTGAGCGATGGGCAGGAGCACTCCACGAGCCGGTATCCCGGAGCGCTGTTGCAGTTCCTTGGCTGCGGGGATCAGCATGGCGACGATTGGTGTCGTGTTGATCAGCGCAGAAACGAACCCCACGGGCGGGATCAGTCGGCGCAACGCCTGCCCTGATGTCCGCACACCTGACAACAGCCGGTAGGTCGCGCGCGAGATCACTCCCGTGTGTAGCACCCCTTTGGCAATCACCAGCATGGCTGCCACGGTGATCACGCCGCCGTTGCTCAGTCCGGCGAAAAGTTCACTGGGCGAGGCAATTCCGAGTAATCCGCCAGTCACCAGCGCGCAGGTCAACGCCAGCACCGCGGGCAGACGGCCAGTTGTCATTGCGACCAGGGTGAGGATCACGATGGCCGCCGCAGTCAGTGCCACGTCCTACATTCTCGGCCATGGCCCGTGCTGAGCGTGGCGTTACGCCGGTCGGCGCCAATTCCGGATCGCTGCCGCGAATTGGTCAGGCGCGTCCGAGGGGACGTAGTGGCCGGCACCGTTGACGATGACGGTCTGGTGCTCGGGAAACGTCTGCTGCCAGCGCCGCAGTTCGTTGTTGCCGAATGCGAAATCGGCGTCGCCCCAGATGATCAACGTCGGCAGTGTCGTGAGGTCGGTCAGCCCGGCGGCAACCTCAGCGAGAAAGGCTCGGCTGGCGGTGATTTCGCGAGGGAAGACGGCGGAGGCTTCGCGCCGCGCGGGACTGTCGAGGGCTTTCTGATAGTGGGCCATCTGCTCATTGGTCGGCTTGGTCAGCCGGTGCCCTATAGGGATCATCACGTTCACGAAGAGGTTGACCTGCCGGATCAGTAGACGCCCGAGCGGGCTGCCCATGACGTGGGACATGAGCTGCACCACCGGCGCGCCAACCGGCCACGCCCACGTGTTGGTCAGCACCAACCGGTCAAAAACGTGACGACGCTGTTGCACTGTCGTCAAGCCGATCGGTCCGCCCCAGTCATGGGCGACCAGCGTGACGCCACTGAGCCCGAGTGTGTCGACGAACTGGCCCATCACCTCGGCATGTTCAACGGGCAGATACCGGTAGCCCGAAGCTGGCACCGACAGTCCGAAACCTGGATAATCTACTGCGATACAACGAAATTCGTTCCGCAAGGATTGGATGACCTCGCTGTAGTCGAACGACCAGGTCGGATTGCCGTGCAGGAACAGCAGCGTGGGGCCCGCTCCTTCGTCGACGTAGTGGAGGTGATGACCGTCGATGTCGACGAATCGGCTCTCGAACGGGTAGAGCTCGTCATCGACCCATGCGGGTCGTTCTGCGACCGTCATGTCGTAACCTTCCCCTCGTTGAGATGATAGAGTCAAGCGAACTTTAAATTATCAACTGGATGGCGATGAGTCGAGACTACGGTCAGTACTGCGGACTTGCCCGGGCGCTGGATGCGGTGGGTGACCGGTGGAATTTGTTGATCGTCCGTCAGCTCCTGATCGCGCCCGCCCGCTACGGCGAACTGCGTGACGGGCTTTCGGGTATCGCGACGAATCTGCTGACCACCCGTCTCCGGGACTTGGAGACCGCCGGGGTGATCGAGCGGCGCCTGTCCGACGACGCCAACGCGATCACCTACGCACTCACGCCATGGGGCGCCGAGCTGCGCGAGCCGGTCAATGCGCTGATCCGATGGTCGACACCGCTGATGATCCGCGGACCCGAAGGCGACGAGTTCCGTGCCGACGGGCTCCTGGTGGCGCTGCCCGCCCTGTTCGAAGGTCGTACTCCTGCAGATCAATCAGTGGCAGTGGGACTTTCCGTCGATGGTGTGATGATCCAGTTGCGTGCGTCGGATGCTGGTATCGATGTGGAGTGGGCCGATGGGCGCGCGCTTGACGCGGTGCTCACGGCAGAGGGTGCGCTGGTGCTCGGTCTCGCGGCCGGCAAGTTGTCACTGGAAGATATTGCCGCGCTTGTAGATATCAGTGGTGATGAATCTGCCCTGCGAAACTTCTTCGACGCCCCTAGGTAAGCCGCGACTGCCGCTGCAAGAACGATGTTTCGACCCGCAACACGTTCTCGTGATCCAGCCCGCCGGCGTAGACGTCGTAGTGGCCGCCCCGGCTGCGGTACAGCTCGCCGTGGGGTGCGTTCGTGGCCGCGGTCAGCGCGGGTCCGGTGGGCGCCATGGTGTCGTTCTCGGCCACGACCATCAGCAGCGGGCATCGCGCATTCCGGGCTCGACGTACCGGTCGGTGCGCCGATATGTCTAGCAGCGATCGCGCGGTGATTTCGTTGGACCACGAACCGTCGCCAGGGTCGAGCCGGTCCATGCCGTCCATCGCATCGTCGGTTGCGATCACCCCGAGTTGCCCGGGCGGGACGCTGATCGGCAAATACCGTGGACGCAGGCCGACCACGGACCCGGCGAGGTCAGCCAGTGCGGCGGCGGTCAGGCGCAGCGCACGGGTGGGCGAAATGTTGGTCAGCCCGGCGAGACCGTCGACCAGCGGGCATTGCGCAATGGCACCAGCCAGGCCGGCTTCGCTGGCCGCTAGTTCGACGATGTGCATACCAGCAAATGAGGTGCCCCACACGAACATTCGCGCGGCATCGAATTCCTGGTGGCTGCGTGCCCACGCCAGTGCGGTGCGGTAGTCCTGCAGCTGGCGCTCGATGGAGAGGAATTGCCTTGGCTCGCCGGTAGATTCGCCCCAATGGCGATAGTCGAAGACGACGGCGCCAAATCCGCTGTCGGCGAAGTGCTGCGCAAACGGGGCCAATCCGCCAGCCTTGATGCCGCCGATGCCGTGCGCCATGACGACAACGGGAACCGGACCTGGTCTGTCAGGCAGGTACACCCAGGCATCGAGTTCATCTCCGTGTGCCGGAATCCGTACCTGGCGACGGCTGACCGCGCGGGCAGTCACGAGGCCACCACGGAGGTGATGATCTGAGCGCCCGCGTCGCGAGCCAAGTCGGCACCGAAATGCGCTCCAGGCGTGAATGCTCCCGGAAGACCCCGACCATCGCCCAATCGGGCGGCGGTCTGTGCGGCGACCTTCGCCGTGAAGGTGTAGCCCTCGCCAGTTCGCAGCCAGGCCTCACGATGCGTGCCGTCGGGCCACTCGAGTCGGGCGTACGCCCAGGAGACATCGCCGGTCTTGGCCGGGGGAGTCAACCGGGCGCGGCTGACCAGGCGCTGCACCGCGTCCCGGATCGGGCGCACGGCCAACACCGCCGACAGAATCGGCATCGCTGCGCGAACTGCCCGCCCACTGGGCACCTCACTGGAGAACGCCACCACGTCACCGGCTCCGGAGGCGCGGCGAGCCGCTTCCAGCTCACCGGTCGGAACCGATAGAACTTCGATTGCGGGCAAGTCCGGCAATGGAATTCGCGCATGATCAGCACCCAGGCGGGTTCGCTGCAACTGTCCACCACGGTAACGCCGCCCACCGTAGCCGACCGCATCGATCACGCTGGACAGCACGGCCGAACCCAAGCCGTCCACCGTGGGCATGGCAGCCACCGTGGCGCGGGCTGCCGGGGCGCGATCGGTTGCCAACTCGATGACCAACGCTTCCGTGGCGAGCACACCGAAGCCCGCTCCCGTGACGAGAGTGACGCCGTTGCGTCGCGCATCGCCGTCCATGCCGAGGACTGCCAGCACCGGCGGCAGTTCATTCGCGAGGTCGACGTAGTGGGTGCCGGCGACCACGCAGGCGTGCGCCAGCAGTGCGCTGGTCTCGCCGAACGGCCCAATGGTGTTCACCGCGACCGTTGGCTTTTCGGAGGCGATCAGTGTCGCCAACTCCGTCGGCCCCGACGCCACCAACGTGCGGCTCTGCCCGCCCAACGCTGTGGCAACAGCAGCCAGTCGGTCGCGATCACGTCCGACCAGCACTACATCGGCGTCGCCGCCGATCAGTTCAGAAGCGATGGCGCGCCCGCCTTTGCCGGTCGCGCCGAGAATCCAGATTGTTTGCATTCATTTACGGTACAGTCTGCATCGTAACTC
This sequence comes from Mycolicibacterium sp. CBMA 234, assembly GCF_009729415.1. Lineage (GTDB taxonomy): Bacteria > Actinomycetota > Actinomycetes > Mycobacteriales > Mycobacteriaceae > Mycobacterium. Next base: position 123,622 of record NZ_MPKW01000001.1, read on the forward strand.
CGTCAACGATAAGGTTTCACAGCTCATGTCCGGTCTTCGAGGTCGCCCGCGCGACACCGTCTTGGACACCGCCATCGCGAATGCGACTGAAGCGGTGTTGCTTTCGCATGGCTATTCAGCGGTCAATATCGATCGCGTTGCCAAGATGGCCGGGACCACGCGCGCCGCGATCTACCGCCGGGCCAAGACGCCGGGGGAACTCGTCGTCGCCCTGCTGGTCAGCCGCTTCGGGCTCGACCCCGCATCGGACAGCGGTAACCTCCGCGAGGATCTGCGGGCGATCCAAGAACTGCAGCGGATCTTCTTCACTGATCCGATGGTGCAGGCGGGTCTGGCAGGGGTGTTGAGCGACCTGCGGAACGACGACCAGCTCGGTGAGGCGTTTTACGCGCGGTTCATGGAGCCCCGTCGCCACTCGGTCGCGGCGATGCTTTCCCGCGCCGCCGACCGCGGCGAGATTGCGCCGCTGGCACACCCAGGCGTCGTCTCCGACCTGCTGACCGGCCCGCTGCTGCTGCGCGCGGCGCTACCACCGCTCGGGCCGGTCGACGACATCCTGATCGACGCCACCATCGAGGCCGCACTCGCGGCATGCGGCGCGCCAGATCGCTAGAGAGTCGCAGCGACGGGTGGCTCGGAATTGGCTTCTTCGCCCGCAACAGTGAGGGCCACGGCGACCAAAAGCGCTGCGCCGCAAGCACCTACGCAGGTAGCCCAGCTGAATGACGCGACTGCGGCAGCACCGAACGCGGTGCCGAGACTTCCTCCGACGAAGTACACCAACATGTACGCGCTGTTGAATCGGGCTGGTGCAGACGGATCGATAGCCAAGATGGTGGTCTGATTCGCAACCTGCGCCGCGAACAAGCCGGCATCGAACACCGCAAGAGCGACCATCGTCGCCGCGACGCTGTCCAGCCCGAACGCAAGGACCGGGCAGGCGACGCCGGCGGCCGCGACTCCTACCAGGATCACCGGTCTGGAGCCGAACCGGTCTGTGTACCCACCGGCGATGCGCGTCGCGAAGATCCCCGAGATGCCGGCCAAGGCGTAAATCCCGATCTGGTTGGCCGCCAACAAGAACGGCTCCTGTGACAGCGCGACGGCGATACCCGACCAGATCGCGCAGAACGCAAAGAACCACAGCGACCCGCGCACGGCGCCGTGGCGCAGCACTCGGTTTCGGATGAGTAGTCCCGGCGTCGACGCCAACCCGGCAAGGTACTTGTGCTCGACCGCTCCCTTCGCCGTCGGCAACACCACCAGGCATCCGCCGGCGACACCGATGACGGCCGCGGCTACGACGAACAGCATTGCGTGCCAACCGATCAGGTCGGTCAACCACCCACCGACGATCCGGCCGAACAGGATGCCTGCGGAGATCCCGGCGGTGACGATACCCAGGATGGTCGAGCGACGATGTTCAGACGCAAGCCGACCGACAACGGAACTCAAGCCGGCCCCCACTGAGGAGCATGCGCCGGTGAGAAGCAAGCCAAGCCCGATCTGCCAGACTTTGCCGGCCGCTGCGGTCAGCGCGAGCGCGCCGGCGAGCGCCAGGAACTGCAGTGCCAGCACGCGCCGCGGTGAGAACCTGTCAACCAGCGGGACCAACAGAGCCAGCCCCAGCATGTAACCGATTGGGCCGCATGCCAGCGCGGCGCCGACAGCGGCCGTTGCAGACCCCAGTGTTCGTGAGATATCAGCGATTGCTGGCTGCAGCGGGTAGATCGTCGCGGTGCCCAATGCGGCGGCAACCGACATGAAAAGCACTGTGGCTCTGGTGATTACCTGGTGCTGTTGGGTAGTTGTGGACACGCGTCGACGCTAGCGAGCGCATGGCATGCGATGCTGGCGGAAATCCGCCATCGCAGTCAGGTGTTCTAATGACGACATGGGTGGTCTGGCCGAAGGGAGCACTGATCCGGCATTCGCCGCGGTGCGTGAGGTGTTCGAAGCGAGTTTTGCCGATGGTCACAATTGGGGCGCCGGGGTCGCGGTGGTGATTGGTGGCCGACCAGTGGTCGATCTTTGGGGCGGTGTGGCCAATACGCGTACCGGTCGACGATGGCAGCGCGACACTGCCTGCGTCACATTTTCGTGCACGAAAGCGATAACTGCCACGGCCGCGCTCATGGTTGCAGAACGCGAGGCGATCGATTTGCAAGCACCCGTATCGAGTTGGTGGCCCGAGTACGGTGTGGCGGGCAAAGATGCGACGACGGGTGAGGATCTGTTTTCGCATTCCGCTGGCCTACCGACGCTTGAACGCCCAGTGTCGGTCGAACAGGCCGCAGATCCGGAACTGATGGCCGGTCTGTTGGCGGGCCAGCAGCCGTTGTGGGAACCGGGCTCGGCGCACGGCTATCACGCGTTTACGTTCGGATGGTTGGTCGGCGAGATCGTTCGCCGCCACGCCAAGATGACGGTAGGTGAATTCGTCAGTTCGCACATCAGTGACGAGTTGATGGTCGGTGCCGGCGTGGCCGCACTCGATGGCATTGCCCGGACAGGCTTTCCAGAAGTCAGTGAGCAGCAGTGGACAGCAGACACAACGGCAATTCCGGCGAGAACGGTTGAACTACTAGCGGACGCTTATCGGGATCCTGAATCCTTGCTGATGCGGGCAACGACGAATCCGCCTGCGCGCTACAACAATCCAGACGTTCTGACGGCTGGCTGGCCCGCGAGTGGACTGGTTACTACTGCACGTGCACTTGCGGAGTTCTACGCACGGCTCAGCGCCGGCGAGCTAGTCGACCCCGATAACTTGAGCGATGCAATCCGCGTGCGGCACAGCGGTTCTGATGCTGTCATGGTTCTCGAATCCAGCTACGGACTGGGCTTCATGAGGCCATCGCAGATGTTCGCCTTCCCTGATAACGCAGGGCCAGGGGTGTTCGGTCATCCCGGCGCAGGAGGTGCATTCGCCTTCGGGGATGTCGACAATCAACTGGCGTTCGCCTTTGTTCCCAACTTGCGTCGAGACGCACTTGCCGGCGATCGTCGCGCTATCGATCTCGTCGAAGCAACGTATGCGGCGCTCTGAATGCGTCGGAAACCGACGCCTCGGCAACTATCTTTGGCCTCATGGCCCTAGACGTGTCGGCGGTAGTAGTGGATGCGGCTGAGGCACGCTCAGTCTTCATCACCTAAACCAAGCGCACGGGCCACATCCGGAGGAATCTTTGCTTCTTCGAAACCTGGATACCAGCGGGTGACGATTTCTCGCAGTGGCACTTCGGCTTTGAGTTGGCAAGCCACAGCGACGATTCCGACAAGGGTGCGGAACATCAGCACATGCTCCGGCGGGATGGCAAGGGTCGAGCCGGCCAGAAAGTCTTGGCCACGTGCCATCCCGGGTATGCGCGGGGCCAGGTTCTCCATCCATTGCCGGTTGAATTGGAAGTGCTGCGCCCACAACGGTTCTGCGAATGGGCCGAAGTACGAGAGCACATCCTCGGGCTGAATGTCAGCGCGCGGGTCGCTGAACCCGATCGCACGCATCGCGGACGCGAGTTCGTCCAGCATCAGTGCCCGCAGCTCAGGATCGCGCATCTGGGACAGCTCCACTGAATGGGCGATTTCGGCCAAGCGAAGACTATCCAGAAACCTCAGGGCGGAACTGTGCACCGTGGCCACCGCACCGAAATCGAGCACTACAAGGCGGCCGTCGGCCGTCAGTTGATAGTTGCCCGGATGCGGGTCTGCGTGCAGCGCGCCAAGTCGGGACATCGACGCGGCGGAGAATTCAAACAGCTGTCTTGCGGCGTTGTTCTTGGATTCCTGGTCCCCGCGCGCGATCAGATCCGACAGCGGCCGTGCGGTAACCCATTCAGAGATCAGCACTTTCGGTGCTGAGGCCACCACTTTGGGCACCACGAACCACGAGTCATCGGCGAATGCCGCGGCAAAGCGACGCTGATTGTCGGCCTCGTGGCGATAGTCGAGTTCTTCGGCCATTCGGTCGCGCAGCTCATCAATCATGGGCCGTACGGCCAGGCCGGGAAACAACGGTTCGACGAGCCGGCTGAACCGGCCAAGCTGACGTAGGTCGGACAGCAAGGCGGTATCGGCGCCCGGGTATTGAACTTTGACCGCTACCGGCTGGCCGTCGTGCCACACCGCGCGATGGACCTGGCCGATGCTGGCCGCCGCGACCGGCTCGTCTTCGAATTCGGCGAACCGGTCCCGCCACCGGACGCCCAACTGCCGATCCAGCACCCGATGTATCCGATCGGCGGAAAGCGGTGGCGCAGATGCCTGCAACTTCGTCAATGCGTCCCGATACGGTGCGGCGAACCGCTCCGGCACCGCGGCTTCGTAGATGCTCATGGCCTGGCCGAATTTCATTGCCCCGCCCTTGAGTTCGCCGAGCACCGCGAACACTTGCTCGGCGCTGCGAGCGGACCACTGTTCGGCGATCTTGTCCGCATCGGCGCCCCCGACTCGCTGGCCCCAGCCCAACACGGCTCGACCAGCCGCCCCCACTGACAGTCCGGCCAACTTTGCGCCACGCCCCAGAGCGCGGCGAGGAATGTCTGCCACCTGCGCCACGGTGCCACGGCTGCCAATCGATTTCAGGCGAACGGCGGCATTATTCTCGGACACGGCGCAGTTTCGTCACGGTTGCAGTTGGGCAAAGGTATCGCCGTTTACCCGCTGCGTAAGGGCATTTTTCGCGTATTGGCCCTAGTGTTGGATGCCGTGGCAGGACTGAGGAATTACGTGAAACGCTGGCGCACAGCGTTTCACGTAGTCGTGTCGGCAATGCTGGTTGCGATCGTCGGACTCGGCATCGCCCCTGCCGCTCATGCTGCCGCGGCCGGGGCGAGGTTGGTGGTGCAACACACGTGGCAGGACGGATTCATCGCGCGCTACGTCATCACCAACTACAGCAGCGTGCCGATGACAGACTGGAAGCTCGAGTTCGACATGCCGATGGGGCAGTCCATCTCACACGCGTGGAACAGCACCTTCACCCAATACGGCACGCACTACGCAATCACCCCCGCGACATGGAATCGCGTGATTCCACCCGGCGGTTCCGCCAATGGCGGGATCCGGGGCGTGCTCAGCGGTACCTACACACCACCATCCAATTGCGTGCTCAACGGGCAAGTTTATTGCTCCTAGGTGTGCGTCACACCTTCACGGCGTCCCAAGCAGCCTGAGCGAGAACCGGTGCGGCACTGAGGACGTCGAAATCCGCAGGCCGTGCAAGCCACAGTCTGGCGTATTCAACGCAGGGTCCCATCCAGAGCGCCTGGCACAACCGGGGCGGTAAGGGCTTGATCCGGCGGCCCTCCACGTGCGGGCGCAGCCACGCGCTGGCCTCGCCGTAGAACTGTTCGTTGAGGGCAGCGATCGCCGGCCGAGACTCCTCGATTACCTCGTATTCTCGGCAATGAAACAGAAAGCGCGCCCGCGCCTCGTTGGATACAACCCACTCCAGGTGGGTACGCACGGACGTTTCGATCCCGCTACGCGCGGTCGAACTGCCTTGCAGGGCAGCGAGATAGGTGTCGAAGTAGTCGCAGAGTGTGGCGGTGTACAGCTCGGCGGCGACGCCCTCTTTATTGCCGAAGAAGTGATAGATGCTGCCCACGCTGGCGCCCGATTCCCGGTGCAGAGCCTCGATGGTGGCCCCAGCCACGCCGTTCTTCAGAAAGACCGTCAGCGCTGCGTCGAGGATGGCGCGTCGACGCGGAGCGCCGGTCTGGGTGGCGGTGGGCATCGTCGAACAATACCGGAGCCGGGCATTGACTAGTAATTTATTCTAGAATATGGTTCTAGTCGACGGGCCATCCGTACTCGGTGGGTCGACGATCGGAAGGGCTGTGGACAATGACCGCTAACGCCGACGAACGCACGAATAGTCGAGCGCGGCAGATGAATTCGGTCGATATAGCCCTCGGCGTCGCTTGCGTTACCTGGGTCGTCATGACCACATGGTCGGGCATCACGACTGGCGGCGCTGGGTTGCCGGTGATCCCGCAAACCATCACGTCGCTGGCGCTGGTCGTGGCGGTGTTTGGGCACATGCTCAAGCACTTGGGCGTAAAGCTTGCCTCGGCGTACTTTGTGATGGCGACGGTGGTCGAGTGGGCATTCGAGCAAGCCAACATCAGTTTCGGTGGGTTCGTCTGGGGCGATTTGCGCTATGGCCACATATCGATGCTGGGTCCGCATATCGGCAGCGTTCCCCTGCTCGTTCCGGTTGCGATGACGGCGCTGCTGTGGCCCGTCTACGTGATCATCAACGTGGTGCTCGACGGAAAGATCGTCGTCGATCCGCGGACGTTGCGGCCGTGGCAAGTGGTGTGGCATTGCGTCCTCTACGGCATGCTGCACGCTTGGATCGCGTTTCTCGCCAACGGTTTTTGCACAAAGTTCGGCGTGTATGAATGGGTCGGCAAGTCCAAGGCGTTGGCACCGCAGGACTCGTTCTTCGGCGACCCGGCACTGCCACTGGGATGGACGGTCTGGGGCTTTGTCGTCACCCTTGTCATCTCATTCGTACTGATCCCGACACTGGGACACGATGCGCTCGCGTGGTCCGCCGCACGTCCCCTGAGTTGGGTTGACGCCGCACCCATCGTTGTTATCGGGTCATACGCGTTCGCGCTGTTCCTCAACCCGGTGAACCAGTCAGTCGGCAGCGTCATCTTGTTCATGTTCGGATTCATCTCACTGTTGTCCTTGTACCGGTTTGTCGCGATCATGGTGGAGCAAAACCGATCCCGCGTAGTTCTCAAAGCCTGATTGGTTCGCCGTGACCACGTCCTCGCTCGCGCAGCTGCATTCGGACGGCTACGTCGTACTTCACGACGTACTGAGCGCCCTCGAAGTAGACCTCATTCGCGCCGAGATGGGGCCGTTGCTCAGATCGGCGCCATTCGGCCGCAACGACTTTGAGGGCCTACGGTCCCAACGGGTCTACGCTCTACTCGCCAAAGCTCCGTCGACTGCCGTGCTCGCGACGCACCGCCACCTGGCGGCATTGCTGGACCGACTCCTGCACCCGGCCTATCTGCTCTCGGCGCATATTGCGATCAACGTCCATCCGGGGGAGACGGCGCAAATGCTTCATCCAGACGACGGGCATTGCGCCTTACCGCGTCCGCGCCAACACCTTGGCGTGTCGGCTGTTTGGGCGCTAGATGACTTCACATCCACGAATGGCGCTACCGAAATCCTTCCAGGCAGCCATCTTTGGGGCGATGAGACTCCCGATGAGTCCGATCCGCGAATTCGCAAGATCGAAATGAGCGCCGGCTCCGTGGTGGTGTTTCTGGGCACCACCTACCACCGCGGCGGTGCCAACGTCAGTGGCACTACCCGGTTGGGCATTACAACGCAGTTCTGCGAGCCGTGGGTGCGCCCTATCGAAACGATGACGCTCGCCGTGCCACCTGCGGTCGCCGCTCAATACCCACCTCGGGTGCAGGCGTTGCTCGGTTACGGGCTCTACCCGCCCTTCATCGGCTACGTCGACGGGCGTGATCCCCGCCGTCTCATTCACGGCTGACGCGTTCGTGGGCCGGGACCTCGGCGAGTGCGCAGCTGAAATGCTGGTGTTCGGGTGCCCTGGTAGGTGTCTCGGTCAGCAGGTCGTTGGAGATCGACACGAAAGCGACCACCCCTCCGGCGGCGGCGAGGCCCGCTGAGATCAGCATCGCGGTGTGAAAGCCAGCAGTGAGTGCCGTGGGAGACAGGAAGGCGTCGCCGGTCAGCCCCGCGATCGGCGGTAGTAGGGCGACGGCCAGGAGGCCGCCCGTCCGCGCCACAGCGTTATTGACGCCCGACGCCACACCGGCGTGACGTTCGTCCGCGGCTGCCAAGGTGGCCGCGGTGACAGGGGCGACGGTGGCCGCCAACCCGAGGCCGAACACGATCACTGCCGGCAGCACGGTGGTCACGTACGCCGATCCCGGCCCGATCCGGGTCATCAGCACCATGCCGGCCGCCACGAGGAGTGGTCCGACCGTCAGTGGCAGGCGTGGGCCGATGCGCTGCGCGAGGGCGCCTGACGCAGACGACAGTGCCAGCATGATGGCCGTCACCGGCAAGGACGCCGCGCCGGCGGCGATCGGGGAGTAGCCCAGGGCGTTCTGCAAGACAACCACGAGGAGGAAGAAAACGCCGCCGAGTGCTGTGTAGACGACGAAGGTCACCACGTTGGCGCTTGTGAACTGCCGTGACGAGAAAATGTCCAGGGGCAGCATCGGGTGCGCGACACGTCGTTCGATGACCACAAATGCGACGATCGCGAACGTACCCAGCACCGCGGCGACCACGACCACTGGCGAGGTCCATCCGCGGTTTGGCCCCTCCACCATGGCGTAGGTGGCACCTGCGAGACCTACGGTGGCTGACGTGGCTCCGGCGTAGTCCAGTCGGCCGGCGGCCGATGGATCGCGGCTCTCGGGCACATGCCGCAGTGCCAGCCAGACGACCAGGCCGCCGAGCGGCACGTTGATGAGAAAGATCGCGCGCCAGCTCACCGCTTGCACCAGATAGCCGCCGAGCAGCGGGCCGATTGCCGCAGCGACGCCGCCGAGGGCCGACCAGGCACCGATCGCTTTTCCGCGGTCGGCGGGTATGAACGTCGCCTGGATGATGGCGAGGCTGCCGGGTGTCAGCAACGCCCCGCCGACGCCTTGCAAAGCCCTTGCCGCAACGAGCATTTCGACAGTTGGGGCCATCGCACACAGGGCCGATGCCACCGTGAACCACACCACGCCGGCGACGAACACCCGCTTGCGGCCCACGCGGTCGCCAAGACTGCCCGACAGCAGAATCAAGGCCGCGAGTGTCACCGAGTAGGCGCTGACAACCAACTGCAACCCGCTCGCTTGAGCGCCCAGATCTCGACCGATTGCCGGCAGCGCCACATTGACCACCGTCGCATCGAGTTGCGCCATTCCGGAGCCCAATACCGTTGCGGCAACGACCCAACGCCCGGCCGCACTGCCGAACTGGATGCCGGTGGGCACTGACTGCGCGCTGCTCATGTGCGTGATGCGCGGAACGCGCGCGGACCCATCCCGTGCCAACGACGAAACGCCTGCGAAAAGCTGGATAGCTCAACGTATCCGAGTCGATTCGCGGTCTCGGCGACCGTTAGGCGGCCTTTGATCAGCATTTCCTCCGCGAGTCGCTGCCGGATTTCGTCGAGCAGCTCGCGGTAGGACGTTCCTTCGGCGCCGAGTCGGTGGCGCAGCGTCCGTGGACTCATGCCGACAGTATGGGCGATCTCGTCGGCGGTCGGTGGCTGCGACGGGGACGCGAGCAGCAGGTCCCGAACCTGGCCTGAAAGCCCTGTCCGGCTGCGTCGTTCTTCGAGCAGGTTGCGGCACTGCTCCTGCGTCGCTGCGGAGTTGTATTCGTTCGCCTGCGGCAGTGGGAGATCGAGCAACCCGACGGGCAAGGTCAGCAGATTCTCGGGCGCATCGAACGCTGGTTCAATGCCGAACGCCGCTACGTAGCTGTCAATATTGGCCGGGTAGGGATGGGTGAACTGAACGCCGAAGGGCGGTAGGTCTGCCGATAGTTCACGCTTGATCACTCCAATAGCCGTGGCCAGACGTTCAATTTCGAACCGGCGGACGCGGTCCGGTATCCCGGGTGCGGCCTCCAGAACGAAATGAAACTCGTGATCGTTCGCCCGGGTGCCCAGACTCGAAGCGGCAAACGTCAAGTCGAGGTACCGCACACCGACATCGATCGCACTGCGCAACGTCGGACTGCTGATCAATGCGAACCCGAAGATGCCGTACGTAGCCAGGCGGTAGCGGAGCCCAACGTCGACACCAAGATCGTCGGGATACTCAAGCGCTTCAAGAAGATTCGTGACGACGGTTAATTCCTGGCGTGCGGTGACTTCGGCGCTGGGGCTTTGCAAGCCGACGACGGTCAAGCGTGAGCCGGAGAGGCAGGTTTCGGGCCCGACGCCACGTTCGCTGGCCAGGGCGAGCAGCACACCGATGCTTGCCGGTGTGCGAGGAATGTCCCAATCAACCACATTGCCAAATCTAGTAAGTTGCTGCGTCATGATCGGTTGGTTCGCCGAATTGGCTGTGCGGCTTGGGGTTTCATCGCAGCAAACGGCGGCGCAGGGCAGCGATCATGGGTGCGTCGACCCCGATCCGGTCGAGGTAGTCGGCGAAGCTGCCGTACTGCCCATCGACCGAACGCCAGGATGCGGCGATGAAATCGTGGTGCACGCCCAGGATCTTGTCCGACAGCTGCGAGAGATCACCGTTGCGGGCGATTGCGCGTTTGCGCAGCGGCTCGACGGACTCATTGCTCCGCAAGTAGTCGGCCAGGATGTCGGATTCACGCACACCGGCGGCGCGCAGCAGGGCAGCGACAATCCAGCCCGAGCGATCCTTGCCCGCTGCGCAGTGAATGAGAACGCCGCCAGACGCTTCCGACACAACCCGAATGGTGTAAGCGAGGGCATGCTGGGCCGTCGGCAGCAGCGGGAAGCGGCTGTACGCGTGCTCAAGGGCCGCCTCCAACAACTGCGTTGTGAGAACTCGGTCCGACTCGTGCGGAGCGGTCTGTTGTCCCTCGTCGTGCACCGACGCGACGTGCAGTGTCACGCCGGGCGGCAGGACATCTGGCCCGTTCCACGCGATCTCGCTTTCGCTGCGCAGATCGATGACGTCAGTGATTGACAAGGCGCGCAGCTTCTTTCGGCCGCCTTCGTCGAGGGAACACAGTTCCGACGACCGGTAGAGAATGCCGGGCTGCACCTGGCGGCCATCGTCGGTGCGTAGCGAGCCGACGTCGCGAAAGTTCCACGCGCCAGTGAGGTGGTACTGATCAACGACAGCCACGGCGGTAGCTTACATCCGCCCTGGGCATTGCCACTTCTAGTAACTATTCCGCCGTTTAGGGCCTCCCAGCTGCCTGTTTGCGTTCGTAACGTGGTGGCCAACGAATTCAGTCGCTGTGAGGAGGCCCCGATGATTGCAGTCAACGACCACACGGAGCAGCTGGCCGGCGGCTGGGGCGGCACCGTTCTTCGAACCGGAGGCACCGTCCGCCGCTCGACCGGTCACTGGACACCAGCGGTGCACGAACTCCTCAAACACCTGGAGTCAGTCGGATTCGAGGGTGCGCCAAGGGTTTTCGGCGTCGACTCCGAAGGCCACGAGGTCCTGACCTTCATCGACGGGCAGACGGCAGCGAGCGCCGAGGGCTGGCCCGCGTGGCTACGCTTCGAAGCGAACCTGGTGCGCGTCGCGCGTCTACTCCGTCGGTTCCACGACGCAGTCAAGAGCTTCCGCCCAGGGCCCGAACTGCAATGGCGCGACGGCCGCCGCGGCCTGAGGGACGGCGAGATCATCGGGCACAACGACGTCAGCCTCGCGAACCTCGTGGCCGACTCGACGGGCCGCATCCACTCGCTGATCGACTGGGACAACGCGGGACCGACCACGCGACGCCGCGATCTGGCCTATGCCGCGTGGCACGTCGTCGGCCTCCACGCCCGCGATCACGCCCGCGCTCGTGGCTGGTCCAAGGCACCTGATGTCGCACGCCGGCTCCAAATGTTCCTGGACGCTTACGGTCTCGAGGACCACGAAGGTTTCGTCGACGACATCATCGCGTGCATCGGCGAGGCCGTCCGCTCGTGCCGTGTCGCGGTGCAGGCCGGCGACCACGGTGCTTGGCCGTTCGTTGCACTGCTGGCGCGCGATCTCGAATTCGTCTGCCAGCACCGAAGCGCGCTCGAGCAGCGGAACCACGCCATGCGCGCGTGACGTGGACCTGGCCAATTCCTGGATCGCCGAGCGGCATCAGCATCAGAATTGGTCAGGAGCATGACGGTCCATATTCCCGATTTTCAGATCTGACAACGCGGAGGAACTCATGAACATTCTCGACCAGGCACTTACCAAGGCGCAGGAGACGATTCTCGATCCCGTGCTCAACAAGGCTCAGTCGACGATCCCCATGGACCTGCAGATCAAGGGCATGCATCTCTACCAGAAGACGAAGAAGTCGGTCGTTGGTGACCACACGCCGGTCTTCGTCGAAACCCCGATTCCCGAGGCCGCGGATGTGCCGCTGGCGCAGATCGACGTCAGCAACCCGTTCATGTTCCGCCAAGGGCGCTGGCAGTCCTACTTCAAGCGGTTGCGTGACGGGGCGCCGGTGCACTACCAGCCAAACAGCCCGTTCGGCCCCTACTGGTCGATCACCCGCTATGACGACATCGTCGCCGTCGACAAGAACAACGAACTGTTCTCCGCCGAGCCGCAGATCGTCATCGGCGCTCCTCCTGAGGGCCTGGACGTCGAGATGTTCATCGCCATGGACCCCCCTCGGCATGATGAGCAGCGAGGAGCCGTGCAGGGCGTAGTGGCACCCCAAAACCTCCAGGAAATGGAAACCCTCATCCGCTCGCGCGTGCAAGAGGTACTCGACGGTCTGCCCGAAGGCACGCCGTTCGACTGGGTCGACACCGTCTCGATCGAACTGACGTCACGCATGCTGGCGACCCTGCTCGACTTCCCTTATGAGCAGCGCCGCAAGTTGGTGTACTGGACCGACACGGTGGCCGGCAGCGCCGAGGCCACTGGTGGCGAAGCCGACATGGACGAGATGTTCACCTGCGCAGCCGATATGGCGCGCGCCTTCAGTGCCCTCTGGCACGACAAGGCAGCGCGGTTGGCGGCCGGTGAGAAGCCCGGTTTCGACCTCATCGCTCTGATGCAGTCATCCGAGGACACCAAGGACCTCATCAATCGGCCGATGGAGTTCCTCGGCAACCTGATCCTGCTCATCGTGGGCGGCAATGACACCACCCGGAACTCGATGACCGGTGGCGTCCTCGCGCTGAACCAGAACCCCGACGAGTTCGCCCGGCTCAAGGCCGACCCGGGACTCGTGCCCAAGCTGATCCACGAAATCATCCGCTGGCAGACACCGCTGGCGTACATGCGCCGTGTTGCCTCGGAAGACACGATCCTCAACGGGCAGTTCATCCGCAAGGGCGACAAGCTCGTCATGTGGTACGCCTCGGCCAACCGCGACGAGCGCAAGTTCGAGAATCCGGACGACTTCATCATCGGCCGCGCCAACGCCCGCCATCACTTGGCGTTCGGCATCGGCATCCACCGCTGCATGGGCAGCCGGCTCGCCGAATTGCAGTTGCGCATCCTGTGGGAGGAGCTGCTGGCGCGATTCGATGACATCGAAGTTGTGGGGGAGCCCGAGTACACGCAATCAAACTTCGTGAAGGGCTACTCGAAGATGATGGTCAAGGTCACCCGGAAGCAGCAGCCGGTCGGCGTGGACTCGTAACTCGCGGCGAACACACCGGACACGCGGCTATCCATTCGTGGATGGTCCTGGACGCATACCCTGGTTGATGAGGACCACAAGTCCTGCCCAGATGGTTGCCGCGATGCCACCCCGACGCGGCGGCCAGCCGCGAACGACGCCGCTTCGTGCGACGCCCGGACACCCGGGAGGCAGCGATGTTCGAAGAAGCGCAGCTGTATGCGCCGGTCACGCGCTCGGAGGACGGCGTCACCGTTCATCTGGCTGCCGATCACCCCGGTGCGGTGGATCCGGAATACCGCGCGCGCCGCAACGCGATCGCCGCGCTCGCCATGGATTGGCATCCCGGCACACCACCACCCATCGCGACCTACACCGACGATGAGCAGGAGGTCTGGCGCATCGCGTGCGCCGAGCTTCACCGGCTGCACCAGCGCCGCGCCTGTGCCGAGTTCCTCCAGGGCAGGCAGCGTCTCGGACTTCCCGAGGACCGGATCCCGCAACTCGTCGAGGTCAACGACATGCTCAGGCCGCTCACGGGCTTTCAGTACGTCCCGGCCGCCGGGCTGGTACCCCTGCGTGAGTTCTACGGACTCCTTGCCGACGGCATCTTCCACTCCACCCAGTACATACGGCACCACTCCGTGCCGCTCTACACACCTGAGCCCGACCTGATCCACGAGGTGGTCGGCCACGGCAATTGCTTGGCCAATGAGCGGTTCGCGGCGCTGTACCGATTGGCCGGGCAGGCGGCGCACCGGGTGAAAACGACTGAGGCGCTTGAGTTCATCTCGAAGGTTTTCTGGTTCTCGCTCGAGTTCGGTGTGGTCCGTGAGCGTGGCGACGTGCGCACGTACGGCGCCGGCCTGCTGTCCTCGTACGGGGAGATCCAGCAGATCGACGTGGCCGACCTTCGGCCACTCGACGTTGCCCGGATGGGTGTGCAGACCTACGACATCACGCACTATCAACCAATTCTGTTCTGCGCCAGAGGATTCAACGAGATCGAAGACGTGGTGGGTGGGTTCTTCACTGATGCTGACGACAACTTGGTCGCGCGCCTGACGCATGGCGCTTCGGCACCCGCCTAAGCGCGGATTTTGATCACATAACGCGGCACTGGCTCCGCCGCGGGCGTGGAGTGAGTCAGATGGGCTATTCTTTGTCGAGCAACAAAGAATGGAGGAAATGGTGCGTGCTGCGGTAATCGAAGAACTCGCGCGGCCATTGGTCGTCCACGATGTGCCGGAGCCGCTCTGTCCGGCTGACGGTGCGATTGTGCGCGTGATGGCCAATGGGATCTGCCGTACGGATTGGGCTTTGTGGTCGGGAAATTTCTGGGCGGGCGGCCCGCGCATCGCCGCCCCCTTCGTACTAGGGCACGAATTTGCCGGTATTATCGAGGAAGTCGGTTCCGAGGTCCGTTGTTGGCAAGCGGGGGACAGGGTTACGTTCCCGATGAATCCGGGAGACGGCATGTGCGGGACGTGCCGCGCAGGCCATCAGCATGTGTGCGAACAGGGCGGCGCGTTGGTGCCGGGCGTTTCCTATTGGGGCGCATTCGCCGAATATGTGGCCGTGCGCTTCGCCGACGTGAACTTGGTGGCACTGCCGGAGTCGTTGGGGTTTGTCGCGGCGGCCAGTCTCGGGTGTCGCTACATCGCGGCGTTTCATGGCCTTGTCGACCAGGCGCGCGTTCGGCCGGGTGAATGGGTGGCGATATACGGAGCTGGAGGCGGAATGGGCTTGGCCGCAGTGCAGATCGCGACCGCCGCGGGCGCCAACGTCATCGCGGTGGACATTTCCGATGACAAGCTTGCCGCGGCTCGTCGACTCGGAGCCGTCCACACCACCAAAGCACCCGCGCCTGAAGCGGCATACGAGATCGTCGAACTGACCGGAGGCGGCGCCCACGTGTCGGTAGATGCGATTGGGCTCGCGCAGACCTGCCAGGCGTCCGTGCATTCGTTGCGCCCCCGCGGTCGTCACTTGCAGCTGGGCCATACGGTCGCCGCCGACGGTGGCCAGATCGCGGTACCGATCGATCTCATGCTGATCAAGGAACTGGAGTTCCTCAGCGCGTTTGGCATGGCGGCACACCAATTCGGACCGATGCTCGCGATGATCGAGTCCGGTCGGCTCAATCCGGACGAGGTTGTCTCCCGTACAGTCGGCCTCAACGAGGTCACCTCGGTGCTCCAATCAATGGAGTCGTTCGATACGTCCGGTGTCGTGGTGATCGACCGATTCTAAGGTTGGTTAAATGACCGGCAGGCCAAGGGAATTCGATCGCTCCGAGGTGCTCGAAAAGATTCAGCACGTCTTCTGGGAACGAGGCTACGAGAGCACGTCGATGAGCGACCTGGTCGCGGCTACCGGGCTGGCGTCGGCGCGTCTGTACGCGGCATACGGGTCGAAGGAGGCGTTGTTCCGAGAGGCTATCGAACGGTACGAGCAGGAAGAGGGCGGCTTCGCCGAACGCGCACTGGCCGAAGAACCAACGGCGCGCCGTGCGATCGAACGGATACTGCGCGAGGCGGTCGACGTGTACACGCAAGACGGCGCCCGCGGCTGCATGGTGGTCAGCTCGGCGACCAACTGCTCACCCGCTAACGATGCTGTCCGCCAATGGCTTGCCGGGCACCGGCGCGGGCGCACCGACTCACTGGTCGAACGCCTCCGCGCCGCGGTTGCAATGGGCGAACTTCCCGAAGCGACCGACGCGCAGGCCTTGGGCGACGCGTACGCCGCCGTGCTGCACGGCATTTCTGTTCAGGCTCGAGACGGGATCCCGCGCGACCGTCTGCTCGCGCTGATTGATCCCGCGATGTCTCTTATCAGCCGGCACGGAGCCGCCAATTAGGTTGTTGGGTAGGCGATCGCCGGCCGCACGACCGCGACACACTCGCCGAATCCGATGGCGGCCGCGCCCGCGCGATGGGCTCTGGCAGTCAGGATGACTTCGTCACCGTCCTCAAGGAACGTGCGAGTTTCGCCGTTGGGCAGGGTGATTGGGGCGCTTCCGCCATGGCTGAGTTCCATCAGGCTGCCTTCGGAACCGGCCGTGGGACCAGAGATGGTTCCGCTGCCGAGCAAGTCACCGGGCCGCAGCTCGCAGCCGTTGCTGGTGTGGTGGGTGATCATTTGCGCGACGCTCCAGTACATATGACGGCTTGACGAGCGCGAGATCAGGTGCGGCGTATCACCGTCTTTGCGCATCTGGGCTGTGCGGATAAGGGCATGCAGTTCCACTCGGAGTCCGCCGTGGCTGCGGTGCCGCGGACTGTCGAGATAGGGCAGGGGAGCAGGATCACCCTCGGCGCGATCCACCGGAATCCGGAACGGCGCCAACGCTTCTGGAGTGATCACCCAAGGCGAAATCGTCGTGCCAAAGCTTTTGGCCAAGAAGGGGCCGAGGGGCTGGTATTCCCAGGCTTGCACGTCGCGCGCAGACCAGTCGTTGAGCAGGCAGTACCCGACGATGTGGGATTCGGCGTGATCGAGACCCACGGGCTCGCCGAGACGATTTCCGGGCCCGATCCACACGCCGAGCTCCAGCTCGAAATCCATTCTCCGGGTTGGTTCGAGCACGGGCACCGGCGCATCAGTGGCCTTCAGCTGCCCGTTCGGTCGGGTGATCGGGGTGCCACTGACCCGCACGCTGGAGGCGCGTCCGTGATAGCCGATCGGCACCCATTTGTAGTTGGGCAGCAAGGGATCGCTCGGCCGGAACAGCGCACCGATATTGCGGGCATGGTGAATACCGACATAGAAATCGGTGTAGTCACCGATTCGGGCGGGCAGCAGAACGTCGACCTCCGATAGCGGGGTAAGGAGTCTGGCGACGGTATCTTGACGCGGCGCTCCCTCGATCAGCAGATAATGCAGTGCCCTGCGCAGCGCGACCCGCGGGCCAGATCCCAAGGCGAATAAGTCATTCAGCGCTCCGTGTGCGGCAGCTTCGGCCGCCGACTGTGCATCGCCGATGAGCAACCCCGAAGCGGCCAGTCCTCGCAGATCCAGGACCGCGTCTCCGATCCGGACGACGCCACGGGGAGCGTCGTGCTGTGCGACGCCGGTCGTGCCGGCCACCACGCCAAACGGCAGGTTTTGCAGGGGGAAATCACTCCTGACGCCAGCACTGGCAACCCAGCTGCGCAGCTCTGGATCGTGCGTGAAATCGATTGCGGGCGTCTGTGCAGTCATGGCTTGTCCAGGTGGAATCGTTTGGTCAGACCGCTCCAGCAGTCCGCGTAATCCTGTTGTCGCTGCGGAGAATTCGCGGCATAGGCGGTGATTTTCTGCGGGAACCGGGTTTCGAACATGAAGGCCAGCGTGTTCTCCTGCTTGAGAGGTTTCAATTCTTCGGTGCTGGCAGCCTGGAATGCGTTGGCGTCCGGGCCATGTGGGGTCATGCAGTTGTGCAGGCTGACGCCGCCAGGGACGAAGCCGTCGGGTTTGGCGTCATAGACGCCGCGCACCAGTCCCATGAACTCGCTCATGACGTTCATGTGATACCACGGTGGCCGAAAAGTGTCCTCGGCGACCATCCACCGTTCAGGGAAGCACACGAAATCAACGTTGGCGGTGCCCGGCGTTTCACTGGGCGACGTGAGAACCGTGAAGATCGACGGGTCGGCATGGTCGAACAAGACGGGGCCCACAGGGGAGAAGCGCCGCATATCGTACTTGTACGGCACATAATTTCCATGCCAGGCAACAACATCCAGCGGCGAATGGCCCAGATCGGTCTGCCACAGCGTGCCACCCCACTTCACGTACATCGTGGATGGGACGTCGCGATCCTCATAGCTCGCGACTGGTGTGAGGAAGTCGCGCGCATTAGCCAGGCAGTTGGCGCCGATGGGGCCGCGCTCGGGGAGAGTGAAAGGGCCACCGTAGTTTTCGCACAGGTAGCCTCGGGCTGGGCCGTCGGGCACCTCGACGCGCAGTTTGACTCCGCGCGGAATGACGACGATCTCGCTGGGTTCAGCGTCGATGATCCCGAACTCGGTCCAGAATCGAATACTGTTGTGCTCCAGAACAAATAGCATCTCGGCGTCGCCGTTGTAGAAGTAGGCGTCCGCCATCGACGACGTGATGGAGTAGATGCTGCAGGCAAATCCGGTGCGGGTCCCGGCGTCCCCTCCTGTGGTGATGGTGCGCACGCCGGTGATGAACGTGGTGTCCTCGACCGCGGGATTCGGTAGCGGCAATGGGTTCCAACGCATTTGGGCGATTGGCACGGGCGGCGCGTCGTCGGGAGCTGAGCGCCAGTGCGTGACGCCGTCGTCGTCAACAGCCCTGAACTGACCCCAATGGGCCACGCTGGGCCGAATCCTGTACAGCCACGACCGTTTATTGCTGGCGCGGGGTGCGGTGAACGGTGAACCACTGAGCTGCTCGGCATAGAGGCCGTAGGCGCACTGCTGTGGGCTGTTGCGGCCCACGGGCAATGCGCCGGGCAGCGCCTCGCTTTCGAAGCCGTTGCCAAAGCCGGACAGGTAGGCGGGCATCACAGGTTCCCGCGCTTTTCCTGCTCCCGCTCGATCGACTCGAACAGCGCCTTGAAGTTGCCCTTGCCGAACCCCAGCGACCCGTGGCGCTCGATGAGCTCAAAGAACAGCGTCGGCCGATCTCCCAACGGCTTGGTGAAGATCTGCAGCAGATAACCGTCCTCATCACGGTCGACGAGGATGCCCCGCCGTTGCAGTTCTTCGACGGGTACGCGGACCGCGCCGATGCGGGCCCGCAGTTCCGGGTCTTCGTAGTAGGCGTTCGGGGTATCGAGGAACTGCACGCCCTCCCTGCGGAGTTCGTCGACGGTGCGCAGGATGTCGGCGGTAGCCAGCGCCAGATGCTGGACGCCGGGGCCGCGGTAGAACTCCAGGTACTCATCGATCTGCGACTTGCGTTTGGCGGTCGCCGGTTCGTTGAGCGGAAACTTCACCCGGTGGTTGCCGTTGGCCACAACCTTTGACATGAGCGCCGAGTAGTCGGTGGCGATGTCATCGCCGATGAACTCGGCCATGTTCACAAACCCCATGACCCGGGTGTAGAAACCGACCCACTCGTCCATCTTGCCGAGCTCGACATTGCCGACGACGTGATCCAGCGCCTGGAACAGACGCTTGGGCGCGCCGTCACGTTTGACGTATCCGCTGGTCGCCGGCTGGTAGCCCGGCAGGTAGGGGCCGTCATACCGGGTACCGGCGACCTCCCGCTGCACCAGCGTGTGCTGCGTTTGTCCATAGGCCGCGACGACAGCAACGCGGACGACGCCGTGCTCATCGGAGATGTTGTGCGGATCTTCGAGGACCGTGGCGCCGGCTCGCTTGGCCTGCGCGATGCATTTGTCGACGTCGGGTACCTCGAGCGCGATGTCGACGACGCCGTCGCCGTGGGCGGCGTGGTGCGTCACCAGGGGGCTCTCGGGGCTCACGGCCCCCTTCAGGACGAACCGCACAGACCCCGAGCGCAGCACGAATGCCTTGTGGTCGCGGTTGCCGTTCTCGGGCCCTGAGTACGCGACCAGTTCCATGCCCCATGTGGACTGGAAATAGCTCGCTGCCTCGGTGGCATTGCCGACCACGAAAACGACGGCATCCCAACCGGTTACGGGGAACGGATCGTTACTCGGGTCGTACTCCACCAGGCCCACCAGCTGCTTGAGCTGGTTGACGTCGAGCTGGGCCTGCTTCTCCTGGTCGGTCAGGGTGCTCTGCATCGCCATAGAGACATTCTTCTCTCTTGCGCGTCATCCCGATGTCGGGTTGACGCAACGACTTCCCAGTACGGGGCCTCGACGGGCGTCGTCGATGAGGAACAGTCGGCGCGCATCTGGGGCGACTCGGCGCGCGCCGGCGGTAACCAGCCGAGTCGGTAGCAGCGGACGCAGGAGGTGTAGCGCCCAGCCGAGTTTGGGGTAGACGACTTTCGGTGTGCGGCGCTCGAAGGCGACCACCAGGTGATCAGCTATCTCCTCGGGAGTACTGAGGGTGCGCAACGGGGCCGGCAACGACTCGAACATCGCGTTGAACGCGGCGTTGTGGTCGCGCTTGTCGGCGACCATCGGGGTGTCGATCCACCCGGGGTGAAAGACGCCGACTCGCGTTCCTGTGTAGGACAGTTCGCTGCGCAGGCTATTGGCCAGTGCTTCCAGGCCGGCCTTGGACGCGCTGTAGGCGCTGTGGCCGGGCGAGTGGGCGAAGGATGCCCATGATGCGGTCATGGTGATGTAGCCGCGCTGGCCCACCACAGAGGGCAGTGCGGCCCGAATGATGTTGTAGGCGCCGATCAGGTTCACCTCGACGACCCGCCGCCAGGTGGCGTCGTCGAGCAGTTCCACCGGCCCGAACGCCGAGATGCCGGCGTTGGCCCAGACCGCGTCGATGCGCCCATGCCGGTGCAGCGTCGCCTCAACGGCCGCTTCACACGATGCCGGGTCGGTGACGTCGATCTGCACGGTCAGCGGCACTGGTTCGATGGTGGCGGCCGCGCGTTCGAGGGCGTCTGCGTCGAGGTCGGCGAGGACGGGCCGCGCGCCGGAGGCAGCCAGCTTGCGGGCTGTGGCGGCGCCGATTCCTCCTGCGGCCCCGGTGATCAGAATGACCTGTCCATCAAGCGATTTCATCGTGGTTCCCGATCCGGTAGGTGCGTTGGGCGACGTCATGGAAGAGTTTCTGCGGGTCGGCGTCCGAGCCGAGGACGTCGAGGATCAACCGGGCGCTGGCCGGGATGCGGTGTCCCGGCTTGTCGATCGGATAGTTCGACGCCCACATGGTGCGGTCCGGGCCGAACACCTCGTGGAGGTGCCGAACCAGGGGCGCTCCGTCCTCGGGCCTTCCCCCGAGCAGGGACATACCCAACCCGGAGTGCTTGGCCACTACATTCGGTAGCGCAGCCAGGGCCGCGATGTCGTCGCGCCACTTCGCCAGTAGTCGTTTGCGCTCGTTCGCTGTTCGGCCGGTGTGGCGGCCGCGGGCACCGAGGACGCCCACCGGGGTGGCGTAGTGATCCAGCACGAACGTGGTCTGCGGGTACTCCCGAGCAAGTACAAGTGTGTCGGGCAATTGGTGTGCGTACGACCAGATCTCGAAGCTGAGCCCGCGTTCGGCGACGGCGGCGAACCCGTTCAGGAAGTCGCGATTCGCGAATACGCCTGGCTTGTCGGCGAAGTCGCGCACGCCGGGGTCCGGATGATGGGTTCCCGAGAACCGGATGCCGCGAACCAGGGGGCTGGCTGCCTGATGGGCGTCGAGGACATCGGCGATGTCACGGCATCGCGGATCGGCATGCGCCACAATCGCGCCCAGCCGGGGTGCGCCGTTGATCCCGAACGGGAGGGCGCTGACCCACCGGGTTTCGTCCACTGCCTCGGCGTGCGCAGACGTCTTCCAGCCGGCCTCGATGTGCACGACCGCACCGACCGGCAGCTCATCGGCATCTCGGCGGTAATCGCCGGGCAGATATGGCTTGAGAATGTGGTGTGGGTCGCCGATGAACTCGCGGTCAGCTTGCGGCGACACGTACCGCATGACTCTCGGGATTCGCGGAATCGGCCGCAGCAGACGGGCTTTCCCGCTGACATGGCGGGGCGTGGCGTAGGGGTCCCACTGGTGGATGTGCGGGTCGATGACCGATGCAGGCAAGGTGTGTGTCATAGCGCGGCCTCCGGTGCGGGCGACATCCCACGCAGGATTGCCGCGGTCACCGCTGCGGGTTGCTCCCACGGCGGGGTGTGGCCGCTCGCGGGAAGGGTCGTCACCAGCATGTGGGGAATGCGCTGGTAGTCATCGACCGCGCTGGAGGCCACGCGCTGGTCGCGTAGGCCGAACACGACGTGGGCGGGGCACGCCAGTGCGGCGAGCCGGTCCGGCAATGTTCGCTCGGCAAGGTAGGCGTCGATGGCATGGGTCGAGCGCAGGAAGGCCTGCAGGCCGGTGGCACGCAGGTCCCGGATGAAGACGTCGGGTACCTCAAAACCGGGAGCGAACGCCGAGGACAGCCCCTTGCGGACAACCGACTCCGGCATGGCGTTCCAGACGGCCCGTCCGATGACCGGCAGCCCCAGCACTCGTTCAGAGCCGCGAGCGCTGATCCGGCTGGCGATGGTCGGCGGGGTGTTCACCAAGATGATGCTTTCGACCAGGTGGGGAAACTGCTCGGCGATCGCGGTGGCGACAAGGCCACCCATCGAGTGACCGACCAGAGTGAACGGCCCGTCGCGTCGGTCGAGGGTCGCGCCGATCTGTTGGCTCTCTGCGTTAATGCTGGCGGCGCCCCGCAGTCGCAGCGTCAGCGCGTCGGGCAGGTCGGGGGTGATCTTGCTCCAAACAACGGGGGAGCCCCCGAGTCCGTGGATCAGCGCGATGCTCATGCGGTGAGCTCACGCTCCCGAATCTCGGCCTCGAGTGCCGGCACGGTGCGCCCGGCGCGCAGCATGACGAGGCGATCCCACAGAGCGCCGGTGAAGAAACTGCGGGCCTTGTCGACAATGGAAAGTGCTTTGGGCACATAGATTTTCCGGTCACGTTCGCCGATCGCGTCGACGAAGGCCGCGGCACAATCCTCGACCGTGGTGACGACGTTGAACGGCCACGGCAGGGAGGCGATGCCGTTGCTGACCGAGGCCAGCTCGCGTTGGGCGTCATACATCGGAGTCCGGATCCATGCCGGGTGGGCGACTCCCACTGCGACTCCCTTGTGGGCCACCTCAAGGCGCAGTGCCCCGGCGAAGGCTTCGACGCCGGCCTTCGAGGCAGCGTAGGACGATCCGCCGGGAACGTTCTTGAGGGCCGCCGCGGAGGACACCAGCAAGAAATAGCCACGGCGGTCGGTGACGTGGGGGAGGGTTGCGTGCACGGTGCGGATCACGCCGCTGAGGTTGACGTCGACGGTGCGGACCAGCGACTCGATCCGGCTTACGGCCACGGTGCCCGCTTCGGCGACGCCCGCGTTGGCCACCACCACGTCGATGCCGCCAAACACTGAAACCGCCTGCTGGACTGCATCTTCCAGGCCTTCGCTGTTGGTAACGTCGGCCTGAATGGCGAGATGACGGGCTGAATTGTCCAGGGACCGGACGAGCGCCTCGACCGCGTTGAGGTCGCGGTCGAGCAGCACCACGCGCGCACCGCGACCGGCGAGTTGGCGGGCGGTTTCGGCGCCGATGCCCGATCCCGCTCCGGTGATCAGGACGACGGTGTCGTGCAGCGATGTCATGCGGTCAGCTCCCTTGCAGAGGTCAGAGTGTGGTCGGCCGGGCGGAATTGCCGGGTCTTGAATCGGTAGGCGAGCGTGGTGGAGGGCCAGAGATTGCTGTTCCGTCCGGTCGAATCGAGGTACCAACTGGTGCAGCCGCCGGACGTCCACACGCTGCCCTCCGTGAGTTTGTCGACTTCGGCGACGAACTCGTTCTGCGCCTGGGGCGTCGGCTCGATCTCGGCCACTCCGTGGTCGCGGCAATAGCGCACCGCGTCGACGACATAGGAGGTCTGGTTCTCGAACATCTCGATGACCGAGTTGTGGCCGAGGCCGATGTTGGGGCCGTGCATCAGATAGGCGTTGGGGAAGCCCGCCACCGTGGTGCCGAGGTAAGCGCGCGGGCTGTTGTGCCAGGCCTGTGCCATGGTCTGGCCGTCCGGCCCGTAGATGCGGTCGGTGAGCGGCAGACCGTCGGTCTTGAATCCGGTGCCCAGGATGATGGCGTCAACCGCGTGCAGGACGCCGTCGTTGTCGATGACACCGTTCGCGGTGATCTCGCGGATGCCACTGGTGACGACGTCGGCATTGGTTTGGCCAAGCGCCGCCCAGTAGTCGTTGGAGAGCAGGATGCGTTTGCAGCCGAGGCGATAGTCGGGGGTCAGCTTGGCGCGCAGGACCGGGTCGGACACCTGTGACTCGAGATGTTTGAGCGCGGCCCGTTCGGCGATCTTCATCGCGACGGGGAACCGGAACGCGTACACCATCAGTTCCCGCTCGGCGAAGATGCGGGTGCGCTCGGCGTACTGCAATACCGGAAGAGCGCGGAAAAGTGCCTTCCTCCAGCCGCTGATCGGCGCATCGTGGCGCGGCATAACCCATGGGGCGGTGCGCTGAAATAGCGTGAGTCGCTTGACTTTCGGCTGAATTGCGGGCACGAACTGAATGGCCGAGGCGCCCGCGCCGATCACGGCGACCCGCTTGCCGCTCAGGTCGACGGAGTGGTCCCAGCGCGCGGAGTGGAACATGTCGCCGGCGAAGCGATCCAGTCCGGGCAATTGCGGGACGACCGGGTCGGCGAGCGCGCCGGTGGCCACCACCATGTGTTCGGCGACGATTTCCCCGCCTGCCGTGTTCAACCGCCAATTCGCCTGGGCGCTGTCCCAGCGTGCTTCGTCGACAGGGGTGTTCAGCCGCAGATGTGGCTGCAACCCGTAATCGTCGGCCACCTTCTTCAGATAGGTCTGGATCTCAGCCTGCCGGGCAAAGGTGTGGTTCCAGTCGGGGTTGGGGGCGAAGGAGTAGGAGTAGACGTGGCTCTGGACGTCGCAGGCGGCGCCCGGGTAGTTGTTGTCGCGCCAGACGCCGCCGACATCGCCGGCGCGTTCGAGGATGGTCACGTCGAAGCCGGCACGGCGCAGCTGGATCGCGGCGCCCAGACCGGCGAAACCTGAGCCGATAATGGCGACGTGTGTCGTGGTGGGTTTCATGGCTTCAAGCGTCCGCCCAATATGTGCTTCAGGAGATAGGCGGATCACTAACGTTTGTGCCGCGCGATTGTGCAGCCGCATAAAATCTAGCCATGGCACTTGATGGTGAAGACACGGCCCGACAGCGGCTGGCGCACCTCGTGGACCGGATCGAGCCTCGCCTGGATGAGATTGCCGCGGACTTGACCCGCTACTACCGGGAGACCATCCCGGTGTACGACCAGGTTGACCAAACTTCGATCCGGAAAAACACCCGCGACACCTTGGATTTGATCGTGGAATCCGTGCGCAATCCAGATCAGGCATCCAGCCTGCGTGGACTCACCGCCCTGGCCCGGGGGTGGGCTGACCAGCAGATCCCGCTCGACCTGGTCGCGCACAGCCTGCAGGTCGGCGCGCGACGGGTGTTCGCGCTGGTGCGTGAGGAAGCGCTGACCGCCGGTGTTTCGGCCGACGATATCAATGCCATGCAGGACTTCGCCTGGGCGTGGGCGACCGATCACGCCGCCGCGGTTCAGGAG
Organism: Mycolicibacterium sp. CBMA 234; assembly: GCF_009729415.1. Taxonomy (GTDB): domain Bacteria; phylum Actinomycetota; class Actinomycetes; order Mycobacteriales; family Mycobacteriaceae; genus Mycobacterium. The sequence goes on from NZ_MPKW01000001.1 coordinate 149,138, forward strand.
GTGCAGCAGGAACGTGCGCTCGCCGGGGCGGCCCGCAAGGCCGATTTCATCCGCAGGCTGATCACTGGGGCCCTACCCAAACCAATGCTGGAGGCCGAGGCGAAATTTCATCGTATCGATCTCGGCGCGGATTACCACGTTGCGTGCGCGGACTGGGATGACACTCCGTCGACTTCGGAGCTGGCGGCGGGGCTGCGGCGCGGCGCGACCGCCGCATTGCCGGCCGTCGATGCCGTGATCGACGGCAAGATTGTTGCGTTGCTGCCTCAACGGCCTCAGCTGCGCGTGGCGCGGCCGGTCGGGATCAGTCCGGCGGTGCTGCCGCATGACGCGCCGGATGGTTACCGGCGTGCGATGGAAGCATTGGAAGTTGCCACCAGGTATGGCCGGCAGGGATTGGTCGACCTATCCGATCTTGGGTCACTCGCGCTACTTGACCAGGCCTATGACGCCGCCGCGCTTCTGGATGCCAGGCATCTCAACCCGGTCCGCTCTTTGGGCCGTCCCGGTGCCGAAATCCTCGCCACCGTCACCGCTTACCTCGAACACGACCAGAGGGTCGAAGAGACTGCAAACTCACTATTCGTGCACCGCAACACCATTCGCTACCGGCTGACCCGGTTCGCCGAGCTTTCCGGGTTGGACATCGACCGCACCGGCGACTTCGTTCTCGCCTGGTGGTTACTCAACCGGCAGAACGAATCCTGATCTATCGAATCGGTTCCGAGTCGCAGGGGAGGTGCCGGTATTTCGCTACTTCTCACTCTCGCGCTTGCGGACGGCCCGCAGCCAGGCCCAGAGTGCGATCAGTGGAATCAGGAGGCCGCCGATCCCCAGGACCAGGAATCGAGTCAGACCGGTCATGTGACCGACGAGCCAGTCGAAGTTCTGCCCAAAGAAGCCGGTCACAAAAGTCAGCGGCAGAAAGATGGTCGCGAGGACGGTCAGGCGTTCCATCGTGGCGCTTTGTTGCACACTGACTTGGGTCTGCTCAACCGCGACCACGGCGATGTTCGCCTGCAGGATGGTGGCCAGCAGATCGCGCTGCGCCGACACCTCTTCGTTGATCAGTTGGAGGCTGTCGTGGACGTCGCGCAGGTAATGCGCCACCGGCGTATCCACGGCATCGCGTTCGGCGGCGGTCAGCACCGACAGCAGCGGGTGGACTGCCCGGTAAAAGTTGCTGACTTCGCGGCGTAGAAGGTAAATCCGCTCGGTGGGGGCGACGGCGCCGGAGAATACGGTGCCTTCGACTTCTTCGATGTCGTGTTCGAGGCCGGCGACCACGGGGCCGTATGTGCGCACCACCTGGTCAAGGACCGCCCAGAGCACCGACGCGGTGCCGATTTGCAGGAGTTCGGGATGCTCTTGCAGGCGAGCCCTGGCGGCGTGCAGCTCGCTGGCGACCCCCTGGCGGACGGTGATGACGAAATTGGGGCCGACAAAGATGCTGATCTCGCCGAAGTCGACTTCTTCGCGGTCGTCGTCGTAGCGAGCGGTACGCAGAATCACCAGTTGTACGTCGGGTTCGAAATGCTCGATCTTGGGCCGCAGGTGAAACGTCCCGGCGTCCTCGACTGCCAACTCATGCAGGTCGAAAGCCTCTCGGACGCGGGCCATTTCGTCGGCGGTCGGTTCGAACATCCCGAGCCAGACGAATCCGCCCTCACGGCACCGGCGTGCCGCGTCGTCGATGGGCATTGCGGCCTCACCCTGACGCACGCCGTCCAGGTAGTGCGCGCAATCAACAATCATGCCGTCTCCCAACAGAATTCGCGTCGACGCCGGGCTCGGTGCCGAACGGAGTTAAGCCGTCGAACCTGTGCGGAGAATGTGATTCAGCTGCGAGTTCCCTAGTGCTTTGCGGGCCCAAGAATTCGCCAAGGTGATCGGCGCATGGTTTGCCTGACGGCCGCAGAGAAGGTCGGCGGACTAGCGGAAGCAGAGTGGAATGATGAAGCGAGTGATTACCGGCCTGGCCGCTGCGGCGGCGGTGTTCGGCGGCGTTGGGCTGGCAGGATTGGGCTTGGGCAGTGGCACCGCCCAAGCTGTCACCGGCCCTCATCAGTGGTGCCCAGGGGACTCCATGTGGATCTCCGGCAACCATGTGACGAACCCCGTGATTTGGGACGAGGGCGTCTGCCACACCTATTACATGGTGCAATTCGGCCACGGCAATGTGGCTCAAAACGTTTGGGACGGCCCCAATCCGCCAGAAGATGACCCGCCGGCACCCCCCGCTCCCAATCCGCTGCCGGGGATGTGTTGGTCCCTGTTCATTCCCGTGCCCTGCCGGTAAAGCGCCTGGCATGATGGCCGCCGGGGACACAACAAGACTTGGGGGAGAGTCATGGATCCGAATCGCGCCGAGATGGTCATTGGGCCGGCCACCGCGTCACGCACAGCGAACGACGCACTTTGGCTGATCTTCCGGCAACCGATGGTGTTCTTCGTCATCGGTCTGGGCTACGCGTGCGTCCTCGCGGCGATATCGGTGAATAAGGGGGACCTCCAGACCGCCGTGTTGCAGGTGGTGTTGCCGACGCTGCTATTCGCGCTGTGCGTCGTGATGATGCGAGCGATGGCGCGCCGGACGCTGCCGTGGAGTACGCCGGGGACTCTGGTACGCACCGAATTCGGTCCCACCGCACTGACTGTGTGGGTACTCGACCCCTCCGGACAGCCCGCGCGCACGTACACCTGCGCCTATCCGACCATCAAGCGAGTGCGATTCGGCCGCCGAACCGTCGCCTTTGCGCATATGGTCAGCGTGCCTCAGGGGTTGTCCGGCCTGTTTCCACGTGAGCTGGTGCCGGACGGTGCCCGAGATCTGCTGGCGCAATTCACCAAGGCGGGCGGACGCTAGGTCGGGGTCCCACACAGTCGGCGCGCGGATGCGGTCCGGCAAACCTGATATTCGACTTCTGCATTGCTGAATTCCGTGCAACAGCGCTCCTGCGTCAAATACGCTTGCTGTGCCAGCAAATTGCTGTGGCTGAATGGGCTTCTGTTCGGAGGACCAGATGAATGAGCCAGCCCCGGTGGATATCTCGGTGAAATTCGCTGCCGCACTGGACGAACTAACACAGAAGCTCAAAGAAGGTTCCTTCGAAGCCGTCGTCAGGCTGGCGCCGGACACACCGCCACCGCCCAATCAAGCAGCGATAGATACAGGGTGGCGGATCTTCACTGCGCTCTGCGATTGGAACGGCAAGGTCGATACGAAAGCTGCGTTCACCATGACGATCGATACGGCCGTTATCGCCGGCGTCGTGGCTCTCACGCATACCGGCGAACATTTCGCCAAGCTAACTGGACCTGCCCTGCACTTTCTGTGGGTCGGGACGATCCTCACGGCGTTGTCAGCCCTCTGCGCCGCGCTAGTGGTATCGCCGATCTTGCGTCCACAGTCCGAGCTCTACGACGAGGCTCAGAAAGGAAGTTTCATCTACTTCGGTCACCTGGCCTCTCTGGAGAAGGCCGATATCAAAGACCGTCTCACCAAGTTTGACCTCCTCGATGCGCTGTCGCACGAGTTGGTCAACGCGAGTAAGAATGCTTGGGTCAAGCATCGCTTGACCCAAGTGGCGCTCTTTTTGGTCGCCGTCGGCGGCGTTTTTCTACTCGTCACAGTGCCGGCACACGACAACAACTACGCGTGGGGACTTCTCGCAGCAATCCCGGCGGTGTTTCTCGTATTTGCTCACATCTTTCGACGCTTGTGGTGGAACCGCTTAAAGCCATGATCGATGTCAATGAGTGTTGATACCAGCCCGGGCAACGTCGTGCACTTGGTCGCAAAGCGAATACCTTTGTCAGAGAACGGACACTGTCCGAGAGTTGCGATCGACGGACCAGACGGAGCCGGAAAAACTTACTTCGCAGACGAATTGGCCGCGATTCTGCAGGCGCAGCAATGCCCCGTGGTGCGAGTCTCACTCGACGACTTCCACAACACTCGGGCCGTGCGCTACCGGCTCGGTCACGATTCCCCAGAGGGCTTCTGGTTGGACTCCTACCACTACGAACGATTCCACGCCGACGTGCTCACACCGTTCTCGCCGGGCGGATCACGAAGTTACCGGGTTGCCGCTCATGACCTGAGTACTGACGCGATTCTGAACCCAGCGCCTCGGATTGCAGCACCTGGAACGGTGCTTGTTGTCGACGGAATCTTCCTGCACCGCAATGAACTCGCCGAGTGTTGGGACTTTTCGGTCTTCCTCGACGTGCCCTTCTCCGAAACTGCGCGACGAATGGCTCTTCGTGACGGCACCAACCCCGATCCGGAGCATCCCAGCATGCGGCGTTACGTCGAAGCCCAACGGCGCTACTTCAGAGAATGCAACCCGCAACAGCGGGCGACAGTTCTGATCGACAATCGCGGACTCGGTCGTCCCGTGGTCGTTCGTGCGTGACTGAATCGGATAGGCCTGGCGCGTCTTTGGTGACGCCGTCGTGTCCCGAGGACATTGAGGAGGCGCCACCTGTCACGCACCACCGAAGTGGCTCGGTTATGGTCGTGACCGGGCCGGGGAAACAGCCACAACATGACGTGCACCACAGGAACGCGCGAGAGGAAGCACATGAGGACGACGACATACCGCCACATCGCAGCCGTCGGCGTGACCGCCATTGCCCTGATCACTGTGGGCTACAGCAATGGCACGAGCGCCGATGCGCCGACGTCGCCGCAGGTCGCGTTGGTTGTGACATCCGAAGTCCCGGCGCCGACCACCGAAGTGAAGCTCGTCGGCGAGAGGGACGTCGAGGTCACTCTGACCGGCCCGATCGCTGTGAAGTACGCGTCGGCGACCGAGAGCCAGAAGACGACCCTCGGCAAGCCACTGACCGGGGACCACAACGCTGGGACTCGGGATAGCGGTGTCGTGTTCCAGCAGTTCCAGGGCGGCGCGATCGTCGCCAAGAACGACGACGCCGGTACGCCTGCATATATCGTCGCGGGCAAAATCCGGGAGGCGTGGAATATCCAACGCGGCCCGGACGGCGTGCCAACGGACACCGGCACCAACGGCTCGGCAGGCCCGCTGGGCGCACCCACCAGCGACGAGAACGCCGTCGGCGATCAGCTCGTCTCGACGTTCGAGCACGGCAAGATCGCGTACAACACGAAGACCGGTCAGGTCGACGTGACGGTCAACGGCACGGTCGTACCTTCCGGGTTGTAAGCACGTCGGTGCGACGGGTGCCAGCCACTACACCGCCTGATGGTGCCTACGGGATAACGGGGACGCGCAACCGGGCCGGCCGACCGGCGCCCCAGTGCAGAGTGCATCGCGCCGGCGGCGTGGGAACGTACGAGGCCGGGAACGAGCCCCAGAGCGGGTTGCGCGGCGCCAGTGGCCTTCCGGCGATGAGTAGACGCACGTGGTCACCGCCGCGGAAACTGGTAGCCGATGGGCGCAGTGCGATTTCGACGGGAACGATCTCCCCGGGTGAAAGTGGTTGAGCGCGTAGGAGAGTATGCACCGGTTCGTGCGGTGTCGAGCGCCCGGTATCGAGTTCACGCAGGGAAGCACGCTGCCACCCCGACGTTACGCAGTCGCGTCCAAACCCGTAGGAGCCTTCGAACGGAACCCATTGTCCGCCAGACCATTTCTCGACCCCAACAAAGAGTCCGACATCATCGGCGTCCTCGACCGACACCCACAGTGCGAGGCTCATTGGCCCCGTAATCTCCAGGTCACCGGTGATCGGGAAGGTGAACGCCGCGGCCCGCCGACGCGTGTGAAACGTGACTGCTCCGTCGCGTGGGCTCGGAGTGGCAGAGAGAATCCCGCCTTCGGTGAGGAAGAGGTCGCGCCAATCAGTGCGGAGCAGCGGCCATTGTTGTTCGGCACGGACGTCTGCGATCACGTCGCCGCGGTCGTGTACCTCCAGGCGCACCGGCGGCGGCGCTGGGATGTCTCGGCCATTGAGATAGCGGTCGAAGAAGTCGAGTTGCGCTCGACGAGCGTCATCGTTGTAGAACGTCGCCCATTTGGCGCCCCGGTGGGTGTACATGAATTTGTCGGAGGACCCGACGCTCTCGAAGGCGCGGAACGACCCGCTGCTGTGCAGGTTGTGGTCGGAAAAGCTGGCACAAATGAGCATGGGAACTTCGATGCGGTTCAGGTCAGGCACCAATGATTGCCACCACTCATCGCGCAGTGAATGCGCCTTGCGTTGGGCGCCAATGTCTTCCGTGGTACGCATGCCCCGTTTGGTCATGACCTGCCAGATGCGGGTGAAGCCGTTCTCGACAATGCCGCCGGGCGAGAACAGGTCACGGTAGGCGTCGGTAAAGCCCTCCCAGGGACAGATCGCCTTCAGGCTTGGCGGGCGCAGCGCAGCGACCTTGTATTGGGAGATCGCCAGATACGAGACGCCTAGCATCCCGACGCTGCCGCTGCACCACGACTGCGCGCCGCACCACTCGACCACGTCGTAGATGTCTTCGGCCTCTTGGTCAGAAAACAGCGTTCCCACACCATCGGAGGTGCCGGCACCACGCACGTCGGCGTTGATGACGGCGTAGCCCCGGGCCAGCCACCAGACCGGATCAGGCGCTTCCCACGATGTCTCGCTGGAAAATGCGACGGGGCCGGGTTGGCGCAGGATTCGGTACTGGGGGCTGAACGTCCACCGCCCCCACTTACGCTGGGGCACATTGTCTTTGCCGTAAGGATGGGCAGAGACAATGGCCGGGAAGGGGCCGCTGCCGGCAGGGCGATAGACGTTGACGCGCAGCGTCACCCCATCGCGCATCACTATGGCGACATCGCGGTCCACAATCAGGTCGGGCGGCGCCGCCGTCACATGGACGTCGGGACGAACAACGGCACGAAGCCGGGCTGCCGCGTAACGGGCGGCACCCGAACGTTTCCACGGTTGGTCGTATATGGGGTACTCCGTCGGCACGTCCGCCTCCTCGAGCGTCACTGACGTGATCGGCACTCAATCGCATCCAGTATGGCGGCACTTCAGCTCGATTGCGCCGGCTCACCAGCACCGTGGCCGCAGGATTACCTCACGCCTGCAGAGCGAGATGAATGATCGGATACGGCCGGCCGTCACCGTCGAGTTCACTGCGACTGACTTGGGTGAACCCGCGACTCAGATAGAAGCCGTGTGCTCCTGAATTCTGCTCGTTCACATCGACTTTGGTGACGTCGTCGTTCGCAATCGTCTCGGCGAGGAGCAGGCTTCCGATCCCGCTGCCGCGGACGTCGTCCGAGACGAACAGCATCTCCAGGTTGCCGTCCGCAGTGCCCGCGAAGCCGACGGCCTGTCCGTCGCGTTCGGCGATGGTGAGAGTGACCGCAGGGAAGTACGTGGACGCGAGATTGCTTTCGATGCGCCAAAAGTCGGGCTCGGCGAGGAAATCGTGCGTCGCACGTATTGCGCTGCGCCAGATCTCAACCAGCCGGGGATAGTCGTCAGGTCTGCGCGCTGCCCGCAGGATGACCTCATTCGTGTTCGTGGGCATCGCTGAATCTTTACGACACGGTCGGAATACTTCAACCGGTTATCTCCGCAGTCAGCGTCGATCGCCGTCGATCGGCAATGAGAAAATTCGTTTCCGGTGGTTTGTAGGTTTGATGCGTGGCGCATCTCGATCTGTCAAAAATCAGCTACGGCCTACCGGACGGCCGCCCGCTGCTCAACAATGTCTCGCTGCGTGTCGGCGACGGTGAGCGCGTTGCGCTGATCGGCGCCAACGGAGCAGGCAAATCGACGCTGTTGAAGATCGTGCTCGGCGAGATCGTGCCCGACGACGGCTCCATCGTTCGATCTGGCGGTGTCGGGGTGATGCGCCAGTTCATTGAAGGCAATTCTGTCCGCGATCTACTCCTGAGCGTCGCTCCGCCTCGCGTGGTCGAAGCAGCAAGAAGCGTCGAGCGTGCGGAGCACACCATGCATGAGACGGCTACCGAAGCGTCCCAGGTGAAGTACGCGAACGCGCTGGCCGCATGGGGGGAGGCCGGCGGCTACCAGATCGAGGTGTTCTGGGACGTATGTACCAACGCGGCGCTCGGTATCCCTTACGATCGCGCAGCGGCTCGGCCCGTCGAGACCTTGTCGGGCGGCGAGCAGAAACGTCTCGTGCTCGAGGCCCTGCTGCGAGGCACCGACGGGTTGCTTGTCCTCGATGAGCCGGACAACTTCCTTGATGTGCCCGGCAAGCGCTGGCTCGAGGATCGACTACGCGAGACCGACAAGAGCGTGCTCTTCGTGAGTCACGACCGTGAGCTTCTCGCGCGCTCCGCGACGGCCGTAGTCACCCTCGAGCTCGGCGCCGCCGGGAGCACCGCATGGACGCATCCCGGCAGCTTCGAGTCGTATCATGCTGCGCGCCAAGCACGTTTCGAGCGGCTCGACGAGCTGCGCCGCCGTTGGGACGAGGAGCACGCAAAGCTCAAAGCGCTGGTGCTGATGTACAAGCAGAAGGCGGCCAACAACGATGGAATGGCGTCGCGGTACCAGGCTGCGCTGACACGTCTAGCGCGATTCGAGACCGCGGGTCCGCCGCACGAGCTGCCTCGCGAGCAGCGGTTCCAGATGCGTCTGGCCGGCGGGCGCACTGGCAAGCGGGCAGTGGTGTGCGAGCAATTGGAACTGGTCGACCTCATGTTCCCGTTCGACGCCGAGGCCTGGTACGGCGACCGCATCGCCGTGCTCGGCGCCAACGGGTCCGGCAAGTCACACTTCCTCCGGCTCCTGGCCGCGGGTGGGACGGACCCCGAACCCGAACACGAGCCCGCCGGTGATCTTCCGATCGAGCCCGTCGTATACGAGGGCCGTGCCCGTCTGGGTGCTCGCGTCCGGCCCGGATGGTTCGCCCAGACACAACGGCGACCCGATCTCGCGGGCCGATCCCTCCTGGAGATCCTGCATCACGGAGACGGCCGCCGCGACGGACGGGACCGTGAGTCCGCCACTCGTGCGCTTGCGCGCTATGAGCTTGCCCATGCCGCGGAGCAGGGATTCGACTCCCTGTCCGGCGGGCAGCAGGCGCGATTCCAGATTCTGCTGCTTGAGCTCGGCGGCGCCACGCTGCTTCTGCTCGACGAGCCCACTGACCACTTGGACCTAGAGTCAGCCGAGGCGCTGCAGCAGGCGATCGCCGCGTTCGACGGCACCGTGATCGCCGTTACGCACGACCGATGGTTCGCCCGCGACTTCGACCGATTCTGGATCTTCCAGGAGGACGGCGAGGTCGTTGAATCGTCCGTACCGGTGTGGGATGAGGGGCGCGTCGTCCGGCCGAGGTAGTCAGAGCAGCTGTCTCCTGGAAACATGAATCATGTTGCGCTGCAGTGCTGCTCGTAATGATGCGCACGGACAACCCGCTGCGGTCGACGACGGACCATCTACTCACTGTGAGCCAAATGGAAGTCGCGGCCCGTTCGCATGGTTGTCGTTGGTATGCCCACCGGAGTTGTACTCGATCCCGACCGTAGTTCCGCTAACCATGTCGCCGCCGCGATCGACCAGGCCCGCCGCGCCCACGACGCCGGCGTACGCCAAGTGTGGATAGCCCAGCAGTTCGACCACGACGCCATCTCGCTGGCTGGACACGTCGGTGTCGCGGTGCCGGGCCTGGAGGTCGGCACGTTCGTCGTGCCGATCAACCCACGGCACCCTCTCGTCGTTGCCTCCCAAGCGCAGACCGCTCAAGCCGCCACCGGTGGCCACTTCAGCCTTGGTCTGGGACTGGGGGCACACGCTCCGGAGCAGGCAGCATTCGGGACCGTATGGCCAAATTCCATCGGACGACTACGCGAGCACCTACAGGTGCTGAGATCGATCCTGGACACCGGCACCGTCAACTTCCATGGCGAAGAGTTCACTGCGGCCCCGGAGTTTCCGGTTACCGTCGCTGGCGGTGCACCGCTGCCGGTCTACGTCGCGGCCATGGGGCCCAAGGCATTACGCGTGACGGGGGAGCTGGCCGACGGGACGCTGCCGTATCTGGCAGGGCCGCGCACCCTGGAGGAGTTCATCGTGCCGACCATCACCGCGGCTGCTACCGCGGCCGGCAGGCCTGCTCCGAAGGTGATTGCCGCGGTCCCCGTGCTGGTGACAGACGACGTCAACGAGGGCCGGGCCCGGGCCGCCGAGGCCCTCGGGTTCTATGCGACCATCCCGTCGTACGCGCGGGTGATCGAACGCGAAGGCGCCGATTCGGTCATCGATCTTGCAGCTGTCGGCACTGCCGCCCAGGTAACGGCACAACTGCGTCGCTACCTCGACGCGGGTGCGACCGATGTTGTGCTCAGTCCGTTGGTACGCACGGGTATTGCAGCGCTAGAACCGATCTGGGACGTGGCAGCGGCGCTCTAGCATCCGCCGGGTGCCGACCGACTTATGCCAAGATCGCCCGCGCCGCGCGCTCTGCGATCAGCATGACCGGTGCGTTGGTGTTGCCGGAAGTGATGGTGGGCATCGCCGAAGCATCGACCACTCGAAGGCCGGCGACGCGATACACGCGGCAGTCAGTGTCGAGCACCGTGGCAGCGGACCGCGGAATCCCTTGTGTATCAAAGGCTCCCATCGCGCAGGTGCCCACCGGGTGGAAGATCGTGGTACCCAGTTCACGGGCCGCGTTCTGCAGATCTTCGTCGGTCACCAGGTGTGGGCCGGGAAGCAACTCTTCTGGGCAGTAGCGAGCCAGAGACGGCGCCGCCATGATCTGCCGGGTCATCCGAAGACCGCGCACCGCGATCTGACGATCGGTGTCAGTGGACAGGTAATTGCAGGAGATCTTTGGGTAGGCCAGCGGATCTGAATTGGCCAGGCGCACATGGCCACGCGAACTGGGTCGCAGATTGCAGACTGAGGGCGTGATGGCCCCGAAACGGTGCAGAGGTTCGCCGAACTTGGGCAACGACAAGGGCTGCACATGCCACTCCAGATCGGGACTGGCCAGCGCGGGATTGCTTTTCGCGAAAGCCCCAAGTGTGGAGGGCGGCATGGTCATTGGGCCTGATCGCATCAGCAGGTACTGAAGTCCCATGCCCGCACGAGTGATCCAGTTGCGGTACAGCGTGTTGACGGTCTGGGCGCCGCGGATGCGGTAGACCGTCCGAAGCTGCAAATGGTCCTGGAGGTTCTCACCCACTCCTGGCAGATCGACTGTCACCGGCACTTGATGCTGGGTCAGTAGGTCGGCCGGGCCCAGACCCGACACCTGCATGAGATGTGGCGACCCAATCGCGCCGGCGCTGAGGATCACCTCCCGGCGGGCGTGGACGTCGACGATTTCGCCATCCTTGAGTAGCCGCACACCGGTCGCGCGGCGCTGAGCCGTGGTCCACGCACCGCGCCGCTGGTCCGCGCCGACCTGGTCGTCCATCAGCAACCGCAAGGCCTGAGTCTGGGTGTAGACGGTGAGGTTGGGGCGGCGGGCGATGGGATGCAGGAACGCATCGGCCATCGACCAGCGCCGGCCACGCCGTTGGTTGACGTGGAAGTACGCGCTGCCGGCGTTGTCGCCCCGGTTGAACTCGTCGATCGGGGCAATGCCCACCTGGGCAGCGGCGGCCTGCCAGGCGTCCAAGATCTTCCAGCGCACCCGCGGCCGCTCGACGCGGATCTCGCCACCTGCGCCGTGCCATTCGTCGGCTCCGCCGAAGTAGTCTTCCAACTCTTTGTAGATCGTCAGTGTCTCGCCAGGACCGTCTGGGCCACCCCAAAGCCAGCGCTCGTCGCCGGTGGCCTGCGCCCACTGGTCGTAATCGGAGGCCTGACCGCGCATGTGGATCATGGCGTTGATCGACGAGCAGCCGCCGATTACGCGGCCCCGCGCGTAGTGAATGCTGCGGCCGGCCAGACCTGGGTCGGCCTCAGTGGTGAAGCACCAGTCGGTGCGGGGGTTGGCAATGGTGTACAGATAGCCCACCGGCACCTTGATCCAGAACCAGTTGTCTTTGCCGCCGGCCTCAATCAACAGCACGCGATGGTCTGGGTTGGCGCTGAGCCGATTGGCGAGCAGGCAGCCCGCACTACCTGCTCCCACGATGACGTAGTCGAATTCGGCGACGGGGTTCATTGCGGCAGCGTTCCTCCATGGCGTCGGGTGCGTGTCTTAGTGTGCGCGATGCCTTCGCCGGGGGAGACCAAACCGCTGTTGCGTGCACACAAAACGCATTGGCCTTGATTGATGCTGCCCGACGATCTCGACACGCCTCACCGGCGAGGTGATGATCTGACGGTGGTGATTTACGACGTGATTGGCGCTACCTACGCTCAGACGCGACGTGCGGATCCCCGAATCGCGGCTGCGATCGAAACTGCGCTCGGCGAAGTCACGAGCGTGGTGAACATCGGGGCGGGGGCCGGCTCCTACGAACCCGCGAACACGGTTGTCGCCGTAGAGCCCAGTCACGTCATGATCAGTCAGCGCCAGCCAGGGGCCGCGCCAGCCGTGCGGGCGGTGGCCGAGGCTCTGCCGCTGCGGGATAAATCCGTAGATGCCGCATTGGCGGTGCTGACTGTTCATCATTGGACGGACGTGTCGGCGGGCATTCGGGAAATGCAGCGGGTAGCGCGCCGCCGTCTTGTCTTCTTCACGTGGCGTCCCGAGGTGATTGCCCAGTTTTGGTTGCTCCGGGATTACCTGCCCGCCGCAGCCGCGGCCGATGCTGAGGTCGCGGTTCCGTTGGAAATTCTTGCTGCGGCCGTGCCTGGATCTGAGATGCACGTTGCCTCTGTGCCGGTTCCGCATGATTGCACCGATGGGTTCGGGGCCGCCTATTGGCGACGTCCACATGCCTACCTCGATCCAGAGGTTCGGGCGGGGATATCAATGTTGGCCAGGACTGATCCATCGGTGCTGGCACCTGGTCTTGGTCGACTCAAGGACGATCTTGCTTCTCAACGGTGGCAACGGACTCATGCAGCGCTGTTGGACCGTGATGTTCTCGATGTCGGCTACTGCACGGCGACCATCGATCTCTAGAAGTGCGCAGTTCTCCTGATCGTTTTCGCTGGAACATGTTGCAGCGCAAATCGATAGCGCGGTGCGCGATTGGGTGGTGATCGCGAATGGTATTGCGCTGCAATGCCATTCAGCCCGAAGCGGAAATTCGCAGCGACAGGACGTTCTGGCAAACTGATCGGCAGTCATCGACGATGTGCGCACAAGGTGCCGCTGGTTGATCCTGTACTGCGATTTTGTCAGATTGTGGTTGTTCCAATAGAGTGCATGGCTAATCGCTGCTGACCAGTAGTGCCAGGCTAAGTGACAGGCGTCACATCACGGCAAATTGGGCGGCAGTTGCGCCGAGGTGATGTGACGGCCTCGGGACGTCGCCGAGGCTGTGACGAACGTAGCAAATTTTCTTGCTGGCCGCGCAGCTGGTCCGGTCGGTGTTTGGTCGACGTATAACGGCCAGTGCGCAGTTCAACCCTGTTTGTCGGCACCGATAGGCGGGGTTCGAGGGAATTCGTGTCCCCACCCACGGATCCACAAGTTCAAACCCAAAAGAAGAGAGCAACACCATGCCGAAAATCGATCGACTGATCGAGGCGTTCGGAAATCAGAAACAAGTAAAGAAGATCATCACCACCCTTCTCGTTGTTAGTGGCCTCGGTGGTGTGACGCTGGTTTCCTCGCCGGTGCACCGGCATGCAGCGGTAGCAGTCGGGCAACGACCGACGGTCGACCCGGTAGCCAACGCGGCCGCAGTTCGGCCAGAACCGGCGGGTGACACGGCACCCGGAGCGGCTGCAGCCAACATCCGCACACCGGTCACCGTGACCAAAGACTCCGGTCCGCTAGACATCGTCAAAGCCATCGTGAGCCAGGGCCAGACCGCCAGGCTCAGCGAAGACCAGATCAAGGCCGTCATCGCCACGGCGAAAATCGAGTCGACTTTCCGCCCGACCGTCTCTGGTGGTGTTCAGGCCTACGAGGGCGGGGGAGCCGCAGCCAATGAGGTAATCGGCCTGTTTCAGGAGAAAGCCAGTTTCGGCACCGTCGCTGAGCGTCAGGACCCCAACAAGTCGATCACTCGGTTTATCGCCCGGTTCACTGAGGCGTTCAGGAAATACGGGATCAGCAGCGATAGTGTGCTGGCAGCCACACTCGCGCAGAATCCGCAACTGGTCAGGTATCACGGCGGGGTCGGAACTGATTACTACAACACAGTCAGAGCAGCAATGAGCTCGGCCGCAGACCTGTACTACCAAGTCGCCGGCGCCGCAGTACCATCGGCCGCCTAACCACTGGACGCCGGGGCACGCGCGTTTCGACAGTCGGCGATATTCCTCCCAAGATGGCCCGCGCAGCGCGCTATGGAATCAGCATGACCGGCACGTTGGTGTTGCCGGGCGTGATGGTGGGCATCGCCGAAGCATCGACCACTCAAAGGCCGGCGATGCGAAACACGCGGCAGTACGTGTCGAGCAGCGGGGACGACGTCGGAAGCCATTGTGTGCCAATGGCTCCCATCACACAGGTGCTGTATTCGATTGCTGTACAAGCGGTCCCGTGCCAGTAGTAGGGGAGAAGGAGCGGGACCTACACCTGATTGTGTCCGGCGAACCTAGCTCGATAAAGCCGTGAAGCGCAGACGGCTGATGGTCGTCACCCGTTGTCCCGCCATGTCAGCACTTGCTTGAGCGACGTGAGGTCGTATCCGTTGTCGGAGGTGAGTCCGGTCTGGAACAACGTGACGCCGGCCTCGCGGAAGGCATCGGCGCTGTCGGGGTTCTGCCACAGCGTCGAACGTTCGATATCCGCGCCGTTGCGGCCGTACGTCTGCGCCAGCTCGTCGACGCGTTCGCTGGACCCGCAAAATGCGTCGAGGTCCTGGAAGGCGTGCCAGATGTCAGCGTGCCGGGCAACGGCCGGCAGTGAACGCTTGGGCCCCGTGCCGCCGATGAGGATCGGCAGCTTGCGCACAGGAGGCGGAATCAGTGCAGCCAATCGGTCCTCGATGCGGGTCAGGCTCTCGTCGAACAGATCAAAGCGGGAGCCGAAGGTGCCGAATTCGTAACCATATGTGGTGTAATCCTTTTCGTACCATCCGGCGCCGAGTCCGGACTCGCTCACGCGCGACCGGCTCCGTCAACTGATGATCTGATGCGTCCGAGACCGTCGTGGCAGTAGCGAAAACCATTGCGTTCGGCCTCAATACGAACTGGCGGATGCCGGTCAGCCCTATGGCGTTGGCGTTACAGTCACCAGTGTGCGCGGCCGCAACGTCAAATTCGGCATCAAGGTCAACGACCAACCAAAGCTCTGATATGACCCTGTCTCCACCACCACGCGCTGAGGTCTTCTTGGTGAAGAACCGCCTCAGCCCGATCGCAACGCGAGCCGCGCTCGAACTCACCGATGACAGTTTGCGTTGCACAGTCACGGAGTACTCGAAGTGGGTCGAGGAAGCCTTAGGGATTACCGATCTCAGGTCTCGACTTCAAGCAGGCGAGGCGGTTGTGGCCTTTGATTTCCGGCGCAATCAGCTGAATATCAAGTGGCTCAATCAATTTCTGAAGGCCGGGTTTGCCGTTGGTGAAGGCAGCTCGCGCCGTTGGCTGGTGTCGCTCGTTTATCCCACTGGAATCATCGCCTTGACGGAGGTGGTAGACGGCTGGGACGCCCACCACGAATGGCGGCGCGCTCTGCCCTCAACGGGTTAGCCACTAGCGCCGTGTTGGAGAGCTGCTGCTCGGATCGACGGGCTGCTCGATCTGCTCGCGCAGGACGTCACCGTGGCCAGCGTGACGTGCGAAGTCCTCGATCGCGAGCAAGAAGATGAATCGCAGGTTGACCTCGCCAAGGCGGGGGTGCGTTCTGACCTCATCGAGGTCGAATTCGGCGGCGATCTCGCGGGATCGTTCGCTGGCGCGCTCGAATTCGGCGATCACGCCGACCAACGTCTCGCTGTCGTCGACGACGAAGCTGGCGTCACCCGCTGTTGTGCCGCCGTCGCATTCGCTCTCGGGAACGTCACCAAGGATGTGGTGGAACCAGATCCGTTCCGCGACGGCAGCATGTTTGAGCAATCCGATCGGGGTGGTCATCGACGCAACGAGGCGGCCGCGAGCGTCTTCTTCCGACAGCCCGCGCACCGCATTGATCAATTCGGCTCGATTGCGGTCGAGCGCACTCTCGAGCAGTTGGCGCTCAGCACCGGTAGTGACTCGGGGTATTGACCACGTTGTCATTGTTTTCTCATTTCTGTTAGAGCGGATTAGATATGAAACATCCTGTTGTGCTTACACTTTCGGATACATGCGGCGGCGCCTTACGGGCTGGACAACGACCTCACGTAAGCGATATGACCGACGAAGCACTCAAACTTGACGCAGCGAACGAAGTCGAGCGCGGGGCCTTGAAGAGTTGCTGGATGTCGTCGTACTGGGAAGCGCCTCGGTGTCTGAACCACAAGCAGACACTCGCCTCAACCAGCGATGCAGCTCACGCTACCAGGGTCTGTTCACCGGGGCGTATACCCGTGTCATCCGCATCGCACGCCTGGCTCAATCCAGCGTCGGCGTCCACTCTGCCGCTAGTTCGGCGATGAAGCCGTGGACATCGGCGGGATCCGACGGCGGACTCGTTACGAGTACAAGCTCGTCGATACCCATCTCGGCCAGCGGTCGCACGTCGCGGGGTCGCGGTTCACGCAACGCGACGGCCAACCGCAGCCGCCCCGGGTCGCGGCCAGCATCGCGGCACATGCCGCGGATCAGCGACGTACACCGGGCGACTTCGTCGGTGTCGGACAGGTTGAACCCGTACCAGCCGTCGCCCCATTCCGCGACCCGGCGCAGCGCGGCGTCGCTGTTGCCGCCCAGCACGATTGGAATGCGACGGTCCCGCACGGGTTTTGGGTTGACGCGGATCGATGTGAAGTTGACGAACTCGCCGTCGAAGGAGGCGACGTCGTGATGCCAGATTGTGCGCATCGCGTCGACGTATTCGGCCGCGCGAACGGACCGGCGGTTGAACGGAACGCCGAGGACTTCGAATTCTTCACGGGACCAACCAATTCCGATGCCCAGCGTCAATCGCCCGCCGCTCAGCTTGTCCAGCGATGCGGCCTGTTTGGCGACAATCACCGGGTTGTGTTCGGGCAACAGCAGCACGCCAGTGGCCACACCGATCGTGGTGGTCGCCGCGGCCGCAAAGCTCAGCGCGATCCACGGGTCGAGCCAGTCCGCGTCAGGCGGTACGGCGATCTGGCCGTCGTCGGCGTACGGGTAGCGGGATGTCGACTGGTCCACCATGACGACGTGCTCGCCGGCCCATAGCGTCGCGAACCTGTGGTGTTCGGCAGCCTTCGAGACGGCCTCGATGATCCCGCGGTCGGCTCCAGCCGCAATTCCCAGCGCATGCAATCCCAGATGCACCCGGTGATCATTGCACGGCGAATGATGGATTTGTAGACGACGAGCTAGCACTCGGGCTCAGACGTTCACTCCAATGGCTCGGGCGTGAAGGTGACGTCGACTCCGCCTACGGTCATCGTCACCTGACCTTCGATCACCATCACCTGTGCCGAGACCCGTCGATCGACAGTCTGGGCCAGTTGCTGCACCGATGCGTGCGGTATCTGCACTACCGACAGGTTCGGCAGCCCCGCCACTTTGGGTCCGACGGTGCGCCACCAGGTGGCCACGCCGGCGGCGAAAGGGAAGAGCAGCACCTGGTCGGCCTGGCTGGCCGCCTTGCCCAAGGCGCGTTCGTCGGGCTGGCCGACGTTGATCCACTCCAGGATCCGGCCGGTGTAGTCGGCGAGCCGCAAGTCCGGTACACCAGGGGTGGACAGGCCTGCCCCGAACGCCAACTCACCGTCGACGTCGCTGAGTCGGTGCGCGCGAAGCCCAAAAGCCAACAACCGCACCACCATCCGCTCATCGGTCTCACTGGGATGACGGGCCACGGTCAGCGCGTGATCGGCGTAGTAACCGTGATCGACATCGGAGACGCCAAGTTCGACTTTGAACACTGTTGCAGAAAGGGCCACGTCATAGTGTCCACCCGCGTGGTGCCCCCCGAGCAGTCGGGCCGCGTTGAGGGGTCAGGCCGCCGAGCTAGCCGTCAGTTCGAGTCGACACCCAGGCACGCAACCATGCAGCAGCCTCAGGTTGACCGTGATACGGCAGGGGCGGCACGGGCTGGCTCCCGTGCCGCCCTTTACATCCCGTGTTTCGTCGCGGCCTTCTTAGCTGTGCGCTAGATCACCATTGGCTGGCGTTCGGTCACGGGCCGATTCGCCGACTACACCTTACGAAACGTGTCCGACATAGCTGATGGACATCAGAACGCGCGTAACTAGGGGGAATCGTCGTGGGGGAGTTCTTGCCAGGCGACCGGGTGTGGTGGCGTATTGCTCGCTGGTGGCCGGTATTGGTGGCATTGGCGATCACCGTCGCACTTACTTTCCTCTGATGCCAAAGGCGGTGTCTATCAAGTCCGCGCACCCGACGTCATCACGACGGGCCGCTCGGCAGGATCACGCGGTCCTTCTTGAGTGGGAAGATGGCGAGCCATCACTCGACTTCCTCTTCGAGACAGATGACAACCTCTCGCAGATCCTTGAAGCGATCCCCACGCTAGGGGAGGTCGACGCCTGCACCCATCGCCCACGATGGTTGCTATGCGCCCGGGGCGGCCCGATGCCGAAGACCGCATCGTTGTCCTCCGAACCTGAACGGACGCTAGGGGTTTAGCCGTGGGGCCTGCGAATGGAACGCCCTCCGGTGATGCTGACCGGACAGAGCAATCGCGTGGCGGTGCCGATGAGCCGGCCGCGCGCCGGGTGCTGAGGGTGTACGCGGCATGGGGCACCGGGCCGTTCGAGTTGATCGCTGCGGTGTTCGGCCGCGCTATCGAAAGGACTCGTCGTGCCCCCGAGCCGATACGCCGGATCCTTTGGGGCCAACGACAATAACGGCTGGGTGTAATCGCCGACGATCGGTCCGGCGAAACCTACTGTCCGCGACACCGTCTCAATTCCTGCTCGAGAACGAGCACTTGCTCACGCTGGCGGGCGATCTGCTTCTCGGCGCCGACTCGCAGTTGCGGAGGCAGTTCGCCGAGCGTCTCGACTTCCTGGCTGATCTGGTCGGATAGCAATGCGATCTGGTGCTCGATCGGATAACACTTGTCGGCCGTGTAAGCCTCGAAGGCAGTGTCCGCAGTGGCGCTGCCGTTGCCGCCCATCGCGTAAATGAGTCCGTCCGGACCAGTCGTGGTGGCAATGATGGCGCGTGGCGCCGCCATCATTGGCTGCACGGTCCAGGCGGGCGCGGTGGGGTTGTAGCTGTACACGTTGGGAACGGTCACGGGTGCTTTGTTGACCACAATGTTGCCGCCGATGGCGTAGATGAGCCCGTTGGGATCGACTGCAGCGGCCAATCCGCATGTGCCCACAGGAAGCGCAGCGGGGGCCGATGTCCAGGTGTCGGTCTTGGTGTTGAACACCTCGACCGCGGTTGAGGGTGCGGGAGCGGCGTTGTTCATACCGCCGATCGCATAGATCAGTCCGTCTTTCCCTGTCACCACCGCCAGGTACATCCGGGCCGTGGGCAATGGTGCCCTGGCAGACCAGGTGTCGGTTGCCGGGTCATATGCCTCGACCACCGCAACGGTGTTGTCATTGGCATCGACGCCGCCGATCGCGTAGACGAGGCCGTCGGGCCCGGTGGCGGCTCCCAGTGCTGCCCGAGCGGTCGGCAGGGGCGCCGCCTGCGTCCACGACATCGTGGTCGGTTCGAAAACCTCGTGCAGGGCTTCCGGCGCGGTGGTTAGCGCCGACCACCCACCGAGAGCATGCAGCCTGCCGGGGGTGGCGGTCACGGCAAGACCGCTGCGTGGCGTCGGCAGGGTCGTCACCGTAGTCGCCCATGTCTTATGCAATGTGTCGTAGGCGTCGACTTCTGGGACGAGTGCGCTGACGCCGAAACCGCCTATCGCGTAGACCAATTCACCCGCCTCCTGGCCGGGAGCATCGCACCTTGCGGCGCCTGCGCCGCGGCGAGACGTCGGCAGGGGTTCTTCTTCGATCCATGACATGGGTATCTCCTCACTCACCCCGAGACATATCGCAGGCTCGTGTGAGCCGGCACCAACAATCGAATCTCACACGCGCAGTCGTAGTGGGCGGTTCGGCACAAATTTCGCCACTCGGGATTCCCACTAGCGGTCTGCGGCGCTACCAGTGCCCAAGAGGGTTCGAGCGTCGGCAGGGCCAGGGGAGTTACGGCGGGGCGTCAACGGCCGCCGAACGCCCACGCGACCATTTGCGGGAATTCTTCCTGCCAGAACGGATCACCGTGCGATCCGATTCGCTCGCTCATGACGACCTCTGCCCCTGCGTCGCGCAGCGCGTCTGCCCATCGCGTGGCGTTGTCGAGGAAGAACGGCTCTAATGTGCCGGCGACGAGGTAGGTGCGCGGAAGCGCACGCGGCATCGTCGACGGCGGTTGGTAACCCGCGCCCGGTGAGGCGCAGAACACCGCACCGTAGACGTCGGAATGCCTGAGCCCCAGGGCGAGCGCCAGCTCGCCACTTGCCGAGACCCCGCACACCGCGGTTCGTTCCACCGGCAGCGCCACACCAAACCGCGATGCCGTCCATTGGCGGACGTCATCGACGAAGAACTTCTCGTGTGCCGCAAACCGGGCCGGATCGAAGCGCGGTGAGTACTCATCGAGCCGGAGCGTCTCATCGGCCAGACGGTGCGTACCGACGACCATCGTCGAAGGAACGTGACCGGTTTCGAGGAGCCCGCCCCAGCGCGAGATCATCTGACCGTCACCGGCGAACACGATCGCCTCTGGCGGATCCGGTGGGACATACACCGTGACCTGCCGTCCACCGTCGTAATCGAATGTCTCGGTAACGAAGTCTCCCGAGACTGCACGGTCAATCCCTTGGTCATCCACTGTCGATACCCAATCCAAGTGAGACAGTGATGTCAACGGGTACCGATCATGATCGTGTTACTCAGGCGACCTCTGTTCCGGTCGCGGCGTTGGTGCCGTCAGCTTCGGGCGGCGCCCAGACTGAGCCCACGCGGAGAGGCTGGCCACAGTGCGATCGTCTGCTAGGACGGCAAACCTCCACGCTGCGTGAAAGCGTTAGTTGACCTGTACGCCTATCAATTTTCGGCCGCCGTTGGCACAAAATTTCTGCATAATGAAGTGTCCGATTTGTGTGAGTTCGTTGCTCCTACCCGTGAAGCGGTGGTCGAGTGTCGCGACCACAACAGAAAGGGAGCAGGTCATGAAGCACAAGCCAAACAAATTGGTGGCCCTGGAGGTTCCGGTGGCTGGCTTGGCATTGGTCGTCTTGGGCACGAGCGTCGCCCACGCCGACCCTGCACCAACCATCTCCTGCCCGAATACGGCCACACTCGGCGTCCCGTTCACCGCGACGCTTTCGCATTGGCCGGTCGGGACAGTCAACCTGGTTCAGGCATGGGCGCCCTCGGGACAGCAGTCCGGACCGGTCGTCGGTAACGCGTGGGTCGATCAGACGTTGGCGAACGCCGCATCGTTCTACGTGCCGGTCACGTTGCAAGGGAACATCCCTGGACCATGGCAGGCGACTCACGTGGTGACCGCCGTCGAGCAGGTCGGCACCCAGACACTTCAGGCCGAGTGCTACATCCAAAACCTAATGATGAAGTTTTGAGCAGCACCGGCGGTGCGACTACGCCGAGGAGCATCAGCACGACGTTCCGTCGTGAACATCAGTGCCGTTTATCAGCGACTTTGTGTCGGGCGTGGCATGTTGGTTGTGTGTCGAACAGGTTCGCTGATGGCGTTGCGGTGTTTGCCTCGCGTGTGGCGTCACTGTTTGGTCCTGATGGAATGAGGATCGTTGCGCGGATCATGAAGGTGATCAATCCCGTGCCGCGGCTGCTGGCGCCTCGCGTTCGGTATATGGCAGTCATCGAGCACACCGGCCGCAAGTCCGGAAATCTTTATCGCATACCAGTCATGGCATTTGTTGATGGACAGGGTTTTTCGGTGGTCTTGAACTATGGGACGCGATCGGATTGGGTCCGTAATGTTCTGGCTGCCGGATCGGCGGACGTCGTGCACCGAGGAAAACGCTACCGACTAACCAACCCGCGTATTGTTCCCACCGATTCCGCGGAGCTCCCGCCTGTAATACGGGCGATGCGACGGACGGACCGCCGCGCACTGCATGGTGTCTTGGCGGGATTGGCGGGATTGGCGGGTTAACGCCGCCAATCCGAAGTCGTCAGATCAACCCGTCACAGACAATCAGCCCAGGGCGTCGTCGATGGCCTCTTCGGATGGTTCTTTGAGATTCCGCCCACACCCACACCCAAATCTGCAGCTCGAAAACCATTTTCGTGCGCCCCGCATGTGACGTCGGCCAGACGGGGCGGAGAGGGTGCCGATTCGGCGGATGCACTATGCAGTGACTTTGCCGGTAACCCGCCATATTCGATTCCGCCGTATTCCTCCGGTGCGAAGCGGTGTGTCGGCCGCGATTTAGCGGGGTGAGGGTGGGGAGTCAGGGAGGGCCGTGGACTGGTTCGTGCTCTGTCGATGCCAACGACGGGTGATGTGGGCTCGATTGCTACTGATCAGCATCTGGCGCTGTCGGTATCTCCACGGGCGCCTACCGGTCGTAGGGTTTAGCTGCGGTCTGCGAGCGTCCGCCAGCCCTGGTCAATTATCGCCGCGTCAGTGGAGGGCCATCGCGACTCTCACACGCATCGCCACATCTTTGAACCGGTCTCCGCTGATGTCGATGAGAACGCGTTCGACGGGGGACGGGGTTCGGGGTTAAGCAAGCGCGAAAGTACAACTCTGCATATTTGATGCGGGAAAATACAATTCCACTTCGAACCGGATCTTGCTACGA
This sequence comes from Mycolicibacterium sp. CBMA 234, assembly GCF_009729415.1. Classification (GTDB taxonomy): domain Bacteria; phylum Actinomycetota; class Actinomycetes; order Mycobacteriales; family Mycobacteriaceae; genus Mycobacterium. The sequence continues at coordinate 172,005 of NZ_MPKW01000001.1, forward strand.
TTTTTATTCTTCTATCGAGGGGCAATTCGATGTTTGCACCGAGACTGTTGAAAATCGAGCGCAGCTCGAGTGATCACTTGTCGTTCAGCCACGCAAAACATGGCCTCCAGCGCAAACTTGCTGTAGGCGCCACGAACGATGCACTGGAGCGCGAAGCCGACCGTACGGCCGACTATGTGATGCGCACGCCGGACAGGCTAGTCCAGCGCACCTGCGACGGCTGTGCGAAAGACGAGGAAGAACTTCGGCCCAAGCGCGTGGACCATGCCAACTCCGAAGTGAGCCCCGCGCCGGCAATCGTCGACCGGACGCTCGCCACGGCCGGCGATCCGCTAGATAGCTCTGCGCGCGCCTTTATGGAGCCTCGATTCAGAGCTGACTTCAGCAGGGTGCGCGTGCATACTGATGCGCTTGCTCACGAATCCTCCCGCGCCGTGAATGCGAGCGCGTACACCGTCGGTCGGCATATCGTGTTCTCTCCCGGCCGATACGCGCCTCACAGTGCAGACGGCCGCAGTCTGCTAGCCCATGAGCTCGCCCATGTCGTGCAACAGGGTGGCAACGCTGGGCGCATACAGCGAGTGCCGGAGAAGCTAGGCACCTCCGTCGTGGAGCCGACCGGCACAGCGCCGCCGTTCAAGAAGGCAAGCGCTACCTTCGACGGCGCGACGTTCGTGTTGACTGGTGACTCCAAAGTCGTTGTTTCGGCGGCTGGTCAGTCAGGTCATCCGAACACCGTGGATCCGGCAGACGTTGCCGCCTGCAAGGGCAGCCCGGGCGACTCGTATTTGAACAACTCGCGTTATGTCGGCATCAAAGACAAGGGGCCGATCCCTGAAGGGGTGTATACCTTCAATCACTCGGACATGACAACTTTCAGTTGGAACGAGCAGCGCAAGATGTCTCTGGCGAAACCCGGCGAGTATGTCGATCCCAAAGGCCTTGATCTGCACGGTGATTGGGGTGCCGGACGTGTGGCGCTCAAGCCGGTGAAGATCCTGCCGTCGAAGTTCTGCGGAAACACGGCCAGCCGCAGCGGCTTCTATCTACATGGCGGATCAATGCCTGGCTCGTCCGGTTGCATCGATATTGGCAATTCGGCGATCACCGAGGTCGTGAACAAGCTGATGGGCTACACCACACCAGTTCCGGTGACGGTGAAATACACAGCAGCGCCGCCTTCAGTGGGGATCCTCGATCGGGCCGCCGGTCGATTTATGTATCCCAAGAACAAAGATGCAGGTTTCTGGGGCCGCGTCGGCGGAATATTCGGAGACTAGTTGGGCGAAGGTCATCGGGAATTTGTGTTCGCGATGTGGCCGATCGGCCACATGTACCTCAACCTGACACTGCGACTGCGGTACGACACTCACCACCAACTTTTCTGGGATCGGGGCGACACATCGAAATCCGCCAGGCATGTCGAGACAGGCCGGGCACCTGGGTGGTGATGATTCATCTGACGAAAACGGCGGACTTCACTTGACATAATGTACCTTATCGGCGTTTGGTCAAGTGTGCGGTGCCGGCTGCATGAGGCGCTTACGCTCGATGCATGAGCAATGGTGACGCGTTGCCCCCGATCCCTGCCGAATTCGAGCGGTTCACACCTCGCACCGCTCGCGCACTGGTCCACGGCGGCTACCGCAGCCTCAAGGACCTCCAGTCGGCCAGCGACGACGAACTCCTAAAGCTGCGCAACTTCGGGATGAGCCAGGAATCCAATCGCCACGCGTCGACGCCTCGGCTACGTGCGGAGCTGTTCGCGACACCCACTCGGACATGCCGAACGCGGATCGGACGTGGCGACTCGACACCGACAATACGTCACAGTGACGTATTGTCGGCAGCTCGCTGTATGCGTGAATGCGTGAATGCGAATACCCGCGAAGACTTTTCGATGACGCGGTTGGTAACGACGCAGGCCGAGCGCCAGTCGGCGGCGGGACTACACCCCAGACCTGGGTGAGATCATGATAGGCGCGACCCATCGACACGAATCCCGGCCCGAGCCTCACGGTCGACTGATGCGTGCTGGCCATAGCCCCTTGCCCACTCCCCCCGTCCCCGCCGCCCCACCACTATTCGTCACAGTGACGAATAGTGGTGGGGCGCAGTGCCTTTCGGTCGCCATGGTTCGGTCATAAGGTCGGCATGTATTCGGCAACCGCCAGGACCATGCACACCACCAGGGCGAGCCCGATCAACCCACCGGCAGGAATCATCGCCACGCACACCACGACCCAGACGGCAAGCCTGGGCCATTCAAAAGGTTGGTTGCCTACGACACCACCACGACGACCGCGCAGCACGTGGTACGTCGCCCATACGGCTGTTCCGGCCGCCGCCACCGCGATGATCCGTAACCCGACCGGCGTGGCTCCGAGGGCGACGCCCGCCATGATCGCCGCCGCTGCTATACGGCCCCGCGTGACTGCTCGAAACTCGGCCATTCGCGCGAGCGGCTGACTGCGATCAGGCTCGCCACGGTAGCGCGGTAACCGTCCGTCGATACCCATCAGCCGCCACACGCACCGCGACCAGACGGTGTACAAACCGAGGTCTTCGGCAACGCGCCTCACATCTGCGGCGGATTCTGCAAGCATCTGACGTGATGAAGCGCTGCGCCAGTAGGCGGCCTTGAACACTCGCCGCGGAATGCCGAACTGCCGGGCAAACGCGCGCGGTGGCGCGATCATCTCGCCGATCAACCATCGAAGATAGATCGGGAAGGCCACGGCGTACAACGTCCGACGGAACCGGCCGACTGCGGAGACCCGCTGCGCCAGATAGTTGTTGGCGAACGCGATGTGCCGGGCTTCCTCTGCCAGATGAATGGCGGTGATCATGTTCAGTAGCGGGGGCACCGCAGTGGCACCACGATGTTGGAGCGTCTGCTGGAAGTGCAGCGGCTGCTCGCCGCATAGCACTCCGATGAAGAGAAAGATGTTGGCATAGCCGCCGATAAAGCCCAGGATCGGCCCGAGGAACCGCGAACCTCGCCGCATGCCGGGAACGTCGTCGCCAGTGCGGTTGACGAGTTCCTGAAACATCTGGATGTGATGGCACTCGTCGGTGAGCTCGTGGAGCAGATACCGAAACACCACGGAACCGTTCTGCAAGGTGCCGGCGTAGTGAATCACGCCGCGGATCAACATCATTTCGAACTGGAGCGTGACCTTGAGGATGTTGGCGGTGATCCAGCGGCCCATCTCGATGCGTCGCTCGAGCGGTTGCCGCGCGTACCACTCGGTCATCGCGAGCGGAGCGATATCGGGATCGAGCTGCCAACGTGGATCGTTGTCGTCCAACAGGTTCTCGGGTGCATCCCAGTCGATGTCGACGAACGGATCGAATCCTCGACGAGTACTCGCGTGACAAAGCGCCGCCACCATGTCGGCGTCCAAATCTCCTGAAGTGCCGACGTCCGCGCGTGGTCCGGTCGGTTCGGCGGGCGCGTCAGCGGTGATGTCCACGGTCATGTTGTGACCTCCGTTGATATCGAAGGGATTGGCGTGCCGCCGAGCCTGCTGCCGTGCGTTTGCATGACGGTGTCGGCTGCGTTGCGGCAGCGGCGCATCGCGTGGGAACCGTTGTCCCAGTGCGATATACGTGGATGACACTGGTGAGAAACATCGCAGAAACAGCGACTTTCCTATAATCGGCGATGCTCATCTCCGAACGACGCGCGTCGCTGGGCGGCTTGGGCCCTCGTACGCGCTTGGGTGGTCTGGACCGGGGCGCACTGGATGCCGCAGATGTTGCGGCACAGTCTGTTTCCGCCATGGCGCCATGCGGTGCCGCAACGGCAATCCCGGTGCTGGTTGCTGGGCAAAGGGGTCCGGTCGTGCTGAGCATGGCTATTGCGTTCTCGCTGGCACTGGTCGTGTGCTGGCTGGTACGAGGGTTCGCGCGGAGGGTGCCTGCTGCCGGCTCTCTCTACACCTGCGCGGCTGTTGGACTGGGGCCGATGTCCGGCTTCGTCACGGCCGGCGCGCTGTTGCTCGGTTACCTCGGGATCGGGATGTTTGCCGTCACCGAGACATCGGCGTTCTGGTTACGGTTGGCGTCCGAGGTCGGGATGACGGCGCACGGATGGCTGGTCGCCGCTGCCGCCCTCGGCTTCGCGGTGCTCAGCGGGGTGGTGCTGGTCCGCGGCATCCGGCTGTCGGCCCGGGTCTCGCTGGTGACCGAGACCGTGGCCGTGCTGCTCGTGGTGGCGGTCTCGGTGTGGTTGCTCCTGCACGGTGACGCGCGCAGACTGCATGACGCGGTGCTGGCCCCGATCCCCGATCTCGGCCGCTTGGCCTCTGGCGTCGCCGTCGCGATAGCAGCGTTCGTCGGCTTTGAGAGTGCAACAGTGCTGTCAGTCGAGACCCGTGCGCCGCTGCGCACGGTGCCTGCGGCGGTGCGTGGCTCGCTTCTGGTGGGCGGCTCAGTTGTGTTGCTTGCCACCCTTGCCCAGGCCGAAACGCTCAGCGGCTCACTGACGGATTCGTGGTTCCAGGCATTGGCGGCCGATCCCGGCGGGCAGATGTTGGTTCCGGCTGTCTACCTTGCGGCGGCGCTGTCGTTCTTTGCCTGCGCGCTGGCGTCCACGACAGCGGCAGCCCGTGTGTTGTTGTCTCTAGCTCGCGAAGGGGTTTTGCCTGCGGCGCTTGGACACACCGATCTGCGCAGTAAGGCGCCCACCGTGGGAATCTGGTTGTGCACCGCGATCGTGTTCGGTGTGCCTTTCGCCGTCAGTGCGTGCGGTGCCGATGCGGCAGCAGTGTGCGGCTCGCTGGTGGCCAGCGCGGTATGCGGTTTCGTGCTGTCGTACGCCGCGCTGGCCGGCGCGATGCCTGCGATGCTGCGGCGTTTGGGCGAACCCAGCAGGGTGGCCTGGGTAGTTGGGCCGGCCTGCGCGCTAGCCCTCGCCGCCGTGCTGGCCGGATTCTGGGGGCTGACGCTCGCTAGCCCGTCGTGGATTGGCGCGGCAGCTTCGATGGCCTGGATGCTGCTGTGGGCCGGCCTCGGCTGGTGGGTGCGCCGCAGCCGCCCGGACGCATTCGCGTCGATGGGCGCGCACGCGGGAACCGTCAGGTCCTCGGTGTGGCGTGGATATCTGCGGGCGGGGTCATGACGCGCGCGCTGCGCCCGGACGCCGGGTCACGTTCGGCACTCGCCGCCCTGGCCATCATCGAAGAGGTGGCAGCCGCCGGGCCGGGCATCACGGCGCTGGAGATCACGGGGCGACTACGGATGTCACGGTCCTCCGCGTACCGCCTACTCGGAGTCCTGGTGGAGAGCGAATATCTGGTCCGCACACCCGATTTGAGCGGATTCGCGCTGGGTCGCCGGATCGACCGGCTGGTCGGAATCCCGTCGACACCAGCGGACCGCCTGCGCGAAGCGGTCGATGCCGTGCGCGCCGAAGCCCGCTTCGGGATACATCTGGTTCTGCATCGACCGTTGTCTCCTGCGCGGCAGCCGGCACTGGAACTGTTTGACATCGACCCAGACTTTCCGCTGTCTGACCCAGATCGGATCGTCGCTGAGCCGGACTGCTCGGCCATCGGTCGCATCGCGGCCGCGGACGCACGCGGTGAACGCCCGGCATTCGTCAGCCAGCGCGGGATACTGGTACCCGGATACGGTTGTGTCGCAATACCAATCCGCCACCCCGACGCCAGTCTCGTTGCCGTGCTTGCAGCCTCCGCGCCTGCACACCGCGTGGCAGACCCGCAGACGCTAGTGACCTTCCTGGCTCCCCACGCCCAGGCCGTGGCACTTGCATGCCCCGCCGAGGCATTCCCGCCAGGCACTTGAGGTCAGCCAGAGCTCTTGGACTTGGCGATCTGCACGAGCGCGCGTGCCGCCACCGGCTTACCGGTACCGCCGGTGGCCCGGGCGACGTCAGCAAGTGTGGTGTCAATGGCCGAGATGACACTGGCAAGGCCGGCTGGATGTGCCACCGTAACGGTCAATTCCACCGTCGACGTGCCGCCGTGGGCAATCGTTTTTCCCTTGGCGGACTGCACATTCGAGTCCTCCGCCAATGCGGCGGCAGCCGCGGAGGCGACACCATCGAGGTTCACCGTGATGGATCCCGGGTCGTTGGTGCCGGCAACGCGCAGCACCTGCGCCTTCCGAATCGGCACATGCGCGATCAGCCACACCAGCCCGATCACTACCAAAAGTGTTCCCGCCCCGGCCAATTCCCATGGCCACCACGTTGAGACGGTGTGGCGCACGACCGGTCCGGTGCTGATGTGTTCGGGTGCCGCACGCACCACGTGAGTCGGCCACAGCACCAACGCGGTGCCGACTGAGATCAGCACCACTCCGGCTACCAGAGTCGCGACACGAGCCACGATATCGGTCGGGCGCAAGTTCATGCAGCCCCACTCGTACCGATGCGCACCACGATTCGCGGTGTCGGAACCAGGATTTCAGTGGCGCTACCGACCGCTGCGGCGATCGCGCCCTTCGCGGCGACGTCGGACTCGCCTCCTGTGAGTCCCACGTACATCGTCACCTCGCGGCGTGTTGCCGCCGAGTTCAGCACCTCGACACCAGGCACGCAGGACGCCGCGTAAGACGCCAACCGAGCTACGTCACGGGGGCGCATCCACACCGATCCCGCCGCATCGACGGCGACGACGGTCTTACGTCGCGGCCGCAAGGCCACGACCACCAGCCACACGCCAAGCACGAGTGCGCCCGCGCCCGCTGGGGCCATCCACCACTGGCTGCGCAGTCCGTTCAGGGCGGTGGCGGCCGTCCCGATCCATGGCGTCCCCGCAAGCCAGCCCAGCACGACACCGGCCTCACGCAGAGCCACGACCCCGCCAATGAGGACGACGAGTGCCAGCACCACCGCGATGTACCGGGCTGTGGCAGCGGCGACCGGGGCCCGCCCTGGTGCGGGCAGGGCAACGTTGTCGGCAATCATCATTGGGTCCTTTTCATGTCTTTGGTGACGGTGCTGAATTGCTCGACGGTGACGTCCACGCGGTCAACGTGCAATCCAGCCATGTTCGACAAGGTCTGCGCGACATTGCGCTGCACCGCACGCGCGACGTCCACCGCCGACGCCGGCCACGCGACGGTGACCTTGAGGTGCGCTGTGACGCGGTTACCGGTGACGGTGAGCTGTGCTTGAGGCAGAGACCGACCCGCAATCTTTGTCCGGCCTTCCGAGAACGGCAGCACGTCGGGTGTATCGAGCGCAGCGCGGACCGCTAGCCGTTGTGCAACCTTCTCGCGTACCGTCAGCGTGCCGCGAGTAGCGGCATCGTCTTCGGAATCACATTGCGCTGCAGCGGGTTCCGCCATGTCTGACTCAGTCACGGTCGCGGCCCCGCAATAAGGCGGATAGATCGAGCTCACCGTCGCGGTGGGCGCCGATCAGGTAGCCCGCTACGCCGAGCAGCAGCGCGATGAGAAAGCCCCATAGTCCGCCTGCCGCCGCGGCCACGCCGAGCAGCAGACCGGCAACCAGACCCAGTGTCGATGAGGTCATGATGTGAACCTTCCGCGGAACGAAGTTGTACTGGCACTTAGGAGTTCGTGAACCCCACGGTGTGGCGGCGCGCCCCTCGTCGCGCCGCCACACCGTGGCGCTCTATTGCAGTCCTCGACCGGACGTCGGTGTCACGGGTACGAGGTCTTCAATGGTGACGTCGACAGGCAGATCCGTTAACTCGGCGACGGCCCGCTGAATCGCGGTGGCGGTGGTTCGCACCGGCGCGTCGAGCGCGAGACTCACGTGCACGTCGACACGGTCCGCCGCGATCCGGATTCCGGATACCCGCCGTCCGGGCAGGTAGGTGGCCACCTCGCCGAACATGCCGGCGTGCAAGCCGGCCACGCCCTGGACGGCAGTCACCACAGCAGCGATGCGTTCGGTCTCGTCCTCGGACGCGGCCTCCCCTGTCGGGGCATCACTGGACACGGGCAGGTGCGTCGGCGTCGTCGCCGCTTTCACCGTCAAGGTGCACGTCGTGAACCGTGATATTGACCTCGGTGACCTCAAGCCCGGTCATACGTTCAACCGCGGCGATGACGTTTCGCCGGATGCCTGCGGCCAGGTCGGCAATCGCCACGCCGTACTCGGCCACGATGTCAATATCGACGGCTGCCTGCTTCTCACCGATCTCGACCGAAACGCCCTGGCTCTGGTTGACGCTGGCACCGGGAATCCGCTCACGCAGTGCGCCGACCACTCGCGATGCACCGCCGCCCAGGTCGTGGACGCCGCTGACCTCGCGGGCCGCTATCCCAGCGATCTTCGACACCACGACATCCGCGATGGTTGTCTTGCCTTGTGAGCTCACCAACGGTGAGCCCTGGTACGGGCTAACTTCTTTGCCGGCGGACTCCACATCGGCCTGCGCGCTGGTCATCACCGCTCCCCTTTCGATTGCGATATATGGGTAGTCGTTATCCGGGGCTCGAACCGAACGCCCCGTTTGAGTGATACGGGACACATCGCGACTCTGCTCAGCTAAGCATGCTCAGGCCGCCCACGCTGCGGCTATTTCTGGTACGAAGGCCTATATTTCAGGAGCGGTGGAGCGTAGCTGAGAGCGGAGTGTGGTGATAGCCCCAACCGGTGGCGACCTACGCGACGCTGACGACGAGGCCTTACGGGTCGCGGCCATAGTCGGCGATCGGGAGGCGTTCGACGTCATCGTGACCCGCTATGGACCCGTGCTCTACCGATACGCGCGGCGGATGCTCGCGTACGAAGCTGACGTCCCAGATGTCGTGCAGGACACCTTCGTTGCCGCGTGGCAGCAGATCAGCACCTTCCGCGGAAGCTCGTCACTGCGGACGTGGCTGTTCGCGATCTGTTACCGCAAGATCGCCGACACGCATCGCCTCAAACGCGCGAGACCAGTCGAAGACTGGGTGCTGGAACCGTTGGCCGGGCCGGACCCGTCCGCTGACCCTTACACCGCGGCGTCCAACGCCGCTTTCTTAGACGCCCTCGAACTGGCGCTCGGCGAATTGCCGGTACGCCAGCGCGCGGTATGGATGATGCGGGAGGTCGAACAGATGACGTTCCCTGAAATCGGCGAGGTGCTACACCTCAGCTCCGATGCGGTACGCGGTCACCACGTTCGGGCTCTGAAGGCTTTGCGTGTTCTGTTGAGGAGGTGGCAGTGATGGAGACTGATCCCGTCCTGAACCGTGCGGCCTCATACCTGAGATCTGTGCCCGAACCCGGCTGGGACGCAATCAGCGCCAGGGTGCGTGCAGCGGTGCACGCCGCAACCCGTGTCGGTTGGCCCATCCGGGCATCCCGGGGCGCCGGCGATGGCGTCGTGTACATCAGCGATCACGCGCTGCGCAGCCTGTTGGCCCGGGAGCTGCGTCGCAGATTCGTCTGCCAACCGACGCGGATCGCCTTCACGCTGGAGGGCGCAGTGTTGCGCGCCATCGACATCGACGTCACCGGAAGCTACGGCACCCAACTGCGTGATCTTGGTGATGACATCCGGCGATTGGTCCTCGACACGATCCGACCCATCCTCGATAACCTCGACGACAACGGCAGTACTCCGGCCGGACCGATCGATGTGACGATTACCGACGTAGTCGACGGCGACCCCTTGGGGTAGCCCCGCGAGTCATCCAGCGTCGATAGCCGCGCTGGTGTCGGTAATCCCGGCTTGCAGGGTTGCGCGGTCAGCCATCCCACACAGGCGCCGAAGTCGCCCAGCAATGGCGTTCTTCGTCATCGGGGGGTCCGCTAGACGACCCAGATCGTCCAACGAAAGATCCGGGTGTTGGATGCGCAAACGTGCAACTTCAACGAAATGATCAGGTGCCTTGTCCCCGAGGATCTCCAGGGCACGTTCCGCCCGGATTGCCGTCGCCGCCGCGGACCGTTCCGCACGACGCTGATTGGAGTCGACGAGTGCGGTATCCACGATCGTTGTGCTGGCCCGATCGCGGTGTGACTGCCAGGCCGCTCGGGTTTGTTGAGCGCCAATTCGATTCAACAACAACGAGATTGTGTCCGCGTCACGCACCGTGATCCGATCGGCACCCCGTAGCTGACGCGCTTTCACGGACGCACCCAGTCTGCGAGCGGCCCCCGTCAGAGCCAAGGCCGCCTCCATCCCCGGGCATTCCACCTCCAGCCCCCGGGTGCGACCTGCCAATGACAATGACCCACGGGCCAGGAATGCCCCGCGCCAGACCGCTTCGACGTCTGCTGTACTACCGCCAACGATCTGCGGCGGCATGCCTCGGACGGGTCTCCCCCAACGGTCGATCAGCCCGGTCCAGCGGGCCACGTCTTCTGCCTGGTGAGCTACATGCACCACGTAACGACGGCGCCCACCTACGCTCGGGAGTACCCGCACGTCAGGTGCACACCCGCATAAGTCCTTGAGGGCGTTGCAGATCCGGGTGGCAACCGATTCTCGGTCCACGTCGGCGTCGATCACAATGCGCCCCTTGACGACGCGCAGCCCGCCGGCGAACTGTAGAAGCGCGGTCACCTCGGCCTTCCGGGCACTAGCCAGATGAACAGCAGTACCGGCGAGTTCGTCCTTGGCTCTCGGCGTCAACATCACAGATCCTCCACATGCCTCACGTCACATACGTTTTGTCGTCGTAGTCGCCTATCCACCGCATCGGGAGTCACTACGGTGCCGACACTGTGCGATCTGCCGAGCGAGGCGGTCGGCAACTGCGCCATCGGGATGGTGCAGCACACGCCACCGATGCAGTGTGTCTGCGAGTCCGTTTGGGACTGAAAGGCGTTCACGTTCAAGAACTGTCATCGATGTTTGGATCACCGAGTCGAACTCGCCGATACCCAGGTTGACATATGTGTTGTTGAGCTCTGCGATGGTCAAGCTAGATCGGACGTGCTCTACCAAATCCCACGCAATATCGGACTCGTTGTTCAACGCCGTGATCCCTTCGGGCACTGTGATTCGTCTGCACCGCCGTGGGAGTTGCCGGGGACGGCGGCGACGAGCCGGCGGAGGTAGTTCCGCTGGTCGAAAGTCAATCGCTGGATGACGTTGGCAAGGGCTGACGCCTCGGTCCCGTCGTCGGGCATATTGCGAGGAAAGACGATCCACATCGATTCGTCGCCGACTAGCCCGATCTCGGCAATGAACCCTCCGCCTGCAAGTTGCTCTCCCAACGCACACAATCGCCAGCCCTGGGCTTGGAGTGCAGTCGCCCACCAGTACGCCACTCGTACTGGGCGCGGCGGCTGACAGATCATGCCGGGGATGTGCGCGGAGTTGCGCTCCGCGGAGCGCGGTTGCTTCAGCAGTCGCGAGTCACCCAGCAACGCAATCATATCTGCGGTCTCTTCGGCCCATCCGCCGCTGCGATTCCGTGAATAGGCCTGCCGTCCAGGATGATTCACCCAAACCCCTTTCAACCGCCCCATGCGGCAGCTACCGCCCGGTGATTGCGATCAAAAGGCAGATCCCCCGGGAACTTTCAAAGAAGACGACGCCTCCGGCGCCAACGTGCACCGCACAACCTGTTCACGTCAGTTCGCTGCACCACACGCCGGGAACGGCGCACGACTCATGACCGGGCGAAACGCGCCCTACACCACGGCAGGTTGTGTCAGCCCCGCCGCGGTCGTCGGCTAGCAACCGCGATGCGTGAAGACCTCACATTTGCCATGCCGGCGTAGTGAGTACTGCCGGTATCGGCACGAGAAACTGCGAAACCCGCAGCAGATCACGAAACACTGCATCCCCCTTGAGAAGACCGGTCTCCAAGCCCCCCGGCTTGACTGGAACTTCAACTGATGACACGAGACTTCCATGAACCTACTGACCCGTCAACTCCCGGAAGTGATTAGCTGTCGTCGCGTTCACAGAAATGTGAGCTAACCTGCACCCCGACGCGCTTGCCCCGAAACATCACTCGGCGGCACCTGTCCAGTCACCGCACCCCCGGGCGGCCATCATCAGGTCACTTCAGCACTTCAACCATACCGTCCGTCGACGGATGTGCCCTAAGCGATTGCACCGCAACATGATTCAAGGGGGAATTACATGGCCAGCAGGAAACGCCGCCAACCGTCAGTCGATGCCGCCACCTTCGCCGAACGACTCAACCGATTGTTCACCGCCATCTACCCACCCGGGCGTGGGCCCTATCGCAACGCCGAAGTAACAGAAGCTCTGGCCCGCAGCGGGTACCAACTGTCAGCCCCGTACCTCTCGCAACTACGCTCTGGCATCCGTAATTGCCCCTCCCTCCGTACTGCGGAGATGCTGGCCGAGTTCTTCGGTGTACGCGTCGAGTACTTCGACAGCACCACCGGATACGCCAGCGCACTCGATGCCGAACTGGACTGGCTTCACCTCGCCCGCGACAAGACCGTGCGCGACCTCACGACTGCACTCATGACGTTGACGCCCAGCCAGCGCGACGGCTTGCTCGGAGAGTGCCAGATACCCTGAGTGGCATGACCTTGCCGGCGCCGCGTCCACGCACGGCAGCAGTGTTGGTGACAGGGATGTCCGGCGTAGGTAAGTCGTGCGCCCTCATCGAGCTAGCCCGTCGCGGTTACGCGACGGCCGACACCGACGACGGACCGTGGATCGAACTCGTTGCAGGCGAACCGCTCTGGCGGGAACCGCTCATCGATGAACTGCTGAACCGACCACGCGACCGGCCACTGTTCGTTACAGGTACGGTGGCCAATCAAGTGCGCTTCTATGACCGGTTCGATGCCATCGTGCTGTTGGCTGCGCCGACTGATGTTGTGCTGCAACGTATTCAGCTACGCACGAACAATCCGTTCGGTAAGACCGCCGCTGAACAGTCTCAGATCCTCGCCGATATCGCCGAGGTAGAGCCACTGCTCAGGGAATCGGCCACGCACGAGATCAACACGACACGGTCCCTGTCTGAAGTGACCGACATCCTGGCCAGCATTGCGGATGGTGTTACGCCGGGGCGAGTGGAATAGATACGGAGCCGAGGACGTTGGTGGCACGCGTGCTCAAATTCCCGATCGGCGACGCCAGCGAAGGACTCGGTCTCGTCACGGCCCACTTCCCCACCCACGCTCCCCTACACGTCCGCCGCAACGGCGACAGTTTCGAATGGCAAAACTACGTTGAGGTAACCGGTGCGAGGGCCTAGTTTTTCCCTGGATGCGTCGATGCGGAGGGTAATGAAGAGAATTCTCGTGAGCGCCGCTATGGCGTTGCCGGTGGCAGCGTTGATGGCGTGTGGTGCCGCGTCACGGCCAGTGTCCAGCGGACGTGATGTCGCACTGGAGGAATCGAATCGTCAACTCGTACTGGCCTTCTACGAAGGCGTCTTCAACATGCATGACGTTGAACGGTCGTCTGCGGTGCTCGCGGAGGACTACAAGCAGCACAACCCGCATGTGCCCGACGGTAAGTCACCATTCGTTCGGTACTTCGAGGGCTATTTCATTACGCACCCAACAGCCCACGTGGACATCGCGCGCAGTGCTGCCGACGGTGAACTGGTGTATTTGCATGTGCATTCACGGCAGGGGCCCGACGACCCCGGCGACGCGGTTGTGGATATCTTTCGGGTGCACCAGGGAAAGATCGTTGAGCATTGGGATGTGGTTGAGCCCGTTCCCCAGCAGTCCGCCAACGCCAACACGATGTTTTGAGTCGAGTGACTTGACTTCAGCCCGGGCGGCCGGCCTTGATCACCTGTAGCACCTGATCGGGGCGGTCGCCCGGCCAGAAGGCATGCATCGCCCAGGTCGCGCCGGCAGCGGCAAACTCCGCCGCATCGGTGCCCGGTTTGGTCTTCACTGCGATATCAAATCCTTCACGGCTGCCGCGCAATTGCTCTATGGTGTCGGCAATTTGGGCAACCTTCGACGCATCGCCGGTGAGCGGAAAAATGCCATCATGCCGGGCGGCCCGTTCCACCGGCTTGCCGCTGTGTCGTGCAGTGCCGAACCACAACGGGATTCGCGGCTGATGCGCCGAATCGGGAACAGCGCGGACGTCGCCGACGAACAGTTCACCGTGATGGGTGACGGTGTCACCGGCCCACAACGCCGTCAGCACTTCGACACCTTCGTCGAGCAAGCGGCCAAGTCGACGCGGGTCCGCATTCTCCCCGACGGCTGAGTACTCGCGACCCCGGTCGTCGCCGGTGCCCAAACCCAGGATCAGCCGCCCCCGACTCAGCCGATCCAGTGTTGCGGTCTCTCGCACGAGTTTGAGGATTCGCCGACGCGGCACCGGAGTCACCATGGGGCCCAACCGAATTCGACTTGTGTTGGCAGCCGCGGCAGCCAACACGATCCACGGGTCGGCGATCTCCCACTGACCGTCGATCGGACTCAGCACATGGTCCCAGACAAACAGGCCGTCCCAGCCTGACTCTTCGGCAGCAATTGCGATATCAACGATGGCCTGGGGATCGGCCAGCTCACCGAGCGGGGGCATAAAGATTGCGTGGCGCACCAAGACACCGTAGCTCCGATGGCAATCGGACTCAGTGACGGATGGGGACCGCACCACCGGATACGACAATGCCGCCGGTGTCGGGCACCGTGACCGTCAGCAGACTGGGACGACCGACGTGATGCCCTTGGTGGATGCGGACCGTACCGTCGCCGCCGAAGCCGAGCACCTCACGTAGGTAGGCGCCGGTGGCCGCGGCCGCCGATCCAGTTGCCGGGTCCTCGTTGATCCTCCCGACCGGGAACAGGTTTCGAGCGAGGAACTCATCGGGCGCGATCCGGTGCAGCACGGTTACCGTGCCGGTCCAGCCTCGCTCATCCATCAACGCGGCCAACGGCGAAGGCGCGAAACGGAATTGGTGAAACACCTCCCGGTCAGCAAGGGCAATGATCGGGTGCCAGTTCCCGGCGAAAGCCTCCCGCACCGGCAGTTCCGGTTCCAGGTCGCCCGGAACCAGCCCCAGCAACTCGAGGGCCGCGGCAAGTGCCGAGGCGTCGAGCGCCCGGACCTGCGGTGGCACGCTGGTGAAGGCGATGGTCACGTCGCCGCCGGTTTGAGTCGACGTCATCACGACCTCCCCGGCCGCCGTGGCGAAGGTGAACGTGCCTGTCCCCTTTCGTTCGGTCAGCGCGACAGCTGTGGCGACTGTGGCGTGCCCGCAGAACGGCACCTCGGCGGCCGGCGAGAAGTACCGCACGCGGTAGCGCCCCTGCTCGGCACCGGCGGTGTCGACGATGAACGCGGTCTCCGCGTACCCGACCTCCGCGGCGATCTCCTGCATGCGCCGCTCGTCGAGCGCGGACGCGTCGAGCACCACCCCCGCCGGGTTGCCGCCGTCCGGTGTCGCCGCAAATGCGCTGTACCTCAGAATCTCCGTCACGGTTACCAGTGTGCCGTCAGCTGGCCCGGGCACGAAGCGGGAATAGATGCATAGTCATATTGTTTTCAATTGCATGCGCAGTCATGCAACTGGCGGACGCGCCCTGAAGGAGCTGCTATGGAATTCGGTGTCTTCACCGTCGGCGACATCGCGCCGGAGCCCATCACCAACTACACCCAGAGCGAAGCCGAGCGCATCGACAACATGATCCGGGTGGCCCGCCGGGCCGACGAGGTCGGCCTGGATGTCTTTGCGCTGGGCGAGCACCACAACCCGCCGTTCGTGCCGTCCTCTCCGACAACTCTTTTGGCGTACATCGCCGCTGTGACCGCGCGCGTCAAACTCAGCACCGCGGTGACCCTGATGACCACCAATGACCCGGTGAAGATCGCCGAGGACTACGCGATGCTCCAGCACGTCGCCAAAGGCCGCTTGGACCTGATGGTCGGCCGCGGCAATACCGTGCCGGTCTACCCGTGGTTCGGCAAGGACATCCGCCAGGGCGTCGCACTTGCGCTGGAGAACTACAACCTGGTGCACCGGCTGTGGCGGGAAGACGTAGTCGATTGGGAAGGCCGGTTCCGGACACCGCTGCAGGGGTTCACCTCGACACCGCGGCCCTTGGACGACGTGCCACCGTTCGTTTGGCACGGCTCAATCCGGACGCCGGAGATCGCCGAACAAGCGGCGTTCTACGGCAACGGATTCTTCGCCAACCACATCCTGGCGCCCAACTTCCACTTCAAGCCGCTGGTCGACTTCTACCGAGAGCGGTATGAGCACTACGGCCATGGCAGTACGGCGCAGGCCATCGTGGGTCTTGGCGGAATGTCGTTCATCGCCAAGCGTTCTCAGGACGCACTGAACACTTTCCGGCCGTACTTCGAGAACTATCCGATGTTCCGCGGGATGAGTCTCGACGACTACGTCGCATCCACGCCATTGACGGTGGGCAGCCCGCAGCAGGTGATCGACAAAGTCCTCACCTTCCAGGAGGGCTTCGGCGACTACCAGCGGCAGCTGTTCGCAGTGGACGGCCTATCGCTGCCCGTCGATATGGCGTTGGAACAGGTCGAGCTGCTGGGCACCGAAGTGGTCCCCGAGCTCCGCCGGGAGATGGAATCCCGCCGGGCAACGGGGGTTCCATCGGCTGCTCCGACACACGCCGAACTGGTGAAGGCCAAGTACGGCGACGCTGAACCGCGTCAGCCCCGGCCCAACCCGAACCGCGGCGACAACTTGTCAGGCACCTCGCCCTATCAGGACAGTGACCCGGACGTGGTGGCTCGGTTCCCGGCAGCCCTCTGATGAGCGATCGGCGGAACCGCCTCGCAAACCACGCCTGGGAGGCCATGTTCCGCGCGCAGGCGACCCTCAGTCGCGAGTTCGAGTACGACGGCGACTGGGGGGACCTGCTCCCCCACGAATACGGCGTGCTCTATGCCTTGTCGACAGCACCCGAAGGGATGCGGATCACCGAACTTCTCGACGACGTGTTGCTGACTCAGGCCGGGATCTCCCGGCTGGTGAGCCGGCTGCACGGTCGCGGCTTGGTGGACCGGCGCACCGACCCCGACGATGCCAGGGCCTGCCGGATTTACCTCACGCCGGAAGGCGCCGACATTCAACGCCGGGTCGGCTCGGCTCACGCCAGGCACGTGACCAGAGCAATGACACGAGCGCTCACCCCGGCACAACTGGAAGCACTCACCGAGATCAGCCTCGCGCTGCTGGCCGCCGCGCCGGCCGTCACGGAAAGGAATCGCTCATGAGCGTCACCATCGCCGTCATCAATGCCGGAGTGAGTGAGCAGTCGTCAACCCGATTGTTGACACAGCGGATCGCCGACAAGACCGTCGAAACCCTCCGAAATGGCGGAACCCGCGCCAAGGTCACCGTCATTGACCTCGGCCCCATCGCGGTTGACATCGCCCGGTCCCTCGTCAGCGGCTTTCCGAATGCAGCCGTCCAGGCTGCCATCGAGAAACTGGCTGCGGCCGACGCGATCATCGCCGCCACCCCCGTGTACAAAGCCGGAATCAGTGGGCTGTTCAAGTCTTTCGCCGACCTGATCGACAACGATCTGCTGATCGCCAAGCCGGTCATCCTCGCGGCCACCGGAGGCACGGCACGGCACGCGATGGTGGTCGACGATCATCTGCGGCCACTGTTCGCCTTCCTGCGCACCGTGCCGGTGCCGACGGCGCTCTACGCTGCACCCGAAGATTGGGGGTCGCCTGAACTCGGCGCCCGGATCACCCGTGCCGCAACGGAACTCGCGGTCCTATTGCGCAGTCACGTGACTCGCGAGATCGCCGACGACAATTGGGCGGGCTATCAACACCAATTCGGCGGCAACGCCACCCGTGCGCAACGGACTGCCGGCGATCTCGACTTCAGCAGCGACCTCATGCGCCTTGCGGCCGGAGGCAAATCGGCCTAGAACGACCGGCGCCCTTACTTGCCCCGACCCGCTTTGAGGCTGGGCAGCAACACGTCGTCGACCAGGATTCGAACCGTCTCTTCGGTCGGTGGTCGCTCGGAGACCAGCGCCCGGAACACCAGATAGCCCGGCAGCAGATCGAAGATCTCCTCGTCGATGGCTGAGCTGTCGATCTCGCCGCGCTCGACAGCCTCGGCAAGGACGTGGTCAATCACCAACTTGCGGTGATGGATGAACTTCTCCTGCATCACCGCCTGCAGGCCCGGGCTATGCGACATCTCGTTCAACACGGCGCGCATGGTCCGGGTGTGTTCACGGGCCTGAGTGCACACCGCCCCGCCGATCTCCAGCAGGTCTCCACGAAGCGAACCGGTGTGGGGTGGCACGGCGGAACTGCGGGTGCCCTCGATGAAGGCGGCCAACACCAGATCGCCCTTCGACGGCCAGCGTCGGTACATCGTCGCTTTACTGGCTTTCGCTTTGGTGGCTACTGCTTCAACGCTCAAGCGGTCGTATCCGTGCTCCTGGAGCAGCTCCAATGTGATCGCCAAGAGTTCGGCCTCGCGCTCACTCCACGGACAGCTAGAGGTAGCGCCCATGTCGTCGGACATCATCACACCCCTTCCTGACCCTCGCAGATGGAATACCAGAGTTACACCACGTTGTTGGAACTCGCTGAAGCATTGCCCAGAGTTTTGCCCATATGTCAATCCGGTTGCGATCGCGCGTACGGTACCGTACCGTTCTGCCTTACGGAACGATTTCGCGAATTTCCCTCGCCTGATCGTCTGCGGGGGCGTCGAAAGGCTTTGGCTTGAGCAAGTTTTCGGTGAGCAAGTTGGCACGCCGGCAGTGGGTGGCAATCGTGGTGATCCTGGTTGTCGCCCTGGTCGGGTTCAGTGTCGACCGACTGCGTGGCATCTTCGGCTCCGATAACGAGGTGTCGCGGCCCGGCTCAGAGGCCTTGGAGAACACCGGCTACAACCCGAAACGGGTGTTGTTCGAGGTGTTCGGTTCGCCCGGATCCGTGGCCACCATCAACTTTCTGGACATCAACGCCCAGCCTCAGCGCGTGGAAAACGTCACGCTGCCATGGTCCCAGCAGCTGACGACCGATGAGCCGACGATGTACGCCGATCTCCGCGCACAGGGTGACGGCACCACCCTCGGTTGCCGCATCACCGTCAACGGCATCGTCAAGGACGAAAGGTCCACGAACCACGTGAACGGATACATCTCGTGCTTGGACAAGACGGCGTGAGCGGGCATCAGCAAGGAGTCGAAGGCGCCCTTCCGGCGCGGCTCATCCGCAAGCTCTCAGTACCGATCCTGTTGATCTGGATCGCCATTGCCGCCGTCTCGAACACCATCGCGCCCCAGCTCGAAATAGTCGGGTGGGAACGGTCGGTTGGGCAGAACGCACCCGACGCACCCGGCATTCTCGCTATGCGGCACATCGGGCAGACCTTCCACGAATTCGATTCCGACAGTGCGGCAATGATCGTGCTCGAGGGCGACCAGCCACTCGGCCCCGAGGCGCACAAGTACTACGACGGCCTGGTCAAGAAGCTTCAGGCCGACGCCGAGCATGTCGAGCACGTCCAGGATTTCTGGGGTGACCCGCTGACCGCCGGCGGCTCGCAGAGCAAGGACGGCAAAGCGGCCCTGACGCAGATATATCTGCGCGGCAACCAGGGCGAGGCGATGTCGAACATCTCCGTCGACGCCGTGCGCAAGATCGTCGCCGACGATCCACCGCCGCCCGGCATCAGGGCCTACGTCACGGGTGCGTCGCCGCTGGTAACCGACAACTTCGAAGTCGGTAGCGCGGGCACCAACGAAGTCACGGGCATCACCTTCCTGGTGATCGGCATCATGCTGCTCTTCGTGTACCGCTCGCTGGTGAGCATGGTGATCGTTTTGTTGACGGTGGCCATCGAGCTCGCAGCGGCCCGTGGCGTCGTGGCGGTCCTAGCCCACGCGGGCGTCATCGGACTGTCCACGTACGCGACGAATCTCTTGACGCTCCTCGCCATCGCGGCGGGCACCGACTACGTGATCTTTGTCGTTGGCCGCTACCAAGAAGCGCGTGGCAAGGGGATGGACCGGATCGCCGCCTACCACGACATGTGGCACGGCACCGTCCATGTCATGGTCGGCTCGGGGTTGACCATCTCCGGCGCGGTCGCGTGCATGGGCTTCACCCGGCTCCCCTACTTCCAGACGCTCGGAATCCCTGCTGCCATCGGTGTTCTCGTTACGTTGGCGGCCGCGCTGACGC
Organism: Mycolicibacterium sp. CBMA 234; assembly: GCF_009729415.1. Lineage (GTDB taxonomy): Bacteria > Actinomycetota > Actinomycetes > Mycobacteriales > Mycobacteriaceae > Mycobacterium. The sequence goes on from NZ_MPKW01000001.1 coordinate 192,059, forward strand.
TGGGTCCGGCAGTGCTGTTGATCGCCACCCGGTTCGGTCTGCTGGAGCCCAAGGTCGCCCAGCGAACGCGAGGTTGGCGCAAGATCGGCACCGCCATTGTGCGCTGGCCCGGGCCGATCCTGGTGGTGACCGGCGCGATCGCCCTCATCGGAGTGTTCGCGCTGCCCGGCTTCGAAGTGAGCTACGACAACCGCCCGTACATCCCCGACAGCGCACCCGGCGTCGTCGGCATGGAGGCCGCCGAACGCCACTTCACCGAGGCACGCATCAATCCCGAGCTGCTCATGATTGAAACCGATCACGATATGCGGAATCCGGCGGACATGCTGATCCTCGAGCGTGCCGCCAAGGCAGTGCTGCACACGCCGGGAATCGCTCTGGTGCAGTCGATTACGCGTCCACTCGGCACGCCGATCACCCACAGCTCCATTCCGTTCCAGATCAGTGCGTCGAGCGCGAGCCAGATCATGAACTTGGGCTATCAGAAGGACCGGGCCAACGACCTGCTCAAGCAGGCAGGCGAGATTGACAACACGATCAACGTGCTCAAACGGCAGCTATCGCTGCAGAAGCAGAGCGCCGCGGCGACCCACGATCAGGTCGAGGCTTTCCACGACACCGTCGTGACCGTCAACGACCTGCGCAACAAACTGGCCGATTTCGACGACCAGTTCCGGCCGTTGCGCAACTACTTCTACTGGGAACCGCACTGCTTCGACATCCCCATGTGCTCGGCGATGCGGTCGGTGTTCGACTCTCTGGACGGCATCTCCGATCTGTCCGACAAGTTCGGCAATATCACCGCCAGCCTTGACCGGCTGGATGCCCTGCAACCGGATCTGGTGGCTCTGATTCCGCCGCAGATCGCCATTCAGGAACGCAATCGCGAACTGACGCTATCGAATTACGCCACCACCGGTGGCACCAACTCCCAGAGTGATGAAGCCCTGAAGAACGCCACGGCCATGGGCAAGGCATTCGACGATGCCAAGAACGACGACACGTTCTACCTACCGCCCGAAGCCTTCGACAACGCCGATTTCAAGCGCGGGCTCAAGCTGTTCCTGTCGCCCGACGGCAAGGCGGCTCGGATGATCGTGACGCACCAAGGCAATCCGGCTAACCCGGAAGCCATCCCGCACATCAACGCCATCAAGGACGCGGTGTTCGATGCGCTCAAAGCGACGCCCATGTCAGACGCCAAGATCTATGTCGCCGGCATCGGCTCCACCAACAAGGACATCCAAGAGGGCACCAAGTACGACCTGTTGATCTCCGCGCTGGCGGCAGTCGCTCTGATCCTGCTGATCATGGTGATCGTGACCCGCAGCATCGTCGCCGCGGCCGTCATCGTCGGTACCGTCGTCCTGTCACTGGGAGCATCGATCGGCCTGTCAGTACTGGTGTGGCAGTACATCTTTGGCATCCATCTGTACTGGGTCGTGGTGCCGCTGGCCATCATCCTGCTACTAGCGGTGGGCGCGGACTACAACCTGCTACTGGTGTCCCGGTTCAAGGAGGAGATGCACGCGGGCCTGAACACCGGCATCATCCGATCGATGGGTGGCACCGGAAGCGTCGTCACGGCAGCCGGGCTGGTGTTCTCGGCGACCATGGCTGCGTTCATCTTCAGTCCCCTGGTGATCCTTGGGCAGATCGGTACGACGATCGGTCTGGGTCTGTTGTTCGACACGTTGGTGGTGCGGTCGTTCATGACGCCGTCGATCGCGGCGCTGCTGGGCAAGTGGTTCTGGTGGCCGCAGATCGTGCGGCAGCGACCGGTTCCTGCCGAGTGGCCGAAGCCGGCAGATAAGACTGCTGACGGGGACGAGCTGTCACTCAGCGAGCGTTGACGATGTGCTTGCCGGCCCGGCGTCCGGAGTAGACACAGTCGGCAAGCGAAAGTCCACTCACGTACGAGTTGGCACAGATACCAACCGCCGTGCGTCCGGCCGCATACAACCCGGCTATCGGTTGTCCGGCTGGAGTTTTCACCGCGCCAGTGCCTTCGTCGACGACGAGGCCGCCGAGGGTGAACATCGGGCACGGGTTGATCAGGCTGGGCTTGATCGAGATCGCGATCAGCGAGTACGGACCCTGCCCGATGGAGTGGACGAATTCCGCCGGCTTGCCCATCGGGTCGGGGCGCCCCGACAACGCGGCGTCGTTGTGCTCCGCGACTGTTTGACGTAGTCCTACCGGGTCGATACCCGCTTTGGCGGCAACAGCTTCCAGCGTGTCCGCCTGAACGCGGTCAGTACGCAGCATGGCCTCCATCTGGAGACGCTGGAACCAGATCGCCTGTTGCGGAAGTTGTTCGCGTGCCTGATCGAGCAGCGGCTGGTCGGCGAGAATCCATCCCTTGCTGTTGTGGTCTTGCACCATGGCGTTGCCGATGGCTGCGCCGTAACGGGTTTCGTCGATGAAGCGCCGTCCATATTCGTCGACCACAAGCCCACCGAGCATCGCACTGGGCGGGGTGATGAACCGCCACGCTGACACGTTGTCCAGGCGATCGACGGCTGCGCCAAGCTCGGCCGCCAACCGCATGCCGCTGCCGTCGTCAGCGCTGGTCCCCAGTTGAAGTCCTTCGCGGTACGCCGGAGCGTGTTCATCGATCAGCTGCCGATTGGCGATATATCCACCGGCACAAAGGATTACGCCTTTGCGGGCATGGAGATCGACGGTCTGCGCATAGCGACGCTCCATCGCACTCAGGCGCCGCTCCATCGCAGCGCGCAGCGGCGGATAGTAGATGCCCGGCTTGACGGCCAGCGCCGCGTATGTCGCGTAACGCCGTTGCACCCACGTCGGCGCATGAGCGAGCGTGCTTGTCCGCACACCTACTACCTCGCCGGCGGCATCAGTCAGGAGCGAATCCGCCCGGGTGTGGAACATCGTGCACACTCCCGCGCGGCTCGCAGACGCCGCCAGCGGCTGGTAGATCTTCTTGCCCGACGCACCCGGACCCTTTGCACGGTGACCACGTTGCACTGGCGCGGTCAGGGAACGGAAGCGCCCGGAGTTCTCGCTGCCCGAGTAGTACAGGTAGTACTTGTTGTTCGGGTACGACGTTTTGTAGGGACACACCGATGCCTCGAACGGCACACCGTGTGCGGTGAGCCAGTCGATCATCGCGGGACTGCCATCAACGAAGCGACGCAGCGTTTCCGGCCGTACCGCGTCACCAATCTCGGCGTGCAGGTACGCGTACATCTGGTCGGCACTGTCGTCGATGCCTGCTTCACGCTGCACCCAAGTTCCACCGCCGGCGTAGATGATTCCGCCGGAGACCTGCGTGGCGCCGCCACCGTTGAATCGGTCGATGGCGAGAACGTCCGCGCCCTGGGCTCGCGCCTCCAGAGCAGCGCACACACCGGCGGCTCCGTAGCCGACCACGATCACGTCCGTCGATATGGCGTCGCGCATGTTGACCTCTCCAGCACATCTAGCACAGGCAGTTTAGACTCTGAGTACAACATATCAGTTTATATCCGGGTTCCACTGTCTGCGTTCTGAGTGGGTCTGCTGCTCGTACACTTCGACACGTGGCTGAACAAACAGGTCGGACGGTGCCCGCGGCCGTAGCGAGCAAGCTCTATGCCGCCGCCGAACTGATTGCCACCAAAGGGCTGGAAAACACGAAGATCGAAGAGATCGCGACTGCCTCCGGCGTCCCCAAAGCCACGCTGTACTACTACTTCACGGGCAAGGACGACATCCTCGGTTTTCTGCTGCGGGATTCATTGGGCGACCTTGCCCGCGAAGTCGCCGAGGCCGCCAACTCCCCCGGTAGCGGCAAGGAGCGACTGGCCGCCGTCATCACCGTGCAGGTTGCGCACACCATGAACCGGCCAGGAACCAGCATGGCGCTGATTGGTGACCTGGGGCGCGCGATCCGACTACCCGAACTCGCTACAGCGGTCCAGCACGCGTTCTACGAACCCATCACTCGCGTACTCGAGGCTGGTGCCGCGGACGGGACGTTGAAGCACGTCGCTGATCCGCGCAGTGACGCGATCAGCATCTTCGGCGCGGTCATGATGACGGCGCTATTACACAACGTTGTCAGCTCGGGAAAGGCTGAACGCGACGTGGCAAGCGAAGTCATCGACTTCGTCCTGAACGGCGTTGCCTCCTCCAGCTGATCTCATTCGCTCGGTTGTCGACTCAGCAACGGCTTTGAACATTGCTGGTGCTTGCATCGTGAACATAGTGGTCGACCACTTCACAAGCACCAACAAAGGGACACGGCCATGAGCAACACATCTGCAGTCGCCAAGCGAACCGCCATCGTGATGGCCACGATGGCGGCGCTAGGCATGGGATTTGGTTCGGGCTTGGCATCGGCGACGCCTTCGCACCATCACGACACCGTGAGCGATATTCATCAGGGCCAGCGAGACATTCGCGAGGGCTTCATGGATCTCCGGCAGGGCCGCTTTCTCGCCGGACAGGCCGACATCGCCACCGGTCAGCTGGCCATCGCGGAGGGATTCGGAGATTTCTTCTTCCACCGCTGACACGGTGGCCGAAGTAGCTTCGCTACGCATCACGTGAATCCAACCGGCCGCGGCCGGGACTACGCTAATTCCGGTATTCGCTGAAAATGTCACAGCGAGCCAATCACATGGCAGCTACAGCCCAGCTTGGATGAGACACGCGTTCTAGGGATTTCATCCAAACTGGGTTCTCCGCGGCGGCGCGAGTCGCTATTTGAGCGCGACAGCGCCGACCGGCAATCCGGAGGAACCGGTGATCGGCAGCGGCGGTGCGACGAACATGAATTCGTAAACTCCGTCGGCCGCGCAATCGGCGGCGAGTGCTTCGAGGTCGAAGATCTCGCCGAACGCCATGCCGGTGTGCACCAGCAGCACAGCATGCAGTGGCTGCATGTATCCGATCTCGTTGGGGCGCACTTCGATTCCCCAGGTATCGGTGATCAGCGCGGCGACGTCATGGCGGCGGAACCACGGCGCGGTGTGTAGTGACAGTCCGGGTGCATCTCCCCCGGCATAGTCGCCCCAGCGGCCGCGGCGGGCCTGGAGAAAACCGGTGCGCACCAAAACGACGTCACCCGGCAGGATTTCGAAGTTCTTGCCGGCGAGGAACTCGTCGAGATCGTCAGTGGTGATGGCCTAGCCAGGCTCCAGGGAGTCCACCCCCTTGTGGCGGGCCATGTCGATCAGCACGCCGCGGGCGATGCCGCGTCCGGCGATGTGTTCGGCCGCGTTGTACGCCGACCCGGTCGACGCGATGGCCTCTGCGGGAAATCCGTTGTACATCTTGCCTTCCCAGAACACGTGGCAAAGGCAGTCCCATTGTGTTCCGGCCTGGGTGGGCATGATGACGACGTGGTCGTGTCGGTCACGATTGACTTCCCGCACCGGCAAGCTGGACGCCGAGCCAGGCCAAGATCACCGGAACAACTTCGTCGAGCTTGGTGACGGCGCAGTGGCCAGTGTCGGGGAGGAGATGCACGACGGTGTCGCGCCGCCCCTCGAACACCAGCGTGTCCGCCTGCGGCACGTGGACATCGTCGGCACCGTTGATCACCAGCATGGGAGTGTTGCCATCCTGGTCGAGCAGCGGGCGCAGCGAGAATGTGGCGAGCCGGGCGGTAAGGTCCTCGGTGCTGGGTTGCTGGTCGAAGCCCAGCGCATTGCCGACAATCCCGGCCATCCCAAAGCGGCTCAAACCGCTTTCGGTGAAAGTCTTTTCGATCGGACCGCCGAGCACCACGGCCGCATCCACCTCACCCGCGAGCCCGGATCGAGCGGAGAAGTATCCGCCCATCGAGATGCCTACATGGACCACCACGCCATTGCCGAGTGCCCGGGCGTGATCGATCAGGCGACGGACGATTTCAGCGCCGCCGTCGGCGGTCATCGGCACTGTCGACTCGCCGGTCCCTGCGATGTCAAAGGCGACGATCCGTGCCGGTAGCTGGACTGCGAATCCGACCAGAATTCCGTGCAGGTCCATCTTCCAGGTATCGACACCGCCGCTGGCGATGATCACCGGCGCGTTCGCCGGCAGGTCCGGCGCGGCAAACGTGTGTACAGGTACCTCGACGACGCCGCCCCGGTAGGGCAGAGTCAGTACGTCGCGCTGAAAGTGCACCCCGAATCCCGGTGCGGCGAGCAGATATTGGGCAAGCTGCTGGTGCAGGGCCGCTCGTTTGGGTTCGTCGGCCAAGGTCGGGAATTTGGCCCACCCGTACGCCAGTGCCGCCAGCTGGTGCTCACCCGCCGTCGCGTACGACGCGGCCAATCTCGACCATTCGTGCACCCAGCTGCCGGGGGCATCCGACCACATCTCGGTGATGGCCGAGCGCACTGCATCGACGTCCGCCGCAGGCAGCCCCGTGCCGACCATCTGTGCATAGCGCTCGCCGAAGAGCTCGTAGGCCTCCAGCGTCCATTGGTACGACATCGCAACTCCCTCGAATGACAACCTTAACGCACCGATCCTGCGTTAACCGAAAGATACCCCCGGTGATGCATTAATGCAATGATTCTGCGTTAATGTGAGTCTGATGAATCAACCAGCGACTGACGAACAGCCGCGGCGCCGAATGGGCGGCCGGTCGGCGCGTGTGCGCGACGCCGTGCTGCGTGCGGTCCTGGAAACCCTCGCCGAACATGGCCCCGACGCCGTCACCATGAACGAGACCGCGCGCCGTGCCGGAGTGCACGCCACCTCGATCCAGCGTCGGTGGGGTACCCGCGAGAACCTTCTCCTCGACGCGCTGCTCGCATACAGCCGCGAACAGCTCCCCATCCCCGATGCCGGCTCACTGCACGACGACCTCGTCGCCTTCGCGGGTTCCCTGGCCGAATACCTCAACACCCCTATCGGACAGGCGCTTTCGCGGACGATGGCGATTGCCGACGACGACGCCGCGCTCGCCGCTGGGCGCACCGAGTTTTGGCAGGCTCGTTACGCCGCGGCCAGAGTGATCATTGATCGAGCTACAGACCGCGGCGAGTTGCCTGCGGGAACCGATCCGCTGCTTGTCATCGAAATGCTCATCGCGCCACTGCATTTCCGGACCCTGCTCACGCGAGAACCGATCGACACGGCACTCATCAAACAGATCGTCGACGCCGTCGAACATGGCTTTGCCCAACAGGTTTGATCAAGGAGGTTTGACCGATGAAGTTCCGGCGCATCCTGTCTGACGACAGCCTGCAGCATCAAGTGCTGGGCAGCACCGGCGATTGGGAGGACACCGATGTCGCGCCGCTGCCGTCGGCGTTCACGCCGGAGTTCGAGGTGTCGCTCGCCAAAGCTCATGTCGCGGCAGGCGGCGGCTGTTTGCCATTTCAGCCGCTGTCATTCCGCGATTTCATGGCGTCCCGGCACCACGTCATCGACGCCTCCCGCGGACTGCTGACCCGGTTTCATCCGCGCGAGGCAGCGGTGACCCGTGCGGTGGAATCCCTGACGCACAAGCCGTTCCCGAAGTTCGCACCGCACGCGCTGTTCGATCGTCAACCGATCTACTACATGTCCAATCACCTGACGTTCGTGCCCAGCGGGACGGCGGTGCGCGCTCCGGCGTACACCAAAGCCCTCGACTATGAACTCGAACTCGGCTTCGTGCTGCGCACCGGCCTGCGCGACGCCACCCCCGAACAAGCCACCGACGCCATCGGTGCATTCGTGGTGCTCAATGACTTCAGCGCCCGCGACGTTCAGCGCGCTGAGATGGCCACCGGTCTCGGCCCGCAGAAGTCCAAGCACTTCGCCAGCTCCATGTCGCAGGTCGCCGCGACGGCCGATGAGATACTCCCCCAACTGGATTCGCTGTCCGGGTCGGTCAGCATCAATGGTCGCGTCGTCAGCCGGGTCGATACCAGCGACCAGCGTTGGACCGTCGGCGAGATGCTCGCGCATGCCTCCAAGTCCGAAACCTTGTTGCCCGGTGAGCTTTTCGCTACGGGGACGCTGGCCGGCGGCAGCGGCATGGAAACCGGCAATTGGTTGCGCGACGGTGACGTGCTGACCTTGGAGCTACACGGGATCGGCACCATCGAGCACGCCATCACCCAGCACGACTGAACGTCTCGCGGGTTACTGCGCCTTCGCGCGCAGCCATTGTTGTTGTAGCCGAACGAAATCGGCGTCCACCACTGCGCCGTGGCCCGGCACCAGCAGCGCGTCGGGCCCAGCGGCGGCGAGCATCACGTCCAACGTTGCCGGCCACGCCGCCACATCCGACTGCGCATCGATCGCTGGATCGCCGGATTCCTCGACGAGGTCTCCACAGAAGACCACAGTGCGTCGGCCGGGAACGACGACGATGAGGTCGTGGTTGGTGTGTCCGGGTCCGGGGTGAATGACCGCTACCGTCCGGCAGCCGAGATGCACTGTCGTGCCCTGGGTCTCGTGGATTGACGGCCGCAAGGCGAGGATGGTGCGGTCTATCTCCTCTGGGTCGGCGCCGTATCCGATGGCGTCGGCACGGAGGTCGGCCCGCCCGGTTGCGAGCGTTTCAGCGACCTCCGGCGCGCAATGAATCCGCGCGCCTCTGAAGTGGGCGCTGCCGAGTACGTGGTCGAAATGACTGTGAGTCAACACGATCTGGCTGACTGCCTGTCCGGTGAGGGCGTGAACGTCCGCATCGATCGCGCGCGCTTCGGCCAATGTCGTCCCAGCGTCCACCAGGAGTGCACCCGCATCCCCCGCCACCAGGCCGACCGTCACATCGAGAAACGGCATCCGGACCCGCCACACACCCGGGGTCAGCGGTTCCCAGTCAAAGTTCACCCACCTGTCCTAGCGAGGGTCTCCTGCGCGGTGGGCAGTTGCGATCGCGACCGATCCAGGAATATCGGCGCGCCAGGTTCAGCAGACAGCGCGCCAGGCGCTTGCGGCGAACTGCCGGACGACGCAGCCCGGAGCACTTGCGCGAACTCACGCGGTTGATCGTTCTGCAGATAGTGATTGGCCCGCGGCAACAGCCAGAACTCGTTGTCGCCTGGCTTGGTGGAGAGGTAGTTGTTCCATACGTGCGACGCCACCCGCAGCGGCGAGACCTCGTCGTAAAGACCCCACACCACAATGGTTTTGACGGTCATCGCTGCCAGCGCCTCGAGCCATTCCTGCTCGTGCTCGGAGCGTTCCATCAGATACTGGATGGTGTCGTGAATGACCCCCAGGCCGTCATTAACGGCGAACGTGTCTGCCAATGCCACGATCGCCGGGTCGTCCAAAGCGCGGCGCGGCGTGAAGGTGGTTTGTCCTAGACCAGCGGCCAGAATCTGGGGTGTGATGGCGGCAACGGTCGCAGGAGCCGTCTCAGGGTCGAGCACAAGACGCTGGAACTCTGTCAGGTTCGACAGTGGCAGAAAGATATTGCCGTTGCTGAGCACAAGATTCGAGATGTCGAACGACGTCTGACCGGTGCTGCAGCGGTGAGCGAACGACAGCGCGACGCTGTCGCCGCGGTCGTGCGCAACAACGTCGCCCTTGTGGGCGCCGAGGACCTCTACGACGTAGTAACCGAGCAACTCGCTGTCGCGGTGCAACGTATAGCCGGCACCTTTGGGTTTATCGGAGAAACCAAACCCGGGCAGGTCGAGGACGCAGACGCGGTGGCTGGAACTGAGCTCCCCCGCCACGTCTTGCCAGTCGATACTGCTGGTCGGAAACCCATGGACCATCAATAGAAGTGGAGCCTCGGGGTCGCCGAACTCGGCATGAAAGATGTTGAACTTCTGGGCATTCCGTTCCGCAGGCGCCCATTCGAAGTAACCGCCTGCGTCCAACCAGTCGCGCGCCCGCCGTTCCACGGTCAAATACCGGTCCAGGCGCTGTCGATTCGCTTACCGATGTCGACGACCTTCGCGGCCTGCGCTTCGGGTGCATCGATCCGCCGCCCGACCTGCTTGGCGATGACGCGTTTGATCTCGGAGTCGACGTCGGCGACAATGCGCAGGAGTTCGCCCCGCAGCGTCTGCGATGTCACGTTGACGGTGATGTCCTTACGCTCAGGCTTCGGAATATCGATGATCAGCAGCAGCGGCTCGGCAGCGCGAGCGGTAGCAATCAACGCGATATCGCCCGTCACCATGAATCGGGAGCGATCCACTCGCAGGTCGATGAGCAGATCGATGTCGAGGGGAATATGAACGTCGAACGCAATCATGTCGCCGGGCCTGCGTGTCACCTGGGGCTGTTCGATGCTGACCCGCGCCGTGACCCGCGCGATCCCTGCCGGACCGGCGGGGAATGGCCCCAGTTCGAAGGTATCGCCGGCCATCGAGCCGAACCCTTCGGCAACGCGGTCGGCGGTAACCGCGACCTCGAAGAACTTACGACCGAATTCCTCATAGGTCGCAAAGTCGTGCGTCGACATGACTACGTCAGTCGACGGTGTGCACGATCAAGATGTCGATCTTGGCCTTGCGCGCCACGTCGGCAGGCACCGAACCCAACAGCCGTCCGGCCGTCGTATCCAGTCCTACGTCGCCGACGACGAGAAGCTCCGCCTCGACGTCTTCGGCCAGCCTGACCAACGCCTCGACAGGCGCGCCGATAACTGACCGCTCCACGATGTCTTGCGCGCCCGCAGCACGGGCCCGCTCACTGGCGTCGTGGAGGATCTCGTACACGTGCGCATCACCGTGCACCTTGTAGCCACTCTCACGTCCGAGCGCATCCTCAGCGCGCCGATCGCTGGCCTTTTCCGGGGCTGCTGCTCGTGACCAGCTGCCTTTTTCGACTTCATGGAAATGAGCCGTCGCGATGACCAGCTTCGCGCCCTGTTGCGCGGCGAACGCGGCGGCATGCTCGACCGCCTTCATCGACGAGTTTGAGCCGTCGGTGCCAACAAGGACCGTCCGATAGCTGCCCATGGCTGTCTCCTCACAGTCGGGACGTCGTGACGACATTAGCGCGCGCGGGTCGGTTGACGTGGGCTTTTGAAGAGGCCTAACCGGTCCGGTCCCCCAATCGGTGGACAACGAATTCATCCGCCGTATCACCTGGTCGCCGGACAGACCCGCGAGCTCGCGAACGGAACGCTGTAGTTATCGCCGCACTGCGCCGCAGTGACTCGTTCCTGAAGGACATCGTGATGACCGCCATCTCCGTCGACGCCGTCGGACCGGACCCCATCGGCCGGGCCCGCAGCGCACGGTCCGCCGCCAAGCGGCGTGCCGTCATCCGCACGGTCGTGGAAATGGGAACGCCGTTGGTCGCGTTCTACGGCCTTCGCGCCGCAGGACAGTCGGAGTACTTCGCACTGCTGGCCGCCACGATCGTCGCCGGCATTCCGGTGACGTACACCCTCGTCAAGCAACGGCGGCTCGATCCGTACTGCGGCTACGTCATGGTGATGTTCGGGCTGACTCTGGCGGTCGCATTGGTCACGACCGATCCCCAGCTGGTGCTCGCCGGGCAGACCCTGGTCGGCGCCGTCGCGGCCGTGGTGTTTCTCGGCAGCTGTGTCGTCGGCAAGCCCATGACCCAGTTCGTCGCAGCCAGGTTCATGCCACCGACGGCTACCGGCACCTCGCCCGCACTGCATTCTCTGCACGGCCGGCTGAGTGCGGTGGTCGGGTTCGGGCTGCTGCTCCAGGTGGCAATCCTGCTCGGCATCATCTTCACGTTCCCGTTCGACGTGGCCAACGGACTCGTGAACGTCGTCGGTTCTGTCATGGTGCTCGCCATCGCTGGCATGGTGGCGCTGATGGTCCGCCGCTTCAAGCAGACGCTCGCCGCTGCTCAGGCCTGACGCTGCAACAAGGCCTGAGCAGCTTCGACGCAGGGCCGGAGCCGATCTGCGGGCCCGACGCCGGCCAGTGCCAGTGCGCGGCGGGGTACCTCCAAGCCGATGACGACATCGTCCGGAAGCACGGCGACGATATCGGCGAGCGGCAGTTCGCCCTCCCTCGGCACCATGCGTTCGAACATCGCTTCTTCGGCGTAATTGTCGCCCTGCGGTGCGAGCGTCGTATCGCAGAGTTGGGCGTAGCCGATCAGCTCGGGCGCGACGGCCGCGAGGTCGTTGGCGCCAGATCCCGACCGCACCAAATGCATGGTGTCGATCACGAGACGAACATCCGGACGCCCGATGTGCGCGATGGCCGCCAGCGCGGTGGGCAGGTCACCGATCGTCAAACCAGGCACCGGTTCGATGACCGTCGCGAGCTGTCGCTGGGCGGCCAGTTCTGCCAAGATGGCCACCTGGTCGAAGCTGCGAACGCGATCCGGGTCAAGGCTGACCACATTGATCTGCGGCACGCCGAGTTCGGCCATCAGGTCGAGATCCGTTGCGAACAAGCGCATATCGGCGTCCGGCAGCACCAGGAACCCGTCACCCAATGAGATGCTGACCCCGCGATGTGCCAGTGCGGCGAGCAGATCGGCCTTGAGGCGGCTGTCGTCCTTGAGAGAGAACTGCGGATAGCCAAGCGGCAGTACCGCGAAATTCCGCAGGAACACCGTGATGTAGCGGCAGCCGAGATCGGCTGCGACGTCGACGAATTCGACCGGCGGCAACCCGAATACGCTGAGCGCCTCGATGCCAAGCCGATTCATGAGGGCTCCCGCACCGGAAGGCCGGCGGCCCGGTAGACCGCGTCAACGACGGTCATGTTCTCGACCGCATCCTCCGGCGTCGTCTTCACCGGCTCGCCCCTCAATACCGCCGCCGCGAATGCATCCAGCTGATACGCGTATGACGCACGGCGCGGAAACCGTTCTACGCGTTTGCCATTGGCGGAGCGAACCGACAGGCGATGGAACAATTGCGGCAGAACGGGATTGAGAACCCGCAGCTCGCCGTGCTCGCCGACGACCCTGGCGCTCATTGTCAGCAGATTCCTTGACCACATGCTGCACCGGATCCGGCCGGTATGCCCAGCCGGATAACGCAATTCGGCGGTCATCGCCCGATCGACCTGTCCGTCGCGCAGCTTCGCCTGCGCCGACACCACTTCTGGGGTGCCGCCACCGAAGATGCGCGCCATGTGGATGGCATAGCAGCCGCCGTCCATGGTCGCGCCGCCGGCGAGCGCATAGTTGTAGCGGATGTCAGAGAACTTCGGCAGTGGGAAGCACATGGCGGTTTCGACGTGCACCAGCGTCCCCAGCTCGCCCGAGGCGATGATCTCTTCGATCCGCAGAGCCAACGGGTGGTAGCGGTAGTGGAACGCCTCCATCACCACTCGGTCCGACGTCGCAGCATGCTGCGCGATATCCACGGCCTCGGCGGCGTTGGCGGTGAACGGCTTCTCGCACAACACATGCTTGCCGGCATCGAGCGCGGCACGCGTCCACCTGCCGTGCAAGCCGTTCGGCAGCGGAATGTAGACCGCGTCCAGCTCGGGGTCGGCGAGCAGTTGGTCGTAGCTCCCGTATGCCGTGGCCATGCCGTGCCGCGCCGCGAAATCGGTTGCCTTCTCGACGTCGCGGGCCGCCACCGCAGCCACGACGACCTCGCCGTTGTCCTTGGCCGGCTTGACGAGCGCCATCGGTGCGATGCGCGCGGCACCGAGGATGCCGATTCGCAACGGTGTGGTCGTCTCAGGCATCTGCTGAGGACCTCACTTGTTGCCACCCAACAGATCCCGGGACTGCAGAGCCAGCCACAGCTGCGCGATATCGGCGGTCTCGGTCAGCTTGGCGCCGGTCAGTTCTTCCAGCTTGTGGATGCGGTAGAGCACCGTTTGCCGGTGCACGTTCATGGCCTCGGCAGTGCGCTGCCACGACCTCTGGTTGGTCAGGAAGGCCTCTAGTGTTTCGACCAGCCCCGTCCGGTGCTGGGCGTCATGTTCGATGAGCGGACCCAACCACCGCTCGACCATGGCCTGCGCGTCCTCGACGCCACCCACGCCCAGCCACGAAGTGGCACTGCCATACCGAACCAGTTGATCGCCGGTGCGCTGCGCCGTGCCCAGCGCCCAGGTCGCCTCGCGGGCTGATTCTGCAGAGCGGCTCACGGACTGCATCATGCGACTGGCACCAACGCGAGCAGTGGAACCGAGCGAGCCCACAACCGCGTCGACCGCCTCGTCGGTGCCGGGAAGCACCGCGTGAGCCACACCCGACCGGAATGCCGTTACGTGCGGAATTCGCCTGCGCCACAACGCGACATGGAGATCGCGCAGGCGCCGCTCGTCGGTACAGGTCGCCGAGATGAACACTGAGTTGGTCGGGTCCAACCCGAGACCGAGCAGCTGGCGCCGTCCACCCCGGCGGTCGATGCTGCCGTCCATCAGCTGTGAGGTGAGCTCAGCCCCAGCCCGTCGGGTGTGCTCAAGAGCAAGGTGCGTCTGGGACAACTCAAGAGCCACCACCGTCGCCGCGTGTTGGATGAGCACGCCGTCGAGCGCAACGCCACCCTCGCGGATGACGGCCAGCACCGCGTGGTCGTGAGTCGGCACCTCGCCCACCAGCACCTCCACGCCGCTGGGCGTCAGCACTGACCGGGCTCCCGCGACCAACGTGCCCTGCGACGCCGTGCGCACTGTGGCTTTCACGTCCTCGGGCGGATGGGGACCGTCCGGGTGATACGCCTCGGCGGTGACGCGATCGCAGACGAACACCGGACACCGCAGCTCCTTGGTGAGGGCATCCGCGGTCCGCGACCGGGCTACGTCACCTCCAGTGGTGCGGCGAAGCGCGTCGTAGATGCGAGCCGTGCGCATGAGTCGCTGGGACTGCTCTAGCAGCGTAGCTTCGGCGATGGCGCGGGAAATCGCCACGAACGGCATCGGATAACGAATCCAAAGCACCGGAAGCCCGAGGTGTTCGCTGGCGCGGGTGAATCGCTGGGTGAGCTTGGGGCAGTACATCTGCTCGCCGATGGCCAACCCACTGGCGCCGATGCGATGCAACTCCTCGAGCAGATGTTCTTGCCCTTCGGCGTCAGCGGGAAAGGACATCCCGTTGGTCATCAACAGCTCGCCGGCACTCACCCACTGCCACGGCTCAGGCAGGTCCGAGGTGTGCGTCCACGTCACCTGACGGTCCAGCCCGGCCTTGCCCGAATGCAGCCGCAGCTGCAGGTGCGGCATGTCCAGCAGCTCGCGAACGGTAATGCTCACCGGTCAACCGTATCTCTCGACGCGATCACCGAACGCGATTGGCGACAACTGGATTACGGCGTGACCTCAGCGGCGAGCGGCGGCTGCACCTGACCCGGGGCCCGCACCCGCCACAGCTTGACCAGGCCGAGGTAGATGAAGAACGTGCCTACCGTGCCGACGATCCACGCCGTGTCGATGCCACCGATCTCGTTGGCCACCGCACCGGTGTAAAACGCCGTTGACATGAAAGGGATTTGGATGACGAAGCCGAGGAAGTAGCTGAGCACAGCCGGGACATTGAAGGCGCCGTAACCGCTCTTGGGATCGCTGAACGAGGCCGAGTCGTAGTGCCCCTTCTTGATGACGTAGTAGTCGATCAGGTTGACGATGCTCCACGGGATCAGCAGGTACATCAAGATGCTGATGAAGTTGGAGTACTCGGCCAGGAAGTTGTCAGTCAAGCTGATGGCCGCGACGAAGACGGCGACGCCGATCACCACCGCGACGACATTGCGGGCTGACGACTTGGGCGACCATTGCAATTTGAAGGCCTGGATACAGGTCAGGGTGCACAGCGATGATCCGTACATGTTGATGACGCCGGCGTCGATGGCGCCGAAGAAGAACACCAGCATCACGAAGACGAAAATAGGACCCGGCATGATGCTCGACAGATTCGCCAGCTGGGCATCAGCGCCCAAGCCTGCAACCAGTAGGGCGCCGACAACCATCGCGCCGACGGCGCCGAGGAACGTGCCAGCGTAGGTGTACCAGAACGCGGCGCGCGACGAGGTGGACTTCGGCAGGTAGCGCGAGTAGTCGGAGACATACGGCGCATACGACAGCTGCCAGATGCCGGCAACCGACGCCATACTCAGGAAACCGACCCAATTGAAGGAGCCACCGCCACCACTGCCGGGGCTGTGGTGCAGTGCGGCGCTGGACGTATAGAACAAGGTGAGCACCAGGGCAACACCGGAGACCAACACCATCACCCGGTTCAGCCGGAGGATGAGCTGGTAGCCGATCACCACGGTGACCACGGTCAGCAGGGTGCTAATAGCAACTGCGGCAGTGGTATTCAGCGAAGTGAAGACCGCGCACAGGGTCTGCTGCGCCAACGCCATCAGGGCGACGATCCAGCCGATGTAGGCGAATATCACCACCACAATGACCAAGAGTGAACCGTACATGCCGAATTGCGCGCGGGCCTGAATCATCTGCGGTACCCCGAGGCCCGAACCCTGCACCGAATGCAGGGCCATGAACACCGCGCCAATGGCACTGCCAACGATGACGGCGATGATCGTGGATGTGACGTCCAGCTTGTAGATCGTCGGTCCGAGCAGACCGGTCACCACAGCGAGCGGGATGATCTGGACGGTAAACCAGAACGAGAACAGATGTCGCACTTTTCCGGTGCGCTGCGATTCCGGTACTGGCTGAATCGTCAGAGTTTCGACCCTCGAGCCACTGTCATGCGGCATGAGACACGTCCTTACCCGTTGGTGTGGTGATGATTTCAGAATGTGTGGTGAGGAGACAGGGTCAGCGGATCACGAAGCCGCGGTCGACGACGTTCTCCAGGATGTCGATGTAGGTGTCCGAGTCGTCGCGAACGGCGCGGGGCGCGGCGTCGTACGGCATGGCAGCTTTCACGGCGGGACTGAGGAAGTAGGCACCCGCAGCCAGGACGGTGAGCGCCTCGAACTGCTCCGGCTCGCCGATCGCGAGATTGTCCAGTGCGACTTCGGGATCCGCGCCGGCGCTGGCGTCCAGGGCGGCGGTGAGGTCGTCAACGAGATCAGGGCGATATCGCAGCACCTGGTCGAGAAGCGCGCCAGAGACGTCCGCGGTGGTAGCCGACGGCATGGTTTCGCTTGCCGGGATGAGGGTTTCGGCCAGGGTGGCGAACACCTGGCGCTGTTCTGAAGTGAGCATGATGGGTCCTCAGAATGCCGTCGGGATGCTGGAGCGGGTTTCGGCCAGATGCCGCATGGACCGCAGGGCGACGGCCATGATCGTGGCGGTGGGGTTCATCCCGGTCGAGGTGACCATGGTGCTGCCGTCCACGATGAACAGGTTCGGGATGTCGTGAGTCCGGCCCCATTCGTCGACGACCGAGTTCGCTGGGTCGGAACCCATCTTGGTGGTGCCGAGCAGGTGCCAGGCGCTGTGCCGAACCACCGGAACCGGGTGTACCTCAACGGCTCCCGCTGCTTCGTGGGCTTCGACAGCTCGCGCGACGTTGAAGTCGAGCATCCGTTGGCAGTTCTCGCCGATGGCGTAGTGAATCTTGGCGGCCGGGATACCGTCGGAGTCGGTCACGTTGGGATCCAGTGTCACAGTGTTGGATTCGTCCGGCAGATCCTCGGTGGTGATCCCCCACTCCGTGTAGCGGCCGAACGTCCGCTTGAGCCTGCCATGGAAATTGGCACCGAAGCCGTCGCGCCAGTTGCCGCCGGGCTCCCACAGGGTTTGAGCCAGCGGGCCGCCCGTGGGCATCAGGTTCCACTTGGCGCCGCGCACGAATCCACGGTTGGTGTCGGTCTCGTAGAACTGCAGTGACTGCAGCGCTTGGCCCGCGGGACCGAGCCAGGTCTCCAGGTCTTCGTCGTACGCGCCGTAGACCGAGGCGTACGGGTGCGTCATCAGGCGCTTGCCGACCAGACCCGAGGAGTTCGCCAAGCCATCCGGAGCCGAGTTCAGCAGCAGCCGCGGCGTGCCAATTCCGTTGGCCGCCACCACTGTTACGCGTGCAGCTTGATGCTGCAGGGTGCCGGTGCGGTCGGTGTATTCGGCACCGGTGACCAGGCCCTTCTTGTTCATGGTCAGACGGCTGACACGAGCACCGGTGACCAGCTGCACGCCCAGCTTGATGGCGTCGCGCCAGTGCGTGATGTCGGTGCTGGCCTTGGCGCCGACCGGACAGCCGGATTCGCAGGCGCCGTAGCGCTGGCAGCCTTCCTGGTTCTTGTACTTGCGGGACGCGATGGCGTTGGGCGCGGGCCACCAGTGCCAGCCGAGCTTGTCCATGCCCTTGGCGGCGACGAGGCCATACTTGCCGATCGGCAGCGGGGGCAACGGGAAGGTGTGCGAGTCGGGATAGGCGGGGTCGCCCTCGAGTCCGGAGGCTCCGATGTGGTGGGTCACTTCATCCAAGAACGGCCGCAGGTCGTCATAGGTGAACGGCCAGTCCTCGGCCACGCCGTCGAGAGTTTTGACCCGGAAGTCCGACGGCATCGGGCGCACCCAGTGTCCGGAGAACATGATGGTGCTGCCGCCGACGCCGTTGAACATCAACGGTTCGACCGGGCTTTCGCTGCTATCGATCGGATAGTCAGCCTGGTTCTGGCGGACATTGGGACTGGCGTTCCACTGCTTGAGCCGGGTCAGTTCCCATTCAGGCTTGCCTGCAGTGAAGTCGTCCGGCAGGTTCCAGCCGCCCTGTTCCAGGCAGACGACCTTCAGACCCTGCTGGGCCAGTTCGAGGGCTGCCACCCCACCCGACGCACCAGCGCCAATGATCAGGACGTCGGGTTCATCATCGATATTTCGTGCGTTCACGAGTCGTACTCCAAGTCGGTCACATCTGTGGATTCAATGATGCGTGCGTCACACCGGCGGCGTGATCCCGAATCCGCACAAGCCGTCGCCGACCCGTTGTGCATTCGCACAAGAAGGGCCGACGCGTATCGACTGATCGTCCGTTGCCGCCCATTGAGCGCACCGGCAGTGTGATCAGTGTTCGCAATCGCGAGACACAGCGCACTGCGCAATCACCAAAGGAATGCACTCATGACCACACTCGTCACCGGCGGCCGCGGCTTCGTCGGCCGCCATCTGGTGGACCAACTATTGGCCAACGGCGAGCGGGTCATCATGTACAACCGCGACTACTCCGTTGACCCCCGAGACGGAGTAGTCGCGGTCCTTGGCGAGCTGTTCGACATCCCCCGCCTGACCGAGACGCTGCGCAACCACAACGTCGACCGCATCATTCACACCGCCGGCCAGAGCCATCCGGCGCTCTCCATCGAGCTGCCGGTGACCACGTTCGCCGCGAATGCCGATGGCACCCTTGCGGTTTACGAAGCGGCCCGGATGACGGGCGTGCGCCGCATCGTGTTCTTCTCCTCTGAATGCGCACTGGGCAACATCACCGAGCCCGGACCCATCACCGAGGACGTCAAACCCGCTCCCACGACCGTTTACGGCGTCACCAAGGTCGCCGGCGAACTGCTGGGCAGCGCCTACAACTCGCTGTACGGCATGGAGGTCGTCTCGCTCCGCATCACCGAGGTCTACGGGCCAGGCCTGTGGATGCCCAGCCTGCTCGGCGACATGATCCGGGCAGCGCTGCGCGGTGGGACCTTCACCCTCGAGTCCGGCGGTGACCACGGGTTCCAGTTCGTCCACGTGGAGGACGTCGCCACCGCAGCGCGACTGGCGTCCACCAGTGGCAACCTGACGCAGCAGGCCTACTTCGTGTCGGGCGGCGATCGGATGACGGTGTTCGAAACCGCCGAACTACTCAAGAAGTACCTGCCTGACGCCACGTTCGACATCGGGTCCGGGTTCCTGCCCGATTGGGATCGGCAGGTTCAGTTCGATCTGACCCGATCGACCCGCGACCTCGGCTACGTGCCGGCATGGGAGCTCGAGAAGGGGCTGCAATCCCAGATCGAGTGGATCCGGTCCACCGAACAATTCTGACGAAAGGAAGGGACAACGCTTATGGGCGAAATGACGAACCGCATTGCTCTGGTCACCGGGGCCTCCTCAGGTATCGGGCTCGCCACCGCCGCGACGCTTGCCCGTGAAGGCGCCGACGTGGCCGTGCTGGCCCGGCCCGAAGACGATCTGTCCGAGGCCGTCCGCCAAGTGACCGCCCAGGGCAGGCGGGCCCTTGCGGTCAGTGTTGACGTTCGCGACTCCGCGGCAGTCCGGGCGGCATTCGACCGTGTGGAAGCCGAACTCGGTCCCATTGATGCCGTGCTCAACAACGCCGGAATCTCCCGTGTCGCACCGCTTGTCGACACCACCGACGAAGACTTCGACGCGCTGATGTCGATCAACGTCGCCGGCTCGTTCTACGTGCTGCGCGAAGCGGCCCGCGTCATGCAGCCCCGAGGTGCGGGCTCGATCGTCAACACAGGATCCGAACTCGCCCTGATGGGCCAGCCCGGCTTCGTCGCGTATACCGCCACCAAAGGTGCCATCGTCGCGATGACCCGCAGTGCCGCAGCCGAATTGGCGTCCTGGGGCATTCGGGTGAACTCGGTATGCCCCGGCACCACCCGGACTCCTTTGCTCATGGTCGAATTCGAGGACAGCCCCGATCCCGAAGCCGAGATCGCCGAAATCGCGTCCAGCGTCGCCGTCGGACGCTTCGGTGAGCCGCAGGAGATCGCCGAAGCCGTGGCGTTCCTGCTGTCCGACCGGGCCAGCTACGCCGTCGGCACCCATCTCGTCGTCGATGGCGGACGGTCCACCTGCATCCCCGCCGGCAACATCGGCGTCTCCCAAACCGTTTGATCCACAAGGAGTTTCCTTATGACTGACCACAAGCCGACCCGGCTGTACCGGGAGATGACTTGGCCGGAGATTGCCGAAGCGGCCCGCGCCGACACCCCGGTTGCCATCCCTATCGGCTCGACCGAGCAGCACGGCCACCATCTGCCGGTCTGCACCGACTGGCTGATCCCCGAGAAGCTGCTTGAGGCCGCCAGCGAGCGCACCGACTTGATCGTTGGCCAGTTTGTCCCGTTTGGCTACCGGAGCCGACCGGGAAGCGGTGGCGGACAACATATTCCGGGCACCCTGTCGCTGCGGGCCACCACCTACATCGCGCTGCTCGAGGACATCCTCAGCGAGCTGAAGCGCGCCGGCTTCCGCAACATCGTGCTGTACAACTGGCACTACGAGAACAGCGGCTTCATCTACGAGCCCGCGTTCCTGATCTCCGAGAAGCACCCGGAGCTGAAGATTCTCGTGCTGGAGGACGCCAACCCAGACTTCACCACCGACCGCCAGCAGGCCATCTGGCCCGACGGCTTCCCGGGCCTGGCGCTCGAGCACGCCGCTGTCATCGAAACCTCGCTGCTGATGCACCACGCCCCGCATCTGGTGCGGCCCGAGCACATCAAGGCCGACGCACCCGAGAAGGTCGTGAACTACGACGTGCTGCCTATCGACACCCGCATGTCGACGGCCAGCGGCACGCTGTCCTCCCCCGAGCCTGCCAGCGCTGAGAAGGGCAAGCTGCTCACGGACTGGATGGTCGATCGTCTGGTCGCGATCCTCGATGACGAGTTCGGCGACCGTCGCGGGGGTGCGGCGTAGGCAGTGTGGCGGCACCGTTTTTGGGCCTACACGACCGCAACGCCGAGGATCGCTGCCGCATAGTGACCGCGATCCTCGGCGCAAAGAGGTTATCCACAGGCCGACGCTCGGGGTCTGGTCCTCGTGGCGCCCATCGACGACTATCGAAGCCGTGGAGATCGACGACGTGCTTCGCCAGCAGTCGGGCGTCATTGCGCGTCGCCAAGCTCTCGATGCGGGGCTGCAACACCACGAGATCCGGCGGATGCTCCGACGTAACGAGTGGGCTCGGGTCCACCAGGGCGTTTACGTCGACCACACCGGACCTCTGAGTTGGCTGCAACGGGCCTGGGCCGCAGTTCTTTATGCGGCACCAGCGGCACTGTGCCTTGAGTCCGCCTTGTCGATCGAAGGCCCGCTGATCCATGTGGCGGTCTCGCGACAGCGAGCCATGCTGGTCGAACCGGACGGCGTGCGTATCCACCACCTCCATCACCTTGACGAACGGGTGCTCTGGAACGTCGGACCGCCACGGTTGCGTTACGAGGAAGCCGCCCTTGACATTGCCGCCCGCGCAGCGGAATTCGATTCCATCGCGGTACTGGCCGATGCTTGCCAGTCACGTCGGACCACCGCGCACCGTCTACTGCGGGTACTCGATTCGCGCAAGCGCATTCGCCGGCGGCGCTGGCTGAGAGCGGTGCTGGTCGATATCGCCGAGGGAACCTGCTCAGTCCTCGAACACGGGTACCTCAATCGTGTGGAGCGTGCGCACGGGCTACCCCAGGCCACCCGGCAAGCCCGTTCGACCTCCTTAGTCGGCGTGAGTTATCGCGACGTCGAATATGGCGAGCGGCTCGTAGTCGAACTCGACGGCCGGCTGTTTCATGACTCCGCCTCCGCGCGAAGCAGAGACCTTGAGCGCGACCTCGATGCCGCGGTCGATGGTCGGTCAACCATTCGGCTTACGTACCACCAAGTGTTCGACCGCGCGTGTCAAACTGCCGCCAAGATCGCACAAGTGATGCGACAGCACGGGATAGCGGTGAACGGCCGTCCCTGCGGGCCGGGATGCGAATACACCCTTCTCGACCTTGCCGCCTGACGGGTATCCAACGACAGAGCCGAGGATTGCTGCCACACAGCGACCGCAATCCTCGGCATACCGTCACCCGTGCAGATGCAAAGGCGCGCCGGACACTGCCATGAGCGCTTCGCCCAACGCCTCGTTCTGCGTCGGGTGGGCGTGGACGAAGCGGGCTGCCTCAGCAGCTTTGACGCCGAGGTTGTAGAGCATCTGGGCCTCACCGATCAGCTCCGAAACCCCGGCACCGATCATGTGCACACCAACGACGGTGCCGGCCGGGTCGACCACGAGCTTGATGGCACCCGATGCCTTGAGGATCTGGCTGCGCCCATTGCCGGCCAGGTCGTACGTGACGGTCTCCACGCCCTCGCCAAACTGCTCGCGGGCGGCGTCTTCGGTGAGGCCGACCGATGCGATCTCGGGGTGGCAGTAGGTGACGCGCGGGATGCCGGACTCGGCGACCAGTTCGCAGTCTTGGCCGGCGATCTGTTCGGCCACAAAGATGCCCTGCTGAAATGCCCGGTGCGCCAGTTGAAGTCCGGCGACGATGTCTCCGATGGCGTAGACGGTCGGCACGCTCGTGCGCAGCTTGTCGTCGGTGACCACGAAGCCACCGTCGACGGCTACCCCGGCCTCGGCCAGGCCAAGGTCCGCGGTGCGGGGCGCCCGCCCGACGGCAACCAAAAGCACGTCGGCGGACAGTTCGTCGCCGGATTCCAACGTCACCCGCACCGCATCGTCGGAAGAAGTGACATCGGTGACGCGGGCACCCGTTTTCGCGGTGATCTTGCGGCGGCGGAACAACCGCTCGAGGTAGGCCGAGATGGCGGCGTCCTCGTTGGGCACCAGGCGCGGAAGCGCTTCGACGATGGTCACCTTGGTGCCGAATGATGCCCAGAGACTGGCGAATTCGACGCCGATCACACCGCCGCCGAGAATGATGGCCGTCGCCGGAATGCGGTCGAGTTCGAGCGCCTGATCGCTGGTGAGGACCCGGTCCGACGTCGCGATGGCCTGCGGCACCTTGGGCGCTGAGCCGGTGGCCAGCACGATGGACTTCCCGGTGATGACGCTGCCGTCGACATCGACGGTCGTCGGCCCGGTGAGGCGGCCGCGGCCATTGACGACGGTAATACCTAGTGCCGCAATCAAACCCGACAGACCTTTGTGCAGCCGGGACACCACACCGTTCTTGAAGCCGTGCAGCTTGTCGGTATCGATGCCGTCGAATGTTGCGGTGACGCCGAATTGGGCTGCGGTGCGCGCGGAGTCGGCGACTTCAGCGGCGTGCAGCAGCGCCTTGGTCGGGATGCAGCCGCGGTGCAGGCAGGTGCCGCCGACCTCGGCTTCGTCGATCAACACGACAGAACGACCCAGCTGCGCCGAGCGGATCGCTGCGGCATATCCGCCCGGCCCGCCGCCCAGAATGACGACGTCTGCTGCTGTCATGACTGATTCCTCTGCTGTTGGATGACGGTGCGAGCCTGCGCGTACAGCGCACCCGCCCGATAGGACGACCGCACGAGCGGTCCGGACATGACACCGAGAAAGCCGATCTCGCGAGCGGCGGTGTCGAGGTCGTCGAATTCGGCTGGCGTGACCCACCGTTCGACCGGATGGTGCCGGGGGCTGGGGCGCAGGTACTGGGTGATGGTGACCAGCTCGCAGCCGGCTTCACGCAGATCCCATAGCGCCTGCAGTGCTTCGGCGGTGGTCTCCCCCATGCCGAGGATCAGGTTCGACTTCGTGATCAGGCCGGCGCCCCGCGCCCGGGTGAGCACAGCGAGCGAACGCTCGTAGTCGAAGCCCGGCCGCACCCGGCGGAAGATCCGCGGCACGGTTTCCAGGTTGTGCGCCAACACTTCTGGTGCGGTCTCGAAGACTTCGTCGAGCTGCACAGGCGTACCGGTGAAATCCGGGATCAGCAGTTCGACGCCGGTGCCGGGACACCTGGCGTGGATCTGCCGGACCGTCTCCGCATACGACCACGCGCCGCCGTCGGGCAGATCATCGCGCGCTACCCCGGTGACGGTGGCATAGCGCAACTGCATCTGCGCCACTGATTCGGCGACCCGGCGAGGCTCATCGCGGTCCAGCGGCTCGGGGCGACCAGTCGCGATCTGGCAGAAGTCGCAGCGCCGGGTGCACTGGTCACCGCCGATGAGGAACGTTGCTTCACGGCTTTCCCAGCATTCGAAGATGTTGGGGCAGCCCGCTTCCTGGCAGACGGTGTGCAGATCGTTGCGCGCGACGAGCGCGGCCAACTCGCGGTATTCGGGCCCGGTCCGGACCCGGGCTTTCATCCAGGGCGGTTTGCGTTCGACCGGAGTCTGCGCGTTGCGAACCTCCAGCCGCAGCAAGCGGCGCCCTTCCGGGGCGACAGTCATTTCACTCAGCATTCGACAACGTTGACGGCGACGGCGAGGCCGCCGGTTGAGGTTTCCTTGTACTTGGAACTCATATCCATGCCCGTGGCGCGCATCGTTTCGATGACCTGATCGAGGCTGACGCGGTGGGTCCCGTCGCCGCGCAAGGCCATCCGCGCAGCGTTGATGGCTTTACCGGCAGATATCGCGTTGCGTTCGATACACGGAATCTGCACCAGGCCGCCGATCGGATCGCAGGTCAGCCCCAGGCTGTGCTCCATCGCGATCTCCGCCGCATTCTCGACCTGTTGCGGTGTGCCACCGAGGATTTCGGCGAGCCCACCGGCCGCCATCGACGCTGCCGAGCCGACCTCACCCTGGCAACCGACCTCGGCGCCGGAGATGGACGCCCGCTCTTTGTAGAGCGATCCGATGGCCCCGGCGGTGAGCAAGAACCGTACGGTGGCGTCCTCGGGATCGGCCTTGCCCGCGGCGGTGTAGTGCATGCCGTAATACAGCACGGCCGGGATGATGCCGGCCGCGCCGTTGGTCGGTGCCGTCACGATGCGCCCGCCCGAGGCGTTCTCCTCGTTGACTGCCAACGCCACCAGATTCACCCAGTCCTCAGCGAAGGCGGGATCCCGTTGTGGGTCTTCGGTATTGAGTCGAAGGAACCAGTCCTTGGCACGCCGGCGGACCCGCAGGTTGCCGGGCAGGTAGCCATCCCGGGCCATCCCGTTGGTCGTGCAGGCCACCATCACGTCGCGGATGTGCAGCAGGCGTTCACGGACCTGCGCTTCGGAGCAGGACGTGCACTCCTGACGCATCATGATCCGACTGATCGAAATGCCGTCCCGCACACTGAGGGCCAACAGCTCAGCCGCCGAGGTGAAACTGTCAACACCCCCGGCCTTTTCGCGGCTAGGCGCCGTCTCGCCCTCGGACACCACGAAGCCGCCACCGACCGAGAAGTATGTCTGGCGGTAGAGCACGCCACCGTGCACCGAGGAGGCGCTGATGGTCATCGCATTCGGATGACGCTCGAGCTGCTGACGCGGGTGCAATGCGATATCGGATTCGGCCAGCGCGATGATGATTCGCCCGCCCAACCGAATCTTGCCGTCGGCCCGGATGACGGCAAGGCGCCGCTCCATCTCATCGGTCTCGATGGTCTCGGGACGGTAGCCCTCGAGGCCGAGCAGGATGGCCGGCATGGTGCCGTGGCCGGCACCCGTAGCTGCCAGCGACCCGTACAGGTCGAAGTGGACATCGGCGACGTGGTCGACCACATTTCGCGCAGTGAGTTCATCGATGAACATGCCGGCCGCGCGCATCGGGCCGACGGTGTGTGAACTCGACGGCCCGATCCCGACTGAAAACAGATCGAACACGCTGATAGCCATTACAACTCCGGGTAGAGCGGGAACTGTTCGGCCAGCGTACGCACCTGCGCCGCAAGATGTTCGGCATCTGCACCGACATCGGCAATCAGGGCGGCCGCGATGACGTCGGCGACGTGCGCGAACTCCGCGTCCCCGAACCCGCGTGCGGCCAGCGCCGGCGTGCCGATCCGCAGACCTGAGGTCACCATCGGCGGCCGCGGATCGAACGGCACGGCGTTGCGGTTGACGGTGATCCCGACGGCGTCGAGCCGGTCCTCCGCCTGCTGTCCATCGATCGCGGCGTTGCGCAAGTCCACCAACGCCAGGTGCACATCGGTGCCACCGGTCAGCACGGTGATGCCGGCGTCTTGCACATCTGGCTGGCTCAGCCGCTCGGCCAAGATTTGCGCACCCCGCAGGCAACGTTGTTGCCGTTCAACGAATTCCGGCTGAGAAGCCATCTTGAAGCCGACGGCCTTGGCGGCGATGACGTGCTCCAGCGGTCCGCCTTGCTGGCCGGGGAACACCGCCGAGTTGATCCTCTTGGCGATCTCCGCGTCGTTGGTCAGGATCACGCCGCCGCGCGGACCACCGAGCGTCTTGTGCGTCGTCGAGGTCACCACGTGCGCGTGCGGCACTGGAGACGGATGCAGCCCGGCAGCAACAAGGCCAGCGAAATGCGCCATGTCCACCATCAGGTACGCGCCGACCTCGTCGGCGATCTCGCGGAACCGCGCGAAGTCGAGCTGGCGGGGGTACGCCGACCAGCCCGCGATGATCAACTGCGGTTTGTGCTCGCGGGCCGCCTCGGCAACGGCATCCATGTCAACCAGGTAGTCCTCTTTGGACACCCCGTAGGCGGCGACGTTGTACAGCTTCCCGGAAAAGTTCAACCGCATGCCGTGCGTGAGGTGGCCGCCGCAGTCCAGCGACAGACCGAGAATGGTGTCGCCCGGCTTGATCAGCGCATGCATCACCGCCGCGTTCGCCTGCGCACCCGAATGCGGTTGCACATTGGCGTATTGAGCGCCGAACAGTTCCTTCACCCGACCGATCGCGAGCCGTTCGATGACATCAATGTGCTCGCAGCCGCCGTAATAGCGGCGGCCCGGGTAGCCCTCGGCGTACTTGTTGGTCAGCACCGAGCCCTGCGCCTGCATCACTGCCAGGGGCGCATGGTTTTCCGACGCAATCATCTCCAAGCCGACACGCTGCCGGTGCAGCTCATCACCGATCGCCGCGGCGATCTCAGGATCGAAGTCGGCCAACCGCTCATTGAGGACGCTCATGGCTAGCCCTCGTTCCGTGCGGCGTATTCGGCTGCGGTGAGCAGGTTTCCGGCGGCGGTCGGCTCGACTTCGAACAGCCAACCGGCATCGTACGGGTCCGCGGTGATGATGCTGGGATCGTCTACGGCCGCTGAGTTGACCGCGGTGACGGTGCCGCTGACGGGCGGGTACAGCTCGGAGACCGTCTTGGTGGATTCCACCTCGCCGCAGCTTTCACCGGCAGTGATCGTGGCGCCGACGTCAGGTAGGTCGACGAACACCAGATCGCCGAGCGCTGCGGCGGCGACCGACGTGATTCCGACGCGCACCGGCGTCTCCGGAAGTGCGGCGCCAGGGGCAACGAGCACCCATTCGTGTTCCTCGGTGTAGCTGCGATCGTCGGGAATGACGTTGGTGGCCATGGTGGTCCTTTTCTGAGGTAGTGGTTTGAGTTCAGGCGCGGCGATAGAACGGCGCGGGGGTGACTTCGAACGGTTCTTTTCGGCCGCGGACGTCGACCTGCACCTTGGTGCCCGGTTCCGCCAGCGCGACGTCGACATAAGCCAGGGCGACGGGATATCCGAGCGTGGGCGAGAGCACTCCCGAGGTCACGGTGCCCACCACCGCTTCGTCGTCCTGGTGCACGGTGTACCCGGCCCGCGCTGCCCGGCGAGTATCGCCCTTGAGACCGACCAGCACCTGCTGGATCGGTTGCTCCGAAAGCTGTTGCAGTGCATCGCGTCCCACGAAGCCCTTACCGAGCCGCACCACCTTGCCCAGGCCGGCCTGGTAGGGGTTGGTGGATGCGGTCAGCTCGTGTCCGTACAGCGCCATGCCGGCTTCCAGCCGCAAGGTATCGCGGCAGGCGAGGCCGGCGGGTACGCCACCTGCGGCCGTCGTTGCCGTGAGCAGGGCCCGCCACAGTGCCACGGACTGGACGTTGGGCACATACAGTTCGAAGCCGTCCTCACCGGTGTATCCGGTACGAGCCAACAGCACATCGATGCCGCTGACCTGAGCCGAGGTCACCGCGTAGTACTTGAGATCGGCGACCGTCCGGCGCTGATCCTCGGGCACCAATGAGCTCACGATGGCCTCGGACGCGGGGCCCTGCACGGCGATGAGTGCCGTGGCCAAGGACTGATCGTCGACCTTCGCGTCGAATTGCGCGGCGCGGCTGGTCAATTCGCGTGCCACCGTCGGGGCATTGGCGGCATTGGCGACGACCAGGAAGTGCTCGTCAGCCAGCCGGTAGACCACGAGATCGTCGATCACGCCGCCGTCGGCGTCACACATGAGCGAGTACTTGGCCCGCCCGACAGCGATCTTGGATGCCTCACCGGCCAGCGCGAAATCCAGCGCCTGCGCCGATTGCGTTCCGGTAACTGCGATTTCACCCATATGGGACAGATCGAACAGGCCCGCGGTCTCGCGGACGGACCGGTGCTCGGCAAGCTCGCTGCCGTACTTCAGCGGCATCTCCCAGCCCGCGAAATCGGTGAAGCTGGCTGCCAGGGAGCGATGTTCGTCCAGCAGTGGGGATGCGGGAGCGGTGGTCATAGAAGAACCTCCTCGAGGAGTTCGGTGGATTCGGTCTGGAACGCTTCTGGCGCAGGACAAGAGCAGGCAAGGTTGCGGTCGCCGTGGGCACCATCGATACGGCGTACCGGCGGCCAGTATTTGTTCCGTCTCAGGGTCGCGACGGGATACGCGGCGTACTGCCGGCTGTACGGCAGCGTCCACTCGGCATCAGTCACTTGCTCGGCGGTGTGCGGGGCCTGACGCAAGGGGCTCTGCTCGAGCGCCCACTCCCCTGAGTCGACGCGGCTGATCTCATCGTGGATGCCGACCATCGCGGCTACGAACCGATCGAGCTCGGTCATGTCTTCCGACTCGGTAGGTTCCACCATCAGGGTGCCATTGACCGGGAAGGACAGCGTGGGTGCGTGAAAACCGTAGTCGATCAACCGCTTTGCGACGTCCTCGGCCGTCACCCCCGTGCGCTTGGTGATCTCACGCAGATCGAAGATGCACTCGTGGGCGACCAGCCCGGATTCTCCGGTGAACAGCACCGGGTAACGGTCGCCGAGAGAGATGGCCAGATAGTTGGCGGCCAGCACCGCGGTCTTTGTGGCCGCCGTGAGCCCGTCAGGCCCCATCAGTGCGAGGTAGGCCCACGTGATCGGGAGGATGCCCGCCGAACCATAGTTGGCCGCCGACACCGGACCCGGCCCGTCGACCGCCAGCGGATCGCCCGGCAGGAACGGCGCCAGGTGCGCACGCACCGCGACGGGTCCGACGCCCGGCCCACCGCCACCGTGGGGGATGCAGAACGTCTTGTGCAAGTTCAGATGCGACACGTCGCCGCCGAATTCACCTGGCTTAGCAAGTCCGACAAGGGCATTCAGGTTGGCCCCGTCGACGTAAACCTGTCCCCCGGCCTGGTGAACGAGATCGCACACTGTGCGCACGTCGGTCTCGTACACGCCGTGGGTGGACGGATAGGTCAGCATGATCGCCGCGACCCGGCCGTCGTGATCGGCAAGCTTGGCTTCCAGGTCGTCGTGATCGATGTTGCCGTTGTCGGCCGTCTTGACCACCACCACGCGCATCCCGGCCAGCACCGCCGAGGCGGCATTGGTGCCGTGTGCGGACTGCGGGATCAAACACACGTCGCGGTCCGCCTCGCCTCGGGACCGGTGGTAGCCGTTGATGGCCAGCAAGCCGGCGAGCTCACCCTGCGATCCGGCGTTGGGCTGCAACGAAACCCGGTCATAGCCAGTGATCTCCGCGAGCCAGTCCTCCAGATTGCCGATCAGCTCGAGATACCCAGCGGTCTGCGCGACGGGGGCATAGGGATGGATGCCGGCGAACCCTGGCCAGCTGATCGGCTCCATCTCGGCCGCGGCGTTGAGCTTCATGGTGCATGAGCCCAGCGGGATCATCGTGCGGTCCAGCGCAAGGTCCTTGTCCGACAGTTCCCGCAGGAACCGCAGCATCGCCGTTTCCGATCGATGCGCGTGAAACACGGGATGGCTCAGGTACTCCGACGTGCGGAGCACCGCTTCGGGCAGCGCGACGCTGCCTGCGGCCAATGCGACGGGCGTCGCACCGAAAACCTCGAGTACCTGGTTGATTACGTCGTCGGTGGTGCACTCGTCGCAGGCGATACCGACATGGTCGGCGTCGACGAGGCGCAGGTTGATACCCGAGTCGTCAGCGGCTGTCACGATCTGTGCCGCCGCACCCGGCACCCGCACCAGCACGGTGTCGAAGAAGTGTTCGTGCACGACGTCGCGGCCCGCATTCCGCAGGCCGGCGGCCAGTGCCACAGCATGGCCATGGACCTGAGTTGCGATGGCACGCAACCCTTCCGGTCCGTGGTACGCCGCATACATGGCGGCGACGTTGGCCAGCAGTGCCTGAGCGGTGCAGATATTGCTGGTCGCCTTGTCCCGGCGGATGTGCTGTTCCCGGGTCTGCAGCGCGAGCCGGTAGGCGGGCTTGCCGTCGACGTCGACCGAGACGCCGACCAGCCGTCCCGGCAGCATGCGCTCCAAGCCGGAGCGCACCGCCATATAGCCGGCGTGCGGGCCGCCGAAGAACAGTGGCACCCCGAACCGCTGAGCTGAGCCGACGGCGATGTCGGCGCCCTGCTCGCCCGGTGCGGTGATGAGCGTCAGCGACAGCAGATCAGCGGCCACGGTCGTGACCATGCGGCGATCACGGGCCGCCGCGATCAGCGGAGCCAGGTCGCGGACGACGCCACTGGCGCCCGGCGATTGGAAGACCACACCGAATGCGTCGCCGTCAGGCAAGCCCTCCGCGAAGTCGGCGACCACCACCTCGATGCCCACCGCCTCAGCCCGGCCACGTACCACCGCGAGGGTCTGCGGCAGGCAATCTGCATCGAGCACAACGCGATTCGAGGTCGAGGACTTGTTGGCCCGGCGCATCAGCAACATCGCCTCGGTCACCGCGGTGGCCTCGTCGAGCAGCGACGCCCCAGCGACCGGCAACGCGGTCAGATCCTCGATGAGCGTCTGGAACGTCAACAGCGCTTCCAGCCGGCCCTGCGAAATCTCCGGTTGATACGGCGTGTAGGCGGTGTACCAGGCTGGTGACTCCAGCATGTTACGGCGCAGGACCGGTGGGGTGATGGTGTCGTGATACCCCAGACCGATCATCTGGATCCGCGTCGTGTTGCGGTCGGCCAGCGCGCGCAACGCCGCGAGCACCTCATGCTCGGGGCGAGCCGCAGGCAGCTGCAGTCCCTCGGTACAACGGATCTGCTCAGGTACCGCGGCGTCGATCAGCGCGTCGACGGACGGGTAGCTCAGAACGTCGAGCATGCGGCGCTGGCCGGCATCGTCGGGGCCGATGTGGCGGCGCCGAAAGCTGTTGTGGTCCTTGCCAATTGCAGTGCGGTCAGACATGAGGTGACTCCGGTTCGGGGTGCGTCGAAAACTGCTCGACGCGTCGTTAGGTAGCACCTCCCCGCTCTGTCCTGACACCTGAGAGTTTTGACGCGGACGCGCCGTTCACCTTCGGTAAGCACTTGATCGACGGATCAGCGCTGTTCTCCAGAGTTGCCTCGACGCTGCGGTATTGGGCCTGAGAGATTCCCGGGGAGGAGTTGCTCCTACGGCGCCTCCGTTTCCGGAGGTTCTCCCACAGCGCGTTATCGGCGTATTGAGTTGTGTGGCGATCGTAGCGCGTTATGGGGCGGCGGATGCAACCTCACCGTTGACCGGCAGTGCGGTGCGCGCTCCGGCGGCCATCAGCGCCACGATGTCGAAGACCAGGGTGGCGGCTGCCACGCAGGTGATCTCGGCATGGTCGTAGGCCGGCGCCACTTCTACCACGTCGGCGCCAACGATGTTGAGCCCGGTCATCTTTCGCAACATGCGGAGCAGCTCACGCGCGGTGAGGCCGCCCGATTCCGGGGTTCCGGTGCCGGGTGCAAAGGCAGGGTCGAGCACGTCGATATCGATGGACAAGTAAACCGGCACATCGGCGACCCGGCGGCGCACGACGTCGATGGCCGCGTCGATCCCCATCACGTCCAGATCACCCGCGCGGATGATCTTGAATCCCATCCGCGCGTCATCATCAAGGTCGATCTGGTCGTAGATCGGCCCGCGGATGCCGACGTGGATCGAGTGGTCCTCGATCAGCAGGCCTTCCTCGAACGCCCGCCGGAAGATGGTGCCGTGCGTGACCGGCGCGTTGAAGTAGGTGTCCCAGGTATCCAGGTGCGCGTCGAAATGAACCAGCGCGACGGGACCGTGCTTGGCATGCAGCGCACGCAGATTCGGCAGGGCGATCGTGTGGTCGCCACCGATGGAGACGATGCGACGGTCTCCACCGCGGAGAATCTCCGCGGCGTGATCCTGAATCTGCTTGCAGGCCTCGTCGATGTTGTACGGCGTCACCGCGACGTCGCCCGCGTCGACAACCTGCAGCTCTTGCACGGGGGCCACCCCGAGTTCGACGTGGTAGCCGGGGCGCAGAGTGCGGGCGGCCTGGCGGACGGCCATCGGGCCGAACCGGGCACCCGGCCGATACGACGTTCCGCCGTCGAACGGCACACCCAGGATGGCGATGTCGTAGTCAGACACCTCGTGGATATCGGCGATCCGGGCGAACGTGCCCTTGCCCGCATAACGGGGCACCTTGGTGGCGGGCACGGCACCGATGATGTTGTTTCGGGTGCTCATCTCTCGTGTTCAGCCTCTCGAGTCGCAGTGGGTTCGGTAGTCAGCATCGCCCCTGGTGAGGGCATGTTGCGAGCAATATTCGCCAGAACCAGCGGGGGTTCGTTTGAGCATTTGCACAACCGGATTCATTGGCGTTCGCCAACCGGTTCGGTGATCCGATGGCGGCACCGCGCGTAGACGAAGACGCCTACGGTGCCCAGGCTCACCAGGCTGATCACCATGCTCCAGTTCACGAACCACGGCTGGCCGGGCTGCGTGCGGGGCCATAGGACGTTGATCACCTCGAAGCCCAGCCACGCGGCGGCGGCGTAGGTCACCGGCGCACCCCAGCGCCCCAGCGTGAAGACGCCCGGAACCCAGCGCCCGGCAAGCCGCGTCGCAGCGGCCGCGAATACCGGGACCGCGAAAGCGATGTACGGGCCCATGACCGAGAAATTGACCAGGACGTTGTACAGATCGGAGCCGGCGAACAGCAGGAAGAACACGGCCACCACGGCCGTCAGCCCGATCGCCCGGATCGGCATGCGCTCGGGTCCGCCCAGCTTCGACAGGAACTCGGCGCCGGGGAGGGCACGGTCGCGCGCCATGCCGTACACAGCCCGGGACACCGCCGACTGCACAGCCAGGCACGCGGACATGAAGCCGATGACGAACATCAGCAGCAGCGGCTTGGCGATCGACGATCCGAGCTGGGCGGTCAACGTGGCCGACACGGGGTCGCCGCTCTGCGCGCTCAGCACCGCCGACAGGTCCGGGATCGCGAGAATGACGGCGGCCGCGGAGTACATGACGATGACGCCGACAAGCAGCAACGCGAAGACGATGGCCTTAGGCACGTTGCGTTCCGGGTTCTCCACCTCTTCGGCGATCGAGCCCGCTGATTCAAAGCCCAGGAAGGCCCAGCCCACGAACGCGACGGCGATCAGCATCGTGCTCGTGGTACTGCCGGAGCCGTCGGGCAGCCCCTGGAACAGCGTGGAGACCGGGTTGACGCGGTGAAAGAGCAGCAGCACAGTACCCAGCCCGACCGAGCCGACGATCTCGCAGATGATGCTGGCCACGATCATGACCTTGAGTACCTGCCGGCCGATCATGTTGGCCGCGGTGGTGAAGCAGATGACGCCGATCGAGACCGCGACCAGCAGCCACCGGCTCGGCGACTCGACCCCGAACACCTCGAGGATGAAGCCCGCAGCGGCGTACGCCATCGTGGACAGCGTCAGCGTCAGGCCCCAGATGTACGCCCAAGCGGCGGTCCAGCCCCACGTCGTGCCTTTGGCGTGCCGGGCCCACTGGTAGACGCTGCCGGCGTAAGGCCAGCGCGAGGCCAGCTCGCCGAAGACCAGCGCGACCAGCAGCTGGCCGCACAGCACGATCGGGAAAGCCCAGAAGAACCGCGGACCGGCTGCGAACAGGCCCAGCGCGAAGATCGCGTACAACGCCACGATTGGCGAGATGTCGGCGAACGCCAGCGACAAGGCGGCACGGAACCCGAAACCTCGGTTGAGGATGTCATGGCCGCGCTCACGGGGCCGAGTCACCGCCTTGTCGGCGGTGCTGTCCAGGCTTTGAATTCCCACCAGTGTCCTTCCAGGTTGGCGCGTAAGTAGCCCAAGCCTGCTGAGCACGACCACCGGTGGACAGTCGCCAAAACATAGATGTGACGCAGGCAACTTTGTGCGAATGTCTAATTGCCGACTGCCGGACGTCGCCGGTGGCCGGCCAGCCACCAGATGTCAGGCAGTTGCGGTAACTTTCGGGCAGTGACTAGCCGACCGCTGAAACCGTGGCACTTCGTGCTGATCTTCGGCGTGGTGAGTCTGCTCGCCGACATGGTGTACGAAGGCGCTCGCAGCATCATCGGCCCCTACCTGGCCACGTTGGGCGCATCGGCTGCGGTGGTCGGATTGGTAGCCGGCGCAGGCGAATTCATCGGTTATGGCCTGCGCGTGGTCTCGGGCTATGCCATTGCCCGCACCCAGCACTACTGGGCCTGGACCATCACCGGCTACGCGCTGACCGTGCTGAGCGTCCCGCTGATCGGGGTCACCGGCTCACTGGTGCCGGCGCTGCTGCTGTACGGCACCGAACGCCTGGGCAAGGCCGTGCGCTCACCGGCGAAAGACACCCTGTTGTCGCATGCGTCCATGAGTACCGGGCGCGGCAGTGCGTTCGGAGTCCACCAAGCTCTCGATCAGACCGGCGCCATTGCCGGGCCGCTGCTGCTCGCGGCGGTGCTTAGCGCTCACGCCGGTGACTACCGGCTGGCGTTCGGGGTGCTCATCGTGCCGGGTGTGCTGGTGCTGATCCTGCTCGGCTGGCTTCGATTCCGGGTCCCGGACCCGCGTGAGTACGAAGAGCCGCAGGTCGAAGCCACTGCGGCAGCGTCAGGCGACCCGTCGGCGGTCCAGCCTGCGGACGGCAAGCCGCGGCTGCCCGCCCAGTTCTGGCAGTACGTTGTCGCCATCGGGGTGCTGTCGTGTGGCGTCGCGTCGTTCCCGTTGCTTGCCTTCCATGCCCAGCGCACCGGGCTGCTCACCGACGCACAGGTCCCGATCCTGTTCGCGGTGGCCATGGCGGTCGACGGCGCGGCAGGTCTGGTCATGGGCCGCGTGTACGACAAACGTGGACCGGTCACGCTGCTCGCCGTCCCGGTCGCCGCCGCCTGCTCGGCGATCGCGTTCACCGGCGACCGCACCCTCGTCTGGATCGGCGTCGCCGTCTGGGGCATCGTCAACGGCGTTCTCGATTCCACCGTCAAATCCGTTGTCACCGAACTGGTTCCCGCGAACATGCGGGCCATCGCGTTCGGCTGGCTGGCCCTGCTGCGCGGGGTAGCCCTGCTGATCGCCGGCGGACTGTTGGGTTTCGTCTATGACATCTCCCCCGCGTACACCATCACGCTGATCGTGGTGGCGAACATCGGCGCGCTTGCCGGCCTGGTCCGCGTCTTGCGCCGGATCCAGCACAGCACGTCTGCACCCGTCTGAAGTCCCCTGACCACTTCCGGGCCGTGATATCGCCGGTGAAAAACCAGCCCACGGGCGGGGTTATGCCAGCTCAGCGGTGGACCAGCGGCCGTCAAAGTCGGTGCCAAGCAGGCCGTAACCCTGCCAGCGGGAGCAACCTGCAGAGCGAACAATGACGCTCGCTAACATGAATGCGCTGCTCAGCGCGATCGGCCAAGCGACCCGTAGGACAGATGACTTGAATACACCAGAACTCGCCAATTGGAACACCCAGGAAGCCCTCGCAGAGGCGATGATCCCGATCGTCGGCAACTTGCACCGCACGACCGGCGTCACCGTCTTGTTGCACAGCCGGTCGCTGGTGAACAAGTCGGTCATCAGCATTCTGCGGACGCACCGCTTCGCGCGACAGATCGCCGGCGAAGAGCTGTCGGTGGTCGAGACCTTCCCGTTCCTGGAAGCGGTGGCGGCCCTTGACCTGGGTCCGGCCAAGATCGACCTCGGCCTGCTTGTGCATGCGTACCGGGCAGACGAGCGCGGCCTCTCGGTCTCCGACTTCGTCGCCGACGCCCTCTCCGAGGTAACCGGCGCCAACAAGGCTGAGCTGCAAGGTTCTCGTGACGTGGTGCTATACGGCTTCGGCCGCATCGGCCGCCTCGTCGCGCGGCTGCTCGTCGAGAAGGCCGGATCGGGCTGCGGGCTGAATCTTCGCGCCGTCGTGGTCCGCAGCGGTGGACCGGATGACCTCAAGAAGCGCGCGTCGCTGCTGCGCCGGGACTCTGTACATGGCCACTTCAACGGCACCATCAAGGTCGACAAGGAGAACAACCTCCTCATCGCCAACGGCAACGTCATCAAGTTCATCTATGCGAACGACCCGTCGGAGATCGACTACACCCAGCACGGCATCAGCGACGCGATCCTGATCGACAACACCGGCAAGTGGCGCGACCGCGCCGGCCTGGAGCAGCACCTGCGTCCGGGCGTCTCGAAGGTCGTGCTGACCGCGCCGGGCAAGGGTGACGTACCGAACATCGTGCACGGCGTGAACCACCTGAACCAGGACGTCACGCAGCAGATTTTCTCGTGCGCCTCGTGTACGACCAACGCGATCGTCCCGCCGCTCAAGGCCATGGACGAGGAGTTCGGCATCATCCGCGGTCACGTCGAAACGGTGCACTCGTTCACCAACGACCAGAACCTGCTGGACAACTACCACAAGGCCGACCGCCGTGGCCGTTCCGCGCCGCTGAACCTGACCATCACCGAGACCGGTGCTGCGTCGGCCGTCGCCAAGGCGCTGCCCGAGCTCAAGGCCAAGATCACGGGTAACTCGATCCGCGTTCCTACCCCTGACGTGTCGATCGCGATCCTGAGCCTGCAGCTCAAGCGTGAGACGAACAAGGAAGAGGTCCTCAACCACCTGCGCGAGACCTCGCTGTCGGGCCCGTTGAGCCGCAACCTCGACTACACCGCCGCGACCGACGCCGTATCCAGCGACTTCATCGGTTCGCGTGCCGCGTCGATCATCGACGCGAACGCGGCGATCGTCGACGGTGACCAGGCGATCCTGTACTGCTGGTACGACAACGAGTTCGGTTACTCGTGCCAGGTGGTCCGCGTGGTGCAGTTCCTGTCGGGTATCGAGTACCCGACGTACCCCCGTCCCTGACCTAACACTTCCGCCGAAACGGCATTCCAGCAGGCGAGTACTCGTACTTGTTCTGCTGGAATGCCGTTTCGGC
Source organism: Mycolicibacterium sp. CBMA 234 (assembly GCF_009729415.1). Taxonomy (GTDB): domain Bacteria; phylum Actinomycetota; class Actinomycetes; order Mycobacteriales; family Mycobacteriaceae; genus Mycobacterium. The sequence goes on from NZ_MPKW01000001.1 coordinate 229,964, forward strand.
GTTGTGCTTAAGCGGGCTCCTGGGATAGGCCGTACTGCGTGGCAATGCCGCCTAGCAACAACGTCATTCGATGTTGGAATGCCTCGTCGCTGAATGGGTTATGCCCGGACTCAGCGATGGCGCGCAACGTCGGGTACTCCGATTCGGCGCGCATGCCGACGAACGCGAGAATCCGGGCGAGCCACGGACGTCCGCCTTCCGCATACAGATATTCCCGATGCGCCTCGGTGACGCTACCGACCGCCATCGTACTGACCGCCGCCCACACCGCGAGGGCATCCCCTGGCGACAAGCCTTGCGCGGCAAGCACTTCAACCGCATCGGCGGTGTATTCCATTTCCACATCATGCGCGACGGCCCCACTGACGAACTTCTCCACCAGCGCCGGTTCCGACGCCAACACAGTCCGGATGTAGGACGCATATTCGCGCAGCCAGGTGGCCCAGTGCCCGCCCGTGTACCGCGGCGGCGGCGAGTTCGTCAGGGCGCTCGCAGTGGCCAGTCGGAGGAGATCATCCTGGTTCTTCACGTGGTGATAGAGCCCAGGCAAGCTGATACCGAGATGTGCAGCTACCCGACGCATCGTGGCGTTCTCGGTGCCGATCTCCAAAACCGCTGCCGCAATGGCGGTTTTGTCGACGCGTGGCGGTCTACCCCGACGCGGTGTCACGTTCCTGGCGCTCATCGGTGCTCTCCTGCCGGGCGCTTTTCGATTGGGGGTTGACGATAACTGAGAATACTTTTAATAATCAATATGAAAAGTCACGAGATGACCGGAAGATCGCCTCGAGCACCAGCGGCCCACCACAGAAACGACATGATGAACCGAGATAACCGTCAGATCCTGCTGCGCCGCCGTCCCAATGGGCTGGTCTCCCCCGACGACACCGAGCTGGTGACGGTGCCCGCGCCCGTCCCCGCTGACGGCGAAGCACTCCTGCGCACGACGTATGTCGGCATCGACGCCGCCGCCCGCACCTGGCTGGACGGCGAGCCGGGCTATCTCCCACCGCTCCAGCTGGGCGAAGTGGTCCGCGTCGCAGGCATCGGCGAAGTCGTCGAATCGCGCTGTGCCGCTTACAAAGTCGGCGACCTCGTCACCACGCTGACGGGACTGCAGGACTACGCGATCATCCGCGACGACCTGTTCAGCACGCCCGTGGTCGGTTACACCGATCCGCTCGCGGTGATGTCGATCTACGGGCCGACCGGAGCGACCGCCTATTTCGGGATGACCGGAGTCGGAAAACCGCAGCCCGGCGAGACCGTCGTCGTCTCCGCAGCGGCGGGTGCGACCGGATCGGTGGCAGGCCAGATCGCCAAGATCGCCGGTGCCCGCGTCGTCGGGATTGCGGGCGGCCCGGACAAGTGCCGAATTGTGGTCGAGGAGTTCGGCTTCGATGCCTGCGTCGACTACAAGGCCGGCGACCTGTCCGCGGCACTGAAGGAAGCGTGCCCAGGCGGCATCAACGTCTACTTCGACAACGTCGGCGGCGACATCCTCAATGCCGTATTGGGCAACCTGGCGCACAAAGCGCGCGTGGTGATGTGCGGCATCATCTCCAGCTATATCAATGGCGATCACCCCGGCCCCGCCAACTACGTGAACCTGCTCGCCACGGCCTCGACCATGCAGGGCTTCATCGCGCTCGAAGAGTGGGCACGCTTCGACGAGGCCTTCGCCGCACTGCAGGGTTGGGAGCGAGAGGGTCTATTGGTGCATCGCGAAACCGTGTACGACGGCCTCGAATCCAGCATCGACGCGCTCAACGGGCTGTTCTCCGGAGCCAATGTCGGCAAGATGCTGGTGAAGATCAACGAGCCGAACACATAGCCGTGCTGACCCCGTTTGACGACTACCCAATCCATTCCTCTGCTGACCCGGTCGGCGTGCCCGCCAGCGGCGACCCCAATCACTACGACCGTTACTGGTTCAACGGCCACCAGCGCGACGGCGATTTCTACTTCGGGGCAGCCATGGGGTTCTACCCCGTCCGCGGGATCATCGACGCTGCCTTCAGCGTGGTGAAAGACGGGGTCGAGCATTCGGTCTTCGCCTCGGGGGCAATGCCTTTGGACCGGTCGGCGACCATCGGCCCGATCCGCATCGAAGTGATCGAGCCGCTGCGCACCATCCGCTACGTCGTCGACTCCAACGAGCACAACATTTCCTGCGACCTGACCTTCCGGGCAACCACGGCGGCTATCGAGGAGCCGCGGCAACAGCGACGCACAGCCGAAGGCATCGTGCTGACCGATCACACCAGGCTCACGCAGTGGGGGTCCTGGGCAGGGACCATCAGCGTCGACGGCGACGAGCTTGTGGTTGAGGCGGGCTCGGTGCCGGGCACCCGCGACCGGTCCTGGGGCATCCGGCCAGTCGGCGAGCAGTTGCCGATGGTCCGGCAACCGATGCCGTTCCAGGTCTTCTGGCTCTGGGCGCCCTTGCATTTCGGGGATCGATTGACCCACTACGCTTTTCACGAGCACGAAGATGGGCGTCGGTGGCTCGAGACCGCGGAGATTATTGATCCGCTGCCAGACGGCGCTTCGCCATGGAGTCGGGTAGGGGTACGCGAGTGCTACGACATCGGCTACGAACTCGATTGGGCGCCTGGCCGGCGCGAGATTCGGCGGGCCCATCTGTGGTTCACCGACCCGCTCGAGGGCGAGACGCACATCGAGTTGGAGACGCTCTACACCTTCCGGATGCGCGGCATCGGATACTGGCACCCGCATTGGGGACACGGCTCCAACCACGGCCAGTACGAAATCGGCCGGGAATCAATACCTTTGGCTGATTTCAACCCGACGGACTTCGCATCGCTGCACCTGCAGAACGTCGTCAAGGCGACGATGGGTGACCGGACCGGGATCGGTGTCGTCGAGCAGATCGCCCTCGGCCCGCACACGCCATCGGGCCTCACCGGCTTCTTGGACGGGTACCAAGGCTGAACAGCGCTGCCGATCACGGTCCGGTGACGTTGGGGAAAGTTTCGTCGGCTCGCATCCGCGCCGTCACCGCGTACGGCACAGTAGATGCCAGAATCGGCGGGCACGGCGGTTCAAGTATCACGGGAGAGGGCCGAGTTTTGTCTGATACGCAGGGTGACCAGGTGATTGCGCCGACACTGCCGAACGGCGGCGTGTTGCCCTTCCCGCCGGTACCGTCCGCCAGCATCGCGGGCCGGACATTGCAGGAGTCGACGTACCAGCCGCGCACCGTCCCCAAGCGGCTGCACGATGACTCGCCCAACATCGTCGTCATCCTCATCGACGACGCCGGCCCAGGTCTCCCGTCGACGCTCGGTGGCGAGGTGACGACCTCGACGCTTGACCGGATCTGCGCTGAAGGCGTGTCTTACAACAGGTTTCATACCACCGCGATGTGCTCGCCGACGCGCGCTTCGCTGCTGACGGGCCGCAACCACCACGAGATCGGCAACGGGCAGATCGCTGAACTCGCCAACGACTGGGACGGGTACGCGGGCAAGATTCCTCGGTCCAGCGCCACCGTCGCAGAGGTGCTCAAGCAGTACGGCTATGCGACGTCCGCCTTCGGCAAGTGGCACAACACCCCGGCCGAAGAGACCACCGCGGCCGGTCCGTTCGAAAACTGGCCCACCGGTTTGGGTTTCGAGTACTTCTACGGATTCTTGGCCGGCGAAGCGTCGCAGTACGAGCCGAACCTGGTGCGTAACACCACCGTCGTCCCTCCGCCGAAGACACCCGAAGAGGGCTACCACCTGTCCGAGGATCTGGCCGACGACGCAATCTCCTGGCTGCGCCGGCACAAAGCCTTCAACGCAAACAAGCCGTTCTTCATGTACTGGGCGAGCGGCTGCCTGCACGGCCCGCACCACATCATGAAGGACTGGGCCGACAAGTACGCCGGCAAGTTCGACGACGGCTGGGACGCCTACCGACAGCGGGTATTCGAGCGCGCGAAGGACAAGGGCTGGATCCCGCAGGACTGCGCGCTCACCGAGCGCGACGAGACCCTGCCGGCCTGGGATGACATTCCTGAGGACGAGAAGCCCTTCCAGCGGCGCCTGATGGAGGTCGCTGCCGGCTACGCCGAGCACGTCGATGTTCAGGTCGGCCGGATCGCCGATGAACTCGAATCACTGGGCTATGCCGACAACACGCTGTTCCTGTACATCTGGGGCGACAACGGTTCCTCTGGTGAAGGCCAGAACGGCACCATCTCGGAGTTGCTGGCGCAGAACGGAATTCCGACCACCGTCCGTCAGCACATCGACGCCCTCGATGAGCTCGGCGGGCTCGACGTCCTGGGCTCTCCCCTGGTCGACAATCAGTACCACGCGGGCTGGGCGTGGGCCGGTTCTACCCCGTACAAGGGCATGAAGCTGCTCGCCTCCGATCTCGGCGGGACGCGTAACCCGCTGGCGGTGCGCTGGCCGGCGAAGATCGCCGCCGACGCCGCGCCGCGGGATAACTTCCTGCACTGCAACGACATCGTGCCGACCATCTACGACATCGTCGGGATCGAGCCGCCGCGCACCGTGTACGGGGAACCCCAGATGCCGATCGCCGGGGCCAGCTTCGCGCGCACCTTGACCGACCGGAATGCCGCCGGCGGCAAGAAGACTCAATACTTCGAGATCATGGGCAGCCGGGCCATCTACCACGATGGCTGGATGGCCTCGGCGCGCGGACCTCGGCTGCCCTGGGTGCCGGGTCAACCTCCGGGTATCGCGACCTGGACTCCAGATCTGGATGTCTGGCAGCTGTACAACTTGGACGAAGACTGGTCGCAGGCCAATGATCTCGCGGCTCAGATGCCGGAGAAGCTCGCTCAGATGCGGGAGATGTTCGCCATCGAGGCCGCGCGGAACGCGGTGCTGCCGATCGGCGGCGGGCTCTGGGTTCCCGTCTACCACCCGGAGTTGCGGATCGCACCACCGTTCACGGAGTGGGAGTTCTCCGGCGACATGATTCGCATGCCCGAGTTCTGTGCCCCGGCATTGGGTAACAAGAACAATGTGGTGACCATCGACGCGGATGTCCCCGACTCGGCTTCCGGGGTGCTGTACGCCCTCGGCAGTGGTTCGGGCGGATTGACGTGCTATGTCGAAAACGGCCAGGTGCACTACGAGTACAACCTGTTCATCTTGCAGCGCACCAAGATTCAGTCCCAGGCTGCCATTGCACCGGGTCGGCACACCATTACGGTGACGACCCAGTACGCCGAGCTGCGCCCGGGCGGTCCGCTAGACATCACCGTCGCGGTCGATGGTGAAACCGTTGCCAGTGGCCAGGTTCCGATCAGCGCCCCGCTGCTGTTCACGGCGAACGACTGCCTCGACATCGGTACCTGCCTCGGTTCACCGGTGTCGCTGGACTACCGCGAACGCGCACCCTTCCCGTTCGAGGGGCACATCCACCGCGTGCACGTCGCTTACATCTAGTCGGTGGTGCGGGCTGCCGTGGCGGACAACGCGTCCCGGCAGCCGCGCCACGTTTCCGCGATGATGTCCGCGGCGGGCCGCAAGTCTTGGACGCGCCCCGCGACCTGACCGGTGTTCGCGACGCTCGCGTCCATGTCGCCGTCGAAGTACAGGCGCTGCACGCGTGCCAGCGCTTCGGCACCAGGGGTACCTTCGGCGTCGAGCCGCTGCGCTGCCTGGGTTCGGATGACCCGCATCATTCGACGGCCGCCCAGGGGCAGCAGGACGGTGCCGTTGTCGTCGGCATCGAGCACCGCCTGTTTGAAGTTGGCATGCACCGGAGAATCGGCACACGCCAGCAGCCGCGTGCCCATCTGCACGCCCTCGGCACCGAGCACCATCGCCGCCGCCATGGACCGGGCGTCGCAGATGCCGCCCGCCGCGACGATCGGCACGTCGACGTGATCGGCGATGAGCGGCAGCAGCACCATGGTGGACGCGCCGAAGCGGTTCTTGAACCCGCCGCCTTCCACGCCTTCGACCACCAGCCCGTCGACTCCGGCGTCGACCGCCTTCTTGGCGTCAGCCAATGTCCCGACGACGTGAAACACGGTGATGCCCGCGTCGTGCAACCGATCGGCGAACATACCGGCGTCACCGGCCGACGTGGTGACGAACCGAATCTGGTTCTCCACAAGGATTTCGACCATCTTCGGGTCGCGATTGAACAGCAGCGCGATGTTGGCCCCGACCGGGCGATCGGTCAGGTCACGCACCCGGCGCAGATCGGCACGGCCCTGCTCCGACGTCGTCTCGATGATGCCCAGACCCCCGGCGTTGGACACCGCTGCCGCCAGCTGCGCGCCGGCAATGAACGTCATGGGCGCCTGGATGATCGGAATCTCGGCGCCGGTGAGTGCACACACGCGGTTGATGTTTCGGGGCCCGGTCATTCACCGACGGTATCAGCGGTGCACCACGTGGCCACGCCCGTACCAACTCCGCGCTCGGGGCTACCGGGTGATCGAATGCACCAGGTCGATCGCGGCACCGAGCGTGTTGAATCGCTCTTCGATGGTGTCGCCCGCCGGGTAAATCCGGACAGTGTCGACGCCGGCGTCGCACCACACCTGCAAGCGGTCGCGAACCATGTCCGCAGTGCCGATCAACGTGGTAGCCAAGATCATCTCGTCGGTGATCAGCGCCGCGGCACCGTCGCGGTCGCCGGACTGCCAACGCTCTCTGACTGCCGCTGCGACGTCGGCCCAGCCCTGGCGACTGTATGCCTGATTGTAGAAATTGGTTGCGGCTGAGCCCATTCCACCAAGGCTGAACGCCAACTCGGACTTCCGGGCGTCGATGAGCGTCTTCAGATGCGCCTCGTCGCGGGCGAACGACACCTCGGCGCCCTGGCAGATGTCGAGATCGGCGCGAGTGCGACCCGACTTGGCGAGCCCGTCGTCGAGGTGCGCGAAGTAGGCGGCGTCAGCGCCTTCCGGCACGAAGCTCGTACCGAGCCAGCCGTCGGCGACCTCACCTGTCAACCGCAGCATGGCCGGCGTGAGACTGGCTATATACAAGGGGATTTCATGCTCGGCGCGCATGGAAAGCCGCATCGGCTTCACCTCGCCGCCCGGCAGCGGGATCTGGAACTGCTTGCCGCTGTACGAGATCCGCTCCCCGGCGCTGGCCTGGCGGATGATGTCGATGGTTTCCCGCATCCGGCTCAGCGGCTTGGCGAACGGCACTCCGTGCAGGCCCTCGATAACTTGGGGCCCAGATGCGCCGAGGCCCAGCAGGAAGCGTCCGTCGGACAGGTTCGACAGTGTGATCGCAGTCTGGGCAATGGCCACCGGGGTACGGGTGCCCAGCTGAATGATGCCTGAGCCCAACAACATCCGGTCAGTACACGCGGCGTAGAACCCCAAAGCGGACGGTGCATCTGACCCCCACGCTTCGGCTACCCAGCAGATGTCGAGGCCCATCTTCTCAGCTTCGGTGACGAAAACCCTTTGGTAGTTCCAGGTTCCGAGGCTCGCGGCCTCGACCGTCGTCGCCGCGCGCATCAGCTCTCGGCCCGCTGCTTGATATGCGCGAGTGCGGCCTGCATGCCGGCCTCGAATTCACGGAGTCGGTTGAAGACGATCTTCTGCTCCTTGTCGGGCATCTGGGTGATCGCAATCGACAAACCGGACGGCGCCGGGCCCATCTGCGCCCACTGCGCGAGCCGGGTTCCGGTGCCCTCGGCGCTCAGGCTCAGCCGCCAGGTAGCTGTCGGGTACTTGGCGTCGCCGATAGCCCAGGCCATCACATGCTGCGGCTCATACTCGACGATCTCGGACTCCGTCGACCATTCACCTAGCGCTGGGTGCTTGCTGTAGCCGACGAATCGGGCACCGACACAAGGTTTGTCGCAGCCCTCTGTCCACTCGACTCGATCCAACTCCGGGCTGCACTCGGGCATTACGTTGATGTCAGAGGCCAATTCCCACACCCGCTCCACTGGTGCGTCAATCCACGTCGAAACTTCGACGGTCGGGGCGTCGGCATACACCGCACCGGTCCATTCCATGATTCAACTTCCCTTCCGTGTGGTTCGCGTGGCCTTTTTGCTTGGGGCGCCGTCGGTTTCGTTCGCTGGGGCGGCGGCGAACAGCGACCGGGCTGCCAGCAGCAGCTTCAGTTCGGTGTTGACATCGTCGAGTGGCTGCAGGCTCGACGTGGCCCGGCACATGGTGATCGCGCCTTCGATGGCACCGAGCGACATGGTCGCAAGCCGGCGGGCGACCGGGGCGTCGAGGCCTTCCGCCATAACGCAATCGGTGACCAACTGATGCCAGGTGCGGAAGATCTGATTGGCGTGGCGAGCCAGCGCTGAATCCGGCAGAGCGCTGACGGCGATGGACACCACCGGACATCCTGCGGCGAAGTCGCTCTCGCGCAGCAGCTTTCGCCAAAACGCGGTGACAGCGTCGATGACCGCAGCAGGTCCGCCGGCAGCCGCTTTGGCGATCAGCCTCGAGATGGCGTCGCCGCTCAACTGCGCGGCCTCGTCGATGATCTGGGCACGCCCATTCGGAAAATGGTGGTAGATCGAGCCTCGGGGTGCCCCGCTGCGACCCAGCACATCGTCGAGGGTGACACCATCGACGCCGCGCTCGCGCAGCAGCTCGACGGCGGCAAGCACCATCGACTGGCGGGTATCGGGCGGCATCGGCGACTCCTGTCGGGAGATCAATCGCCTCGATTATGATGGGATTCATAACTGTGCGTCAAGATGACACGATATCGCGGCACGGTAGCCAGATGAAGGCGAGATCAGCGGGGTAGTGTCCGCTTGATTATGAAACGATTCATAGCGGGCGCGAACCCCCGCGAGCAGACGTAAAACTGTCGGATTTCGCAGAGAAATGACAGTTTTACGTCTGCTCGCGAAGGAATCTCTAGAGGGCACCGTCCAGATACGCGGCACGGCAAGCGCGTCGCGCCAATTTCCCACTGGTAGTCCGCGGGATGCCGCCGGCAGGCAGCAACCGCACATCCGCGACGGGCACCCCGTGGCGCTCCGACACCAGATCGCGGACAGCTTCGAGCGCGGGCTGCGGATCACTGCGGGCCGTGCACGATGCGCGTTCGGCGATGACCACGACCTGCTCACCCGCGGCCGTCGGCACGGTGAAGGCCGTCACGTAGCCACGCCGCACCAGGGGTGACGCGTCGGCGGCTGTCGCCTCGATGTCCTGCGGGTAATGGTTGTGTCCGTCGACAATGATCAGGTCGGCCAGGCGCCCCGTCACGTAGAGCTCGCCGTCGAGATAGAAGCCCAGATCGCCTGTGCGCAGCCAGGATCCGTCGACATCTGCACCATCGGCATGACTGTTCTGCGGCAGTGTGGCCTGCAGCCGCGCGTGGAAGACTTCACGAGTCTCCTCCGACAGACCCCAGTATCCCCGGCCAATGTTGTTGCCCTGCAGCCAGATTTCCCCCACCTGCCCGTCCGCCAGTTCGGCGCCGCTGGTCGGGTCCACCATCACCGCCCACAGACTTCGCGCCATCTGTCCGCAAGACACCTGCGCGACTGCCGCTGGCGTGTCCTCCGCGACGGGCACCGCGAAGCCGGCCGCCAGCTGGTCGCGATCGAAGTACCGCGCCGTCGCCTCCGCGGTGGGCGCGATGTTGGACACGAAAAGCGTTGCCTCCGCGATGCCGTACGACGGCTTGAATGCGGTCTTGGGCAGCCCAAACGGCTCGAACACCGTGTTGAACGTATTGATCGCATCGACACTGACCGGTTCCGAGCCGATGATCATCACGACGTTCGCCAGGTCGATGTCGTCGCCGGGCTTGGGCGCACCCCGCTGCGCGGCCCACTCATAGGCGAAATTCGGTGCGGCAGTGACGACCCGGCCGACTTTCGACCCATCCGACAGCGCCTGGATCCATCGCAGCGGCCGACGAATGAAGGCCGTAGGCGACAACAGCGTCGAGTGACCGCCGTACACCGTCGGGAAGCCGATCATCGACAGACCCATGTCGTGATACAGCGGCAGCCAACTGACGCCGTGCGTATTGCGGTCCAGCATGTCGATGGACAGGATCATCTGAATCAGGTTGGTGCCCACCGCTTTATGGGTGATTTCGACACCCACCGGCGGCCGCGTCGCCCCTGAGGTGTACTGCAGGTGCGAGACGTCGTCGACGTCCAGGTCAACGGGAACGAACGCCTCACCGTCGGAGTCCGGGATCTCGTCGATGACGATGACGGTCGGCGCACCCAGATCGGGATGTGCGGACAGGAACTCCCGCACCGCGGCCTCGGCAGAATCCGTGGTCAAAACTACGGTCGGGCGTGCGTCCCGAAGCGCGGTATCCAACCGTTCGGCATGCCCAGGCAATTCCGGCGCAAACAGCGGCACCGCAATGGCGCCCGCCTTGATCGCCGCGAAGAACCCGGCGACATAGTCGAGCCCCTGCGGAGCCAGAATCGCCACCCGATCGCCGCGCGCACTGACTGATTGAACCCGAGCCGCGATCGCCCGGAGTCGCACACCCAGCTCGTACCAGGTCAGTTCGTCGGTTCGCTCATCAGCAGCGGAGTAGTCCAGGTACCGGTAAGCCACCGTGTCCGGGACGTGGGCGATGTTGCGGTCGATCAGGGCGATAAGCGTCGCACCAGGCGGCAGCGCCACCCGCCCTGATTCGTCGAAGCACTCCTCGATCTGGATCAGGCCGCTGCTCGGAGTCATGAGTCCACACTATGCATGAATTCAAGCCAACGGCTGTGGCCCTCAACACGGTTCGCCCAGTGGTCGGCAGCTATCGGATGCCGCGCACCAACCGGCCCGGACGTGCGCCCGTGTCGATGCCGTGACGGCGGGTGACGGTGCCGCTGACGATTGTCGCGTCGTAGCCACTTGCGCCCTGCACCAAGCGTTTTCCACCGGCAGGCAGGTCGTGGACCATCTTCGGGGCGTGCAACGTCAGAGCGTCGAGATCGATCACGTTGACGTCAGCCTTCTTGCCGACCCTGATCACGCCGCGATCGGACATGCCGTAGAGCTGCGCGGTGTCGTGCGACTGCTTGCGGATGACGTACTCCAGCGGCAGCTTCTCGCCGCGGTGCCGGTCGCGGGCCCAGTGCGTCAGCAGGAACGTCGGGTAGGACGCATCGCAGATCATGCTGCAGTGCGCACCTCCGTCGGAGAGCCCGAGCACGCCGGCCGGATGGGTGAGCATTTCGCGGATGGCGTCGTGATTGCCGTCCGAGTAGTTGAACATCGGGTACATCAGCATGGCGCCGGCGCCCGATTCGAGCATCAGGTCGTACATCGCGGCCAGTGGATCCACGCCGAGTCGCTGCGCGATCGCCGCGACCGTACGTTCGACGGTCGGCTCATAGTCGGGCGGTTCGCCGATGTGGTACAAGCGATTTGCCGCATTCTGCGCCAGCATGAACATGCCGTCGAACAATTTGGTCGGGTCGATCGGCAGGTCCGCTTCGGACAGGATCGCCGCCCGCACCGCGGGCTCAGCCAGCTTCTCGGCCAGCTCCTCCCGCGTGCACTCGGCAGCCAGCCGCCGGTACGTCGGACGGTGGGTGAACGCGTGGTGACCCGGGAAGCCCAACAGCATGCCGAACGGCCGGGCCGCCACCTGCGGGAACAACCGACTGCCCGCCTGATGTGCCGCGGCCGACAAGTCGAGCTGCTCGCGCCACAGGTTGGGGTCGGCGTCTACCTGAATCAGCGCGAAGCTCAGCGCGCAGTCGATCTCTTCGCCGAGGCGGCGCATCCAGTCGAGTTCCTTGCGGGGCGCGATGATGTCTTCGCCGGCGGCGCCCTGCGGGGCCAGCTCGAAGACTGCGCCTCCGCCCGCCGCAGTGGCGCGGCCCAGCGCGAACAGCTCGTCCTCGGCAGCGAAGGTGCCCGGCACCGGCTCGCCGTCCATGGCCCGGTGCGCCAGGGTACGGGACGACGAAAAGCCCAGGGCCCCAGCCTCGATCGCTTCTTGGACCAGCTTCGCCATGGCCTTGATGTCGTCGGGCGTGGCAGCTTCGTTTCGGGCGCCGCGCTCGCCCATCGCGTACGCGCGGACGGCGCCGTGCGCGATCTGGGTGCCCATATCCACGGCCAGCTCGCGCTTGCCGACCACATCGAGGTACTCGCCGAAACTCTCCCAACCCCAGGTGATGCCCTCGGTCAGGGCGGTGCCGGGGATGTCCTCGACGCCCTCCATGAGGGCGATCAGCCATTCCTCCTGGCCGGGACGCACCGGCGCGAAACCGACGCCGCAGTTACCCGCGACCACCGTCGTCACCCCGTGGTTGCTGGACGGTTCCAGCACACTGTCCCAACTTACTTGGCCGTCGTAGTGGGTATGGATGTCGACGAAGCCGGGAGCGACGATCTTGCCGGTGGCATCGATGGTTTCGGCCGAATCACCCGACAACACAGGGTCATTGGGACTGCGTCGATGAATCTCGACGATCTTGCCGTCCTTGACCGCGACGTCGGCGGTGAACCGGTCGGCGCCGGTCCCGTCGACAACAGTCCCACCAGTGATCTTCAGATCGAACACATCTGCTCCCTTGTTGCTGCCCCGGAATCTGTCAGCGGCCGTACTGTAACACCGTTACAGGGTGTTGGGAGGTGGATCTACAGACTGTGCGCGGACGGGTGTGATTAGGTAATCGGCAAAGCGGAAGGAGGTGGTCGTGGCTGAAGCAACCCGGCGCGGGCCCGGCGACACGCCGAAAGCGGTTGACGCGCAACTGATTCTGGATACCGCAGCGGCATTGTTGGAACGTGACGGGGTCGCGGGATTCTCGATGCGCGCGCTGTCCGAGCACCTCGGTGTCGCGGTCACGTCCATCTACTGGCACGTCGGCGGCCGCGACAAGCTATTCGACGCTCTGATCGACCGCCTGATCGAAGTGATGGCCAGCCTGCCCGCCGTCGGCGTCACCCCCGCTGACCGCATCGCAGCGCTGGCCCGCGCGCAGCGCATAGCCCTCATCGAACGCCAGCACCTGATGGCCATCGCGCATGAACGGGACCGGACGCCGTCACTGTTCCAGCCGGTGCAACAAACGCTGGCGGCCGAACTCGCGGCGCTCGGGATCACCGGCACGCAGGCCGCACTGGCCTTGCGATCCATTGAGGTACACGTGATTTCGTCTGCGCTGATGCAGTTTTCGGCCATTCGCGGCGGCGACCATGACGAAGAGGACCCATCGCTGTGGGGCGACGACTGGCCCGACCAGAAACTGGTCGACGCGCTGCGTTCCCCGACCGACTACGACGCGGTGTTCGAGTACGGGCTGGCCGCGCTGCTCGCTTCGCTCGTGTGATTTGTGCACGAAAATCCGCGGTTGGCGCGGAAAATCGTGCACAAATCACTGGGTGGCGAACCGACGGTTGCGCAACTTCGGAATGGCCTGCTCGCTGAGGACTCGTGCGCGTTCGGTCATGGCCCCGGCGATGGCGTCGGGGTGGGTGGTCAGGTAGAAACCACCGGCCGCCGACTGATCGAAGATGGTCTCCGCCGCAGTCAGCGGGTCCATGGCGGCGATCTGGTGCATCGCGGTGCGCTCTGACTCTGAAGCTTCGGAGGCATCATCCCCGGTACCGCTCTCAACACCACCGGCAGCGGTGAAGATGTTCGACTGCACGGGGCCGGGCAGCACCGCCTGCACGCAGATGTGGTTGTCGTGGCCGGCCAACTCCACCTCGACACGAAGGCATTCCGTCAGTGCCAGCACGGCGTGCTTGCTGACGATGTACGGCGCCTGCAGCTGGACGGTGGACACCCCGCCAACGGACGACATATTCCACACCCAAGCCGGTTCGGCTGTCGCCATCATGGCGGGCAGGAAGGCCCGCACCCCATGGAAGACACCGCTGACGTTGATGTCCATGACGCGTTCCCAGTTGGCCACCGGGGTGTCCCACAGGTAGCCGAATTGCTCGATGCCGGCGTTGTTCACCAGCAGGCGCACCGGTCCGATGTCGCTGGTGACCCGGTCGGCCAAGGCCTGCACGGCCTCGGCGTCGCGGACGTCGCATACAGCGTCGATCGCGGTGGCGCCGGTCGCGGTCAGTTCGTTACGCAAGGCTGCCACGGCGTCAGCGTTCACATCAGCCAGCACCGTGGTCATGCCGAGCTTCGCGGCATACCGGGCCACGCCGGCCCCGATCCCCGAGCCGGCACCCGTGATGACCGCGATCCCACCACCGAACAGTTCCTGTGCACCCATGATCGAAGTAAAGCCCAGGGCTGAGGGGCTCGGCACGCCTACGGTCCGATCAGTGGAATGCCCAATCAGGCGGGCTGGGCCTGAGCCTCCGCTTTCGGCGCGGCACGAAGCACACACCGTGCGTAGCCGATCCAGGAGACCACGCACGCCGTGAACGCGATCCCGATCATCAGCGGTACTGCCTGACCGAGAACCACTGCGACAGAGTCACTTCCAGCCAGCCGGCGGTCGACCGCGCCACCCGTCATCAAGGGCAGCAGGCTCACCACGAAGCAGGCGATGGCCGCGGCCAACGCGATACCGAACAGGGCCCGCACCGCGCCGGCGATCATGGTTCCCGCCGCGACCAGGATCAGGACGGCGAAAGGAAGCGGCCGCAGCTCGGCGCCGAGATTCCCGGAGATGTCCCAGAGCCCCCAGCCGCTCATGGAGCCGTGGCCGTGGTCGTTGTGCGCGGTGTACCAGGGCAGTACAGCAGCAACCACGATCATCGCGAAGGCGATGATCCCGATCACCCAGCGCGTCAGTACGTTCTCGATGCTTCACTCCTCCGAACAGCCGCGCGATGTACTGCGTCATCCCCCGGTGAATGTGGGCTGCATCATCGACAACATGGCCATCGCCAGCGCGATGAGCATGCCCAGGCTCAAGACGATCATTGCACCCACCAGCAACCAGTGGTTCATTTGGCGGCGCATCTGCGTCAATTTTGAGTGATGAACTTCCGAGGCGTAGGTGATGGCGACCATCGCGAACGCGACATCGATGTGTTCGTCGCCAACCGTCGCGGCGCCTGCCGCGATCTGCTGAAGCCGGCCCGGCTCGATCTCTACCCCAACGGTGCCGAAGCGCCGACACAGCCGGCGCGCCTGACCCCGCGTCAGCGGGTCGTCGCACACGTACACGCGGTGTAGTGGGCCTGCCACTTCTGTGCCTCGTTCCGGGCACCTGACCCGAGCCCGAGAATGCGGAAGGCGCCCGGGTTTGAAGTTACTCCCCCGGGCGCCTTCTGACACGGGCCCTGGCCGAATTGCCGCACACTTCAACGCGGCTCGTACCTCGGCGCCAGATCGTCGCGCGGCTTACAGACCCATGTCCTTCGCAATGATCATCTTCATGACCTCGCTGGTGCCGCCGTAGATGCGGCCCACACGGTTGTCGGCGTAGAGCCGGGCGATCGGGTACTCGTTGATGTACCCGTAGCCACCATGCAGCTGCAGGCAGCGGTCGATCACCCGGGCGGCAGTGTCGGTGCAGAAGAGCTTGGCCTTGGCGGCATCGGCCGCAGACAGCTCGTCGACGTCGTGGGCTTCCATGGCGCGGTCGACGACAGCTTCCATGGCGTCCACGTCGGCCTGACAGGCCGCCAGCTCGAACTTGGTGTTCTGGAACGACGCGACCGGCTTACCGAACACGGTGCGGTCCTTCGTGTACTGCACAGCGAACCGGACCGCTGCCTTGGCCTGCGCGTAGGCGCTGACGGCGATGCCGAGCCGCTCGCGCGGCAGGTTCTGGCCGAGGTAATTGAAGCCCCGGTCGGCCTCGCCGAGGATGTCCTCGACCGGGACCTTGACGTCCACGAAATTGAGCTCAGCGGTGTCCGAGCAGCGCAGGCCCAGCTTGTCGAGCTTGCGGCCGACCGAGTAGCCCTCCAGCTTGGTGTCGACCACCAACAGCGAGATGCCGAAGCGACGGTCGTCGTCCTTGGGCGCGGACGTGCGGGCGCAGACGATCACGCGGTCGGCGTGCACACCGCCGGTGATGAAAGTCTTCGAGCCGTTGAGGACGTAGTGCGTGCCGTCTTCGGAAAGCTTTGCGGTGGTACGCATTCCGGCCAGGTCGGAGCCAGTGCCCGGCTCCGTCATGGCGATGGCGAACATGATCTCGCCACTGAGCATGCCGGGGAACCAGCGCTTCTTCTGCTCGTCGTTGCCGATGTCGCGGATGTAGGGCAGGCACAGGCCGACGTGCACGCTGGAACCACCGAAGGACACTGCCGCGCGGGACAGTTCCTCGGTAAGGATGGCCTGGAATTTGTACGAGCTGAGCCCTTCACCGCCGTACTCGGTCGGGATCTCTGCGCCGAAGATGCCGAGTTCGCCCAGCTTGTAGTAGAACTCGCGCGGCACCAGGCCCTTCTCGAACCACTCGTCGTAGACGGGGCTGACCTCGGACTCCACGAACGACCGAATCATGGCCCGGTAGTCCTCGTGCTCTTCGCTGTAGACCTCGCGTTTCACAGACATCTCCTCAGAAGTGGTGAACAGTGTTAGCTTGTTGCTGTCACAATAAGCTAACAGCGTTCGCTAATTCAAGGGAGAAGCAGATGGGCAGGCCCCGGGTACCGCTGCTGAGCCAGGAACGCATCCGTGACACCGCGCTGGAGCTGATCGATCGCGACGGCCTCGCAGAAATGTCGATGCGCAAACTCGCTGCCGAACTGGGCGTGCAGGCCTCATCGCTCTATAAGCACTACCCCACCAAAGACGACGTGCTCGACGCTGTGGCCAGTCGCGTTGCCGGAGATATCGATACGTCGGGGTTCGACCGCGGCGACGACTGGCAGGTCGCGGTGGCGGCATGGGCCCGCTCCCACCGCGCGGCACTGGCCGCCCACCCGAACCTGGTCCCTTACCTGGCCACTGGCCCGGGTCGTCGCGACGTGAGTCTGCGGATCGCCGACGCCGTGCACGGTGGCCTGGTCGGCGCCGGCTGGCCGCCGCGCGAGGCCACCCTGATCGGTGCCGCAACACGGTCATTGGTGCTGGGATCGACCGTCGGCTCATTCTCCCGGGGGTTCACCGATGACGTGCAGGTGTACCGCGACCGCTATCCGCACATGGGCCAGGCCCACCTGCTGCGCGGCAAGGCCGACCAGATCGATGAGGCAGGTTTCGAGCTGGCACTGACGTCATTCATCGACGGGTTGGCGATTCGATTCGCGGCCCTCCAGTGATTTGCGTACGAATCACTTGTCCTGTGGCTTGGTTCCACCGCTGAACGGATTCAGCCTCGACACCCCCGGGATGTTCGACAGCAGCCGGAACACCTCGTTGCCGGTGTTCACCAATGCCTCCAACTGAGGCAGCAGGGCGTCGAGAGTCCTGAACATCGGATCGGCCATCGCCA
Organism: Mycolicibacterium sp. CBMA 234; assembly: GCF_009729415.1. Lineage (GTDB taxonomy): Bacteria > Actinomycetota > Actinomycetes > Mycobacteriales > Mycobacteriaceae > Mycobacterium. The sequence continues at coordinate 247,259 of NZ_MPKW01000001.1, forward strand.
TGAACCGCTCGGTGCGGTCGATGGTCGTGTTCAGGCGTTCGGTCGCCACCGCCAGGTTCTCGATCAGATCGGGAACCTGGGCGGCGAGTTGCACCGAGGCAGGCGGAATACGCAATGCACCGCTGGCCACCGCCTGCGTCATCTCGACAGCGGACTGGGCAGCATCTACCGCAGACTGGGCCGCGGCCTTCAAGTCACTGGGCTTCGGAATCATTTGACCGGCCATACAGTTAACTCTGCCGCACCCAGGCCCGCCTGTCCCGTGATCGACACGGCTACACGTCGGTAACGCTGCTCACGGTCAAGACGGCAGGACCAGGATCTTGACGTGCTCTTCGGGATTCCGCAGTGCGGTGAACGCATCTGCGATGCCGTCGAGCGTGGTACGCCCGGTGATCAGCGCCTCGGCATCGATCTCGCCAGCGGCCAGTCGGGCCAGCACCTTCTCGTAGGCCTCGTGGTACGGGCCGTGGCCGAAGTTGATGGCGATCTGCCGCATCTGCGCCACGACCGGGATGATGGTCTCCTCGGCGAACGGGGAGGCCACCACCTGAATGCGCGAGCCCCACGGCAGCGTGTGCGTCAGCGAGTTGAGCGTGCCCACTCGGCCACTGCATTCGTAGGCGATCAGGATGCCGCCGCCGGTCTTGCCGCTGCCCAGCAATTCGTTGTAGACGTCGATCGGGTCCTGCTCATTGGGGTCGACGACGATGTCGGCGCCCATCTTCGCGGCAAGCTCGCGACGCTTGGACGACGGCTCCGAGGCGATCACGATGTGCGCGCCCGCGGCCTTGGCCGCCAGGATGGTGCCGAGACCGATGGAACCGCAGCCGATTACCAAAGCAGTGTCCGCCGGCGTCAGCCCGGACTGCTGCATGTGCATCTCGCCAACGTGCAGCGGCTCCGCCAGAGCGGCATGCTCAAGCGACAGGCCGTCAGGCACGTGCCGCACCCAGAAGGCGTCGACGACGATGTACTCGCCGAACGCGCCGTGGTAGTCGTTCGAGTAGCCGATGATCGTCGGCATCCCGTTCTGTTCTGTGGTGATACCCAGCCCGGTGACGCGGTCATCGATCTTGAAATCCTCGACGCCCGGGCCGGCTTCGACGACGACGCCGGACCACTCGTGACCGAGCACGACCGGACGCGTGGCGTCAAAGACCGCGAACGGGAAGCCGGCGCCGGCGGCGACTGACACGAACCGGCAGGGGTCCTTGGACATGCTCAGGTCGCTGCCACAGATGCCGCAGACGGCCACCTTGATGCGCAGCTGGCCGGGACCGGTGGCCGGGGGCTCCGGCACGTCGGTCACGGTGAACTGGCCGTCGATGAACTGTGCTGCCTTCATGCGCGCGCTCCTGCGGTGTTGAGTTCGTTGGCCGGAGCCGGAGTGGCGGGCAAGTCGGTTGGCTGCCCGTAGTAATCGGTGTATGCCTTGGTGATGGCGCCGACCAGGTTGCCGATCAGCACCTCTGAGTTGTCCTGCGCGAACTGCAGGCTGGCCTGACGGGCCACGTTGCGGCGGCGGAAGTGTGGGATGACCTCGGAGGCGAACAGCTCGTAGCTGCGCTTGGTGTTCTCCCAGTCGGCGAGGTCGACGTGCATGATCAGCAGGGTGCCGAAACCGCCGGTCTTCTCGATCAGGCGATCGATCTGAGCGATGGCGTCCTCCGGGGTGCCGATGATCGCCTGGCCGAACTCGCCGAGCGACTCGTTACGCCAGTAGTCAATGATGCCGGCCGGGGTCTGCGCCCAGTCCGGGTTGATGCCCTGCTGCCGGTTGACGTACTCAGCAATGGCGTGAATCCGGCGGCTGACGGCGCGTTCGGCTTCTTCGCGCGTCTCGGCGATGAACATCGGGTTGACCAGACGCCATGTCGAGCGGTCGGCGACATAGCCGTTCTCAGCCGAAACCTGTTCGTACACACCCCAGTTGCGGTCCAGCGACTCGTAGCCGGCCTGCGAGCTGGCGGCCAGTGACAGCAGGGACAGGCCGTGCTTACCGGCCAGGACCGAGCCGTTGGGCGAGATGGTCGACGCGGTGGCGACCTCGATACCGGCCGGGTTGTAGGTCGGCAGCTGGGCGCGGGCGTCCCGCAGGGTGAACCAGTCGGTCTCCATGTTGACGACCTCGCCGCGGAGCAGCCGCAGCACGGCCTCCAGGGCCTCACCCTGCATCCGGCGCTGGTTGGTGGTGGTGATGCCCATCATGTGCGCATCGAGCGGAATCTTGCCGGGGCCGGTACCGACGATCAGCCGGCCGCGGGTCTGCAGGTCGAGCTGGGTGATGCGGTCGGCCGTGATCAGCGGGTGGTGGTAGGGCAGCGACATCACGCCGGTGCCGAACCGGATGCGCTCGGTGCGCTCAGCGGCGGCTGCAATGAACACGTCCGGCGCCGGGACGATCTCGGCACCGGTCGAGTGGTGCTCCCCCATCCACGCCTCTTCGAAACCGAGGTGGTCCAGATGCGTCATCAGGTCGATGTCGCGACGCAACTGCAGCGCAGGGTCTGCGTTGAGCGGGTGATACGGGGCGAGGAATGCCCCGAATTTCATGGACGCCGGGCTCCACTGGGCAGCGCTGCTCACGGTGGTCTCCTGATTCTCGGTGTGGACGGTCTTGGCTTGCTCCGCCGACTGTAAACCGATCATCCGATTGGATCAAGTGATCCAATTATTTTGTGCCGAACGTGCGTGTTTGCACACGGCACGCCGTCATGGCCGGACACGATGCGCACGCTCGCCAGTCACGAACGCAACGAAACTGCACGCAGTTCGCGGCGTGTTGCGTGTAGACACGCACGCTCGCGGGAGGTGCCCCCAGCGCGGCTCGCGGGAAGAGTGAATAGAGGGAATTAGGAGTTGAGCAGGCGTTCGGTGCCGCCGACGACGAACGTCACCAGGTCTTCGTAGAACGCTTCCAGCGCCGGGACGGAGAGCTTGGCCCGGTCCCACTCGTCGGCGCGGCTCAGGCCCTGTACGAAGCCCATGAGCGAGACCGCCCACCGGGCCTCAAGCCGGTCCTCGGCGGCATTAGGGAAGGTCCGGCGGACCTGCGCCAGCAGGGCGACGCGAAGTTTGGGTTCGATGTTCTCGTCGGCCGGGCCGGCCTGGGTGATCTCGGCCATGATCTTGATCCAGCGCATGCCTCGGGTGCGCTGGCGGCGCAGCAGATCCAGATAGGGCGCCGTGACGGCACGGACCAACTCATCGGGGGTTGGCGCAACCGAATTGGCCGCCAGCACATCGACATTGGCCTGCACGGCCGAGCCCACCGCTGCACCGAGATCCAGGACCACTGCGCGCAGCAACTCGTCCTTGGACCCGAAGTGATAGTGCACCGACGCGGCGCCGAGCCCGGCCGCGGCGTTGACCGAGCGCACCGAAACGGCATCCACGCCTTGTTCGGCGAACAGCTTCTCGGCCGTCTTCACCAACTTGACGCGGGTGGCATTGCCCTGGCGGTTCTGCGATGTGCCCGACACGTCAGAAGCATGTCATAGCGGTTGCTGCCGGGCCGCCAAAGGCGTTGCGTGTGTCCAGGATCAGCAATGCCACATGCAGGGAGGTCGCGGACTCACCATCGGCCAGATCCACGCCCAGAATGTGCTCGATCCGGTTCAACTTCGCATACAGCGACGGGCGACTCAGGTGCAATCGCGCCGCGAGCGCCGACTTGTTGCCACCCAGTTCCAGATATCCGCGCAACACATCCAGAAGGCCGTCGCCGCTCTCCATGTCGTGCAAGATCAGCGCGCGCAGTTCCCCTTCGGCGAAGCGCTGCACCCGTGGATCGGTACGCACCATCGACAGCAGACCGCGCAGCCGGATGTCGGCGACCCGGAAACAGACCCGCTCAGAGGCCGGTAGCGACAGCGCCGCCTCGGCGACGTGCGCAGCGTCACTGATCCGGTGGATCGTGTCGATCAGACCCGCCGCCGGCGTGCCGATGCCGAGCACGAGACCTGTTGCGTCGACGGCCCGTTCGGCATCGCGGCGCAAGGCGCGGCCCAACGATTCCAGGCCACCGGCCGCACGGGCATTGAGCGACAACACCATGGCGATCTCGCCGGGCCCACGCAGTGAAACTAATCCGCTGTGCCCCAACGCTTTTACCGACCGGGCGACGACGTCGAGCAGCCGGGCGCTGCGGCGTTGCTCGGATACCGGGTCGGTGTCGGCCGCCCAGCCAGCGATCCGCAGGGCGGCCGGCACGTACTGCGCGGCCGGACGCAGACCCAGCGCGAAAGCCCGGGCCGTCGCCTCGTCTTCGAACCGGATACGTTCGCGCGCAACGTCTTCCAGCAGACCGGCCTGCGCTTGATGCTCGATGTCACTGCGGCCCCGTTCGGCCATGCGATGCAACACCAGTGCCTGGGCTGCTCGTTCCAGGACCATGGTGCACCGGGCCGCGTCGTCCCCCGCAGAACCGGGCGCGATCAACCGGCCCCACGCATCCTCGCCGCGGCCGACCTCGCTGATCACCCACTCGTCGGTCCGCTCGGCCCCGGTCTCATGCTGCCGCGAGCGACGTTGCCAGTCCCCCAACACATCTGACGTCGGACGCCCCGCGGTGGCAACCGCAATGGCCTGGTGGGTGAGGTCCTCGAGCACCACGGGCGCGTGCAGCAGATTGGCCGCCGCCTCCGTGATGCCCGCGGGCGTCGCCCGCCGCATGCTCAGATCGGTAAAGACCTCATGCGTCTGCCGCGCGAAGTCGACCTCCTGGTACTGATCGGCGACGATCACGCGGTGCACCTGCTCGGTGACCTCGACGAACTTGATCACGCGGCGCACCGCCACCAGGGCGAGCCCGAGTTCTTCCGCGATCGCGCCGACGTTGACCGGCAGCGGCACAGCGCCCGCACCGAGCTCGACGATGACGCCGACCGCCTGCGCTGCGGCCACCGACCGCAGGTAGACCTGGGGCGCCGCACGTAGCGCCGCGCCCGTCGTGAGCACCAGTTCGCCACCTTGCAGCACGTCGGAGAGGTCCGGGACATCGCTGACGTGCACCCAACGGATCGGGCGGTCGAACCCGTGCGCGCAGACGACCTCGGGCTCGCCCTGCTGAATGACCGGGAGGGCGACGATCTCGGCGATAGTCGGCATTTACAGAGTGTAAATCTCAGGCCCGAACTTGATACAGATTGCTGCCTGTTTCGGTGGCCGCGGAAAGGCAAGCTGAGGGCGCACCCCGAACCGCCCCAGGAAGGCCAACCTCGACGATGACCAACCCGCAGACCATCTCGCACTGGATCAACAACGACGTCTTCCCCGGAACGTCGGCACAATCCGCGCCGGTCACCAACCCGGCTACCGGCCGGGTCACCGGTCAGGTCGCGCTGGCCAGCGTTGAGGACGCGCAGACCGTCATCAACGCCGCCGTCGCCGCCTTCCCGGCCTGGCGCGACACCTCGATCACCAAGCGCGTCCAGACCCTCTTCGCCTTCCGCGAACTGCTCAACGCCCGCAGCGAGGAGCTGGCCGCGATCATCACCGCCGAGCACGGCAAAGTTCTCTCCGACGCCATGGGCGAGGTCGCCCGCGGCATCGAGGTCGTCGAATTCGCTTGTGGCATACCGCATCTGCTCAAAGGTGGGTACTCCGAGAACGCCTCCACGAACGTCGACGTCTACAACATCCGTCAGGCGCTCGGCCCGGTCGCCATCATCGCGCCGTTCAACTTCCCGGCCATGGTCCCGATGTGGTTCTTCCCCATCGCCATCGCCGCCGGCAACACCGTCGTCGTCAAACCGTCGGAGAAGGACCCGTCGTCCTCGCTGTGGATGGCCGAACTGTGGAAGGAAGCCGGCCTGCCCGACGGCGTCTTCAACGTCCTGCAGGGTGACAAGACCGCCGTCGACGAGCTGCTGACCAACCCCGCCATCAAGGCCGTCTCCTTCGTCGGCTCCACCCCGATCGCGCAGTACGTCTACCGGACCGCGACCGCCTCCGGCAAGCGCGTTCAGGCCCTGGGCGGCGCGAAGAACCACGCCGTCGTGCTGCCCGACGCCGACCTGGACCTGGCTGCCGACAGCATGGTCAACGCCGGCTTCGGCTCGGCCGGCGAGCGCTGCATGGCCATCTCGGCTTGTGTGGCTGTCGGCCCGATCGCCGATGACCTGGTCGCCAAGATCGTCGAGCGTGCCTCTTCCATCAAGACCGGCGACGGCGCCAAGGACTCCGACATGGGCCCGCTGATCACCAAGGTGCACCGCGACAAGGTGGCTTCCTACATCGACGCCGGCGAGTCCGAGGGCGCCAAGGTCGTGCTCGACGGCCGCAACGTTGCGGTTGAGGGTCCCGAAGACGGCTTCTGGCTGGGCCCGACCCTGCTGGACAACGTCACCCCCGAGATGAGCGTCTACACCGACGAGATCTTCGGCCCGGTGCTGTCGGTCGTCCGCGTCGAAACCTATGACGAGGCAATGGCACTCATCAACAGCAACCCCTATGGCAACGGCACCGCGATCTTCACCAACGACGGTGGCGCGGCACGCCGGTTCCAGAACGAGGTCGAGGTCGGCATGGTCGGCATCAACGTGCCGATCCCGGTTCCGATGGCGTTCTTCAGCTTTGGCGGCTGGAAGGCCTCGCTGTTCGGCGACACCCACGCCTACGGCCCCGAGGGCGTGCAGTTCTTCACCCGCGCCAAGGCTGTCACCCAGCGCTGGGCCGACCCCAGCCACGGCGGCATCAACCTGGGCTTCCCGGAAAACAACTGACCCCTAGCCACTGACAGGACCCGACGTGACACTCGCCGCAGACCAGCTCCTGCCCGCCGGCCACACCATCGACTCGATGCGTGCCGAAGCCGCGCGCGCCTACGAGTTGGATCGCGCCCACGTCTTCCACTCCTGGTCTGCCCAGGGGGCGCTGAAGCCGATGACTGTCACCGCCGCTGAAGGCAGCTACGTCTGGGACGGCGACGGCAACCGGCTGCTCGACTTCTCCTCGCAGCTGGTGAACACCAACATCGGCCATCAGCACCCGAAAGTGGTTGCGGCCATTGCCGAACAGGCCGCCAAGCTGTGCACCATCGCGCCGCAGCACGCGAACGCCGCCCGTTCCGAGGCCGCCCGTCTGCTCGCAGAACTGACCCCGGGTGACCTGAACAGAATCTTCTTCACCAACGGCGGCGCCGACGCCGTCGAGCACGCCGTGCGCATGGCGCGCCTGCACACCGGCAAGCACAAGGTGCTGTCGCGCTACCGCGCCTACCACGGCGGCACCGACCTGGCAATCAATCTGACGGGCGATCCGCGCCGGTTCGCGAACGATCGCGGTGCGGCCGGCGTCGTGCATTTCAACGGACCGTTCCTGTACCGCTCGGTGTTCCACGCCGAGACCGAGGAGCAGGAGTGCGCCCGCGCTCTCGAGGAACTGCAGCGCGTCATCGAGCTCGAGGGCGCGTCGACCATCGCCGCGATCATCCTGGAGTCCATCCCCGGCACCGCCGGCATCATGGTGCCCCCACCCGGCTACCTGGCCGGCGTCCGTGAGCTTTGCAACCAGTACGGCATCATGATGATCGCCGACGAGGTGATGGCCGGCTTCGGACGCTCCGGAAAGTGGTTCGCCATCAACCACTTTGACGTCGTTCCGGACCTCATGACCTTCGCCAAGGGCGTCAACTCCGGCTACGTGCCACTGGGCGGCGTGGCGATCAGCCCCGCCATCGCCCAGACCTTCGCCGACCGGGCCTACCCCGGCGGCCTGACCTACTCCGGCCACCCGCTGGCCTGCGCGGCCGCCGTCGCCACCATCAACGTGATGCGCGACGAAGGCATGGTGGAGAACGCTGCCCGCCTCGGCGAGCAGATCATCGGACCCGCACTGCGCGACTTCGCCCAGCGGCACCGCAGCGTCGGTGAAGTGCGAGGCGCCGGCGTCTTCTGGGCCATCGAGTTGGTCAAGGACCAAACGACGCGGGAACCACTGGCCCCGTACGGCGGCACCAGCGAGGCGATGACGGCCGTCGTCGCCTCCTGCAAGAGCCAGGGCCTGTTGCCGTTCACCAACTTCAACCGCGTTCACGTGGTGCCCCCGTGCAACGCCAGTGACGATGAGGTGCGCGCCGGGCTCGCCATTGTCGACCGGGCGCTCGACGTCGCGGATCAGTACGCGCAGTAAGGAGCTGCAACCGCACTGACGCACGAGGCATAGGGATCTGGTCCGCGCCGGTCGACATCAGCGGTACTGTCGGCCGGTGCGGATTGCCCTGTTCGCGACCTGTCTGGCGGACGCCATGTTTCCGGCGGCCGCCATCGCCACGGTCCGACTCCTGGAACGGCTCGGCCACCAGGTGGAGTTTCCCGTCGGCCAAACCTGCTGCGGGCAGATGCACATCAACACCGGCTACCTGCGGGAGGCAGTGCCGTTGGTGCGCAATCACGTAGAGACTTTTGGCGCGTTCGACGATTATGACGCGATTGTGGCCCCATCCGGTTCCTGCGTCGGGTCGGTGCGCCACCAGCACGCGATGGTGGCGCGGCGCGTCGGTGACGAGGAACTCGCAGCGCGCGCCGAATCGGTTGCGGCACATACCTTTGAGCTGTCCGAGTTCCTGGTCGACGTGCTCGGGATCGATGACGTCGGCGCTTACTATCCGCACCGCGTCACCTACCACCCGACCTGCCATTCGTTGCGGATGCTGGGTGTCGGCGACAAGCCGTTGCGCTTGCTGCGCAAGGTCGAGGGTCTGACACTGGTTGAGCTACCTGACGCTGAATCCTGTTGCGGCTTCGGCGGAACCTTCGCCCTGAAGAACGCTGACGTCTCCACCGCGATGCTGGCCGACAAGATGGCGAACATCGCCGCCACCCAGGCTGAGGTGTGTACCGCGGGCGACGCGTCGTGCCTGATGCACATCGGCGGCGGCCTGAGCCGGCTTCGCAGCGGCGTCCGTACCGTCCACCTTGCTGAAATCCTGGCGGCCACACCATGACCGCGGTGTTTCTCGGCCACCCCGGAGTGGGCAATCTGCGTGGCGAGCAGAGCTTCCCGGCGGCGGCTCGGGCCGCAGTCGCCGATTCTCAGCTGCGCCGCAACATCGGCCACGCCACCGGCACCATCCGCGCCAAACGGCTTGCCGCCGTTGCTGAATGCGACGACTGGGAACAATTGCGGGTCGCCGGCAGCGCCGTGAAACAGGACGTGCTGGCCCGGCTGCCGGAACTGTTGGAGGAACTCGAACGGAACGTGCAGGCCCGCGGCGGCCACGTGCACTGGGCCCGCGACGGCGACGAAGCCAATCGCATTGTGGCCGAACTGATCCGGGCCACCGGCAGCGACGAAGTGGTCAAGGTCAAGTCGATGGCCACCCAGGAGATCGGCCTTAACGAATACCTGGAAGCCCAGGGCATCACACCCATCGAGACCGACCTGGCCGAGCTGATCGTGCAACTCGGCCATGACAAACCGAGCCACATCTTGGTCCCGGCGATCCACCGCAACCGCGCCGAGATCCGGGCGATCTTCGAGCGTGAAATGCCCGATGCTGGTCAGCTCACGGACGAGCCCCGTGTGTTGGCAATGGCGGCCCGCACGCATCTGCGACGAAAGTTCTTGTCCGCCAATGTCGCTGTCAGTGGCGCCAATTTCGGGGTCGCCGAGACCGGCACATTGGCGGTCGTCGAATCCGAGGGCAACGGCCGCATGTGCCTGACCCTGCCTGAAACCCTGATCACGGTGATGGGCATCGAGAAGGTCGTCCCGCGGTTCACCGACCTCGACGTCTTCATGCAGCTGCTGCCAAGGTCGTCGACCGCGGAGCGGATGAACCCGTACACCTCCATGTGGACCGGCGTGCACCCCGGTGATGGCCCGCAACAGTTCCACCTGGTGCTGCTCGACAACGGTCGCACCCAGGTGCTGGCCGACGAGGTAGGGCGTGCCGCGCTGCACTGCATCCGATGCAGCGCCTGCCTGAATGTGTGCCCCGTCTACGAACGCACCGGCGGGCACGCCTACGGCTCGGTGTATCCCGGACCGATCGGGGCCATCCTCAGTCCGCAGTTGACCGGCACCACCGGCCACGACGATCCGAATGCCAGCCTGCCGTATGCCTCGTCGCTGTGCGGCGCGTGTTTCGAAGCCTGCCCGGTGCGCATCGATATTCCGTCGATCCTGGTGCACCTGCGTGGGCTGCAGGTGGACCAGGAACGCGGAGGGCTGCCGAGCGGTCAGGATCTGGCCATGAAAGCCGCCGGCTGGGCCATGACCTCCGCATTCCGATTCGCCTTGGCGGAGAAGGCACTTGGCGCCGGCCGACTGATCGCGGGTAGGGACCACAAGATCAGCAGCTTGCCCTGGCCGGCATCGAAATGGACGGGCAGCCGCGACATTCCGGAGCCACCGGCGGAAACATTCCGGCAGTGGTGGACGCGCACCCACGGCGGTGAGCAATGACCGATGCACGCGCAGCCGTGCTGGGCCGGATCCGCGCGGCCCTGGGTCCCGCCGCCCCGGCCGCCGTCACTGTCCCCCGCGACTACGACCGGCGCCCGCTGACCGGGGCCGCCGACGTCGATCAGTTCGCCGAGACGGTGGCCGACTACCGGGCGCGGGTACACCGGGTCGGACCTGACGGGCTGGCCGCGACGATCGCGGCGCTCATCGGTACCGGGACCGCGGTGATCCCCGCCGACTTGCCGCCCGACTGGGTGACCGGCGTGCGCACCGTCGTCGACAAACCTGCACTGGGCGTGGATGTCCTGGACGGACTCGACGCTGTTGTCACCGGATGTGCCATCGGCATCGGGGCGACGGGAACCATCGTGCTCGATGCCGGTGTGGCACAGGGCCGTCGCGCACTGACGCTGATCCCAGACCACCACGTCTGCGTCATCCGGACCGACCAGATCGTCGACACCGTCCCGCAGGCCTTCGCAGTCCTTGATCCGACGCGCCCACTGACCTTCATCTCGGGGCCGAGCGCGACAAGCGATATCGAACTGCAGCGGGTCGAGGGCGTGCACGGCCCGCGGACCCTGGACGTCGTGATCGTCAGCAAGAATGGCCCCCATGACTGACATCGCACCTTTTCAGATTGCTGTGCCGGACGAAGTTTTGGACGATCTCCGGCACCGGCTGACCAATACCCGCTGGCCGGAAGCCGAGTGTGTCGACGACTGGAGCCAGGGCATCCCGCTGAGCTACACCCGGGACCTGGCGGACTATTGGGCAAACGGTTATGACTGGCGGGCCCGCGAGGCCGCGCTCAACCGATTCGACCAGTACGTCACCGAAATCGATGGACTCGACATCCATTTCATTCATCAGCGGTCGCCGCATCCTGACGCATTTCCGCTGATCATCACGCACGGCTGGCCCGGGTCCGTCGCCGAGTTCCAGAAGATCATCGACCCGTTGACCAACCCAACCGCGCACGGCGGCCGCGCCGAAGACGCCTTTCACGTCGTGTGCCCGTCGCTGCCGGGCTTCGGCTTCTCCGGAAAGCCCACCGCCACCGGCTGGGGCGTCGAGCGGACGGCGCGCGCCTGGGATGAGCTGATGGTGCGACTCGGGTACCCCCGCTATGGCGCTCAGGGCGGCGACTGGGGCGCCGCGGTGACCACCCAGATCGGCCGTAATGTGGGGCACTGCATCGGGATTCACCTCAATATGCCGCTGGGGCGTCCGCCGGCGGGCGTCACGGAGTTCAGCGCTGAGGAGCAGGCGGCACTCGCGGCGGTGCAGCAATACCAAAAGCATGACTCCGCGTATGCCAAGCAGCAGTCGACGCGGCCGCAGACCATCGGCTACGGCCTGGTCGACTCCCCCGTGGCGCAACTGGCCTGGATCGTCGAGAAGTTCTGGTCCTGGACCGATTGCGATGGCGACGTCGAGAGCGCCCTGAGTCGCGACGAGATGCTCGACGACGTGATGATCTACTGGGTCACCGCCACCGGAGCGTCATCGGCTCGGCTGTACTGGGAAAGCTTCGGCGCGTTCGGTTCTGGGACCCGCGTTGAACTACCGACCGGCGTCGCAGCGTTCCCGAAAGAAATATTGCGCGCACCCCAGTCCTGGTGCGAGCCGGGCTACAACATCACCCGCTGGACCAGCATGCCCCGCGGCGGCCACTTCGCGGCATTCGAGCAGCCCGCGCTGTTCGTCGACGACGTGCGGGCATTCTTCGCGAGTGTCGTGTCTCGTTAGCGGAGCGGATCGACAGCGCGAAGCGGCTCAGGTGTCGTGCCAGTGGTGACCAGTTGGCTGACGAGCTTGCCGGTCACCGGCCCCAGCGTGATGCCCCACATGCCGTGTCCACCGGCGGCGAAAACGCGGGGGTGGACGGTGCGGCCGATCAGCGGCAGCCCGTCTGCTGTGCAGGGCCTGGCGCCAACCCATTCATCTTCGCGGTCGTCGAGGTGAGCGCCGTTCAACAACTCGCCAGCGGCCTTGCGCAACACCTGAATACGTCGAGGATCGAGCGGAGCGTCGACGTCGCGAAGCTCCATCATCCCGGCAACCCGCAGTCGGTCGCCGACAGGTGTGCACGCCACGCGCTGCGTCGGAAAGTACACCGGGCCGCGGGGCAGATCGTCCACCTTGACGGTGAAGCTGTACCCGCGGCCGGCCTGCACCAGCCGCTTGACTCCGAAGGGGCGCAACAGGTCATTGAACCGCGCCCCGGTCGCCACGACAACGGCGTCGAATGCTTGACCGGCGATGACGACCTCGGAATTCGTCGGGCGCAGGTCCGTGACCGCGGTGCCGCTCAGGATGCGGGCACCGCGCTCACGAACCTTGTCTGCAAGCGCATGGACGTACGCGGCGGGGTTGAGGAAGCGTTCATCGAGGATTCGAATGGCCGCCGTCACTTGCGATGAAAGCGCAGGTTCCTCAGCGCGTGCCGCTGCACCGTCGAGGAGTTCGAAGTTCACCGACTGGCCGGCGGCACGGATGTGCTCAAACTCCTCAAGCAGAGTTTGGCGGTCCGTGGCGGTTCGATAGGCCGCGATGAACGGGGTTGCGGGAGCGGATTTCTCACCTAGATCGAGTTCCATCTCATCGAAGGCAGCCAGCGCATCTCGGTTGAGTGGGATGAGCGCCCCCATTGCCCTTCGCCAGCGAGACGCGGTGCTGTTCCGCGCAAACTGCGTCAGGAAGCGGATCAAACGCAGATTGGTTGTGGGAGGAACGTAAACCGGCGAAGTATGGCTCAGCAGCGCCCGCGCACCGTACTTGAGCACCGCCGGCTCCGGTAGTGGCGTGGCGATGCTCGGCGTGAGCCAGCCGGCATTGCCCCAGCTCGATCCCGCAGCGACACCAGCACGGTCAACCACCGTCACCTCGACGCCGCGCTCCTGCAGAAACCACGCGGTGCACAGGCCCACCATGCCCGCTCCGATAACCGCTACCTGCTGTGGCCGCTCGTTGCCTGGTCCAGTCATGGGTCAATCGTGAGCTCAAAGCCGCGCACAAGATATGTTCGAACTGAACATTGCGAAACCAACGATCTGTAATTTTCGTACACTCGCCATCATGGCCCTCGGCGTGGAACTCAGTGAGCTGGTTGCGGCCGACATGGTGGCGGTGCTCGTCGAGGGCCGCCGAACTTCGTTGTCCTCCATCCATTTCCACGGCGATTCCGTCCAACCCGAGCCTGGTGCGCTCATCGCTGCCACCGGTGCCACCACGGCAACAGAACAATTGCACGTCATCGATCTAGCAGCATCAGCGAATGCAAGTGCGGTCGTCGTGCGGAAACTGTCCTCACCCGACGCGGAGAAGCGCTGCCGAGAGATGGGTATCGGCTTGGCGGTACTCGACGCGAGCGTGGAGTGGTCCCAGCTGATCTGGTTCGTGCGCACAATGTTGGATCGCGGCAAGGTCGTCAGTTCGGAACTGACCGCGCAGCAAGGGCTCTTTGCCATGGCAGACGTCATTGCGGCGATGCTCGATGCCCCCGTGACGATCGAAGATGCGCGTAATCGTGTGGTCGCCTACTCCGCGACCACCGAAGGCGCCGACGCCGCCCGAACATCCACCATCATGACTCGGGCCGTCCCGCCCGCCGTGTTACGCCAACTGCGCGCGACGGGCGCGCTGAAGAAACTTGCCCACGAGAACCGTCCTTTCATTGTCCCGGCGCTGGAGCCAGGATTTAGGCGCCGCCTCGTCATTCCCCTTCGCATCGGCGGACAAGCCGTGGGTTCGATTTGGGCTATCTGGGATGGAGACCTCAATGCGCAACTGGAAACTCAGCTCACGGCGACCGGCACCGCCGCGGCGCTGACTCTGGTTCAACTCAATGCCAGCCGCGATGCGGCTGGGCGATACTCTCTCGAAGTCATCCGAACAGCGTTACGCGATGGCACCACCAGCGCGGCGGGCACTCTAGACCTTCCTTTCATGCCCGTCCGAGTCGTTGCCCTGCAACGCCTTTCGACCATCGACCCAGCCGATGACGTTGCCCTGTGGCTCACCTACTTCCGCAAGAAGTCCTGGCCCGATCCAATAGTTGCCGACGTCGACGGGCGGGCGTTCGCCATCGCGTCCGAGCGATCGGGACCCGGAGGTTGGGAGTGGCTTCGTGACCTGGCCCATGCGGGTGCCCCCGGACGGATCGCCGGTAGCAGACCGTGCTCCGACATCGCCGAGCTACCGGGAGCACGCCGCGAAGCAGCGGAGGCGCTCACCGCAGCGGACACTCTCGGCCATCAGATAGCAGCCTACGAAGAGGTATGGGACACCATCACTTTGCGCCGCGCCTCTGCAGCCATGGCATCTGTCGAGCAGGACCAGCTTCGGTCACTTCACCGCGCTGAGCGGGGCGGCGGCCCGCCGCTGGCAAGCACCTTACTGACGTGGCTCGAATGCGACAGAAACGTCGAAGAGACCGCCTCGGCGCTGCACTTGCACCCCAATACAATTCGGCAGCGGCTGAAGAAGATCGACCAGCTTGTCGGCTCGGCGTTGCCGACCCACACCCACCGGCTAGCCGCCCTGATGTTGCTGCGAAGTTGGGACGAGGAGCAGTAGGACGGGCCGAAATGCGTGCACAGCCGTCACAGTCACGCTGCCCGGACGCGCCGATAGCCCCCGTAAACCGCCAGCGCAACAATGAAATTCACAAAGTAGGCGACGTCGGCGCCATGCCACGCGACAGCGACGGGCCCCTGCAGCAGCGTGGTGTTCATGAACGGGATCGCAGCGCCGTAGGCCACCACGAACGCGACCAGTGCGGCAACGGCATCCCTGCGCGGCGTCGCCTCGTCGGCTGGGTTCACGGTCTGCCGACCCCGGCTGCGGCGGCGCCAGTCGACGATCACAATGGCGGCGAAGGCCGGAATCCAATAGCTGATCAGCAGCAGCACATTGGTGAAGCGGGTCGCGGTATCGCCGGTGTGCAGCCACAGAATCAGGCCGAACGCCAGCGTCGTCACCACCAATGACGACAGCGGCCGGCGCACCCGCACGCCCAAGGTCTGCAGCGCCAGGGATCCGCTGTAGTCGTTCATGACGCCTGAACCGACCGAGGCCAGCGCGATGATGATCAACGCCACGGCGCCGAGCGCTCCCCCGCCCATGACCGATCGCACACCCTCGGCCGTCTGGTCGGTGATCAAGCTGCCCGCGGCGATGCCGATGGTCTCGACGAAGATGTACGCAAGAGCCAGGCCGAAGAAGCTGAACCCGAACACCTTGCGCGGGGCGGAATCCGCCGGGAGGTAGCGGCTGAAGTCGGCGGCATAGCTGGCCCAGGACACCGCGAGGCTCAGCGCGATGGTCACCGCCAGCACGAACGCTCCGGCCAGGTCCGCACCAGTGGCGCTGACCGGCGTCACAACCTGATGTCCGCCAACGAGTTTGACGGCGAACACCACGAACGTCGCGAACAGCACCACGGTGAGCACGGCCTGCAACCGATGAATCAGCTCGTATCCGATGAAGCCGACCGCACCCTGTACAGCCAGCACGATGAGCACCGCCGCCCAGAACGGGATGCCCAGTAGGACGGCCAGCGCTTCGCCGCCGAACAAGCCCACCAACGCATCCCAGGCCACCGATGAGAGCCATTGCAGGACAGCAGGAACCGCGATCAACCCACCGAAAGCCATGCGCGCACCGGGCAATTGCGCGGTGCCGGTGCGTGGGCCCAGCGTGGACAGGTAGCCGACCACCAGCGATCCGAGCACGGTGCCGACAACCATGGCCAGCATCGAAAGCCAGAAGCCTAAGCCGAGTCCGCCGATCAGCGCGCCGGTGAAGACACACGACATATTGATCTGCGGCGCGAACCACACGGTGAACAGCCGGCCTGGCGTGCCATACCGGCGGTCGGTCGGCACCGGTGCGATGCCATGCGTTTCCACCGACATGTCCCCGGCGCGGCTAGGCGTGCGGCCCGTGAACGATTCTGCGTTGAGCGCGGCGACCGGTGGTGTCATGCCCCTATTCGACCACGAGGGCAGGATCGCGGTGAGCAGTCCCGACCTCGGGGCGCGCCCCCGAGCGCGCGGCGCCGATGCCGGCCAATACCACCAACACGATGCCGACAATGGCCGCCGGCCCCGGCACCTGGTGCAGGATGATCAAGCCCATCGTCATGGCGAAGGCGGGTTCCAGGCTCATCAGGGTGCCGAACGCCGCGGCAGTAAGGCGGCGCAGCGCCAGCATCTCCAAGGTGAACGGGATCGCCGGCAACAGGATCGCCAGGCCCAGTCCGGCCAGCAGCAGGTGCGGCGTCACGTGGCCGATAACCGACGGACCGGCCACCATGGTGACGACCAAACCGGCGACCGGCATCGACACCGCGAGCCCGGTGATGCCGGCGACCTCGTCACCGACGCGTTGGGTCAGCAGGATGTATGCCGCGAGGCAGACGGCAGAAGCGGCCGCGGCAAGCACCCCAATAGGGTCAACGGCCGCGGCCCACGGTTCGGTCAGCAGCACAACGCCGGTGCCGGCCATCGCCGGCAGCAGCAACCGTCCGCGCCCACGCCCTTTTGCCACCGCAATAGCAAGGGGCCCAAGGCATTCCAGCGCGCTGGCAGTGCCGAGGGGAATACGGGACACCGCCTCCATGAACAGCAGGGTGAACCCGGCCGTGGAGACGCCCAGCAAGACGCACGACAGGAACGCCGAGCGCGTGAACGAGGCGGGCCGCGGGCGGACGAACAGCAGCATCAGCACGCCCGCCCAGGACAGGCGCAGCCAGGCCACGCCCGTCGGACCGATACCGTCCATCAGCTTCACCGCCAGGGCGGCGCCCAGCTGCACCGACAACATGGACGCGACGGTCATAAGTGCGCCGTTGCGGGCTGCTGTCGTGGTCATCGTTGCATTAAAGGGGAGCTAAATGTTCATGTCCACGTGATATTTACGGACATATCGTTCATTGATCATGAATGAAGCCGTTGTTGCTCAGCGGCAACAACGGCTTCTCGAATCCCCCTGCCGCTATATCGATTCACACCAAAAACGGCCGGACGGTAGGTCGTGATGACCTCTAGAGTCGAACCCACCGAATCCCTGCGGAAGGTGTGCGATGTCGACCACCTGTGCCATCGTCGGCGGCGGCCCCGCCGGCATGATGCTCGGACTGATCCTGGCGCGCTGCGGCGTGGACGTGACCGTGATCGAGAAACACGCCGACTTCCTGCGGGATTTTCGCGGCGACACGGTGCATCCGTCGACGTTGCGCCTGCTCGACGAGTTGGGTCTGTTCCCTAAGTTCAGTGAAATCCCCTACGGCAAGGTCGAAACGGTCGAGTTTCCGGTCGGCAACCGGACCATGACGGTCGTCGACTTTCGCCGGCTGAAGCAACCGCACCCGTTCGTGGCCATGGTCCCGCAATGGGATTTTCTGGACTTGCTGGCCGCGGCCGGCAACGACGATCCGCACTTCAACCTCAAAATGCGGACCGAGGTGACGGGTCTGCTGCGCGAAGGCGACCGAATCACCGGCGTGCGCTACACCGGTCCCGATGGGGACGGCGAGTTGACCGCCGACCTCACGGTCGCGTGCGACGGGCGCTGGTCGGTGGTGCGCCAACAGGCGGGCCTGGTGCCGCGCGAATTCGCCGTACCGTTCGACGTGCTGTGGTTCCGGCTGCCGCGGGTCGAGGACGGCCAGTATTCCCTGATACCGAGGACCATGCCCGGCCGCGCACTGATCATGATTCCGCGCATCGACTACTACCAGATTGCCTATCTGATCCCAAAGGGCAGCGATCCGGCCATTCGCGCCCGCGGCCTCGACGCCTTCAAAGCCGAAGTGGCCCAGATCATTCCAGAATCCGATACGTCCGCGCTGACCTCATTCGATGACGTCAAGTTCCTCGATGTCAAGCTCAACCGGTTGCCGCGCTGGTACCGCGACGGGCTGCTGTGCATCGGCGACGCCGCGCACGCCATGTCTCCCGCCGGCGGCGTCGGCATCAACGTCGCAGTCCAGGACGCGGCCGCCACTGCGCGACTCTTGCACCGCCCGCTGCGTGAACATCGACTCACCACAAAAGATTTGGCCACCGTCCAGCGTCAGCGGATCGTCCCGACCGCGGTCACCCAGGGGTTCCAGCGATTCCTGCACAAACAGCTCCTGGCGCCGGTACTCGCCGGCGGCGACGTCGCCCCGCCGACAGCCGTGCTCGACATCGTCGACCGGTTCCCCCAACTGTCCGAGATCCCGGCGTTCTTCGTCGGCACGGGGCTACGCGCCGAACACATCCCGGCGATCGCCCGTCGGTAACATGCTTCGCTGCAAAAGGAGTTCCTGGATCAAGAAACCTCCGACAGGGCAGTGAATACAAGTTTTAGTTGTCACTTACAAGCGGCATACAGCCTCGACGCACGTTGGTACTCACAGGACGCCGACCTGCGGCCCGCTAGGCACCTGCAGCTTTACCTCCAGTACCCGTCGCTGAAGTCGGCCAACGCGATCACGCCTATTCACGTTGGCAAACTTCCGCCCCTCTGCTCTGAGCGACTTACCGAGCTGAAAATATCTGTATCGCAACGTCATTTCCATGATTCAAATGCCACAGCGACGAGATGTCTTTCTTCCAGCGGCCTGCCCGGATGACTCTCGGGTCTTTCGGCTCGACATTCAAGCTTATTCGGAATTCATCCCAGACCTGGAGGCTCCCCCGCTCAAGCAGGCCAGTTTCACGGGACTGGAGGCGTGAAGGTTGAGGTGGTGTAGAAGTCTGGGTTGCTTTCCGGAGCGCCGAAATGCTTGTGCGGGCTTATATCGAGCTTTCCGTGGTGAAGATAGGCCAGCACCCGCTCGCCTATCGCCGTCAATGTCGTCATTCCTGACGTAGTATGGTCCCGCTTGATGCGCCATTGATAACGGCCAGGATTTTGTACCTTTCCTTTTCCGTTTTTCAGAACGGCATCTTCTGTGGTCTGTGTGATGGGCGGCAAAGGAAGGCTCGTTTCAGATGTACTCCCGTCCTGGGCTGTGACCGTGCCAGTGAAGGTCAATGTCACCAAAATGGAACCCGTACCGGGCGTCGTCTTCGCGTCCATGCTTTTCGGCACGAATTTGAGCTTCGCGAATTGACCGGCCAACTGTGCCTTGGCTTCAGCCACTGACTGCGGGTCAAAGAAGGACTGGGTCCATGGTGTGACGCGATCCACCTTCTGCCCCTGTTGATCGCCCTTCACCCCCGGATCGGGCTTCACCACGTTCTTGGCCAGAGCGTCGCGTTGTTCCTTTGTCAGATGCGTATATTGTCGGTCAATCTCCGGTTGCAGGTCTTTAGTTGTAAAGAGTTGCGTTCCGGGCCGTTGAAACATCGGGCCCGAAAGTGTGTCGACGGTTCCCGCCTCTTCGGCAATCTGGTCGAGCTCCGGCGCAATGCGCTTCTCCTCGGCCGCGACAGCAGCATTTCGCTCCTTCTGGGCTTCTTTGCGCGCCGCCGTCGCCTCATCGAATTCCTTCTTGGCTTGTTTGCGTTCTTCGCCCTTGAGCGTGGGATCGATCTTCGCCGGTTCGGGAGGCACCGGTGGTAGTCCTGCGGTGAAGTCGGCAATCTTCTTGGTGTGAGCAGCCTTTCGCGCCTCGCCAGCCAAAGTTGGGTCTTCGAAATAGCCCTGCTCGTGGGTCGGCGCCGTTACCACGCCCGTGCCCCCGAACGCCTCGTCGATAAGCTCAACCATTTCCTGTGTCCGGCCGATGTCGCATCCCTTGATGTGGATACGAGTCTGTGCATCGATGACCGATCCAACTGACGGAAGCGAACTCGGTCCGCCGCCGGATGGGTGTAACGCCTGTTTCAGGCTGTTGACGGTGGTCTGCGCCCCATCATCCGTGCTTGTCAATCCGAACTGAAGCGTTCCGTCTTCGGCTCCATGCGACACAATGTAGATGTTTCCGACAGGATCCTTGGCATTCGAAGCGATCCATGAGAGCAGGTCGCTTAACGAACGGCGATCGCTCACCATTGTGGCTCCTGGAAGATGTGCCTTGAAGTACTTCGCCGCTGCGGTGTAGAACTTATTCGCTGATCCCTTGCGGTCGGAGCCCATGATGAAGACAAAGTCTTTCCTGGGTGCCGGCGGGGTCTTCTGTGCCGGTTGGCGCTGAATCCACGGGTGGGCAGCCCTGCATTGTTGCGTCACGTGTGCCAGCTCGTGCGCTAGCAGCTTCGGTCCGGATTGATCTGGACCCAGCACAATGTGGTTTCCAACGGTGAATGCATTCGCGGCCAGTGACCGGGCGGCGCGCGATGCGAGATCATCAGCATGAACTCTGACGTGCGAAAAATCCTGCTGGAATTGCCGTTCGAACCCTGCACGCTGTTCTGGCCGCAACGCGTTGCCAGGCGCGGCAAGAACCCGGTTGACAATGTCCGGAGCCATGCCCGCGAGCTGGGGGCTTGCCGCAGTCGGCTGCGGCCATACTCGATTGGCCGATATCGCGCGCTCCGCGGCATCTTCGAGCGGATCAGTCTGGTCGCCAATCAGGATTGGTCCGCTGAAATCGATTTGGCTTCGTGGTGGCTCCCCCCGAATTGTCGCGGCGCGCTGAACCGGAATGGAGGAAAAGTCCCAGCGAGTTCGATGCCTGTCCGATGCCGATTCTTCGGCCCCAAATGCCCGAGCCTGTTGTCGCTGGCGTCCTTGCACAAGGCTCGTGGACAACGTCTGCTCAGGCTCACGCATCGTGGCGGGGTCTTCTTGTTGGTGCGCGGCAGCACGACCAGCCTTCAGGCCGTTGGCTCCCTTGATTGCTATTAGGCTGGCGCGCTGCATGGGTTCGGTGGTCTGCGCCGAACGCGTCGAACGTTCCGACGATGGCGCGACGATCTTGCCACCCTTCGGCTGCGACTTTGCGACTGGCGGAGCGAACATCACCGCACTCCATTGTTGTGCCCGGACGGTTCTCAACAACGCCCAGGCGTCTCGTACCGCAAGTGAATGCTACGACATGGCTAGCGAGAACACCTGGGAACTGACCGACGCCGAGCGGCTGTCCGCGTTGCAACGCGTCGAACACCTCACCTGCAACCCGGCGCGCCAATCGGCCGCGTCAGACTAATACCTGGATCGCGGGCAATCGGCCAGCTGCCTAATCTACTCAACCGACCTAATGAACCCGGGCCCTCATGCCGGCCGAATAGCGGCACGTGCCGTTGGCTGTGACGTATCGACGGCAATGATCGATGGGTAACCGCCAGCAGCGCACACCGAGCAACATCGGGAGGCGCATGAGAGCGGAGAAGCTGACGTTAGGCACCGGTAATGACTGGGAGCTGTCCCTGTCGCATCGGGCTGTGGGCTCATTTAGAACGCGCACCCAACGAGCGTCTCGACTTCGTTGCGGAAGAATCCACCGCCCGCCAAAGGGTCCTCGAAATAGAAGCTATCTCAGCCGCCGAACGTATCGCGGAGTTGCTTCAGTCGGCGTCCGTATTGATCGCTGTCCAGCAGTGCCTGGCAACCTTTGCTTTTGTTATCCAGGCCAATATTCTCATAGTGGTCGACCCAAAAGATCACCATGTCGCGCCACTCCGACTCGGCTTTCAAGAATTTCTTGACTTGCTTTTTTCTGACGTCATCGTCCTTCGGAGGATTGGATTCCAGTCCTTCGCCAAAGGAAATCACCTTGTTGCAGCTGTCCCTGCCGGCAGCCAGCTGCTGGTCGAAATCCGGTAACGGCGTTGGGTCCGTTGGATCGGTCGAGAACATACCGCTAGGGGCCCCCGGGAACGGATTGAGGGCGGGCGGGGCCTGTTGCGGCGCGGGCGACGTCAATAAAACCGGCGCGGGTGGGGGCGGCTCAGATGGCGCCGCGGAAGGCTTCTTGGGAGTCGGCCGCGAATGGGCCTCTTTCACGCGGTGTTTCTCGATAATCTCTGCCGTCTGCCTGTCGCGAAGCCGCCTCGGCGCGTCATCCAGCAGCACCGAATATAAAGATCGCACACTTACGCGTTCTATCCCCAAGCCAAAGGCCGGTCGCCGGTTAAATTCAATGCTGATAGACCGACGATCCAGCTCTTCATTCCCCGGTTGAACATTGGCGAGGTGCACGCTCCCGACATCGTAGGCTGGAGGCCCGCCTTGCATGATGGACGCGACAGGATCGTCCGGAGGATTGCGAAAATAGTTGAAATCGTAAGTGATCCGGACCATCAGCTTTCTGGTTCCCGCCAGTCGCGCAAGCTCAGGCTCCAACCGCTTGAGGTCTGCGGCGATGTCGGGCTTGAGCTTGGCCTCGATGTCGGCGTCGAGCTGCGCCTCGAACACTTTCCCCATCAGCCATTGGGCCGCCATGGCGATGGCCGCGACGATCGCGGCTTCGACAACCACTCCCAGAACCGCGCCGGTGAGAGCGAACTCCGCGCCGGTACCAACTTCGGCTGTGACCGGGCCGATGCCCGAAGGCATGTCCCTGGCAGCGGCCGCTGCCGCTGCCTCCGGCGCCTCGCCGGTGGGCAGCTTGACGTCGCTCACCGCCGGCTTCGGGGTCACGCCCGGTGTGGGCACCTCCCCGCCCTCCACGCCGGCTCCTTCAAGTGCCGCTCCCGCGCTGGGAGCAGGAACATGCGGAGCAGGAACTGTTTTGGGAACTTCCGCTCCTTCTGTGGCGGCGGGGCCCGCCTGGGGCGCAGGGTACCGCGGCTGCGGAACTTGCCCGGCGGCGGTCACGGAGGCCGGCCCCCCTGCCCCGCGGGCAACTGCCTGCTCTCCGGCGCCAGCGCCGCCCGCAGCAACAGCAGCTGTCTCGGGCCCCTTGAGGACGATCAGACTGCTGCTTTCCAGATTCTTTATCTCAATGGTGAGCTGAGGATATTTCAGACTTAGCTTCTTGAGCACGCCAGCAGCGGTTTCGAGGTTCGTCGCACCCTGCGCGCACGCAGAGCAAGGTTCCTGCTCGATCAGCATCCATACCTTGCGGCCCTTGAGGAACGCGGCCCGCTGTTCTGCCGGAACCTTAGCGAGCGAGGCTTCGATGTCGGCTTCGAGTTGATCAGCTATGTGCTGTTCCGCATGAGCATGTGTGTGCGGCAACTCCTTAACGTCGGTGGCGGGCGGAAACTTCGATTCCGGGCTGTATCCCGGTCCACCAGCAGCTGGCGACTGTCCAACAATGGTTTTGTCCTGCAAACCGGGTATATCCGTGCGCGCCGCGCCAACCGTGCCGCCCTCCAGCCTTATGTCTGGCTCCACTGCGCTCGGGCCCCGCCGACCAATCCCAGTCGACGCGCGATTTGCCTTGATCGAATCTTTCAGTGATTCGTACACACCCTCGCTGGAGAAGCTGCCCTGCCCTGCGGCCTCTGCCGGTGCAACGACCCTTTTCGCGTAGACATCTTGGGCAATTTGGTCACCCGTCATATTGCCGCCATCGCCGACAATCTTTCCGGTCGCGTGCCGGGCCAACTGCTCGTTCGGCATAGCCTCGTAGCGCGCGTACAGCGTGTCGAGGGCACCCGTGTCGCCTTTCGCGACTAACTTGCGCAACTGGTTGGTGGTGAGGCGGGCGTATTTGTCGGGGTCGGGGGCGCGCCGCACGACGCCCATCTCCGCTGTCGGCCCGACTCCGTCCTGCCGAATTACATGAGCGAGTTCGTGGGCCAGCAACATCCTGCCCGAAGACGTTGCCGGCTCATACTGCCCGGCGGCGAATGCGATCCGCCGCCCAACGGTGTATGCGCGCGCACCCACCATCGCTGCCGATTCTGCCGCTACGGCGTCGGTACTTACCCGCACAGCGCTGAGGTCGCGGCCAAAGCGGGGTTCAAAGAACGTCCGAATTGTCCGGTCAAGCGGCTCACCAGGTGCACGCAGCACATCCTGCACCCGGTCAGGCACCGTAGCACCGCCCCGAACCGCGCCCGCTTCCTTGCGCTGCAGCTTCTCGTCTTGTTCACCACCGCATTTGCGGCTGAGCTGTGGCGGCACGTGCCCCCGCACCGGCGCAAACTGCACCGCGCGAGCAGGCTCGGCACCGTCGGGTTGGTCTACGTGTCCGCAACTACACTTCCGGGTGACCTGTTGCGGAGCCGGGCTTGGCATGCGCATGACCTGCTCGGCCGTGCGATCCGCCTGCTGCTCCAGCGGGTCATTCACCGGCCCGACGATCAGTTTCGGCTGAATCGCACTCAGGCCCCAAAGCGGGTTCCGGAGCCAGGAGGCGTGCCTCGCTGGGGAGATGGGCACGTGGCCGAAGTCCCAGGAAGGTGCACTTTGCTCACCCGCATCGACGATGCTGTCCTCGCGCGTACACGCGTCACGATCGGCACTAACTGTGGCGCGGCTGCCAGAAGAGGTGTTGGGCTTCTGCGTCTGTGCGACCTGTTCGGCGAACATGGCTGCCCCTCTTCCTTGGTTGCCCCCGGCCCGTTGCCGTCTAGCGGCGAAACTCTCGGGCCCGCTCGATATCATGAAAATTCTGCAGGTAGAAATTGACAGTGCAGGGTTTGTATGCGGAAACGCTGGCAATCACCCCAGTCTCGGGTACCACACCCAACGCGAGTCCCTTTGCCGCATAAACCCATTCGCCGCCGGGGATGACCCCCATCCCGAAAATCAAATCCGCCCGGTCTGGCGGATTCCCAAATTGATCGAGCAGGCGCACGCACTCGTCGCGGTCGAATGACCAGACCCCGGTGCGGATGAGCATGAGTTCGTCGTCGCACAAATACAGCCGCACCGGTTCGGGGAAATCTGCAGTTTCGGCCGCGACCCGGAATCGGTACTCGGTTATGCCGCTTCCGAAGTGGGCGATGCCGTCCCCAGGGCGAAGAGGAAGCCACTCCTCTATGTCGTGTTCCAGGCACCCCGCAGGCAGCCCATCCCAGCTCGCGAGTTCGCGTCGCATGAACTGCTCAACCCGGCTCCTGCACTGACTCGTCGATGGGTTCATGGCTTGCCTATGCGGTCGACCAACCCGAGGAAGAATGCGGCAGCGACGTTACGGATTCCCACTACTCCCGCCAGGCGTTCTGCATTATCCGCTTCGTCATAGGTGCTCAGCGGCAGAATCATGAATGGCTTCGCGGGATCGTTCACCGGTCCTTCGATCCGCGCACGCAACGCCGGATCTATGGTGATGCTGTTCCAGACGATCTTGGTGAAGTAGTCGGTCGTCCCCTCCCGGAGGGTGAACCCGCCCTTCCGCTCCTTCATTCCTGATCGGTACGCGATATGTTTTGGGTGCTCGAGAGAGTGGATATACTCGTGAATAAAGGTTTTGAAGAAGTCCCAGCGCTCGCGCCGCTGCGCTTCTGGGGTACCGCCCTTTAGCAGCTGCACGTACACAACGTTATTGTCTTCGAACCCTGGCCAGGCTTTATGCGTTTCGAGGAGTTTGTCCCGGTATTTGGCAACCATACTTTTTCGGATCGCATCGACGATCGATTTTTCGGCGGGTCGGGATTGAATGGCGCTATGTTCGTGGTCTATCGCCTTGATCTCAGCATTTCCGTCGAGCAGCTTTTGTACCCGCCAGTTCGCCGCATCTTTTTCTGCTGCCTTTCCCCCTGCTTTGAGGTCGCCTTCCCTCTTCTTGAACGCATCCCCGATGTTCACGCCCATCTTCAATGCCGAAGTTGGTTTTCCTTTTATGTATTCGCCGAAGACTGCGGTAACGGCCTTCTGCGCCTCTTGGGCGATGCCTTCCACCGTCGGGTCATCGTAGAGGCCACTCGGCGCTGCATGTTTGGCCGCCGCTCCTTTCCCAGTGCTGGCCCACTCGAGCTGGATCCACCGATCGAGGACATCACGAATACGCTTGTCGTATTTGCCCTTTCCGGGGATGTCGGGTTTGAATTCCGGCAGCCGACCAGTGACGGGATTCGCCCGAGGTTCGGTTGAGATGGCGCGTGCACTTGCCACCCGTGAGGCTCGATCCACGGTTTGGGTCTCCGCGGGGATGTCGCTAGCCTTTTGTTTGCTCAGGACCGCGCGTTCGGCTTTCAAACCCATCCCGCGGGCGAAATCCTGATCCAATTTATCGAAAGTCGGTTTGTCCACCGCGCCATCGGGAGTTGGCGCCTTCAAGCCCTTGGCGAGTTGGTACTTCGACACGGCACTCTTAACCAGCCAGTCAAAATCGGCAGTAACAACATTGTTGTTGTAGAAACCGAGGTCTCGCATCGCCGTGGTGATACGGATGACGGCCTCGCCTTTGTCGCCTTCTTTGAGAACTCTTTTCCCATCGGATATCTCGTCCAAGGTGGGCTCGTCCTGAAAGCGCGTTGCCTGCGCTTTCAGTTGCGGACCCAGGTCTCTGCCTGAATGGCGCTGCTGAATCACGTGGGTCAGCTCGTGGCCCAGGAGCCGTCGACCGTCGGGTGTGTTCGGCGAGTAGAGCCCTTCGCCGAAGACGACGTGTTGACCGACGGTGTACGCGTGCGCGTGGAGAGTGCGCGCCGAGTGGTGTGCAGCTGGGCCGGTGTGTATCCGTACCGCACCGAAGTCGAACCCGAATCTCTGCTCCATGCGAGTGCGGACGGAGTGGTCCAGCGGCGCGCCCACCCCCACGCCGTCGAGACGTTCGTCCGGCGCCGGTCCTGGCAAGCCGGCGGCGGCGCGCGGCCGATTGCCGACGCCGAATGCCGCGTCGGGTTCAGCTGCGCGAGCCGCCGCCACTTGATCGCCAGCGCGGTCCGCCTCGTGCTCGAGCGGATCATTAGGACATCCCGCATCCCATTTGCGCTGTATCACGGCAAGCGGCGCAGCACCGCGCGCGTGACCGCATGCCGGTTGACCAGCGACGTGTGGTGATTGGAATCCATTACTGCACAGCGACGTTCGCGACGTCAGCGGCTGACTCGGCACGCTGTTCGCCAGCTTGCTCTTGCGTTGCGTCTCCGCAACCATGTATGCGAACACAGCACCCCTGACGGACGTCGATCCGGCGCGACGGGCACCGTGATGGTAGCCCACGATCTGTGCTTTGGCACCTGCGACAGCGATGCCGTTGACGCTTCGTTGACGCTCTGTTGACGCTGCGCTCACGGGCCCCCGCCTACCTTGATCTGAAGCACCGCACCGCAATTGGTGCGGTGACAACCGAGGAGGGGACACGTGCCGATCGCCCCGACCTATCCAGGCGTTTATGTCGAGGAACTGCCCAGCGGCGTCCACACCATCACCGGGGTGTCGACCGCCGTTACGGCGTTTCTCGGCTACTTCTTGCAGGGTCCGATGGACACTGCTGTTCAGATCTTCAGCGTCGCCGACCTAGAGCGAAATTTTGGGCCCCTGGCCATCAATAGCGAAGCCGGATACGGGATCCGGCAGTTCTTCGCCAACGGTGGTGCCGAGGCCTGGGTGGTGCGCGTGGCTTCGTCCACTACCGCAGTTCCACTAGGGCTAGCTGCGATAGAGATGGGTGATGCGCCGACTGGCGGCACCGGAATCCTGACTGCCGTAGCGTCCAGCCCCGGGGCATGGGGAAATCTGCTCCGGCTCGGCGTCGACTACAACACCGCTTCCACGGGCGCCGGCTTCAATCTCACTGTCACGCTTGTCGATAACAGCTCACCGCCGAACACCGTCGCCACCGAAACGTACCGGAACCTGGTGCTCGATTCGACCAGCTCGAGCTATGCGCCGGCGGTGGTCAACGCGGCATCAGCGCTCATTCAGCTTGCGGCGGTGGGCACCCCGACAAAGACGGACCGCCCCGCACCGACAGGCACCGTCGGCGGCGACATCAGCGGTCTGGACCTCACCACCGTTCATGACCAGACAATGACAGTGAAGCTCGGCGGCGCCCAGGTCGGCAGCACCGTCACCTATCCCGCCACTGCGCCGACCAGCCTCACCGAACTCGCCTCGACGCTGCAGGGGTTGCTGCAGACACAAGGCACCCCGCCGGCGATCCCGGCCACCACTGTCTCCGTGATTGCCGGATCCACCACCGCACTACAGATTTCGTCGCCATCGCATCAGTCGACCGACACCTTCACCTTCGCCGGCAACCTGGCTACCAGCCTCAAATTGAGCACCGGCGCCGCGACGGGCACAAAGAGCGGCAACCTCAACGGGTTGACGCTCGGTGCACTGCCCAACGAGACGATGACGGTCGAGTTGGACGGCAACAGCCTCGGCACGGTCACCTACCCAGCGGCAGCGCCAACGGATCTCGCTGACCTCGCCGCGACATTGCAGCAGCAGCTGCAGACGTTGCCCGGGACACCGATCGCCGACGCGGTAGTGACCCTGGTACCCGGCACCGGCGCCACTGCTGCGCTTCAGGTGTCCACGGTGTCGGCGACACCCGCTGCTGCGTTCGCCTTCAGCGGCACACTGGCCGACGTTCTCGAGCTGAGCACGGCCGCGGGCAACGTGCAGCAGTACGCGCTGGGCGGCACGGTGGCGCTAGCCCAGAAAGTGCCGCCCAATGCCCCACCGTTCACCTCGAACGTCGGAGGTGACGGTGGTCAGCCCGATGCTCTCGCCCTCCAGGGGAACCAGGGCCACAAGACGGGCATGTACGCGCTCGACAACGCGCCAGGTTTCAACATCCTCTGCGTGCCCGACACAATGAACCTGTCCGACACCGCGGCGTCGGCCGTCATCACCCAGGCGGCGGGTTACTGCCAAACCAAGTACGCGTTCCACGTCGTGGACGTGCCGCAGAATCCAAGCGGTGGCGCCGCCAGTCAGGCGCTGCGGGAGTCGGTCACCGGCATCCAAACCTGGATGGCCGCCAATGCGACACTGCGCAGCAGCTATGCGGCCCTGTACTACCCGCGACCGCAAATTCCCGACCCGCTCAACGGTTTCCGGCTGCGCCCGGTCGCCTCAAGTGGAACCTTGGCCGGGCTGTATGCGCAAACCGATGGCACTCGAGGCGTGTGGAAGGCACCTGCCGGCACCGCCGCTGTACTGAAGAACGTGCCAGCACTGGGGTATGTACTCAACGACCCCGAGAACGGTGTGCTCAACCAGGTCGGCATCAACTGTCTGCGCAGTCTGCCGGTGTACGGCAATATCTGCTGGGGATCACGGACGCTCGACGGCGCCGATCAGCTTGAGTCGCAATGGAAATACATTCCGGTGCGCCGGTTGGCCAACTACATCGAGGCCAGTCTGTATCAAGGCATCCAGTGGGTGGTGTTCGAACCCAATGACGAGCCGCTGTGGTCGCAGATCCGGCTCAACGTCGGCACTTTCATGCAGCAGCTGTTCGAAAAGGGCGCGTTCCAGGGCACTACGCCGAAGAGCGCCTACTTCGTGAAGTGCGATTCGGAATCGACTTCCCAGGCCGATATCGACCAAGGGATCGTCAACATCATCGTTGGCTTCGCGCCGCTGCTTCCCGCCGAATTCGTCATTTTGCAGATCCAGCAGATCGCCGGGCAGTCGCCGACCTAAAGGAGCAGCCTCGCATGGCCGAATTCACCGTCAACCCAACCCGTTTCGATCCGTACAAGAACTTCAAGTTCCGGATCAAATGGGACGGTCACTATGTCGCAGGCGTCAGCAAATGCTCGGTGCTCAAGCGCACCACCGAGGTGGTCAAACACCGCGAGGGCGGCGATCCGAGCAAGACCCGCAAGTCGCCAGGACGTACCGACTACGACGCCGTCACACTTGAGCGGGGCGTCACACACGACACCGCGTTCGAAGACTGGGCGAACAAGGTGTGGAGCCTGGGTGCCGGCCCAGGCTCGGAGGTGTCGCTGAAGGATTTCCGCAAGGACATCATCCTGGACATCTTCAATGAGGCCGGCCAGAAGGTCATCTCCTACAAGATCTTTCGCTGCTGGCCATCGGAATACCAAGCCGTGCCCGACTTCGACGCCAACGCCAACGCAGTTGCCATCCAGCACCTCAAACTCGAATGCGAAGGCTGGCAACGCGACTTGTCGGTGACCGAGCCCGCCGAACCCATCGTCAACGTTCCGGTCTCGTGACAAACCATGACGCCGTCGGTCCCACGTGCAGAAGCCGTGCTGCAGGTCTGGGAACGCGGGCGCCACGAACATCCCATCGACCGCGCCCTGACCATCCTGTCCCTGTTCGGCGGGCAGCCCCGTCATGAGCTGGCGGCGATGTCGGTGGAACGTCGCGATGCGCAGTTACTAGGCTGGCGTACTGCGCTTTTCGGTGATCGGCTACCCGGCTACTCGTGCTGCCCACAGTGCGGTTGCGGAGTCGACGTGGCGCTGAGCATTGATGCCGAGGACGCCCCGGACGGGCCCGTCACGATTGACGTCGCCGGCCGAACCGTGACGGCGCGCATGCCGACGACGCTGGATCTGGTCGCCGTCGCCGGGTGCGCCAGCATCGAAGAGTCAAGCGCGGGCCTGGTGACCCGCTGCATCGAGGACGGCACCCAGGAAATAGACACCGAGCTGGCCCGAGCGGTGGAGGCCGAGTGGGAGCGCCGGGCGCGGTTGTCGGCCGGTGTAGTGCTCTTGGCCTGCCCGGACTGTTACCACCACTGGAGTCTGGGCATCGACATCGCCGAATTCCTTTGGCGCGAACTCGAAATCCACGCTATCCGGCTGGTCGGTGAAGTCGATTTGTTGGCCCGCCGCTACGGCTGGAGTGAACCCGAAATCCTTGCCCTGAGCACCGCGCGGCGCAGGCTGTATCTGGGGCTGGCTTCGTGACACCCGGTTACGCCTCGACGCTGGTGGCCCGCAGTCGCGGACAGGTACCGCTGCTGCTGCCGCCTACTCCGTCGCGGTTCGAGCCCGACGGTCATGTGGCCAACCCGCTTGAGGACGTGGCGGTGATCGAGCAGCCCACCCCTGCAGGCCGGAACCCCAACCCGACCATGTCCAAGCGGACGACGGCCGACGTGGGTCTCGACCCGGATACTCCCCCGCTCCTGGGCGTGCAGCCCGCTCCGGTCAGTCCCGTGCGCAACGATATCCCGAGTATTGCAACGCAATCCGATACAGCCGGACCGCCGGACAAGCTCCGCGAGACACCCAGCCCGGCAGCAGACCTCGACGCGCCATTGATGCCCGCCCAGGGCCTAGCCGCGCCAAACGTCCCGAAAGCACCGTTCTCCGCTGCAGTCGATGGCCCGTCCTGGACTGTCGAAGCTACGCGGGCTACCCCGGAGCCGCTCCCGTCGGCCGAACCCATCGTCGCCGCCCGACGGGTGGACAGTCAGCAGCGGTGGACAGCGCGAACGCCGGAGAACCGGAGTCAGGACGATCCACCGATTGTGGTGCGGATCGGTCGGCTCGACGTGCGCGCGGTCCAGGCGCCGCCAGCGCCGCGCCCGCAGCCCCGTCCTCGTGCGGCTTCTGGCCCCACCCTCGAAGAGCGACTGGCAGCGAGGGACCGGCAATGAGCACGGCGCTGGCCATCGCGGCAACCACCCGGGTGCTCGGCTCGCTCATCGACCAGAACATTCAGCGGGCGAATATCGCCAACGTTCTCGGCGGGCTGCCGCCGTATGTGACGACGCTGGCGCCCGACCAGCTCGAGGCTCCGGCTGAGGAGGCCGCCAAGCTGTCGCTGTTCCTCTACCACGTCACATACAACCAGGGCTGGCGCGAGGTCGGGCTCCCGTCACGTAACTCGGCCGGGATCGGCGTCGACCGACCGCCGTTGGCGCTAGACCTGCACTACCTCCTGATTGCCTATGGGGTGACGGACTACGTGCCGCAAATGCTGCTCGGGTTGGGCATGCAGGCCCTGCACGAGAACCCGTTCTTGACCCGCGACGAGATCGCCACGGTGTTCAACCCACCGCCGCCGAATCCGACTCCGCTGCCCCCTATAGATAAGGCGATGGCCTCCGCCAAACTGGACGCCCAGGTGGAGATGATCAAGGTGACGCCAGAACCGCTGACCACCGAAGACCTGTCCAAGCTGTGGACTGCGTTCGGCGGAAAGTTTCGCCCGTCGGCCGGTTACTCGGCGACCGTGGTGCTCATCGAAAGCACGGCGCCAATTCAAAGCGCACTGCCGGTCACCCAGCCACCCAACCTGCTGGTCGTCCAGTTCGCGGAGCCGATGATCACCGCGGTGACACCACAATTCGTCACCTGGGCGCCAAATCCGTTGTCAGTCAAACTGACCGGAACAAACTTGATGGTGCCCGGTTCGGTGGCCGAGTTCTCCAACAACCTGGGCGCTCCGCAAACCCCACTACCGGTAGGCAACGGCGCGAGCCAGGCCACGGTGACGCTCCCGGCGCTGCCTGCCGGCATGAACACGGTGCAGATCGTGCAGCACGCCGCAATCGGGGCTCCACCTCCCAAGACCGTCGTCCACTCCAACTCGGCGCTGTTCTACTTGCAACCCGTGATCCGCCAGGACCCAAATCCGCCGTATGAAGCCGTGATCGTGGTTGGCCCGGTCGACCACAGCACGACTCCACCGCAGACTCCGATCACCGTCCAACTCGACCCCGTCCTGAACAACACCCAAAAGGTGCA
Source organism: Mycolicibacterium sp. CBMA 234 (assembly GCF_009729415.1). Taxonomy (GTDB): domain Bacteria; phylum Actinomycetota; class Actinomycetes; order Mycobacteriales; family Mycobacteriaceae; genus Mycobacterium. The sequence continues at coordinate 280,087 of NZ_MPKW01000001.1, forward strand.
GCTGCTGCTCAACGAGTTGAATCCGCCGGGAGGCGCTGCGCCACAAGCGTTCACTTTCGACGCCGCCCCCAACGACATCAGCGCCAACAGCGTCACGTTCTATACGGCCGGCGTATCGGGCACCTATCTGGTGCGGGTCCGGGTGGACGGGGCTGCCACCCAGCTCGAGATCGACACGACGACCAAGGCGTTCGTCAGTCCGGCAGTGACGCTATGAGCGCGGGTACCGTCACCGATTCGCCAACCCCGGCCGACGAATGGTTGACCGACAACCAGCGTGCCTTGATGGCCGAGGTCGCGACAGTAGGAGCCGCCCTGCGCGGCGAGCCGCCTGATGCCCTTCCGCGAGCAGCGCGATCCAGTGCACTTGACGCGGTGTGTCGTACTTTCAGCCTGTCGGACTTCGAGAGATCGATCGTAATTGCCTGTGCGGCAAACGAACTAGACGGTCAATTCACCGAGCAGCTGGCCGCAGCGCACGGCCAGCCGGTCCCGACCTTCGGGCTGTGCCTGGCGGCACTCCCCGATGCCCACTGGAGTGCCCTGCTCCCGGATGCACCGCTGCGGTTCTGGCATCTCATTCAGCTAGGCCCGGGTGAGCTGACGACAGCTCCGTTGCACATCGACGAATGGCTGCTGCACGTCCTGACCGGGGCATTCGGGCTCGACCAACGACTGGCCCCGCTGCTGACGCGGATCGACGACCTGCCGACGTCGACAGCCGGCGCCCAACACGCGGCCGAGGAACTGAGCAATGCCTGGTTGCAGCCGCTGACTCCGGCGCCGGTAATGCTGCGGGGCGGCGCGCGAGGTTCGGCGCGCACCATCGTGGCCGACGCCTGCCGACGACTGGACTGGCAACCGTACGTGCTCAATGCCGCCGACCTACCCGGCCCCGCAGCCGAGCAGGACACCCTGGCTCGGCTATGGCAGCGCATGGCGATGCTGCATGGCGCGGCATTGCTGCTGGAATGCCACGACGCCGGCGATGCCGCCATCCAGGCTAGTCTCGACCGGTTCGTTGATCGGCTATCGACGCCCACTGCGGTGGCCGCCGACATCGGTCGGCTCGGCTCCCGCCCGGCGTTGACCATCGACACCGCCACACCGAGTCCCCAAGAGCAGCGCGAACTTTGGCAGTCCGTGCTGACCGATGACGTGAACTCGGCGGTGGTCAATGACACGCTGGACCGCGTTGTCGACCAGTTCGACATGGACGCCAAATCGATCGCAGTGGCGGCGGCGCGGGCCATCCTGGACACCCAGACTGACGACAGGCTTCCCGACCTCGGTTCGGCGATCTGGCAGGCCTGCCGGCACACCAGCCGCGGTGGCCTGGACCAGCTCGCGCAACGGCTGGAGTCCACCGCCACTTTCGACGACCTGGTGCTGCCGGCGGAGCAGCGCGCACTGTTGGCCGATATTCTTGCTCACGTTCGGCACCGGGGCCTGGTGTACCGCGACTGGCGCATGTCGGGCCCGTCTTCGCGCGGCCTGGGCGTCAGCGTGCTGTTCGCGGGACCAAGTGGTACCGGCAAGACCCTGGCCGCTGAGGTACTGGCCAACGCCCTGGCCCTGGACCTGTACCGCATCGACCTGAGCCAGGTGGTGAGCAAGTACATAGGCGAGACCGAGAAGAACCTGCGCCGCGTCTTCGACGCCGCCACCACCAGCGGGGCCGTCCTGCTGTTCGACGAGGCCGACGCTCTGTTCGGCAAGCGCAGCGAGGTCCGCGACAGTCACGACCGGTACGCCAACGTCGAAATCAGCTACCTGCTACAGGCGATGGAGTCCTACCGGGGCCTGGCGGTGCTCACCACCAACATGCGCAGCGCTCTCGATTCGGCTTTCCAGCGCCGACTGCGCTTCGTGGTCACCTTTCCGTTCCCCGGGCCCGCCGAGCGAGCCGAGATCTGGCGGCGCGCCTTCCCGCCGGCCACTCCGACTGCCGAACTGAACCACGCCAAGCTCGCCCAACTGGCCGTCGCCGGCGGCAACATCCGTTCAATCGCCGTGCAGGCGGCCTTCGTCGCCGCCGAGGCGGGCGTACCGGTTGGTATGCGTGAGGTGCTGCGCGCCGCGGCAGCCGAGTACACAAAGCTCGAGCGCCCGCTCACCGACACCGAGATCAGAGGCTGGACATGAGCCGCCGCATCGAAGTAGTCATCGACGAGCTGGTCCTGCACGGTTTCGAACCCCACCGAAGTCAGGCCATCGCCGCGGGTCTGCGCACCGAACTGGCTGTGGCACTGGCCAATTGGCGGCCAACCTCCGGCGCCGACATTGATCGCGTGGATGCCGGGGCCATCAGCCACGACGGACGGGCGACACCGCGCGCCCTGGGAGAGACGGTGGCCCGCCACGTCGCCCACGCGCTGCCCACCGGCCCCGCAGCACCCAAAGGTCCACGCTGATGGCGCTCCTCAAAGGCGGGCTGGTTCTCGTCGACTACAACACCGGCGCGGTGCAGCGGGTAATTCCGTTGCAGTACAACCCAGAAACGCTGAACCGGTCCCTTCAGGTGCAAGGTATCGGCGCGGAATCCGGCCCGCACGTGGACCAGATGCGGCTCAAGGGACCACCGATCGAAACCTACAAACTCGACGCCGAGATCGATGCGGCCGACCAACTCGACGGCGGCGACCCCGTGGTCACCGCCTCGGGCATCGAACCCGCGCTGGCCGCCCTGGAAACCGTCATCTACCCCAGCAGCACCCAACTGCAACAGTCCTACTCGATGGCCCAGCAGGGCACTCTCGAGATCATCCCGATGGACGCCCCGCTCGTGCTCTTTGTGTGGAGCAAGGAACGCATCGTGCCCGTGAAGGTCACCGAGTTCAGCATCACTGAAGAGATGTTCGACTCGCACCTGAACCCGATCCGGGCAAAAGTCTCACTGGGGCTGCGGGTACTCACCATTGACGACATCGCGTTCGATTCTGTGGCCGGCAGCATCTACATGACCTACCAGCAGCGCAAGGAGCAGCTGGCTGCGCGCTCACCCGCCGGATCCCTGTCGGCGTTCGGCATCAGCGGGGTACTGCCATGACCACAGACCCGTCGTCGCTGCTGGCGCAACTGCTGCGCGCCGGCGCGATCACCTCACAGAGCTTCGGCCCGGAGAGCCGCTACTACGGACTGCCGCTACAGTCACTGACGACCTCCGCGGGTGCCCAAATTCGTTACGTGTCAAGGCGGTTCATCCCACCGCCGACCGATTACGCAGTGCTGCAGCTATATCGGGTCAAGCAAGGGGACCGCGTCGACGTCGTCGCGGCTGCGGTGCTCGGAAACCCGTTGTCGTACTGGCAACTATGCGATGCCAACGCTTCGACCCAGCCCCCCGACGTCGTTGCGATTCCCGGCGCGTTCATCACCGTCACGCTGCCCGCCGGCGTGCCCGGATCGTCAGGAGCGACGGGGTCGTGAGCGCGAACGTGAACGGCGTGAACCTCACGCTGATGATCGGTCCCGCCGAGCCGGTGGCGGTACCCGCCGAGGTGCTTGATGCGCTGGATTCGGTGAAGGTCATCAGCAAGGCGGTCGGCACCAGCGGCTTCGAATTGGTGTTCAAAATCGACGCGCGGTCACCGCTACAGACCCTCTTCCTGGTGGGTGCTGGTGCCTCGATACCGTTGGTGCGCGTGGTCGTCGCGGTCACCGTCAGTGGCCAGACGAGTGTCCTGATCGACGGGGTGATGACCACCCACTCCGTGTCGCCGGACGTCAAAAACGGAATGACCACTCTGACCATCTCCGGTGAGGACCTGTCGCGGGTGATGGACTACATCGACTTCTCCGGCATCCCCTTCCCCGCGATGCCGCCAGAACTGCAGGTGCTGACCTGCCTGGCCAAATATGCGTTGTTCGGGGTGATCCCGATGGTGATCCCGTGCATAGTGCCCGACATCAGCATCCCGATTCAGCAGATCCTGCGCCAGCAGGGCACCGACCTGGCGCACATCCGCCGCCTCGCTGAAATGGTCGGCTACGTCTTCTACCTGGTGCCCGGGCCCGCAGTGGGCTCGAGCGTCGGCTACTGGGGACCGCAGATCAAATGGGGCCCGGTGCAGCCGGCGTTGTCGGCCGACGCCGACGCGTTCACCAACGTCGACTCGCTGTCGTTCGCGTTCAGCAATGAAGACACCGAGATGCCGATCCTGATCATCCAAGAGCCAATCACCAAGGCCCCCATCCCGATTCCCATTCCGAATATCAATCCGCTCACCCCGCCGCTGGGCGTGGTGCCGCCAATTCCCAAGCACTTCCCGATCATCGACGGGGTGGCCAAACTGCCGCCGGTGCGCGCGGTGCTGAGCGGTTTCGCCAAGCAGGCGCAGGCCGCCGACGCCGTCACCGCCAACGGATCGCTGGACGTGCTGCGCTACGGGCAGGTGCTGGGTGCCCGCCATCTGGTCGGAATCCGCGGCGCGGGAATGGCTTTCGACGGACTGTGGTACGTCACCAGCGTCACCCACCACCTCAAGCGCGGCGAATACAAGCAGGACTTCACGCTGTCCCGCAACGGCCTGATCTCCACATTGCCCTCGGTGGCGGTGTAGCCGATGCAATCGCCGACCCCCGGGAGGACCCGATGACCAACGCCGCGACGCACACCGGCACCGCCAACACCGCCGGCGGCACCGGACGGAAGTACTACGGCAAGTACCGCGGTGTCGTGCTGGACAACGCCGACCCGATGATGATGGGCCGGATCCTGGCCATGGTGCCCGACGTATCTTCTTTACTGCCAACAACTTTCTGCATGCCGTGCGTTCCCGCGGCGGGATTGCAGGCCGGAATGATGGTGGTCCCGTCCATCGGGGCCGGAGTGTGGGTCGAGTTCGAGCAGGGCGACCCCGACTACCCGATCTGGTCGGGGTGCTTCTGGGGCAGCGCAGCCGAGTTGCCGGCACTGGCCCAACTCAACCCCCCGGGCTTGTCCTCGATGACGTTCCAGACCACCCTGCAGAACGGCATGGTTATCAACGACGTGCCGGGCCCGGCCGGCGGCATCATCCTCAAAAGCACGACCGGCGCCATGATCATGGTCAACGACACCGGCATCTATCTGTCCAACGGGCAGGGCGCCACCATCACGATGGTCGGACCGACCGTGGCCATCAACGTCGCCGGCTTGGTGGTGACCTGATGCCCGGTCCCCTGTTCGTCGTCGGCGCCGTGGCGATGTGTCCGCACGGCGGCCAGATCACGACCATCTCCGCGAACACCCGGGTGATGGCCGGAGGGATGCCCGTGGCACTGATGACCGACCAATTCATGGTTGCCGGTTGCGCATTCGTCGTCGGCACCGTTCCGCAGCCGTGCCTCAAGGTGCAGTGGACCACACCCACCGCCCTAACCCTCATCAACGGCCAACCCGCCATCACGCAGGCCAGCGTGGGACTGTGCATCGCGGCGAACGGCGCACCCAACGGCCCACCGATCATCGTGTCAACGCAGACCATGGCGGTGGCCTCATGACCGACCTCGGCACGCTTGCCCCCATCGCCACTCCCCTGCAGTTCGACGGACGTGGCCGCACCGCCCTGACACCAACCGGTCAACACCTGCAGGACCTCATCGAAGCCGTCGTGCTCACCGCGCCCGGCGAGCGGGTGATGCGTCCGACGTTCGGCAGCGGTCTGATGCAGGTCGCGTTCGCACCCAACAGCGACCAACTCGGCGCCACCGTGCAGATGCTCGTACAGGGTGGGCTGCAATCGCTGCTCGGCAACCTCATAGCAGTCTCCGATGTGACCATTGACCAGACCGACGCGTCGATGACCGTCTCGGTGTCCTACACCGTGCGCAGTACCGGCGTGGCAACCACAGCGACCTTCGCCCAGCTGTCATGACCAGCGACGACCGGCGGGCAGCTCTCGCGAAGGCCAAGATCGTCAACGGAATCGACTTCGTTGAGGTCGATCCGACTGACGACACTGCGCTGGTCGTGCATTTCATCCTCAACCTGCCGGGTGCATCGGCCGGTGCCGTGCCGCCCGACCCGGCTGACGCGCTCGGCGCGGACAACTTCGTCATCACCGGCGGGGAACGCATCACGTCGATCACGGTGCAGTCGGCGACGATGGTCGCCGACAACCAGATGCGGGTGGTGGTCGATAAGCCCGGCGACTACTCGGTGTACTGCCTTGCGTTGCAGGGCAACAACAATGGCGTACCACCCGGATTCGATCCCGCATCGGCGTGCGGGAGCTTCATCTTCCACATCAACTGCCCGGCGAACTTCGACTGCCAGATCACCCAGCACTGTCCGCCCGACGCGGTGACGCCACCGCCCATCAACTATCTGGCCAAGGATTACCCGAGCATGGTGCAGGTCATGCTCGACCGGCTTTCCCTCCTGACGCCGGCCTGGACCGAACGCAACGCCGCCGATCTGGGAGTGGCACTGGTCGAGACGCTGGCCTACGTGGGTGACCAGCTGAGCTACCGCGAGGACGTGATCGCGACCGAGGCCTATTTGGGCACGGCTCGGCTACGCACGTCCGCGCGCCGCCACGCTCGACTGGTCGACTACTTCATCGCCGAAGGCCGAAATGCCCGCGCCTGGATCAGAATCCAACTCGGATCGTCGTGGCCGGACGGCAACACACTGCCCGCCGCGACGCGCTGCTGCACGTGGTATCCGGGAGCCAGCGCGCCCGTGCTCCCCCACGACACCGTCGCCTACCAGCAGGCCGTAACCGCCGGCGCGGTGTTCTTCGAGACCGGGGCGGTGAGCAGTCCGCTCTTTCAAAAGCACTGGGAGATGCCCCTTTACGCATGGAGTGACACCCAGGCCTGCCTGGCGCGCGGGGCCACGCACGCCACTTTGGCAGGATCGTTTCCCGACCTGGCCGCCGGAATGATGCTGGTGCTGGCCGAGGTGATAGGCCCACTGACCGGCGACCGGGCCGACGCCAACCCGGCCAACCGGCAGGTGGTGAGACTCACCAACGTCGTCGTGGGAACGGATCCCCTCAGCAACACAGACATCACCGAAATCGATTGGGCGACTGAGGATGCGCTGAATTTCGTGCTCTGTCTGTCTTCGCTCAGCGACGACGATCACGGCAATCAACCGGTGACCGGAGTGTCGGCGGCCTGGGGCAACATCGTGCTGGCCGATCAGGGTCGCGCGGTCGGAGCGGCAAGCGACCCGCTGAGCACCGGACCGGAATCCCTCGGCGTGGTGCCCGCCAACGGTCGGTTCCGTCCACGATTGGCCAACCCCGACGTGACATTCGCCGTCCCATTGCCCGACGCCGCTGCGCCGGCGGCCACCGCAGCCACAGCAGTCGGCACCCCGATGCCGGTCATCACGGCGTTGGTCAGCACCGACCCCCAGACCCGAAGACAGACCCCATGGAACGTAGCGACCGGGCAGAACCTACTCGACGAAGGCGGCGACGACCTGGCGAGCAAGTTCATCGTCGAGGTCGAAAACGACAGCACCGCCTACCTGTTGTTCGGCGACGGCATCGATGGGGCTCAGCCGACGAGCGGTGACTCGTTCACCGTTGCGTACCGGGTGGGCAACGGCACCTCGGGCAATGTCGGCCGCGACACCGTCACCCTGATCGACACCCCGCCTGGGGTTGCCCACATCGTCGGTGTCACCAATCCGCTGCCGGCGTGGGGCGGAGTCGACCCCGAAACCGTCGAGCATGTCCGCCAGAGCGCACCCGTGGCGTTTCAGACACAGAAGCGCGCGGTGACCGCCCACGACTACGAAACCCTGACGATGGCGTACCCCGGAGTCCAGCGGGCGGCCGCCACGCTGCGCTGGACCGGCAGCTGGCACACCGTATTCATCACCGTCGAGCGCGACCAGCAGGCCGCTGTCGACGGCGGGTTCATCGCCGGACTGGAGGCGTACCTCGACGGCTACCGGATGGCCGGCGTCGACCTCGAAGTCCAGGACGGCGTGCAAGTGCCGCTGCTGATCCAGATGAAGGTCTGTGCGGCAGCCGATTACGTAGCCGCTGATGTGCGTCAGGCCCTGCTCGCCGTGTTCAACGCCGATCTGCTGCCCGACGGCACCCCGGGCCTGTTCAATACGTCGAGATTCGTTCTGGGACAACCGTTCTACCTCAGCCCGCTGATCGCGGCCGCGCAACGCATCGACGGTGTCTCGGCGGTCCGCGTGTGCACGTTTGAACGCCAGGACCAGCCCGGCATCGGCGGACTGAGCGCCGGCGTGCTGATACCGCAGCCGCTGGAGTTCTTCGTGTTGGCGAACGACGCGAATTACCCGGAGCGCGGCCGCTTCGACCTCACCGTCGAGGGGGGACAATGACTGCATCGCCGCCCTGCGCCTGCGCCGACACCGGGCAACCGTGTGGATGCTGCGCCGGCATCACCGACGACACGCCAGTGAGCATCAACAACCGTCCGGGACTGGCCGAAATCAGTTACCGGCCCGGCGCCTGGGCCGAATTCAAATCCAGCATGCTGGCGGATCTGTCGACCACCCACACGCTCGCCGGACTGCGCACCCGCGACGACGACGACTTCACCATCGCGTTGCTGGATTCCTGGGCCGTCGTCTGCGACATCTTGACCTTCTACCAGGAACGCATCGCGAACGAGGCCTACCTGCGCACCGCAACCGAGCTGCTGTCGGTCGGCGAACTGGCCAAGCTCATCGGTTACAAGCTGCGGCCAGGCCTGGCCGCAGCCGCGCCCCTGGCGTTCTCCCTGACCGCCCCGGCCGGCACGCCGCCGGGGCCGAACACCCCGCCCAGCGGAGCGCCGTCATCGGTCATCGTTCCCGCAGGCAGCCAGGCGCAGACCGTGCCGGACCCCGGCGCCCAGCCGGCGACCTTCGAAACCGTATCGGCGATCTCGGCGCGCGCCGAGTGGAACGCAATCAAAGTCCGGATGACACTGCCGGTGGCCGCGGTAAATACCAACGCGGACGCGGACATGCGGCTCGTCGGCGTGACGCCGGCGATCAAGGTCGGTGACACCTTGATGGTGGCCGCCTCAGACGCGGACTCGACGACCATGCTCAATCGCGTCGCCTCGATCAAGGTCGACACCGACACCAAGACGACGGTCGTCGGGTTCGAAGCCGGCACCAGCCAGGTGGCCGCCGACCCACCCTCGGTCGGACCGCCTGCGTTGCCCACCACTGCGTCGCTGAACAGCGGTTTTCTATGGGAGTACGTGAAGGGACAGGCCTGGCCGGACCAGATCGAGCTCGCCGCGTACGCCACCAAACAGGGCTGGTCTCTCGATACGTTCGAAAACGCCGTCAACGCGCTGCGCGGCTCTCATTCTCCGGGCGCCGAGCCGCCACTTCAGGTCTACGCCATGGGCACCGACGCTGCAGTCTTCGGCCACAACGCGCCGGCATACCGGGCGCTGCCGAAGGCCACGAAAGCCGCGCTGCCGAACTGGGAGAACGACTCGTTGGACGCCAATGCGAGCACCGCTCTGCCGTGGATCGACCTCGACAACGTATACCCGGTGAACAAGGGCGACCAGGTCGCGCTGGTCGCCTACTTTGCCGGATTCATGCCGCTGTTCCACGGCAGCGGCGGTGGCCCGCTACCCGTGTTGGGCGCCGGCTGGCAGACCTTCTTCACCACGGTGACCGACGTGCAGGTCGTGACCCGCAGCGCCTACCTGCTGGCGTCGAAGATCACCACCATCCAGGTGGCATCGACACCCGAAATCCCTTGGCTCTTCGGCATCCGCGGTACGCGGGTCCTTATCGAGACCCCACCGCGCTTGGTGCTGGCCGATGTGCTGATCGACGAACCGGTAGAGGGCGGACAGGTCACGCTCGACGGCGCCTACCTGTCCCTGACGGTCGGTCAGCAGGTGGCCGTCACGGGCATCCGTGCCGACAACGTGGGAATCACGGCCAGCGAGGTCGTCACCATCGCCGGACTCGAATTGGTCGACGGCTACACCGTGCTGACCTTCGGTTCTCAGCTGGCCGGCCACTACGTTCGGTCGTCGGTGACGATCAACGCCAACGTAGCCCCCGCCACCCACGGTGTGACCACCACCCAGATTCTGGGCAGCGGCGACGCGTCGCAGGCGTTCCAGAGTTTCGCACTGAACCAGACCCCGTTGACGTACGTCAGCGCGGCCACCCCGTCGGGGACGGCATCGACATTGACGGTGACTGTCGACGGCGTGAAATGGGTTGAGGTGCAATGGCTTTACAACTGCCAGCCCACCGATCGGGTCTACACCGTGCTCAGCGGGGTCGACGGCAAGACCTACATCCGGTTCGGTGACGGCGTCACCGGCGCGCGTCCGGGCAGCGGTACCAACAACATCGTCGCGACCTACCGCTACGGAATCGGCTCCGCCGGGCTGGCTCGGCCCGGCCAGATCTCCACCTTGCTCAGTCGATCGTTCGGGCTCAATGCTGTGGTCAACCCGGGCGCCTCGACCGGGGCCGCCGACCCTGAGACGGCAGCGCAAGCCAGGACCGGTGCCCCGGCTTCGGTCATGACACTCGGGCGCATTGTGAGCCTCGAGGATGTCGCCGACTTCGCTGCGGCCAGTGCCGGCATCGCGAAAGCGGCCGTGCACTGGACGTGGGACGGGGTGCGTTACTCGGCGTGCGCGACGGTGGCCGGAATCGGTGGGGCGCCGGTGGTCGCAGGGACGGACCAGTACCGAAATCTGCTTGCTGCCATGGTGGATGCCAGCGACGGCACCCTGCCGGTTGCGCTGTGCAGCTATCGCTCGCTGACCTTCAGCGTCGGCGCTGCGGTAACCCCCGATCCCTCCTTGGACTCATCCCTCGTCTTGGCCGACGTGAAATCGGCACTCGCCGCCGCGTTCGGTTTCGACAATCGCGCGTTCGGGCAGCCGGTCTACGCCAGCGAGGTGATCGAGGTGATCCAGGACGTATCCGGCGTCGTCGCAACGACTCTCACCGCGCTCAACTACACCGGTGCCACGCCGGCCGCGCCGGCCGCCGGGCTGCCCGCCCCAACCGCGACGCTCGGCCCGCAAGGGCTGCTGGGCGCGGTACTGCTGACCATCGAAGCCGGGACTCTGCCCGGGGTGGTGATCGCCTCATGAGCTTCATCGACGCGGACACCCTCTACGAACTGCTCCCCGCCTATCTGCGGGTACGCGACCAGACCCAAGGCGGGGGCGCGCTGCGGGCTCTGATCGGAGTCGTTGCCGCCCAGGCCGAGGTGATCGACGCCAGCCTCGACCAGCAGTACGACGACCAATTCATCGAGACGTGCTCGGCCTGGGCCGTCCCGTACATCGGTGACCTGATCGGGTTCACGCCGTTGCAGCCGCTGGGGCCGGACCAGCCATCGGCCACGCGGGCCGAGGTTGCCGACACCATCGGCTACCGCCGACGGAAAGGCACGCTGTCGATGCTCGAGCAGCTCTGCCACGACGTGACGGGGTGGCCGGGCATCGCCGTGGAGTACTTCTCGCGGCTGTCGACAACGCAGTACATCCGCAACCACCGACGCCCCCCGAACACGATTGTCGATGTCCACTCGGGGATGACCGCCGTCGATATTGGCGGGCCGTTCGACCTCCCACCGCGCACGGCCGACGTGCGACGCATCGACACCGGCCGCGGCCGGTACAACGTGCCGAACATCGGCGTCTTCGTCTGGCGCCTGCACGCCTACCTCGCGGTCGACACCCCGGCAAGGCAGGTGACCACCACCCCGGGGCGCTACACTTTCGATCCCTTCGGCGGCGACGTCCCCCTGGTGAACCCAGCGGTCGGCGGCGTGCCGGAATTCACCCTGCTGGGCCGCGCCGACGTGCCGTTCTTCCTGCAGTACTACCCGCTGTACATGGGTGTGACGCCCTACGCCGCCGCGGCCGCTGGTGCGCCGAACCCGCCGGAGAACAAGCCGCCACTGCCGATTGCGGTCGCTGTCGGCGGCACCCCAGTCGACTACAGCGCGATCGCGTGGTGCGACCTGGAGCACTGGACCGTGCCCCAACCCGGCATCGTCTCGGTCGACCCACAACGGGGCAGGCTGGTTTTCGGCACAGCGCCGCCCGCCGGGACCGACGTCACCGTCGGCTACGCGTATGCGTTCAGTGGCGCCTACGGCGGCGGGCATTACCCGCACCCGGTGCCGCCCGATGATGCGAAGCAGGAGGCGCTGATGGTGCCGGCGACGGTGCCGAACTTCGCAGCTGCTGACCTATCGACCTTCCGCAACGAGCTCGTCGAGATAGCCGACAGCGGGCTGTTCATCGGCAACCAGTCGATCACTCCTGACGCCAACCTGTTGGTGGTGACGGCCGGCGACAACCAGCGGCCGGTGATCACCGGCGACGTGTCCATCGTCGCGGTCCAGGGTGCGACTGTCCGGCTGCGAGGGCTCGGTGTCGGCGGCACCGTGGCCGTCACCGGCGCCGGGCCGTTCACCCTGGACTTACAGCACTGCACGATCCGTGGCGGCATCGACTGGTCGTCGGACACCGTGAGCGGGCAGCTGACATGTGACCACAGTTTGATTGGGCCTCTCGCCGCCAACTCAGACGTTGCGGTGATCATCACCGACAGCGCTGTCGATGCGGGTGCAGACACCGCCGTGGCGATCTCAGGCGGCGCGGGTTCGGCAGCCGGCGCGGTCACGATCGCTACCAGCACCGTGCTCGGCACTGTCACCGCTCGCACCATCCCGCTGCTGTCCGACAGCATCGTCACCGGCGCGGTGGTTGCGGCTGAACGCCAATCCGGCTGTGTGCGATACAGTTTCACGCCAGCTGCGGCCAGCCAGACGCCCCCGCGGTTCCGGTGCCAACCCGACCTTGAAGTCGCCACCGAGGTGGCTGCCGCACTGCGCGCCAACCCGGCGCTGACTCCTGCGCAGCGCACCATGATCCAGAACGACGTCGAGGCCTGGCTGGTGCCGGTCTTCACCAGCCGCACCCCCGGTCAGCCCGCCTACCTTCAGCTCGCAGACACCGCGCCGGCCCAGATCCGGTTCGGCGCCGAGCAGGAGGACGAGATGGGCGTGTACAACAAGCTCTTCTCCGGCCGGCGGGAACGCAACCTGTCCTACCGGATCAACGAATACCTCCGCATCGGCTTGTCGGCCGGGATCATCCACGCGACATGAATAGCGCACCAAAGGAATTGGGGAAGGGGCACCAATGAAGGGTGACTTCAGCCGGCTGACATACCGGCAGCCGAACCACTACCGGCGCGTGCTCATGCAGCAGGGCCGGGTCGAGATCGACGCCGACGGCAACGAGCAGATCGCCATCGACGAACACATCTCATCGACGACCGCCACCGATGTGATCGGGCAGGCGGGCTATCCCGACGGGAGCCTGCCCGATGGCACCCCGCTAGGCGGCTTCGCACTCGGAATCGCCTCGGGTGGTGCCGATCTCACGATCTCGCAGGGCCGCATGTATGTCGACGGCCTGCTCGTCGAAAACGACACCGCAGGCACCACGTTGCTCAACCAGCCCGACCTGCCCGGGGCCACAATCGCGAACCTCGGCGCCACCACGAACGGCGTGTACGCGGTGTATCTCGATGTCTGGGAACGTCTCATCACCGCGCTCGACGACCCGCTCATCCGGGAGACCGCCCTCGGTGGGCCGGACACCTCCGTGCGTACCAAACTGGTGTGGCAGGTCAAGCTTTTCGGCGTAGGTGCGGCGCCCGGGCAAGGCTCCCCTGGCCCAACCTGCGCCAGCGTCGGCGACCCGTGGGTGGTTGCAGCCGCCAGCACCGGTGCCCTGGCGGCCAGTTCCGCAGCACCGGGCTCCGACCTGCCGTGCATCCTGCCGCCCGAAACCGGCTACCAGAGCCTCCAGAACCAGCTCTACCGCGTGGAGATCCACGCCGGCGGCAACGACGGCGTCGCAACATTCAAATGGTCGCGCGAAAACGGCTCGGTCGCCTGCCTCATCACTGCCCCGCCGTCCGCCGCAGGTAGCCCCGCTCCCCTTCAGGTCAGCGGCCCGACCTTTCAGGTCAGTGGGCTGAATAGTGACCCCAGTCTTGGCCTGGCACAGGGCGACTGGGTGGAGTTGACCGACGACTCCACCGACCTGGGCATCGGCGCCGGCACGCTCTACCAGGTGAAGTCCATCTCGCCCGACGGCCAGCAGGTCACGCTGGATACCACCACGACGCCGTCGGTCACGCTGGCCCGCCACCCTAAGCTGCGGCGGTGGGACCAATCCGGCACCGGCCTGACGGGTGGTGTCAGCACCGTCACCGCGGCGGCGCCGATCTTGCTGGAAAACGGTGTGCAGGTGCAATTTTCACCGGGCGCCTACCACGCTGGTGACTATTGGCTGATTCCAGCACGCACCGCCACCAGCGTGCAGCAGGGCTTCGTGCAGTGGCCGGTCGACAACTCGGGCCAGCCGATCCCGGCTCCCCCGGTCGGCATCACGCACCACTACGCGAAGCTGGGGCTGGTCAGCTTCACCGCGCCTGGCACCTTCGGTGGCGTCGGCACCGCCACCACGCCCACAGATTGCCGGCTGCCATTCCCACCGCTGACCGCCTTGCCTGGGCAGTCCGATTGTCCGTGCACCATCGTCGTCGAACCGGGACCAGGCTGGGAGCAGCCCATCCTGAACTACTTCCAGGGGGCTTCCTCCGCAGCGGACGTCGCGTCGACCACGCGGCGAGACGCCGAGATCTGTTTCCCGGTCGGCATTTTCCCGCTCTCCGCGCCACTGGTGATCGCCAATGCCGGCAACATCCAGATCAACGGAGCCGGGTGGGGAACCAAAATCATCGGGTCGGGCGAAAACGGCCCCGAGGCGGCACTGCGGTTCCAGGGCTGCACCAGCGTGACCGTGCGCGACCTGTGCGCCACCACCTCGCGCGTCAACAGTGCCAGTACCAACAAAGTGCGTAGTCACATCAACGGCACCCTGACCTTCACCGACTGCCAGGAAGTTGTCGTAGACGGTGTGCTGCTGCGGTGCGGCAGCACACCGTGGACGCTGGGTGCCTCATGCATCACCGTGGGCAGTACCGTCACCGCCGCAAACACCACGTCAGGCGCCGGATCAGTGCGCATTGCCCACAGCACCCTGTTCGTCGGAGAGATGCAGGTAGGCATCCAGCTCGTCCACCAGCGCCGAATCATGGTCGACGACAACGAGATTGGCCACGATCCCCAGGCGCCGTCGACGACACTGGCAGCCCGGCTCGCCGACCCCGGCTACCTGGCCGCGGCACGCAGTGTGCTGCTGTCGGCGATGGGCAGTCCGTCGGCAGCGCGGTTGGCGGGTGGAACGAGCACGCTCGCGGCGGCAACGCCACCAGCCGCACTGCCACCCCTTGATGTCGCGGCGTCCTCCGATTCGCCGCGAACGGAGGTAATCCGGGTGTCCCCGCCACGGGCACCTGGCACCCCGCCGACGCCGTCAACGACCGCCTCCCCCGGGCCGTCAGGCGCAGCCGTCCACCTGCAGACCATATCGCCCGCGGTACTCAACGTCGGCAATCAGAAGATCACGATCGACGCGAACTCGGCCCTGGCGAGCACCTGGCAGGCGTGGCTGGACATCAACTCGCCCAAAGAGTTTGGCACGGTGACCGATGCAGTGAACTACCTGAAGAAAGCGACGAATACGCTTCTCACCGACGCGGCGGCCCGGGCCGGTTTGTCCGAGTTCGGCAAGGCGATGCAGGAGTTGAACAGCCACGTGCCGTTGGCGGCGCGCGGCATCGTCGTAGGTGGGCAGGGCCTCGGCGACCTGCACATTCTGGATAACGCGATAAGCGGTGTGCTGATGGGCATCTCGGTCGGTGTCAGCCACCGCGCCTCAGCGAACGAGCAGGCTGCCAAACAGCGCGAACCCGATCTGATGCAGACGATTCGGATTGCCGGCAACGTTGTGGCGTGCGCGGTGAACGATGTCGGGGCCGCCAACAAAGGGCCCGCCAGATTCGGCATCTTTGTGGGCAATGCCAATAGCCTGGAGATCGAAGGCAACCGCATCACCCAGACCGCCGAGAAAGTGGCTGCGCCGGCCTCCGATGCCATCCGAGTAGTGGGCTATCTCGGTCCCAAGACCATCGTCCGCGGCAACCACGTAAGCAACTTCGCCATGGGAATTTGCATCGTGCCACTGGGTTTGGGACGCCAAGGCCACGTGGTTCCGGCACCGAAGGGGCAGAATTACCTTCAGCCGATCGCGTCTGGAAATCAGTGGCTCGTGATCGACAACGTGATCGAACATGCCAGCAGCGCCACGCCCCGTGCATCCGCACGTGGGCAACAGACGTGGCCGCCGTTCGCCTCGCAACTAACGCTCACGCCCTACCTTGAGGCGCCGAGTTGTCTGCAGGTCAACAACATTCACGTGCCCTGACTTGCCGTGCCGTCTCGCTCGCCGGTCTCGCTTGCTGCCAGCACGCGGCGTCGAGCCGAATTCGACTGGGCCAGTGGGCATGCGAGCAGATGGCGGATATCACAATCAGATACGAGTAAAGGGGCGCCTAGCTGGCGCCCCTTTACTAATTGCCGAAGAGCATGGGGATTCGAACCCTCACGATCTACCTACCTTAGAGTCTCTTCGACTCCCGCAATTATAAGTGGCCAGTACACGCAAAAGCAATGGGCCAAAGGACTTTTCAGTTCTCAGCGGCACGTTCAGCGCGGCTCATGTGTCGTCATTCCGCGGTACTTGCCCCGCGCGGTCGAACGAGTACGGTGTCAAGCCAACGCCGGGCCAAGGTCATCAACTGTTCCACCTCGGAGACACTTCCGACCAGATAGCGCGGGCCGGCCAGATCGTCGTACGCCTCAAGGATTGCGAACCACCGGTCCGCGGAGTCCTCGTCGAGGTGCACTCCGATGACCAATGCCGCTGAAAGCGGCGACGGCGGGCCCACCCGTGCGATTGTCGTCGACAGTGCGTTATCGCGGCGTCAACGATCGGTGATCGCCGCAGTCATCGGCTGCGTCCAGTCGGACTACGTGGTCGAGTAGCGAACTGATCCGCGGCGACGGCGCGATGCCCAGCTCGCGCGCGGCCACGGTGGCATACCGGTCGAAAGTGCACATAGCCTCGAAGGCGTTGCCCTCGGCGAGGTAGGCCTTCATCAATACGCGATAGCCACTCTCGCGCAGAGGCTCCCGCGATACTGCTGCCAATCCGGCGAGCACTGCGGGCCCGAATCGTGACTGGTTGATCAGATGCTCGCACAGCGCTTCGAGTGCATGCAGGCTCAGCTGCCGATGCCGTTCGCGTTCGACGAGAACCCATTCGTCATACCACCCGGGCAGCAGTTCACTGAGCAGGGTCGGCTCCAGCAGCTGCAATGCCTCCTCCTCGAACTGACCGCGGAGCAGTCGACTCGCCATGCGCGTCGTTGTCCGTACGTCGACCTCAACGGCAGCCGACAGTCGCAGGCTGTCGCCGACGAGTTCGATGACGTCCAGGTGACTTTCGCGCAGTTTCCACAGCGCTGAGCGCAGGCTGCCGTGTGCGTGTTGCTCCGTTGAATCTCCCCATAGCGCGCCGCAGACGTAGCGGCGAGCTACCGACGCCTCGCTCAAGGAGAGCAAGGCCAACAGCCGCTGCAGGTGCGGTGACAGGCTGACCATCGCATCGTCGACCGTCAGCGAAAATCCACCCAATAAACACAAGCGCGATCGTTCTGCCACGGTCATCGCTTGACCGACCGTGGCATCGCAGCGCGCACGCGCCAATTGATTGCTGTTCGAATTGGGCCCGAGCTCCACATGCGCTGAAAACGCCACGGCGGATTCCCCCGTATCCCAGGCTTGTAATACTGTGCGATACCAAAATGCAGCCGAAAACCCGCAGACAGTTCCTAGTCGCGGCGTGTCGGCCCAATCGCATCGATTCGATTGCTGACCACACTTCGCGTCCGTTACAACAGAAAAGTATGAACCACCTGCGCGTAGAGGTAAAGACTTCTTACGCAGCGCGCGCCGACAGGATTCTTCCAGTTTCCTCGTAGGAATTAATCAGGCGAATTCGGGCTCCGACATCAATATCGCAATATGGGTCGCGAAAAACGCGAATCAATGGAAATAAGCGAGGCCGCGTTGACGCACTGACGGTTCGATAACTTTGCTGACGGCACGGCACATCTGCACTACCTCAGCGCCAATCGACCATCGGCGGAATGTTGAACAATTGACGATTAGATTTCTCGTCTGACCCGGTCGGGAAAGCGGCTATGGCCGAAGTCGATTTGCGCGGCCGGGTTACTGACGGCCGTCGTCAGGCCCGTACCGATCGGCCCGGCGCTGTCGTACAAGGTGGTCGTGCCGACCGCGATGCCGTCGGCCGCCCAGTGCGATTCGGCCTCAGCGCCGACCCACTCGTCCTGCGGCAACCGGGTCAGCGCCACAGTGAGGTCGCCGTTGATGTACCCGACGCCGGCGGTCCCCAGATTGGTCACCAGGCTGGTGCCTTCAGCTGCCATCGCCGCCCGGACGAACGGCGAATTGGGCCGCCCCTCGATGACGTCGATGGCGCGGTTGACGTAGCGCTTGCGGCTCGCGTTCTGGTGATCGGCGATGGCTCGCGTCCAGCCGACGGCATCGCTACTCATGTAGGGCGACAGCTCCGCGTCGATCACGGCGGGAGGCTCGAAATCGGTTGTGCGGAACCATTCCTCACCCGGTGGCGGCTCCGCCAGCCGGTACTGCACCAGGGTGGCGCGGGCGACCGTGACGCCGTCCTGCACCACGTCGCACTCAGAGTTGCGGACCCGCCGGCCGTCGCGGATCAGGGTCACGTTGGTCGTGGTCGGAACCCCGCGTGCGGCCTTGAACAGATCGACCGTCAGCCGGGCCGGCAGGAACTCGGGCAGTCCGAACGCCGCCTCCAGCGCATAGGCAGCCAACCCCACCACCGCCGGCCCGTTGAGGTGGTCTTCACCCCACAGACTTTGGGCGAATCGGGTCGGCTGGACCCGATCAGCGTCGATCGGGGTGAAGTGAGCAGGACGTGCGGTCATTTTCGGATCGTCGCACATTGGCTAAATATTCATAACTTCGGGGCAGATAGCGCAGTACCGTACAGATTCCCTGGACAATAGTCGGATGGACACCCGCCGACTGCGCCTCTTGCTGGCCCTGTCACGGCTGGGCTCCATGAGGGCCGTCGCAGAAAACTTGAATCTGACGACGTCGACGGTGTCTCAGCAGATCGCCGCGCTGGCCAAAGAGACCGGCACCCAGCTGATCGAACCTGAAGGCCGCAGGGTCCGGCTCACGCCCGCCGGCCAGCGCCTCGCCGATCACGCGGTGACCATCCTGGCCGCCGTCGACGCCGCGCGGCTGGATCTGGACTCCGGCGCGGAACCCGTCGGCACGCTGCGGGTCGGCGGATTCGCCACCGGCATCCGTGTCTCGCTGCTGCCCATCCTGGCGGAGCTGACCCGCGAACACCCCGGAATCGACGTCGCCATAAGCGAATACGAGCCTATCGAGGCATTCGCCCTACTCACCGACGACGACCTGGATCTGGCCCTCACCTACGACTACAACTTGGCCCCAGCCGCGCCCAGTCCACTACTGGAAAGCTTTGCGCTGTGGTCGATTCCGTGGGGACTGGGCCTACCCATCGACGAAGCGAACGGCCCCGCCGAACTGTCCGAGTACGCCGACCGAACGTGGATCGTCAACTCGCGCAACACCGCTGACGAAGACGCGGTGCGAACTCTCGGGGCCCTCAGCGGATTCAGCCCGCGGATAGCCCACCAGATCGACAGTCTCGAACTGGTGGAGGACCTGATCATCGCCGGGTACGGCGTCGGCCTGCTACCGCTGGAACGCCCCACCAGCCCGGGCGTCAAAGTGGTTCCATTGGCCGGCCCGACGGTGATCCACACCGCCTACGCGGTGACCCGCAAAGGCCGCACCAACTGGCCTCCGCTGCGGGCAGTGCTCGACCGACTGCGGCCGGGCGACGGTCCCGTCCCCCTGCCAACCTGGCCCCGTCCGGAAGCCGTCAACCCCGAATGAGATCACCTGAGAGGCTTACCGGCGTGAAAATGATGAGGACGGTACTGGTCGCGGCCCTGCTGACCGCTCCTGTGCTGCCGACAGCGCAGGCCGAATGCACCGGCGCCTGCGACGCGCAACAGCGCACCGCGACCGCCGACGCCTACCTGGCGACCCGGCCGGGCACCGTCGGCTACGTGCTGCGCGACCGCAAAACCGGTGCGGTATACCGCAATTCACACGCCGGGGACATGGTGTGGACAGCCTCGACCATCAAGCTCGGGATGGTGGTCGACCTGTTCGCCCGGCAGGCCGCCGGCCTGCTCCGGCTGACCGACGACGACATCGCCTTGATGGGCAAGATGTTGCACACCTCGGACAACGACGCCGCCGACACCCTGTGGACCCGCTACGGCGGAGCCGACCACACCGTCTTCAACAACGACTTCCCGCACTTCGGCATGACCCGGGTGCAACCGCAGCGCGGATTCGGAGACATGTTCCCGTACTGGGGTTTTCAGAAATCGACGACCGATGACCTGGACCAGATGGTCAACTACATGCTGACCCGGCTGCGGCCCAACGAGACCAGTTGGATCGTCAACGCAATGCAGAACGTCGACCCCATTCAGCAGTGGGGCATCTGGGGCGCCGGCCCGAACATGGCCCCCGGCAACAAGGACGGCTGGTCGGACGAACAAGGCGGCTGGGTCACCAATACCGTCGGATTCGCCGGTCCCGGACAACGTTTCACACTCGCCATCATGAACGCACTGGGCGGCGCCGGCGGCAATGCCGACGGACAGGCCACCACTACGCGGTTAAGCCAGATATTGCTGGCCAATCGGCAGTAGATTGGCGCCATGACTTATGGCGAGAATTACCCCACCCCGGGTGGTTACGGCGCGCCCGCGCCAGTGCATCCCGGCGACCTGCTCCCCCGGTTCTTCGCCCGGTTCATCGACGGGCTGATCGTCGCCGTGCTGGCGTTCTTCGGCGCGTTCTCGATCGGATCGATGTCCGACATCATGGTCACCGGCCTGTTTTCCGGGCTGGGCACCTTCATCTACTTCGTGCTATTCGAGGTGTTGGCCGGTGCGACGCCGGGCAAGATGCTCCTGGGCCTCAGCGTGCGCGGCCCAAATGGGATGCCAAAACCCGATTTCAAGCAGTCCGCCATCCGCAACTCATTCACCCTGCTCACCATCATCCCGTGGGTCGGCGGACTGCTGGCGACTATCGCGTACATCTACATCGCCGTCACCATCAATTCGAGCCCGTCCAAGCAGGGCCGCCACGATGACCTCGCGGGCGGCACCCAAGTCGTCAAGAAGTAGGGCGATCAGCGCGATCAGCGCGGCGCGTACATGATGAGGCCGACGCCCAGCAGGCACACCAGGGCGCCGGCCACGTCCCAACGGTCCGGCCGGAAGCCGTCGGCGACCATCGCCCACAGCAACGAGCCGGCGACAAACACCCCGCCGTAGGCCGCCAGCACGCGGCCGAAGTGCGAATCCGGTTGGAACGCTGCGACGAATCCATAGCCGCCGAGCGCCACCAGACCTGCGCCCACCCACAGCCAGCCGCGGTGCTCGCGGACGCCCTGCCAGACCAGCCAGGCCCCGCCGATCTCCAGGATCGCGGCCAGCACGAACAGCGCGATGGACTTGAGGACCATCAGCCGTGCACCAGCGAGAAGCCTTCCCAGGCCTGCCGTTGCTCGGCGCGTGGGTCGTACTCGATCCGCGTGTTCCGGTCGAACACCAGCACCGCACGGTCGGCGGCGTCGTACTGTGGCCAGCCCTCGCCCGGGACACCCGTCCGGGCGAACGCGCGCCAGCGGTTCTGCACGTCATTGCTGATCCGCAGCGCCGACTTGCGGTCCATGGCGGCAGTCAGCACCGAGCCCAACGGGGTCCGGTAGACGTCGAACACCGCTAGCAGCTCGGTGGCGTGGGTGGCGCCCAGACCCGTCCAGTGCAACGCCGGAGGCGCGTAGTCATATCGGTACGTGTACGTCGGCGCGTGCCGCATGTGCGCGCCGGCGATCTCCCACGAGGCCGTGCCGAATGCGAAGTCGCCACCGAGCTTGATGCAGGCGTCCGCCGATTGCGGGTAGCCCGGGTAAGCCCCGGTGATCCGGGCGCGCTGTTCCGCCGGGACATGCGCCAGCACCCGCTCGATCATCGCCTCATTGGTGGGCAACAACTGCTTGAACTTGGTGAACAGGCGGCCCTCGTCGGCGTTGCTGCCGACGATCAGCGGCACCTGGTGAGCGCGTCCTTCACGGATCGCGATCACCGGATCCTCGGGAAGGAACTCGGTGCCGGACGTCGGTCCGGCGGGGAAAGCACCCGGCATGTCGACGACAGCCCCGTGGATGACGCCGTCCAACGCGGCCATGAGTTCGGCCGGGCGGGCGGCCATCAGGGCCGCGGCACCGTCGCGCTTGCTCGCCCCCAGCTGCTCGGCGAACTGCTCAGCGAACCGGGCCGCAGCGTCCGGAGAGCGCACCATGCCGCTGGCCGGGCTCTCCGCAATCGCTTGGTGGAAAAGGCCTTTCGCCTGCGGCACCGCCAGTAGGGTCGCGACGGCGTGGGCCCCGGCGCTCTCCCCGAAGATGGTCACGTTGTTCGGATCGCCGCCGAACACCCCGATGTTGGTCCGCACCCACTTCAGGGCCGCCACCAGGTCACGCAGGAAGATGTTGTCGTCAAGGGGATGCTCGGCGGTGGCCAAGGTCGACACGTCGAAGCAGCCGAGCGCCCCGAGCCGGTAGTTGGCCGAGACGAAGATGCAGCCGCGCCGGGCCAGGGCAGCACCGTCGTAGATCGGGGTGGCCGAGCTGCCCATGATATAGCCGCCGCCGTGAATGAAGAACATGACGGGCAGCGGCTCACCAGTGTGATGCTCGGGAGTCACCACGTTGAGGGTCAGACAGTCTTCACCCATCGGCTGGTACTTGCCGACGCTGAGCAATGTGAACTTGCGATCCTGCGGTGCACAGTAGGTGAACCCGTGGCAGTAGCGGACGCCCCGCCAGGGCTGCACCGGCTGCGGCGCGCGGTACCGCCACTGGCCCATCGGCGGACGCGCGTACGGGACGGAACGCCACCGGTGCACACCGTCGCGGGTGAAACCCTCGATGGTTCCGCTGTCGATGGTCACCCGGACAGTGCGATCGTGCATGACTAGACAGTATCTAAATTCTGTTGCCATCGGGGCGCCTGGGCCGCGTGTTGTGGTACCTCCGGTTACCCTGTCGGGCATGCGACTTCCGGTGGTCCTCGCGGCATGTGCCCTGGTGGCGGGTTGTTCCGCCACCGCAGACCAACACGGACAGCCCGGTGTGGCGATCTCCGAACCGTCACTCTCGGCCGCTGCGCCGTCGAGCCGTCCGTCCACGGCGGCCCCGAAGGCCGCCCCCACCACTGCGCCGCCGCCAGGTGCGCCGGTCGCTGACGTGATCGCCTGGGTGGAGGCCGGTACCCCGGTCGACGTGGCCGGATTCCATACCGCGACCCGCGACGGGGCCCCCACCAACCTCGGCGGAGACGTGGCGTTCACCACGACGTCGGGCGCAAACTGTATGACCGACAAGGGTTTTGGCGGCGCCCTCGCCTGTCTGGTGCACCTGACCGCGCCACCGCCACGGCCGGCGGACGCCTACGGGCACTGGGTCGGCGGCTGGGTCGATTTCGAGGGCCCCACCGCCGAAGTCGGCTCGGTGCACGGTGACCCGGGTCGATTCACCAACGGCACCGGCCCGCAGCTCAAGAACGGACAGAGCCTGCGGTTCGGTGACTACCAGTGCCGGGCCGACGCCGCCGGGCCCGTCTGCGTGAACTACGCGCGGCGCACCGCGGTGCGGTTCAGCAACGACGGGATCCAAACCTTCGGCTGCCTGACTCCGGTGACCCCGGCGCCCGACGGGTTCGGGCTGAAATTCGCCTGCACCGCCACCTGAGGCTCACGGCCAGTCAGGCGGGCTCGTAGACCGTCGGGACCAGGTCCGGCGCGTACAGCGCCTCGATCTCAGAGGCGTACTTCTCGTTGACGGGGCGCCGTTTGAGCTTCATGGTCAACGTGATCTCGTCGCCGCCGGGCTCCCAGAAGGTCGGCAACACCGAGAACCGTTTGATCTGCTCGACGCGGGCCAGTTCCGTATTACCGGCGGCCACCCCCGCGGAGATCTGCGCGATCAGCTGAGGATCGGCGGCGAGTGCCTCCGGCGACGCGTCGGACAGACCCCGCTGCGCGGCATACGGACCGGCCGTCTCCGCATCGAGGACGACGAGCGCGGTGTTGTACGGCCGCGCGTCACCGATCGCCATGATCACGCCGATCAGCGGACAGGCCGCTTTGATGGCCTTCTCGATGTTGGCCGGCGACATGTTCTTCCCGGCCGCATTGATGATCAGTTCTTTCTTGCGGTCGACGATGGTCACGTAACCCTCGTCGTCGATGTGGCAGACGTCGCCGGTGTGCAGCCAGCCGTCGGCGTCGAGAGCTTCGGCCGTCTTTGCCGGTTCCTTGCGGTAGCCCTTCATCACGAGCGGTGCGCGCACCAGGAGCTCACCGTCGTCGGCGAGCTTGCATTCGACTCCGGGTAGCGGCTTGCCGACGGTGCCGAGCTTGGTGTCGCGCGGATGGCTCACTGTGGCAATGCAACTGAGTTCTGACATGCCCCAAAGCTCAGTCAATGGAATGCCGAGTCCGACGAAGAAGCCGAGGGTCTGCTTCGGAATCGGCGCGGCCCCGGACACCGCCCACCGGACCTGATCCAGGCCGAGTCGTTCGCGCAGCTTCGACAGCACGAGGTCGTCGGCCGTCGCCCATTCTGCAGCGACGTCGTCAGGCACTGGTTGGTGAGCCAAGAGCGCGGCGGCCTTCTTGGCACCGACCGACAGGGCCCACTGCAGTGCTGCGCGCTTCATCTCGTCCGGTTCATTCGCCACCGCGAATTCGACTGCGGCCTTGAGCTTTTCCCACACCCGCGGCACTCCGCCCCAGACCGTCGGCCGGACATCGGGCAGCGCGGCGGCGACGCCGCGAGCGTCGGCCACAGTGGTGATCTGCGTGCCGAATACCTCCTGGAAATACAGGCCCGTCATCCGGTCAGCGATGTGCGCGCTTGGCAGGTACGACGTGCCGCGGTCGCCGAATTGCACGTCGAGGACCTCGCTCACGGCGTACGCCTCGAACAGGATGTTGGTATGCGTCATTTCGACGCCCTTGGGCTTACCTGTGGTGCCGGAGGTGTAGATGAGCGTGAGGACATCGTCGGGCTGGACCGCGCGCCAGGTGGCTTCGAAATCGAAATCGTCAGGTGCGGCTGCCAGCAGATCGTCGACACTCAAGGTGCCGTCCGGGGCGCCGTCGATGCACACGATGTGTTTGATGTCTGCCCCACTGGCCCGGATGCGCTCGACGTATTGCGCCTCGCACATCACCACTTTGGTGCCGGCGTTGCCGAACACGTGCGCCAAATCGGCTGGCGGCAGGGTGTTGTACACCGAAAACGAGGTAGCGCCAACGTGTTGCGCGGCCACTTCGAGCGGATAGAACTCCACCCGATTGCTCATCATCAGCGAGACCGTGTCGCCACGCTGTACCCCGAGCCCAATCAGCCCGGCGGCGGCCGCACGCACCTGGTCGGCATATTGCGCCCAGGTCATGGTCTGGGTTCCGCCCGGGGTTCGCACTGCGATTGCGTCGGGGTCGACCGACGCAGTCATTTGGAACGCTTCACACAAAGTGGCCGGACGGTGCGCGGCGAGCATTCGGGAACCCTTCCTGGTCGGCGTCACGATCGAAGCACAAACCTGGACTGCAGTTGCCGTGGTTGGCAAATCTGAATGAACGCGGTATCTGACGGCGGCGTCACCGCTGCGCGGTCCCTGCGCGAAATCCTCAGCGCGCTAAACATTTTCGGTCAGATGTTCAGCCCGAGCGTAGGCGTATTGTCGGCACGATGGGAATATCCGTGACATCGCTGACGCCCGTGGAACAAACCGCCCTGCTGACCGTGTACGCCCGGGCGCTGGACAACCGGGTCGCACGCTCGATACTTGACGACACGTGGGCGGAATCGGTCGTGGCTGCGATCGACTATGACTTCGCCGGGCTCGGAGTTCAGACCAGCGTCACCTGCCAGACCTCACTGCGCGCCAAGATGCTCGACGACCGGGTACGCGCATTCACGGCATCGAATCCAGATGCCGTCGTGGTCGACCTGGGTGGCGGCCTGGACAGCGGCTACTACCGGGTTTCCCCGCCGCCGACGGTCGACTGGTACACCGTGGATTTGCCGGCCATCTCGGCCGTACGCGATCAGGTGTTGCCCGCGAGTCCGCACTCGCACACGGTGGTGGCATCGGTTGCTGAATCAGATTGGGCCGAGGCGATTCCCGCCGACCGTTCCACCATTCTCGTCGCGGATGGACTGTTCGCATTTCTGGCCGAGCCGGTGATTGCCGGTGCCTTCCGCAGCATCACCGAGCATTTCCACAGCGGCGAGCTTGCGTTCAACGACTACGGGCGGTTCGGACCGCTGAGCCTGGCCGCCTTCAAGTATCTTCCGCAGAAGATGTTCAAAGACGTTGGGAGCCAACTGGGTTACGCCGGCTTCAAGGACGCCCGGCACCCGCTGACCTGGAATCTACGACTGCAGCTTGTCGAAGAAGCCAGTCTTTCTCACCAACCCGAGGTCGACTTGTTCCCCGCCGCATTGCGGATTGCCACGCGGCTGACGGGACTCACCAAGGCCGGCGCCCGGAAGGCGCGAATTCTGCGCTATCGCTTCTGAATTCGACGCCGCCGGCGGAACTACCCCAGGCAGCCGGGGCCCAGCAGTGCCTTCAAGTCGCCCATCAACGCCGACGACGGTGTCACGCGCAGCGTCTGATCCAGCTCCAATGTGGTGATGCGGTCGCCACTGATCAACCGCAGATGCACCTGCGAGGTACCCGGGTGGTGGGTCAGCACCTGCTTGAGCGCACTGACCTTTTCCGGCGTGCACTGCCGGGTCGGCAAGCTCACCGCGAGCGGACGGTCCGCCTGGGCATTCGAAAAGTCCGGCACCACAAGGTCACTGGCGAAGATGGACACCCGCTCATCTTCGACCCGGGCCCTACCACTGACCAGCACGATGGCGTCGTCCATGATGTCGGCACCGAACACGGCGTAGGTCTTCGGGAAGAAGTTCACCGTGACCGAACCATTGAGATCTTCCAATTGCGCTGAGGCCCAGGGCAATCCCTGCTTGTTGACCCGTCGCACTACGCCCGCCAGAATGCCGCCGATGCGGACCTGGGAGTCGTTGGCGACAGCGCCCTCGAGGATGGCCGGAATCTGGGTATCCACCTGCGCATTGAGCAGGTGGACGACACCGTTGAGCGGATGGTCGGAAACGTACAGGCCCAGCATCTCGCGCTCCAGGGCGAGCTTGTGCTTGTTGTCCCACTCATCCTCGGGCACCCTGATGGTGAACGCCGACTCTCCGGCGTCGCCGCCACCGGCGTCGCCGAACAAGTCGAACTGCCCCATGGCCTCGGCCTTTTTGGTCCCCAGCACCGAGTCGACAGCGTCCGCGTGGATCAGGAACAACCCCTTGCGGGCATGATCCAGCGAATCGAAAGCGCCTGCCTTGACCAGAGATTCGGTGACCCGCTTGTTGCAGGCGGTGATGTCGATCTTGCTGAGGTAGTCGGAGAAATCGGTGTACTTCCCCTTCTCGGTGCGGCCCGCGATGATGGACTGCACCACGTTGGCGCCGACGTTGCGCACGCCGCCCAGCCCGTAGCGGATGTCCTTGCCGACCGAGGCGAAGTTGTGCACCGACTCGTTGACATCCGGCGGCAGCACCGTAATTCCCAGACGGCGGCAATCCGCCAGGTACACCGCGGCCTTGTCCTTGTCGTCACCAACCGAGGTGAGTAGACCTGCCATGTACTCGGCCGGATAGTTGGCCTTGAGATAGGCGGTCCAGAACGACACCAGGCCGTACCCGGCAGCGTGCGACTTGTTGAACGCGTAGCCGGCGAACGGCAGCACGGTGTCCCACAATGCGGTAATCGCCGCCTGCGAGAAGCCGTTTTGCTTCATGCCGTCGGCGAATCCGCCGTAGGCCTCGTCGAGGATTTCCTTCTTTTTCTTACCCATCGCGCGACGCAGCAGGTCTGCTTGGCCGAGCGAGTATCCCGCGACCTTCTGCGCGATGTGCATGATCTGTTCTTGGTAAACGATCAAACCGTAAGTCTCAGAAAGAATGTCACGCAGCGGCTCTTCGAGCTCCGGGTGGATGGGCTTGATCGCTTGCAGCCCGTTCTTTCTCTTCGCGTAGTCGGTATGCGCATCCACACCCATCGGACCCGGCCGGTACAACGCCAGGACCGCCACGATGTCCTCAAAGCCGGTCGGCCGCATCAGTTTCAGCAGATCGCGCATCGCGGACCCGTCGAGCTGGAACACCCCCAGCGTGTCGCCGCGCGCCAGCAGCTCGTAGGTGTTCAGGTCATCCAGACCCAGGTGATCGAGATCGAGATCGATGCCGCGGTTGGCCTTGATGTTCTCCAGCGCGTCACCGATGACGGTGAGGTTGCGCAGACCGAGGAAATCCATCTTCAACAGGCCGATGGCCTCACACGACGGGTAGTCCCAGCCGGTGATGATGGCGCCGTCCTGGGCGCGCTTCCACATCGGGATCGCATCGATCAGCGGCTCGGAGCTCATGATCACCGCGCAGGCGTGCACGCCCGCGTTACGGACCAGACCCTCCAGGCCCCGTGCGGTCTCGTAGATGGTGCGCACGTCGGGGTCCGTGTCGATCAGCGCACGGACCTCGGTGGCTTCCTTGTACCGCTCGTGGGTGGGGTCGGTGATCCCCGCCACCGAGATGTCCTTGGCCATGATCGGCGGCGGCAGCGCCTTGGTGATCCGGTCGGCGATGGCAAAGCCCGGCTGCCCGTAGTGAACGCGAGCCGAATCCTTCAGTGCTGCTTTGGTTTTAATGGTACCGAAGGTGATGACCTGGGCGACGCGGTCACTGCCCCACTTCTCGCTGGCGTAGCGCACCATCTCACCGCGGCGACGATCGTCGAAGTCGATATCGATATCGGGCATCGACACGCGCTCGGGATTGAGGAAGCGCTCGAACAGCAGACCGTGCGGGATGGGGTCGATATTGGTGATGCCCATCGCCCATGCGACCAGCGAACCTGCTGCCGAACCTCGGCCCGGGCCTACCCAGATACCGACTTCGCGAGCATGGGTGATGAGGTCGCCGACGACGAGAAAGTACGCCGGGAAACCCATCTGCACGATGACGCTGATCTCGTAGTCAGCACGGTCGAGGTACTCCTGAGGCGGGCCGCTCGGGAAGCGCCGGTCTAGGCCACGCAACACTTCTTTGCGCAGCCAAGTGTCCTGCGTCTCGCCCTCGGGTACCGGGAAGATCGGCATCCGGTCGTGGAACTTCCAGACATCGGCGTAGGACTCGACGCGCTCGGCGATCAGCAGCGTCGAGTCGCAGGCACCGGGTACCTGGTGATCCCACATGGCACGCATGTCCGCGGCCGACTTGAGGTAGTAGCCGTCACCGTCAAACTTGAACCGTGTCGGGTCGGACAGCGTCTTGCCGGTCTGGATACACAGCAGCGCCTCGTGGTTGTGCGAGGCCTCGCGCGTGACGTAGTGGCAGTCGTTGGTGGCCAACGGCGGGATGCCCAACTTCTTGCCGACGTCCAGCAGTCCTTCGCGGACCCGGCGTTCGATATCGATGCCGTGGTCCATCAGCTCCAGGAAGAAGTTCTCCTTGCCGAAGATTTCCTGCCACTTGGCGGCGGCTTCGATCGCTTCGGCCTCGTGGCCCAGCCGCAGGCGCGTCTGCACCTCACCCGACGGGCAGCCGGTGGTGGCGATGATGCCGGCGGAATGCTCGGCGATGATCTCCGCGTCCATGCGCGACCACTTGCCGAGCTGGCCCTCGAACGAGGCCAGCGACGACAGCTTGAACAGATTGCGCAGGCCGGTCGCGTTCTCCGCGACCATCGTCATGTGGGTGTACGAACCACTACCCGAGACGTCGTCACTCTTCTGGCTCGGGTCACCCCAGGTGACACGCTTGGTGTTGAAGCGGGACGCGGGCGCGATGTACGCCTCGATACCGATGATGGGCTTGATGCCCTCTTTGGTGGCGACGTTGTAGAACTCGCTGGCGCCGAACATGTTTCCGTGGTCGGTCATGCCGATGGCAGGCATCTCGAGACGCTGCGCCTCGGCGATCATGGGCTTGACCTTCGCGGCACCGTCCAGCATCGAGTACTCGGTGTGATTGTGGAGGTGCACGAACTGGCTCATAGGGCTGCCAGTCTAAGACGGGCCACCGACACGGTTCGGCGTGTCGGGTGCTGTGTCGCCGGGACGACTACGACGACGCCGCGGCGCCCGCGTGGACGCGCACTTCGGCGGCGTCACCATCTGGTGCCACAGGAGTTACCAGCAACCCCTTGGACAACATATTTTGGAGTTGCTTAGTTACCGCTTCGACGCGATCACCGTCGGCCACGAGGCCGGCGTAGAAACCCAGCCCCCAGACCAAGGTGTACAGCAGGTCGGCGACGGGAGCGACCGCCGATTCCGCCGGCAGTTCGCCCCGCGCGATGGCGTCGCGGACGGCCTGGTCCAGGAATTTGCGGACGGAGGCCTTCGCGTCGTGCCTGGGAGCCGGCAGCCGATCGGCCTCGAGGTACGAACTGACCAGCAGCGCCACGCTCTCCGGGTCATGGACGCCGGCGCCGCGAAACTCCGCAATAAGTACCGAGACCTGCCCTGGAAGCGTCGATTCGGCACCCGCACGCGCAATACAGAGATCGATGGTCGTGGCGATCTCGTTCAGCAGACAGTGATAGATGTCCTCGCGGGTTTGAAAGTGATAGTGCAGCGTGGGGCGGCTCAGCCCAGCGATCTCCGCGATCGCCTGGATAGTGGTGGCGTGGTAGCCACGGACCGCGATGACCTCACGCGCAGCATCCAAGATGCGGGCGCGGGTCTGAGCCGAATCAGTACCGGCCGGACGGCCCCGGCGCCGCGCTGCCTTCACCGGGAGAACATCGAGATGCACCATGCCAAGTCCTCGCACACGGAAGGGATATTTACGAATTCAGCAAACTCTAAGACATAGCTGGAACATGGTCAACAGCAACCCCGCGAACGCCGCTGCGGTTTGCCTGGCAGGATTGCCTGGATCGCGGAATTCAGCCCGGCGACCGGCTCAGATGGCCCTACCGCCATCGCTCGATCAATGCCAGGGTTAGCTGCGGATCCGACCCGACAATTCGTTTGCCCGGAAAATTGTCGCCAATGCAGAGTTCGGGCAACCGATGGCCGTATGTAGGCACCGGATATTCAGCGCGCCGTGGTGATGTGGTCCACATCGCGGCGTGCGCAAGGCGAATTGAATGCGCTGTCGACCTCTGCAAGAGTATGAATCCGTGATTGAGCTCATTAACGTCGCCAAAACCTTTGGCGGGTCGGTCCCCGCACTCCGCGACGTGAGCTTTTCCGTTCCCACCGGCTCGGTGCTGGGGTTGCTGGGACACAACGGTGCCGGGAAGACCACAACGGTCAAAATCCTGTCCACATTGCTCAAACCGACGTCGGGACAAGCGATTGTCGCCGGCTACGACGTGGCCCGCGAACCAGCCAAGGTGCGGCAGAGTATCGGCGTCACCGGCCAGGATGCGGCGCTGGACCCGAGGCTGACAGGCCGAGAGAACTTGGTGCTCTTTGGGCGCCTCCGCGGCCTGCGGCGCAGTGAGGCCCGCAACCGAGCTGACGAATTGATCTCCCAGTTCGACATGGCGCACGCCGCCGACCGTCAGGTCAGCAGTTATTCCGGCGGCATGCGCCGGCGCATCGATATTGCGGTGTCCCTGGTTGTGCAGCCGAAGGTGCTGTTCCTCGATGAGCCGACCACCGGCCTCGACCCGCGCAGTCGGCGCGATGTCTGGAATCTGGTGTCCTCCATGAAGGCCCAGGGCATCACCGTGCTGCTGACGACCCAGTACCTGGAAGAAGCCGACCTCCTCAGCGATTCCATCGTCATCCTCAACGCCGGGCAGATCGTCGCCAGCGGTACCGCCGACGAACTCAAGCGACAGACCGGGGCCAGCTACTGCGAGATGACCCCGCTCAATCCCGACGACCTGCCCCGGATCGCCGCGGCGCTCAGGGACTTCGACGACGTCGAGGTCGACACCGAGGCGACCACAGTGTCGGTGCCCGCTCCTAAGGGGGTGGCGACGCTGACCGAAGTCTTCCGCCGGATGGACGAAATCAGCGTCGAACTCATCGACATCTCACTGCGTAGGCCGTCGCTCGACGAGGTCTTCCTGCACCTGACCACGCCGGTCACTTCGAAGTGAATGCCTTCGCGCTCCTGACAGCCCGCACCCTGCGACGCGGTTGGATGGACCTGGCCTTCGCCGCGATAGTGCCGGTCTCGGCATTGATCGGTCTGACGTTCTTGCTACGCGGCGTCATTGCCACCGGCCAGATGAGCTACGCACAGTACGTCCTGCCCGCGGTGGTTGTGCAGGCGATGCTGTTCGGCGCGCTCACCACCACCGATCGCGCCGCGTGGGAAAAGGCCAGCGGGCTCGGCGCCCGAATGCGGACGCTGCCCATCTCGCGCTACGCGCCGCTGATGGCGCGGATGGCCTACTGCTTGATCCGTGGCGTACTCGCGCTGGCCGCGTCGATTCTGGCCGCGCTTCTGTTCGGATTTCGCCTGACCAGCGGCTTCGGCTATACCGCCGCCTTTGTCGTGATGGCACTGACGCTGACGTTGGCCTTGTCGCTGGGCGCGGACGCCACGGGCAACAAAGCCGGCCGCACCGAGGTGGCCAGCCAGCTGCTGATGATCCCGCAGTTGCTGCTGGTAATGCTCTCCACCGGGCTTGCGCCGCTGGAGGCATTTCCCTCATGGCTACATTCCTTTGTGCGATACCAGCCGATTTCGCAGATCACCGAGACCCTGCGGGGCTTCACCACCGGCGATGTGGCAATGGGCAACTTGGGTACCAGCCTGGCCTGGTGCATCGGCCTGCTGGTCGTGTTCGGCACCGTCGCCATTCGACTTCAGGGGCGAGAATCGTGAATTCGACCACCCAGCACCAACATTCGCTGCTGGCCGAGAGCTGGATCTTCGCCGGCCGGCTGTTCACGCAGTGGCGTCGGTACCCGATGGTGCCGATGCAGGCGCTGCTGTTCCCCACCTTGCTGCTGATTGTCTACGGGCTGCTGGTCGGCAAATCGATGGTCCGGCTGACCGGCAACAGCGGCATGGATGTGCTGATCCCGGTGTGCACGCTGGCCGGTGCCATGTCGGGTGCCATCGGTGCCGGTCTGGCCGTGCCGTACGACCGCGACAGCGGCCTGCTCACCCGGCTGTGGATCATGCCAGTGCACCGGGCGGCGCCGCTCACTGGCGCGCTACTGGCCGAGGCGGTGCGGACCTTCGTGGGATCGGCAGTCGTCGTGGCGACGGGCTACGCCATGGGTTTCCGATTCGCCGGCGGCTGGATCGATCTGCTGGTCTATCTGATGGTCCCGGTCATCATCGTGGTCGTATTCGCAACGATCGTGATCACCCTTGCCCTCAAGCCCCAAGGCCGGATCATCCTCACCTGGACCCAATCGTTCTGCATGGGCCTGGCTTTCGCCCCACTCGTCCCGGTCGACAAAATTCCGGCGCTGCTCCGCCCGCTCGCGGAATACCAACCGATTGCACCAGCGGTGGCTGCCATGCGGGCGCTATCGAACGGCGATGCCGCCTGGTGGCCGATACTGCTGACAGTGATCTGGGCCGGCGTGATCAGCGCGGTGTTCGTACCGGTGATGTTGCGCGGATACCGCGCCTGCGTCGAAGGTGGCAAGGTCGACGGCTGAGCCGTCGCGCGTGGGCCGGACCTACTCCGAGTCCTCGGAATCGGACTCCGGGGCCAGGTCGAAATGAACTGGCATATTGAACTCCCCGCACTGGAGCCGTGCGGCGAAGTAACCGTATTGGAACGCCAGGCCGAGGACGGCCGTCGCCGCCAGTTCTGAAGGTGGGCGCCACAATTCGCTGCGAATCGTCGTCCAGGCGTTGAGCGGCGAGAGTCGCGACGGCACGTGGTCGCCATTGCGGGCCCTGTCATTGCGATGCGCCCAGCGGATGTACGCGTTGCTGTTGCCATAGCGCTTCCACTGGCTGGCGAGATCCCGGATCGAGGTCCGCGGCTCCCACTCCATCAGCACGCGAGTGTCAGTTGCGATGGTGCCGATCGATTGGTCTTGAATCCGCCAACAGATGTCGAGGTCACCGCCACCGCGCATGGCCCGAAACCCGGCCACCTTCTCGAACGCGATGCGGTTGATACCGAGATTGGCGGTCGGATAGTAATCGGGCCGTGGCGGCTCGAGCCCGATGATCGCCTTCATGGCCCCGCCGCCGCGAGGGAGCATGAACGGCTGCATCTTGGCGGCCATCCGGGCGGCCAGGGTCGGCCCCGACAAAGTGTGAACGTTGGTGCAGGACAACGCAACTCCCGGCTGCCCCTGGAGTTCACGATGCGCCTCAAGCAAGCCCG
Source organism: Mycolicibacterium sp. CBMA 234 (assembly GCF_009729415.1). Classification (GTDB taxonomy): domain Bacteria; phylum Actinomycetota; class Actinomycetes; order Mycobacteriales; family Mycobacteriaceae; genus Mycobacterium. Next base: position 314,660 of record NZ_MPKW01000001.1, read on the forward strand.
GCAGCGGCCGGCACCGGCCGTCGATGAAGAGCAAGATGTCGGCGCCGGATTTGCTTGCCGCAACCTGCCGCGCGTAGTACGGCCCATGACTGTCGGTCAACGTCACGACCTTGGCGCCCATCGAACACGCGACCGCAGCGGTGTCGTCGGTAGATGCATCGTCGACGACGGTGACCCGATCACCATCGGCAAGCTGAGCGCGCAACGGTTCGAGCAGCCTTGGCAGGTGGCCGGCCATGTCTCGGACCGGAATGATCACCTCGATTGTCTGATCCCCCATTGGATCGACCCTCCTCTGCAACAAATCCATCGCGCACCGCCGAACGGGTTTGACCAGCCCTGGCGCGCCGGGCTTACGTGCGGTCGCGGACTACACGATCAAGCCGCCGCGCCCGAGCGAAAATACCTGCCAGCCAGCGCGAGACCAGTTGTCCCGGTCAATCGCGTTGCGGGTGTCCAGTAGGCGCGGCTCCCTGACCAGCGAGCGGAACGCCTCGGGATCAATACGGCAGTACTCATCCCATTCGGTGGCCAGCACGATCAGGTCCACGTTCCGGCACGCGCCCTCAATGCTGTCGAAGTAACCAAGCGTCGGGAAGCGGGCCTTAGCGTTCTCGATGGCCTTCGGATCGTGCACCCGCACGTCAGCACCTTTGAGGTGCATGGCAGCGGCCACATTCAACGCCGGTGAATCGCGGACGTCGTCGCTGTTGGGCTTGAACGCGGCGCCCAGGACGGCGACGCTCTTGCCGAGGAAGTCCCCACCGATGACGGCACGCGCCACGGAAACCGCCTTCTCCCGCCGCCGCAGATTGATCTTGTCCACCTCGTGCAAGAACCTGAGCGCGTCTGCGGCACCCAGTTCACCGGCCCTGGCGCTGAACGCACGAATGTCCTTGGGCAGGCAGCCGCCGCCGAAGCCCAAGCCGGCGTTCAGGAAGCGCTTGCCGATGCGATCGTCGTAGCCCAAAGCCTCACTGAGCACCGCCACGTCGGCGTCGACGATCTCGCAGACCTCGGCCATGGCATTGATGAACGAAATCTTGGTCGCCAGAAAGGCATTGGCGGCCACCTTCACCAATTCCGACGTCGCCAGGTCGGCGGTCAGATACGGCGTACCGCTATCGAGAAGAGCACCGTAGACCTCGCGCAGGGTCTTCTCCGCGTACTCGGAGGTGACTCCGAAGACCAGACGATCGGGCTGCAGCGTGTCCTCGATGGCCTTACCTTCGCGGAGGAACTCGGGATTCCACGCGACTTCCAGCTGCGACGACGTCGTCGCCACCTCCGCGGCGAGGCGCTGAGCCGTGCCCACAGGGACGGTCGACTTCCCGACAATCAACCCTTCGCAATCAGCCGCAGCGGCGACCGCCCGGAAGGCACTGTCGACGTAACGGATATCGGCAGCATCTGAACCCGCCAGCTGCGGCGTCCCCACACAGACAAAGTGCACCGGCGCGCCCGACACAGCTTCCTGCAGGGATTGGGTGAAACGGAGCCGGCCGGTGGCGAGCACCGTCGACAACAGCTCATTGAATCCCGGCTCGAAAAATGGCGAGGTGCCGGCCGACAAGGCCTCGATCTTCGATGCATCGGTGTCGTACGCGACGACCTCGTGCCCGAGATGTGCCATGCATGCGGCGTGAACGGCGCCCAAGTAGCCCGTTCCAATCACGCTCATCTTCATCTAGCTGAACTCCAGGCTCTACCAATATGTCGCGACCACGCAGGGGCCATCGGTCGACTACTTTTTAGCGCGCTCACTGCCCTGTGGTGACGCACGGCACACGCATTCATAGGCTCAACACATGCATTCATAGGAAGCTCTCAGCGAACTCACAAATCGAGGAAAGCCCGCGCGTGCCGCCGGACCCTTCGACGGGATCGATCGCGACAGCGGAGCCATACGCTGCCCAATCTGCTCTGCCCGTCAATATTTTCCCCCAACTTTGGCGTCTGCTGACGGTTTCCTTCGGAGACGCTGAATTTTCGTAGCTAAGTACACCACACCGGGGTTGAGCCCCTGAGTCGAGTCGATGCGCCCCATCCGACCACCGCGAGCGTGTGGCGCCAATAGCCAGTCCCGGACCTCGGGAGTCCCGAGCAACCAAGATTCACGCCCGATACGCCGCCGTGCAACCACGCACATTTCCCACGGATTGCCCGCAGCGACGCCATGCGTCTTGGCGTCGGCGCGCGGTGGCAGCGGTCCTGCCACTGCTCACCGATACCCGCTCCGCCGCAGCTGTCGGAGCGACGTGCGAAGCCCGATACCTGGCGTAATTTGCCATATCTTCACGAATGGGCGCGAAATTTTCCGACGCTGCGCCGACGCGACCGCGCCGCAACCCAGCTGACCTGACCATTTCCATGGAGAAATGAGTGGCCGCCACCGTCCCCGATTGCCGATGCCAGCACGTCATGTTCGCAGCCCTAGCCCCGGCCGAATTTGCCAAATATTCGCGCATTCGAACAATGGTGTGCCACGGTCAGAAAAATCACGCCCAGGGGCCGACCCACGATCCCATAAATGCATATTCGCGCACCCGTTATAACTATCGATTACGTGAAAATTTGCCAGCTTTCCGATGGGCAAAACGGAGCACCCCAACCCACCAACCGATCGCCGCAAATTCTGGCAATCCCCTGCATACACCCTGGACAAATGCCTATACTGGCCGCCGGGTTCAACGTTGTGCGGAAGGATGCGCCCAAACCAGCTGGGGTGAGATGACGGCACAAAGCGATCCGACGGCCGACCGAATAACCACACGCGCCAATCATGCCGCTGCAATGACTTTGTGTCTCGTTGAAAATGTGAATACCCGAATAACGGCTACAATGACCGAGCCGGATAACGACAAATTCCGTATTCACTACGCGGGATGAAAGGCCGGGGGCAATGCGCAATACTGGCGTAGATCCAACAAATCCGATCGGTTGGGCCCTGGCATTAGCCGAGTTCGGCACGATGAGCCCGCGGCTGCGCGCGAGAAACCGCCGGTCCGTCGAGCCGGTCGTCGGCAACGGCACCGCCAACGTGTCGTTGACCAGCTACGGCAAACGGATTTCCACCGTCTGGCAAACGATCGAAACCATCGGCGCCGGCACCGTCAAGCCTCGTCGCTTGATCCTCTGGCTGGATGACAGCGCCGCCATCGCCCATCCGCCCGCGCAATTGAAACGACTGCAGGCGCGCGGATTGGAAATTCGCCAGTGCCGCGACTACGGCCCGCACAAGAAGTACTTCCCCTACGTCAACGAAATCCTGGCGGACGAATCCGAGCGCACTCTGGTCACGGCGGACGACGACGTCTACTACCCGCCCAATTGGCTCGAGGAACTCCTCGGCGCACATCGGTCGGGCGAGGTCACCGCGTTTCGCGCCCGCATCCGGCGCGCTGGCCCGTACAGCACCTGGCCGATGTGCACGACGACGGCACCCTCTGAGGAGGTCTTCGCAACAGGCGTGTCCGGCGTCGCCTATCCCCCAGAACTGCTGTCGGTCCTCCGAGCCCGGGGAGACGCATTCACCCAGGTATGCCCCCGAGCCGACGACTACTGGTTGCATTACGCGGCCGTGGCGACCGGAATTCCAATCCGGCAAGTTCGTGATGTGGCGGCCTACTTCTGGCCCATCGTGATGGTGTCCAACAGGGGCCTATGGGACGGTCAGGGGACGGCCAATGACGCCATCGCCGAGCAGACTCGGCGGGCGTGGCTGTCAGGCGACCGTCGCCCCACCACCGTCAACATCTGACATTCCTGGACATGAGCTTGTCGGATCATTTCGATCCGATCCGATCCGAACCGATCCGAACCGATCCGAACCGATCCGCGAGAAGAAAATCAGGAGCTATGTACAAGGTTGCCCAGTCAGCGGATGAGCGGCTGCATCGATTTCAGAATGCGCTGCGAAAACTTCTGAAGGTTTCCGCATTCGACAACTCGCGGGACTACTGGGAGCAACGCTACCGGCGCGGGGGAAACTCGGGTGCAGGGTCGTACAACCGCCTCGCAGTGTTCAAAGCGGATGTCATCAATGACTTCGTCGCAACCAACAACGTCGAGAGTGTCATCGAATTCGGGTCGGGCGACGGCGCTCAGTTGGCGCTGGCGCAATACCCTGCCTACATCGGCGTGGATGTGTCGCATACCGTCCTCGATGCAACCCGCCGCAGGTTCAGCGCCGACCAGTCGATGTCGTTTCTTCACACGAGCGAAGTAACCGAGGCGGACAGGGCTGACCTCGCACTGTCGCTGGACGTGATCTACCACCTGGTGGAGGACGACGTGTTCGACGCCTACATGCGCCAATTATTCAGTGCCGGAACCAAGTTCGTCATCGTCTACGCGAGCAACGAAGACAAGGCATGGTCGTCACCGCACGTCCGGCACCGGCAGTTCACCCGTTGGGTCGAGGCCAACCAGCCTGATTTCGTGCTCACGGAGAGAATCCCGAACGCTTATCCGTACTCGAAGAGGGATCCGGACAACACCAGCTTTGCGGATTTCTACATTTTCACGCGCAAGGGCTGAATCAGGTTGTGGGTCTACCACTAGGTCACGGCGGGGTCCTTCGCAGGTTCCGCCACCGTTGAGCGGCTGCGAAGCACGGCATCGCAGGTGAACACGGTGAGGGCAACCCAGATCAGCGCGAAGCCTGCCCACCGGCCCGCCGGCATCGGCTCGTGGCCGACGAATACACCCCATGCCATCTGCAACGCCGGTGTCAGGTACTGCAGCAGACCCATCGTGACGAGCGGAAGCCGTTGTGCCGCACCGGCAAACATCAGCAGCGGGATGGCCGTCACCGGACCGCACAGCATCAGCAGTGCGGTATGTCCGGGCCCCAGGGCCGGAACCGTCGACTGTCCGGCCACGGTGAGCATCACCAGATAGGCCACCGCGAACGGCGCTGCCAACCCGGCCTCGACCCCCACACTGACCCGCGGATCGGCCCGGACCACCTTCTTGACCGCGCCGTACACCCCGAACGACAGCGCCACGCCGAGGCCGATCGCCGGAACCTGACCCGCCTGCACCGCAAGCACGATCACCGCGGCCACAGCGATGACCAGAGCGGCCCCCTGCGCGCGGGTGAGCCGCTCCCCGAACACCGCGACGCCCAGTGCGACACTCACCAGCGGATTGATGAAATAGCCCAGCGCAGCGTCGACCACGTGGCCGTTGTTGACCGCGTAGATGTAGATGCCCCAGTTCAGCGAGATCAGCGCCGACGCGCACACCAGCAGGCCCCAGGTACGAGCACTCAGCCGGCGCAGGTCACCCAGGCGGCGGCCGACGGCCAGCACCACGAACATCAGCAGCACAGTCCACACGATGCGGTGTGCCAGCACTTCGAATGCCCCTGCCGGCTTCAGCAGCGGGAAGAACGCCGGGAACAGGCCCCAAGAGACATAGGCGCCCAGTCCGAGCAGCAGGCCGCGGTCTTGGTTCGCTGTGGCCATCGTCGTGGCGGTCGTCGAGGTGGTGGTCACTGCTGATGCAACACGTCCAACGCGTGTTGCAATTCCGGGGGGTACTCGCTGGTGATCTCGATCCACCGGCCGTCAGCCGGATGAGCGAACCCCAGCGAGCGGGCGTGCAGCCACTGGCGCTGGAGCCCAAGTTTTTTCGCCAGTGTCGGATCGGCGCCGTAGGTGAGGTCACCGCAGCAGGGGTGATGCAGTGCCGAGAAATGCACCCGAATCTGGTGGGTACGACCGGTCTCCAGGTGCACGTCGAGCAGGCTCGCAGCGACGAACGCCTCGACGGTGTCGTAATGCGTGATGCTGTGCCGGCCGCCCTCGGTGACGGCGAATTTCCAGTCGTTGCCGCGGCTGCGACCGATGGGCGCGTCGATGGTACCGCTGGACGGATCGGGGTGGCCCTGCACCAGCGCGTGGTAGCGCTTGTCGACAGTGCGGTGCTTGAACGCCCGCTTGAGCACGGTATATGCCCGCTCTGACAACGCCACCACCATGACGCCGGAGGTCCCGGCATCCAGCCGGTGCACAATGCCCTGCCGCTCGTGAATGCCCGAGGTACTGATCCGGAAGCCTGCCGCGGCGAGTCCGCCGAGGACGGTCGGGCCGGTCCAGCCCACCGAAGCGTGCGCGGCCACTCCGGCCGGCTTGTCCACGGCGACGATGTCGTCGTCGGAGTAGAGGATCGCCATGCCCTCGATCTCCTCGGGCGTGTTCTCCACCGGCGCCGGCGCCTCGGGCAGCCGAACCTCCAGCCAGGACCCCGCCACCAACTTGTCCGACTTGGCGGCCGGGGCGCCGTCGATATCCACCCCGCCGTCCTCGGCGATGGCAGCCACCGCGGTCCTCGACAGCCCCAGCAACCGGGATAGCCCGGCATCCACCCGCATCCCGGCCAGTCCCTCGGGGACCGGCATCGAACGACTACTCATCGGCCGCTGTCAGCTTCGTCGACAACCGGATCGGAATCCGACGTCTCTGACGAATCCGGCTGTGCCTCTGCCACTTTCGCCGGCTCATCGGCCGGGTCCGTGGGAGCTTTGCCGTCGGAATCGAAATCCGAGCCGAACATCGACAAGCCGACCAGCAGCACCGCGCCGCACACCACCGCAGAATCGGCGAGGTTGAACACGGGCCACCACCCCACAGACAGGAAGTCCACGACGTGCCCGCGGAGCGGCCCCGGCGACCGGAAGAACCGGTCCATCAGGTTGCCCAGGGCACCGCCCAGGATCATGCCCAGACCCAGCGCCCACCACACGGAGACCAGGCGGCGCCCCATCCAGATGATGCCCACGACCACGCCGGTGGCGATCAGGGTCAACACCCAGGTGTACCCGGTCGCCATCGAGAAGGCGGCACCGGAATTGCGAACCAGGGTCCAGGTGATGGTGTCGCCGATGATCTCGACCGGCTGGCCCGGCACCAGGAGCTTCACCGCCAGCGTCTTGGTCAGCACATCAAGGCCCAGAACCAGCGCCGCTACCACCAGCAGCAGCCGTAGACGCCGCTGGTTGGGTACCTCATCCTGGACGTTCGCGGCGTCCGAACCGGCCGCAGCGGGGTCCGTGGATTCATCAGTCACGCCCATATCATCCCAAAGAAGCCGTGAGGAACAATTTCGCCCATGAGTCGCGTCGTCGTGATCGCCACCGGAGGCACTATCGCCACCAGTACCGACCAGCATGGAGTAGCCCGGCCGACGCGCAGTGCCACCGACCTGATCAGTGGCCTGGGGTCGAGCGTTCAGGTCGATACCGTCGATTTGATGTCGGTGGACAGCTCTGAATTGACCCCGGCCGACTGGGACCGCATCGGGGCCGCGGTACGCGCCGCCGGTGATGCCGACGGCATCGTCGTCACCCACGGCACCGACACCATGGAAGAGACCGCGCTGTGGCTGGACCTCACCTACTCGGGCACGGTCCCGGTGGTGCTGACCGGCGCGATGCGCAGCAGCGACGCCCCCGACGCTGACGGCCCGGGCAATCTGCGGGATGCGATCACCGTGGCCGCCAGTCCTTCCGCCCGGGACCTCGGGGTGCTGGTGAGCATGGCCGGACTCGTGTGGCAGCCCCTCGGTATGACGAAGGCCGGACACGGTTTGGTCGGCACCGCCGTCGGCTCGATCCGGGACGGCTCATTCGTCCCGGACGCGGCCAAGCGGCGGCCACAGCTCGGTGAGCTCTCAGCGGCAGCCGCGCCGCGGGTGGACATCGTCGCGGCCTATGCCGGCAGTGACGCGCTGGCCATGGATGCCTTCGTGACGGCCGGCGCCGGCGGGATCGTGCTGGAGTCGCTCGGCTCGGGCAATGCGGGGTCGAAGGTGCTCGCCGGGGTTCAGCGACTGTGCGCCGCCGGCGTGGCTGTGGCGATCGCGACCCGGGTGCCCGGCACGCGCGTCACCTCGGGCTACGGACCGGGGCGGGCGCTGCTGGATGCCGGTGCGGTCTCGGCCGGCGGCCTGCGCGCTGCGCAGGCCCGGGTGCTGCTGATGGCGGCCCTGGCCTCCGGCACACCGACCGCCGAGCTGTTCGCTGAGTGGGCTTAGCGCGACCGTCCCAGCTACTGGACTTCTTCCGCCGTCGCGGCAGAACTATTGACGAATAGGTGATATTTTCCGCGACGCTGTTACTTCCTGGGAAAGGTACGGAGCTGAAGGCGCCTATTAGCCAACGCGCGCCGCAGAAGCGCCTCGACATTCAAGGCATGCGCGCGATCGCAGTAGCGCTGGTGGTGCTGTTCCACGCCGAGAGCCCCGGCTTCGGCGGCGGGTACGTCGGCGTCGACGTCTTCTTCGTGATCTCGGGCTTCCTGATCAGCACCCACCTGTTGGGCGAGCTGTGCGATCGCGGGCGAATCGGATTCAGCGGGTTCTACGCTCGGCGCGTCCGACGACTGCTGCCGGCCGCGTTGACCGTCATCGTCGCCACGGTGGCCGCGGCCGCGATCTGGGTCTCCCCCGTGCAGTTCAGCGCCGTCATCAAGGATGCGATCGCTGCCACCTGCTACGTCCCCAACATCGTGTTCGCGTTTCGCGCCACCGACTACCTTGCCGACACCACGCCGTCGTTGTTCATGCACTATTGGTCACTCGGTGTCGAGGAGCAGTTCTACCTGCTCTGGCCGGTGTTGCTCGTGGGTCTGTACCGAGTGTTCAAACTGCGGGCGCGCATGGCCGTGGCCATCGCCGGGATCATCGCGGCGTCGTTCGCGCTATGTGTGGTGTTGACCAAATTCTCCCAAGCGAACGCCTTCTTCACCCTGTTCTCCCGGATCTGGGAGTTCGGCCTGGGCACTCTGATCGCATTCGCCCTACTGCGCCGCGGCCGCATCTTCGGCGACCGGATCGGCGCGCTCGCCGGATGGGTGGGGCTGGCGGCCGTTGTCGGCAGCGGCATGGTTTTCTCCACCGCCACTGAATATCCGGGCTATGCGGTGGCGGTGCCGGTAGTCGGCACGGCACTGCTGATCGCCGCAGGTCCGGTCCCCAAGGGGCCTGGGACCCTGCTGAGCCTGCGCCCGTTCACCTGGATCGGCGATATCTCGTACTCGCTGTACCTCGTGCACTGGCCGCTGCTGGTCATTCCTCTCGCGGCCACCGGCTACATGCGCGTATTGCCGCTGTGGCTGCGGGCCGCGATCGTCGCGGCGTGTGTCCCGATGGCCTGGCTGCTGTACACCTACGTCGAGCAACCCGGCCAGCGCCTGGTGTGGCTGACCTCGGCTCGCCCCCGTCGAACGCTCGCCGCGACCGCCGCCGCGATGGCGGCGGTCTGCGCCGTCGCGCTCACCTTCGCAGCGGCGTACCACCCGATCCGCGACGCGGGTCGCACGGCACCGCACATGGCGCTCAGCGTGAAACCTGTCGGCACCCCGTATGTGCCGAGCAACCTCACTCCGCAGCTCGCCGTCGGCGCAGGTGGCGAGCCGGCCACCTATGCCATGGGCTGCCACCGGTCGCAGTGGTCCTCCGATCCGGCAGGCTGCGTGCTGGGCACCAACGCAGCGGCACCGCTGGTCGTCCTGTTCGGCGATTCCCATGCGGGGCAGTGGTTTCCGGCCGTGTCGAAACTGGCCGACCAGGGCTTGATCCGGTTGGACAACCGCACCAAGAGTCGCTGTCCGGCGGCAGAAATACATTTCCCCGATTACCCGGAGTGCGATGAGTGGCGCCGGGGTGTGATCGCCAGCCTCGCGACGGCGAAGCCGGCTCTGATCCTGCTCGGCAATTGGGCGTCGTACGTACAGAAAGACAATGCCGCCACTGCGCGCTGGAAAGCTGCGCTGACCGGCACCCTGAACAAATTGCCGTCTGAGTCCCGCGTCGCGGTGTTCGCCGACTCGCCGTCGATCGGCGTGCCACCCGCGTTCTGCCTCAGCCTGTCCCCCAACGACGCGCGCCACTGCGCACTGCCGCGGACCAGAGCGCTCGACGACAGGGTCCGTAAGGCGGAACAGGAGCTCGCGGCCGCTCACGCCTTCACCTATCTGGACTACATCGACTACCTCTGCAACGACACCGATTGTCCGAGCATTCTGGGCGATACCTTCATCTACCGCGATGAGCACCACCTCACTGTCGCGGCGAGCACAGCACTGGCTCCACTGATCGACGCCGACGTGCTGTCCGTTCTCGGCGTAGATCGCGCGTCGGCGTCAGGGAGCGCTCAGCGAGGTCAAGCGGCCGCGGCGCCCGTCGGCGTGGGTCGACACTAACCGTCGTCAGCCGGCAGCTGCGCCAGGTAGTCCTGCCAGTCGAGGCTGTCGACCGGATCGGCGCGGGTGATCCGTGGATCGTCGGATGCGACGGTCCGGGCCACGCCCGGACCGCTGGCGCGGGTTTCGAACCGCACCGTCATGACACCGTGCCCCGCCCCCTGCACCCAACCGTGGCCGAGGTCCGGATGCTGGACATCGTCACCGATGCGCCACGGGGACTCCGTCGGCGCCGCGTTGACCGGCCCGTCCTGACCAGCCGGCATCGAGGACTGCGGACCGTCCAGCATCTCGAGCTCCGGAAACAACGACTCTTGGCGAGCGTCGGTCAAGCCCGAAAACCCAACGCCCACAAGGCGAATGGGGCCGATCTCGACCGGATCGAGCAGCAGCCGGCGGGCCGTCGCCGTCAAGGTCGACGGGTCAGTGGTGGCGTACGGCAGCGTGGCTGACCGGGTCAGCGTGCTCATGTCGGACTTCTTCAGCTTGACCGTCACCGTGCGCGCGCCACGACCGTCGCGCTGCAGCCGCCGGTGCGCATGCTCGGCGATGGGGCCGATACTTTCGCGCAGCTGATCCAGCGTGGTCAGGTCGACCTGGAAGGTGGATTCGGCGCTGATCTGTTTGGCCTCGGCACGTTCGACCACCGGGCGGTCGTCGATGCCGCGCGCCAGCCGGTGCAAAGCCGCGCCAACAGCGCTGCCGAGGACATCCGCGGCTTCGGCGTCCGTGAGCGCCGCCAGGGCTCCGATGGTCTCGATGCCGAGCCGGTGCAGCTTCTCCTCGGCAACCGGCCCGATGCCCCACAGTCGGCGCACCGGCAGGGCCTCCAACAGCGGTCCCTGCTCCGCGCGGCTGATGATTCGCACCCCGTCGGGCTTGGCGAGGCCCGACGCGATCTTCGCAACCTGTTTGCCCGAGCCCGCACCCACCGAGGCCACCAGCCCCGTCGCGTCGAGCACCGCGGCGCGCAGGTCTTCGCAGAATTGCCGGGCCTCATCGGGGCCCGCCCCCACCAGCTCCGCGGGCTCCCCGAATGCCTCGTCGAAGGACAGCTGCTCCAGTACTGGCACCACCGCTCGCACGGCGTCGAGCGCGCGTCTACTGGCCACCGAATACACCGCACCCCGCGGCGGCAACACGACGGCGGACGCCCCGACCAGCCGGCGTGCCTGATGCATCGGCATCGCCGAGCGGGCGCCGAACCTGCGGGCCTGATAGCTGGCACCGGCCACCACCCCACGGCCGCCCAGACCACCAACCAGGACCGGTCTGTCCCGCAAAGTCGGCCGGGTCAGCTGCTCGACGGACGCGAAAAAGGCGTCCATATCAAGGTGCATGACCCAGCGATCCACAAGGCGCAATGCTAGGTGGCTACCGTTGTAGGCATGAACGACGTGCCAATCCGCGACGAGTCGATTCGACTGGGCCAATTCCTCAAGCTGGCCTCACTGATCGACAGCGGTGCCGACGCCAAAGCGGTCATCAGCGAAGGCATGGTCGAAGTCAACGGCGACGTCGAGACTCGCCGCGGTCGGCAGCTACGGGCTGGTGACGTGGTGGCGTTCGCCGGAAAGCAGGCAGTGGTCGTCAATTACCGCGCGCAATAGCCAGCTAACCCGGGTAGGGTGCGGCACCGTGTGGGCCACCGTAGTGATGTTCGCCGTCATGGCGATGTGGGATCCCGTCCGCCTCGGGGTGGCGGTGTTCGTTGTAATGCGCAATCGCCCGATCCCAGCCTTGTTCGTGTTCTGCCTCGGCGGCCTCACGTCAAGCCTGATCATCGGTGTCAGTGCCGTCTATTTGCTCCACGGCACCACCAAACGGCTCATTGCCGACATGAATTCGTCGACCCAGTCGATCGACCCCGGCGACGCCAAAATTGTGATCGGCGCACTGGTGCTCGTGGTCGCGCTGGCGCTGTTGTTTCGCGCTGCCACCAAAACCCCAGTGCCCGTGGCGGTAGGGGCGCCCGGAGGCGTCAGTGCCGACCCGGAACCGCAGGTTGAACAGGTTTCTTCGTCGGTGACGGCGCGGCTGACGGCATGGGCCCGTCAGCTGATGCGCAGCCAGTCCTTGTGGATGTCGTTTCTGGCCGGCCTGTGGGCCGGCCCAGGCCCACACGTCGAACTGGTGGGCGCCCTCGGCGTGATCCTCGCGTCGGGAAATCACAAATCCGTGCAGCTGACGGCCGTGGTGGTCTACGCCATCGTGTCCTTCGCGTTCGCCGAGATTCCGTTGGTCTGCTACCTGATCGCCCCGGCGAAGACAGCCCAGTACCTGGAGCTGGTACCGAACTGGCTGCGGGCCCGCCGCATCTGGGTGATGGCCACTGCACTGACCTTGTTGGGCGTGTATCTACTGGCCTCGGGCGTGCTGTCCTAGGCCGTCCTGGGCTTTCCCGGCTATTTCCCGCGCTGCGTTGTTGTGAAAACACTATGGATTACCTGTGAGCGTAATTTCCAGCGCGACCTACGCCGCTACAGCCGATATATTCGCCCAGTGAACGCAGGATCCGCGCTACTGCGTCCAGAACTCTCCCGCTGGCAGGCGCTGGCGCCGGTCATTCTTGCGGTCAGCGCCACCCTCCGGATCGCCTCGACCATGGGCTACTACCTGGTCAAGGGTGACGCCTTCTTCGATCTTCGGGTCTATGTTCTGGGCGGCTCCGCGATAGCGCACCCAGGCGCCCTGTACGACTTCTTCTACCTCGACCCGACCAAGGGCGAGCACCTGCCCTTCACGTATCCCCCGTTCGCGGCAATGGTGTTCGCGCCCTTGCACTTTGCCCCCTTCGGGGTCGTCGCATTCATCTGGCAGGTCGCGCTGATCGCAGCCATTTACGCGACGGTGCGACTCAGCCAGAAGTTCATCGGCGGCGGCAGCCAGCGCATCGCGATGCTGTGGACGGCCGGGGCGATCTGGATGGAGGCGCCCGGCAGCAGCATTCAGTCGGGACAGGTCGGCATCTTCCTGATGCTGGCCGTGCTCTACGCGGCCTATGACTCTCGGTGGTGGCTGTCCGGTCTGTTGATCGGTGTCAGCGCCGGCATCAAGCTGACGCCTGCGATCACCGGCTTCTACTTCGTCGGAATGCGACGCTGGGGTGCGGCGGTGTTCTCGGCGGTGGTGTTCTTCGTGACCGTCGGGCTGGGGTATCTGTTTTTGCCCGACGAGACGCGGCGCTACTTCCCGCACCAGATGGCCGAGGCCGGTAAGTCGCTGCCCGTCGGCTCTGCCTGGAACCAGTCCTGGGACGGTGGGCTGTCGCGGCTTCTGGGCTACGACATCGGCATGTCGCCCCTTCTCATCGCCGTCATTGTGGCCACTGCTGTGCTGACAGTGCTGGCGTTCCGAGCACTCGGCGGCGACCGGCTCGGCTCGGTGCTGGTGGTTCAGCTGTTCGGATTGCTGGCCGAGCCGGTGTCCTGGACCCATCACTGGGTGTGGGTACTGCCGCTGATGATCTGGCTGCTCTACGGACCGTGGCGCGACCAGCCAGGCGCCCGGATATTCGGCTGGGGCTGGGTGGCCCTGATGGTGCTCAGCGTGCCGAGCCTGCTGTCTTTCGCCCAGCCGAACATCTGGCAGATCAGCCGCCCGTGGTACCTGGCCTGGGGCGAGATGGTGTACATCTTCGCGGCGCTGGCGACCATGATCTGGATAGTCAGAACAGGCCGTCGTGGTGACGTTACGCAACGCACCTGACCGACTGCGCCAACTGGCGCCCGCGGTGCTGCTGGTGAGTGCAGCGACCTTACTTGCGCTGACTACCCCGAGCCAGCCCAACTTGGTCGACTTCCACGTGTATGTGCTCGGCGGCTCCGCGCTGGAGCACCCCGGCACCTTGTACACGTTCGCCTACTCGGGCCAGTCCCCCACGCAGCCACTGCCCTTCGTCTATCCGCCCTTCGCGGCAATCCTGTTCTACCCGTTGCATTTTGTGCCGTTCGCGGCCATCGGGCTGCTCTGGCAGGTCGCAATGATCGCCGCGATGTACGCGATCGTGCGGATAACCCAGCGGATGCTGGGCGGCGGCAGCCAGTCGGAGGCCATGTTGTGGACCGCGGGCCTGATCTGGCTGGAGCCGGCGCGGGTCAGCATCAACCTCGGTCAAATGGGCATCTTCCTGACCTTGGCCGTGCTCTACGCGGCCTACAGCCGGCGATGGTGGGTCTCGGGCCTGCTGGTCGGCCTGGGCGCCGGGATCAAGCTGACGCCAGCCGTCAGCGGGCTGTACTTCGTCGGAGTACGACGGTGGGCTGCCGCGGCGTTCTCGGCGATCGTGTTCTTTGCGACGGTCGCGCTGTCGTGGCTGGTTGTCGGCGATCAGGTGCGGCACTACTTCACCACAGTGATGGGCGATACCAGCATCAACCCCATCGGCACCGCGGTGAATCAGTCGTGGCGGGGCGGCATCTCGCGCATCATGGGCCACGATGCCGGCGAAGGCACCCTGGTCCTCATTGCCATCGTCGGGACTGCGGTATTGGCCGGGTTGGCGTGGTGCGCCCTGGGCAGCGGTTCGGGTGCGCGCGATCAGTTGGGGTCACTGTTGGTCGTCCAGCTTTTCGGCCTGTTGGTGTCGCCGATCTCCTGGGTGCACCACTGGGTGTGGGTCGCGCCGCTGATCATCTGGCTGTGGCGCGGACCGTGGCGGGACCAGCCTGGGGCTCGGTTCTTCGGCTGGGGCTGGATGGCCCTCACGTTCGTCAGCGTCCCCAGCATCTTGTCCATGGCCGAACCGAGCCTGTGGCAGATCAGCCGTCCGTGGTACCTGGCGTGGGCCGGGTTGGTCTACCTCGGCGCCGCGACGGCGACGCTCGCGTGGATGGTGGTCACCGGCCGCCGACTGCGCGCTCGGTAACGTTCGCCGCCCGCGAGCGTGCGCAAAATGCACACGTTTCGTGGCGTGTCGTGCGCAGACGCGCACGCTCGCGGAGGGGCAAGTTAGGCCTTGGCGATGGCGGCGAAGGCACCGTCGCCGACATCGGCACCGTCGGGCAGTTCCCCTGCCGCGACGACGGTGAAGTCGGTGGCGAGGATTTCCCCGGCGATCAAGTCGGCGTGAGTGGTCGCCCAGGCCTGCTTGTCGGCCGGTACCGCAAACGTGACGGTGATCCGATCCGACACCTCAAGTCCGGTGGCCTTGCGCAGATCCTGCAGTTCGCGGATGCGGTCCTTGGCCCAGCCCTCGGCCTCCAGCTCCGGCGTCACGGTGGCGTCGAGCACCACCAAACCGGCACCGTCAGCCAGGGCTGCGGTGAACTCAGGCTCTGCCGCAACGAGTTTCGAGCTGTACTCGCTATCGAGCAGCACCGCCGGGCCGGCGGTCAGCGTGCCATCGGGGTTGACCACGCCTTCGCCGGCCTTGACCGCCTTGATCGCCGCCTGCACGTCCTTGCCGATCCGCGGACCGGCAACGCGGGCGTTGACGGTCAGCTCGAACTTGCCGTAGGCGTCGATGTCGTCGGTGAGTTCGACCGCCTTGACGTTCAGCTCATCGGCAATGAGGTCGACGAACGGAGACAAGGCGGACGGGTCGGCCGATTTCTCCAGTGCCACCGTCAGTTTCGGCAGCGGCAGCCGCACCCGCAGCTTCTTGGCCTTGCGCAGCGACGAGCCGGCCGAGCACACCTCGCGGACACGGTCCATCACGGCAACCAGGTCAGGGTCTGCCGGAATCAGACCGGCCTCCGGCCAGTCGGTCAGGTGCACGGAGCGCTCGTCGGTGAGTCCCCGCCAGATCACCTCGGTGGCCAACGGCAGCAGCGGCGCGGCCAGTCGGCAGGTCACCTCGAGCACGGTGTGCAGGGTATCGATGGCGTCGAGGTCCTCTTCCCAGAACCGCGAACGCGACCGTCGCACATACCAATTGGTGAGCGCCTCAGCGAACTGGCGAAGCTGCTCGCAGGCCCCGGAGATGTCGCAGCTATCGAGGGACTCGGTCAGGGCGTCCCGCAGATCGGCGAGCTTGGCCAGGATGTAGCGGTCGAGCACATGCGTCGAATCCGTCCGCCAGGTGCCCTTCTTCGGCGCATACAGTGCCAGGAAGGAGTACGCATTCCATACCGGCAGGAGCACCTGCCGGACACCGTCGCGGATGCCCTGTTCGGTGACGATCAGGTTGCCGCCCCGCAGGATTGGCGAGGCCATCAGGAACCAGCGCATGGCGTCCGACCCGTCGCGGTCGAACACCTCGGACACATCCGGATAGTTGCGCAGCGACTTGCTCATCTTCTGGCCGTCGTTGCCGAGCACAATGCCGTGTGCCACACAGCTTTTGAACGCCGGGCGATCGAACAGCGCGGTTGCCAGCACATGCATGGTGTAGAACCAGCCACGCGTCTGGCCGATGTACTCGACGATGAAATCACCTGGAAAATGAGCGATTTCGTCCGCACTACCGTCGAACCAGTCCGCGTTCTCGAACGGGTAGTGCACCTGCGCGTACGGCATTGAGCCCGAGTCGAACCAGACGTCGAACACGTCCTCGATCCGGCGCATGGTCGACTTGCCCGTCGGGTCGTCGGGATTGGGCCGGGTCAGCTCGTCGATGTACGGCCGGTGCAGGTTATCCGGCCGGACTCCAAAATCACGCTGGAGCTCATCTAAGCTGCCGTAGACATCGATGCGCGGGTAGGCCGGATCGTCGGACTTCCAGACCGGAATGGGGCTGCCCCAGTAGCGGTTTCGCGAGATCGACCAGTCACGGGCGTTCGACAGCCACTTGCCGAACTGGCCGTCTTTGACGTGCTCGGGGTACCAGGTGATCTGCTGGTTGAGCTCGACCATGCGGTCGCGGAACTCGGTGACCTTGACGAACCACGACGACACTGCGCGATAGATCAGCGGATTGCGGCACCGCCAGCAGTGCGGGTACGAGTGCTCGTAGGTTTCATGGCGCAGCAGGTGGGCGCCATTGACCTCGGCGGAACCCGTGCCGTTCTTCAGATCTCGGATGATCTGGGTGTTCGCCTCGAACACCTGCTGCCCTTGGTAGTCGGGCACCGTCACGTCGAACCGGCCCTTGGAGTCCACCGGGGTGACGGCGACGATGCCGGCCGCGTCACAGGTGGCCTTGTCGTCCTCGCCGTAGGCCGGCGCCATGTGGACGATGCCGGTGCCGTCCTCGGTCGTGACGAAATCGCCTTGCAAGACCTGAAAAGCGTTGCGCGCATTGTCGGTATCGACGAAGTACGGGAACGGCGGCAGGTACCTCGTGCCGAGCAGTTCGGCGCCGAGGTAGCTGCCGATGACCACCGGTTCCTCGCCGAACTCGCGCGTGTACGCGGCCAGCCGCGGCTCGGCCAGGATGTACCGGTGCTCGTCAGGGCCCACAACCTGGACGTAGGTCACCTCGGGGTTGACCGCCACCGCCTGGTTCGACGGCAAGGTCCACGGCGTCGTCGTCCAGACCAGCAGGTGGGCGCCGGCCAATTCAGGCCCTGCGCCGTCGGCGATGCGAAAGCCGACGGTCAGCGCCGGATCCTGGCGACTCTGGTAGACGTCGTCGTCCATCCGGAGCTCGTGGTTGGACAGCGGGGTCTCGTCGTTCCAGCAGTACGGCAGCACGCGGTTGCCTTCGTAGGCCAGACCCTTGTCCCACAGCTGCTTGAAGGCCCAGATCACCGATTCCATGAACGAGAGATCGAGGGTCTTGTAGTCGTTGTCGAAGTCGACCCAGCGGGCCTGGCGGGTGACGTAGGACTGCCACTCGTTCGAGTACTTCATTACCGAGGCGCGGCAGGCGTCGTTGAACGCGCCGATGCCCATGGCCTCGATCTGGGCCTTATCGGTGATGTCGAGCTGACGCTGCACCTCGAGTTCAGCCGGCAGCCCGTGGGTGTCCCAGCCGAAGCGCCGTTCCACCTTGTAGCCCCGCATGGTGCGGTAGCGCGGCACGATGTCCTTGACGTAACCGGTCAGCAGGTGGCCGTAGTGCGGCAGACCGTTGGCGAACGGCGGTCCGTCGTAGAAGACGTATTCCGGAGCGTCGTCGCGGCGCGCGATGCTGGCCTGGAAGGTGTCGTCACCGTCCCAGTACGCCAATACCTCTTGTTCGAGGTCGGGAAAGTTCGGGGTGCCGCTGGCGGTTTTGGGGTACGCGCTCACGTCGGTGGTCTCCAGTGCCATTGCGCACCACAGCGGTGCTCAGTTCCAGGCACGGGGACGACGTTCTCGCGTCTGGACGCGAGTGCCGCGGTACCACCCCGCTTGCGCACGTCGCACCGGGAACACCGGGCGGGCGTGCGCCACTCAACTACAGGCGATGACGGGCCTAACCGTTCGATTCTACTGAGCCGTGGCCACTATGGCCGCCACGGCCGTTCTTCCGAATGCTCCCCGGTGATGGCCGGATCGATGCGAATGCAGCGATTCTAACCGGCACCGCCTAGTCAGCGAGCGGCATGGCCTCCGAGGCCAACTCGATCACGGCGAAGGAGAACTGCTCGGCGAATTCTTCGACGGTGTACGGCTCGAACTGACGCCGGGCGTACCACCAATCCAGGTTCAGCACCTCGCCACTACGCGAGGCGCGGACCTCAAGAGTGTGAGCCGGACCCGGGTGCTCGCCGTCGATCAGGGCCATGCCGTAGCTGAACATCACGTCGGCAACGCCGCTGGGGTTTGCGGCTGCCGCAGCCAGCGCAGTCCGGACCGTCCGCAGCATCGCGGTGGCCTCGACTTCCGACGCAGGAACGCAGGCGACTTCGAGGCGGCGCACCACAGCCAGCCCGCCCCCGGAGCGTTCCTTAGCTGCCGCGACGTCAATCGCGACCCGCCCGGGACCGATCACCCGTTCGATGGCGCGGCCGAGTGCCGCGATCAGCAACACCTCAACGTCGACACCCAGGTACTCCACCGCGCCTTCTAGCTCGGCAGTGATCACCGGTGACAGCGGGGCTTCCAGCCGGTGCATGTCGACAGCAATTCCGGCGGTGTCGACACCGCCGAATTCGTAGTCGGCGACATGCAGCGTCGCCGAGGCAGCAGTAGGGAGAACGGCTTCGCTCTCGCCGGCGTAAGCAACAGTCATGACGAGGACACTACAACAGATTCCCACTTTTGGGACATAGCTCCCGAAACTGTGACACCCCTGTCAATTACGGCTTATGTGTCGCAGAAACAGTTGCTAGCAACCAAAGGGGGGAAGGGTCTATCGTTGCAGGGTGCCCCGAACAGACCAGAACGGCAGACAACTCAAGGCGCTGCTCGACTACATCTTCGACGGTGACGTCGAAGCGAGGGAGATCTACGGCGCGCTCGGGACATCGAGTAGCACGTACTACCGGCGGATCAAAGAGGCCGATTACCCCAACGCGGAAGAGCTCCGTCTCGTCGCGGATCACTTCCTTCTGAGCTATCCGGATCTGCAGGTGCGGTTCGGGCTCATGAGTCACGACGAGGTCGTGAGTTACATCCAGTCGGCACCGCTCGCGGTAGCCACAGCAGCACCGGCTGTCCCAAAACGCGCCACAAAATTGTCCGAATTGACGCGACGTGCTGATGCACCGCCGCTTTGACCAGTAGACTCTGAGCGTTCGTAGGCGCTGGCAAAGGCTTCAACCATGGCTCTGACTTTTCTCATCACCATCACTCTCGCCTGTATGGCGTGGAGTCTGTGGATCCGTCGCGTCACCTGGTCCTGTCGCTGGGAGGTGGCGGCGACCCTCAACATCGCGCTGCAGGCTGCGGCCGTCGCGCTGATGTCCCCGATGGCCTCCGACACGCTGGGCCGCGGTATCCATTCACTGACCGGCGTATGGAACCTGCCCGCCTACCTCGGGCATGACTGCTACATCGTGGCCGCCTCAGCCATCGTCTATAACGCCATCGGCCGCCTCGCCGACGACGCCGCCATGCAGAAGATGTTCACGCAATACATCGAACGGCCCGCCACCCTGTGCATCCCGGTGCTGCTGGCGTTGTTCTCCATGAGCGCCGCCGGCCGCAAATACTCCCCCGACCTGTTCACCATGCCGACCGACGGCTGGCTGACCGCGTACTGGATCGTGCTCTGCGGGACCCTGACCTATCTGCTGATCTTCGGCGGCCGGGCCCTGCTGGTGTTGCGCAAGATTCCGGACTCCCGGCGCATCGCCAACATCTACCTGTTCGCCACCGCCAGCGGCCTCATGGCCTGCGCCACCCGCATCCTCACCTCCCTGGTGCCGCAGCTACAGCCCCTCGAGGACGGCAAGTTCGTCTGGGTCTTCGCCTGCATGTGTGGCGGCGTCTTCGCGTTGGCGTCCGCACACTCGTGGCTGATCAAAACCAAATGGTTCTCCAACGCGACCCGTTGACCATCCGGCGCTGACCCGCCAGCAAAAAGCCTGATACGTCAAAATCAGCGGTTATGCCCTACGCTGCTATCCGGCACCCGGTGTCAGTTTGACTGTGTCCCACGGTCTCCCGCGACACCGGCATTCACCGCGTGCCCGCATATCTCCGAGGAGGAAGTGTCCTTGATCGAGTCGTCCCTGCCGGCCGTCCTGCGCGAACGCGCCAGCCTGCAACCCAACGACCTTGCCTTCACTTTCATGGACTACGACACCGACCCAGACGGTGTGGCCAAGAACCTCACCTGGGCTCAGCTGTACCAGCAGTCCGTCGCCGTGGCCCACGAACTGCGCCAGCACGGTGAAATCGGCGACCGCGTGGTCATCGTGGCCCCGCAAAGCCTCGAATACGTCCTCGGGTTCCTCGGCGCACTCGAGGCCGGCATGATCGCCGTCCCGCTGACGCAGCCGATCATGGGCCACCACGACGAGCGCGTGATCTCCGTGATGGCCGATGCACAGCCCGTCGTCGCGCTGACGACCGCGGCCAGCAAGGACGCCGTCGGGCAGTACGCCACGCCGAACGAGGACGGCCGTAGCCCGGTCGTCATCGCCGTCGACGAGCTGGACCTGGAGACCCGGCGTAAGCCGTTCTCCCGCCGCGAGGTTCGCCCGGAGACCGCCTACTTGCAGTACACCTCGGGCTCGACCCGGACCGCCGCCGGCGTGATGGTGTCGCACCGCAACGTCTCGGCTAACTACGAGCAGATGATCGCGGTCTTCTTCTCCGAGTGGGGCAAGGTCGCGCCTCCCGGCAGCACCGTGGTGACCTGGTTGCCGCTCTACCACGACATGGGCCTGCTGCTCGGCGTGTGCACCCCGATTCTCGGCGGCTGGCACACCGTGATGACCAGCCCCATCTCGTTCCTGGTCAAGCCCGCCCGCTGGGTGCAGCTCATGGGCAGCTACAAGAACGTCATCACCGCTGCGCCGAACTTCGCCTTCGACCTGGCCGCCGCACGGACCACCGACGAGGACATGGCCGGCCTGGACATGAGCTCGGTCCTGACCGTGTTCAGCGGCGCCGAGCGCGTGCAGCCGACCACCATCAAGCGCTACATCCAGCGGTTCGCCAAGTTCGGCCTGCCGGCCAAGTCGATCCGGCCCAGCTATGGCCTGGCCGAAGCGACCCTGTTCGTCGCGTCGCGCGAATCCGGTGAACCGCCGACGGTCGTCGACTTCGACACCGAGAAGCTGGCCGACGGCATCGTCGAGCGCGTCGAC
Organism: Mycolicibacterium sp. CBMA 234; assembly: GCF_009729415.1. Taxonomy (GTDB): domain Bacteria; phylum Actinomycetota; class Actinomycetes; order Mycobacteriales; family Mycobacteriaceae; genus Mycobacterium. Next base: position 336,435 of record NZ_MPKW01000001.1, read on the forward strand.
GCGGGCAGCCCGTTGGTGAGCTACGGCTGGACCGCCTCACCGCTGGTCCGCATCGTCGACCCGGAGACCCGCCGTGAGGTGGTCGAGGGCACCGTCGGCGAGATCTGGACCCACGGCGAGAACGTGTGCTCCGGGTACTGGAACAAGCCCGAGGAAACCGAGAAGACCTTCCGCGGCGTGCTGGCAGAGGCGCCCGAGGGCACCCCGTCGGACACGTGGCTTCGCACCGGCGACCTGGGCTTCATCTCCGAGGGCTCGCTGTTCATCATCGGCCGGATCAAGGACCTGCTGATCATCCGTGGCCGCAACCTGTACCCCGATGACATCGAGGCGACGGTCAGCGCGGTCTCCGGCGGTCGCACCGCCGCTGTCGGATTCGAAGAGGACGGTGTCGAGCAGTTCGCCGTCGTCATCGAGATGAAGAAGCGCGGCGACACCGAGGACGAGGTCCGCGAGCACCTGGCGCAGGTCAAGCACGACATCACCTCGGCCATCTCGCAGGTGCACGGCGTCAACGCCGCGGACCTGGTGCTGGTCGGCCGCGGCTCGATCCCGATCACCACCAGCGGCAAGATCCGCCGGCAGGCCTGCACCGAGCTGTACCGCAAGGGCGAACTGGCGCGACTCGACGCCTGATGAACGACGCCTGATCCGACCGACTAACACAATGTGGTCCGCACCGTCTCTGGCGGTGCGGACCACATTTGTTTCTGAGCAATTGAGCTGACGAGACCTACCACGCCGACTAAAGCCGGCGTGCGGCGTCGATCAGGTGGATCAGTCGGAGTAGAGACTGCGATGCTGCGCTGCCCCAGCGACCTCGAAGGCCGTGGTCATCTGGCAGGCATCACAGGTCGCCGCATACCCGCAATCCGGGCAGGGTTCGACCTCGTCTGATTCGCGGCGGGCCTGGCGCGCTGCCCGCAGCCGCTCGGTCTCGGCCGCTGCAGCCGCCGCTTCGGCTTCCTCGCGGATGCGCCGTGGCGACTTGGACGGCCACCAGTTCTTGTCACCGAGTAGCGCCGCCGTCGCGGGGACCGTGACGGTACGCACGATGAAGGTGTCCAGCAGCAGACCGACGCCGATGATGAAACCGAGCTGGACGGCGCCGAGGATGCTACTGACCGTCATCGCGAGCATGGACGCCGCGAAGATCAGGCCGGCCGAGGTGATCACGCCGCCCGTCGCGGCGACCGTCTTCACGATCGCCGAACGCACCCCGTACTTCGCCTCGTCGCGTATTCGAGAAATCAACAACAGGTTGTAGTCGGCGCCGACCGCGACCAACACCAAGAACGCGATGCCTGGCACGCTCCAGGAGATGTCGTAGCCCAAGATGAATTGGAAGAACACCACCCCGATGCCCAGCGCCGAACCGTAAGACAGCACCACCGACAGCACCAGATAAAGCGGTGCCACGACGGACCGAAGCAGCTGCACCAGGATCAGGAACACCACGATGAGGGTCACGATCACGATGTACTGGATGTCGCTGTTGTAGTAGTCGCGGATGTCGCGGTTCACCGCCGACAAACCGACCATCGACACCTTGGCGTCCGACAGCGTCGTGTTGGGCAGTGCCGTCTCGGCGGCCTTGACGATCGCGTTGGTCTGGTCCATGGCTTCAGTGCCGAACGGGTTCAGTGCCGTCTGCACCAGATATCGCACGGTGTGGCCGTCCGGTGACACGAAAAGCGTTGCCGCCTTTTCGAATTCGTTGCGGCTCAGAATCTCGGGCGGCACGTAGAAGCCGGCCATCTGCGGGGTGTTGGCGTCGCGCTTCATACCGAGCAGGAACGACGATGCCTGGTTCAGACCGCCGCCCATCCCCCGGACCTGGTCGACCAGTAGCTTCACGCCGTCGGCGAGTTGCTTGCTCGAATCGGCGAGCAGGTTGACGCCGTCTACCGCCTGCTGCAGCCGCTTCTCGAGATCCGCCGTGTCGTACAGGCGCAGCTGCTTGAGCAGGGTGGTGATGCCCTCGATGTTGGTGCCCATGCCACGGACTTTGTCGTCCGTGCCGGGGTCACTCTTGTACTGCTGCAGCATGTGCCCCAGATTGATGACCTTCTGGACGGTCTCCGGGTCATTGCCGTCATTGACGTTCTGCAGACCGGCCTTCAGGTCGTTGCACGCGGGGTAGTAGTTACAGAACGGCGTCGCGTTCAGGGTGTCGAGGGCTCTGCCGGACCACTTGTACACGTCCGCAACCCGGACCAGCTGGCCACCGACGGCGTCACCCAGTGACGTCATCTCCGACACCATCTTGGCCGACTTGTCCAGATCGTCCAGGGTCTTGGAGCCGCCGTACTGCTTCTGCAGCGCGGACATCTGCGTCAACATGGACCGCACGGGGCCGATCGAACCGATCACCTGCGTACGAATCTCGTTCAACGCACCGGCGAGCTGATATTCACCGTCGACGAGCTTCTGCAGCATCGCGTCATTACCGTTGATCAGGTTCGAGGCGTCTTTGAGCTTGCTGCCGACCTCGCCCGCCTGGTAGGTGGCCTTGGCCTGCTCCAACACGTCACCGGTGGGGCGGGTGATGCCGCGGACCGCGTCGATGTGAGGCAGCTGCGCGATGCGCTGGGCCATCTGTTCCATGTCCGCCAGCGACTTGGGTGCACGAAGGTCACGCGGCGACTGGATCAGCACGAACTGCTGCATGGTGGAGCTGACCGGGAAATGCTTGTTCAGGGCCTCGTAGGCGACGTTGCTCGCCGCGGACGGGTCGAGGTCCTTGCGGTTGTCGTAGTTGTAGCGGACCAGCGTCGCGCAGCCGGCGAGCACCAGCAGCACCGCGAGGCTGCCGGCCAGGTGGGTCACCGGGCGGCGCACAATGTTGACGCCGGACCTGCGCCAGAACTTGCCGGCCATGTCCTTGCGCGCCTTGATCCAGCCGCGGCGTCCGATCAGGACGATAAACGCCGGCAGCAGCGTCACCGACGCGAAGAAACCGACCAGCACCGTTACGGCGAGCGCAGGCCCGATCGTGGCGAACACCCCGAGGGTGGCGAACGAGAGGCCGAGGAAGGTGATGGCGACAGTGCCGGCCGAGCCGGCGATGACTTCACCGATCGAGGTCAGGGCCGACACCAGCGCCTGATCGCTGGACACCCCTTGCCGGATGAACTCCTGATATCGGCTGAATAGAAATATGGCGTAGTCGGTACCGGCGCCCATCATCATGCCGGTCATCAGCACCATGGTCTGCGGCCCCACCGCGAGACCCAACACACCCAGACCAGCCACCAGCTGCTGCGCCACGATCAGCGAGACGCCGATGGTGAGCAGCGGCAGCAGCATCGCCACCAAACTTCGGTAGACGATGATCAAGATCGAGAAGACCAGGATGGCAGTGGCCGTCTCGATCATGTGCTGATCGCGGGCGCCGATTTCGTTGATGTCCTGGAACGTGGCCGACGCACCCACGATGTTCAGCGTCAGGTCGCTGCCTTTGACCACCTCTTGCATGGTCTTCTGGGCGTTGCTGTAGGCCAGCTGGCCCGGTCCGGTACCCATGTTGCCGACCAGGCTGACCGGCAGCTGTATTGCCTTGCCGTCCTTGCTGACCATCACCTGGCGCAGCTCGGGGATGTGGATGAAGTCCTGCGTGGACTTGACGTTGGTCTTGTCTGCGTTGAGCTTGTCGACCAGCCGGCGGTACACGTCCTCGTCGGCTTTGCTGATGCCGTGGTCGTTGGTCAGCAGGACGACCGCGATGTTGCCGGCGTCGGCTTCGCGGAACGAGTTCTTCATGGCGTTACCGGCAACCAGCGTCGGCGCGTCGTCCGGCAGGAAGGGCGGCGGGCGGCGGCTCGCCACGTCTAGCAACGACGGAATGGCCATAAACAGGACGAGCGCCAGCCCCACCCAGGTTGCCAGGACCACGACGGGGCGCCGCACGACAAACTTGCCGAGTGCGGCGAAACCCGCGTGTGCCAAAGCTCCGCTTGGCCTGGCACGTTTCAGCATCCCCGACAGGCTACACGCCGCAAACCCGTTCAGGCGCACCGACCGGCACCGCATTATCGATGCCGCAAAACAGCCGCACACCCGCCGTCGTGCTGTAATCGGGTGTGCCACTGATGAAGTCACCGTACCGCCGCGACCCCCGCGGCCACCAGCCCTGCGGGTTGCCATCCTTGTCCCAGCTATGCGGAGAACAGCGGCAGACCGACATGTGTGGCGCCCTGTGAAGTTTGCTATCGCCATCCACGGCACGCGCGGAGACATCGAGCCCAGCGGCGCAGTGGCCAGAGAATTGCTCCGGCGCGGCCACGAAGTTCGGATGGCCGTGCCGCCGAATCTGGTCTCATTCATCGCGTCAGCGGGTCTTCCGCAACCCGCCAGCTACGGCGTGGATTCTCAACAGCAACTCGATGCAGACATCTTTCGGGACCATCTGAGCATCAAGAATCCTGTGAGTGCGGTCCGCGAGCTCCGGGACTACATGACCCAGGGCTGGCAGGACATGAGCGCCACCCTGACCGAGGTCGCCGCTGGCGCCGATCTGCTGCTGGCCGGCACCACCTACCAGGAGGTGGCCGCCAACGTCGCCGAGCATTTCGACATCCCGCTGGCCGCCCTGCACTACTTCCCGTTCCGCCCCAACCGCCAGGTGCTGCCGGTACCGCTGCCGCTGCCGCTGATCCGCCGCGGCTTCGCGGTCGGCGAATGGTTCCACTGGCAGCTGCTGAAGCAGGCCGAGGACATCCAGCGACGCACCCTGGGGCTGCCACCAGCCACCGTGCGTGCGGTACGCCGCATCGAGGAACGCGGCGCGCTGGAAATCCAGGCGTACGACGAGGTGCTGTTTCCCGGGCTGTCCGCCGACTACGGTGCCGCCAAGCCGTTGGTCGGCTCGATGTCGATGGAGTTGGAGACCGACACCGATGCCGACGTGATGTCGTGGATTGCGGGCGGCAAACCGCCCATCTACTTCGGATTCGGCAGCATGCCGGTCGAGTCCCCCGCCGAGGCCGTGGCGATGATCGACAGGGTGTGCGCCGAACTCGGCGAGCGCGCCCTCATCAGCTCGGGTGTCTGGGACTTGCCGGACACCGCGCTGGGTGCGCACGTCAAGCTCGTCGGCCCGGTCAACCATGCCGCGGTGTTCCCGCTGTGCCGGGCCCTGGTGCACCACGGCGGAGCGGGTACCACCGCAGCCGGACTGCGGGCCGGCGTGCCGACCGTCGTGCTGTGGGTCAGCGCCGATCAACCGGTGTGGGCCGGACAGGTCAAGAAGCTCAAACTCGGTGCGTCACGCCGCTTTTCCCGGACCACCCCGGCATCGCTGGAGGCCGCCCTGCGCACCGCGCTGGAGCCGGAGTGCGCCGAACGGGTCCGCATCGCTGCCGGGCGCATGACGCAGCCGGCCGACAGCGTCGCGCGGACCGCAGATCTCTTGGAGAAAGCCGCCCGGGCCCGGTAGGGCCTGGGCGGGACCGCCCGCTAGTAGATGGTCAGCGGCGTCAGGCCGAACTCGTCGAGCGTCTCCTTGATGTGCTCCCGCAGGACGGCCCGAGTGTTCTCAGCACCCACCTGGTAGCCCACGACGCCCAGGTTCACCCGGCCGTTGTAGCGGCCGGAGGCGACCACCAGCAGGCCACCCGGCCGCTCGATGTCGGACTTCTTGACCTTCTGCTCGACGCCCCAGCAGTTGAGGAACGTCGCCTGGTTGGCGCCGTCGGGGCGGCACATCAGGTCCGGCAGCTCGGCGAAGTTCGAGCACGTCACCGGCATGTCCCCGAGCACCAGATCAGCCGTCCGGTTCACCGCGCGACGCGGAATGAACGGGGTCAGCGGCAACAGGATGAAGGACTCGTCGGGCTGGTCCTTCGCGTTCGCCAGCGACGTGCGCAGCGCGGCCCGCAGGTCCGTCAGATCTTTGGCCACATGGGTCGGGTCGACGGTGAGGTTGGCGAATGCCATGGCGTTGGCGCGGGTGTCCTCCATGGAGGTCCGGTCGTTGACCGCCACCATCAGCGCGATGTTCCCGTCCTGCTGACGGTGCCGTTCCATCCGGACGCCCAACCGGGCGGCGAACGCGGCGGCAAGCGAATAGGTGTTGCCGCCAAGGGTTTCGCACATCGCGTCCCACTGCTCGACATCGATGTGGGTACCGGCGAACGGCATCAGCACGTGCTCGTCGGCATTGCCCGCCGTCACCGCGGGACGGGTGTCACCGGACTTGGAAATCTCGTGACGCCGGCGGTGGAGCATCTTCGCAGCCGCCACCACGGTCCGGCGGACCTCAGGCCAGTCTCGCCGCGCCTGGCGCAGGTCAGCGCGGACGCCCTGCCAGCGGGTCCGGGATCCCGGCTGCGCATAGCCCAGATCGCGGCCCTGACCCAGCACGGCGCCGATGATGGCCGCCACCGCCCCGGTGCCATCGATCAGGCAGTGCGACAGCGCCAGTACCACCGCCGTCGAACCGTCGGTGAACGACTGCACGCCCAGATGCCAGCCCGGACCGTGCTCCGGGTTGATCGGGATCTGCGACCGCTCCTCCAGCCAATCAGTCAATTCCGAACGGGGACGGGCAGTTTCGGCGATATCGAGTGGGCGCTCGACGGCCGGGGCCGCCACCCAGCGGGCGCGCCCGAACGGCAACGGCGAGCGTTCGATCCGCCGGGCCGCCAGACTCCGTCCGAAGTTCTCGTGGAACCGGCGCAGGCCGTCGAGGTCAACGGGCCCTTCGTAGAACCACATCGCCAACATGACCTGGACCCGGCCACTGGCCCGGTACGACAGGAAGGTCGCCTCGTCCATGTAGTCCAGACGGTCCTCTGGACGATCCAGCTCCGCCGGCAGCTTGCGGAAACGCGCGCGGCCGGTCTTCTTTGACCGGGGAACAGTGGACAAAATAGACCTGGCCCTTCACGTCGGGTATTCGGTTGTCAAACCTGGGATTTGGGTGCGATTTATTCGTAGACGGCGGACAGGCCGAACTCGGCCAGCGTGGCTTCCACATGCGTGCGCAACGTGGCTTTGGTGTTCTCGGCGCCCGGCTGGTAACCGATCACCGCCATCGACACGCGGCCGATCATCTGCATGGAAATGACGGTGAGAATGCCCTTGCGGTGCTCCATCACCTCGCGCGGAACCTGGCCATCAACGCCGCGGGCCATCACATACTCGGCCGGCGTGCCGTCCACGCGCGCGATGTCGTCCGGCAGCACGCCGAGGTTCGAGCAGAACACCGGCAGCTCACCGAAGCCGACCGCGATATCGGCAGCCTGCGTGACGGCCCGCTTGGGCACGAACGGCGTCAGGGGCAGCAGCTCCAACTTCTCGTCGGGCTCCTCGCGCATCTTCCGCAGGGCTTCCTTGATGACCGCACGCGTTTCCGTGAGGTCCTCGGCGGCGCCCTTCGGATTGACCCGGGCATCACCGATCAACACCGCGTTGGCACGGGTGTCCTCCAATGTGCGGTCGTTGATCGGCACGACCAATGGCACCACGCCGTCCGCCTCGCTGAACCGGCCCATCCGCTCGGACAACCGGGCGGCGAACCCGGCGATCAACGCATAACTGTTGCCGCCGAGCGCTTTGGCCCGGGCTTCGAATTCGGCCGCGTCGATGAACGCAAAGATCGCCGGTACCACCAGGTTTTCCTTGGCACTGGCCGAATCCAGGTGGGCTGCAGCGGACTTCCCGGAGCCCCGCAGCTCGCTGCGCTTCGCGTAGGCCTGCTTCGCCGCCGACTTGATCGACCGTCCGAGTTCGGGCAGATCGCGGACGGTCTGACGGAAGTCAGCACGCAACGCCTTCAGCGACGACCGGGACCGTGGCTGGGGCAAGCCGAGGTCGCGCCGCTGATCCATCACCGACTCGAACACCGTCAACATGGCGCCGCCGCCGTCGCCGATGCAGTGTGACCCGACCAGGCTGATCACGGTGGCACCGTCGTCGAGCGGCTGCACACCCATGTGCCAGGCCGGACCGAACTCCGGGTCGACCGGGATCTGCGCACGTTCGTCGAGGAAATCGCCGAGTTCGGCGCGCGGGCGGACCGTCTCGTACACCCGCAGCGGCGCCGGCGGCCCCAGCGACGACACCCACCGGTGCCGGCCGAACGGCAGAATCGACGGCTCGATGCGCCGACCAGCCAGGCCGTGACCGAAGTTGAAGTGGAACCGGCGCAGACCTTCCATGTCGACCGGGTGCTCGTAGACCCAGACGCACTGCATGACGGCCGCCTGACCGGTGGCACGCAGACCCAGGAACATCGCTTGATCGACGTAGTCGAGCACGCGACTCTGGTCGCTCTGGTCGTTCCGATCGCGGCGCTCATCCAGCCAGCGGCGCAACAAAGGCACACGCGACGCGCGCGTGGAGGTCGTCACAGCTCAGCCCTTCACAGCTCGAATCAGTTCGCTGCGGCAACCGTTGTGACGCAAGGCCTCCGAACGGCCGGCGCCGGAACCGCCGTCGGCGACGCGCAGGTACACCGCCCGCATCGCATGCAGGTACTTGTCCACCGACTCGCGGGCGATCGGGTTGTCCGGATAGGCGATGGTGACCGAGGTTTCCTTCTCGGACCGGTTCACCCAGATGCCGATCTGGTACGCCGAGCGGGCGTCGCTGTAGACGCGGCCGTTGAGCCGCTCCCACTCGTTCATGATCGCCGGCGACAACGGCGGCAGGTTGGTGTCGAGGTACGACACCATGGGCACACCGGGATCCGCCTTGCGGATCGAGGCCACCTTGCCCTCGGCCAGTTCCAGCACCCGCTCGAACGGCACGTGTGCCAGATCCATGCCGGCGTCAAACGCCTTCTGCATGGCCCGGGCGGTGTCGCCGAACGAATCGGGCACCACCGGAACGCTGATGGGCACGACGCCGGTGAACCAACCCGTCGTCATGAACTCGGCCGGGGTGCGACGCGTCGTCGTCGGGGTGATGACGTTGTAGACGGCCTCCCCGGTGAGCTCGTGCTCAGCAATCGCGGCACACGCGATGACGCCGCCGATCACGCGGGCTCCCGCGGACAGGCAGGCCGACTCGAAGCGCTCCGACTGATGCTTGTCCATCAGCCGGACAGTGAGCATCTCGCCACCGCACGGCACGGTCGGGTCACCCAGCGGCAGCGGGAAGCACGGCAGGGTGCCGTCGTTGGCCTCGGCGAACCGGATCCAATCCTTGACCTCGGGCGACTCCAGTGTCAGCGATGCGGCGAACTCCGCCTGCTTGACGCAGTAGTCGTCGTAGCTGCCGGCGTCGGCGAGCGGAATCGGCGGGGCACCGCTGACCAGGGCCGCGTACATGAGGTGGATTTCCACCAACACCAGCCCCATCAGCAGGGCATCGGTGTGCACGTGGTCGATGCTGAAGTAGAAGGTGAAGTGGTCGTCGCGCTGGATGATCCCGAAGTGGAAGCAGTCCCACTGCAACGGGTCCGGCGTGGCCAGCACATGATCACGCCACTGCTGCGCATTCATCTCGCCGTGCTCGGTGGACACGAGCTTGATGTCGCGCGGGCTCTTCGCCGTCCGCCGCACCACGACGTTATCCTCGGTCAGCTCGAACCAGCTGTGGAAGGTGTCGTGCCGGCGCACGTAGGCGTTGATGACATGCGTCATGGCCCGGACATCGCACTTGCCCGGCATGTCCCACGCGGCGATGTTCAGCCGCGCCATGTCCGTGCCGTTGCGCTCATGCGAACGGAATGCACGGATGTGCTGGCTCTGCTGGTAGCTCACCGGCACTGAGCTGACCGGCGCATTGCGCAGCTTGGTCACTGCCGCCGGCGAGGGGTTCCAGGAGGTCAGAACACCCGAGGCGCCCATCCAGTCATGGATGGTCCTAATCGCAACCATGTGCACTCTCCTGTGTTTCGGTGAATTCAGCGTGCGGCTTCTGTGACGCCCTACCCTGACCCGTCATGTCGAAATCGCCGTCGAAATCGCCTCCCCCAGGCGTTCTGCCAATGCTCGAACATTCGTGATGTCCGACGAACCGATCCGGACCCCCGTCTCGGCCTCGATACGTGTCCGCAGTTCAAGCGCCCCGAGCGAGTCCAGGCCATACTCGGCCAAAGGACGGTCGGGATCGACAGATCGCCTAAGTATCATAGACATAGCGTCCGTGATCAGGCGCCTCAGCCGAGCTGGCCGCTCTTCCTCTGACAGGGCGTGGAATTCCGTCAGGAATTCACTGGTGCCCGCACCCCCCCGCCCGATGTTGGCAAACGACTCGGCAAACTTGCTGGTCTGCGCGAACGCCACCAGCCAGTCGGCGCCGGCCACCGGCGCATAGCCGGCGTAGGCGCGGTCGTGGCGGATGATCGCGTCGAACGCGTATGCGCCGTCCTCCGGATCGATCGCCATGGCTTCGTCGGCGGCCATGTCCTGACCGGCGCCGATCTTGGCCCACGCACCCCAAGCGATGGCAGTGGCCGACAGCCCCTGCGCCCGGCGCCACTGAGTGAACGCGTCCAGCCAGCTGTTGGCGGCGGCGTACGCTGCCTGACCCGGTGAGCCGACCATGGCGGCGGCCGACGAGAACGAGCAGAACCAGTCCAAGTCGGAGCCCGCGGTCGCCTCGTGCAGGTACCACGCGCCGTACACCTTCGGGGCCCAGTCGCGCTGGATCAGCTCGTCGGTGATGTTCGGCAACGTCGCGTCCTCGACCACGGCAGCGCCATGCAGCACACCGCGCAGCGGCTTGCCGGTGGACTCTGCCGCGGCGACCAGGCGGGCCGCAGTCTCGGCGGCGGCGATGTCGCCGAGCACCACCTCGACCTCGGCGCCCTTGCTTCGGACCGCCTCGATGGCTTGGACCGTCTGTGCGCTCGGCTCTGAACGGGCGTTGAGCACGATGCGTCCGCAGCCGCCCGCCGCCAGCTTCTCGGCCAAGAACAGACCGAGGCCGCTGAGGCCACCGGTGACGATGTACGAACCGTCGGGCCGGTATGCCGGAGCGTTCTCGGGCGACAGCACCGCATCGAACTCCCCGGTGTGCGGGATGTCGAGCACCAACTTGCCGGTGTGGCCCGCCGCGCCCATCACGCGGATCGCGGTCGCAGCGTCGCTCAGCGGGTAGTGCGTCGTGTCCGGCACCGGCAGCACGCCGTCAGCGATCTGTCCGAAGATGGTCTCCAGCATGCCGCGCGTGACGTCGGGGTTCGTCAGCGTCAGCAGCGCCAGGTCCAGGGCGTAGAACGACAGGTTCCGGCGGAACGGGAACAGCCCCATCCGGGTATCGCCGTAGATGTCGCGCTTGCCGATCTCGACGAACCGGCCACCGAAGGTCAGCAGCTCGACACCTGCGCGCTGCGCTGCACCCGGCAGCGAGTTCAGCACCACGTCGACGCCGTAGCCGTCGGTGTCGCGCCGGATGTCCTCGGCGAAAGCCGTGCTACGGGAATCGTAAACATGCTGAATTCCCCAGCTGCGCAACAGATTCCGACGATCGTCACTACCAGCGGTGGCGTAGATATCGGCACCTGCGGCACGCGCGATGGCGATGGCGGCCTGTCCCACCCCACCGGTGGCGGAGTGGATCAGCACCTTGTCGCCGGCCTGAATGCGCGCCAGGTTGTGCAGGCCGTACCACGCGGTGGCATGCGCACTGGGCACCGCCGCCGCGCTGCCCTCGGGCAGGTCGTCCGGAATCTTCACGGCGAGGTTGGCATCGCACGTGACGAACGTCTTCCAGGCACCAGTGAGCGAGATACCCGCGACCCGGTCACCGATCTGATGATCGGTGACGCCCGGCCCGACCGCCGTGACCACACCGGCGAAGTCCGCGCCCGGCTGCGGCATCCGGCCCTCGAAGCTCGGGTAGCGACCGTAGGCGACGAGCACGTCGGCGAAGTTCAGGTTCGACGCAGCGACCGACACCTCGATCTGGCCCGGTCCCGGAGCGACGCGCTCATAGGCGGCCAGCTCCGCCGACGACAGGTCGCCGGGCGTCCGGATTTGCAGCTGCATGCCGTCGGTCTCGGGACGCACGACGCAGGTGCGACGTTCCTCGGGCTGCAGTTGGCTCAGATTGAGGCGCGCGGTGTACCAGTCACCCGACCGCCAGGCCGTCTCGTCCTCTTCCGAACCGGACAGCAGCTCGCCGGCCACCTGGGCGGCGTCGGTCGTGCCGTCCAGATCGACCTGAGTCGGCCGCATTGCCGGGTACTCCATGCCGATGGCCCGCATGAAGCCGCGGATGCCGCCCTGCTCCAGGTTCGGCACGTCGCCGGAGACGACGGTGCGCGCTCCGCGGGTCAGCACGTACAGCCGGGCGGGCTGGCCGGGCACGTCGGGCAGCCCGCGCACGATATGCACCAACTGCTCAACTTGAGCGCCACCGCGCTGCGCGGTCTGTTCGGTCGTGGCCCCGTCTTGCCCGGCGGTGACGACGACGACGCCCTTGAACGGCTTGGCCGTCAACGTCGCCTGCAGTGCTTCCAGCTTCTCCGCGTGATCGGCGTCGGCCGGCCACGCCATGGTGGACACCTCGGCCTCGTCGGCCTGCAGCGACTCCGAGAGCTTCTCGGTGAGGCTGTCGGCATCGGCAGCCGTCGAGACCAGCAGCCAGCGACCCGGATCGACTCCGTTCGCCGCGGGTGCGTCCTGCGTCCGCCATTCGATGTTCAGCAGCCGCTCGCCCAGCAACCGCTCCCGCTGGCCCTCCTCGGACACGCCGGTTCCCAGGCGCAGCCCGATCACCGACAGCAGCACCGCACCGTGCTCATCGAGCACGTCGATGTCAGCCTCGACCGCGGTCGGGCTGAGGGCGCCGAGCTTCACGTAGCAGTAGTGCGCGTTGCGGGTCGACTCATAGGCCCGCAGCTTGGCGACGCCCAACGGCAGCATCAGTGCGCCGGTGGTGTCGCTATGCAGCGCGGGATGCGCGGCCACGGCCTGGAAGCAGGCATCCAGCAGCGCCGGGTGCACGCTGTAAGCGCTCTGCTGCGACCGGATGGCACCGGGCAGCGCGACCGTGGCAAGCACCGTGTTGCCACCGGCCGTGTGGGCCGAGGTCAAACCGGAGAACGCCGGGCCGTACTGGATGCCGCGGTCGGAGAACCAGGCACGCAGGTCACCGCCGTCGACATCCTGGGTGTGGGCCGCAACCAGCTTGGCCAGGTTGTAAGCGGGACGGGTGGCGTCGTCGTCGATGGCGTGCAACGTCGCCCCGGCACGGCGGACCTGCTCGCCGTCTTGGTAGGTCTCGACGAGGAAGTCGATATCGCCCGACGGCACCGCAGTGGCCACGGCCGATACGGCGGTCTCGTCCTCGAGCAGCAGCATGGCCTCGAACGTGACGCCTCGAACCTCGGACGCCTCGCCCAGCACTTCGCGGGCGGCGCCGAGCGCCATTTCGCAGTACGCGGCACCCGGCAGGGCGGCCACGTTGTGCACCTGGTGGTCCCCCAGCCACGGCTGCGTGCCGGTGCCGATGTCGGACTGCCAAACGTGGCGCTCCGGCTCTTCGGGGAGCCGCACATGTGCACCGAGCAGCGGGTGCACGGCCAGCGAGGCACCGCCCGGGGCCTGCTCATGCGGGTCACGCGTCAGGATCAGGTGGGTGCGGGTCCAGGTCGGCAGCGGCACGTCGACCAGGGCGCCGTCCGGGTACATCGCGGAGAAGTCGATGGCCGCGCCGGCGATGTGCAGGTCGGCGACGACCTCACGCAGCCCGTTCGGCACGTCCTGCTCGCGGCGCATCGCAGCCAGAGCGACGATGCCGATGTCCTGGCTGGTGGCGTTCTGGTTGACCGCATGCACCAGCAGCGGGTGCGGGGCCAGCTCGATGAACACCCGGAAGCCGTCATCGAGGGCGGCCTGCACGGCGGCGCCGAAGCGAACCGTGTGGCGCAGGTTGTCCACCCAGTAGTCGGCGTCGTAGTCCGCGGGGTCGCGCGGGTCGTACTGCGTGGCCGAGTAGTACGGGACCTTCGGCTCGTCGGGCTCGAGGTCCTCGAGCGCTTCTGCGAGCTCGTCGAGAATCGGGTCGACCTGCGGGGTGTGCGACGCCACGTCGACGGCCACCTCGCGGGCCATGACGCCCCGCTCGTCCCATTCCTTGACCAGGTTGCGGATGGCGTCCTTGTCGCCGCCGACGACAGTCGACTGCGGCGACGCCACCACGGCGAGCACGACATCACTGACGCCGCGGGCACCGAGCTCGGAGAGCACCTGCTGCGCGGGCAGCTCGACCGAGGCCATGGCGCCCGAGCCGGACACCTTGAGCATGAGGTTGGAACGACGGCAGATCACCTTGACGCCGTCGGCCAGCGACAGCGCGCCGGAGACGACGGCAGCAGCCGACTCACCCATCGAGTGGCCGATGACCGCGCCGGGCAGCACACCGTATGACTTCAGCGTGGCGGCGAGCGCCACCTGGATGGCGAACACCGCGGGCTGAATCCGGTCGATGCCCGTCACCGTCTCACCCGAGGTGATGGCCTCGGTGAGGGAGAAGCCCGACTCGGCGGCGATCAGCGGTTCGATCTCGGCGATGGTGGCCGCGAACACGGGTTCGGCCGCCAGTAGACCGGCGCCCATGGCCGCCCACTGCGAGCCCTGTCCCGAGAAGACCCAAACCGCGCCGTGGTCGCCCTTGCCGGCCGAGCGCTGGTAGGGGGCGTCACCGTCGGCGACGTCGCGCAGCGCCTGGACCAGACCGGCGGCATCCTCGGCGAGGACCGCGGTGCGCACCGGGCGGTGGGCCCGGCGCCGGGCCAGCGTGTAGGCGGTGTCACCCAGGTGCAGGCTGTCGCCCTTGGCGTCCGCCCAGTCGGCCAGCTTGCCGGCGGTGCGGCGCAGCTCTTCGGCCGAGGTCGACGACACCGGGAACAGCAGCTTGCCGGAGAGCGCCTGGCCCTCGGATTCGACAGTGCGCGGGGACGACTGCGCGGGGGCCTGCTCGACCACAGCGTGCACGTTGGTGCCCGACAGTCCGTACGCCGACACGGCAGCACGGCGCGGATGATCCGCGGTGGCCGGCCACGGCACGAGCTCCGTGGGCACGAACAGGCCGGTCTTGATGGCCGCCATCTCGGCGGGCATCTCGTTGAAGTGCAGGTTCTTCGGCACTTCGCCGTGCTGGAGCGCCAGCACGGCCTTCATCAGGCCAACCGCGCCCGAGGCCGACTGTGCGTGCCCGAAGTTGGACTTCGCCGAGCCCAGCACGACCGGCCCGTCGATGCCGTAAACCGTTGCCAGACTTGAGTATTCGATCGGATCGCCAACCGGCGTCCCGGTGCCGTGGGCTTCGATGTAGCCAACCGTGGCCGGGTCGACGCCGCCGACGTCGAGCGCCCGCTTGTAGACCGCCACCTGGGCGTCCGCGCCGGGGGTCGCGATGTTGACGGTGTGTCCGTCCTGGTTGCTCGCGGTGCCGCGAATGACGGCGAGGATGCGGTCGCCGTCGCGCTGTGCGTCGTCCAGGCGCTTCATCATGAACATGACCGACGCCTCGGCAGAGACGAAGCCGTCCGCGGCGACGTCAAAGGCGTGGCAGTGGCCAGTCGGCGACAGCATGCCCTGCGCCGAGCCCGACGACATCTTGCGGGGCTCCAGCATGATCGAGACGCCACCGGCAAGGGCGCCGTCGCTCTCGCCCTCATGCAGGCTGCGGCACGCGTTGTGGATGGCCAGCAGGCTGGACGAGCAGGCCGAGTCGACCGTGTAGGACGGACCGTGGGCGCCCAGATGGTAGGAGACGCGACCCGAGGCCAGGCTGAAGTTGTTGCCGGTAAAGCCGTACGGGCCTTCGATGGCGTGGGCGTCGGCCGCGAGCAGCTGGTAGTCGCCGTGGGTCATACCCACGAACACACCCGTCAGCGAGCCCGCCAGCGATGCCGGATCGATGCCGGCATGTTCCACGGCCTCCCAAGCGGTTTCGAGAACCAGGCGGTGCTGCGGATCGATGGCGGTCGCTTCGCGATCACTGATGTTGAAGAAGTCGGCGTCGAAGCCGGCGACGTCATCGATGAAGGCGCCCCATTTGGAGACCGAGCGGCCGGGCACGCCCGGTTCCGGGTCGTAGTACTCCTCGGCGTCCCACCGGTCCAGCGGGACCGTAGTAACCAGGTCGTCACCGCGGAGCAGGGCTTCCCATAACTCCTCTGGCGAACTGATACCGCCAGGAAGTCGGCATGCCATGCCGATGATCGCGACGGGTGTCGTCGGTGACCCACCCACTTAGCTACCGCCTCTCCGTGCAGTCCGGGCCGACTCCGACACACGCTGTGTCGGGGTGGCTCGCAGACCGCCGCTCAATCTTTGCGAAATCGTCTTTGCCGCTTTAGTCAAACTGGCTCGAAATCTTACCGGGTCAAATTAACTGATCCGACGAATCGGGGCTACCCGTTTCGGTCGAATCGGTACCAGGCGACCATCTCCACCGGATATCCGCAGCACACTCGCTACGGAAGGCCCAACCCACCCGGCGCGCCGTTGCGCAGGGGTTTGGTTCGGAACCTTTTCGAACCAGCCACGGGCCGGAAGCATAGCGGTCCGTAGCGAACATCGTTCACCCCAGCACCGCACCCACGCAGACGGCTCGATTGGACAAAAGTTTGCGCAGTTTTGCATTCCGCAATTCGAGCAACACAAAGAAAATCCGAAACCCACTGGCTGGCGGCATAAGTACGCATTTCCGGCAATGCTTAGTACGTATGGTACGAAATTTCCGCTGTGACGAACTCCGCTTGATCCGGGCAAAAAATCAACACGCCAGAGATCTACGTGATTACCCAAGTGCAGGGCCGACGGCAATCGACATCGCATCAAAAACCGTCGCAATTCGCCTACGCGCAAACTCCGTCAGCCCGCAACGGGTGCCGGATCGACGTACTCCGCACCGAAGTCCGTGACCCGACAGAATCCGTTGCTGCGAGCCTGTGCGACGCCCCTCCGGACCATTGCCCCGAGCGCCACGAAGCCCGACTGGTCGGCAACCATCAACGGCGTCAACAGGCGGTTGTGCACGAAGCCGAATGCCAATCCGCGATCGGGGTCCGCCCAGCCGAGTGACCCACCCAGACCCACGTGACCGAAGCCCGGCAGGACGCCCGGGAACGGCATGCCGTGATAGCCGAGGTTGAAGTCCATCGGCAGGCCCAGACCGAGGTCGGGAAACAGGCTGCCGGGGCCGCGCAGTTGCGCCACGGTGCCCGCGGACAGGAATCGGAGACCGTCGATCTGACCGCTGTTGGCGATCGCGCCATACAAGCGGCCCAGCGCCCGAGCCGTGGCCACGCCGTTGGCACCCGGCATCTCGGAGTCCAGCAGCGGGGTGTCGCCCTGCGTCATGGACCGCATGCCGGTGAAGTACATCGAGCCGAGACCACCCGACATCGGCAATGCCGCCAAATGCGGCGCCACCGCGTCGAACAGTGGATTTCGGATTCGGAACTGCGGCCCGATGATCTGCGCGGGCCGGGTCGGCGCGTCGGCCGGTGGGCGGCCGAGATACAGACCGTCGATCCCGAGCGGCTCCGCCAACTCGGTCCGGAACAGCTCGCGCATCCCCTGCCCGGTGACCGCCCGGGCCAGGCCGGACAACAGCCAGCCGTAGGTAATCGCGTGGTACGCCGGCCGTCCCCGCATCCAGCTCATCGGGGCGGCGGCCAGGCGCCGCTCCATGAGGCGATGGTCCATCAGCTCGTCCCGGGTGGCACCGTTCAGTTGCGACAGCCCAGCTCGGTGCCGCATCAGCTGGCGCACCGTCACACCGGCCTTGCCATTGGCCGCGAAGGCGGGCCAATAGTCGGCTACCGGCGCGTCGTAGTGGATGAGGCCACGGTCGGCCAGCCGGTGGATGACCGTCGATGCCAAACCCTTGGTCGCGGAGAACACCGTGGCACCCGTGTCGGCCTGCCACGGGCGCTCACCCCAGCGGTCTGCCCATCCTGTCCAGACGTCGACGACCGGAACGCCGTCCAGGTACACCGACAGCGCGCCACCACCCAGATACCGGCTGGGGAACATCGCGGAGAACGCCCGTACAACGAGGGCGAAATTGGGATCAGCGGCGCCTTGAACGCCGTGCGGCAGGGGTCCGCCGGCGGATCGGAGGGGCGCCACGTTGCGCTCCCGGCGAATTGCGTTGGTCATTACCAAAGCATGAACTGTGGGTACCGCGAATCCTCGCCAGTGTTATCAATCTGTTAGCTAAAAAGTCTGGCACTGCAGCCGACGCGATGCGGAGAAATTGACTTCAAGATCGCAGTTACGCCGGCGTAACCGGTTGCGACCAACAACTCAGATCGCGGTTTGTCGCGGTCACACCAAATAAACGATCCTGGGCCGAGGTAGCCCGGGCGGCAAGATCGCACTTTCCGCCGCGCACCCGTTCGGCGCTGAATGGTCCGGGAAATGGTTTCGCCAGCGCTTCGAGCAAAACAATCGGGGTCTATTTTCGATATTGCGGAGGCGGACCCCACCGGCAACCTCGATCCGACCGCCGCGCGGTCAGCGCGCCAGGTCGATGATGAGGTGCGCCGCCAGGGTCGGCGTCAACTCACCGT
Organism: Mycolicibacterium sp. CBMA 234; assembly: GCF_009729415.1. Lineage (GTDB taxonomy): Bacteria > Actinomycetota > Actinomycetes > Mycobacteriales > Mycobacteriaceae > Mycobacterium. The sequence continues at coordinate 354,922 of NZ_MPKW01000001.1, forward strand.
CGCGTACCTGACGTTCCACCTCATCGCGATGCGCTTTGACGGCAGGATTCGACAGCACCCGGTCCAAGACCGTGTCCCGCACCATCGACCAGGTCCAGTCCACCTGCTGCGCCCGCCGCCGAGCCTCGAATTCACCTGCCGCACTGAGTGTTTCACGGTGCTTGAGCACCGTGTCCCACATCGCGGCCAAGCCGTCGCCGTGCAGAGCGCTCATGGTCAGCACCGGCGGACGCCACAGCGTGTCGCGCGGGTAGATCAACCGGATAGCACCGGAGAGTTCCCGGGCGGCGGCCTGGGCCTCGATGGCATGCTCGCCGTCGGCCTTGTTCACGACGATGACGTCGGCGAGTTCCAGCACACCCTTTTTGATGCCCTGCAACTGATCACCGGTGCGGGCCAACGTCAGGAAGACGAAGGTGTCGACCATGTTGGCCACTGTCACCTCGGACTGCCCGACGCCGACGGTCTCGACCAGCACGACGTCGTAGCCGGCCGCCTCGAGCAGCACGATGGTCTCGCGGGTGGCCCTGGCCACGCCGCCCAGCGTGCCGGATGTCGGCGACGGCCGGATGTAGGCGTCGGGCTGCACGGCCAGCTGAGCCATCCGGGTCTTGTCACCCAGGATCGAACCGCCGGTCCGCGTCGACGACGGATCGACGGCCAGCACCGCGACGCGGTGCCCCCGCTCAATCAGGTGCATGCCGAGCGCCTCGATGGTGGTCGACTTCCCCACCCCGGGCACGCCGGTGATGCCGACGTGCAAAGCCCGGCCTGCTTCCGCAGTGAGCTCGAGCAGCAGCTGCTGCGCGGCATCACGGTGATCGGTCCGGGTGGACTCGACCAGCGTGATGGCACGCGACAACGCCGCACGATCACCGGCTCGGATCCTGGCAGCGAGTTCAGGAACCGGCATCGTCATGACCGACACCTCAGAGCCGGTAGCCCAGCCGCTCGGCGAGCTTGCCCAACAAGCCGATCGCCGCGTCCGCGATGACCGTTCCCGGCGGGAAGATCGCCGCCGCGCCGGCCTCGTACAGCTCGTCGAAGTCACCCGGCGGGATCACCCCGCCGACCACGACCATGATGTCCGGACGCCCCACCGCGGCCAGCGCGTCGCGCAACGCCGGCACCAGCGTGAGGTGACCGGCTGCGAGCGAGGACACCCCGACCACGTGCACGTCGTTGTCCGCCGCCTGCCGCGCCACCTCGTCGGGCGTGGAGAACAGCGAGCCGACGTCCACGTCGAAGCCGATGTCGGCGAACGCCGTGGCGATCACCTTCTGGCCGCGGTCGTGGCCGTCCTGGCCCATCTTGGCCACCAGGATGCGGGGGCGACGGCCGTCGGCCTCGGCGAACTTGTCGACCAATTCCGTTGCGGTGCTCACGTTTCCGGCCTTTCCGACCTCGTCGCGGTAGACGCCGGCGATGGTCCGGATCTCGGCCTGGTGCCGGCCGTACACCTGCTCCAACGCGTCGGAGATCTCACCGACGGTGGCCTTGGCGCGAGCGGCGTTGATGGCCAGCGCCATCAGGTTGTTGCCCAGCCCGTCTTCCCCGGCCGAGCCGGATTCGCTTGCGGCACGGGTCAATTCGGCCAGCGCAGCCTGGGTGGCAGCCTCGTCGCGGTCGGCCCGCAGCTGCTCGAGCTTGGCGAGCTGCTCAGCACGCACGCGGCTGTTCTCGACCTTGAGGACCTCGATCTCCTGGTCCTCGTCCACCTGGTACTTGTTGACGCCGATCACGGTCTGGGCACCGGAATCGATCCGGGCCTGGGTGCGGGCGGCGGCCTCTTCGATGCGCAGCTTCGGAATGCCCTCGCCGATGGCCTGCGCCATGCCGCCGTGCTCGGCGACCTCCTTGATGTGGGCGCGGGCCTTCTCGGCGAGCTGGTGGGTCAACCACTCGACGTAATACGAGCCGCCCCACGGGTCGATGGGCCGCGTGGTGCCCGACTCCTGCTGCAGCAGCAGCTGGGTGTTACGCGCGATGCGGGCCGAGAAGTCGGTGGGCAGCGCCAGCGCCTCGTCGAGGGCGTTGGTGTGCAGCGACTGCGTGTGGCCCTGCGTGGCCGCCATGGCCTCGATGCAGGTGCGGGCCACGTTGTTGAACGCGTCCTGCGCCGTCAGCGACCAGCCAGAGGTCTGCGAGTGGGTACGCAGCGACAGCGACTTGTCGCTCTTCGGCGTGAACTCGGCCACCAACTCGCTCCACAGCAGACGGCCGGCACGCAGCTTGGCCACCTCCATGAAGAAGTTCATGCCGATGCCCCAGAAGAAGGACAGCCGCGGCGCGAACTTGTCGATGTCCAGGCCCGCGTCCAACCCGGCCTTGATGTACTCGACGCCGTCGGCCAGCGTGTACGCCAGCTCCAGGTCGGCGGTCGCCCCGGCTTCCTGAATGTGGTAGCCCGAGATCGAGATCGAGTTGAACTTCGGCATCTTGGTGCTGGTGTAGCCGAAGATGTCCGAGATGATCCGCATCGATGACTTCGGCGGATAGATGTAGGTGTTGCGGACCATGAACTCTTTGAGGATGTCGTTCTGGATGGTCCCGGCCAATTTCTCCGGCGGCACGCCCTGCTCCTCGGCCGCCACTACGTAGAGCGCGAGGATCGGCAGCACTGCGCCGTTCATGGTCATGGAGACCGACACGCTGCCCAGATCGATACCGTCGAACAGCTGGCGCATGTCGAGGATGGAATCGATTGCCACACCGGCCATTCCGACGTCACCCTGCACGCGCGGGTGATCCGAGTCGTAGCCGCGGTGCGTGGCCAGGTCGAAAGCCACCGACAGACCCTTCTGACCACTAGCGAGGTTGCGGCGGTAGAACGCGTTGGACTCGGCTGCGGTGGAGAACCCGGCGTACTGACGGATGGTCCACGGCTGATTCACGTACATGGTCGGGTACGGGCCGCGAATGAACGGCGGAGCGCCCGGGAAGCTGTCCAGCGGGTAGCCGGCAGCGGCCACGGCATCACGATCCTCGGCGATGTACACCGGCTTGACGTCGATGCCCTCGGGCGTCGACCACGTGAGCTGCTCAGCGGTGTAGCCGTGGGCCTGGGCGGCATCGGCGACGTGGGTGTCGACGGCATCCGAGGACGGCGCCACGTGCGCTTCTCCGTGCAGCGGGACCTCGGCGAAGCTGCCGATGGGGGTGGTCTCAGTTGCGGTCATGGTCATGCCCCCAATCGGGTGAGCAGGGTCGAAAGCGCTTCGACGGCATCGATTTTCATGGTCAGGTAGTCATCAGGAAGAGAGGCCTTGTCGTCGATGTTCGCGACCGCCTTCTCGGGTCCGGCGAGGTAGACGTGCGTGATACCGGCCGCACGAGCAGCCTTGACGACGGCACTGGCTTCCTCTGCGTACCGGGCGTCGGTACCGCAGACCACAGCTGCGGCGTGCCCGTCTGCCACAGAGAACACGCCCGCGGCATCGACAGCGCCGGGGTTGACGGCTTCGATACCGCCGGACGCCAGCAGGTTCGAGGCGAACGTGGTGCGGATGTTGTGCTCGGCCAGCGGCCCGACGGGCAGCAGCACCGCTTGCGGCCGCTTGCCGGTCTTGGCCAGGTAGGCGTCAGAGCGGTTGCGCAGCGCCTCGAAAGCCGCGGCGTAGCGGACCACGCCTGCGAACGAATCAGTTTGCGCGAGTGGAGTTTCCGCGAGGTTCGGGAACTCGTTCACTCCGGTGAGGGCGGTGCGCCGGTGCGCGACGTCGTCGGCACGACGGGCCGCGACCTCGGCGATCTGCGCGCTCAGGTGGTCGCGTGCCGCGACGAAGCCGCCACGAGACTCCAACTCCTGGAACTGCTTCCAGGCCTGCTGCGCCAGCTGATCAGTGAGGTCCTCGACGAACCACGAGCCGCCCGACGGGTCCATGACCCGGCCCAGGTGCGACTCCTCCAGGAGCAGCAGCTGAGTGTTGCGGGCCATGCGGCGGCTGAAAGTAACCGCGGTACCGGGCAATCCGCCGTCGATGGCGGCGTCGAACGTCTCGACCAGCACGGTGTCCGCGCCGCCGACACCGGCGGCGAAGGCAGCAAGGGTGGTGCGCAGCATGTTCACCCACGGATCGCGCTGCGACATCATGGCTTTCGAGGTGACTGCGTGAATTGTTGCCGCACCTGCCTCGGAAGCACCGACGACCTCAGCCACGCGAGCCCAAAGTTGCCGGGCCGCACGGAGTTTGGCGATGGTGGCGAACTGGTCGTCGTCGGCGGCGAACCGGAAGCTGATCTGCCGCAACGCATCCACGGCGGACAGGCCGCTCTCGGTGAGCAGGCGCAGGTAGGCGACGCCGGCCGCGATGGCACCGGCAAGCTCCAGCGAGGCGCTGGCGCCGAGGTTGTGCAAGGCGGCGGCGTCGACCGTGATGGCGCGCACTCCCCCGTCGTACTGGGGCAGTTTGGCGGCGGTGGCCACCACGTCGGCTTCGGTCGCCGCAGCGCGGCCCGACAGCGGCGCGGTCAGCGGGTCGGCCCCGAGGTCGATGGACAGCCGGGCGCGCTGGTCGGCATCGAACGGCTTGACCAGCATCAGCAGCTGATCGGCCGCGGCGGCTACGTCCGCACCGGCGTCCAGGATCACCGGCACCAGGTCCAGGAACACGCCTTCGAACACACGATCCAGCTGGTCGACGGGTACCCCGCCGTCAGCGCCGACCCGCACGTCGAGCGCACTGGTGCCGTCGGTGAGAGCGAGCAGGACGGCCCCGTTCATAGTGGCAACGTCGGCGTCCGCTGCAATCGGGAAGGATTCCGTCACCTTCCAACCGGCCAGCACGTCGCGGTGGGCGTCACCGCCGCGGGTGAACGGCCAGTGGCCCGGCAGCGCCGGCTCGGCCAGCCCGTCCAGGCTGGTGTAGAGGGGCCGGATCGGGAATCCGTCATAGGTGGGGGTATCGAGCAGGCGCTCCGGCTCGGGGCCGAGGTCGGCCGGGTCCTTACGAGTACTCTTCGCGAGCACCCCCGCCACCCCGGCTCGCCAGTTGTCCCGGCGGGCTTCGATGGTGCCGCCGTTGGCACCAGACTCCTGTACGGACACCGCTTCTCCTGTGTTGTTGCAGCGTGTGACTTATCACCCGGGATCTCAGGCTAAATGATCGCGGTCACCAGGCAACGCCGTGGTCCGCCCTACGGACAGGCTCCTGACACCAGCGTTTCGCCGACCGCAACGTACCCTTGGAAAACGTGAACCCCGTTGTCAGCGCGCTGCGTACGGTCCTGGCTGCAGTGCTGGCGACCGCCGCCCAGATGCCGCTGCGACGGGCCGTGGGCATCGGAACGGCAATTGTGATTCTTGTCGCAATTGCCTTTTGGGTGCCGCTGCCCAACGCCATGCAGATGCGCGATTGGGCGGCTTCGGCCGGTCCGTGGTTCCCCCTCGCCTTCCTCGTGACACACACGCTCGTCACTGTGCTGCCGTTCCCGCGCACCGCATTCACCCTGGCTGCGGGCCTGCTGTTCGGCTCAGCGCTGGGCGTCACCCTGGCTGTCGCGGCCAGCACGCTCAGCGCTCTGATCGCGCTGTGGCTCGTCCGGGTACTGGGCTGGCAGTTGAGCAAGTTGTCGCACAAGCACATCGACAGCCTCGATGCCCGGCTCAAAGAACGCGGCTGGGCCGCGATCCTGTCGATGCGGATGATTCCGGCAGTGCCGTTCTCCGTACTGAACTACGCGGCCGGGGCATCGTCGGTCCGGGTGCTGCCGTACGCCGTGGCGACGTTCTTCGGGCTGCTTCCCGGCACCGCGGCGGTCGTGATCCTCGGCGACGCCCTGACCGGCCAGATTCGCCCGTCATTGCTCGTGGTGTCGGCCTGCACCGCGACCATCGGCATTACCGGGCTGATCTACGAGATCCGGCTGCACCGGCGCGCCCATGCGGCCGCGCACGACCCGGTGACCTCGGCATCCGGAAACTGACGACGAACTACGCCTGCAGCGCTAGGACTCGCAGTCCGGGCCTTTCGCGGTCATCGCCGCGAACAGCGCCAGGAACAGCACCGCCGGCGCCGCGTTCTGCGGCTTGTCGTGCGCCTTGATGTGCGCACTGACGGCCAGCGTGAAGTACAGCGCCAGCATCGCAGTGGTCAGCCGCGCCAGAGCGGGGTTGCGGGTGACCGAGATCAGCCCGATGGCTGCCGCGGCCTTGGAGCCCACCAGAATCCACCGGTATTCCAGCGGGAAGTTGACCCCGTTCAGCGCCTTCTCGATGGGCGCGAGCGGGACGGCGCAGGCCACCGCGTCACCGGCCTGGAACAGTGCCAGCGCGGTGTAGGTCTTCGGGGAAGTCAGCACACTCATTGTCACCTCGCGTGTAGCCCTGGGGGCGGGTCGATTTCAGGGGTCTGACGTGCCTCGATCGGCTGCGTCGGTGGTGCCGGTGGTGCCGGTGGTGCCGGTGGTGCCGGTGGTGCCGGTGGTGCCGACAGCGGCCGGGCGCTGTAGCCCGGCTGCTGCACCGGGGTACGGGCCTCGGCTTCGGCCTTGGCTACCGCCTGCGCGATGGCCGGATCGGCCTGGGTGGAGAACCAATCGGCCACTTCGTCGGCGTCGTCGTCGGTCTTCGGCAGGTCCTCGACGGGAGACGGCGTGTAACGGAACACGCCGTCGTCACCGGGGGCACCCAGCAATTTGGTGAAACCCTGTAGCGCAGAACCGAAGTCGCTGGGCACCACCCACACCTTGTTGGCCTCGCCCTTGGCCATCAGCGGCAAGGTCTGCAAGTACTGGTAGGCCAGCAGCTCCGGGGTGGGCCGGCCGGCTTTGATGGCCGCGAACGTCTTCTCGATGGCCTTGGCCTGACCCTGCGCCTGCAGGTACTGCGCGGCCCGCTCACCTTGGGCGCGCAGGATGCGGGACTGCCGGTCGGCCTCGGCGGCCAGGATCGCGGCCTGCTTGGCGCCCTCGGCCGACAGGATCTGGGCCTGCTTCTGGCCCTCGGCCGCCTTGATCGCCGCTTCCCGGCTGCCTTCCGCCATCAGGATCATCGCGCGCTTCTCGCGGTCGGCGCGCATCTGCTTTTCCATCGACTCCTGGATCGACGGAGGCGGGTCGATGCTGCGCAGCTCCACCCGGGCCACCCGCAGGCCCCAGCGGCCGGTCGCCTCGTCGAGGACGCCGCGCAGCTGAGCGTTGATCTGGTCGCGCGAGGTCAGCGTCTGCTCCAGCGTCATGCCACCGACAACATTGCGCAGCGTGGTGGTGGTCAGCTGCTCGACACCGACGATGTAGTTGCTGATCTGGTACACCGCGGCCTGCGGGCTGGTGACCTGGAAGTAGACGACGGTGTCGATGTTGACCGTCAGGTTGTCCTCGGTGATCACGGGCTGCGGCGGGAACGAGACCACGCGCTCGCGGAGATCAACCCGAGCGCGGATCTTGTCGACGAACGGCAGCAGCAGCGTCAGCTGCCCGGAGACCGTCTTGCTGTACCGGCCCAGCCGCTCGATGACCGCCGCCTCAGCCTGCGGGATCAGCGCCACCGATTTGGCCACCACCACGATGGCAAGCACCACCAGCATCGCCAGAAGAACAAGTGCACCAGTCATTTTGAGTTCCTCCCTGACTCAGATGATCTTGTAGACGACCGCTGTCGCCCCGTCGATCCGCATCACTGTGACATGGTCGCCGGGCTCGAACACATCGTTCTCGTCGAATGGGCGGGCGGTCCACACCTCGCCGTCGAGTTTCACCTGACCTTCATGTTCGGTCACGCGGTCCAGTACCAGGGCGGTCTTGCCCTCCAACGCCTTCACCGGTTCGGGCAGGCCGGCCGCACCGAGCCGCTTGCGCAGCACCGGCCGGACCACAACCAGCAGCAGCACCGACACCAGGAGAAACGAGGCGCCGTCGGCCCAGATAGGCCAGCCGGTGGCCCAGCTGAGACCGGCCGTCGCCAGTGCGCCGCCGGAGAGCATGAGCAGAAACATGTCGCCGGTAAGTGCTTCGGCACCGGCCAAGCCGATCGCCACGATGAGCCACAGCAACGGCACCGGCATGCGACCAGCGTAGCGCCTTGCAGGCTTTGGGGGCCGCAGCGAATTACACTGCGAGCATCATGTGGTGCCCGAGTGTTTCGCTGACCGTATGGGCCAACGCCTGGCATGCCGGCCTGGCCGCGCCCGACGACGTCCTGGATGCGTTATCGCCCTGGGCGCCAAGGCATTCCATTGCCGCCTATGACGCGGTGGCGGCAAGTCGCACTGGCCTGCCGTGGCCGGACCTGACCAACTTCGGCGGTGTGACGTTGCTGCAGACGCTGCGGCACGCGACCGGTACGGCGCGCTCCGAGCCGGCGCTGAACCTGGTGCTGCCGGTTCCCGGTGATGTCCGTGGACTGCCGCCGGGCACCCAGTTCCAGCAGGATGCCGTCAGCGCCGGCGAGGCCATTGTCATCACCTCCAACTACGGCGAGTCGGTCGGCCTGGTGCCCGACTTCGAGTACGAGGACGACACCGACGATGCCGAGGTCAGGGCCCTGTCCTGGACGGTGTACTCGTTGCCGAGTGCGCCGCCCGTCGGCCACTTCGAGCTCGGCGAGGAGGAATATCGGCTGCGCGACGCGGTTCGGTCCGCGGCCGACGCTCTCGGCCGCTTGCGCGCGGAGCCGGGCTCGGACATCGAGGATCCGCGCGAGATGGTCGAGCAGCTACTCGTGGCCGGACAGTTGCATCGGGTGCCGGACCACGCGCCCACCCGCGCGGTGCGGGTGCTTGAGACCGCCGCGCACATCGACGCGATCATCACGGTCAGCGCTGGGCTGGCACCGATCGGCCTACAGAGCGCATCGGAGATGCAGATCGCCAGTGAGGCCATGCGGCCGTTGACCGACATCGTCCGCTCAGCCCGGTTGGCGGCCGTGACGGCAATCCTGCATTCCGCGTGGGAGCGGTGGGAGTAGTAGACCGGCTACGGCTTTCCCCAGTTTGGGATCGGTAGCCGCCCGGCGGGTGTGTACTCGCGAGATGAACTCCATCCGCACCGCCGGCACGGCCATCGCCGCTGCGCTGCTGTTCGTTGGTATGACCCTCACTGCCCCGAACGCCAAGGCGGACATCGACTTTGAATGCAAACCCGGCTGCTGGGGTGCCATCGCGGCGTCGCTCTCGAACGGCGAGGAAGTGATCCGGACCAACTACCGGACGCAGCAGAAGGCCGAGGACGCCGCCGTCCTGTGGTGTGACGTCAAGGGCAAGACGAATGACTGCCAAGTCGTGGTGTCTGGTTTGGGCTGTCTGTCGATTGCCGACAGCGCCGACGGCAAGTCGATCGCGGGGCGCGTCGCGCCCACCATGGATGCGTCCGACGCGGCCGCGTTGGACGGCGCCGGGCCGGGGTCGAGGATCAGCCTCCACGACTGCAACGACTGGCTGTGACCCGACTTCCGAACGCGACGCCAGTAGCCGCAACCGCTAGTCGCCGCAGCAGTGCGCTGAGCAGGGCTCGCCGTTGACGCTGCCGCCGTAGCCCGGCACCGGATCGGCGCCTTCGACCCGCGCCGGCTCCGCACCCGTGCGCAGTTCATCGACCAACGACGCGGCGAGCTGGGCGAAGCGCGGGTCGGCATTGGGAGTCGTGGTGCGCACCAACGCAATTCCGGCGTCGGCGGCCTGCTCGGCAAGCTCGTTGTCGAGATCCCACACCACCTCGATGTGATCAGCGACAAACCCGATGGGGCAGACGATGACGGCCTTCGTCCCAGCGGCCCCGAGTGCCGCCAGATGATCGCCGATATCCGGTTCCAGCCACGGGATGTGCGGCGGCCCGGACCGGGACTGCCAGACCTGGTCGTACTCGTCGTACCCGGCAGCGGCGGCCACCAGTCGCGTGGCGTAGCCGACCTGACGGCTATAGAGCTGCGGTCCGTGGCGCTGGTCGGCGCCGACGGGAATCGAGTGTGCGGTGAACACGAGCCGGGCCTCGTCCCGCAGCTCAGCCTGAAGCTGCGCGGCGGCGGATGCGATGCCTTCGGCGAACATCTCGACGAATAACGGATGGTCGAAGTACTGCCGCAGCTTCACCAGTTCCGGTGCCTCGGGTCCTGCCGCAGCCCGGCCCCGCGCGATGTCCTCGACGTACTGCCGGCAACTGGAATAACCACCCCAGGCCGACGTAGTAAATACCGCGGCGCGACGAACCCCGTTGTCCCGCATGGCAATAACCGTGTCTTCGACGTACGGATCCCAATTGCGGTTGCCGAAATAGACCGGCAGCTCCGGCATCGCTGCCTCAAGCTGCGTGATCAGTGCCCGATTGATGCCGTTGATCGGCGACGCTCCCCCGAAATGCAGGTAATGCTCAGCGACGGCGTCCAAGCGCTCCGGCGGTACACCCCGACCTCGGGTCACGTTCTCCAGGAACGGCCGGACATCATCAGGGCCGTCGGGCCCGCCGAACGACAACAACAGCAGCGCGTCGAAGTCCACTAGTTCGCCCCTCCTACGACGCGAAACGGCGTTCCAGCGGACAAAGTGCGAGAGCACACCTGCTGGAACGCCGTTTCGGCAGAAAACAAATCACATCACAGCAGCTGGGTGCTGGCGCCACCGTCGGCGTAGATGATCGAACCGGTGGTGGCCGGCAGCCACTCGGACAGCAGCGCACACACGGTCTTGGCAACGGGCGTCGGGTCCTTCATGTTCCAGCCGATCGGGGCCCGCTGGTCCCAGCCCTGTTCGAGCAGCTGCATCTGCTGGCCGGCCTCGTCGCCCAGCGCGCCGCCGACGATGGCGCTCATCGCCAGGGTCCGGATGGGGCCTGCCGCAACAAGATTGGACCGCACGCCGTAGGCGCCCGCCTCGCGGGCGACGAACCGGTTGACCGACTCGAGGGCACTCTTGGCGACCGTCATCCAGTTGTAGGCGGGCATGGCACGGGTCGGGTCGAAGTCCATACCGACGATGCCACCGCCTTCGTTCATGACCGGCAGTACCGCCTTGGCCAGCGAGGCGTACGAGTACGCCGAGATGTGGATGCCCTTGGCAACGTCCTCGTACGGTGCGTCGAAGAACGGGTTGATGCCCATGCCGCTCTGCGGCATGAAGCCGATGGAGTGCACGACGCCGTCGAGCTTGTTGCCCTCGCCGATCACCTCGGTGACGCGCGCGCCGAGCGAGGCCAGGTGCTCTTCGTTCTGCACGTCGAGCTCGAGCAGCGGCGCCGGGTTCGGCAGCCGGTCGGCGATGCGCTGGATGAGCTTCATCCGGTCGAAGCCGGTGAGCACCAGCTCGGCACCCTGCTCCTGGGCGACCTTGGCGATGTGGAACGCGATGGACGAATCGGTGATGATCCCGGTGACCAGGATGCGCTTGCCTTCGAGCAAACCTGCCATTAGTGCTGACTCCTTGTTCGGCGAGAAATTCGGCGAAAGTGCCTGTGATTCAGAGTGTCTGGGTCAGTGACCCATGCCCATGCCGCCGTCGACGGGGATAACCGCGCCGGCGATGTAGCCAGCGTCCTCCGACGCCAGGAAGCTGACCGCACCGGCGACCTCTTCGGCGGTGCCGACGCGCTTGGCCGGGATGAAGTCCAGCGCGCCTTCCTGGATGCGCTCGTCGAGGGCACGCGTCATCTCGGTGTCGATGTAGCCGGGGGCCACGACGTTGGCGGTAACGCCGGCCTTCGACAGCTCGCGGGAGATCGAGCGGGCCATGCCGATCAGGCCGGCCTTGGCGGCCGCGTAGTTGGCCTGGTTGCCGATGCCCCACATGCCGGAGACCGAACCGATGTAGATGATGCGGCCGAAACGCTTGCGCTGCATGCTGCGCGACGCGCGCTGCGTCACCCGGAACGCACCGGTCAGGTTGGCGTTGATGACCTCGGTGAAGCGCTCCTCGGTCATACGCATCAGGAAAGCGTCCTTGGAGATACCGGCGTTGGACACCAGCACCTCGACCGAACCCTGGTGCTCTTCAACCTCTTTGAACGCGCGGTCGATGGCCTCGGTGTCGGTCACGTCACACTCGACGCCGAACAGGCCGTCGGGAGCGCCGGAGCCACGGTGCGTCACCGCAACCTTGTGGCCATCCGCGGCCAAGCGCTGCGCGATGGCCAGGCCGATACCCCGGTTACCACCGGTGACCAGCACAGAACGGGAAACGAAGGCCGGACGGCCGGGAGCAGCCTCAGTGGCAGCACTGTCACTCATGCTGGTCAACTTATCGTCTTTGCCGGTGCAGGCCGAAATCGGCATGCTGCGGCGAGCCGCACGACGGTCTGAGCAACTGTAGACAGCTACCGGCTCGCCGCCATGGCGCCGCGGCGGCGGCTCGCCACGAAGCGGACCACGTCGGCGATCCAGTCCCGGTCGGTGCGCAGGGTGAGCAGCGGGGCGTCGCATCGGCGCAGCGTGCGGGCCACCTCGTCGCGGTGGGCCTGAGCCGCCCGGGCGAAGTCGTCACGCAGTTGCTCGTCGATGGTGAACTCCTTGGCGACGCCGGATTCGGCGTCCTGCAGCACCACGTCTCCGATGGCCGGTAGCTCCACGTCACGCGGATCGATGACCTCGATGCCGAGGACCTCGTGCCGCCCGGCGATGGCCCGCAGCGGGCGCATCCAGTTGATGGGCCCCAGGAAGTCGCTGATGATCACCGCCATGCCGCGGCGCCGCTCGGGCCGCCGCAGCGCGTCGATGGTCGCGGCCAGGTCGCCGCGGACCCCGGCCGGCGCCTTGGGCGTGGTGGCGATGGCCCGCAGCAGCTCCTGCTCGTGCAGCCGGCCGGACAACGCAGGCACCCGGCGCACGGTGTCGCCGTTGGAGATGATCGCGCCGAGCCGGTTGCCGCCGCCGCTGTTGAGGAATGCGATGGAGGCCGCCGCGGCGACAGCAAGGTCACGCTTCTCGCAGCCCGCGGTGCCGAAGTCCAGGCTCGCCGACATGTCGACCACCAGCCAGGTTTCGAGCTCGCGGTCGGCGATCATCTGCCGGACGTGCGGGTGCGTGGTTCGGGCCGTCACCGACCAGTCCATGCGGCGCACATCGTCGCCCGGCTGGTAGAGCCGGGACTCCCCCGGCTCGGAGCCAGGGCCGGGGATCAGACCCTGGTGGTCGCCATGGAGGACACCGTCGAGCTTGCGCCGGACGGTGAGCTCGAGCTTGCGCAGTGCAGCCGACAGTTCGGGATCCCGAATCTGGCCGCGCTGCAATGACGGCAGATCGACCGAACGGCCGGGCGAGTGAGCCGACCCATCAGACCCGGGCGCGGTCACCGACCGATGGCCCCAGCCGCACCGGCCATCACCGGCGGAACCGAATGTCCTTGCTGCGGAATGGCATTCACCTGCGGCAGGGCGACGGTCTGCAGGATGCGGTTGACGACGGTCTCGGAAGAGATTTCGTCGGCCAGCGCGTCGTAGGTGAGTACCAGGCGGTGGCGCAGCACATCCGGGATGACCTCGACGACGTCCTGCGGGATGACGTAGTCACGACCCCGAACCAGAGCCAGTGCACGCGCTGCGCTGATGATGCCGAGCGAGGCACGCGGCGACGCGCCGTAGGCAATCCAGGCCTTGGCGTCGGGCATGCCGAACTTCTCCGGCTCACGAGTGGCGGTGACGATGCGCACCACGTAGTCGACGAGCGCATGGTGCACGAAGACGTTGGCGGCCACGTCCTGCAGGTGCAGCAGTTCCTCGGTGGTGAGGATCTGCTTGGGCTCCGGCGGCTTGACGCCCATCCGGTAGATGATCTCGCGCTCTTCCTCAGGCGACGGGTAGCCGACGTTGAGTTTGAACAGGAAGCGGTCGCGCTGCGCTTCGGGCAGCTGGTAGACGCCCTCTTGCTCGATGGGGTTCTGGGTGGCCATCACCAGGAACGGGCTGGGCAGCTGGAAGGTCTTGCCGCCGATGGAGATCTTGCGCTCAGCCATGACCTCCAGCAGCGCTGACTGCACCTTCGCCGGCGCACGGTTGATCTCGTCGGCGAGCAGGAAGTTGACCATCACGGGGCCGAGTTCGATGTCGAACTCTTCCTTGCCGACCCGGTAGATGCGGGTACCGACGATGTCGGTGGGCACCAGGTCAGGGGTGAACTGGATGCGGGCGAACGAGCCGCCGACCACCTTGGCGAAGGTCTCGACGGCCAGGGTCTTCGCGACACCAGGCACACCTTCGAGCAGCACGTGGCCCTTGGCCAGCAGGCCGACCAGCATGCGCTCGACCAGCAGATCCTGGCCGACGATGATCCGCTTGACCTCGAAGATGGCGCGCTCAAGGGTGTGCACCTCGGACTGCAACGTCGCGCTGGTGGGCTGCGGCGCGGCGTGCGCTGCGGGCGGGAAACCCTGCGTGGAGGCCGGGCCCGGGTAGCCTCCGGCGCTCTCCGGCGGCCCACTCGGTGACGTCATCTAGCTTCCTCCCAGGGTTATTCAGACCGACTGTTTCGTCTGATTCGTCGTACGCAAAGTCGCTGGTCTAGCAGGTAGCCGCCAATATAGCGGCGCACCCGGCACCAACTATTCCAGGCAGTTGGGTATCCGTCGACGTTGGCACGACGGACTTAGGTGATTATCAGGTCTCGATGATGCGCGACAGGTGCGGTGACATGCCGGCCATCCGGACCGGACTGACGGTCACTCGTCCGGCGCTGCCGGAGGCTTCCAGCATCTTTCCGCCACCGAGGTAGATGGTGACGTGCTGGCTGCCGCCCGGGCCGTAGAAGATCAGGTCGCCGCGTTTGGCTTCTGACGGCGCAATGGCGCGGCCGGTGTTGTACTGGTCGCCCGAGTACTTGGGGATCTGGACGCCGACGCCCGCGTAGGAGTACCGCGTGAAGCCCGAGCAGTCGTAGCCGATCTTGCCGGCGTCGTAGTCCACGCCGGGCCCTGGGCCGGTCAGAGTGCCGCCGCCCCAGGAGTACGGGACGCCCATCTGGGAGCCGCCGCGGCGGATGACGTACTCGATGGCCTGCTTACCGCCCACGCGGCCGCCGGGCATCATCATGGCGGCCCCGCCGCCACCGCCGGACGGCTTGCCGCCGAGCCCCAGGCTGGACAGGAAACTCTGACCCAGGTTCTGGGTGGTCTGCAGCGCGAGTTGACTGACTTGGAAGGACGCGTTGGCGATGGCCACCGGGTCACCGGGAGCGCCGGAGCTGGCCTTTGCGGGCAACGTCGGATCCCAGCCGCCGTCAGGGTCGGCAACGGCGCGCGGCGCCGCCCCGAACGCCAGCGTCAACGCGAGCGCACCCACCCCTGCGAGTACGTCTCTCCGATGAAAATCCTTGCCCTGCAAGACAATAACTCCTATTCTTCCCGTCGCTTCGCTCGCCCTGAAAGTTCTTCCCGCCGCTTCGCTCACCCCGGCAAATCAGTACTCGATATAACGGATCACGTACGGGGTCATGCCGCTGCTACGCACCGGGGAGATGTGCACGTCCGAGCCGGTGTAGGGCGCTTCGAGCATCTTGCCGTCGCCGAGGTACAGCGTGACGTGCTGACTGCCGCCTGGGCCGTAGAAGATGACGTCGCCGCGCCGGGCCTGCGAGGTCGGGATCTTGCGGCCCGCTTCGTACTGGTTGCCCGAGTAATGCGGCAGTTTGATCCCGACGCCCGCGAATGCGTACATGATCAGGCCGGAGCAGTCGAAGCCGGAGGTGCCGGCACCCGAATCGATGCCCGTGCTCGGGCCGGCCGCGGTGCCACCGCCCCAGGAGTACGGCACGCCGATCTGCGTCATGGCGCGCTTGATCACGTATTCCGACGCCTGCTTGCCGTAGACGCGCGGGATCGCGCCATTGGTGAAGCCACTCTTGCTGACGTCAGCGGGCACCAGGCCGAGCTTCTGCAGGAAGCTGTGCCCCATCTGCTGGGTGACCTGCGCGGAGGTGGCCGTGACCCCGAGCACGCTGTTGATCACCGCGATCGGGTCACCCGCAATGTTGGCACTGGGGATCCGGGGCAACGTCGGGTCCCAGCCGCCGCCGTTGTCGTCCCACTTCTGGCCGCCGCCGGCCGCGGCGGGCGCACCGGGTGCACCGTCCCAGTTGGCGGCGTACTTGCCGGGGTCACCGCCGGGCTGCGCCGGGACCGCCGGGACGTTGTGCGAGGTGGCGGTCGCCGACCACTGCGCGCGTGCCGCGTCGAGTTTGACCTGCGCGGCATTGCGCTCGCCGACCAGCTGGTCGAGTTGGGTCTGCTGACCGGCGAACGTGGTCTTCGCGTCGGTCAGAGCCTTGACCGCGACGTCCTGGCTGGACTGGGCGTCTTTGACGGCCTCGTCGGCCTTCTGCTTGGCCAGCCGTGCGGCCGATTCCCGGTTGGCGAGTTCGGTCCGGCTGCGCTGCAGGTCCGCAATGGCCTGCTGCGAACTGATGGTCAGCGCCTGGCCTGTGGCGGCCGTGTTGATCATCTCGCCGGGGTCGCTGGCGGTCAGGTACGACGCGGACGGGCCGTTGATGTAGGCCGCCTCGGCGTACTTGTCGAAGTGGGCCTGCGCGGCGGCGATGGCGGCGTTGGCGTCTTTGAGGCCGTTCTGGCTGACGTCGATCTCCTGTTGGGCGGCGTCGGCGTTCTCGCGGGCGGTCTGCACGTCGGCGATTGCCTTGTTCACCGATTCCTGCCGGGTCTGGATCGAGGCCCCGAGGTCCTGCAGGTTCTGGTTGGCGTTGGCGAGATCGGTAACCAGAGCGGCGATTTCGTTGCTACCGGGCCCCGCCGAGGCAGTGCCGGAGCCGAAGACGGACGCGGTCATGACACCGAATACGAGCGATCCCGTGCCGACGCGACTGCCCAGCCGTGCGGCCGAGGCGCGAATGCTGCGTCCCATTGACTTTGGTCTCCTAAGGCTCCAGCGCGCTGGTGCCCGCGTAAGGCAAAAGCGGGCTCAAATCCGTTGGTCCCGAAGTCACAGAAATTAACCTGAATCACAACTGCAACATGCGGTACCAACTGCACCGTACGTCACAGGTTGCACAAATGAAACGTTAGTAACAAATCACATCGGTGTAATTGAAAAAGGTGTGACCGAATAGTGATATTCGAATTAAAGGCGCGGCGCGCTCAGCTACTCCGCTGCGGCGGTCGCGGCGCTCACCGGAGCGTCCACAGCGGCCGATTTCCGGGCCCGGACCTGCAGCAACCGCGTGCCGACGGCGGCCGCTACCACGCCGAGGATGACGACCAGAGTGAACGACGTCCAGGGAAATATCGGCGTTTCCAGCTGGCTCACAAAATTCTTCGAGTTCTGCACAACACTCGGCGTCTTGGCCAAGTCCTGACCGGCCTCCAAGAGGACGCGGTCATAAGTCGGGCTGATCGAACCGGCGAAGCCAGGACTGAGCGTCAGCACCGTCGCCTCGGGGTACACGTGGCCGACATCGGCCGCGATGTCGCGCAGCGGGGTATCAATGCCCGGACTCGTCGGCAGCACCACGATCTTGAGGTCGATGCCCTTGGCCTGCGCATCGGCGACCACCTGCCGCAAGCCGGCGGCCTCACCGGCCTGCTCCGCGGCCAGCTTCGCCTCCTGCGGCGTGGCCGGCGGCTTCGCTGGCGCAACGCCCGGCGCGCTCACGCCACCGTCACGCACCTGTGCGATCACCGTCCCCATGCAAACGTCCACGGGGGTCTTGGCCGGGTCCTGCCCGACGGTGGCGCAAACGTCCGGCGGAATGAATGCCGGTAGGAAAGGCATCGCCGCAAAAGTTGTCACGGGGCAAACGGTACTGGAATTTCGGCGAACTCCCTGACGGCGCACCCACAACCCGACAAGACTGTAGGCACCCCCTGGTCGCCTCATAGGACAAGCGTACTGTTAGGGTTGCAACGCGCCGCTGACACAGCCCGTCGCGGCGAGATCTAGCCGGGAGTTGATGTGAGCAGCAATTCATTTGGAGCCCGTGACACGCTCGTTGTCGGGGAAAACAGCTACGAGATTTTCCGCCTCGACGCGGTTCCAGGTACCGAGAAACTTCCCTACAGCCTCAAGGTGCTGGCAGAGAATCTCCTGCGCACCGAAGACGGCGCAAACATCACCAAAGACCACATCCTCGCGCTGGCCAACTGGGATCCCTCGGCTGAGCCGAACACCGAAATCCAGTTCACCCCCGCCCGCGTGATCATGCAGGACTTCACTGGCGTGCCCTGCATCGTGGACCTGGCCACCATGCGCGAGGCCGTCACCACCCTGGGCGGCGACCCCAACAAGGTCAACCCGCTCTCTCCCGCCGACATGGTCATCGACCACTCGGTGATCCTCGATGTCTTCGGCCGCGCCGACGCCCTCGAGCGCAACGTCGACTTGGAGTACGAGCGCAACGGCGAGCGCTACCAGTTCCTGCGCTGGGGCCAGGGCGCATTCGACGATTTCAAGGTCGTTCCCCCCGGCATGGGCATCGTGCACCAGGTCAACATCGAGTACCTGGCGCCCGTCGTGATGGTCCGTAACGGCCAGGCCTACCCCGACACCTGTGTGGGTACCGACAGCCACACCACCATGGAGAATGGCCTGGGCGTGCTGGGCTGGGGCGTCGGCGGCATCGAGGCCGAGGCCGCCATGCTGGGCCAGCCCGTCTCGATGCTGATCCCGCGCGTCGTCGGCTTCAAGCTGACGGGTGAGATCCAGCCCGGCGTGACCGCCACCGACGTGGTGCTGACCGTCACCGACATGCTGCGCAAGCACGGCGTGGTCGGCAAGTTCGTCGAGTTCTACGGCAAGGGCGTCGCAGAGGTGCCGCTCGCGAACCGCGCGACGCTGGGCAACATGAGCCCCGAATTCGGTTCCACCGCTGCGATCTTCCCGATCGACGGGGAGACCATCAACTACCTCCGCCTCACCGGCCGCACCGACGAGCAGCTCGCGCTGGTCGAGGCGTACGCCAAGGCCCAGGGCATGTGGCACGACGCCGACCGCGAGCCCGCCTTCTCCGAGTACATCGAGCTGGACCTGTCCACGGTCGTGCCGTCGATCGCCGGCCCGAAGCGCCCGCAGGACCGAATCCTGTTGTCGGAGAGCAAGATCGCGTTTCGCAAGGACATCCACAACTACACCAACGACGGCACCCCTGCTGCGCCCGCTCCACATTCGCAGCTCGACGAGGCCGTTGAGGAGTCCTTCCCGGCCAGCGACTCGGCCGCCCTGTCCTTCGCGGACGACGGTACCGTCGACGTCCAGTCCGCCGCCAACGGCGCCGATGGCCGTCCGAGCAAGCCGATCCGGGTCAAGGGCGAGCGCGGCGAGTTCATCCTCGACCACGGCGCAGTCGCGGTCGCGGGCATCACCTCCTGCACCAACACCTCGAACCCGTCGGTGATGCTCGGCGCGGCACTGCTCGCGCGCAACGCCGTCGAGAAGGGCCTGACCACCAAGCCCTGGGTCAAGACCAATATGGCCCCCGGCTCTCAGGTCGTCACCGACTACTACGAGAAGGCCGGCCTGTGGCCGTACCTCGAGAAGCTCGGCTACTACCTGGGCGGCTACGGCTGCACGACGTGCATCGGCAACACCGGCCCGCTGCCCGACGAGATCAGCAAGGCCATCAACGACAACGACCTCACCGTCACCGCGGTGCTGTCCGGTAACCGCAACTTCGAGGGACGCATCTCCCCCGACGTCAAGATGAACTACCTGGCCTCGCCGCCGCTGGTCATCGCGTACGGGCTCGCCGGCACCATGGACTTCGACTTCGAGACGGATTCCCTGGGCAAGGACACCGACGGCAACGACGTGTTCCTCAAGGACATCTGGCCGTCGGCGCAGGAGATCGACGACACCATCAAGTCGGCGATCAGCCAGGACATGTTCCGCAAGTCGTACTCGACGATCTTCGCCGGCGACGAGCGCTGGCAGAACCTGTCGACCCCCGAGGGTGACACGTTCGAGTGGGACGAGAACTCGACATACGTGCGCAAGGCGCCGTACTTCGACGGCATGCAGATGGAGCCAGCGCCGGTCACCGACATCTCGGGCGCCCGAGTGCTCGCCCTGCTGGGCGATTCGGTGACCACCGATCACATCAGCCCGGCAGGCCCGATCAAGCCGGGCACCCCGGCCGCGCAGTACCTGGATTCGCACGGAGTGGCCCGCAAGGACTACAACTCGCTGGGCAGCCGTCGCGGTAACCACGAGGTGATGATCCGCGGCACGTTCGCGAACATCCGCCTCCAAAACCGCGTGCTCGACGGCATCGGCCTCGAGGGCACGCAGGGCGGCTACACGCGCGACTTCACCCAGGAGGGCGGCCCGCAGTCCTTCATCTACGACGCGTCGCAGAACTACCAGGCGGCCGGGACTCCGCTGGTCGTGCTGGGCGGCAAGGAGTACGGCTCGGGTAGCTCGCGCGACTGGGCCGCCAAGGGCACCAGCCTGCTGGGCGTCAAGGCCGTCATCGTCGAATCGTTCGAGCGCATTCACCGCTCGAACCTGATCGGCATGGGCGTCGTCCCGCTGCAGTTCCCGGCGGGCGAGTCGTGGAAGTCCTTGGGCCTCGACGGCACCGAGACGTTCGACATCGCGGGCATCACCGAGCTGAACAACGGCAAGACGCCGAAGACCGTGCACGTGACGGCCACCAAGGTGGACGGCACCAAGGTGGAGTTCGACGCCGTGGTCCGCATCGACACGCCCGGTGAGGCCGACTACTACCGCAACGGCGGCATCCTGCAGTACGTGCTGCGCAACATGCTGCGATCAGATAGCTAGTCCGAATATCTGCTGACTCGGTTGGGCGGCCTTCGGGCCGCCCAACCGGTCACCAGTAGGAGTCCGGGTGCCCAAAGTAAGCGACGACCACCTCGCCGCCCGTCGAGCGCAGATCCTCGACGGAGCTCGACGCTGTTTTTCCGAGTTCGGGTACGAGGGTGCGACCGTCCGGCTTCTCGAAGAAGCCACCGCGATGTCGCGCGGAGCGATCTTCCATCACTTCCGTGACAAGGACGCGTTGTTCTTCGCGCTCGCCGAAGAAGACGGCGAGCGGATGGCGCAGACCGTCGAAAAAGACGGGCTGGTCCAGGTGATGCGCAACATGCTCGCCAAGCCGGACCACTACCAGTGGATGGGCACGCGGCTGGAAATCGCCCGACGGCTGCGGACCGACGCCGAGTTCCGCACCGAGTGGCAGCAGCGCTACGAGGAACTCAACCAAGCCACCATCGCTCGACTGGAGCGAAAGAAAGCAGCCGGGACGTTGCGTGACGACGTGCCCACCGAAGTGCTGCACATTTACCTTGACCTGGTGCTCGACGGCCTCATTGCGCGCCTCGCCTCAGGTCAGACGGGCGAAGATCTGACCGCCGTGCTCGACATCGTCGAGGCGTCGGTGCGCCGCAAACCATAGGTTGCGGCGCACCGATCGCCATAGCTAGCGGTTCGCGCTCATCACCGACAGCAGTTCGTAGCCGACGTGTGCGGCCGCGATACCGGTCATCTCGGCATGGTCGTAGGCCGGTGACACCTCAACGATGTCGGCGCCGACGATATTCAGGCCGGTCAGCGAACGCAGCGAGTGCAGCAGTTCACGCGAGGTCAGGCCGCCGGCCTCCGGCGTGCCCGTTCCGGGTGCGTGCGCCGGGTCGAGCACATCGATATCCACCGAGACGTAGACCGGACCACCGGCCAGCCGCTTCACCATGCGCTCGCGCACGCTGGCCAGGCCGTCGACCTGGTAGTCGTCCGACCGGATCACCTGGAAGCCGAGAATCTCGTCGTCCTCGAGGTCTTTCTTGCTGTACAGCGGACCACGGATGCCCATGTGCAGCGAGCGTTCCATGTCGATCAGGCCCTCTTCACTGGCCCGGCGGAACGGGGTGCCGTGCGTGTAGGCCGCGCCGAAGTAGGTGTCCCAGGTGTCGAGGTGGGCGTCGAAGTGCAACACGGCGATCGGGCCGTGGTCGCGGTGCAGTGAGCGCAGGATCGGCAGCGCGATCGTGTGGTCGCCACCGAGGGTCAGGACGGCGCTGCCATCCTTGCGCAGCGCGGTGACCTCGCTGTCGATGGTCTCGATGGCCTCGTTGATGTTGAACGGGTTCACCCCGATGTCACCGGCATCGGCCACCTGCTGGTTGGCGAACGGGGATACGTCGAGCGCCTGGTTGTAGGGCCGCAGCAGCTTCGAGGCAGCCCGGATGTGGCCGGGGCCGAAGCGCGCACCCGGACGGTAGGACACGCCCGTGTCGAACGGGACGCCGAGGATCGTGACGTCCGGCGAGGACACCTGGTCCAGGCGCGGGACGCGCGCAAACGTCGCCGGCTCGGCGTAGCGCGGGAAGCGACTCGCATCGACCTGCCCGACGATCTCGCGGCCGTCAGGTGCAGTGGTCTTGATGTACCGGTCGAAGCTCATCGGTTCTCCAAAGTCGTGGCGTGTGGCTTGGGTCTCATTGTTTCCCGCAGTAGAATTATTGTCAACCTTTGTTTCCTAGGAGGAAAACGTGGGCGGTTCCCCGGCAACGCAACTGGCAATCGCCGCGCGTTTGAAGGCGGCGCGCAGCGCCAAGCGCATGACGCTGGATGAGCTCGCCGCGGCCAGCGGCGTGACCAAGGGCTACCTGTCGAAGGTCGAACGCGGCCAATCCAATGCGTCCGTTGCCGCGCTCATCCGCATCTGCGAGGCGCTCGAATTGCAGGTCGGCTCGCTATTCGACGAGACGCCGGTTGGCGAAGTGGTCCGCGCCGGCGAGTACCCGCCCATCGAATTCGGCGGGACACAGATGGACGAGTTCCAGCTGACCCCGAGCAATGAACGGCGCTTCCAGGTGCTGATGAGCGATATCGCGCCGGGCGGCGGCAGTGGGACCGACACCTACTCCCTGCCTGCCGAGGTGGAGTTCGCGATCGTCCTCGAGGGCCGGCTCCACATCGATTTCATCGAAGGCAACGGCAGCCGCGTCACGCTCGACAAGGGCGACGCGGTGACCTTCGACGCGGACCGTCCACACGCCTTCCACGCCGATGCACAGTCCGGCGCGAAAGTGTTGTGGGTGCTGACGCCGGCCCTTGCACACCGCCGCCTGGCCGAGGCGGGCGAACCCGCCGAATAGCCGGCCTGATACCCGGCTGCCACTAGGCGGCGCTCAGCGTAGCCGAGACCGCTAGGCGGCGCTCAGCTCCTCACGGCTCCGTTCGATGGCGACATGCTCGTCACGCAGATCAACACCGCGGGTCAGGAGGTAGTACGCCAGGCCGGATACCGCCAGCCCGACGATGAACGAGATATCCACTCCCCCAAGCATTATGGCGATGGAACCTTCGAAGAAGGTCAGCGACACGAACGGCACCATCGACGCCATGCCCAGGAAGTACGCCGTCAACCCGCGCCACGACCAGCGGCCATAGATGCCTTCCGGCCGGAAGATGTCCACGATCGAGTAGTGCCCGTGCCGGACGAAGTAGAAGTCGACCAGGTTGACCGCAGTCCACGGAATCAGGAAGTACAGCATGAGCAGCACGAAGGTGTTGAACGACTCGAGATAGCCCTCGGGCAGCGACAACGCGACGATGAAGGCAATGAATGAGGTGACGGCAATGCCAATCACCCGCAGCCGAATGGTGGGCGTGATCGGACGGAAGGCGTCGAGGGCACTCATGCTGGTCAGGCTGGCGCCGTAGGCGTTGACCGACATGATGGTCACCAGCGCAATGGACGACACCACGACGGTGAACGTGCCGAAGCCGGGCAGCAATTGGTTACCGACAGCCCGGATCGACGCAATCGCGTCCGGCGTGGGCAGCGCCGATGCCAGCACCGCGCCGAACGACATCAGCCACACCGACGAGCCGGCGGCGCCCAGGTAGGTCCACCAGATGACCCGCTTCGCCGAGGTGTTCTCCGGCAGGTACCGCGAATAGTCGGACACGTACACCGCATACGAAATCTGGTAGCCGGCTGCCGCCGCGAACTGCATCAAGAACACCGTCAGGGAGAACTTGCCGCCATCAGGGATGGCCGCGCCCAGATGCAGCGTCGACAGGGCGTACACGGTGAGGATGCCGAACACGACGATCAGTAGATACGTGAGCCACCGCTGCACGACCATCATCAGGTCGAAGCCGACGACGGCGATGACGATGGCAGCCACCATCAGGCCGAGGTACCAGATCCAGTTCGGGCCTGCGAAGACCGTCTTGAAGCCCGAGGTGGCGAGAATCGTGTTGAAGACGTTGAAGCCGATGTAGACGAAGATGACCGCAATGAACGGGACCAGGGCACCGCGCGAACCGAATTGGGCGCGAGACTGAATCATCTGCGGCAGGCCCATGGTGGGCCCCTGGTTGGCGTGGAAACACATGAAGAGGGTTCCGAAGCACGCGCCCGCGACCGCGGCCAGCACCGACCACCCCGCCGACAGGCCGTTGGCCGGCCCCAGGAAGCCGGTGACCATGGTGGTCAACACGAAGTTCCCGGTGAACCAGAACGGCGCCTGGTGGTGCACCTTGCCCTTGCGTTCCTGGGTTGGGATCCAGTCGATGGACCGGGTCTCGATTGCGCCTGCCATGGCATCCCCTTTGATGTGGCTCAGATCACTGGTTTCAGATTAGGCACCAGTGTCGCTAAAGGCAACAATTGTTTCCTAGGTCACTCCGTGTGTTGACATCAGGGAGTGACGTACCGCACTCTGTAACGCGAGTCACAAATCTTGTGGCGCGCCCTCCTCTCCACGGAGCTTCTCTTGGCCATCATCCAGGCCCCCCGGCCGGGCATTCTGCGCGCCATGAGCGCGCAAAAATCGGTTGACGACATCGTTGCGGCAAACGAAACCGCCGACGGCCCCCACCTCAAACGGTCGATGGGATTCATCCATCTGACCGCGCTGTCCATCGGCGCGACGCTCGGCACCGGAATCTTCGTCATCCTCGGCGCGGCCGTCCCCAAGGCCGGCCCCGCCGTCCTGCTGTCCTTCATCCTCGCCGCCGTCACCGCGCTGTTCTCGGCACTGTCCTACGCCGAGCTCGCGGGCACCATCCCCGTCTCCGGCAGCTCGTACTCCTACGCCTACGCCACCATGGGTGAGTTCTGGGCCTGGGTGTGCGGCTGGTGCCTGATGCTCGAATACGGCGTGTCCGTCGCGGCCGTCGCCGTCGGCTGGGGCGGATACATCAACACCCTGCTGCACCAACTGTTCGGCATCGAACTCCCCGCCGCCATCACCGGTGCGCCCGGCGAAGGCGGTGTCATCAACCTGCCTGCGATCGCGATCGTCGTCCTCGCCTCCATCCTGTTGCTCAGGGGCGCATCCGAATCCGCGGTCGTCAACACCGCGATGGTGATCCTGAAGTGCATCGTGCTGGTCTTCTTCTGTGCGGTCGCCTTCACCGCGTTCAAGGCCGGCAACCTCACACCGTTCATGCCGCTCGGTTTCATGGGTGTCTCTGCCGCCGCATCCCAGGTGTTCTTCTCCTACATCGGCTTCGACGCGGCATCCACTGCAGGCAACGAAGCCAAGAACCCGAGGCGCGACCTGCCGCGCGCCATCATGGCCTCCCTGGTGATCGTCACCGTGCTCTACCTTGCCGTGGCGCTGGCCGCGCTCGGTGCCATGAGCTGGACGAAGTTCAGCGCCGATGAAGGCGCCACCCTCGCCGTCGCGCTCAGCGGAATCACCACCAGCAACGTGCCGGCCATCATCCTGTCGATCGGCGCCGTCATCGCCATTGCCAGTGTCGTGCTCGCCGTCCAATACGGACAGACGCGCATCCTCTACACCATGGCCGTCGACGGGCTGGTGCCCGCACTGTTCGCGAAGGTCAGCCCGAGGACCTTCGTGCCGACGTGGAACATCGTCATCTGCGGCGTCATCGTCTCGCTGTTGGCCGGGTTCGTCTCACTGGGCGAGCTGGCCAACGCCACCTCGATCGGCTGCCTTTTCGCCTTCGCGCTGGTCAACATCGCCGTCATCATTCTGCGCCGCACGCGCCCCGACCTCGACCGCACGTTCCGGCTGCGGCTGTTCCCGGTCGCGCCGGTGTTGGGCTTCCTCTTCTGCTGCTACTTGATGTGGGCGCTGCCCATCGCGACGTGGATCGCGTTCGGCATCTGGGGCGCCGTCGGCCTCGCGGTGTACTTCGGCTACAGCATCAGAAAGTCCAAGCTGCGAGTGGAAGCTGCGTAGATGATCACCGTCGGCATGTTCCAAGGGCCCGGGGAATCCGGGACCGTCGCCGAAAATCTCTCAGCCATTGCGTCGGCGGCCCGCCAGGCCGCCGACGCCGGCTGCCACATCGTCGTCACCCCGGAGATGTCCGTCACCGGCTACAACATCGGGGCAGCGGTCGCCGAACGCGCCGAACCGGCCGACGGCACGATCTTCCAGGCTGTGCGCGAGATCGCCCGCCACACCGGAATCGCCATCGTCTATGGGTATGCGGAGATTGCTCCCGGCAAGCCCTACAACAGCGTGCAGGTGGTCGACACCACCGGCCAATCCCTGGCGAACTATCGCAAGACCCACCTCTATGGCTTCGACCGGGACCTGTTCACCCCCGGCGAGCAGTGGATCACGCAGTTCGAGCTCGACGGCGTCACCTGCGGACTGTTGATCTGCTACGACATCGAATTCCCAGAGAACGCCCGGGCCCACGCCGACGCGGGGACCCAATGGCTCGTCGTCCCCACCGGGCTCATGGAGCCGTGGAGCTTCGTGGCGACGCACA
Organism: Mycolicibacterium sp. CBMA 234; assembly: GCF_009729415.1. Classification (GTDB taxonomy): domain Bacteria; phylum Actinomycetota; class Actinomycetes; order Mycobacteriales; family Mycobacteriaceae; genus Mycobacterium. Next base: position 381,508 of record NZ_MPKW01000001.1, read on the forward strand.
TCGTGCCCGCCCGCGCCTACGAAAGCCAGCTCTTCCTGTCGTACGTCAACCGCACGGGCGTCGAGAACGGCCTCGAATACTGCGGTCTGAGCTGCACCATCGCGCCCGACACGACCGAACTGAGTCGCGGTGGTAAAGCCGAGCAACTGCTCATCACCCACATCGATCCGGCCGCGGTAGCCGTGTCCCGCGCCATCAACACCCATCTCAGCGATCGCCGCCGAGATCTGTACCAGGAGAACCAGACTCGATGACTGTCCCCCAGCCCACCAACGAAACATCGTTGTCGGACAAGCCGACAGCCAAGCCCATCACGATGTTCGGACCCGACTTCCCCTTCGCCTACGACGACTACGTGTCCTCGCCGGCCGGCCTCGGCGCCATCCCGGCCGACCGCCACGGCACCGAGGTCGCGATCGTCGGCGCCGGCTGCGCCGGCATCACCGCCGCCTATGAACTCATGAAGATGGGCCTGCGACCCGTCATCTACGAAGCCGACCAGATCGGCGGCCGCATGCGGTCCATCCCGTTCGAGCAGGCCCCGGATGCCATCGCCGAAATGGGCGCGATGCGGTTCCCGCCCACCTCGACGACGCTCTATGAGTACTTCGACAAGGTCGGCATCGAGACCACCGAGTTCCCGAACCCGCTAGCGGCCGCAACGCCGAGCACCGTCGTCGACCTCAAGGGCCACACCCACTACGCCGAGAAGCTCGCCGACCTGCCGCAAGCGTTCACCGACGTCGCCACCGCGTGGCGCAAGACGCTTGAGGACGGCGCCGACCTACACGCGATTCAGGACGCCATCCGGGAACGTGATGTCCCGGCGCTGAAATCGGCGTGGGGCAAGCTCGTTCACGAACTCGACGACGAAACCTTCTGGGGCTTCCTGACCAAGTCGCACCACTTCAAGTCCTTCGAATTGCGCGAGATCTTCGGCAAGGTCGGCTTCGGCACCGGCGGTTGGGACACCGACTACCCGAGCTCGATGCTCGAAATCTTGCGAGTGGTGCTCACCGAGGCCGACGACAACCACCGCGGTGTCGTCGGCGGGTCGCAGCAGCTCCCGCTGCGCCTCTGGAGGCGCTCACCCGAACGTCTCGACCACTGGCCGGCCGGTACCTCGCTCGCATCGCTGCACGGCGGCACGACGCGTGGCGCCGTCACCGATGTTCGGCGCACACACCCCAATCGCTACACCATCACCGACGCCGACGGTGAAACCCGCACCTACGACGCGGTCATCGTCACCGCCCAATCGTGGATGCTGCTCAACAACATTCGCTGCGACGACGACCTGTTCCCGCCGAACGTGTGGTCGGCCATCGAGCAGACGCACTACATGGGTTCGTCGAAGGTGTTCGTGTTGGTCGACCGCCCATTCTGGAAGGACAAGGACGCGCAAGGTCGCGACGTCATGTCGATGACGCTGACCGACCGGATGAGCCGCGGCACCTACCTGCTGGACCAGGGGCTCGACGCGGGCGGCAACGAAAAGCCCGGCGTCATCTGCCTGTCCTACACCTGGGAGGACGACTCCCGGAAGATCGTGCCGCTGAGCGCAACCGAGCGCATGGACCTCATGCTCAAGTCGCTGCAGGCGATCTACCCGGACGTCGACATTCGCAGCCACATCATCGAGACACCGAAGACCGTGTCGTGGGAAATCGAGCGCAATTTCATGGGTGCGTTCAAGGCGAACCTGCCGGGGCATTACCGCTATCAGGAGACGCTGTACACCCACTTCATGCAACGAGACCTCGACGCGCGCCATCGTGGCATTTACCTTGCCGGTGACGACATCTCGTGGACAGCAGGCTGGGCGGAAGGCGCGATCACGACGGCGCTCAACGCGGTGTGGAGCGTGATGGACCAGTTCGGCGGCGCCACCGCAGCAGAGAACCCGGGGCCCGGCGACGGCTTCGACGTCATCGCCCCAGTCCGGCTGACCGACGAAATCTAGCGCGCTACACCGGTTTTCGAACTCACGGGAATCGTCGTGCGGGTGCTCACGTACCCGCACGACGACGCCGCGAGTGGCATCTCACGGCGAAAGCGGCTGAGCCGCAGGATATTCAGGCGACCTTGTGGGTGCGGTGATTAGGCCCACCGCGGCTGCGCATCACGGCACCGGCCTGCAGCAGCATGCTGTGCACCGATCCGTATGACTTACCTGACGTCGCCACCAATGACCGGATGCTGGCCCCACCCTCGTAGGCGCTGCGCAGCTGCGTCATCATCTGGTCGCGAGATGCTTTGGATTGCCTCATCGCCAGTCCCCTGACTCCTCCCCCGGCGGTATACCGGGCTGTCGGGACTCAGCGTAGAAACAGCAGTCGCTGCGCGCGGGCGAATCGCTGAATTGTCAGGCCAATTCGATGAGATCGCGGTACGTGTCCGACCAGAAGTCCTCAGTGGCGTCCGGCAGCAGCAGTACCCGCTGCGGATTCAGCGCCTCGGCCGCGCCCGGATCGTGCGTCACCAACACCACCGAACCGGCGTAACTGCGCAGGGCGTCGAGCACCTGCTCACGCGACGCGGGGTCCAGGTTGTTCGTCGGTTCGTCGAGCAGCAGCACATTGGCCGTCGAGGCGACCAGGCCGGCGAGCGCCAGTCGGGTCTTCTCACCACCGGACAGCGTGCCGGCCGGTTGATCCAGCTGCGGGCCCGTGAACATGAACGCGCCCAACAGACCACGCAGATCCTGCTCGCCGGTGTCCGGGGCGGCGTGCCGGATGTTCTCCCACACGGTCGCCGCGTTGTCGAGGGTGTCGTGCTCCTGCGCGAAGTAACCGATCTTGAGGCCGTAGCCCGGTTCGATTCCGCCGGCGTCGGCGGTCTCCACCCCGGCCAGCAGGCGCAGCAGCGTCGTCTTACCGGCACCGTTGAGGCCCAGCACCACGACCCGCGAGCCCCGGTCGATCGCGAGGTCCACGCCGGTGAAGATCTCCAGCGAGCCATAGGTTTTGGTCAGGCCCTTGACGATCAGCGGTGTCTTGCCGCACGCCGCAGGGGTCGGGAACTTGATCTTGGCGACCTTGTCGGCCACCCGCTCGGCGTCGAGCTCGGCGATCATCCGCTCGGCGCGGCGCAACATGTTCTGTGCGGCAACAGCTTTGGTGGCTTTGGCGCCCATCTTGGCGGCCTGAGTCCGCAATGCGCTGGCCTTCTTCTCGGCGTTCGCGCGCTCGCGGCGGCGACGCTGTTCGTCGGTGGCGCGCGCGTCGAGGTACTTCTGCCAGCCCATGTTGTAGATATCGGCCTCGCCGCGTACGGCGTCCAGGAACCAGACGCGGTTGACCACGTCAGAAAGGAGTTCGACGTCGTGGCTGATCACCACGAGGCCGCCGGTGTGGCTCTGCAGGAACGTGCGCAGCCAGCCGATGGAGTCGGCGTCGAGGTGGTTGGTCGGCTCGTCGAGCAGCAGCGTGGTGTTGGACCCGGTGCCTTCGGACGCCCCGAACAGGATGCGGGCCAGTTCGATACGGCGCCGCTGACCGCCGGACAGGGTGCGCAGCGGCTGGGTCAGGACCCGATCCGGCAGCCCCAGGCTGGCGCAAATGCGGCCGGCGTCACTCTCGGCGGCATAGCCACCCAGGGCCGAAAACCGTTCCTCCAGAACGCCGTACCGGCGCACTGCCTTGTCGCGGGCGGCCTCGTCGACGACCTCGGCCATGATGGCTTGCTGCTTCTCCAGGTCCGCCAGCAGCGTGTCGAGGCCGCGGGCCGAGAGCACCCGGTCGCGGGCCAGGACGTCCAGATCGCCTTCCTTCGGATCCTGGGGCAGGTAACCGACTTCCCCGATCCGCTCGACCGAGCCGGCGTAGGGCTGGCTTTCGCCGGCCAGGATGCGCAGCGTCGTGGTCTTGCCGGCACCGTTGCGGCCGACCAGACCAATACGGTCCCCCGGCTGGATGCGCAAGGCGGAGCCCTCGAAGGCGAGCAGCGTGCGCGCTCCGGCGCGGACCTCCAGGTCCGTTGCGGTGATCACGCTGCTGCCTCCTTGACTCGGTGTACTGCCTATTTGTCGACGGTGCTCGCCGATTCCTCGCGCGAGCGCTCGTCAGTGAAGACCGCGGGTCGTTTCTCGGCGCGCGCGGCAACCGCCTCTTCGAAGTTGGCGGTGAGCAGTCGGATGAAGAGCTGACCCAGGCCTTCGGCCTGCATATGGCTCTCTAGACTACCGGCGTCCAGTCCACTCCAGAGAGTCCGCTTGGTCAATTCAGTTCCCGGCCGGGAGAACGACCCGATGCGCTCGGCCATGTCGAAGCAGGTTTGCAGAAGCTCGTCGTCCGCGACCGTGCGTGACACCAGGCCGATCCGTTCGGCTTCCTGGGAGTCGATGTCCCGCCCGGTGAGCATCGCCTCGAACGCCCGGGACGTGCCGATGGCCCGCGGCAGCAGATAGGACAGACCCAGTTCGCTGGCGGTCAGGCCATTGTTGATGCCGGCGGCCCGGAAGTACGCGCCCTCTCCCGCGACCCGGATATCGCAGGCCAGTGCCAGGCACAGCCCGCCCCCGATCGCGGCCCCGTTGACCGCGGCGATCACCGGTTGATGCAGCTTACGGAGGGCAAGGATGACGTCGTCGAGCACTTCCATGGAGCGCAACGCGAACGTCGGCCGGGTCAGTCCGGCCACGTGCGGCACCGAGCCCGCCGACTTGTGATCGGCACCTGAGGAGAAGCCCCGCCCGGCGCCGGTCAGGACGACGGCCCGCACGTCGTTGTCGTGGGTGATCTCGTCGAGCGCCGCCTTGAGCGGGACCATGACGTCGAACGCCATGGAGTTCATCCGCTCGGGGCGGTTGAGGGTGACCAGAGCCACGCCCGGGCGCGGACGGTCGACGAGAACCAGTGGGGTCTGTTCGCTCACGCCCTGCACGCTAGCGGGTGCGGAATCTCACACCCGCCGGCAGTGCACGTGCGGTGCTCAGATGTCGGTGGTTGCGCTCTCGTCGGCCATGGCGGCGTCGATGTCGAACTGCTTGATCTGGCTGATGACCTCGTCGAGCTGGTTCGCGGCCAGCATGCCCGAGTGCCGGAAGACCAGCTGCCCCTTCTTGAACGCCATGAGAGTCGGGATGGCCTGGATCTCGGCCGCGGCGGCCAGTCCCTGCTCGGCCTCGGTGTCGACCTTGGCATGGAACACGTCGGGGTGCTTCTCTGACGATGCGGTGAACGTCGGGGCGAACGCCCGGCACGGCCCGCACCATGTCGCCCAGAAGTCCACCAGGACGATGTCGTTGTCGCTGATGATGCCGTTGAATTCGGCGGCGGTGATGTCTTTGGTGCTCACGCTTCTCCCAACATTGCGATGTACCTGCTTGTTCCCACTATGTGGTCAGGTCAACCGGACCGGCGCACCGGCCGCGTGGTTGTCATTCAACCCGCCCGACGCGTCGCCGCGCAGCCGGATCCCCCGAAAACCGGAGCCCCTTTCACCGAACCCGATTTCGGCGACCGATGCAGTCTTTCGGCTCCGGCAGCCTTGCGCGGCACGAGATTCATGCCTGAACCTCGCCAGCGATAAGCGGTCAGCTCAGGCGCGCCAATGCCGTCGCGGCGTCGTACCCGGCGAAACCGTCAAGGGCGCCGGCGCGCAGGCGGTTCACCCAACCGGGGTCAGCCAACAGGGCCCGGCCGATCGCGACCATGTCGAACTCACCGGCATGGAACTGCTCCACCAGCTGATCCACCGGTCCGGGCTCGATGAACTGGCCGGGCTTCTCCGACCGGAATGCGGTCTGCAGCCCCACCGAGCCCACAGCGATCACCGGCGTGCCGGTGACCTTCTTGGTCCAGCCGGCCAGCGAGAGCACCGGGTCGGCGTCGGGGAACGCCGGCACGTAATGGCGCCGGGTCGACGGATGCAACGCGTCGACGCCCGCGTCGATCAGTGGCGCCAGCAGCTCCTGCAGCTCCACCGGATCACCCGCCAAGGTCGCGGCGTAATCCGTGCCCTTCCACTGCGAGAACCGGTAGATGATCGGGAAGTCCGGACCGACCGCAGCACGCACTGCTGCCACCACCTCGGCCGGGAAGCGGGTGCGGTTCGCGACCGAGCCGCCGTATTCGTCGGTACGCAGATTGGTTCTGGTCCACAGGAATTGGTCGAGCAGGTAGCCGTGCGCACCGTGCAGCTCGACCGCGTCGAAGCCGACCTCCTTGGCGTTGCGGGCGGCCTCGGCGAACCACTGCGCGACGGCCGGCAGCTCGTCGGCCGTCAACGCACGACCAATCGATTCACCCTTGCCGTTGACGCCGGACGGGCTGACCGGGGCCACACCGTCCCGGTCGCCACGTTCGGCGCCCTGATGCCAAAGCTGAGCGGCGATGGTCGCGCCGTGGCGGTGCACCGCGCTGGTGACGTTGCGCCAACCGTCGAGCGCCTCGGCACCGACGAGCGTCGGGATGTCCAGCGAGCCGGCAGCCGACAGATCGCCCAGCCGCACGCCTTCGGTGATGATCAGGCCCACGCCACCGGCGGCCCGGCGGGCGTAGTACTCCGCCACGTCCGGCCCCGGAATACCTCCGGGCGACGCCTGCCTGGTCATGGGAGCCATCGCGAACCGGTTGGGTACGGTCAGGTTCCGCAGAGTCAGCGGCGTGAACAGTCCAGAAGCGTCGGTGGTCATAGGCCTATGCAACACCGCGCCGGCTCGACCGATTCCGGCGGCGCCCGGCAATCGGTCATCCCGTCACCGAGTCAGGCCGCCGTCAGGCCGACGACGGCAGCTCATGCGGACGGCGTGCTTCAAACCGCCAGATGGCCTGACGCAGGGCATTCGCATCCCACCCGGCAGCTTCCGCCACCGCCGCGAGCAGTGCCGTGGCCCGCTCGGAATAGTCGGCACCGAGTTCGCGGCCGACATACCCTGCGACCGTTCGATCCGCGCCGGGCAGCTCCGCCAACATCACGAGGTAGCGCCACGTGAACCCCGACCGCTGCCCCGGCACCGAACGCCACACCTGCTTCGCCTCGTCGGCAAGCTCAGCGTCCGCGGCCACGACCCGCAGGTCCTCCGCCGTTCGGATGCCGAGTGCGACGAGGCCCTGCGCCGCCTCCATCAGTGCCAGCGATCGCAGTGGCGCGTCCTTCGTCGTGGAGGTCGGCCGTCGATTGCCGATCTGGGCGGCCCACTGGTGTGGCCCGCCCAGTTCTTCGACGTTCGCCACCAGCTCGGGCGCACCGTCGGTGTCGGCGTCAGCGCCTTGCCCGGCGCGATAAGCGCGGTATCGCTCGACGATCTTCTCGACCGTGAGATGTCTCGCCCCAGTGACGTAGATCGCGTCAATGATGCACAGCGCCAGCGAATCTGGATAAGCGTTTGGATATCCAAACTTGGCCGGCCAGTCGGCCGGGTCGCCGAGATCGCGTTCGCACGCCGCCCGCAATTGGTCGAGTTGAGAGTTCATCGTGATGCCTTCCTGTCGCCGCGGACCTCAGTGGTCCGGTTGCTCAGGAAGCTAGAGAAGACAGCCGACAACTACGGCGCGAAAGGGCGCCAGAATCGAGAGTTATCCACAGGCCGGCACACCCGCCGTCGCAACGCCGACTACTATTGACGCTGACTAATATTTGTCGGGGGTTTGAGCTTCGGGGGATTGACGAATGGCCGGTTGGGTCACCGGCTGGTCGCATCAAGACGACCAGTTCGACTGGTTCAGCGCCTACCTCAGCGAACGCGGCCTTCAAGTGACGTGGCGGTTGGTGACGTTCAGCTTCGTGATGGCGTATTCGGCGATCCCCATCGTGATGTTGCGCAGTCCGTTCGGTCCCGACAACCGGCTGACCACCGCTCTCGCGGTGTTCGCAGCCGGCTGTGGCGCTGCCAGCGCGCTGCTCTGGCTGTTCCGCTGGCCGACCCGGCGGCAGTCGGAGCTGTTCTGCGCCATGGCGACCATATCGATTGCTGCGGGCTGCCTGTCCCTGTCCAATCCCTACAGCGGACTACTAGGGTGCACGGTATTCGCCACCGTCGGCGGTTTCGCGGCGTACTTCCACACCCTCAGCACGGTATTGACCAATTTTGCGGCGGCCGTGGCGTGCGCGGCCGTACTGGCCTACCGACTGGTCGCACATACCGGCGACGTCGCGCTGACCGGGTCCTCACTGCTCACCGTGGCCGCCCTCAATTTCGGCGTGCCATTCGGCATCCTGTCGCTGGCCAACGTGCTGCGAAACGATCTGCGCAGGTCTGACCACGATGCGCTCACCGGCCTACTCAACAGGCGCGCGTTTCACAATTCCGCCTACGAGATGATCATGCAGCAGGCGGAGACGGGGAGCTACCTGGTCATCGCCACGATCGACCTCGACGACTTCAAAGGCCTCAACGACAGCCAGGGCCATGCTGCAGGTGATCAGGCACTGGTCGCCGTGAGTACGACGCTGCGTGACCACTGCGGGCCCACCGCGGTGGTCGGACGGGCCGGCGGCGAGGAGTTCGTCATCGCAGACATCACCGCTGCGCCGAAACCCACCGACAGTGTGGAGCGCATCCGACAAGCGATCGCCGCGACGCCGTTCAAGATCACGGCAAGCATCGGGACCGCCAGCGCACCCGTCGATCCCGCCGCAGCGGCCGCCAGCCTCGACGTGATCACCGAGCTGATCGAGGCCTCCGACGAAGCGATGTATGAAGCGAAGCGAGCCGGCGGGAACCAACTGAAGCACCGCCAGCTGTCAACGACGTCGATGCAACCGGAAAAGCGAACCGTTAAACGGTGAAGCCGAGGGCCCGCAGCTGCTCGCGGCCGTCGTCGGTGATCTTGTCCGGCCCCCACGGCGGGTTCCAGACCCAGTTCAGCTTGAGGTCACTGACCAGGCCCGCGCCAACCAACGCGGTGCGCGACTGGTCCTCGATGACGTCGGTCAACGGACAGGCCGCCGACGTCAACGTCATGTCGAGCTTGGCGACCGTGCCCTCGTCGCCCTCCTCAAGACTCAAACCGTAGACGAGCCCCAGGTCGACGACGTTGATGCCGAGCTCGGGGTCGACGACGTCGCGCATCGCCTCCTCGACGGCGTCGAGCAGCTCGGGGTCGTCGACCACGTTGGCCGCGGTGGCCGTAGTCGTTTCCTCGGGTGTGGCTTCAGTCATCGCTTGCCCTCCGCATTGGTGCCGGCGGATGCCAGCACGGTGTCTGATGCGCTCGCCTCGGCGAGCGCGGCCTTGAACGCAGTCCAGCCCAGCAGCGCACACTTCACCCGCGCCGGGTACTTGGAGACCCCGGCGAACGCAATGCCGTCACCCAGCACATCTTCGTCCCCCTCAACGTTGCCGCGGGAGGAAATCATCTCGGTGAACGCGCTGACGGTCTTGAGTGCTTCGTCGACGCTCTGGCCGATCACCTGATCGGTCAGCACCGAGGTCGACGCCTGGCTGATGGAGCAGCCCTGGCCGTCATACGAGATGTCGGCGACGGTCGCGCCGTCGTCGGACAGCGCCACCCGCAGCGTCACCTCGTCACCACACGTCGGGTTGACGTGGTGCACCTGCGCACCGAATGGCTCACGCAGCCCGCGGTGGTGCGGGTGCTTGTAGTGGTCCAGGATCACTTCCTGGTACATCTGTTCCATTCTCATGCAAAGAACTCCACAGCGCGTTTGACGCCCGCGACCAAGCGGTCGACCTCGTCGAGGGTGTTGTACACCGCGAACGACGCGCGCGCCGTCGCAGCGATGCCGAACCGCCGGTGCAGCGGCGCGGCGCAATGGTGACCGACGCGGACCGCGATGCCGTCGTCGTCCAGAATCTGGCCGACGTCGTGGGCGTGCACACCGTCGAGCACGAAGCTCACCGGGGAGCCGCGGTGCTCGGTGGTGGTCGGCCCGATGATCCGCACCTGCGGAATCTGCGCCAGCCCGGCCAGCGTGGCAGCCACCAGCTCGACTTCGTGCGCCTCAACGGCAGCCATGCCGATGGCACTCAAATACCGTGCGGCAGCGGCCAATCCGACGACCTGAGACGTCATCGGGGTACCGGCCTCGAACCGCTGCGGCGCCGGCGCGTAGGTCACCGATTCCATGGTGACGGTCTCGATCATGGACCCGCCGGTGAGGAACGGCGGCAACGCGTTCAACAGCTCGCGGCGCCCGTAGAGCACACCGATTCCGGTGGGCCCCAACATCTTATGGCCGGAGAAGGCCGCGAAATCGACGTCGAGCGCGTGGAAATCGATAGGCTGGTGCGGCACCGACTGGCAGGCGTCCAGGACGGTCAGCGCACCGACCGCCTTGGCCCGCGACACCAATTCGGCGACGGGCGCGATGGCTCCGGTGACGTTCGAATGATGGGTGAAGGCAACCACTTTCACCCGCTCATCGAGCTGCAACGAATCCAGGTCGATCCGCCCGTCATCGGTCACCCCGTACCAACGCAACTCGGCGCCGGTGCGGCGGGCCAGCTCCTGCCATGGAATCAGGTTCGCGTGGTGCTCCAGCTCCGTGGTGACGATGACGTCCCCCGGTCCGACCATGCGGTCAAACCGGTTGTCCCCCACCGCATACGACACCAGGTTCAGCGCCTCGGTGGCGTTCTTGGTGAACACCAGTTCGTCGTCGTCAGCGCCGACGAATGCCGCGATGTCGGCACGGCCCTGCTCGTAGGCGTCGGTCGACTCCTCCATCAGCTGGTGCGCACCACGGTGCACCGCTCCGTTGGAGGTGGTCAGGAACTGCCGCTCGGCATCGAGCACCTGCAGCGGTTTCTGCGACGTGGCCCCAGAATCCAGGTACGCCAACTGATTCCCGCCGCGCATCACGCGGCCGAGAATCGGGAAGTCCGCCCTGATCCGCGTCAGGTCGAGATCAACCGACGCCGTCATAGTCAGGCCTCGGCTGCAGCAGACGTGTAGCGCTCGTAGCCGTTTTCTTCGAGCTCGTCGGCCAACTCCGGTCCACCGGAGGTGATGATCCGGCCGTCGAAGAACACGTGCACGAACTGCGGACGGATGTAGCGCAGGATGCGGGTGTAGTGCGTGATCAGCAGGACGCCGCCGTGCTCAGCCTCGGCGTACCGGTTGACGCCTTCGGACACCACGCGCAGCGCGTCGACGTCCAGGCCCGAGTCGGTCTCGTCGAGGATGGCGATCTTCGGCTTCAGCAGGCCCAGCTGCAGAATCTCGTGGCGCTTCTTCTCACCACCGGAGAAACCTTCGTTGACGCTGCGCTCGCCGAACGCCGCGTCGATGTCCAGTTCGGACATCGCGGTCTTGACCTCTTTGACCCAGGTCCGCAGCTTGGGAGCCTCGCCGCGAACCGCGGTCGCCGCGGTGCGCAGGAAGTTCGACATCGAAACGCCGGGCACCTCGACCGGGTACTGCATGGCCAGGAACAGGCCGGCACGGGCACGTTCGTCGACGCTCATCTCCAGCACGTCCTCGCCGTCCAGGGTGATGGACCCGGAGGTGACCGTGTACTTGGGGTGACCGGCGATGGCGTACGACAGCGTCGACTTGCCAGAACCGTTGGGGCCCATGACCGCGTGCGTCTCGCCCGACTTCACCGTCAGGTTGACGCCCTTGAGGATCGGCACATCGGCGCCGTCCGGTGCGGTGACCGAGACGTGCAGGTCCTTGATTTCCAGTGTGGTCATGAGTTGTTGCGTCCTTCAGTCAGTTCAAGTTCGTGTTCGATGGCGGCGGTCAGGCGGTCGCGGACTTCCGGCACGGCGATCTTCTGGATGATCTCGCCGAAGAAGCCCCGGACCACCAAACGGCGGGCCTGGTCCTCGGGGATACCGCGGGCCTGCAGGTAGAACAGCTGCTCGTCGTCGAAACGTCCGGTGGCGCTGGCGTGTCCGGCGCCGACGATCTCACCGGTCTCGATCTCCAGGTTGGGCACCGAGTCGGCGCGCGCGCCGTCGGTGAGCACCAGGTTGCGGTTCACCTCGAAGGTGTCCGTGCCGGTGGCCGCGGCGCGGATCAGCACGTCGCCGATCCAGACGGTGTGGGCATCGGGCTTGCGCGATTCCGGATCCCCTTGCAGCGCACCCTTGTACAGCACATTCGAGCGGCAGTTGGGCTGCGCGTGGTCGACCAGTAGTCGCGACTCGAAGTGCTGGCCGTCGTCGGCGAAGTACAGGCCGAGCATCTCGGCGTCGCCGCCGGGTCCCAGGTAACGGGTGCGCGAGGTCAGGCGGACCACGTCTCCGCCGAGGGTGACCGCGACGTGCCGCAGCACCGCGTCCTTACCCAGCGTCGCGTGGTGGGTGCTGATGTTCACCGCGTCGTCGGCCCAATCGGCGATCGACACCACGGTCAGCCGCGCGGCGTCACCGACGACGAATTCGATGTTGTCGGCGTAGGTTCCGCTGCCGCTCTGGTCGATGACCACGACGGCCTCGCCGAGTTCAGCGACGCGCAGCTGCAAGTGGCCATAGGCCGTCTTGCCTTCACCGGGTCCGGCGATCGTGATCTCGATGGGCTCGGCAACCTGAACGTCGCGGCCGACGGATACCACAGTCGCCTCGGCGAACGACGAATATGCCTGCGCCGCAACGCGGTCCGCGGGCACACCGCCCTGGCCAAGCCGCTGGTCGTCGCGGCCCACCGTCTCGACGGTGACGCCGGCATGCTCCGAAACCTCAACCCGCGTAATGCCCGTGGCAACGGCCGAACCGTCGTGCAGACCGTGCAGGCGCTTCAGCGGGGTGAACCGCCAGAGCTCGTCCCGGCCGCCCGGTACCTCAAAAGCGTTGACGTCAAAGGACGTAAACAGCTCTCCCTTATTGGCGACGATTCCTTCCGCCGCCTCGGTCAAGTTGGTCACTAGCCGACAGCACCTTCCATTTGCAGCTCGATCAGCCGGTTCAGCTCGAGCGCGTATTCCATTGGCAGTTCCTTGGCGATGGGCTCGACGAAGCCGCGCACCACCATCGCCATGGCCTCGTCCTCGGTCAGGCCGCGGCTCATCAGATAGAACATCTGATCCTCGCTGACCTTCGAGACCGTGGCCTCGTGACCCATCGTGACGTCGTCCTCACGGATGTCGACGTACGGGTAGGTATCCGAGCGGCTGATGTTATCGACCAGCAGCGCATCGCATTTCACGCTCGACTTGGAACCGTGCGCACCCTTGTTGATCTGGATCAGGCCGCGGTACGACGACCGTCCGCCACCGCGGGCCACCGACTTCGACACGATGTTGCTCGACGTGTTCGGAGCCAGGTGCACCATCTTGGCGCCGGTGTCCTGGTGCTGACCTTCGCCTGCGAACGCCACCGAGAGCACCTCACCCTTGGCGTGCTCGCCGGTCATCCAGACCGCCGGGTACTTCATGGTGACCTTGGAGCCGATGTTGCCGTCGATCCACTCCATGGTGGCGCCGGCCTCGGCGCGGGCCCGCTTGGTGACCAGGTTGTAGACGTTGTTCGACCAGTTCTGGATGGTCGTGTAACGCACGCGCGCACCGGGTTTCACCACGATCTCGACCACGGCCGAGTGCAGCGAGTCGGACTTGTAGATCGGCGCGGTACAACCCTCGACGTAGTGCACGTACGAGCCCTCGTCGGCGATGATCAGCGTCCGCTCGAACTGGCCCATGTTCTCGGTGTTGATCCGGAAGTAGGCCTGCAGCGGGATGTCGACGCGCACGCCTGGCGGCACGTAGATGAACGAACCACCCGACCACACGGCGGAGTTCAGGGCGGAGAACTTGTTGTCGCCGGCCGGGATCACGGTGCCGAAGTACTGCTTGAAGAGCTCCGGGTGCTCACGCAGACCCGAGTCGGTGTCCAGGAAGATGACGCCTTGCGCCTCAAGGTCTTCACGGATCGAGTGGTAGACCACCTCGGACTCGTACTGGGCCGCGACACCGGCCACCAGCCGCTGCTTCTCGGCCTCCGGGATGCCCAGGCGGTCGTAGGTGTTCTTGATGTCCTCGGGCAGTTCCTCCCAGGACGCGGCCTGCTTCTCACTGGACCGCACGAAGTACTTGATGTTGTCGAAGTCGATGCCGTCGAGGTCAGAGCCCCAGCGCGGCATGGGCTTCTTGTCGAAGATGTGCAGCGACTTGAGCCGGAAGTCGAGCATCCACTCCGGCTCGTTCTTCTTGCCGGAGATGTCGCGGACGACGGCCTCGTTCAGCCCACGCTGGGCCGCGGCACCTGCCACGTCACTGTCAGCCCAGCCGTAGCCGTAAGTGCCCAGGGAGGCAATGGTTTCCTCCTGGGTCAACTGTTCCGGGGTAGTCGTCATTGCGACACTCCTTCTTCTTGGGTCGCGGTGTGGATGGAGTGGACTGCGTTCTCGGGGATCACGGGCACGTGCGTCGTACATGCACAATCGCCGTTCACGATGGTGGCCAGGCGCTGCACATGCGTGCCCAGCACTTCAGCGAAGGCTTCGCGCTCGGCCTCGCACAGTTCGGGGAATTCTTCAGCGACGTGCGAGACCGGGCAGTGGTGCTGGCAGATCTGGACGCCACCGATCGGTCCGGTCACCGGGGTGGTCGTGGTGGCGTAGCCGGCCTGGGTCAATGCTGCAGCCACCTGGTCCGCGGTGTCGGCGATGTCGTCTGCGGCGGTAACGCCGGACAGGATCGAGTCGATACGGCGCCGGGCGAAGGTGTGGATGGCGGCGTCGCCGCCGATCTCACGCAGTTGCCGCATGGCTGCCACAGCCAGGTCGTCGTAGGTGTGGCCGAGCTTGGCCCGGCCGGCAGCGGTCAACCGGAAGCGCTTGGCGGGCCGGCCGCGGCCGTTGTGCTGCCACGCCGCCGCAGCGTTGGATTCGGCGTCACCGGCGTCGATCAGCGCGTCCAGATGACGGCGCACACCGGCGGCAGAAATACCGAGGCGCTCACCGATCTCGCCGGCCGTGACCGCGCCTTCCAGCAGCAATTGCACAATCGCCGAGCGGGTGTGACCGTCCGAAACAGCCGTCGCCGACGTCACCGCGGTCGCGGTGCCGGCAGTTGAGGGCGCTTCAGGCGCTCCCATCGGCAATTTCACAACACCATTGTGACGGAATTCGGAAACCGAATCTAGGAAGGTAACCCTTATCACCGCTGCCGCGGACTTCGGCAAGCCAAATAGTGCCTACAGCTAATCTGCTCTGATGCCCGACCGCCTCCAGCACCTCAGCACGGCCGTCGCGCATTGGCATGCCGACGAACCGTCCGTCGGGTCGCCGCTGAATGCCAACGAAATCACCTTGCTGCGCCGTACCCGGCGGTTCGGCGCCACCGGAACGGTACTGATGGCCATCGGCGCGCTCGGCGCGGGCGCCCGTCCCGTCGTGCAGGACCCGACGTTCGGGGTGCGCCTGCTGAACCTGCCGTCCCGCATCCAGACCGTCTCGCTGACCATGACCACCACCGGCGCCGTCATGATGGCGCTGGCCTGGCTCATGCTGGGCCGATTCACGCTGGGTAAGCGCCGGATGTCCCGCAGCCAACTCGACCAGACGCTGATGCTGTGGGCCCTGCCGCTGCTGATCGCCCCGCCGATGTACAGCAAGGACGTCTACTCCTACCTAGCCCAAAGCCAGATCGCGCGCATCGGCCTGGATCCCTACCGCGTCGGCCCGGCCACCGGCCTCGGACTGGACCACGTCTTCACCCTGACGGTGCCGAGCCTGTGGCGGGAGACCCCCGCGCCATACGGTCCGCTGTTCTTATGGATCGGCCGCGGCATTTCCGAGCTGACCGGCGACAACATCGTCGCCGGAGTGCTCGCCCACCGCCTGGTCGTCCTGCTCGGCGTTGCGGCCACCGTGTGGGCAACGCCACGCTTGGCGCGGCGCTGCGGCGTCGCCGAAGTCAGCGCACTGTGGCTGGGACCCTGTAATCCCCTGCTGTTCATGCACCTCATCGCAGGCATTCACAACGAGGCCCCGATGCTCGGCTTGATGCTGGCCGGCACTGAATTCGCCATGCGTGGCATCGATTCCAGCCGTCCGCTCATCCCGCGACCCCTGCGCTGGCCGCGGCACCGCGCCGACTGGGCAGCGTGGTACCCGATGGCGATGCTGCTCACCGGCACCGTGCTGATCTCCTTGTCGTCACAGATCAAGTTGCCGTCGCTGCTGGCGCTGGGTTTCGTGGCCATGGCCCTGGCCCGCCGAATGGGCGGGACGATCAAGGCCTTCTTCCGCGCCTGCGTGCCGTTGGGTCTGGTCTCGCTGGGGGTGATGGCACTCGTCGGCTGGGCCAGTGGGCTCGGCTTCGGCTGGCTGTTCACCCTCGGTACCGCCAACGTGGTGCGGTCTTGGATGTCGCCCCCGACGCTGATCGCACTGGGCACCGGGCAGGTCGGCATCCTGCTCGGGCTGGGCGACCACACCACCGCGGTCCTCGGCTTGACCCGCGGGATTGGCGTCTTCGTCATCGCCGTCCTGGTGACGTGGCTGTTGCTGTCGGTGCTGCGCGGCCGACTGCACCCGCTCGGCGGTCTGGGCGTCGCCATGGGTGCCACGGTGCTGCTGTTTCCCGTGGTGCAGCCGTGGTATCTGTTGTGGGCGATCATCCCGCTGGCCTGCTGGGCCACCCGTCCCGGCTTCCGCGGCACCACCATCGTGGTGACGTTCGTCGTCGGCGTTTTCGGCCCGACGGCCAACGGCGACCGCTTCGCGTTGTTCCAGATCCTGGACGCCACGCTGGCAAGCACGCTCATCGTGCTGCTGCTCATCGCACTGACCCGTAACTACCTGCCGTGGCGCCGATTGCCCGACTCCGACCCCGGCACCGCCCCTGGTAACGCCACTGCCAGGTCCGACGCTTACGCTGAATCCCCGTGAGTTCTTCAGAGACGCCCGTGCTGCTGCGTGGCGTCAGTAAGCGTTACGGCGATATCCAGGCCGTCAACAATCTCGATCTTGAGGTGCAACGCGCCCAGGTGCTGGCCCTGCTCGGACCCAATGGGGCCGGCAAAACGACCACGGTCGAGATGTGCGAAGGCTTCGTCAAACCCGACTCCGGGAGCATCTCGATCCTGGGCCTTGACCCGACAGCAGACAACGCCAAGCTGCGCGAACGCATCGGCGTCATGCTCCAGGGCGGCGGCGGTTACCCGGCCGCCAAAGCCGGCGAAATGCTGAATCTGGTGGCGGCGTACTCCGCCAATCCGCTGGACCCGCAGTGGCTGATGGACACCCTGGGCCTGACCGAGGCCGCCCGCACC
Organism: Mycolicibacterium sp. CBMA 234; assembly: GCF_009729415.1. Classification (GTDB taxonomy): domain Bacteria; phylum Actinomycetota; class Actinomycetes; order Mycobacteriales; family Mycobacteriaceae; genus Mycobacterium. The sequence goes on from NZ_MPKW01000001.1 coordinate 398,636, forward strand.
ACCTACCGCCGGCTGTCCGGCGGGCAGCAGCAGCGGCTCGCGCTGGCCTGCGCCATCGTCGGGCGCCCTGAGTTGGTGTTCCTCGACGAGCCCACCGCCGGCATGGACGCCCACGCGCGAATTGTGGTGTGGGAGTTGATCGAAGGCCTGCGGCGCGACGGCGTGACCGTCGTCCTCACCACGCACCACCTGACCGAGGCCGAGGAACTGGCTGACCAGATCGTCATCATCGACCACGGCGCGGCGGTGGCCGCTGGCACGCCGGCCGACCTGATGCGCGGCGGCGCCGAGAATCAGCTGCGCTTCACCGCGCCGCCGCGGCTCGACCTGTCGCTGTTGGTCTCGGCATTGCCCGAGGGCTATCGCGTCACCGAAGCCGCCAGCGGCGAGTACCTGGTGGAAGGGCACATCGACCCGCAGGTGCTCGCCACCGTCACTGCCTGGGCCGCGCGCCTCAACGTGCTGGCCACCGACATGCGCGTCGAGCAGCGCAGCCTCGAGGACGTGTTCCTCGACCTGACCGGACGGGAGCTGCGGTCATGAGCAGTACTGAGACCAATCGGTTCGCACCGGGGACATTCACCCCGGACCCGAGGCCGGCCACGGTGCCGGCAATGCTGGCGGCGCAGTACAGCCTGGAGCTCAAGCTGCTGCTGCGCAACGGCGAGCAGTTGCTGCTGACCATGTTCATCCCGATCACGCTGCTGATCGGGCTCACGCTGCTACCGCTGGGCTCGTTGGGTGACCATCGCCCGGGGACCTTCACCCCGCCGATCATGGCGCTGGCGGTGATCTCGACGGCGTTCACCGGACAGGCCATCGCCGTCGCGTTCGATCGGCGCTACGGCGCACTCAAACGCCTCGGCGCGACCGCACTGCCGGTGTGGGGCATCATCGCCGGCAAGGCACTGGCCGTGGTCACCACGGTGTTTCTGCAGTCAATCCTGTTGGGCGGCATCGGTATTGCGCTCGGCTGGCGTCCCGACGTGCTGGGCCTGCTGCTCGGCGCGGTGATCATCGCGCTCGGCACCGCCTCGTTTGCCGCGCTGGGCCTGCTCCTTGGCGGGACGCTGAAGGCCGAGATTGTGCTGGCTCTCGCGAACCTATTGTGGTTCATCCTGGCCGGTCTCGGCGCCTTGACCATCGAGCACCGAGTGGTCCCCGAGGCACTGCGCTGGGTGGCACGGCTGACGCCGTCGGGCGCCCTGACCGAAGCCCTGACGCAGGCCATGACGCTGTCGGTGGACTGGTTCGGCGTGGCGGTGTTGGTCGCTTGGGGTGTACTCGCCGGACTGGCCGCGATGCGCTGGTTCCGGTTCAACTGACCGGCGCCTGACCCTCTACTACAGGCGGTAGTTAGCCGTCGCCTACTCTTGGACCGTGTTTCGCCGCCTGGTTGATCTGCTCCCCGACCCCAGCTTGCGTGCGCAGCGCCTGATCGCGGCGCTCGTCGTCCTGACGCAGGCCGGCATCGCCGTCACGGGTTCCGTCGTCCGCGTGACCGCGTCCGGCCTGGGGTGCCCCACCTGGCCTCAGTGCTTCCCGGGCAGCTTCGTCCCGATCGCGCACCCCGCGGTACCGCGCATCCATCAGGCCGTCGAGTTCGGAAACCGGATGATCACCTTCGCGGTGGTCATCACAGCGATCCTCGCCGTCCTCGCCGTCACCCGGGCGCGACGCCGCCGCGAGGTCCTCGTCTATGCCTGGCTGATGCCGGCATCGACGGTGCTGCAGGCCGTGATGGGCGGCATCACAGTGCTCACGGGCCTGCTGTGGTGGACCGTGGCCATCCACCTCATCGCTTCGATGCTGATGGTCTGGCTGGCGGTGCTGCTCTATGTGAAGATCGGCGAGCCCGACCAGGGCGTGACTCGTACGACGGTACCCAAGGCGCTGCGCGGCCTGACCGCGCTCAGCGCGATCGTGCTGACGCTGGTGCTGGTGACGGGCACGCTCGTGACCGGCGCAGGACCGCACGCCGGCGACAAGAGCATCGACAAGCCCGTCGCACGGCTGCAGGTCGAGATCACCACGCTGGTCCACACGCACTCGTCGCTGCTGTGGATTTACCTGTCGCTGCTCGTGGGCCTGGGCTTCGGACTGTTCGCCGTCGGCGCGTCGGCCGCAGTACGCAAGCGCCTGCTGGTCCTCGTGGCGGTGGTGTGCGGCCAGGCCACCATCGGTGCCGTGCAGTTCTTCACCGGCGTCCCCGCGGTCCTGGTGGCATGCCACGTGGCCGGTGCCGCCGCCTGCACGGCGTGCACGGCTGCGCTATGGGCGTCGATGCGACAGCGGACCAAGGCCGAGGCGCTCCAAAGCTGACTCGACGCCGACGGCGAATTGCCGTTGCGCCAGAGCACGTTCGGGCTCGGCAAGCTGCTGCCACCCCAGCCCCGGTTCGACGAGCTCCAATTCGAGCAGCTTCGGGTCCCGGCGGTCGCCAATGACGTCGACCCGCGCGTACAGGAGTTCCGTCGGCTCGATGCCGATATGTGCCGCCGCCGCGGCCAGCGTCGCGTAGCCGACGTCCCACAATTCGAAGTCCGGGTCAGCCGGTTGCAACTGCTCCTCGGCGTAGGTGCCGGATTCGTGCATCTCCAGGCTGCCGCCAGGCGGGGGCAGCATCGGCCCTTTGATAAAGGCGTGCGACTGCTTGCCGGCCAGGAACACCAGCGCGGTCTCCCCCGCCTCGATGCGCTCGTCGTAAGGCTGGATGAGCGCTGTGCGACCCGACGCCTGCAGCGCCGCGGCATGAGCAGCAGCTGCGGTCGCATCGGTAAAACGCTGCGCACCAACCGAACCCGCACCCACGGCGGGTTTGACCACAACCTCGCCACTGGGCACCGATACCGACTCCCCCGGCGCGAAGAACCCGCTCGACACCGTCGGCACCCCCGCTGCCGCCAGGTCGGCCAGGTACCGCTTATCGGTGTTCCATGCGACGACGTTGGGCGCGTTCAGCAGATTGCGGACCTGCGTGGTCCACGCCAGGAACTCGTCGTGCCGCTCGGTGTAGTCCCATGTCGCCCGCAGGATCACCAGGTCGGCCTGCAGCGTGGCCGGGTCGTCCCACGCCAGCCAATGGGCGTGCAGACCGCGGTCCCGCAGCGCCTGAACCAAGCCGTCGTCGTCGCCGTCACCGTCGGGCAAAGCCTGACAACCTGCCAAAACGATACGGGGATGACGGATATCGGGCCGCGCGAGTTTCACGTTGGAATGATAGGTGGCATGCACGCCATCGAAGTCGCCGAACTCGGCGGTCCGGAAGTCCTGTCCTACGTCGATCGCCCCGAGCCCACGCCCGGGCCCGGCGAGGTGCTCATCAAGGCTGAAGCCATCGGCGTCAACTTCATCGACACCTATTTCCGCTCCGGGCTGTACCAGCGTGCGGTGCCGTACATCCCGGGCCAGGAGGTCTGCGGAACCATCACCGCGGTCGGCGAGGACGTCGCAGCGCTGGCGGTCGGCGACCGCGTGGTCACCGCCGCGGCCGACGGCACCTATTCCGAATACTGCGTCGCTCCAGCCGATTACGTCGCCTACGTACCCGACGGCGTGGAGCCCGACGTGGCCGCTGCAGCACTGCTCAAGGGCATGACCGCGCACTACCTGATCAAGTCGACCTACCCGGTGCAGCAGGGTGACACGGTGCTGCTGCACGCCGGCGCCGGCGGCGTCGGGCTGATCCTGACGCAGTGGGCCACCAGCATGGCCGTCAAAGTGATCACCACCGTCTCCAACAACGACAAGGCCGCGTTGTCCCGGCGGGCTGGCGCCATCGAAGTGCTGGATTACCCCGATGACCCGGCCGAATTCGGCGCGAAGATCCGCGAACTCACCGGCGGTCAGGGGGTGGCTGCGGTCTACGACGGCGTCGGTGCCGCCACGTTCGACGCCAGCATGGCCAGCCTCGCTGTCCGCGGCACCCTGGCCTTGTTCGGCGCCTCCAGCGGACCCGTACCGCCATTCGACCTGCAACGACTCAACAGCGCCGGCTCGCTGTTCGTCACCCGGCCGACCCTGGCTCACTACACCCGAACACCCGACGAATTCTCGTGGCGGGCAGGCGAACTGCTGCAGGCCGTCGCCGACGGCACCATAGACGTGACGATCAGTCAGCGTTATCCGCTGGCCGACGCCGCGCGGGCGCACGCCGACCTTCAGGCCCGCCTGACGGTCGGCTCGGTGGTCCTGGCGCCCTAGATCGACTCGGCCCGCGGGAACGTCCAGGACCCGTCGAGAACCTCCGGGCGGGGCTGGTACAGCCGCACGGTGTAGTTCCAGCCCGGAGTGATCGGCAGCAGGTTGGGGCCGTCGGCACCGCCGAATTGAATGGTGGTGCCGCCGTCGGCCGCTTTTTCGGCAGTGATGTTGTTCACCGAGTACGCGTTCTGGTCGTTCGCGGTGAAATAACCGTCCTCGTCGTAGACCGTCACCGACCAAAAGCCGTCCACCGGAACGTCTTTGACTGTCATCCGGTGGACGGTGGTGCCGTCGTTCTGCGGCGGCACCACCGTGAGATAGAGCGCGTCACGCTCGGGGTTGCCACCCCACGCATTCGCGGACCCGATCAGGTGCCGTACAGGGTCCGTCTCGGCGGCGGTGCCGAACATCCCCAAGGTGTCCGGCAAGGTGGTCGCCAACGTCACCAGGGCGTCGCGAACGGTCTTCTGGCTGGCCGGGTCCCAGTCGGGTACGACGAAGCTGCCCGGCGCGTCCTGCGCGACGGAGATGGCGTCCTGCAATGCGTGCACGGCCGCGAGGTCAGCCGCGTCGCCCGGATCGACCAACGTGCGGACGGCGGCGAGCACGTAGCGGGTACCTACCGACTCGCGCGTCAGCGTCACCGTCGCGGGCGCGTACGCGACCTGGGTCGTGTAGTGGTCCTCGCTGATGATCTGCAAGGACATGAACCGGTCAGCGCTGTCGGGCAGAGCGATGGTGACGGGCGCGGCGTCGAGGTCGAACAACGCGGCCGAGTAGAGCGTGTCCCGGTTCTGCCGGATGACGACCTGGTGGTCGATCGGGGTCAGTTCGCGGTTGTGGAAGAACTGGCCGAAGCCGTTGTCGCGGACGACACCCGCGAAGTAGAGATCGGACTCAGCGCGGGGGAAGTTGTCAGGGCTCACCAGTTGGGGCATACCCCCAAATTAGCGCCCCGGGTCAGACCCGCAGGGTCAGTGGCCGAACACCATCGGCAGCGCCAGCGCCGAGTCCACCGCGAGCGCACAGAACACTACGGCCAGGTAGTTGTTCGACTGCAGGAACAGGCGCAGCGGCTTCACCGGCTCACCGCGCTTGACGCCCGAGTACAGCTGGTGCGCCATCACCAGGAACCACACGCCGGCGACCAATGCGACGCCCGCGTACAGCCACCCGGTGGCCAGTGCCAGTGCCAACGTGGTGACGACGGTGGCCCAGGTGTAGATCAGAATCTGCTTGGTGACTTCGCGCTCGGTGGCAACGACGGGCAGCATCGGTACGCCGGCTGCCTCGTAGTCCTCCTTGTAGCGCATGGCCAGCGCCCAGGTGTGCGGCGGCGTCCAGAAGAAGATGATCAGGAACATCACGAGCGCCGGCCACTGGATGGTTCCGGTGACAGCCGACCAGCCGATCATCACCGGCATGCAGCCGGCCGCGCCGCCCCACACCACGTTCTGCGAGGTGCGGCGCTTCAGCAGCAGCGTGTAGACGAAGACGTAGAAGGCGATGGTCGCGAGGGCCAGCAGGCCCGACAGCAGATTCGAGGTGCGCCACAGCCACAGGAACGACGTCACGGTCAGCACTAAGCCGAAGATCAGCGCGTGCCGGGTGGGCACCGTTGCCCGGGCCAATGGCCGACGGGCCGTGCGCTTCATCACCTTGTCGATATCGGCGTCGGCGACACAGTTCAGGGTGTTGGCACCGGCGGCCGCGAGCATGCCACCGAGCAGGGTGTTCAGGATCAACAGCGGTTTGATCGGACCTTGGCTGGCCACCAAGTCGAAGCGGTGGGCAAGCAGCATCGCCGGAATTGTGGTCACCAACAGCAGTTCGATGACCCGCGGCTTGGTGAGGGCGATGTAGGCCAACAATGTGTCCCGAACACGGTTCGGCGACTTGGTCGCGGACTCGTCAGACGCCGCAGCTCCGGGACCGAAGCCGTGTGCCCCGTGGACGGAACGGCGCTCGCGAATGCTCACGCAGATATCTCCTCGGATGTCACGGCAGCGCAGCCTCTACTACAGACGATGGTAGACCGCTCACCTGAGTGCTCAACACCGCAGGGTGGTTTCAGGTGAACGGAAACCGAATCGCGGACAGGCCAAAGGTGAAGCGGTCTGCACCACCCGGGCGGCGCGCATTAGGGTAGTCATGCAGCTCGCGTTGCAACTTGTCGAGCCCGAGACGTCCCCCGTAGGAGTGCGCCCGTGACCACAGTCGAAGAGATTTCCGAACTCACCCGCCCGCACCACCCGGACGATTGGACCGAGCTGGACTCGGCCGCGGTCGATACCGTACGAGTGCTGGCCGCGGATGCAGTTCAGAAGGTCGGCAACGGCCATCCCGGCACCGCCATGAGCCTGGCCCCGCTGGCCTACACCCTGTTCCAGCGGCAGATGCGCCACGACCCGTCGGACACCCACTGGATTGGCCGCGACCGCTTCGTCCTGTCGTGTGGGCACTCGAGCCTGACCCTGTACTTGCAGCTGTACATGGGCGGCTTCGGCCTCGAGCTCGCCGACATCGAGGCGCTGCGCACGTGGGGCTCGCTGACCCCCGGCCACCCCGAGTACGGCCACACCAAGGGCGTCGAGATCACCACCGGCCCGCTGGGTCAGGGCCTGGCTTCCTCGGTGGGCATGGCGATGGCCGCGCGCTACGAGCGCGGGCTGTTCGACCCGGATGCCGCACCGGGCGAGAGCCCCTTCGACCACTTCATCTACGTCATCGCGTCGGACGGCGACATGGAAGAGGGCGTCACCAGCGAGGCCTCGTCGCTGGCCGGTACCCAAGAGCTCGGCAACCTGATCGTGCTGTGGGACAACAACAAGATCTCCATCGAGCACGACACCAACATCGCGCTGACCGAGGACACCTGCGCCCGCTACCGCGCCTACGGCTGGCACGTGCAGGAGGTCGAGGGCGGCGAGAACGTCACCGGCATCGAAGAGGCCCTTGCGGCCGCGCGTGCCGTGACCGACCGGCCGTCGTTCATTTCGGTGCGCACCATCATCGGCTACCCGGCCCCCACCAAGATGAACACCGGTGGCGTGCACGGTTCGGCGCTCGGCGCTGACGAGGTCGCCGCCACCAAGAAGGTACTGGGCTTCGACCCGGACAAGAGCTTCGATGTGAAGCCCGAGGTCATCGACCACACCCGCGAGCTCATCGCCCGTGGCAAGCAGGCGCATGACGAGTGGCAGGTCACGTTCGACGCCTGGGCCGCCAAGGAGCCCGAGCGCAAGAAGCTGCTGGACCGGCTGCACGCCGGCGAGCTGCCCGAGGGCTGGGACGCCGACCTGACCTACTGGGAGCCCGGCAGCAAGGCTGTCGCGACCCGTGCCGCATTCGGCAAGGTGCTCAACGACGTCGCCGGCAAGTTGCCCGAATTGTGGGGTGGCTCGGCCGATCTCGCGGGCAGTAACAACACCACCATCAATGGGGTGAAGTCTTTCGGTCCGCCGTCGATCTCGACCGAGGACTACACCGCCGACTGGTACGGCCGGGTGCTGCACTTCGGTATCCGTGAGCACGCCATGGGCTCGATCCTCAACGGCATCGTGCTGCACGGCCCGACCCGCCCGTTCGCGGGCACCTTCCTGCAGTTCGCCGACTACATGCGTCCGGCAGTGCGGTTGGCCGCGCTGATGAACATCGACCCGATCTACATCTGGACCCACGACTCCATCGGTCTGGGTGAGGACGGCCCGACGCACCAGCCCATCGAGCACCTCGCCGCGTTGCGCGCCATCCCGAACCTGTCGGTCGTGCGTCCGGCCGATCCGAATGAGACCGCGTACACCTGGCGCACCATCGTGCAGCGCACCCACGGCAACAACCCGACCGGTTTCATCCTGACCCGTCAGGGCGTACCGGTGCTGGAGGGCACCGACGCCGAGGGCGCGGCCCGCGGCGGTTACGTGCTCGGCGGCGGCAACCCGGCCGACGACGCCGACGTCATCATCATCGCCACCGGCTCCGAGGTGCAGCTGGCTGTCGAGGCGCAGAAGCTGTTGGCGGACAAGGACATTGCGGCCAGCGTGGTGTCCATGCCGTGCCTTGAGTGGTTCGAGGCACAGCCCAAGGAGTACCGGGATTCGGTGCTGCCGCCCGATGTGTCGGCCCGAGTTGCGGTCGAGGCGGGCATCGCCCAGCCTTGGCACAAGCTGGTCGGCGACACCGGTGAGATCGTCTCGATCGAGCACTATGGTGCGTCGGCTGATGACAAGACCCTGTTCCGCGAGTTCGGCTTCACCGCTGAAGCCGTTGTGGCCGCGGCTGAACGATCGCTCGATAACTAACCAGTCGACAAGGAGCATTCACATGACTCAGAACCCGAACCTCGCGGCGCTGAGCGCCGCTGGTGTCTCCGTGTGGCTCGACGACCTGTCCCGCGAGCGCCTGCAGACCGGAAACCTGCAGCAGCTCATTGACACTCGCAGCGTCGTCGGCGTCACCACCAACCCGTCGATCTTCCAAGCTGCGCTCACCTCGGGCACCGCCTACGACGAGCAGGTGCACGAGCTGGCCTCGCGCGGCGCGGACGTGGACGCCACCATCCGCACCGTCACCACCGACGACGTTCGCAACGCCTGCGACGTGCTGGCCAAGGCCTATGAGGCCTCCGGCGGCGTCGACGGCCGGGTGTCCATCGAGGTCGACCCGCGGCTGGCGCACGACACCGACAAGACGATCCTGCAGGCCATCGAGCTGTGGAAGATCGTCGACCGGCCGAACCTACTGATCAAGATCCCGGCGACGCTGGCCGGCCTGCCGGCCATCACCGCGGTGATCGCCGAGGGCATCTCGGTCAACGTCACCTTGATCTTCTCGGTCGAGCGCCACCGTGCCGTGATGGACGCGTACCTGACCGGCTTGGAGAAGGCCCGCGAAGCCGGCCACGATCTGGCCAAAATCCATTCCGTCGCTTCGTTTTTCGTGTCCCGCGTGGACACCGAGATCGATGCCCGGCTGGAGAAGCTCGGTGGCTCGGCACTCGGCCTGCGCGGCAAGGCCGGTCTGGCCAACGCCCGGCTGGCCTACGCGGCCTACGAGCAGGTGTTCGGCGGCCCGCAGTTCGCGAACCTCAAGGCGGCCGGCGCTCGCGTGCAGCGTCCGCTGTGGGCGTCGACCGGCGTGAAGAACCCGGACTACTCGGACACGCTTTATGTCACCGAACTCGTTGCGGCCGACACGGTGAACACCATGCCGGAGAAGACCATGGAGGCCGTTGCCGACCACGGTCAGATCACCGGGGACACCATCACCGGCACCGCTGCGGCGTCGCAGGGTGTGTTCGATGAGCTGACGGCCGTCGGCATCGACTTGGCCGACGTGTTCAACCTCCTCGAAGTTGAGGGCGTCGACAAGTTCGAGAAATCCTGGGGCGAACTGCTCGAGGCTGTCCAAGGCCAACTCGACGCACTGAAATGAGCGACTGCAGCGGGCGGCCGGCGGATTGGGTAAACCCCCTGCGGGACAAGCGCGACAAGCGCATGCCCCGCATCGCCGGCCCGTGCGCGGTGGTGATCTTCGGCGTCACGGGCGATCTGGCCCGCAAGAAGCTGATGCCGGCGATCTACGACCTGGCCAACCGGGGTCTGCTGCCGCCGACGTTCTCGCTCATCGGTTTCGCCCGGCGCGACTGGGCTGACGAGGACTTCGGCCAGGTCGTCCACGACGCCGTGCAGCAGCATGCCCGCACGCCATTCCGCCAGGAAGTGTGGGATCGGCTCGCCGAAGGATTCCGGTTCGTCCAGGGCACCTTCGACGACGACGCTTCGTTCGTGCGGCTGTCCGAGACGCTGCACAAGCTCGACGAGGAACGCGGTACCGGCGGCAATCATGCGTTCTACCTGTCGATTCCGCCGAGCGCGTTCCCACAGGTGTGCGAGCAGCTATCCAAATCGGGACTGGCCAACAAGCCCGACGGCTGCTGGTCGAGAGTGGTCATCGAGAAGCCGTTCGGCCACGATCTGGCCAGCGCCGAAGCGCTCAACGGAGTGGTCAACAGCGTCTTCCCCGAGTCGTCGGTGTTTCGCATCGACCACTACCTCGGCAAGGAGACCGTCCAGAACATCCTGGCGCTGCGGTTCGCCAACGAACTATTCGAACCCGTGTGGAACTCGCACTACGTCGACCATGTGCAGATCACCATGGCCGAGGACATCGGATTGGGCGGCCGCGCAGGGTATTACGACGGGATCGGCGCGGCCCGCGACGTCATCCAGAACCACTTGCTGCAGCTGCTGGCGCTGACCGCCATGGAAGAGCCCGTCAGCTTCCAGCCACACGAGCTGCAGACCGAGAAGATCAAGGTGCTGTCGGCGTCCCGCCTGGCAGAACCGTTGGACGAGACCACCTCTCGTGGGCAGTACGCCGCAGGCTGGCAGGGTGGCCAAGAAGTCGTCGGGCTGCTGGACGAGGACGGCTTCTCCAAGACGTCGACGACGGAGACGTTCGCCGCCATCACCGTCGATGTCGACACCCGACGCTGGGCCGGCGTGCCGTTCTATCTGCGCACCGGAAAACGCTTGGGCCGCAGGGTCACTGAGATCGCACTGGTGTTCAAGCGGGCTCCGCACCTGCCTTTCGACGCGACCATGACCGAGGAACTGGGCCAGAACGCGCTGGTGATCCGGGTGCAACCGGATGAAGGCATCACGCTGCGGTTCGGCTCCAAGGTGCCCGGGAACACGATGGAAGTCCGCAACGTCAGCATGGACTTCTCGTACGGTTCAGCGTTCGCCGAGGACTCCCCCGAGGCCTACGAACGGCTCATCCTCGACGTGTTGCTCGGTGAGCCGTCGTTGTTCCCAGTGAACGCCGAAGTCGAATTGTCTTGGAAAATCCTTGATCCCGCGCTCGAACACTGGGCTTCGCAGGACCACGACGGCGGCCGGCCAGAGTCGTACGAGTCGGGCACCTGGGGACCGGAGTCGGCGTTCGAGATGCTGCGGCGCAGCGGCCGCGAATGGAGGCGACCGTGATTCTCGATCTACCCGACACCAATACCGGTGCCATCAACAAGAAGATCGTCGCGTTGCGCGAAGAGGGCGGCGCCATCACCCTCGGCCGGGTGCTGACCCTGGTCGTCGCACCGACCGCCGAGATGCTCGTGGAGGAGTCCATCGAGGCGGCCAACACGGCAAGCCGCGAACATCCCTGCCGCGTCATCGTGGTGATCCCGGGTGACGTGGAGGCGACGGCGCCCCGACTTGACGCCCAGCTGCGGGTGGGCCGGGATGCCGGCGCCAATGAGGTTGTGGTGCTGCGACTCTCGGGTCCGCTGGCCGGCCACGCGAGCAGTGTGGTGACGCCGTTCCTGCTACCCGACACCCCGGTGGTGACCTGGTGGCCCGACATGGCGCCGACGGTGCCGGCCGCTGATCCGTTGGGCAAGCTGGCCATCCGGCGCATCACCGATGCCACCAACGGCGCCGATCCGCTGGCCTGCATCAAGAGCCGATTGGCTGGATACACCTCAGGCGACACCGACCTGTCCTGGAGTCGGGTCACGTACTGGCGAGCACTGCTGGCGGCTGCGATCGATCAGGCGCCGTACGAGCCCATCACCTCGGTTCTGGTGTCCGGGCTCAAAGACGAACCGGCACTGGACATCATGGCCGGCTGGCTGGCCAGCAGCATCGACGGTCCGGTACATCGTGCGGTGGGCGACCTGAAGGTGGAACTGGTCCGCCCCAGCGAGACCATCACGTTGAGCCGTCCACAGCAGGGCGTCACTGCGGTCCTGACTCGCACCGGCCGACCCGAGGCCCGAATTCCGTTGGCACGCCGAGAAGCTCGCGATTGCCTCGCCGAAGAGATGCGCAGGCTCGATGCCGACGACATCTACCATCGTGCCCTACAGGGCCTGGACAAGGTCGTTTATGTCTGAGCTGATCATCGAAAAGTATGCCGACGCAGACGCTTTGGTTACTGCCGTTGGCGACCGCCTGGTGTCGGCCATCAATGGCGCCATCGAAGTGCGTGGCGTCGCCTACATCGTGCTGACCGGCGGTGGCACCGGCATCAAGCTGCTCAAGCACGTCGGCGCACATCCGATCGACTGGGCCAAGGTGCACCTGTTCTGGGGCGATGATCGGTACGTCCCCGCCGACGACGCCGACCGCAACGTGAAGCAGGCACGAGAAGCCTTGCTGAATTCCGTTGCCATTCCAGCTGACAACGTGCACGCCATGGCGGCCAGCGACAGTGAGTTCGGAGACGACATCTCCGCTGCGGCTGCAGCCTACGAGCGCGAACTCGCCTTGGTCGCCGGAAATGGTGCCCCCACACCGGAATTCGACGTACACCTACTGGGTATGGGCGGCGAAGGTCACATCAACTCGCTGTTCCCACACACCGATGCCGTTCGGGAGACCGAGCGGTACGTGGTTGCCGTCACCGACTCCCCCAAGCCCCCGCCACGACGGATCACCCTGACCCTCCCGGCGGTGCAGCGCGCCCGCCAGGTGTGGCTGGTGGTTGCCGGCGCAGAGAAGGCCGATGCAGTCGCGGCCGCGGTGGACGGCGCTGCCGCAGTTGATATTCCAGCCGCCGGCGCGGTCGGCACCGAAGCGACGGTCTGGCTGCTCGACGCAGCCGCAGCTGCCAAGCTGTAGCCGTGGTTGACAAAGGCGATGGGCGTACCCGCCCGGTAGGCGGCCGCATCCGGACGCTGACCCAGGCGGCGCTCAACGCCGATGTGACGGTCTCGCAGGTCGACGCACTGCTGGTCGACATGGAAGGCACGCTGGCCACGCTCAGCACGCTGACCGGCGACCTCGAGACCACCATGTCGAGGTTCAACGAAACCATCACCAAGATCGACGAACTCGCGCCCCGGATTTTCGGCGTCGTGGATCGCATGGAGTCGATCGTGAGTCGCGTCGAAGCCATCGTCGGCGTCGCCGAGACCGTGCTGTCGCCCATCACCGTCACCGAAACCGCCGTGCGCGGCGTGCTGAAGTCCGTCCGCGGGTGGGCTCAGTAGCGCAGCCCCGCCCGCGCTGCGCCTCCGAAAAACTTTGGTCACTTTGTTTTCGCTGGTCACGGTAGGTAACTAGCTTCCCGTTCGTTACAGCGAATTGTCGGTGATTCGAACTAGTGTTCGAGTATGGGATTCACCGATCCGGCCGTGACCGAGGAGGCACACGCCGACCTCGAAGCCCTCGCCGCCCGGATCGCCGGCTTCGACTACACCGGACTCGACATCCGCGAGTTGTTGGAGCTGCAGTCCCGCCGCGAACGGTTGGCCTGCGCCGCCGAAACGGTGGACCACGAGATCCTCGCCGCGGCGCAAACCCGGACCACCGCCAAAGACATCGGCGCTAAAGACTGGGCCGACGTGATGCACATCCGGTTGCGTATCAGCCGGGACGAAGCCCGCCGCCGCGCCCGCGACACCGACCATGTGGGACCCCGGTCGGCGATCACCGGCGAACCCCTGGGCCCGGTGTGGCCGGCCGTCGCTCAAGCCCAGGCCGAGGGCGCCATCAATGTCGAGCATGTCGCGGTGATCACCCACTTCTTCACCAAACTGCCGCTATGGGTGGACCCCGCCACCCGCAGCCAATGCGAACAGACGTTGGTGGCTCTGGCGCGACGCCAATCTCCTGAAGATCTACGGCAAGCCGCCAAGGATCTGCTGTACCGGCTCGATCAGGACGGTCCTGAACCCGACGATGCGGAACGCGACCGCAAGCGGGGCTTCACCGTGGGTAAGCAATGCTCCGACGGGATGTCCGACGCCAAAGCCCAACTCGACCCGCAGGCCCGGGCCTATTGGGAGGCCCTGTTCGAGAAGCTGGCCGCGCCCGGCATGTGCAACCCCACCGACGACGCGCCGTGCGTCTCGGGGACCCCCACGAAAGCCCAAATCGATGCGGATACCCGCACCCTGGCCCAACGCCAACACGACGCGTTCAAAATGATCGGCCGGATGGCCCTGGCGTCGGGGATGTTCGGGGAACACAACGGGCTCCCGGTGTCGGTGGTGGTCACCACCAACCTGCAGGACCTCGAACGCGGCGCCGGGATCGCACTGACCCACACCGGCTCCAAACTCCCGATGCGGGACCTGATCCACATGGCCGCCGCCGGGGCGCACCACTACCTGCTGGTGTTCGACAAGCATTCCAGCGTGCCCCTGTATCTGGGCCGGGCTCGCCGCACCGCATCAGTGGGGCAGCGTCTGGCCCTGTTCGGGCGCGATGGCGGTTGCACCCGCCCCAACTGCACCGCCCCCGCGTCCCGAAGCCAAGCCCACCATGTCGACCAGGACTGGCGTGCCAACGGACAAACCGACATCATCAACCTCGGCCTGGCCTGCGGCTGCGACAACCAAGCCGCCGACACCGGCGGGTGGACCACCACCATGGGCCCCGACGGCCGAGTGCACTGGACCCCACCACCACTACTCGACGTCGGCCAACCCAGAACCAACCAATACCACCACCCCACCTTGTATCCGACCGAGAGCGGGAACGACGGCGGTGATGGCGATGGCGATAGTGAAACCGACAGTCCCACAAGCTGATACGGCGCCAGATGGCGCCCATGCCGAACGACGCCCGAGCCGCGCCGCCGATGCGCTGCGCCGCCTCGACCTCTGGGTCAGGGCGTCGGAGTGGGTATCACGATCGGCGTGGTGGTCAGCGTGACGGTCGTAACCGCTGCCGCCGGCCCCGCCGGGACGATCGGGGTCGACGAAGTGGTCGTGTCTTTGGCGCCGGAGGAACTACTTGATCGCGACGCCGTCGTCGACGGTTGTTGGCCGTCAGGCAGCACGATCGGGGTCGACGAGGAATCGCCGCCGCCATGGTCGCCGCCGCCACCACCGCCGCCGTTACTTCCGCCACCGCTGTCAGACTCCGCGTTGGGCGGCCAATCGACCGCGGTCGGCGGCCAGGCCTTGGCCGACGAACTGCCGCCACCTGGCGGCGCGCAACCAGACCCGGCACCGAAGTCGCCGGCGCCGTTGCAATCGGCGCTCGCCGGGGGTGCCACGGTGAACCATGCAGCCACCGCCCACGCGGCAACTCCGACCGCGGCGGTCCACCGGCGGCCGGTGATGGCAGGTCTACGCAAGACGCTCATAGCTGCAGGATGTCGCCGTAGGCATTGATGCTGTCGTCGTTCTTGTCGGTGTCGATGGTGACCGTCGAGAAGAACCGGATGGATACCGGCCCACCACACGCATCGACCTTGACGTGGGCATCGTGCACGGTGATGCCACCGGTGCGGCCCTTCAGCGCCTTCTTACCCAGCACGACGTTCGTGATGTTGCCGGGCAACAGGTTCACCGACACATTGCCTTCCAGATCGGCATAGGGACCGATGGCGTTCAGTACGTTTCCGCTGAATCCGGGGTTGATGCCGATGGTGGCGTCGCCGCCGACGCTGGCACCTTCGCTGAGGTCGATCTGGCAACCGAGCTGCAGGCCCACGATCAACGTGCCCTCATTGACCGCGGACGAGCCACTGCCGTCGATGGTCGCCTCGGCCCGGCCGGTGACAAAGCCCTCACGGGTAAACGCAGTCGCGGCCATGTTGGGCACCGAATTGATGGCCATCTGCGTGAGCGCAACGCCCAGGTGCCAACCGTCTTCAGTGTTCACGGACTGTTGGACATCAGCGACCGGGAGCGGATCAGCTGCCGCCACTCCGCCATCCACTCCGCTCGCCAGGCTGAGCAACACCACCGCACCGGCGCCAACACCACCAAGTTTCACCACAGACTCCGCCTTGTCCGAAGTAAGCGACTACTTCTCCCGGCGGGAACGCCAGGTACCGAGGCGAGCCTAGGAGCCGGCCCTATGCGCCTCCTGTCACCGACTTAAGCAGCAGCCCAGCACAAGCTGGACACTTCCTGTCACCGGCCGCGCAAACAAAACCGGCCACGCCTGACAGGCGTGGCCGGTTTGGAAAACTGCGAAATTAGGCGCCGTACTTGATCTGCAGCGCGATGCCGACGATCGACACCAGCCAGATACCGGTGATGAAGTAGGTCAACCGGTCCAGGTTCTTCTCGACAACGGTCGAGCCGGACAGGCTGGACTGCACACCGCCGCCGAACAGCGTCGACAGACCGCCACCCTTGGCCCGGTGAAGCAACACCAGCAACACAACCAACACACTGGTGATGATCAACGTGATCTGCAGGGCCAAAATCATGACTGACAGCCTACCGGTTGCCTGACTCGCGTCATGGCAGCGGCCCACCTGCGGCGATCGCAGACAGCATCGCGAACTGCTCGCCGTCGAGCGACGCGCCGCCGACCAGAGCCCCGTCGATGTCGGCCTTCGCCACCAGCTCACCGACATTCTTGGCGTTCACCGAGCCGCCATACAGCACGCGCACGGTCGCTGCGATCTCAGCCGAAGCCATTTCAGCCAGGGTGGCGCGGATGGCCGCACACACTTCCTGCGCGTCCGCGGCGCTGGCCACGCGGCCGGTGCCGATGGCCCAAACGGGCTCGTAGGCAATAACCACCTGGCTGATCTGATCGGCAGACAGCCCGGCCAATGAGCCCTTGAGCTGATCGGTGCAGTGCTCGACGTGGTTGCCGGCCTCGCGGACCTCGAGCCCCTCACCGATACACACGATCGGGGTCACGCCGTGCTTGAGCGCCGCCTTGGCTTTGGCGGCGACCAGGGCGTCGTCCTCGTGGTGGTAGGTCCGGCGCTCGGAGTGCCCGACGACGACGAACGTGCAGCCCAACTTGGCCAGGAACGCGCCACTCACCTCACCGGTGTAGGCGCCGGAGTCGTGCTTGGACAGGTCCTGGGCGCCGTAGGTGAGCAAGAGCTTGTCGCCGTCGACCAAGGTCTGCACGCTGCGCAGGTCGGTGAACGGCGGCAGCACGGTGACGTCGACCTTGTCGAAGTACTTGTCTGGCAACGCAAATGCGATCTTCTGCACCAGCGCGATGGCCTCGAAATGGTTGAGGTTCATCTTCCAGTTGCCCGCAATCAGCGGCTTACGTGCCATGCTCTACGACTCCAAAACTTCGATGCCAGGGAGGGCCTTGCCCTCGAGATATTCCAGCGACGCGCCGCCACCGGTAGAAATGTGGGTGAACCCGTCCTCGGCAAGCCCGAGCTGACGCACTGCAGCAGCCGAGTCGCCACCGCCGACGACGCTGAACGCACCCTTGGCCGTAGCCGTGATGATGGCCTCCGCGACGCCCTTGGTGCCCGCGGCGAATTCCGGGAATTCGAAGACGCCCATCGGGCCGTTCCAGAACACGGTCTTGGCGTTGGACAGCAGCGCGGCGAAGCGCTTGACCGACTCCGGACCGATGTCCAGGCCCATCTTGCCGTCGGGGATGCGATCGCAAGCCACGGTCTCCGGTACCGCATCGGCGGCGAACTTATCGGCCACCACGATGTCGACCGGTAGGTGGATGACGTCGGCGTAGGTGTCCAGCAGACGCTTGCAGGTATCGATCATCTCTTCCTGCAGCAGCGAGGTCCCGACCGGAACCCCTTGTGCGGCAAGGAAAGTGAAGCACATGCCGCCACCGATGATGAGGCTGTCCGCTTTGGCGGCGAGGTTCTCGATGACCGCCAGCTTGTCGGAGACCTTCGAGCCACCGAGCACGACGGCGTAGGGACGCTCGGTCGAGTTGGTCAGCTGCTCGAGCACCTTGACCTCGGCATCGACCAGAGTGCCGGCGTAGTGCGGCAGCAGCGCGGCGACGTCGTACACCGACGCCTGCTTGCGGTGCACCACCCCGAAGCCGTCAGAGACAAACGCGCCCGGGGAGCCGTCGGCGCCCTCAACCAAAGCGGCGAGCTCGCGGGCCAGAGCCGCGCGCTCGGCGTCGTCCTTGCTGGTCTCGCGCGGATCGAAGCGGATGTTCTCGAGCAACAACACGTCGCCGTCGGTCAGCCCCTCGGCGCGGGCCAGCGCGTCGGTACCGACGACGTCACCGGCCAGCTGGACGTGCCGGCCCAGCTTCTCCCCCAGCGCAGCCGCAACCGGCGCGAGCGAGAACTTGGGGTCCGGCCCGCCCTTGGGACGACCCAGGTGGGCGGTGATGACGACCTTGGCACCGGCTTCGGCGAGTGCCGTCAGCGTCGGCACGGAGGCAATGATCCGGCCGGGATCGGTGATGTTGCCTTCATCGTCGAGCGGGACGTTGAGGTCGCAGCGGACCAGAACGCCCCGCCCCTCTACGCCTTCGCTCAACAACTCATCGAGGGTCTTGATGCTCATACCTGTCTTTCTGTTTCTTACGAACTACAGCGACTTGCCGACCAAAGCGGTCAGGTCGGCAATGCGATTGGAGTAGCCCCATTCGTTGTCGTACCAGGAGACGACCTTGGCCTGGTTGTCGATGACCTTGGTCAGCCCCGAGTCGAACAGCGAACTGTGCGGGTCGGTGACGATATCGGACGACACGATTGGCGCGTCGTAGTACTTGAGAATCCCTTGAAGCGGACCCTCCGCGGCGGCCTGCATGGCGGCGTTGATCTCGGCGGCGGAGGCGGACTTGGCCAGCTCAGCGGTGAGGTCGGTGACCGAACCGGTCGGCACGGGTACGCGCAGCGCGTAGCCGTCGAGCTTGCCCTTGAGTTCGGGCAGCACCAGGCCGATGGCCCGGGCCGCGCCGGTGGAGGTCGGCACGATGTTGATCGCGGCGGCGCGGGCGCGGCGCAGATCCTTGTGCGGCCCGTCCTGCAGGTTCTGGTCCTGGGTGTAGGCGTGGATCGTCGTCATCAAGCCTTTGACGATGCCGAACTCCTGATGCAGCACCTTGGCCAGCGGCCCGAGGCAGTTCGTGGTGCAGGACGCGTTCGAGATGATGTTCTGGCTGCCGTCGTACTTGTCGTCGTTGACGCCCATGACGATAGTGATGTCCTCGCCGGTGGCCGGCGCGGAGATGATGACTTTCTTGGCGCCCGCATCCAGGTGCCCTTTGGCCTTGGCCGCGTCGGTGAAAATGCCGGTCGATTCGACGACGATGTCCACGCCCAGGTCGCCCCACGGCAGAGCAGCCGGACCTTCTTTGACGGCCAGCGCGGTGATTTTGGTGTTGCCGACGACGATGACGTCGTCGCCGTCCAGGTGGACGTCGTAGGGCAGCCGGCCCAGGATCGAGTCGAACTTCAGCAGGTGCGCCAGCGTGGCGTGATCAGTCAGGTCATTGACCGCGACGATTTCCAGATCGGTGTTCTTGCCTGCCGCTTTCTGCGCGTCGAGCGCCCGGAAAAAGTTCCGTCCGATGCGACCGAAACCGTTGACGCCGATCCGAATAGTCACTGCTGTGCTCCTTTGTCGAGTCGGTTACTACTGGACAGGTCATGCGGTGAATCCTCAGGCCAGCCTAACGGGGTAAGCATTTACAGGTGCGCTATGACGGCGCGCGTCGATGACAGCGATTGGCGGCCCCCAACAGCTCGCTATTCGGCCTCGACAATCGCCGCCATCACCGGTGGTTCCTTCGTCAGCCCGCGGGTCAGCACCAGCAGGTAGACGACTCCGATACCCAGCCAGCTGAGCCCGAGAACCAGGGCCTTGGAATCCAATTGGGTAAGCAGGTATCCGTCGATCAGCGCGCCCACGCCCGGCAGCAGCAGATACCGCATGCCGCTCAACCCCTGCCCGCGGTTCCGCAGGAAGTACGCGATGACCGCGATGTTCACCAAGGTGAACGCGGTGAACGCACCGAAGTTGATGAACGACGTCGAGGTGGTGACGTCGAGGAAGATCGCCCCCAGACCGATCACGCCGCACAACGCGATATTGAGCACCGGGGTGTGGAACCGCTCGGAGACCCAGCCGAACACCCGCTCGGGCAGCACCCGGTCGCGGCCCATGGCGTAGAGCAGACGGGCCACCGCGGCCTGCGCGGCCAGCCCCGAGGTGAACTGTCCGACGATCAACCCGGTGAGGAACACCGCGCCAAAGAGGCTGCCGCCGATGGTCTTTGCGATATCGGCGGCCAACGAATCGGTGTTCGAGAACGTGCCGCCCGGAGCCACCAGGGTCACGAAGTACGTGACGACGACGAAGATGGCGCCGCCGATGAGCGCAACCAGCACGATGGCCCGGGGGACGTTCCGGCGGGCGTCGTGCGCTTCCTCCGTGAGGGTGCTGATGGCGTCGAAACCGAGAAACGAGTACGCGGCGACCGCGGCCCCCGCGGTCAGTGGTCCGAATCCGCCGCCGGTGAACGGCACGGTGGACACCAGCGACTGCGACCCGTGCAGCAGGTGCGTGATGGACAGCACCACGAACAGAATCAGGATCAGGAGCTGCACCGTCATCAGCACAAAGTTGGTGCGGTCGGCCACCTTGAGCCCGAGCACGTTCAGCACCGACGTGATCACGATGAACGTGACCACCCACACCGCAATCGGCACGTTCGGGTATTCGCCCTTCAGGTAGGCGGCACCGATCAGCCAGATCACCAGGGGCAAGAACAGATAGTCGAGCAGAATGGTCCAGCCCACCACGAAGCCCAAGCGTGAGTCGAGCGCAGAGCGGACATAGGTGTAGGCCGAGCCTGCGACCGGAAAGTGTTTGGCCATCAGGCCGTAACTCATCGCGGTGAAGAACATGGCTACCGTCGCCAGCAGATAGGAACCGGAGCTACCGCCCTGAGACAGACCAGCGATCACCCCGAAGATGCCGAGCACGATGATCGGGCACATGTAGGCCAGTCCGAACAGGATCAATGACCGCAACCCCAGTTGCTTCTGCAGGGTGCCGTGATGTTCGTGGTGCTGGCTTTCCTCTGCGACGGTCATGACGCTCCCCTCGGTTGCCAGGTCGCGGGATCAATTCGTCCCGCATAGATGGGCAGGTCGATGACCGGATCGTCGGGCGCCAATTGCGACCACATCCGGTTGCTGCCTTCGGTCCCGTGTTCGCGCACCCTGGTCACCGCGTCCAGATCCAGCACCACCGACAGCACGCCTTCTTCGGCACCGGGCAGGTCCCCGATGATGGCGCCCTCGGGGTCGCAGACGATCGAGCCGCCGGTACCGACCGGCCCGGCAGCGTTGACGCTGAGCATGAACACCTGGTTGACGATCGCGTTGGCCTGGGCCAGCACGCGCTCCTGCCGGCGGTCGGCCCCGATGGTCTTGACGACGTTGACGACGAATTCGGCACCCAGCCACGCCACGGTGCGGGTGGATTCGGGAAACCAGGCGTCGTAGCAGATGGACAGTCCGCCGCGGCCCTTGGCGGGCATCTCATAAACGGTGAATTCGTGCCCGGCAGACCAGGTTTCGAACGGGCGCCACGGAAACACCTTGCGATAACTGGCCACCAGTTTACCGTCGGGGCTGAAGACCAGCTGGGTGTTGTAGACCCGGTTGTCGTCGCCGAGTTCGGGCACCGATCCGGGGATCAGCCACAGGCCGAGTCGTGCCGCGGCCGCTCCGAGCGCCCGCACCCTCGGTCCGTCCAGCGGTTCCGCCGCCGCCCGCAGCCAGGCATTGCTGTCCTCGGCGAGATCGCAGTCACCGCACAGATGGATCTCCGGGAACACGACCAGATCGAGATCGGTTGACGCAGCTGCGATTTCGGCAGCCTGGGACTCCAGCCGAGCGACCAGGTCCGGACCCGTGAGCGGCCGGAACTGCGCGAGTGAGACTGAGAGCGTGCGCTCCACCCTCAGCAGACTAGACCGCTAACCGCCCGTTCAGGCGTCGTCGAGCAGATCCGGGGTAACTGCCGACTCCGTGTCCGGAATACCTTCCTGCTTGGCCTTGCGGTCGGCCATCGACAGCAGGCGCCGAATGCGGCCTGCCACAGCATCTTTCGTCATCGGCGGGTCGGCGAGCCGGCCCAGTTCCTCGAGCGAGGCCTGCCGGTGCTCGACCCGCAACCGTCCGGCGGCCGACAGGTGATCAGGCACCGTGTCACCGAGGATGTGGAGCGCCCGCTCCACCCGTGCGGCGGCCGCGACCGCGGCCCGGGCGGACCGGCGCAGGTTCGCGTCGTCGAAGTTGGCGAGCCGGTTCGCGGTGGCTCGCACCTCGCGGCGCATCCGCCGCTCTTCCCAGTTGAGCCTGGTGTCCTGGGCGCCCATCCGGGTCAGCAACGCCCCGATGGCCTCACCGTCGCGCACCACCACGCGGTCGCTGCCGCGGACCTCGCGCGCCTTGGCACTTACCCCGAGCCGACGCGCCGCGCCGACCAATGCCAACGCCGCTTCCGGTCCCGGGCAGCTGACCTCCAGTGCCGACGACCGGCCCGGCTCGGTCAGCGACCCGTGTGCCAGGAACGCGCCACGCCATGCCGCCTCGGCGTCACCGACGCTGCCGCCGACGACCTGAGCGGGCAGACCGCGCACCGGCCGTCCGCGCATATCGAGCAGCCCGGTTTGACGGGCCAAGGCTTCCCCATCTTGGGCCACCCGCACGACGTACCGGGTGCTCTTGCGAATGCCGCTGGCCGACAGCACATGCACGACGGCGTTGTAGCCGTACAGGTCGTGGATGTCCTTGCGCAGGCGGCGGGCGATGCTGCCCAAGTCCACCTCAGCCTCGACGACCACCCGGCCGGCCACGATGTGCAGGCCGCCGGCGAACCGCAGCAGCGACGCCACCTCGGCCCGGCGGGCGGTCACCGAATTGACGACCAGCCGGCTCAGCTCGTCTTTCACTTCCGACGTCATCGCCACGAATCGTCACCTCTTAGTCCTTCAGGGGTCGGCTGCTGACGGAGACCGTCGGCCGACCGACCGGCGGGGGTGGGTGGCTCGTGTGCGGCCTGCGCCGGTGCGCGGCCACCCCGACGCACCCGGTCCAGAGCAGCCGCAAGCCGCGCCGGGTCATGTAAAGGTGTACCAGGTCGAGACACGTCAGCAAACTCGACTTGAGCCTCGAGGAACGCCGCCGCCCGGCGCAGTTGTTCACGTTCGCGCTCGCTGGGCACACTCGCCGCGTCGACGATGATGTCGTGGACCGTCAGGCCCGGGGCGTGCTGCGACAGCACGTGCACGTGGCGTTCGGCGGAGAATCCGGCAGTCTCGCCGGGCTCGGCCGCGAGGTTGAGCACCAGCGCCCGCCGGGCCTCGGTGGCCTGCAATGCCGCCAAGAGCTGCGGCACCAACACGTGAGGGATCACACTGCTGAACCACGAGCCCGGACCGAGCACCACCAGATCGGCCGACATGATGGCGTCCACCGCCTGGCGCGTGGCGGGCGGATCGCCCGGCAGCAGCCGCACCCGGCGCACCTTGCCCGGCGTGGTGGCGACCGCGACCTGACCGCGGATCACGCGACTCATCCGCGGGTCGGACTCCAGCCCGGACACGTCGGCCTCGATCTGCAACGCGATGGGGCACATGGGCAGCACCCGGCCCTTGACCCCGAGGATGCGGCCCAGTTCGTCGAGCGCGGCGACCGGGTCGGCCAGCACTTCGTTGAGGCCGGCGAGCAGCAGGTTGCCGATTGGGTGACCGGCCAGCGCGCCGCTGCCGTTGAACCGGTGCTGGATGATGGTGGCCCACAACTGGCCGTGCGGACTATCAGATGCCAAGGCCGCCAACGCCATTCGCAGATCACCTGGCGGCACGATGTCAAGTTCGGAACGCAGCCGACCCGAGGACCCACCGTCGTCGGCGACAGTCACCACAGCGGTCACGTGCGGCGTCAACCGCCGGGCGGCCGACAGCGTCGCGTACAACCCATGTCCACCACCAAGCGCGACGACGCGCGCCGGCGCGTAAACCTCTTCCTGCGGGGCCGTCATTCGCGCCCCAAATCCCGGTGCAGCACCCGCACGGTCAGCCGATCGCCACCGCGCAGCCGGTCGGCCAGCGCTTCGGCGATCGCGACGCTGCGATGCTTGCCGCCTGTGCAGCCGATGGCCACGGTCATGTAGCGCTTCCCCTCCCTGCGATAGCCGTCGATCACAACCCCAAGCAGCCGATGGTAGGTGTCCAGGAACTCCGCGGCCCCCTCTTGTCCCAGCACGTAGTCCCGAACCGCAGGATGCTGCCCAGTGTGCGGGCGCAACTCGTCGACCCAATGCGGATTGGGCAGGAACCGAACATCCATGACGGTGTCGGCGTCCATCGGCAGACCATATTTATAGCCGAACGACTCCACCGTCACGCTGGTACCGGCCACCGCCTCTTCACCGAATGCCCGCTCGATACTGGCGCGCAGCGCCGGCACCGGCAGCGTCGAGGTGTCGATGATCAGATCGGCCGTTGCACGCACCGACGCCAGCAACCTCCGTTCGGCGGCAATACCTTCAGCGAGAGTCTGATTGCCCTGCAGGGGATGACTGCGCCGGTTCTGCTCGTAGCGCCGTACCAGGATGTCGTCGGAGGCCTCCAGGAACAGCACCCGCGGGACGACGCTGCGGGTCGCCAACTCACGGCGAACAAAATCAAGGTCGCCGGTGAAGCCCCTGGACCGCACGTCCATCACCACGGCCAGCTTGGTGATCCGCGAGCCCGCGGCCAACCCCAGCTCGACCATGCGCGTGATCAGCTCAGGCGGCAGGTTGTCGGCGACGTACCAGCCCAAATCTTCGAGCACCTTGGCCGCGGTGCCGCGACCGGCGCCGGACAGACCCGTGACGAGGACCACGTCGATTTCACCAGCCGCGCCATCCATCTGATCGTCCGTCACGACTTCGTCCGTCCCCCACTGCTCATCCGATGCTGCTGCGCGCTCACTCTGCTGTCCGATCATTGCCGATATCCGGCAGTACCGCTTCCGAATCCGACTGGGAATCAACTTCTCCAGCCGGGGTGGGGCCGCCGGACCGCAGTGCCGCCACCACCGCCTGCGCGGTCGCGGCCCCGATACCGGGCACCGCGGTCAGTTCGTCGACGCTGGCTTCTTTCAGCCGTGCCACCGAACCGAAATGGGTGACCAGGGCCTTGCGCCGGTGTTCGCCGAGACCGGGCACGGCGTCCAGCACCGATGCGGTCATGCGCTTCGACCGCTTGCTGCGGTGGAACGTGATGGCGAACCGGTGGGCTTCGTCACGCACCCGCTGCAACAGATAGAGACCTTCACTGTTGCGCGGCATGATCAGCGGGTCCGGTTGTTCCGGCACCCATACCTCTTCCAGACGCTTGGCCAGCCCGATCACTGCCACGTCGGTGACGCCCAGCTCGTCGAGCACGGCGGCGGCGGCGTTGACCTGCGGCGCCCCGCCGTCGACGACGAACAGATTGGGTGGGTAGGCGAATCGCTTTGGCCGCGTGGGGGTTTCAGTGGCATCGGTCACACTCGCATCGGCCGCGGAAGGCTCCGCCCCGACCTGGGTGTCGGCGACATGGCGGGCAAAGCGCCTGCGGGTCACCTCGGCGATGGACGCCACGTCGTCGGACCGGCCGTCACCGGCAGCCTCACGAATGGCGTAGTGCCGGTAGTCGGACTTGCGGGGCAGCCCGTCCTCGAACACCACCAGCGAGGCCACCACGTCGGTGCCCTGCACGTGACTGATGTCGACGCACTCGATGCGCAGCGGCGCATCGTCGAGTTCCAGCGAATCCTGGATGCTTTGCAACGCTTCGGATCTGGCGTTGAAGTCGCCGGCCCGCTTCAGCTTGTGCTGGGCAAGCGCGCCCTGGGCATTGCGCTGGACGGTCTCCGCCAGGGCCCGTTTGTCGCCGCGCTGCGCGACCCGCAGTTGCACCCGGGAGCCGCGCAGACCGGACAGCCAGTCAGCAAGTTCGTCGGCGTTGTCCGGAAGTGCCGGTACCAGAACCTCTTTGGGCACCGGATTGGTGGCTTCATCGGTCGGCCCGCCGGCGCGCAGCTCGGCCTGGTCACCATAGAACTGGGTGAGGAACTGGCTCACCAGATAGTCCGCACCAGATTCCCCGGGCTCGCCGGACTTCTCGATGACCCAGCCCCGCTGGCCGCGGACCCTGCCGCCCCGGACATGGAAGACCTGGACGGCCGCTTCCAGGTCGTCGTCGGCGAACGCCACCACGTCCGCGTCGGTGCCGTCGCCGA
The DNA here is from genome assembly GCF_009729415.1 of Mycolicibacterium sp. CBMA 234. Classification (GTDB taxonomy): domain Bacteria; phylum Actinomycetota; class Actinomycetes; order Mycobacteriales; family Mycobacteriaceae; genus Mycobacterium. Next base: position 424,790 of record NZ_MPKW01000001.1, read on the forward strand.
GCACAACAGCCTGCTTCTCCAGCGCCCGTTTCAGCGCCGAGAGGTTGTCGCGCAGCCGGGCCGCGCGCTCGAACTCCAACTCTCCGGCAGCCTCGGCCATCTGCTGTTCAATGTCCCGGGCCAGGCGATCAGTCTTGCCGGCCAGGAAGTCGCAGAAGTCGTCGACGATCTTGCGGTGCTCCGCTGCGGTCACCCGGCCGACGCACGGCGCCGAGCACTTGTCGATGTAGCCGAGCAGGCAGGGACGGCCGATCTGGTTGTGCCGCTTGAACACTCCGCTGGAGCAGGTGCGAGCCGGGAACACCCGCATCAGCAGGTCCAGTGTCTCGCGGATGGCCCAGGCGTGCGAGTACGGCCCGAAATAGCGGACCCCCTTGCGCCGCGGACCGCGGTACACGAACAGTCGTGGGTATTCCTCGCCCAGGGTGACCGCCAAAACCGGATACGTCTTGTCGTCGCGGTACCGGATGTTGAACCGTGGATCGAATTCCTTGATCCAGTTGTATTCCAGTTGCAGCGCTTCGACTTCGGTTGTGACGACCGTCCACTCGACGCTGCCGGCGGTGGTCACCATCTGCCGCGTCCGGGGCGCGAGCGCTGACAGGTCGGCAAAGTAGGAGTTCAGCCGGTTGCGCAGGCTCTTGGCCTTGCCGACGTAGATGACCCGACCGTGCGGATCCCGGAACCGGTAGACCCCGGGTTCCACTGGGATGGTGCCCGGCGCAGGCCGGTACGTCGATGGATCAGGCACTGTTACAGGTTAGTTCGGCCGGCTGACAGCATCGATGAGCTCACAGAACGCGGCCGCCTTGGCGACGTAGTTGGCGTACAGGTCGTAGCTGGCCGCGCCGGGCGACAGCAGCACGGCCGTCACTCCCGGCACTGCCGCCGCGGTGTGCACGGCCGCTTCCAGGCTGTCCACCGGGTGCACTGACTCCGGGTGGGCTGCGGCGAACCGACGGCCGATCGCGGCACCGTTGGTCGGGCCCTGGATGAGATGCACATCGCGGACGCCGGACAGCAGAAAGTCGTCGAGCTGTTCGTAGTCGAGCTGACGGTCCATGCCGCCGACGATGAGGGCGATCCGGTCGTCGGGCCGCATCGAGCGCAGCGCAGCGACCACGCTCTCGCCGGTGGTGGCCAGGGTGTCGTCGATCCAGCGGACTTCCCCGGTTCGTCGCACCACCTGCAGCCGGTGTGGCAGTGCCTCGAATGTGGTTACTGCACCCAGGAATTCGTCTGCTGTCACGGGCCGCCCGATCACCTCGGCAGCAGCGACTGCGGCCAGTGCGCCGTTGACGACGTTGTGCTCGTAGGCCATGACGTAGTCGCCCGGCCCGTCAAACACGGGGCGCACCACGTCGGCAGGGTCGACGGTGCGGACCACGGGTGGCAGCGCGATACCGAGGCGCTCCAGTGCGGCGAGCACCTGCGGGGTGGTGACGAGAATCTCGCCGCCGCAGGCGAAGACGTTGGCCTTGGCACCGTGGTAGGCGTCGATGTCGCCGTGCCAGTCCAGGTGGTCTTCAAAGAGGTTGGTGATCACCGAGATTCGTGGCGACGCGGTCACCAGAGCGCACTGCTGGCTGGACAGCTCGGCGACCACCACGGCGTCCGGCCCGGGCTGCAGGTCCGACAGCGGGGTGCCGATGTTGCCGGCCACCACCGCGTCCGCACCGAGGCGGCACAACAGATGCGTCAGGAACGACGCCGTCGTGCTCTTGCCCTTGGTTCCTGTCACGCCGACGGTCTGCGCGGCATACTGCCGCAGGTACCAGTCGGCAGCGCTGGACAGCGTGGTGTCCGAATTACGCAGCTTCGTGAAGAACGGCTGGCGCCACGGTATCCCGGGGCTGAGGAACACCACATCGCAGTCCGCCAGCCGCGCCAGGTGCTCGGCACCACGCCACAGGTTGAGGTTGGCATCGGATTCAGCAAGGTCGGTGGGTACGTCAAGAGTCCCCCGTCCGGCATCGTCGACGGCGTCGATGCGCGCGGCTCCCGCGGCCTGGGCGGTCCGGGCCAGGGACTGCCCCTCTTTACCGAAACCCCATATGCCGACGGCGGCACCGGACAATTCGAGGCGCTGCCTTCTCACCGGAGTCATCGATCGGCGTCCAGGGCGGCGCGATAGCGCTCGGGCACGTACTGCACGGCGGCGGTGTCGTCTTGGTCGGCGGCGATGCGCTCCAAATCGGCTCGCGCACTGCGGAACTGCTCGACCAGCGGCAGGCCGGCCCAGGCCTCGTTATCGAGGATGGTCAGCATCGACTCGGCGGCCTCGTAGTACTCGCCGACGCACTCGAACGGCTTGTGCGCGCCGATGCCGAGGATGTCCTCGAATTCGGCTTGGCTCTCGGTGTCCTCGAACAGGTTTCGGCCGAAGATGGCCTCCACCTCGTCGCGGCCCAGTCGCGGCGCCATGAGCACGAACACGAACTGGCACTTGGGGCAGTGCCCGCACCAGGTTGCCCCGCGCCGGCCGGCATCCAGTGCAAAGGGTCGGTTACAGCTGATGAAGGCGCGGAAATACTGTGGGCTGGAAGCGAACCGGTCGGCGATCTGCGACTCCGACAGCCCGCGCAGCAGCGAGAAGTACCGGTCAGGGTTGAGCCCGTAGGCGCTCAGGGTGTCGCGCAGCAGCGTCTCGTAGGTGACGCTCTTGGACCACTGGTGGTTGATGTCCTGGCCCATCCATTCGACGTTGCCGACGTTGGACGAGCGTTCGTTGGACAGCACCACCGGCCCGAAGTCGTTGGCGTCGGCCACGATCAACCCGATGATGCTGTTGATCGCCGTGACCGGGATATGCCCGTTGTAGGCGCCGGCGGCGTTGGCCTCGATGAGGGTGCGATCAATCGAACGCATGACCCGCAGGTGCGCGAGGCCGCTGATCTCGACGCACCGGTCGATCGGGTCGAACTTGTTGACGTTGAACAACACCGGCTGCAGCGGCGCGAGGGTCTCGATCGACACCACCGAGTCCTTGCCACCGCCCACGGGCACCAGCGGCACTGCGTCGGGGTTCCAGGCGTCGACATCATGCGTACGCACCTCGGCGCTGCCGCCAACGATCTCCGGGCTCAGCGCACCGGGCAGATTGTTGCGGTAGGCGTACTCCCCCAGCCCGCCCGCAATCACCTGGCGCAGGTACTCACGTTCGAAATCATAAGAAGGAAAAGCGATTTCGATCTGCGGCGGCGCAGCGGCCTTGTAGTAGCTCAGCGAGCAGGTCAGCGTCAGCAGCCGCAACAGCCGGTCGTCGGGGCGGCTGCCGGCCAGGCTGTCCCCGAAATCGATGGTCTCGACGAAGCTCACGTCGTCGGCCGTATCCGCGCCGCACATGGTGTAACGCCCGCTGAACACCCCGTCGACGATGTCGTAGCCGTCGATCCGGAACGATTTGAACGACTGCGGCACAAAAGGTTTGGTCACGGCTGCTCCAGAAACGGCGGGTAGGCGGGATCAACGGGGACGGTTTGGTCACCGAGTTGCACGACCGGTTGGGTGCGGTACTGCGGCGAAATCCACCAGGCGCGGCGCACGTGCGCGGCCGGCACTGACGTCCGCGACGCGAAGGGACGCATGACGCCGCAGCCCTGAAGCTGGGTGAGAATCGAGACCGGCTCCGGGTTGTCCAACCCGATGAGTGCGCCACCGGTGTCGAGCACCAGAGCACCGGCCACGGGCGGGCTGAGTTCGGAGCCGGGCAGCACACCGTCCACGCAGCCCTGTTCGGCCAGGTGGCGCAGCAGCAGGTCAACGGTACCCAGACTCGTGGTCCGTGCCGCCATCCGCAGCCAGTGCGCATCCGACGCCGACGGCGCAGTCCAGGCCGGGTCGTACCAGCCGATCCGGGCCGGATCGCGCGCATAGACCGCGGAGGACGTACCCGTCACTGTGCACTTGCCGCCGCCGGTGATGGTGACCGTGGCAGCGACGAGCGCCGAGCCGGGAGACTGTGCCGCGAAACGCGCGACCGCCGCACCGAGAGCGTCCGCGGACGGCATGGTCAGCCCGAAGTAGTCCGCCGGTTCGGTCAAGTAGTTGTACAGCCACGCGGTGTCGACGGGCCGGCCCTGGTAGAGCGGCACGGTCACCGTCGGGAAGGCACCCAGGCGGCCGACCAGTTCAGCGGGTGCGATCGCCACGGCGTCAAGCGGCGACGAAGGCATGCGAAAATCGGTCACTATCAGCAAATTCTATCCCATGGGAGGGGCCGGGCAGGCATGACCGGGACAGGGGTGATCCGGCTCACCGAAGCCGACTGGCGGGTGTTCGCCGCGCTGCGGCTGCGCGCGCTGGCCGATTCCGCGGGGACTGACGACGCCGAGTACCGCACTGAGTTGACCTTCACCGGGACTCAGTGGCGCCGGCGGCTGCGCGCCCACGCCCAGTTCGTCCTGGCCCGAGACAACCGGTTCGTCGGGCTGATCGCCGCGCATCGGGCCAGCCCGGTGTCGGTGTACCTGTACTCACTGTGGACCGACCCGGACGAGCGCGGCCGTGGGGTGGCGGGCGAGCTGCTCACCGCGGCCATCGACTGGGGGCGCGAGCTGGGCGCCCGCACCGTGACGCTGCGCGTCCACCAGGACAATGCCGCCGCGCTCGGCGTCTACCGGGGGTTCGGCTTCGTCGACACGCCCGATCTGCCCGGCATTGGCGAAAACTCCAGTCCGGCAGACGAAGTCACGATGTCGTTGACGCTGTCTTGAGATCCGGGCGGTACTTGTCGACCAGTTCGCGGACCTGGTCCATGGCCTCGACGGCATGGAGCTTATCGACGGACTGGATGGCCATCATCGGGACGTACTCGTCGTCCGGCAGGTCCACACGGGCCCATCGGGCTCCGATCGGGAACGACACCCCGACCACGTCGGGCCAGGCAATGATCTTGTCGCTCAACACGTTACGCACAGCGATGCCGGCCGGGCCGACGCGCAGGCGGGACCGGGTGAGCAGCAGGACCGCGCCGGCCAGGATGACGCCGAGCACCGCCATCGCGACCTGGTCGGAGGTCTGGAAGATCACCCCGGTAGAGCTGTACTTGAGCAGCGCGCCCACAGTGACGTGCACAGCGATGATGACAAACGCCGCCACGTAGGCGACCAACTTCACCCGGTGCGGCCGAACCTCCAGGTCCCAACCGCCGGTCCCCTGTGTCATGCGCGCAGGTCGCGCAGGATCAGTGCGGTGGCCAGTGCCGCAGATGCGGCCTGCTCGCCCTTGTCCTCAGCCGAACCGGGCAGGCCGGCGCGGTCGATGGCCTGCTCCTCGGTGTTGACCGTCAGAACACCGTTGGCGACGGGCGTCGACTCGTCGAGCGATACCCGCGTCAGGCCCTGGGTGACAGCGTCACATACGTAATCGAAATGCGGTGTGCCACCGCGGATCACCACACCCAACGCAATCACCGCATCGTGGGTCTTGGCCAATTCCTGTGCCACGACCGGGATTTCGATGGCACCGAGCACCCGCACGACCGTCGGCTCGGCAATACCCGATGCGGTGGCCACGCGGCTGGCACCGGCCAGCAACGCATCACAGATGGTGGTGTGCCAGGTGCTGGCGACGATGGCCAGCTTCACTCCGGACGCGTCGACCGCCGGCATGTCCGGAACGCCGACACCGCTCATTTGCGTTCTCCGACCGCGCCGCTCATTTACCTTCTCCGTCTGTGTCGTTACCGGCGAAATCGTCGAGCCCGGTCAGGTCATGGCCCATCCGGTCCCGCTTGGTCATGAGGTAGCGGATGTTGTCGGCGTTGGGCCCGATGGGCAGCGGCACCCGCTCGATGATGTGTAGGCCGTAGCCGTCGAGGCCGACGCGCTTGGCCGGGTTGTTGGTCAGCAGCCGCATGGACCGGACGCCCAGGTCAACCAGAATCTGCGCACCGATGCCGTAGTCGCGGGCGTCGGCCGGCAGACCGAGCTCCAGGTTGGCGTCGACGGTGTCGGCACCGGCATCCTGCAGCTGGTAGGCCTGCAGCTTGTGCAGCAGGCCGATGCCACGGCCTTCGTGCCCGCGCATGTACAGCACCACGCCGCGGCCTTCGTCGGCCACCATCTCCATGGCTGCGTCCAGTTGGGGGCCGCAGTCGCAGCGCCGGGAACCGAACACGTCACCGGTCAAGCATTCGGAGTGCACGCGCACCAGCACGTCGTCACCGTTCTGCTCCGAGACATCACCACGCACCAGGGCCACGTGCTCGACGTCCTCGTACATGCTGGTGTAACCGACGGCCCGGAACTCGCCGTGCCGGGTCGGGATGCGGGCCTCGGCAACGCGCTCGATGTGCTTCTCGTGCTTGCGACGCCACTCGATCAGGTCAGCGATGGAGATCAGCGCCAGGTCGTGTTCGTCGGCGAAGACGCGCAGCTCGTCGGTCTGGGCCATAGCGCCCTCGTCCTTCTGGCTGACGATCTCGCAGATGGCGCCGGCCGACTGCAGCCCGGCCAAGCGGGCCAGATCCACGGCAGCCTCGGTATGACCGGGGCGGCGCAGCACGCCACCGTCCTTGGCGCGCAACGGAACAACGTGCCCGGGCTTGCTGAAGTCGTCGGCGACGGCGTCCGGATCGGCCAGCGCCTGCATGGTCTTGGCGCGGTCCGATGCCGAAATGCCGGTTCCCACACCCTTTTTCGCGTCAACCGTGACGGTGTACGCGGTGCCATGCTTGTCCTGGTTCACCGCGTACATGGGCAACAGGCCCAGCCGGTCGCAGATGTCCCCCGACAGCGGCACGCACAGGTACCCCGAGGTGTAGCGGACCATAAAGGCCACCAGCTCCGGCGTCGCCTTCTCGGCAGCGAAGATCAGATCGCCTTCATTCTCACGATCTTCGTCGTCGATGACGACGACAGCCTTGCCCGCCGCGATATCGGCTATCGCCCGCTCGACGGAATCCAGCCTCGTCATCTCCACCACCCTTGCCGCGGCCCCATGAGGACCATATTGATCACGTACCAGTATGAACCACTGATACAGGCCAGTTCACTCCCGCCAGTCCCGCTCAGCGGACGTGGCGTGACCGGCGACTATTGCGCCGGGGTGAGCAATCGCTCCACATACTTTGCAATGACGTCCACTTCGAGATTCACCGTGGTGCCCACCGGAGCGCGGCCGAGCGTGGTGAGCTGCAACGTCGTTGGAATCAGCGAGATCTCGAACCAGTCACCCTGCTCGTCGCGCCCCAGGCCGGACACCGTGAGCGACACCCCATCCACCGTGATCGAGCCCTTCTCGACCACGTACCGGGCCAGCTGCGGCGGCAGCGCGATCCGCACGACCTCCCAGTGCTCGGACGGTGTCCGGGCCAGAACGGCGCCGGTGCCGTCCACGTGACCCTGCACGATGTGCCCGCCGAGGCGGCTGTTGATGGCAGCGGCGCGCTCCAGGTTGACGCGCCCACCAACCTCGACACCAGCCAGGCTGGACCGGTTGAGGGTCTCGGCCATGACGTCAGCGGAGAAGGCACCGTCGGGCAACACGTCGACGACGGTCAGGCAGACGCCGTTCACCGCGATCGAGTCACCGTGCCCGGCATCGGTGGTGACCAACGGGCCGCGGATGACGAACCTCGCCGCATCGGCCAGTTGGTCCTTGCTGACAATCTCGCCGAGCTCTTCGACAATGCCGGTGAACATGCGCCCCAGCCTATCTATGCGCCGTCGCCCCGGGTGAGCCGCTTCTCGCCGAAGTAATGCGCCACCGGGTTGCCGTTGAAATTGCCGATCGGCAGATACCCCTCCGCTTCGTACAGCCGTTGGGCATGCGGCTGCCGCGCCCCGGTGTCGAGCCTGGCTACGGGGTATCCAAGCCCGCGGGCGGCGTCCTCCAAGGCCCGCAACAGGATTCGGGCCAGACCCTGCTGGCGCGCCGACGGCACCACATACATGCGTTTGATCTCACAGGCGCCGTCCGGCAACCGTTTGAGCCCGCCGCCACAGACCGGGCGGCCGTCGCGGTATCCGGCCAGGTAGACGCCGTGCGGCGGGCCGAGTTCCGCCGGCCCGGCCTTGGGCATGTCCGGAGCGTTCAGATCGAGGCCGCCGCGGACGTCGGCGTAGAGGTCCGCCATCTCGGCCTCCATGGCCCCGACCAGTGCCGCACCGTCGCCGCTATCGATCGGAACCGCCCGGAATTCGAGTTCAGCAACCATGCCTCTGGTTCTACCGGGCCATCGAGGCAACTGGTTAGTCAGGCACACCTATTACGATGCAGGGCATGCAGACGCGCAAACGCTCCGCCATGCTTGTTTCCCTACTCTCCACCGCGATGGCCGGGGTGCTCCTGGTCTCCGGTTGCTCGAAGTCTGAAGCGCCCTCGGCTCCGCTGCCCGACGCCGCGACGCTGCTGAAGCAGTCCGCCGACACCACCCGCGCCCAGCAGAGTGTGCACCTGGTCCTGACCGTCAACGGCAAGATCGCCAAGATGACGGTGACCAAGCTGACCGGTGACATGACGCTGACCCCGGCCGTCGCCGGCCAGGGCAAGGCAAACCTGTCGGTGGGCGGCATGGGCGTCCAGGACGCGCCGTTCGTCGTCTACGACAACCATCTGTACGCCTCGCTGTCGGCCGGCGGCCCGCTGTCCGACTTCGGCCCCGCCGACGCCATCTACGACATCTCGGCCATCCTGCGCCCGGAGACCGGCCTGGCCAACATCCTGGACAACTTCACCGACGCCAAGGCCGTTGGCCGCGAGGACATCAATGGCGTGAAGACCGTCAAGGTCACCGGCACCGTCAGCGCCGACGCCGTCAACAAGATCGCCCCGCAGCTGAAGGTCACCAGCCCGCTGTCGAGCACCGCATGGGTCCAGGAGGACGGCAACCACCAGCTGGCTCAGGCTCAGCTGGAGGTCAGCCCGGGCAACAGCCTGCAGATGACGCTGACGGACTGGGGTAAGCCGGTCACCGTCACCAAGCCTGACGTTCAGTAATGGCCGGGGGCAATAACCGTCACGTCGCCATAGCCGCAGGCAGTCTGGCGGTCCTGCTCGGCGCGCTCGACACCTATGTCGTCGTGACGATCATGACCGACATGATGAAGGACCCGCCGGACGGGATCGGCATCCCGATCAACAAAATCCAGCAGGTCACGCCGGTGGTCACCTGGTACCTGCTGGGCTACATCGCCGCGATGCCGCTGCTGGGCCGGGCCTCGGACCGGTTCGGCCGCAAGCTGGTGTTGCAGGTCAGCTTGGCCCTGTTCGCGGTGGGTTCGATCGTCACTGCGATGGCCGGCATGTTCGCCCCGGCGAACGAGCTGATCGAGCCGCTGATCCAGCTGATCGTCGGCCGGACCATTCAGGGCGTCGCCAGTGGCGCGCTCCTACCGGTGACGCTGGCGCTGGCCGCCGACCTGTGGGCCGCGCGCAACCGCGCCGGCGTGCTCGGCGGTATCGGTGCCGCGCAGGAGCTGGGCAGCGTGCTCGGCCCGCTGTACGGCGTCGGTGTGGTGTGGCTGCTGCACGACTGGCGGGACGTCTTCTGGATCAACGTGCCGCTGACCATCGCGGCCATCGTGATGATCCACTTCAGCCTGCCGTCGCGCATCGAGACGGAGAAGCCGGAGAAGATCGACGTGCTCGGCGGCGTGCTGCTGGCCGTCGCACTCGGGTTGGCGACCTGGGGTCTGTACAACCCCAACCCGGACGGCAAGGAGGTGCTTCCGGAAAACGGTCCGCCGTTGCTGATCGCCGCCGCCGTCGTCGCTGTCGCGTTCTTCGTCTGGGAGAAAATCTCCCGCACCAAGCTGATCGACCCGGTGGGTGTGCACTTCCGGCCGTTCCTGGCAGGCCTGGCGTCGTCGTTGTGCGCCGGTGCGGCGCTGATGGTGACGCTGGTGAACGTCGAGCTGTTCAGCCGCGGCGTCCTCGGTATCGATCAGGCCCACGCCATCTTCAAGCTGGCGTGGTTCCTGGGCGCGCTGCCGGTCGGTGCGCTGGTCGGCGGGTGGATCGCCACCCGGATCGGCGACCGGATCGTCGCGTTCGCCGGTCTGCTCATCGCCGCGGGTGCGTACCTGCTGGTGTCGCACTGGGACATGAACGTGCTGGAGGCCACGCATGACCTTGCGATCGTCACGCTGCCGACGCTGCCGACCGACCTGATCATCGCCGGCCTGGGACTGGGCCTGGTCATCGGGCCGCTGACCTCGGCGACGCTACGGGTGGTGCCCACGGCGCAGCACGGCATCGCCTCGGCTGCGGTCGTGGTGTCCCGCATGATCGGCATGCTGATCGGCATGGCGGCGCTGTCCGCGTGGGGCCTGTACAAGTTCAACCAGAACTTGGCTTCCCTGCCGCGTCACAAGGCGAGCAACGCGCTGGAGGCGCAGACGCAATACGCGGACCTCGTCAAGACCGCCTACACCATGCAGTACGGCTCGATCTTCTTCATCACGGCCGTCGTCTGTGTGGTGGGTGCGGTGGCCGGACTGCTGATCGCCGGTCGCCACGAACAGGCCGACGAACCAGAGACGGCCCCTGAGGCTGATCCCGCCCCGGTCGGGTAGTACGTGAACAACAAGGGAGCCGCAGAGTCAGCTGACTCTGCGGCTCCCTTGTTTACGCTTGTGTACGTCTGGCGCTAGTTCAGCACCGTCCTAGCAGCGCTCCAGGCCCGGGCGCATGAGCACCACGTTGTCCGGGATGTAGGCCGGAGTAGGCGCCGACGCCGGGTACAGGTGATGCCCGTTCGCGTGTGCCGCGAGGCGTTCCAGTGCCACGTCCACTGCATCGTCAAAGTCCTCGACGACGCTCAGGACCGCCCGTAGCGGCCGGAACATCATGTCCTTGATGCTGCCGTCTTCGACCGGACGGAAGCTGAGCCAGTCCTGCAATGCAGTCATGGTCGTAATCCTTTGCTCGTGAACACCTTCGCTCTAACGACGTCGGCGAGCGCGATATTTCGGCCGGATCCAGGCGACCCGGTCATTGCACTCAATTTTACGGATGCGCAATTCGGGTCTCCTGCACGAACTCGGGGCCGTTGATCTCAAACCGATAACGATTAGCGAAACTAAGGACAGGGAGCGGTGAGCCCAATCACAACGCGCGCAGCGATGAATCGCACGTCTCAGCGCTTTGCGGGAATCAACTCGACCGGTTCAGACCCGGTAGCTCTCGGCGCTTGCCGGCCCAGCCGGGCAGGCAGGCAACCGGAAAAGTTCGCTGGGAAGTGCCCGAGCAATCAGTTCGGGACCAGGCTCAGCCGCACATCGTCCCCGACGGGCTGGATGCCGTCGAACCGCCAGCGCCGGGCCTGCGAAATGGTCGGCACCCCGACGTCATCGATGGCCGTGATCGGTCCGCCCAGCAGCGTCGGCGCCAGATAGGCCAGAATCCGGTCCACCAATCCGGCCCGGACGAACGCTCCGGCCAGCGTCGGACCGCCTTCGAGAATCACGTCAGTCCGGTCCGACAGCGCCCGCAGCACCTCGTGCGGATCGTGGGTGCGGATCACCATGGTCCGGGACTCGTCGTTCAAGATGTTCGACTCGGGCGAGATATCGCGCTCGCCGACCACCACCCGCAGCGGCTGCCGGGCGGCCAGGGTGCCGTCCGCGAGCCGGGCCGTGAGCGTCGGATCGTCTAACAGCACGGTGCCGGTCCCGACCACGATGGCATCGGCCACGCTGCGATGTCGGTGCACGTCAGCGCGGGCGGCGGCGCCGGTGATCCACTGACTGGTGCCGTCGGCAGCGGCGCTACGTCCGTCGACGCTGGCCCCGAACTTCCACGTCACGTGGGGCCGGCCGGTGCGCTGGCGGTACAGCCATTCCCGCAACGGCCCGCCGGACACCTCGTCGGCGAGCAGGCCCGACGACACCGTGACCCCGGCATCGGTCAGCCGCTGTGCGCCGCCGGCAGCCACCGGATTGGGATCGGACACCGCGAACACGACCGCAGCCACCCCGGCGTCCAGCAGCGCGTCGACGCATGGACCGGTACGGCCCTGATGGTTGCACGGCTCCAGCGTCACCACCGCGGTGCCGCCGGCTGCGCGCAACCCGGCCCGCCGCAGCGCCACCACTTCGGCGTGCGCCTCCCCGGCCGGCTGGGTCCCGCCAACACCGGCCACTTCGCCGTCACGGTCCAGGATCACCGCGCCGACCGGTGGGTTCGGGTAGGTGGTGCCCTTGACCGCGTCGGCCTGGGCGATGGCTCGCCGCATACCTTCCAGGACCGGGGCGTCGGCGAGTTCTCGCGTCACAGCACCAAGTGCGGAGATGCGGCCGCAGCCTGACGCCGCAGGGCTTCCACCGCGGCACCCGGATCGGCGGCGTTGTACACCGCGGAACCCGCGACGAAGCAGTCCACGCCGGCAGCGGCGGCCGCCTCGATGGTGTCGTCGTTGATACCGCCGTCGATCTCGACGACGAGGGTCAGCTCACCGGCGTCGACCAGGCGGCGCACCGCGGTCACCTTCGGCAGCACCTCGGCGATGAATTTCTGGCCGCCGAAGCCCGGCTCGACGGACATCACCAGCAGGGTGTCGAAGTCGCGCAGGATTTCCAGGTACGGCTCGATCGGGGTGCCGGGCTTGACGCTCAGGCCGGCCTTGGCACCGGCGGCACGGATGTCGCGCGCGACGGAGATCGGGTCGTCGGTGGCCTCGGCGTGGAACGTCACGTTGTAGGCACCGGCTTCGGCGTAGGCAGGGGCCCAGCGCTTGGGGTCCTCGATCATCAGGTGGCAGTCCATCGGGATGTCGGTCACCCTCAGCAGGCTCTCGACCACCGGCAGACCCAGCGTCAGGTTGGGCACGAAATGGTTGTCCATGACGTCGACGTGCAGCCAGTCGGCACCGTGCACCGCCGCAGTTTCTTCTGCGAGCCGGGCGAAGTCGGCGGAAAGGATGGACGGGGCGATCAGTGGTCCTGCCATGGCGGTCAGACTACTTTGAGCGCGGCCGCAAACATCGCATCGGTGCCATGGCGATGCGGCCACAACTGCACATGCGGTCCGGGCCCGAGGCGGTCCGCCGGAGCGAACAACGGCCTGGCGTCGATGGCCTCGACCGGTTGGCGGCGCAGGGCGTCGGCGATGACGCCTACCGTCTCGGCCAGGTGCGGTGAGCACGTCGCATACAGCACCACGCCGCCAGGGCGGGTGAGTTTGATTGCGGCAGCGAGCAATTCACGTTGCAGCCGGGCCAGGCCGGGCACGTCGGCGGGCTGGCGGCGCCAGCGCGCTTCAGGCCGACGACGCAGTGCGCCCAGGCCGGTGCAGGGGGCGTCGACCAGAACGCGGTCGAACGATCCCGGCTGCAGACCCGACTCGCGACCGTCGACCCGCAGTACCTCGACGCCCATGCCGGAGGTGTTGCGTTCAACGAGGTGCGCCCGGTGCTCCGTGGGTTCGATCGCGGTGACTTCGGCGCCGCACTGCGCGGCGATGGCGGCCAGCATCGCGGTCTTGCCGCCCGGACCCGCGCACAGGTCCAGCCACCGGGTGTCACTGCCTTCCAGCGGCACCTCGGTCAGCGCCCGTGCCACCAGCTGACTGCCCTCGTCCTGCACCTGAGCCAAACCGTCCCGGATCGGGTCCAGCTGACCGGGATCCCCGCCGGGCAGATACACCGCGTACGGCGAGAACCGGCCGACGTCGCCGCCGACCGCAGCCGCCAGCTCGTCGGCGCTGATCTCCCCGGGCCGGGCCGCCAAGTGCACGACCGGACGTTCGTCGTCGCTGGTGAGCATCGCGTCCAGCTCCCCCGCGTCGGCGCCCAGAGCGTCAGCGAAAGACTGGGCCACCCACCGTGGATGAGCGTGGGTGAATGCGGTGTGGCCGATGGGGTCGGCCGCGGCCGACGGCGCGAGCTCGACCACCCAGGCGGCTTCGTCCTTGCCCGCGATGGTGCGCAGCACACCGTTGACGAAACCCGCACGCACCGAATCGAATTCGATGCCGGCCTGCTCCACCGTGGTGTCCACGGCGGCGTGCGCGTCGACCCGGGTGCGCAGCAACTGATAGGCGCCGAGGCGCAGCAGATCCAGCAACACGGGATCGATGCGATCGGTGGGCCGCCCAGCGGCACTCTCGATCACCGCATCGAGCAGCCCGACGCAGCGGCAGGTGCCGTAGGTCAGCTCGGTGGCGAACGCCGCGTCACGGCCGGTGATCTCGCGGTCACGCAGGATCGCGGGCAGCGCGAGGTTGGCGTATGCGTCCCGCTCGGAGACTGAGCGCAGCACATCGAACGCGGCCTGGCGGGCCGGGTCGAGCGGCTTGCGGCGCGGGCCGCGGGGGGCGCGGCGTTCGGCGTCGGCCGGCCGCGACTGCGACCGGCCCGACTGCCGGTCCTGGCGGTCGGGGCGGCCCTGGCGATCCCGGCCGCCCGAGCGTCCTTGGCCAGTCGGACGACCCTGACGTCCCCGGTCACCGCCGTTGCCGCTGTTGCTCCCCCGGTCCCGTCCGCCGCGTCCTTCGCGTCCAGCGTTGCTCCGTTCGGTCACCGGGCCACCACACTTTCATCCAGCCGGGCGCCGCGCGCCCAGTCCGCTGCCTTCATCGATTTCTTCCCCGGCGGTTGGACCGTGCCGAGGCGCACCGGAGTGCTCCCGGTGCCAACCAGCACGCCCGCCTTCTGTACGCGAATTCCGCCGGGCGCCAACGGTTCTGCGTCCACCGGGACCACCGGGCCGAGTTTCACGCGCAGGTCGCCGATCTCGGTCCAGGCACCCGGGTTGGGCGTGACCGCCCGGATCCTGCGGTCGACGACGTGTGCCGGCAGGTCCCAGCGCACCCGGGCGTCCTCCACGGTGACCTTAGGGGCGACCGTGACGCCGTCGGTGCTCTGCGGCACCGCGGTCAGCGCACCGTCCTCGACGCCGTCGAGCGTCGTCTCCAAAAGACCGGCCCCGGCATCGGCCAGCCGGGCCAGCAGGTCGCCGGCGGTGTCGATGGTCCGCACCGCCTCAGTCAGCACGCCGTACACCGGACCGGAGTCCAGTGCGCGTTCGATCTGGAACGTGGTGGCGCCGGTCACCTCATCGCCCGCGGCGATTGCGGCCTGCACCGGCGCGGCGCCACGCCAGGCCGGCAGCACCGAGAAGTGCAGGTTGATCCAGCCGAGCCGGGGCACCGCCAGCAGCTCGTCGCGCAGCAGCGCGCCGTATGCGACGACGGCGCAGCAGTCCGGTGCCAGCTCGGCGAGTTCGGCGACGAACTCGGGCTCATTGGGCTTGGTCGGGCGCAGCACCGGAATGCCTTCTGCCAGAGCAAGTTCCGCGACTGGGGACGGCGACGGCTTACCGCGCCGGCCGGACGCGGCGTCGGGACGGGTCAGCACCGCGACCACCTCGTGGCGGGGCGAGGCGATGAGCCGGCGCAACGAAGGCAGCGCGGGTTCCGGTGTTCCGGCGAAGACAATACGCACGATCCACCAGGCTACTTGTGCAGCGGCCAAACCCAGGAATTCTCGGCCTCACCCGATATGCAGCGGGTCGATCTGCACCCGCACGGGCTCTTGATCGTGCCGCGCGCTGAGCACACCGGTGGCCCGGCGCAGCGCCGCCGCCACCGCCAACCCGCGGTCGCGCGGCACCCGCACCAGCATCCGGTGCACCTGCGCCCCGGGATCGAGACCGGGTGGCCGGCGCGCGCCGAATGGCAAGTCGACCGGGCCGAGCACTTCGGCGTCAGGCGGCAGTTCGGCGGCGTGCAACAGCGCGTCGGCGGCCTGCGGGATGCCGTCGACCGCCGCGAGGTGCACCGCGGGCGGCAGTCCGACCTCGGCCCGGTCGTCGAACTGGAACTCGGCGTGCCCGACCGGGTCCCAGCGCACCAGCGCCTGCACCGTCGGGATCGACGATTCGGCCACCACCGCGACGGTGCCGCCGGCAGCGCGATCGACCACCATGGCCGACGCCGACATCCACCGGCGCAGCGTGTCCTCGGCGGCCCGCAGGTCCTGACGGCCCAGCAGCGCCCAGCCGTCCAGCAGCAGCGCTGCGCCGTAGCCGCCGTTGGCGCGGGGCTCGGCGCCCGGGGTGGCCACCACCACGGCGGGGCTGCCGGGCACCTCAGTCACCACGGCGTCACCGCCGGAGGTGACGACCGGGACTCCCGGAAAGGTGCGGCCCAGTTCTTCTGCGGTGCGCCGGGCCCCGACCACCACCGCGCGCACGGCGTCCGAACCGCACCGGCCGCAGCGCAGCGCACTGTCCTGCCGGCCGCACCAGCGGCACACCGCGCCGATGGTGTCTCGGTCCGGCAGCGATAGCGGCCCGGTGCAGTGCCGACACCGGGCGATGGTGCGGCACTTGCCGCAGGCCAGCGCCGGGACGTAACCGCGGCGCGGGACCTGCACCAGAACCGGCCGTCCCGCACTCAACGCAGCGCGGGCCGCACCGAGCGCCATCGACGGCAGCCGCGCGGTGCGGGCGGCGGCGTCGCGTTCGTGGGTGTGCGCGTCATCGTCGAGGGCGACGACGCGCGGCGCCCGCGAACGCAGCACCGAGCGGCTGGCCACCAGGTCATGCGCCCAGCGGCTACGCACCAGCGCGTGCGCCTCGGCGGTACGAGAAAAGCCGCCGATGACTGCGCCACAACGTAATTGGTGCGCCCGTAGCATCGCGACCTCCCGCGCGTGCGGATACGGCGCGCGAGGTTCGGACAGGGAGTCGTCGCCGTCGTCCCACACGGCGACCAGCCCGAGGTCGGCGACCGGCGCGAACACCGCGCTGCGGGTGCCGATCACCAGCCGGGCCGCCCCGCGCAGCACCGACAGCCACCGCCGGTAGCGCTGGGACGGGCCGAGGCCGGCCGAGAGGGCGACGACGCGGGCCTCCTCGACGAGGGTGACGGCGGCGGCGTGGACGGCGTCGACGTCGCGTTGGTCCGGCACGATCAGCAGGGCTGAGCGCCCGCTGTTGACGACGACGGCGGCCGCCTCGCATAGTCGCCTGGCCCAGTCCTCCCCCGGCAATGCCTGCCACACCGCGCGAGCGGCCCGGCCCTGGGCCAGCGCATCGAGGAACTGGTCGCCGCGTCCGTAGTGGTGCCAGGCACTGGGGTCGACGTCGCGCGGGGTGAGTGGGGGCAGCTCCGGCGGCGGCTGCTTCTCCACGGTGGCGTGCCGCGGCGGAATGGCCAGCCGCAGCACGTCGGGCCGGCTGCCCGCATACCGAGCAGCCACCGCGTCTGCGAGCCGCAGCACGTCCGGGGTCAGCACCCGCTCCGCGGACACCACGCGATCCAGCCAACCCAGCTTGCCGGGATGATCGGTGTCCGAACGTCTTTCGAGAATGAAGGCGTCCACCAGGCGCCCGCTGAACCGGACTTTGGCCCGCACACCTGGTTGCGCGTCGTCGGACAGCTCGGCGGGCACCAGGTAGTCGAATTCGCGGTCCAGGTGCGGTACCGAGAGCATCGGCAGCACCCTGGCCACGGGCTCGTGTTCGGCCTGGGCCCTGGTGACGGTCACGCAGCCGGTGTAGCAGACACGGCCGACACTGTCCGGCCCGCGAAGAACCCAGCGGTGATCAGCAGCAACGACGTGGCGTATGCCCACCAGATTGGCACCGCGAGCGTCTCGTTACCGAGGACGAACTTGCTGATGCCGATCATGCCGTCACTCACCGCGAAACACAGTGCACCGAGGGCGGTCCAGCGCGTCGGCAGGTCGGCGAACAGTGCCGTGCACACCATGGCCACCAGGACTGCCATATACACGGTGACGGGGATGGTCATCTTTTGTTCGACCAGACTGGGCCAGAACCAGGTGATCAGCCCGATGCAGACGACGACCAATGCCGCGGCCCCGGCGGTGGCTGCCGGGGTGCGCCGGGCCAGCGGCAGCAGCGCGGCCAGGAAACACAGATGCGCGATCAGGAACGAGCCGAGGCCGAAGACGAATCCCATCGGCCATCCCGGGACCGCGAGCAGGAAATCACCGCCCGCCGAGAACACCAACGCGGCGACCAGCCAGCGTCGTTCGCGGACGAACGGGTGCCCGGCGGCGGCCACCGCGAGCAGCAGCGCGGGTAGCGCCTTGACTTCAGGCTGCAGGGCGAACTGCCCGATCAAGTCCGCGCCCGACGGCAATCGCAGCGCCGTCGCAATCAGGAAGATGCCGTAGCCGGCAGCCACCACCGCGGCCGCCAGCCACAGCGGCCGGCGCAGTGCGTACGGTGAACTCATGTCGGACAGTGCGCGTCCCCCACTCGATCCCATTCTGCAAAAGGTACTGGAAGCGGTTCCGTTCCAATTGACCATGGATGGCGGCATCGAAGCCGCGCGGGCCCGGTTCCGTGACCTGCCGCGCAAAGCGGTGTTCCCGGAGGTCCGCGCCGAGGATCGGGTGATCGAAGGAGTCCCGGTCCGGATCTATTGGCCGCCGGAGGCGCCGCCGCCTGCACCCGTGGTGCTGTTCTTCCATGGCGGCGGCTGGGTGGTCGGCGATCTGGATACCTACGACGGCACCGCCCGTGCGCACGCCGTCGGGACGGGTGCAGTGGTGGTGTCAGTGGACTACCGGCTGGCGCCTGAGCATCCGTACCCCGCGGCGGTCGACGACGTCTGGGCCGTCACGCAGTGGGTGGCCGCTCATGCCGACGAGATCGGCGGCGATCCGAATCGTCTTGCCGTGGCTGGTGATTCGGCCGGCGGAAACCTCGCCGCCGTGGTGGCACAGCTGGCCCGCGACGCCGGCATCACGCTGCGCGCCCAGCTGCTGTGGTACCCGGCGACCACGTGGGACACCTCGTTGCCGTCGTTCTCCGAGAATGCCGACGCCCCGGTCCTCGGCCGGGGCGCCGTCGGTGGCTTTTCGCTGCTCTACGCCGAGGGCGTCGACCTGCGGAACCCGCCGGCCGCGCTGGTTCCGGCCCGGGCCGAATCGCTGGCCGGACTCGCCCCGGCCTACATCGCCGTCGCCGGCTACGACCCGCTGCGCGACGATGGCATCCGGTACGGCGAAATGCTCACTGCGGCAGGGGTTTCCGCCGAGGTACACAATGCCGAGACGCTGGTGCACGGTTACCTCGGCTATCACGGCGTAGTCCCGGCAACGACTGAGGCGACCGACCGGGGGCTGGCTGCGCTGCGTGCCGCGTTAGCCTGAGACATGACCCTGGATGAGACCAACGCTGTGACGTCCGCAGACCGGCCTGCTATCGACCCGATCCTCAAAGCCCTCCTGGACGCCGTGCCGTTGGAGTTCACCATCGACGACGGCGTCGAGGTGGCGCGGGCCAAGCTCGCCTCGCTGCGGCCGCCTGCCGCGATGCTGCCCGACATGCGGATCGAGAACCGCGTGCTCGATTGCGGCGACGCAGGCCAGATTCCGGCCCGCATCTACTGGCCGCACATCGACGGCGAAACCCGTCCGCTGCCGGTAGTGGTCTTCAACCACGGCGGTGGCTGGGCCATCGGCGATCTGGATTCCCACGACCACGTGGCCCGCGCGCACGCCATCGGCGCCCGCGCCATCGTGGTGTCGGTGGAGTACCGGCTGGCGCCGGAGCACCCCTTCCCGGCCGGCATCGAGGATTCCTGGGCCGCGTTGCAGTGGGTGGGCGCGCACGCCACCGAACTCGGTGGCGACCCGACGCGCCTCGCGGTGGCCGGCGATTCGGCCGGCGGCAACATCTCCGCGGTGATGGCGTTGCGGGCGCGCGACGCCGGCGGCCCCAAGTTGGCGTTCCAGCTGCTCTGGTACCCGGCGACCACGGGTGACACGTCGCTGCCGTCGTACACCGAGAACGCCGACGCCCCTATGCTCAACAGCAATGTGACCGCTGCCTTCCTGGCCTGGTACCTGCCCGGCATGGATATGAGCGACGCCTCGGCGCTGCCGACGGACCTCGCGCCGGCGAACGCCGAGTCGCTGGAAGGTCTCCCGCCGGCCTACATCGGCACGGCCGAGCACGATCCGCTGCGCGACGACGGCGCCCAGTACGCCAAACTGCTTGCCGCAGCGGGCGTTCCGGTGGAGTTGAGCAACGAGCCGACCATGGTGCACGGCTTCGTCAGCCTCGCCCTGGCGTCTCCGGTGGCGACCGAGGCCACCGACCGCGGACTCGCCGCGCTCAAGGCTGCCCTCTACGCCTAGCTGTTTCTTCGCCCGTACGCGCAAAACTGTCTTTTTCACGGGGCGGATTCACGGGAAAATCGACAGTTTTGCGTCTGCTCGCGCAAGTATGGAGGCATGACAACGCCTGATGTCCAAACCGTCATCGTCGGTGCCGGATTCTCCGGGATCGGCGCCGGCATCCTGCTGGACCGGGCCGGCCTCGGAGACTACCTGATCCTCGAAGCCGGCTCCGGGCCCGGCGGTACCTGGTTCTGGAACACCTATCCCGGTGTCGCCGTGGATATTCCGTCGTTCTCCTACCAGTTCTCGTTCGAGCAGAGTGCGGACTGGTCGCGCACCTACGCCAAGGGGCACGAACTGAAGGAGTACGCGGAGCACTGCGTCGACAAGTACGGGCTGCGTGACCGCATCCGGTTCGGCACCGAGGTCACCGGCGCTGATTACGACGACGCCACCGACCTCTGGCGGGTGCACACCAGTGGCGGCACCGTCACCGCACGTTTCCTGATCAACGGCAGCGGGGTGCTGACGGTGCCCAAGCCACCGGATATCGAGGGCGTCACCGAGTTCGCCGGGATCACCATGCACACTGCGCGCTGGGACTCCCACATCGACCTGACGGGCAAGCGGGTCGCGATCATCGGCACCGGCGCTTCGGCGGTCCAGGTGATTCCGGAGATCGCCCCAATCGTCGAGCAGCTCACCGTATTTCAGCGGACGCCCATCTGGTGCTTCCCCAAGCTGGATGTACCGCTTCCGCCCGCGGCCCGCTGGGCCATGCGCATCCCCGGCGGCAAGACGCTGCAGCGACTGGCCAGCCAGGCCTACGTCGAGCTGACGTTCCCGCTTTCGGCGCAGTACTACAGCGTGTTCCCGTTGGCCGACCGGGCAGCCCAGATGGGACGGGCGTTCCTGCGTCGCGAAGTTCATGACCCGGCGCTCCGGGACAAACTCACCCCGCGCTATGCCGTGGGCTGCAAACGACCAGGCTTCCACAACACCTACCTGGCCACCTACAACCGCGAAAACGTCAGTCTGGAAACCGAATCCATCGACCGGATCACGCCGACCGGAGTGGTCACCGTCGACGGGCAGCAGCACGAGGTCGACGTATTGATCCTGGCCACCGGATTCAAGGTGATGGACGTCGACAGCGTGCCGACGTTCCCGGTGACCGGCGCCGGCGGGCAGAGCCTCGGCCAGTTCTGGGAAACGCAGCGGCTGCAGGCGTACGAGGGCGTCAGCATCCCCGGCTTCCCCAACTTCTTCACCGTGATGGGGCCGTACGGGTACGTGGGCTCGTCGTACTTCGCGCTGATCGAAGCGCAGGTCCACCACATCGTGCGCTGCCTGCAACGGGCCGAAAAGGTTGGCGCGCACCGGGTCGAGGTCTCGCAAGAGGCCAATGACCGCTACTTCTCCGAGATGCTCCGCAAACGTCACCGGCAGGTGTTCTGGCAGGACAGCTGCCAGTCCGCCAACAGCTACTACTTCGACAAGAACGGCGACGTGCCGCTGCGCCCGGCCACCACCGTCGAGGCGTATCTCCGCAGCCGGCGGTTCGACCTGGACGACTACCGGTTCAGCGCGTAGTTCGCAGCGCCGCAACACATATGAAAGTT
This sequence comes from Mycolicibacterium sp. CBMA 234, assembly GCF_009729415.1. Taxonomy (GTDB): domain Bacteria; phylum Actinomycetota; class Actinomycetes; order Mycobacteriales; family Mycobacteriaceae; genus Mycobacterium. The sequence continues at coordinate 446,459 of NZ_MPKW01000001.1, forward strand.
CTTTGAACCCGGTAACATTTCCTGCGCAAAGCGCTTGGGCACGACTAGTGCCGCCGATTCGTCGGTACAGTCGCGGAGGTGACTCCCCGGCCGATCTCATGGCGGGCAGCGGCCGTGCTGCTCATCGCATTGATGGGTCTCGGACTGGGTAATGCGCTGGGCACCAAACCTGTTGAGCCACCCCATCCCCATGCTGCGCCCATACTCGTCGCCCCGGGCCACACGCTGCCGTCGGTAGCCGCCGAACACCCGCACCTGCGGGTCAGCGCGAGCACGGACGCGCCGGACCTGGTGGCCACCGCGGGTCTCCCCCGGTCCGCGTCGACCCTGCTCGCGTTGGGCCTGGCGGTGGCGCTCGGCGTCATCGTGTCGCACTGGCGCGCATTGACACTGGAAGCCGGCCGCAGCCCGCCCCAGCAAGCAGTTCCCGTTCGCACCGGCCGGGCCGTTCTGACCCGGCTGTGCATCTCACGACGCTGATCGGTTAGCGCAGATCGTCCCTGCTTTGTGGACGATCGGTGCCCGCTGCCCGAGTCCGCCGCCGCGCTGTGTCGCGGCATCAGCGAAAAGTGATGTCTCCATGAATGATTCGATCAACCTCGTCATGCCCAGAAAATCGCCGCGACCGGCATCCGGTCCGTGCCGTCTCGCTCGTTACGACCGGCCGGGCACCATGGTCGGTGGCACCCCGGTGCTGCGGATCACCGCCCCGTTCACCACCGACGACCGTGGCTTCTGGGCCAAGCTCGAAGGCGTCAACCCGGGCGGGATGAAAGACCGGCCCGCCATGTACATGGTGGAACGCGGGCGAGCCCGCGGCGACCTGCAGCCTGGGGCCCGCATCGTCGAATCCACCAGCGGCACACTCGGACTGGGCCTCGCGCTGGCCGGCACCGTATACGGACATCCGGTCACGCTGGTCACCGATCCCGGTATGGAGCCGATGATGCTGCGGATGCTGTCGGCGTACGGCGCCGAGATCGACCTGGTCACCGAACCGCATCCCGTCGGCGGCTGGCAGCAGGCCCGCCGTGACCGGGTGGCGCAGATTCTGGCCGCCGACCCCGACGCGTGGTACCCCGACCAGTACAACAACCCCGACAACGTCGACGCCTACCGTGACCTGGCCTTGGAATTGCAATCTCAGTTGGGCGACGTCGATGTCCTGGTGTGCTCGGTGGGTACCGGCGGCCACTCGGCCGGCGTGGCAAAAGTGTTGCGCGAGTTCAACCCTGACTTGTTACTGATCGGCGTCGACACCATCGGATCGACTATCTTCGGGCAGCCCGCGCAGAGCCGGCTGATGCGCGGACTGGGGTCGAGCATCTACCCGGACAACGTCGATTACGACGCCTTCACCGAGGTGCACTGGGTGGCGCCCGCCGAGGCGGTGTGGGCGTGCCGGGCATTGGCGGCCACCAGTTACGCCAGCAGCGGCTGGAGCGGCGGGGCCGTCGCTCTCGTCGCCGGGTGGGCCGCGCGCCACCACCATCCGGACACCACCATTGCCGCGATCTTTCCTGATGGGCCGCAACGGTATTTCGATACCGTCTACAACGACGACTACTGCCGGCAGCACCACCTGCTGGGTTTCGAACCGCCGGCTGAGCCTGCGGTGATCGCCGATCACACTGAGCGCGTGGCGGATTCGTGGACCCGCTGCACCACGGTGCGCAAACCCGCTGCGGCGGCGCACTGATGGGCGTGCTCGCACAGTTTCGCAGTTTCGGCTGGCCCAGCCGGATGCTGATGCTCAACCAGTTCGGCATCAACCTCGGCTTCTACATGTTGATGCCGTACCTGGCCGGGTATCTGGCCGGCCCGCTCGGCTTGGCCGGCTGGGCTATTGGGTTGGTGCTCGGGGTGCGGAACTTCTCGCAGCAGGGCATGTTCATCGTCGGCGGGACGCTGGCCGACCGGCTCGGCTACAAGCCGCTGATCGTGGCTGGCTGTCTGCTACGCACTGCCGGTTTCGGCCTGCTGGTGGTCGCACAGTCGCTGCCGATGGTATTGATCGCCTCGGCGGCAACGGGTTTCGCCGGGGCGCTGTTCAACCCTGCGGTACGCGCCTACCTCGCCGCAGACTCCGGCGAGCGTCGAGTGGCCGCGTTCACCGTGTTCAACGTGTTCTACCAAGGCGGGATCCTGGCCGGGCCGCTCGCCGGGCTGGCCCTGATGGCGCTGGATTTCCGCCTCACCGCGGGCGTCGCGGCGGCGGTGTTCGCCGTGCTGACCATCGCGCAGCTGTTCGCGCTACCCCGCGACCACACTGATCACGCTGCAGCCGAACGTGTCTCGGTGCTTCATGATTGGCGCACCGTGCTGGCCAACCGCCCGTTCCTATTGTTCGCAGCATCAATGGTCGGCACGTATGTGGTGACGTTCCAGGTGTACCTGGCGCTGCCCCTACATGCCCGGGCCCTCGCGCCGCAGCATGAATCGGCCATCGTCGCAGCGGTTTTCGCGGTGTCTGGGCTGATTGCCATCGGCGGTCAGCTCCGCATCACGTCGTGGTTCACCGCACGCTACGGCCGCGCCCAGTCGCTGACGATCGGGGTGCTGATCCTGGCGGCCGCGTTCGTCCCGCTGATCGTCGTCCCCGACGATCGGTGGGGCCAGCCCGCGGCGGTCGCCGCACTGCTGATGACGGCTGCGCTCCTAGCCGTCGGGTCGGCCGCGGTGTACCCGTTCGAGATGGACACCGTGGTGTCGCTGGCCGGCGACCGGCTGGTCGCGACGTACTACGGCTTCTACAACACCATCGTCGGCGTCGGCATCCTGGTAGGAAACCTGGCCACCGGCGCGCTGATGCAGATGGCCCGGACGGCCGGCTGGCCTGAGCTGATCTGGGCGGCGCTCACCGTGATCAGCCTGCTGGTCGCGGTGGCGCTGCACCGGCTGTACCGGACGAACCGCCTGGACCCGCTACCGGTCGGGTGATAGTCGGCGGGACCGTGAGCGGGGAGTCAATTCCTAACGGCCCCACCGTAATGCGGCGGTGTGTGCCGGTGCATCCCAGAGCTCGGCCAGCTGATCATCGAAGACCACCAGGGTGAACGACGCACCGGCCATTTCGAGGCTGGTGACGTAATTGCCGACCAGATTTCGCTCGATACTGATGTGCCGGCGCGCGAGCTCGCCCGCAAGGTCGTTGAACAGGATGTACAGCTCCATCAGCGGAGTGCCGCCCATCCCGTTGACCAGCGCAGCCACGCGGCTGCCGGCACCGAGCTCCAGACTCGAGACTCGAGACCAGGATGTCGACAGCCTCAGCAACCAGGTCCGCGGCGGGGCGCAGGTGATCGCTACGCCTGCCCTGCTCCCCGTGAATGCCGACACCCACCTCGATTTCGTCAGCACCGAGGGTCAGGATCGGACCCGCCCCGGGCGGTGAACACGACGTCAGCGCAAACCCGAAACTGGCACTGCGCCGCACGACATCGGCAGCTGCAGAACGCACCTGTTCCAGCGTGCCGCCGGCCTCGGCGACCGCGCCGGCGATCTTGTGGACGAACAGCGTTGCCCCAGTGCCACGCTTGCCGACGGTGTGCGCCGAGTCGTTGACCGCGACATCATCGTCGACCAACACGCTCGCCACATCGATCCCCTCGGCCTGAGCGGCTTTGGCCGCAAGCCCGAAGTTCAGCACATCGCCGGTGTAGTTCTTCACGATGTGCAGAACGCCCCCACCGCCGGCAGCGGCCCGGGTGGCAGCCAGAATCTGGTCGACGCTCGGCGACGCGAACACCGCACCGGGTGCCGCGGCCGTCAGCATCCCCGGCCCGACGAATCCGGCATGGAGCGGCTCGTGACCCGAACCGCCGCCGGACACCAATCCGACCTGTCCGGCGGGTAACGGTGTCGCCCGAACGATGATCTGCTCGACGCCATCCCACCGAACCAGCTCCGGAACCGAGCGAGCCAAGCCGGCAAGGCTCTCGAGTGCGGCATGGGCGGGATCGTTGAGGAACTTCTTCGTCGAGGTGGCTACGTCGGCAGTCGGCCCCGCCGTCTGCGGCTGCAGGTCGCTGAGATCGGGGACATCGACCCCTGCCCCGGCCGCCACTGCGGCGGTGATCTCGGCGACCGCCACCGCACCAGGATCGGGCGCGCCGATGTTGCGGTCGGCCGAGTACACGGCCCGCCCGCGCCGTGCGACGTAATCCCTGGTGGCCCGGGCTCCGCTCGCGGCGGCGGCAGCAGCTTCACGGTATGCGGCTGCGGTATCGCCGCCCCGCGCGGCGACCTGCGCTACTGCATCAGCAGTCGGGACAAGGGCGTCGAGGAGCGTCTTGTCTCCGACCGAGCTCTTTCCGTATTCGGCGATGCCGGCGGCCGCGGCCTGCAGCATCGCCGCGGCCATCGCAATGTCGATCGTCTCGACGTCGCCCGCCGCAGCACCGGCGCGTTCGCATGCCACCGCCAGTAACGGTCCTGAACTGCCACCCATTTCACGACGCAGCAGCGCACCGACCGCGACCAGAAACTTTTCGGCTGAGCTGCGCTCCAGGGCGTCCCAGTGTGCAGCGAGTGCCTGGGCACCGCGGGCCACGCTGCTGCCGAAATCCCCGTCGCCGACGGCGGCGTCGAGCCGATCCCACTCGGCGCGACGCGCCAACGACGTGTCAACGCAGGTACGGACCAACTGGCCCAAGGTATTTCGGCTCATCGCACCCTCCCGGTCGCCGACGCGGCAGCGGTGCCGCACACCGAGTCTGACATCTTCGGTGGCGACGGGTGCAGAACCGTTTAGACGGACGCCTTCAGCTCGTCGACCTTGTCGAGTTGCTCCCACGGCAGTTCGATGTCGGTGCGGCCGAAGTGGCCGTACGCGGCGGTCGGCGCGTAGATCGGGCGCAGCAGGTCCAGGTCGCGGATGATCGCACCGGGACGCAGGTCGAAGACCGAGGTGATGGCCTTCTCGATGCGGGCCACGTCGAAGTGCTCGGTGCCGAAGGTCTCGACGAACAGGCCCACCGGGGCCGCCTTACCGATGGCGTAGGCCACCTGGACCTCGACGCGGTCGGCCAGGCCGGCAGCGACGACGTTCTTGGCCACCCAGCGCATCGCGTACGCGGCCGAGCGGTCCACCTTTGACGGGTCCTTGCCGGAGAAGGCACCGCCGCCGTGGCGGGCCCAGCCGCCGTACGTGTCGACGATGATCTTGCGGCCGGTCAGGCCGGCGTCACCCATCGGGCCACCGACGACGAAGTTGCCGGTCGGGTTGACCAACAGCCGGAAGTCGGAGGTGTCCATGGTCTCGTGGGCCAGTTCGCCCAGCACCGTCTCGACGACGTGGCGACGGATGTCCGGGGCCAGCGTGCGGTCCAGGTCGACGCCCTCGGCGTGCTGGGTGGACAGCACGACGGTGTCCAGGCGGACCGGGATGTTGTCGCGGTACTCGATGGTGACCTGGGTCTTGCCGTCGGGACGCAGGTAGTCGACGACGCCTTCCTTGCGGACCTTGGTCAGCTTGCGGGCCAGCCGGTGCGCCAGTGCGATGGGCAGCGGCATCAGCTCGGGGGTGTCATTGATGGCGTAACCGAACATCAGGCCCTGGTCGCCGGCGCCCTGGGCGTCCAGCGGGTCGCCTGCGCCCTCGACGCGCGCCTCGTGGGCGGTGTCGACGCCGGCGGCGATGTCCGGGGACTGCGCACCAATGCCGATGTTCACGCCGCAGGTGGCGTAATCGAAGCCCTTATCGGAGTGGTCGTAGCCGATCTGGCGGATCCGATCACGGACGATCAGCGGGATGTCGGCAAACGCCTCCTTGGCGTTGGTCGTCACCTCGCCCACCACGTGCACCTGACCTGTGGTTACCAGGGTCTCCACCGCAACCCGCGACTTGGGATCCTGCGCGAGCAGCGCATCCAGCACAGAATCGCTGATGGCGTCGCAGATCTTGTCCGGATGTCCTTCGGTCACTGACTCGCTGGTAAACAGCCGACCTTCGCTCACGTCGCAAATCCCTTTCAAATACTTAGTCCGGCGCATAATATCCGCGCCCGGCGAACCACTGTCGTGTACCCCTGCTCAGCAAACCCTTACGGCGGTGCGAATCAGGCGATGATTACTCGCCGTTGCCGCACAGGAACGCCGCGATCGCATCGGCGATGCGACTGGCCATCAACGTCTTGGACCCGTGCTCCAGCGCGGACTCCGCGCCGTCCGAGGCCAGCAACCAACCGTCGTTGACGTCGACCTCGAAGGCCTTACCGTCGCCCACTGCGTTGACTACCAGCAGGTCACAGCCTTTGCGCTGCAGTTTCGCCCGGGCGTGGAACAGCACGTCACCGTTGGCGTCGCCGGTCTCGGCAGCGAACCCGACGATGGCACGCAGGTTCGGCAGCTGACCATCGGTGCGCGCCTGCACCGCGCCGGCGAGGATGTCGTCAGTCCGGGTCAGTTCGATGACGGGCGCGGTCTCCGCTTCACCGGGGCCGTGCATCTTTTTGATCTTGCTGGTCGCCACCTCGGTAGGACGGAAGTCCGCGACGGCGGCGGCCATCACCAACACATGTGCGTCGGGGACGTGCTTGAACACCGCGTCCCGTAGCTGCGCGGCCGAGCTGATGTGCGCGACATCGACTCCTGCCGGGTCGGCCAGACCCGCGGTGTTGCCGGCGATCAGGGTGACCTCAGCGCCACGCTGTGCCATGACGCGAGCCACGGCGTAGCCCTGCTTACCCGAGCTTCGGTTGCCGATGAACCGAACCGGGTCGAGCGCCTCTCGGGTGCCGCCGGCGGTGACGACGACCTTGACCCCGGCCAGATCATGGGGCAACGCGTCGCCGCGCTCCAACAGCAGCTGGGCGAAGGTGGTGATCTCCTCGGCCTCGGGCAGCCGTCCGGCACCGCTGTCGGCGCCGGTGAGACGGCCGGACGCGGGCTCGAGAACGATGACGCCCCTGCGTCGTAGCGTGGCGACGTTCTCGACGGTGGCCGGGTGCATCCACATCTCGGTGTGCATCGCCGGGGCAAACAGCACAGGACATCGCGCGGTGAGCAGCGTGGCCGTCAGCAGATCGTCACCACGGCCCGACACGGCACGTGCCATCAGGTCTGCGGTGGCCGGCGCAACCACCACCAGGTCGGCCTGCTGGCCGAACCTGACGTGGGGTACCTCGGAGACGTCCTCGAACACCCCGGTGTGCACCGGGTTACCCGACAGCGCTTCAAAGGTGGCGGCGCCGACGAACTTCAGGGCCGATTCGGTCGGCACCACGCGGACCGAATGCCCGGCCTCACTGAGCTGACGGACCAGGGTGCACGCCTTGTAGGCGGCGATACCACCGGCGACACCGACGACGATGCGCTTGCGGTCAGCAGCGTCAGCAGCCATGTCTCGCGCCTACTCGGGCTTACTCGCCCTCGGTGTGCTCAAGCAGGTCGCCGTGGATCTCGCGCATGGCGATCGACAGCGGCTTCTCCTGCAGGCCCGGCTCAACCAGGGGGCCGACGTACTCGAGGATGCCGTCACCGAGCTGGTTGTAGTAGTCGTTGATCTGACGCGCACGCTTCGCGGCGTAGATCACCAGCGCGTACTTGCTCGACACCCGATCCAGCAGCTCGTCGATGGGCGGGTTGGTGATACCCAGCGGCGTGTCGTAGGCGATGGCGGCGTCGGAGTCGATGCTCTCGACAGTGGTGCTCACGAAGGATTCTCCCGGCGTTTGGTGTGAAGATTGGCGTCGCTATCAGCGATGTCTGTGCGGTGATGCGCAGACCGCTCAGCGGCCCACCAGCAAGGATACCAATTCCGCACAGGCGGATTCCAACTGACTGTTCACAACAGTCACATCGAAACTGTCCTGGGCAGCCATTTCGGCCCGTGCGGTCTCCAGGCGACGGGCCTGCACCTCGGGACTCTCGGTGCCCCGGCCGATGAGCCGGCTCTCCAGCACTTCCCAGCTGGGCGGGGCCAGAAACACGGTCAGTACCTCTGGCATGGATTTTTTGACGGCTCGCGCCCCGGCCAGATCGACCTCGATCAATACCGGATGACCAGCAGCGATGGCGTCCTGGACGGGACGGGCGGGAGTGCCGGAGCGCTGCAGGCCACCATGGATTTCGGCCCATTCGAGCAGCTCACCGTCATCGATGAGGCGCTGAAAATCGTCGGCCGAGACAAACGTGTAGTCGACACCGTCGACCTCGCCGGGACGCGCTGCACGCGTCGTGGCGGAAACACTGAAATGCAGGTCGGGCACCTGCTCACGCAGGCAGCGCACGACCGTAGATTTACCGACGGCAGAGGGGCCGGCCAACACGACTACACGGTTCAACGCCGTCCGGCCCCCACTGCTCGTCAGTTCTGCGTCAGATCAGGAAAAGTCAAACTTTTCCAGCAGGGCCTTGCGCTGACGGTCGCCCAGGCCACGCAGACGGCGGGTCGGAGCGATCTCCAGCTCGGTCATGATCTCCTGCGCCTTGACCTTGCCGACCTTGGGCAGGGCTTCCAGCAGAGCGGAAACCTTCATCTTGCCGAGGACCTCGTCGGTCTCAGCGTCCGTCAGGACCTGCTTGAGGTTGGTGCCGCCGCGCTTGAGCCGGTCCTTCAACTCGGCACGTGCTCGACGTGCGGCAGCAGCCTTCTCCAACGCTGCCGCGCGCTGTTCGTCGGTCAACTGGGGAAGGGCCACGGGGTTCCTCCGTATCTCGCCATCAATAATTTCGACACGGCTGGGGTTAACCAGCCAGCGACGACGACCGTACCCACGGTTACTGACAAGCGCTAACCCCACCCCCCGGGTAACGAAGCTAAAAGCCCAGCGTGTAGTGCGAACGGCGACCTCAGACAGCCGCTGAGTGCAAGCTCTGCGAGCTTGCAAATCCGCTGAACCCGACACAAATATGCCTGCGTATCAAGGGTTTTGAGCGCTCAGTGGGACGACGGCCGAGCGGCCGGCACCGGTCCCGCCAGATTTTCGGGCCGCCGGCAGGTGTGAATCCGGAAAATTTTCGCAGGTCACGGCGTGTCGGGCGTGTCGGTGCCGAACCTGATCGGGTCGACGCACCGTCGGTGACGCGTCCGCAGCCCAGAGACGCGATTTGGGCGGATCAACCGCCCAAATCGCCAGGTTCTGGCCTGTTCCGCGGCCGTTGACGTACCCCGGAGAGCGGTCGAAGCAGCGCTCAGCTGCACTGTCACCGGAACCCCGCAAACTCGATCGTTTCGTGTTTGACCAACGCCGGCAGGCTCGCCCACATAGAACCGAAGCGACATTCGTGATGAAACCGTTTCCCGCCCAACGTTTTCCCACGTGGTCACACTTTCCACAGGCGATCGCCAGCACCACGTAGCCAAACCGTTGCGCTACGCACAGCACACACCTATCGGCACCAAAGAGCACGCACATTAGGCGGCCCTAACTTCAGGTTCGAGGCGGGAATCACTGCCCAGATAGCAAGGAACTGGAGTGCAACGATGAAATTCAATCGGGCAACGAACTTCAAGCGGGCGGTCACCGCATCGACCTTGGCGGCCGGGATCGGGGTCACCGGGCTGTTCGGCATCGGACTGGCCGGCGCCAGCGCGGACCCGGGTCAGTGCCCGCCGAACGCGCCGTGCGGCCAGCACGATGACCACCACGACAACCGCGGCCCCGATGGCCGCGACCAAGGCCGCGACCAAGGCCCCGGCCAGGCCCCAGGCCGGGACGACAACTGGCACGACAACCAGGGCCGCGACTGGCAGCACCGTGGCATCGACGATGCCCGCGGTGACCATCAGCCGTTCAACTACAACGGCCAGTGGGTCAACCCCGTCTGGGACGGCGGGCACAACGCCTGGGGCTTCTGGCTCGGCCCCATCTGGATTCCGCTGTGACGGACGCCTAACCGCCGACCGAAACCGACGGCCCACCACATTGCGTGGTGGGCCGTTCGTCGTCGAGGCAAACTCGGCGAACCTAGGCTCGACACCAGCTCGAAACCGAAAATGGGTGGCTTCCACCTGGCCAGCACCACGAAACCACCTGGCATACACCATTTTCACAGCTGGTACCCATACACACAGGCAATGTCCGACACCCGGATTTCACCACCGTTATCGCATCCACAGCACACACATAAGTTCAACTAAGTGCATGCAAATCGGGCCGCCCTAGCGTCATGTGCAGTGTGGCGATAACACGCTCACCGCTAATGCAGAGACCCGCTTATTGCAGAGATGGAGTGCAGCTATGAAGGTGAAGAGGGCGTTAACCGCATCTACGCTGGCGGCCGGGATCGGCGCCGCCGGATTGTTCGGCATCGGCCTGGCGACGGCCGGCGCAGATCCGGGGTGGTGCCCGCCCGGCGCGCCGTGCTGGGGCCACGACGACCACCGCGGCGACGGTGGCTGGCAACGCGGCGACGACCGGGGCGGCTGGCAGCGCGGCGTCGACTGGCACAACGACCGTGACGGGTGGCGCGACGACCGGGGCCGCGACTGGCATGGCCGCGGCATCGATGATGGCCGCTTCGACCACCAGCCGTTCAACTACAACGGCCAGTGGGTGAACCCGGTCTGGGACGGCGGCTTCAACGCCTGGGGCTTCTGGCTCGGCCCGATCTGGATTCCGCTGTGACGAACGCCTGACAACAGGCCAAAAAAGACGGCCCACCACATTGCGTGGTGGGCCGTCTTTGTCGTCTCGGGGTCGTCTCGGGGGTTATCCGGCGAGGTAGGCCACCGCATCGCGCAGCCGCTCCCCTGCGCCGCGGATGGCCGCGACATCCGGACCGGCCCGCAGCACCTCGCGCGAGACCGCGGGCAGCAAGGTCCCCGGCTGGGCACCGCCGAGCCCGGCGAGCGCGTCAGGACGTCCGCCCTGGGCACCGACGCCCGGCAGCAGCACCGGTCCGCCGAGTTGGGACAGATCGGGAACTTCAGCCAGCGTCGCACCGACCACGACGCCGACCGATCCGTCACCAGCGGCGTTCACCGCGGCGACCTCGTCGACGATTGTCTGCGCCACCGTCCGCTCGCCGGCCAGCGCGCGCTGCACGGAGGCGCCCTCCGGGTTGGACGTGGCTGCCAGGACGAAGACGCCGCGGCCATGGGCGGCCGCAACGTCCAGCAGCGGCCGCAGCGAGCCGAAGCCCAGGTACGGCGAGGCGGTCACCGCGTCGGCCGCGAGCGGCGAATCGCCGGCCCAGGCCTGTGCGTAGGCGGCCATGGTGGAGCCGATGTCACCGCGCTTGGCGTCGGCCAACACCAGCACCCCGGCGTCCTGCAGTCCGGAGATGGTGCGCTCGAGCACCGCGAAGCCCGCCGAACCGTAGGCCTCGAAGAACGCCACCTGCGGCTTGACGATCGCAAAGCCCGCGAACGCCTCGACGCAGATGTCACTGAACCTGGCCACCCCGTCCGCCGACACCGGCAGGCCCCACGCGCTCAAGAGCTCCGGGTGCGGGTCGATGCCCAGGCACAGCGGACCCCGCTGTGCCATCGCTGTACGAAGCCTGGAGCCAAAACTCACAATTGCTCCTCGCGTGCGCAGAAACTCACTTGGCGCCCAACTGGCTGTGCAGCTCCTGCAACGACCGCACGCCGATGTCACCGCGGATGCCGGCTTCGATGCCCTGCACCGCCGCCGAAGCACCCTGCACGGTGGTGACGCACGGGATGCTCGCCGACACTGCGGCCGAACGAATCTCGTAGCCGTCGACGCGCGGACCCGAGTTGCCGTACGGCGTGTTGATCACCATGTCGACCTCGCCTGCCTTGATGGCGTCCACCGCCGACATTGCCGGGCGGTCAGGGCTGGGCTCCTCGAAGTTCTTCCGGACCACCTCGCACGGAATTCCGTTGCGGCGCAGCATCTCCGCGGTACCTTCGGTGGCCAGCACCCGGAAGCCCAGATCGGCCAGGCGCTTCACCGGGAACACCAGCGAGCGCTTGTCCCGGTTGGCCACCGACACGAAGACCGTGCCACCCGAGGGCAGCGACCCGTAGGCCGCGGTCTGGCTCTTGGCGAAGGCGGTACCGAAATCGCTGTCGATACCCATCACCTCGCCGGTGGACTTCATCTCCGGCCCGAGCAGCGAATCGACCTGCGAGCCATCGGCTTTACGGAACCGGTGGAACGGCAGCACGGCTTCCTTCACCGCGATCGGCGCGTCGGGCGCGACGCTGGCGCCGTCGCCCTCGGCGACGAGGATGCCTTCGGCGCGAAGCTCGGCGATCGTGGCGCCCAGCATGATTCGGGCACAGGCCTTCGCCAGTGGCACCGCCGTGGCTTTGGACACGAAGGGCACCGTGCGGCTCGCGCGCGGGTTGGCCTCGAGCACGTAGAGCACGTCGTCCTTGAGCGCGTACTGCACGTTGAGCAGACCGACCACGCCGATGCCGTGCGCGATGGCCTCGGTGGCCTTGCGCACCGCGGCAATATCGGTGCGGCCCAACGTGACCGGCGGCAACGCGCAGGCCGAGTCGCCGGAGTGGATACCGGCCTCCTCGATGTGCTCCATCACGCCGCCGATGTAAACCTCGGTGCCGTCGCACAGCGCGTCGACGTCGATTTCGATGGCGTCTTCCAGGAACCGGTCGACCAGCACCGGGTGCTCCGGCGACAGTTCGGTGGCCCGCTCGATGTAGCCCTGCAGGGTCTGCTCGTCGTAGACGATCTCCATGCCGCGGCCGCCCAGCACGTACGACGGGCGCACCAGCACCGGGTAACCGATATCGGAGGCGATCCGGCGGGCCTGCTCGAAACTCGTTGCGGTGCCGAAGCGCGGTGCGGGCAGCCCGGCGGCACGCAGCACCTCACCGAACTCACCCCGGTCCTCGGCCAGGTCGATGGCCTTGGGGCTGGTGCCGACGACGGGCACCCCGGCCTTTTCGAGCCGATCGGCCAGGCCCAGCGGGGTCTGGCCGCCGAGCTGCACGATCACGCCGACCACACCCGGACCGCCGGCCCCCGATGCGTGCTCGGCGTGGTACACCTCGAGCACGTCCTCGAAGGTGAGCGGCTCGAAGTACAGCCGGTCAGCGGTGTCATAGTCCGTCGAGACCGTCTCCGGGTTGCAGTTCACCATGACGGTCTCAAAACCCGCCTCGCTCAACGTGGTTGCCGCGTGCACGCAGCTGTAGTCGAACTCGATGCCCTGCCCGATGCGGTTCGGGCCGGAGCCCAGGATCAACACCTTGGGCTTCTCGGTCTGCGGGGCCACCTCGGTCTCGGCCGCGGGGTCCAGCTCGTAGCTGCTGTAGTGGTACGGCGTCTTCGCGTCGAACTCGGCGGCACAGGTGTCGACGGTCTTGTACACCGGCCGGATGCCGAGCCGCTCGCGCAGCGCGCGCACGCCGGTCTCGCCCGCCAATTCCGGTCGCAGCGCGGCGATCTGGCCATCGGACAGACCGCTGTGCTTGGCCCGCCGCAGCAGCCGCTCGTCCAGCACCGGGGCGTCGACGAGTTCGCCGCGCAGCGTCACCAAGGTCGCGATCTGGTCGACGAACCACGGGTCGACGCCCGAGGCCTCGGCCACCTGCTCGACCGAACCACCCAGGCGCAGCGCCTGTTCGATGTCGTAGAGCCGGCCGTCGGTCGCGGTACGCAGACCGGTGAGCAGTTCATCGAGGGTCTTGTCGGCGTCGGGCGCGGTCCAGAACCCGGCCCGCTTGGTCTCCAGCGACCGCATAACCTTGCCGAGCGCCTCGATGAAGTTGCGACCCAACGACATTGCCTCGCCGACGGACTTCATGGTGGTGGTCAGCGTCTGGTCGGCGCCGGGGAACTTCTCGAACGCGAACCGCGGTGCCTTGACCACGACGTAGTCCAGGGTCGGCTCGAAGCAGGCCGGGGTTTCCTTGGTGATGTCGTTGACGATCTCGTCCAAGGTGTAGCCGATGGCCAGCTTCGCGGCGATCTTCGCGATCGGGAAACCCGTTGCCTTGGAAGCCAATGCGCTGGACCGCGACACCCGCGGGTTCATCTCGATGACGATCAGGCGGCCGTCGGCCGGGTCGATGGCGAACTGGATGTTGCAGCCGCCGGTGTCGACGCCGACCTCACGCAGGATCGCGATGCCCAGGTCCCGCAGCTTTTGGTACTCGCGGTCCGTCAGGGTCATGGCGGGTGCGACGGTCACCGAGTCGCCCGTGTGCACACCCATCGGATCGAAGTTCTCGATCGAGCAGACCACCACCACGTTGTCGCGGTGATCGCGCATCAGCTCGAGCTCGTATTCCTTCCAGCCGTAGATCGACTCCTCGATCAGCACGTTGGCGGTCGGAGAGGCAGCCAGGCCGTCGCCGGCCATCCGCTCGACGTCCGCGTCGGTGTAGGCCATGCCCGAGCCCAGACCACCCATGGTGAATGACGGCCGGACCACAACCGGCAGACCCAGCTCGGCAACGGTGTCGCGGACCTCGTCCATGGTGTGGCAGACGCGAGACCGCGCCGATTCACCACCGACCTTGGCCACGATGTCCTTGAACTTCTGCCGGTCTTCGCCGCGTTGAATGGCGTCGAAATCGGCACCGATCATCTCGACGTTGTACTTCTCCAGTACGCCGTTCTCGTGCAGGGCGACCGCGGTGTTCAGTGCGGTCTGCCCGCCCAGGGTGGCCAGCACGGCGTCGATCTTGTTGCCGCGCTCGGCCTGTTGGGCGATGACCTTCTCGACGAAGTCCGGGGTGATGGGCTCGACGTAGGTGTTGTCGGCGTACTCCGGGTCGGTCATGATCGTGGCCGGGTTGGAGTTGACCAGGCTGACCTGCAGGCCCTCGGCGCGCAGCACGCGACAGGCCTGGGTGCCCGAGTAGTCGAACTCGCAGGCCTGGCCGATGACGATCGGGCCGGACCCGATCACCAGGACGTGGTTGAGGTCTGTGCGGCGTGGCATTACTTGCCCTCCCCTGCCATGAGATCGGCGAACTTGTCGAACAGGTACTCGGCGTCGTGCGGACCGGCCGCCGCCTCGGGGTGGTACTGCACCGAGAACGCGCGCCCGTTCAGCAACGAAACGCCTTCCACCACACCGTCATTGGCGCAGGTGTGGCTGACCACCGCGCGGCCGAAGGGGGTGTCGAACTCCTCGCCGGCTTCACCTTCGAGCGCGAAGCCGTGGTTCTGCGCGGTGATGGCGATGCGGCCGGTGGCCTTCTCCACCACCGGGATGTTGATGCCGCGGTGTCCGAAGGTCATCTTGTAGGTGCTTCGGCCGAAGGCCCGGCCCAGAATCTGGTTGCCGAAGCAGATGCCGAACAACGGGATGTCCGCCGCCAGTACCTGCTTGGTGAACTCGACCATATGGTCGGCGGTGGCCGGGTCGCCCGGGCCGTTGGACAGGAACACCCCGTCCACTTTGAGGTCGGCGATCTCGTCGAACGTCACCGACGACGGCAGCACGTGGCTGCGGATGCCGCGGGCCGCGAAGTTGCGCGGCGTGTTGGTCTTGATGCCGAGGTCGATGGCCGCGATGGAAAAACGTGCGGAAGCGTTTCCTCCGGTCGGTTCGACGACATACCGGTCGTCTGTGCTGACCTCACCGGCCAAATCGGCGCCCAGCATCGACGGCTGGTTGCGCACGCGGTCCACCAGGATGTCGGGGTCCGCCAGCGCCGCGCCGGAGAAGACACCGGCCTTCATCGAGCCGAAGTTGCGCAGGTGCCGCACGATCGCGCGGGTGTCGACCCCGGCGATACCGACGATCTCCTGTCGCACCAGCTCGTCGTCGAGGGTGCCGGTGGCGCGCCAGTTCGAGGCGCGCGGCGACGGATCGCGGACGACGTAGCCGGCGACCCAGATCTTGTCGTCGCGGCTCTCGTTGTCTTCACCGTTCCAGCCGGTGTTGCCGATCTGCGGCGCGGTGGCCACCACGATCTGCCGGTGGTAACTCGGGTCGGTCAGGGTCTCCTGGTAACCGGACATGCCGGTGGAGAACACTGCCTCGCCGAGGGTCTGGCCGACGGCGCCGAACGGTGTTCCGGTGAACACCCGGCCGTCCTCCAGCACCAGTACGGCGGTCTGATCGCTCAGGGTCACTTGCTGTCCTCCTCAACCCATTTGGCCAGTTCGCGACGGTCGTCGCTGCGGAATCCGGTATCGATTTCAGTGCCCGACGGCAACAGCCACCGGATGGCGAGAATCCCGTCGTAGGTGAGCACCTTGCCGGCGATGGCTCGCTCGGTGCGGATCGCGGTGATCGATTCCTCGGGAATCCAGATCGGGCTCCCGCCGGTGAGCTGCAACATGATGCCCTCGGGATAGCGGGTCAGCACGGCCTTGCTGCGAAATCCCAAGGAGCCCACCGCAATACGGTCCTGCCAGCTCGGCGTAAAGGTGCTGCCGACGTACATGCCCTTGGTCGCCGAGACGATCGCCGGCCCCACGGTGTCGGGCAGCGGCGGCAGCAGGCCGACCGCGCCGGCCTGGCGCTGCACCCGGTGCATCCAGCCCTTGAGCATCTGGCGGATCGCGAACCCGAGCAGCACCACGACGACGGCGGCCAGCGCCAGGTAGGTGATCAACGTCCCTGTGTTCATGCGGGACTCTGTCCGTCCCGCGCAGTGACCTTGCCGCGCAACATCGTCAGGGTGACGGTGGCGGGCAGCGTCATCGACTCGTACGGCGTGTTGTCCGAGCGGCTGGCCAGGTCGGTGCCCTGCACCGTCCAGGTGGCGTCGGGATTGACCACGGTCAGGTTGGCGGGTTCGCCGACCGCGAGCGGGCGCCCCTGGTCGGGCAAGCCGACGATGGCGGCCGGCGCCTCGCTCATCACGCGGGCGACGTCCCGCCAGCTCAGCAGGCCGGGCGTCACCATGGTGTCGACGACGACCGAGAGCGCGGTCTGCAGGCCGAGCATGCCGGGGCGGGCATGTGCGAACTCGCACATCTTCTCGTGTTCGGCGTGCGGGGCGTGATCGGTTGCGACACAGTCGATCACCCCGTCGGCCAGCGCCTGGCGCAGTGCCTCGGCATCGCTGGCCTCGCGCAGCGGCGGGTTGACCCGGTTACGGCCGTCGTAGTCGGCCAGCCGGGTGTCGTCGAGCAGCAGGTGATGCGGAGTGACCTCGGCCGTGATCGAAATACCCTGAGCCTTGGCCCATTTGATCAGCTCGACGGTGCCGGCCGTGGAGGCATGGCAGATGTGCACCCGAGCACCGGCGTCGCGGGCCAGGATGGCGTCGCGCGCCACGATGGACTCTTCGGCCGAACGCGGCCAGCCGGTCAGCCCCAACCGGGCGGCGTTCGGACCTTCGTGCGCGACGGCGTCTTTGGTCAGACGCGGTTCCTCCGCGTGCTGGGCGATCAGCACCCCAAGTCCCGACGCGTATTCCAGCGCCCGGCGCATCACCAGCGGATCGTCGACGCAGATCCCGTCGTCGGAGAACATCCGGACCTGGCCGGCACCGGCGGCCATCAGGCCGATCTCGGTGAGCTGCTTGCCGTCCAGCCCGACGGTGACCGCCCCGACCGGGTGCACGTCGACCAGGCCGACCTGCTGTCCGCGGTGCCAGACGTGGTCGGTGACGACCACGCTGTCAGCGACCGGATCGGTGTTGGCCATGGCGAAGACCGCCGTGTAGCCACCCAATGCCGCTGCCGCTGAACCGGTTTCGATGTCTTCGGCGTACTCGCGGCCGGGCTCGCGCAGGTGCGTGTGCAGGTCGACGAAGCCGGGCAGCATGATCTGACCCGAAGCGTCGATGACCTCGTCACCGGTCAAGCCGGTACCGATCTCGGCAATCTGCCCATCGGCAATCAGCACATCGACCGGATCGCCCTCGCCGTAGAGCCGAACCCCGCGAATCAGAACTGTCATGAGATCACCCCCACTCCTTCAGGCCCGGCGCCCACGAGTAACTGGAACAGCACCGCCATGCGAACATGCACTCCATTCGAAACCTGTTGCAGTACAGCTGATTGCGACGAATCCGCGACTGACGACGCGATCTCCATGCCGCGCAGCATCGGACCGGGGTGCAGCACCACAGTGTCCTCGCTCAATCCGGCCAGTCGCTTTTCAGAAAGACCGAAGCGCACCGAGTACTCGCGTGCCGACGGGAAGAACGCACCGTTCATCCGCTCGGCCTGCACCCGCAGCATCAGCACCGCGTCGGCGGCCGGCAGTTCGGCGTCCAAGTTGTGCGACACCGTGACCGGCCAGTCCGACACACCGACCGGCAGCAGCGTCGGCGGCGCAACCAGCACCACCTCGGCACCCAGCGTCGACAGCAGCGAGACGTTGGAGCGGGCCACCCGGCTGTGCAGGACGTCGCCGACGATGACCACCCGCCGGCCCTCGATACCGCCGAGCCGCTGCCGGATGGTCAGCGCATCGAGCAGCGCCTGAGTCGGATGTTCGTGGGTGCCGTCGCCGGCGTTGATAACGCTGGGCCCTCCGTGCTCCTCGCGCGTCCAGGCCGCAAGCTGTTGGGCCGCACCGGAAGCCGGGTGCCGGATGATCAGTGCGTCAGCGCCGGCGGCGCGCAGCGTCAGCGCGGTGTCGCGCAGGGACTCGCCTTTGGCCACGGAGGACCCGGAGGCGCTGACGTTGATGACGTCGGCGCTCATCCACTTACCGGCCACCTCGAACGACACCCGGGTGCGGGTGGAGTTCTCGTAGAACATGGTGATGACGGTGCGGCCGCGCAACGTCGGGAGCTTCTTGACGTCGCGGCCCAGCAGCGCTTCGGCGAACTTGTCGGCGTCATCGAGGATCGCGGTAGCCGCGTCGCGGCTCAGATCCGAGGCGGCTAAGAGATGCTTCATCCGTGTCGTCTCTTCTTCACGCAAGCGCTCATCAGCGGGTGGGTCCTCCATAGGGGGCAATGGACACGGACTCGGTCCCGTCTGTCTCAGCGAGCCGCACCTTGACGTTCTCGCTCCGCGAGGTCGGGACGTTCTTGCCGACGTAGTCGGCGCGGATGGGAAGTTCGCGATGGCCCCGGTCGACGAGAACCGCGAGCTGCACCATGCGGGGACGGCCGATGTCGCGCAACGCGTCCAGCGCCGAGCGCGCCGAGCGACCGGAGTACAGGACGTCGTCGACGAGGATCACCGTCGCGTCGTCGATGCCGCCCTCAGGAATGGACGTCGAAGCCAATGCCCGCGGCGGTTTGAAGTTCAGGTCGTCGCGGTACAGCGTGATATCAAGCGCTCCCGTGGGCAATTCGATATCGGCGAACTCCTTGACCTTCTCGGCGATCCGGGAGGCAAGGGTGACCCCGCGAGTCGGGATGCCGAGCAGCACCACCCGCGGTGCGTCGGGAGCGTCGAGCGCGGTCTTTTCGATGATCTGATGAGCGATGCGCGAGATGGTCCGGCCGACGTCGGCAGCCGACAGCAATTCCCGGTCCGAGCCGCCGGGCACGCCAGTTGCATCGTTACCTGTGACAGCCACGAGCTACCTGACCTCCTTCTCCGCCTCTCTGGACGGGTCGTTAAAGGACGTCTAACTAGCCGCGTAGCTTAGCAGGCCGCGAGCGCGTCCTCGTCGGGCATGTCGTCCTGGACATCGTCCAGTTCGGACCCCCGGGTTTCCGGCAGCGCCAGCGTGCACGCGATGCTGACCAGCACGAAGACCGCGATCATCAGCCCAATAGCCCAGCTCCCGAGGGCGCCGACCAGTGGCCCGGCGACCAGCGGCGGCAGCGCCCCGCCGACGATCCCCGCGAGATTGAAGGCCATCCCGGCGCCCGTGTAGCGGTACCGCGTGGCGAACGTCTCAGGCAGAAACGCTCCGATGGGCCCGTAAGCCAGCCCGAAGATGCAGAAGATTCCGGCGATCGCCACCGCGAAGCCCACTGGGGACCCGGAGTCGATCAGCGGCATCACCAGAAACGCCCATGGCAACGCCAACCCGAATCCGAGCAGGATGATGCGGCGCCGGCCGTACCGGTCGCACAGCACCGCCGAGATCGCCGAGAACACCATCAGTGCCACCCCGGCCAGCACCCCGACGGACAGGATGAGGGTCCGCGGATGGTGGATGCGGGTGCTGGCGTAGCTCATCAGGTAGGTGCCGCCGAGGAAGCTCATGGTGAAGATGCCGACCATGCAGCCGGCCCCGAGCAGCACCTGTTTGCTTTGCAACCGCATCAGCTCCGACAGCGGCGCACGGGGCACCGCACCCCGCTGCTGCTCGGCGACGAACACCGGTGTCTCATCGATGGTGAGCCGGACATACAGCGCCACGGCCAGCAGCACCGCGCTGAACAGGAACGGCAGCCGCCAGCCCCAATCCAGGAACACCGGGCTCTTCTCCCCGATGGTCACGTTGGCGATCAGCACCACCAGGTTGCTGACGGCCAGGCCGGCACCAGCCCCGAGCTGGGTGAACATCCCATACATGCCGCGTTTTCCGGCCGGGGCGTATTCGGCACTGAGCAACGCCGAGCCGGCCCACTCGCCACCGACCGCGAAACCTTGGCACACCCGCAGCGCGAGCAGGATGATCGGCGCGGCGATACCGATCGTCGCCGAGCTGGGCACCAAACCGACGCCGACGGTCGACAGGCCCATGATCAGTAGCGTCGCGACCAGAGTCTTCTTGCGGCCCAGGCGATCTCCAAAATGCCCGAAGACCGCCGCACCGATGGGACGGGCCAGGAAGGCGACCGCGAAGGTGGCCAACGACGAGATGGTCGCCATGGCCGGCGATAGGTTCGGGAAGAACACCTGCGGGAAGATCAGCGCCGCGGCCGTCCCATAGATGTAGAAGTCATAGAACTCGATCGCGGTGCCGATGAAACTGGCGAACGCCACCTTGTTCATCGGCGTGCGGGTTTCTGCAGCCACGTCAGGCAGTATCGCCTACCGCATCCCTGCCGCCCACCGATTTACGTTCCCGATGGCTCGGACGCACCGTGCCGGTGCCATCCCCCACCGGCTAACGTGACGCGGGTGAATCTCGACGCGAATACCGAATCGGTCAACGCGGCGATCGACACCGGCCTGCTGGCCGGGGCGGTCACGCTGGTGTGGCAGGACGGCGCGGTCCGGCAGGTCAACGCGCTCGGCCACCGCGACGTGGACGCGGGTCTGCCCATGGAGCGCGACACCGTGTTCCGCATCGCGTCGATGTCCAAGCCCGTCACGGTCGCGGCGGCTATGACGCTGGTCGACGAGGGCCGGCTGGCTCTGACCGACCCCATTGCTCAGTGGGTACCCGAGCTGGCGAACCCGCGCGTGATGACCAGCATCACCGGATCGCTGGATCAGACGGTGCCCGCGCAGCGGCCGATCACCATCGAGGATCTGATGACCCACCGCGGCGGCCTGGCCTACGGGTTCACCGTCCCGCCGCCACTGGGCAAGGCGTACAACAAGTTGCAGTCGCTGCAGGATCCCGACCGGTGGCTCGGCGAGCTCGGCCAACTGCCGCTGGCCCACCAGCCCGGTGACGCGTTGACCTACAGCCAGTCGACCGATGTGCTCGGCTTCCTACTGTCCCGCGTCGAGGGCATGCCGCTGCCAGATGTGTTGGCAGAACGCATCTTCGGGCCGCTGAACATGGTGGATACCGGTTTCGCAGTCACGCATTCCGGCCGGCGCCGGGCGGCGACCATGTACCAACTGGCACCCAATGGGGACACCCTGACGCTGCAGCCCGGAAAGATGGGGCCGCCTCAGGTGATGGCACCGACGTTCTGCGCCGGTGGCGGCGGACTGTGGTCGACTGTGGACGACTACCTGACTTTCGCGCGAATGCTCCTCGCCGGCGGCGAGGTCGACGGCGTGCGGGTGCTGTCAGAGGAGTCGGTGCGGTCGATGCGCACCGACCGGTTGACCGCCGAGCAGAAGTCACAGCAGTTCCTGGGCGCTCCGTTCTGGCTCGGCCGCGGCTTCGGGCTGAACCTGTCACTGGTCACTGACGAGGCCAAGGCCACGCCGTTCTTCGGTCCGGGTGGCCCGGGCACCTTCAGCTGGCCGGGTGCATTCGGCACCTGGTGGCAGGCCGATCCGAATGCCAACCTGATCCTGATCTACCTGATCCAGAACCAGCCGGAGCTCAGCGTGGACGCCGCAGCCGCGGTCGCGGGCAACGCCTCCCAGGCCAAACTGCGTTCGGCGCGACCGAAATTCGTGAAGCGGACGTACCAGGCACTGGGCTTGTAACTAACCGGCCCGGGCCGCCGCGAGCCGCTGCATGTCGGCCATACCCTGCTCCTGGGCGTCGCGCATCCAGGTAGGCAGCGGCGCCCGCAACTCGGGTAGCACCTCGTTGTCGAGCAGCCCCTGCAGTCGCACCTGCTTGGCGCTGCGGCCCGCCAGGTTGTCGAGTTCGTGTGCGCCCGAAGGCGATTCGTAGTCGTAGACCTCGAGGTCGACCTTGCGGGTGCGGTCGACGTCCATGCCGCCGGGCCGCCAGTACGAGTACTGGCCGAACTTGGCGTCGGGGGTCCGCACCGCGACGATATGGCTGGGAGCCGACGTCGGAATGTTGGTGGGTACCGGTCCGCCACCGAACATCTTCTGCACCGCAGGCGATTTCATCAGCGTCGCCATCTCCTCGACCGACATGTCATCGGTGGCGTGTGCCACCCAACGGCGGCCCGCAGCACCGGGATTCGCGGCGACGGCGGCGATGTCGCCACGCGCCTGCAGGTAACTGAACCGGCTGTCCGAGCGCCAGCCGTTGCCGCCGGCGCCGATCGTCATCAGCAGCGGCGCGATATCCACACTGGAGGTCAGTTGGCCGCGGTGCTCCCCCGGTTTGGGTGTCAGATGACCGGCCGGGTCGTGGATGTACAGCGGGACTCTGATGGACTCCTCGTAGATGGCCGCACCCTTGCCCCGCAGGCCATGCGAACCGGCGTACTCACCGTGGTCCGACGTGAATATCACGACGGTGTCGCGTTCGACGTCCGGCCGGGACGCCAACGTGTCCAATACCCGCCCGATCTGGGCATCGACCTGCTGGTGCAGCCACAGGTAGTTGTCCAGGCAGCGGGCCCACTGCGCCGCCATGTCCGGACCGGAATACGGCACGGGACCGGTCATCAGCGGCGACATGAAATTCATGTAGTCGATCTGCAGCTGCGGCTTGCCGCGCCGGCGCATGTCGTCGGGGTTCTCGAAGTTGACCGGCGTCCCGGAGAACACTTGTGGAACGTCGTCCGGCAGTGGGTTTCTCGGCCACCAGCAGATGTCGTGCGGGTTCACCAGCGACACGGTGGTGCACCACGGCCCGGTGCCGGCATGGTCGGCGAACCAGCCGTCGAACTGGTCGACGATGGTGTGGTCGACCTTCAGCCCCTGGTTCGGAGCGCCGTTCGGCGACGGGTATGTGCCACCCGAAAAGCCGTGTACGTCAAGGCCGTCGGGGGTGGTGTCGGCGGTCTGACCCAGGTGCCACTTGCCCCACCACCAGGTCCGGTAGCCCTGCTCGCGCAGCATGGTGCCCCAGGTCGGGAAACGTGGCGCCAGCGTGGATTCGCTGGGACCTTCGCCGGTGTACAGGCACCCGGTCTGGTGTGAGTACAGCCCGGTGGTCAGCACACCGCGCGATGGTGTGCACATGTTGGATGCCGAGTAGTGCGACTCGAAGGACACACTGCGCTGCCGCAGTCGATCCAGATTGGGCAGCAATTCGCCAAGCTGTTTGGCATCGGGAAACCACTGGGGCGCCCGCATCTGATCGACGATGATGACCAGGATGTTCGGCTTGCCTGCCGACTGCTCGCGCCCGGCCCGGTTCAGTAGCTGATAGCCGCCGATTCCCGCCGCGGCGACACCCGCCGCCGCTGCCGTGCCTTTGAGAACTGTGCGCCGGTCGATATCCGCCATGGGGTCAGACTAGGAGCGAATGCCGTGAGCGCGCTGAGAATACCGGGATCGGTCGCATCCCATAGGCTTTCGCCATGGTGCAACCAACCGTGCTGATTAGCGGCGCTGGGGTCGCCGGACCTGCGCTGGCCCATTGGCTGGCCGGCAGTGGTTACCGGGTGGTGATCGTCGAGGCGGCGCCGAACGTACGCCCCGGCGGGCAGACGGTCGACCTACGCGGCGCCGGCCGCGAGGTGGTCGACCGGATGGGGCTGCTGGAGGCGATGACCGAGCGGTGCCTGTTTCAACGCGGCATCGCCTGGGTGCGTTCCGATGGCACCCGGCGTGCCGAGATGCCGGTCGAGGCGTTCGACGGCAACGGCATCGTCTCCACACTCGAAATACTGCGCGGCGACCTGACCGATGTGCTTTATCAGGCGACCCGCGACGTCGCCGAATACCGCTTCGGCACGCGGATTTCCACGATCGAGCAGGACGAGGACGGTATCCGCGCCACCTTGTCCGACGGCAACGTCGTGGAGGCCGACCTGATCGTCGGCGCCGACGGCCCGCATTCCGCGGTGCGGCAGTTGGCATTTGGTCCGGAGGAACAGTTTGTCCGGCGGTTGGGCGGCTACAACGCCTGGTTCACCGCGCCGGACACGGTCGGCCTGGACGGCTGGTACCTGATGTTCCAGGCCGCCGGCGGACTCAACGCGTCGCTGCGGCCGTCGCACGATGCGGCGAGCGCCAAGGCCGGACTCGCTTTTCGGTCCGAACCGATCGAGTACGACCGCCGCGATTCAGACGCGCAACGGGCGCTGCTCGCCGAACGGTTCCGCGATGCCGGCTGGCACTGCGACGAACTGCTCAGTGCCGCAGCACAATCCGACGATTTCTATTTCGACGACTTCGTCCAGATTCACATGGACACCTGGACGGCGGGCCGGGTCGCGTTGTGCGGCGACGCCGGCTACTGCGCGTCGCCACTTTCCGGGATGGGTACCAGCTTGGCCCTGGTCGGAGCGTACGTACTGGCTGGTGAACTCGGACCGGCCATGTCGCTCGACGCAGCCGGGATCGAGGCGGCATTGCGCCGCTACGAGGCTGTCATGCGGCCCTACGTCGACCGGTGTCAGGACCTGCCCGGCGGCCTCGACGGATACGCGCCAATAACCGAACGCGACATCGCCCGCGGCGCAAGCGCGATGAAATGGGTGCAGCGCTGGCCGCTGCGGCCGTTCGCGGCTCGCAAGTGGTTCTCCACGGCCGAATCGATCGACCTACCGAATTACCGGTCGTGAGTCGGCGGATGCCCAGTCCATTTGCGGTAGGCCCGCCGAAACTCTCGTGGGTCGGTGAACCCCACTTCGGCGGCGATGGCGTGGATGGGCAGTGTCGTCTCGCGGACGAGATACCGTGCGCGCTCACTGCGCACCTTGTCGCGTAACGCGGCGAATTGCTGCCCTCCGGCGCCGAGCCGACGACGCAGGGTGCGGTCGGTGACGCCCAGCCGCTTGGCAATCTGCGCCATAGTGAGCGGCTCTCGCAGACTGTCCCGCAACATGGTTTCCACCGTATGCACCAGGTCATTCGGTTGGTCGTCCTTGCCCAGCATGTCGCGACAGGCCGCGACGGCGACCGCGTGCGTCGCAGGATCGGCTCGCGGCATCGGGCGAGAGAGCATCCCCGCGGGGAGCGCCATCCTGTTGGCATCCGCGTTGAAAAAGACTGGGCAGCCGAAGAATTCGCGGTACCGATGCGCGTAGTCGGGCGCGGGATAGCTGACCTGGACATATTTCGGGGACAGACTCGGGTCTTCCAACACGGTCCGGAACGTCACCAACACACTGCAGAAGAGTTCTTCGCACAGAAACGGCAGTAGTTCCGGTTCCGGAGAGCGCTCGTAGGCACGTAGCGCGAAGCTCTCGCCGGCCAGTTCACCGTCCACATCCATCAGGCTGCCGGCCGATTGATGCAGTTCGATGCCGATTTGTATTGCCGCACCGAGGTTTTCGGCAGAACGGATGGCCAGGCCGAGGACCCCGAACGAGACGTACATATCGCGGGAACCGACGTCGATACCGAGGCCGCCACTCATCGCACGGACCGCGTGCCGCAACACAATCGCCGCCTGCCGGAACGACACCCGGGCGTCGGGCGAGGTTACCGCCTGCGCAGACAGGCCTGCGGCCGCGAGCCACCGCTGTGCGGGCAGTCCCGCACGTTCGGCGACCTCGACGACGTTGATGAGTACCGACGTCGGGATGGACGCCACGCTTTCCCGATCAGGCCCCTGCACCCCGCCTCCCACCTGTTTGTCCGGTTTTCCCCCCATTGTGGTCGTCGATGCCCTCGTGCGCACCCACCGACATGGGGTTAGCTCCCGATCCATGGTGTCGTCAATGCCGGTCGATCTGTCGGAGCCGCTTGCCGTCGAGGGGTCGTGGGCGCATCCGGCAACGTATTGGCCGGCATTGACCGACGCGACCTCGCATCTGGAAACGCCGCTGGCCGCCATCGACCTCGACGCATTGCGCCACAATGTGCACGACCTGCGCCGGCGCGCCTCTGGGACACCGATCAGAGTGGCGTCCAAGTCCGTTCGTTCGCGGCGGATCCTGGATGCCGTCACGGCCCTGGACGGCTACGCCGGCGTGCTGGCTTTCACCCTGCCCGAAGCGCTGTGGCTCGCCGCAGGCGACGACGAGCACCCACCGCAGCACGACGTCGTCGTCGGCTACCCGAGCGTCGACCGCGCCGCGATCGCGCGGCTGGCGTCGTCGCCGGAGTTGGCGGCCCGCGTGACGCTGATGGTCGACTCCCCTGCCCAACTCGACTTGATCGACGCGGTCGCCGCACCCGATCGTCGCGAAGTGCTGCGGGTCTGCCTGGACCTCGACGCCTCGTGGCACGCACCCGGACTCGGGCATCTCGGAGTGCGGCGCTCGCCCGTCCATACCGCGGCACAAGCCCAGTCACTGGCGCGCAGCATCGCGGCCCGCCGCGGGTTTGCCTTGGTGGGCGTCATGTCCTACGAGGCCCAGATCGCCGGCGTCGGTGACGACGTGCCCGGCCAAGCTGCCCGGTCGCAGGTGATCCGGTGGATGCAACGACGGTCCAAGGACGAGCTCCTCGAACGCCGCGGTCTCGCGGTGACCGCGGTGCGGGAGGTCGCGGACCTGGAGTTCGTGAACGGCGGCGGGACGGGCTCAATCGAGTACACCGCCTCCGATCCAGCGGTCACCGAAATCGCCGCCGGCAGTGGCCTTTTCGGCCCACATCTGTTCGACACGTATCGCGGGTTCCAGCCGGCACCGGCTGCCGCGTTCGCGCTGTCGGTGGTGCGCAAGCCCACCCCACATATCGCCACGGTGCTCGGCGGCGGCTGGATCGCTTCGGGCCCGCCGGCCCGGGATCGGGTGCCGCTGCCAGTCTGGCCGCAGGGATTGCGGCTACTGCCCGCGGAGATGGCCGGCGAGGTACAGACCCCGGTCAGCGGAAAGACCGCTGCTGCACTGGCCATTGGCGACCGGGTGTGGTTCCGCCACTGCAAAGCCGGCGAGCTCAGCGAGCACATCGACCGATTCATCTTGATTCACAGCGGAAAGGCCGTCGGGGACGCCCCCACCTACCGAGGCGAAGGGCAGACATTCCTATGACCGACCACCACTGGACCAACTGGGGCCGGTGCCAATCGGCGCAACCGACCGAAGTCCTGCGGCCCGCGACGGCCCAGGAGGTGTGCGACGTCGTCGCCCGAGCGAACGCGGCCGGCCGCCGGATCAAGGCGGTCGGGTCCGGACACAGCTTCACCAGCATCGCCGTCGCCCCCGACATTCAGCTCGACCTCGGACGCCTCGCCGGAGTCGTCAGTGTCGACCGGGACCGGCGGCAGGTCACCGTCGGAGGCGGAACGCCGTTGTGGCAGTTGACGCAGCTATTGGCGTCGCATGGTCTGGCAATGGAGAACATGGGCGACATTGATCGCCAAACCATCTCCGGCGCCATATCGACCGGCACCCACGGCACCGGTTTGACCTTCGGCGGGCTGGCCACCCAGGTGGTCGGGCTGACCTTGGTCGCAGGCAACGGCGAACTGGTCCGCATCGACGACCAGCAGAACCCCGAACTGCTCCCCGCCGCACGAGTTGGCTTGGGCGCGTTGGGAATCATCGTCGAGGCGACGCTGCAGTGCGTCCCCAGTTTCGCCATCCATGCGATGGAACGCGTCGAGCCGGTCGATGAGGTCCTGGCTGCCTTCGATGAACGGTGCACGCAGACAGACCATTTCGAGTTCTTCTGGTTCCCGCACACCCACGTCGCGTTCACCAAGGCGAATATCCGGCTGCCCGCTTACACGCCGATCGAGCCGACCAGCCGAGTCTCGCAGTGGATCGAGGAGGAACTGGTCGAAAACGGCGTACTCGGTGCCATTTGCGCCGTCGGCAGCGCGCTCCCGGCCACAGTGCCGACCCTCAATCGCACCGTCACCCGGTTCCTGTCCGACCGCGACCACACCCAGCGCTCCGATCGGGTGTTCACCTCGCCGCGGAGGGTGCGTTTCCGCGAGATGGAGTACGCCGTGCCCTACGAGTCGCTCGGCGCCGCCTTCGATGACGTGCGCAACCTGCTCACCCAAAAGGGTTGGCGCATTGGATTTCCCATCGAGGTGCGCGCGGCCGCCGCCGACGAGAACTGGTTGTCCACCGCCCACGGACGCCGTAGCGCATACCTCGCCGTGCACCGATATGTGCGCGACGATCCCACGGAATATTTCACCGCGGTAGAGCAGATCATGCGCCGGCACGACGGTCGTCCGCATTGGGGCAAGATGCACAACCGCACCGCTGCGGACTTGCGCGACAGCTACCCGCGGTTCGACGACTTCCTTGCCGTACGCGAAAAGCTCGACCCCGCGCGCACTTTCACCAACCAGTACCTACAGACCGTGCTCGGAGATTGAGACCACACATGACGACAATCCACGCTTTCAGCGATGACGCCCTCGGCGACCACGATGCCGTCACCCTGGCCCAGTTGGTCCGCGACCGCCAGGTCAGTCCGGAGGAATTGGCTGCCGCCGCAGCCGCTCGCGCCCAGTGCGTCGACCCTGAGTTGCACGCGGTGGCGTGCCAACTACCGCCGCGCCACGGCACCAATCCGAACGCCGAATTGTTCGGCGTCCCAACCTTCATCAAGGACAACACCGACGTCGCGGGGCTGCCGACCACGCACGGTTCGGAGGCCTTCACCGCCCGGCCCGCGAAGAAGGACGGCGCCTACACCACGCAGTTCCTCAGTACCGGGATGACGCTGCTGGGCAAGACCCGCATGCCCGAATTCGGTTTCAACGCGTCCACGGAATACATGACCGAGGAGCCGGTGCGGAACCCGTGGCATCCCGAATACTCGGTAGGCGCTTCATCGGGCGGCTCGGCCGCCCTGGTCGCGGCAGGCGTCGTACCCATCGCCCACGCCAACGACGGCGGCGGCTCCATCCGCATTCCCGCCGCCTGCGCCGGGCTGGTCGGGCTCAAACCCAGCCGAGGCCGCCATCGCGACGGCGAGCAAGTCAGTCACCTCCCCATCCACATGATCTCGGAGGGCGTCCTGACCCGGAGCGTTCGAGACACTGCCGCGTTCGTCGCCGCGTGCGAGAACCATTGGCGCAATCAGAAACTCGCGCCGATCGGACGAGTGTGCGGACCCGCCCAACGGAAGCTTCGGGTGGGCATGCTGATGGACAGTGTCACCGGAGAATCGGTCGACGGCCCCACTCGGGAGGCCGTCGAGCAGACAGCAGCTTTGTTGGAGGCCGCCGGGCATGTCGTCGAACCGATCACGCTGCCCGTCACCAGCCAGTTCGCCGACGACTTCGTCCAATATTGGGCCCTGTTGGCCGATCTCGCGGTCGGCACCGGCCGGTTGATCCTCGACCGGTCCTTCGACGCCGCGAAGGCCGACGGCCTCAGCCTCGGCCTGCGGGCCCAACACCGACGCACCCTGCACCGCACACCCGGTGCGCTATTGCGCCTACGCCGGGTCGCCGATCAGTACGCGCGGATGTTTGCGCGGCACGAAGTCGTGCTCTCACCGGTGCTTTCCCACACCACACCACGCATCGGCTACATCTCCCCGACGGTCGACTTCCCCGACCTCATCGACCGCCTCCGTCGATATGTCGCATACACCCCGCTCAACAACATCGCGGGTACCCCGGCGATATCCCTGCCCGCGGGCCTGTCCCCCGACGGTCTTCCGGTCGGCGTCCAACTGTCTGCCGCCTATGGCGACGAGCGCACCCTGCTCGAATTGGCCTTTCTATTGGAGGCCGAACGGCCCTTCACACTGCTGAGTTCGAGCGAAACGTCCTCGCGCGCCACCTGAGCTATCGACAACGCCGAGGGTTTCGGCCCTCAGGAGCCCGCGAGCGCATGCCGAGCGTAGGCCCGCACATCGGCGTCGCAGTCTTCGAGCGCGATCCCGAGTGCGTCGCGCGCCGCTTCCTCGGAATCGGCCCACCGGGTCAAGCTCAGCACCGCGGCCTTGCGCACATCCAGGTGCGGGTCCCGTAGCGCCTGAGACAACGGTTCGACGGCTACTGCCGCTACAGCCCCCGACAGTGCCCGCGCCGCACCCTGGCGAATCTGCCACGCCGATTCCCGCAGCGCGCGTTGTACTTCCGGCACATCTTGCTCCGCGCAGCCGACGGCGGCCAGTGCGGCCAACGCGGCAGCCCGCACCAAAGGGTCGGGGTCGGCGAGCAGCCTCCGGACGGTGTCGGCCCCGGAACGCAGGGTGGCCAGTCCGTTGCCGGCCGCGATCCGAACCTCGCGGTTGTGGTCACCGGCGGCCGCGCCGACCCCATCGACGTCGTCGACAGACACCAGAGCGCGTACCGCCTCGATGCGCACCCGGTGGTCGGAATCATGCAGTGCCGCACGGTAATCCGGGGCAGCTCCGGCACGCCGTGAGCTCAGCACGTACAGGGTGACGGCGCGGACCACCGGATCGGACGACCGCAGGTACGACGCCGCCTCGGCTGGGTCTGGCAGCACTTCGACCAGCTCCCGCAAGCTATCCGCGGCGGTCGCGCGCACTGCGCCGTCGTCGTCGCCGAGCGCGACAACCAGCGCCGGCTGATATCCCGTGGGCAGGTTCTCCACCAAGGCCGCGACCGCGGCCCGGCGGACACCCGCGTCGGCGTCATCAAGGAAGTCCGTCAGGTCGTCGAGCGTCGGTTCCTCCAGCGCCACGACTTGCGCGATGCGCGGTGACGGAGGGGTGACCGGCTCAGTCGAGCGCAGTCGCGAGCCCGCGGTCGCCGGCGCCTTGCCCCCGACCAGTTCCGGCTGATGTACGTGCTGCACCGCATGGTCCGACGGCAGGTGGTCCAGATCAGGTACCGGCACGAAATACGGTGCGACAGGCCGTTTCAGGAACTGCATCTCGCCGTCGGCGCCCTTGCGCAGGTTCAAGTGGTAGCGCCACCCTTCGTCGTCCCGGTCCGGGATGTCGGCGCGATCGTGGTACAGCCCCCACCGCGATTCGGTCCGCGTCAACGACGACCGGGCCGCCATCTCGGCGCAGTCCCGGATGAACGACACCTCGACCGTCCGCATCAGCTCATGCGGGGTGCGCGCCCCCATCTGCTCGATCTCCTCGGCCATCCGCTCGAAAGTCCGGACCGCGATGGACAGCTTGGTCGCCGTTTTCGGCGGCGCCACATAGTCATTGACGAAGCGGCGCAGCTTGTATTCGACCTGCGGCTGTGGCGGGCCATCCGGGTGTCGGAGTGGTCGGTAGATCAGTTCATGCGCGACTGCCACCTGATCCCGCGGAAGTTCCACGGGCGCTTCAACCTCCGTCAAGGTGGACGCCGCATGCTCACCGGCGAGGTCGCCGTAGACGAACGCGCCGATCATGTAGTTGTGCGGGACACACGCCATGTCGCCGGCTGCATACAGGCCGGGCAGGGTGGTGCGGGCATGCTCGTCAACCCACACTCCGGATGCCGAATGCCCACTGCACAAACCAATTTCAGAGATGTGCATCTCGATGTCGTGGGTGCGGTAATCGTGTCCGCGGTTGGCGTGGAACGTCCCGCGCGTCGGCCGTTCGGTGGTGTGCAGGATGTTCTCCATCGCGGTGATGGTCTCGTCCGGCAGGTGGGTGACCTTGAGGTAGATGGGGCCGCGGGCCGATTCGATCTCGCTCTTGACCTCGGACATCATCTGGCCCGACCAGTAGTCGGAGTCGACGAACCGCTCCCCCAGCGCGTTGACCTGGTATCCGCCAAAAGGATTCGCGACGTACGCGCATGCCGGCCCGTTGTAGTCCTTGATCAACGGGTTCACCTGGAAGCATTCGATGCCCGAAAGTTCGGCTCCCGCGTGGTATGCCATTGAGTAGCCGTCGCCTGCGTTGCAGGGGTTCTCGTAGGTGCCATAGAGGTACCCCGACGCGGGCAGGCCGAGCCGGCCGCTGGCTCCGGTCGCGAGGATGACGGCCTTCGCGCCGACCGTGACGAATTCCCCTGTGCGCGTGTTGAATGCGGCGGCTCCGACGGCACGTCCGTTTTCGGTGAGGACGCGTACCGGCATCAGCCGGTTCTCGATCTGGATTTTCTCGCGCATCGACCGCTGCCGCAGGACGCGATACAGCGCCTTCTTGACGTCCTTGCCCTCGGGCATCGGCAGCACGTACGAGCCGGAGCGGTGCACGCGCCGCACCGCATACTCGCCATGCTCGTCTTTCTCGAACTTCACGCCGTAGCGCTCCAGCCGCTGCACCATGGCGAAACCCCGCGTCGCGGTCTGATAAATGGTGCGCTGGTTGACGATTCCGTCGTTGGCCCGGGTGATTTCGGCGACGTAGTCCTCAGGGGTGGCCTTGCCGGGCACGACGGCGTTGTTGACGCCGTCCATCCCCATCGCCAATGCCCCGGAGTGCCGGACGTGCGCCTTCTCCAGCAGCAGTACCTGGGCGCCGTTCTCGGCGGCCGTCAGCGCGGCCATGGTGCCGGCAGTACCGCCACCGATCACCAGGACGTCGCAGTCCAGCCGGACGGTGTCGGCGAGGTCAGGGACTTGCAGGGTTTCCGCAGTGGTCATTGGTGCAGCGCTCCAAGTATTTCGGCCCGCAGTTCGGTGCGGGAGACGTCACTGACACCGCTGGCGTCACGGGGGCTGGGGATGTCCAGCAGGGCGCGCAGCGGCTGACCGGCACGGCCCAGGACCGCCACCCGGTCGCCCAGGGCCAGCGCTTCGTCGACGTCGTGGGTGACGAACACGACGGTGGTCGGGTGGGCCTGCCAGGTATCGATCAGCAGGCGTTGCATGGCGGTTCGGGTCTTGGCGTCCAGCGCACCGAACGGCTCGTCCATCAGCACCGCCCTCGGCGCCCCGGCCAAGCCGCGTGCCAGCTGAACCCGCTGGCGCATACCGCCGGACAGGTTCTTCGGCAGAAAATCTGCGAACCCGGTGAGCCCGACCTCGTCGATCCAACGGTCGGCGCGTTGACGGCGCCCCGCGCGGGCCACGCCACGCAGCTGCAGGGCCAGCTCGATGTTGGATCGCACTGTGCGCCAGGGCAACAACGCACTGTCCTGGAAGACCATGCCGCGATCCCGCGAGGTGGTGGTCACCGGCGTGCCGTCCGCCAGTACGCGCCCGGCGTCGGGTTTGAGCAGCCCAGCCAA
Source organism: Mycolicibacterium sp. CBMA 234 (assembly GCF_009729415.1). GTDB lineage: Bacteria > Actinomycetota > Actinomycetes > Mycobacteriales > Mycobacteriaceae > Mycobacterium. The sequence goes on from NZ_MPKW01000001.1 coordinate 479,864, forward strand.
CGCGCGTAACACCGTCGATTTGCCGCAGCCCGACGGCCCGGTCAGCACCAGAATCTCCCCCGGCGCCGCGGTGAGGCTCAACCCGTCGACCACCGGAGCTCCGGTGTAGGACAACCGGATTCGGTCGAGTTCCAGGCGCAGTCCCGAAGTGAGTACAGCAGTCATCGCGCATCCTCCTCACCACGCGGCAGCCAGCGGGTCAGCCGCCGACCGATCAGTTCCACCGCGGCCGAGGTGCCGAATCCCAGTGCGCCGATGGTGATGATGCCGACGAACACGCTCGGGTAGTCCAGCACCGTGTAGGCCTGCCAGGTGCGGTAACCGACGCCGAGCCGGCCGGAGATCATCTCCGCGGACACCACGCAGATCCATGCCACGCCCATTCCCACCGACAGGCCGCCGAACAACCCGGGCAGCACGCCGGGAAACACGACCTGCCGCAACACATCCCAACGGCTACCGCCGAGGGTGCGCACCGAGTCCTCCCAGAGCGTCGGCAGCGCACGCACCGCATGCCGGGTGCTGACCATGATCGGGAAGAACGCCGCCAGGAACGTGATGAACACGATGCCGGCCTCGTCGGTAGGGAACAACAGGATGGCGACGGGCACCAGTGCGATGGCGGGGATGGGACGAGCGAGTTCGGTCAGCGGCCCGACGATATCGGCGAACAGCCTGGACCTGCCCAACGCAATCCCGATCGCCGCGCCCACCACCGCAGCCAGTCCGAAGCCGCTGACAATCCGGATCACCGATTGCGTCAGGTCCAGCCAGTACTGCGTCGCCCCCAGTCGGGCCACGAATGTCGAGGCGATCTGCGTGACGGTCGGCAGGTTGTCGAACCGCAACCAGAACCGGACGTGACCGGCCGTCAGCAGTTGCCAGATGCCCACGGCCGAGGCGATGGACGCCGCCTGAATGGCGTAGCTGCGCCATTTCGCTGGGATGCGCCGCCGTGGCACCTCACGCTCGGCCCGTCGAGCGGGCACCGCGGCAATCACTGCAGTCATGCCACACCGACCAGGGCCTGCTGGTAGGTCACCGCCGACGAACCCGGATGTGCCGCTTGGTAGCGATGCGCACCGGCGGCAGTGTCGAACGGCACGAACTCGGTGCCCTGCTGGACCCACACGGATTTGTCTGCCAGCCAACGGGTTCCGAATTCGGCGTCGGGGACGTAGGCCGCACGGATCTTGGCACCCTTGGTCTCGGCCGACCGAACCGCCTTCAGCAGGCAGGTCGGGTTCGCCGCCGGCTGGGTGGTGTCCGCCCCGTCCAGCCAGAGTTCACTGGCCAGCGCCGGGTTGTCGACGGGGGTATTGCAGACCGGGTCGCTACCGTGCAGCACTGCCGGATTCGTCGTGCGCGCGACCTCGGTGTTGTAGTCGCGTCCCCGTGCCGCCAGCGCCCCACGCAACGGCCCATCCTGTACGAACGAACTGACATCGAGGTCGTCGAAGTCTCCGATCGACTTCAGGTACGGCACATCACCTTTCAGCGCATCCACGAGCGACGGCTTCAGAGTGGTGTCGAACCGGGTGCCACCGGGGCCGTTGTACAGGTACACGACTTCCGGCGGCAGCCCGCTGCGGTCGGCCACGATCTTCGCAGCGGCCAGCGGGGTCTCATTCTGGAAGTTGGTGGCGTCCAGCTGCGCCTGTAGAAACGCGTCGAGCACCTCGGGATGTGCTGCGGCATAAGCGCGTCGTGCCACCACGCCGTGCCAGGTCGGGTAGTTCAGCTCAGCGCCGTCGTAGAGCAGCTTGGCCTTGTTCTGAAACACCAGTAGGCCCGGCCACGCGACGAACTGCGAAAGCGCTTTGACCTGACCGGATTCCAGCGCCGATGCGCCGACCTGCGGCTGCTGGTTGAGTACCTCGACGCCCGACACCCCCGTCTTCGCCAGGGCCCGCACCAGAGTGCCGTGACCGGCCGATCCCACACTGGCCGATACCTTCTGGCCGGCCAGATCAGTCAACGACTGCGCCGACGAATCCGGCGACACCACAACCATGTTCAGCGATCCAGTGGGGCTGTATCCGGTGACCGACACCAGCTCGGTCTTGGCCCGGTCGTTGCTCTGGGATTTGGACCCGTTGATCAGCATCGGGTAGTCGCCCATAGAGCCGATGTCGATCTTCTCGGCGACCATCTGTGCTGTGATCGGCGCACCGGTGTCGTAGTCCTGCCATTCGACGTGGTACTTCTTGCCGCTCTTAGCAGAAATGTCACTGAGCCGATGTTCCAAATACCCCTGGGCGCGCAACAACGTGCCGGCGGTGACGGTGTTGATGGTCTTGGACTGATAGCCGACGACCACGTTGATGACGTTGGCGTCCGCGGTGGTCGAGTCCAGCGAGCAGCCGCTGGCGGCAAGGACGACGGTGGCGGCCAGGGCCGCGAGGCGGGCGGGTTGCTTACTGGTCATTGGCTGGGGTCCTTAGCGGATGAGATAGGGCATGTTGACGGAGACGGCACCGGTTGGGCAGCGGACAGCGCACGGGCCGCAGTACCAACATTCGTCAACGTGCATGTACGCCTTGCCGTTGTCCGGATTGATGGCCAGCGAATCGAGTGGGCAGACGTCGACGCACAGGGTGCAGCCTTCGATGCACAGCGACTCGTCGATGGTGACCGGAACATCGGCGCGTTGGTTGACCAGCGTCATGATTCACTCCGTAACAGGTTGCCGCGCATGGTGATTCGGTCACCACGCAGTCGGATGTATTCGAGGTCGACGGGACGTCCGTCGTTGAGAGTCGTGAGCCGTTCGAGCATCAGAATCGCCCCTCCGGCCGGCAGCTCCAGGGTGGCGGCGGTGTGTGGGTCGGCCGAAACCGCCTCCAGCGCAATGTCCGCCGAGCCCAGCCGTTGCGCGGTGACCTGCTCGATCAGGGCGAACACATCATTGGTCTCCAATGAGTGCTCAAGCACCGCGGCACCGATGTCGGGCACCAGGTAGGTCAGGTCCAGGCTCAGCGGCAGGTCGCCCACGTACCGGAGCCGCTCGATGAACACCACGGGCTCACCGGGATTGAGCTGCAACCGCCGTGCCACGGCGGCCGGGGCCGGCAGCTGCGTGGCCGCCCGGACCTCGTTGCGGACCTCGCCGTAGTCCTTGAAGGTTTCCTTCAGCCCGACCAGCGCGTTCAGACCGTGGTCGTATTTGCGCTGGGCCACATGGGTACCCACGCGTGGCCCGCGGTCGATCAGCCCTTCGGCCTTGAGGATGGCCAGGGCCTCGCGGACGGTGTTCCGCGAGACGGCGAACTCGGCCACCAGAGCAGCCTCGCCGGGCAAGCCGGCCGCGTAGGCGCCGTCGCGCACCTGGTGGCGCAGCACGTCCGCGACCTGGCGGGCGCGGTCGGCGCGCCGGCGCAGCGGGGTCGGTTCCGTCGTGGGCATGCGGTTGACCGTAGGGACCCACTGCGGTCTGGTCTGCACCCTCAAATCGGGCGAACCGAGCCTACCCGTATTGCGCCGCCTCGACATCCTCGTGACCTGCACAAATCGCCCCTGCAACAGCTATTGCGCCACCCTGAAATCGTCCGACAGATCAAATCTCGGTGATTGCTTTCCGTTGTACGACAGAGGCACAGGGGTCCCACGAGGGCGGGTCGAAGAACGTTCGCACGGCGGATTCGTCACCGAACACACCCGACCCGCTCCCGGCATCACCTACGTCGGCAACGAAATCCCCGCGGCCCTCGGCCGATATCCCGAGGAGTTCACCTCTTGCCGTTCGAACATTTGTTCGATATGATGGGGTATGGGAATCGTAAGAGATCTCAGCATCGGCCTCGACATCATCCGCGCCGTGGTCGTTCCCGACGACATGGTCGGGAACGATGCGTTGGAGGCGATGCGCGTGCTTCTTGTGCTGCGCAACGTGATTGATCATCTGGCGGCGACGGTCACCGGCGCCTTGGATCGGTGCGGGGTGGCCGCCGCGCAGGGGCGGACGCCGCGGGAGCTGCTGATGGCTTTGCGGTGTGCGCCCGCGGTGGCCGAGCGGCTGGTTCGGGTTGCGGGGGCACTGCCGCTGTTACCGACCCTGGGGGCGCACGCTGCCGATGGCGCGATCTCGGCCGAGCATGTCGACGCGATCGTCAAGGGCATCAACCACATTCGGGCCCGTTCGCCAGGCCCAGTGGATGAGGAGGCCCAGTTCGCGCAGGTGAGTGATCTGCTGGGCCAGTTTTTCTCCGGGGCCACCCCGGCGGAGATCGGGGCTCGAGCGCGGCGTCTAGGGAACCGGGTCGCGGCCGCTGACGGTGGCCTGCCCGCCGCGGAGGACCGCTCGATCAACACCGTCGACCATCACGTGACCACCGATGGGCGGTTGCAGGTCCGCGCGGATCTCGATGCCGAGGTGGGCGCCAAATTCGCGGCCGCCATGGAGGAACTGTCCGCACCGCGACCCGAACCCGACGGCACCCCGGATATTCGATCGGCCGGGCGACGCCGCGCCGACGCGCTCGAAACCGTGTTGGACATCGCCGCCCGCGGCGGGGACATCGCCTCGGCGCCGCGCACCCAATTGCTACTGACGGTGCCCGCCGACACCCCCGACCTAGCCGAGTTGGCGTTCATGGGATCGATCAGCGCCATGACCCTCGATCGGCTCACCTGCGACACCACGGTCACCACCGTGATCGTCGACGGTGAACAGGTGCCCCTGGACATGGGACGGGACAAACGCCTGTTCCCCGCCCATCTGCGCAAAGCCCTGTACCTACGCGACGGCGGCTGCATCAAATGCGGAGCGCCTCCCGGACGCACCCACGCCCACCACATCGTGCACTGGACCCACGACGGCGACACCAGCCTGGCCAACGGCTGCCTACTGTGCCCGGCATGCCATGCCAACATCCACCACGACGGCTGGGACATCGTGATGGGCCTAGACAAACACCCCCGGCTCATCCCGCCAGCCAGCGTCGACCCACACCGAAAACCGATCCCCGCCTACAACCGCCGCACCATGCGCCTTGATGCCGTCGCCTGAATACGCTCTGCACCTTGATAATTCAACAGTGACCGCCGCCGGTGCGGCTAGCTCCCCGCCGCGCTCACCGTCACGGGGATGCCGTTGAGCGCGCCGTTGCCCGACGGCTCGTCGATGAAGTCCGGCAGCGACAAAATGTTCGTGTTCACGCCGGGAGACGCGTTGGCGATCCCCAGCCGGGTACCGGGCTGACCGTGGCCCCAGCCGTGCGGCATGGACACCACGCCCGGCTTGATCGCGTCGGTCACTTCGACCGGTACGACGATTTTCCCAGCGCCAGAAGCGACTTCGGCGTTGTCGCCGTCCGCGATACCTCGCATCGCGGCGTCGCGGCTGTGGATCAGCAGGGTGCAGCGGTCACGGCCTTTCATCAGCGCGCCGACGTTGTGCAGCCACGAGTTGTTGGACCGCAGGTGCCGTCGGCTCACCAGCACCAGCTCGTCGTCGGCTCGCTTGAGCCGCGAGGCCAGCCGCGGCAGGTCGTCGAGCAGATACTGCGGCGCCAACCGAATCTTCTTGTCGGCGGTACCGAGCACCTCGGGCACCCGCGGCACCATCGGGCCGTAATTGATGCCGTCCGGGTGGGCCTTGAGTTTCTCCAGCGTCAGGCCATCGGGGTTCTCGCCGTACCGATCGCCGAACGCCGCGGTCCGCAGCGTCAGGTCGAGCATGCGCTCGGGGCCTCCGTGGTCGTACTTCTTGCGAATCTCGGCGCCGTCGAGGCCCTGGGTAAAGCACATGTAGTCGAACCAGCCGTCGTCGAGCGCGGCGATATCGACGTCCTCGGCCGGGGTGCCGGTGCACAACCCGGTCAGTCGGATCAGAATCTCCCACTCCTCCGGCGCATCCGGGTCCTCGCGGAGGAACACCGGCGGCGAATACCGCGCGAAGCTGTTGATCGCCGCGCCCAGCAGCAGGTCCGCCGAATGCGGCTGTTCGAGCCCCGAAGGGCCGGGCAGGATGACGTCGGCGTGCCGCGTTGTTTCGTTGAGCCACAGGTCAACTGAGATCATCGCGTCCAGATTGGGCAGCGCCTCGTCGAGCTTGTCGCCACCCGGGGTGGACAGCACGGGATTGCCGGCCACCGTGATCAGGGCCTTGATCTGGCCCTCGCCGGGGGTAGTGATCTCTTCGAGCATGCACGAGACCGGTACCTGGCCCAGCACTTCCTTGGCTCCGCGGACGCGGGTCTGGTAGCGGCCGAAGTTCGGCGCGCCGTCCTCCAGGCCCGGGATGGTCTGGCCGGTGATGGTCCACGCAGTCGGGGTGGCGAACATCGCGCCGCCGGGCACGTCGAAGTGTCCCGTGACGATGTTGACGACGTCGATCAGCCAGCTCGCGAGACTGCCGAATTCCTGGTTGCAGGTACCGATCCGGCCGTAGACCACGGCCCGCGGGGTTCCGGCCAGCTCACGGGCCAGTCCCCGGATGCGCTCCGCGTCGATACCCGTTGCGGCAGCGACCCTTTCGGGTGACCACTCGGCCGCCGCCTGCCGCAGCTCGGGCACGCCGTCGAGATACTGCTCCAGCTGGCCGAGGTTGACCAGGCCTTCATCGAACACGGTGTGAATGACGCCCATCAGCAGCGCGGCGTCGGTGCCCGGCGTGATAGGCAGCCACTCATCAGCTTTGGCGGCGGTCTGAGTCTTCACCGGGTCGATGACGATCACCTTGCCGCGCTTACGGATTCCGCCGATGATGCCCATGACGTCGGGAGCCGCCAAGAGCGATCCCTGCGAGGCAGCCGGGTTGGCGCCCATCACCACGAGCAGGTCGGTGCGCTGCAGGTCCGGCGTCGGGAAGGCCCACCAGCTGCCGTACATCAGATGCGACGACACGTTCTTGGGCCACTGGTCGATGGTGCCCGGCGAGTAGGTGATGGGCATGCCGGACAAGCCGAGCAGGATCGCGGCGTACCGCGACAGCGAAAACGAGTGCGCCAGTGGGTTTCCGGTGTAAGCCGCGACGGCACCGATGCCGTGCTTCTCGATGACCGGGGCCAGCAGTTCGGTGCAGCGCCGGAACGCGGTGTCCCAGTCGACCTCGTGCCACTGCCCGTCGACCTTGATCATCGGCCGGCGGATCCGGTCGGGATCGTGATGCAGTGCGCCCAGCGACGCACCCTTCGGGCAGATGTGGCCCGCGCTCCACTCGTCGGCCTTGTTCGGCCGGATGCTGGCAACCTTGCCGTCTTGCACCTGAATCTCCAAGCCGCACATGGCTTCACAGAGACAGCAGGCGTGCAGATGCAGACCGTCTTCGCCGACTTCGGCGATTACTCGTGGCTCGGTTCCCATTACCCGACTGTAACGCCGTTACTGAGGCGTGGATCACAGATAGTCCCGGTGGCCGGGAGACCGGATGGACGGACGCTACAAAGCGTGCGAAAGCTCACGGCCGAACTGCAGCAGCCGCTGCATTTGTGCCAGCCCACCGTCGTCGACGGACTTGGTGTATCGGAACGATTCGCAGAAGAAGTCGGTATCGACCGCCGACTTCTGGCGGCTCCGGGTGACCAGCTGGGTGTACATGCGCAGCCGGACCTCGGCCAAGCGGCGAGTGCCGTCGGCCAACACCTCGAACTGGGTGGTCAGGATGTGATCGGTGATGGTGGACAACAGGATGGTCCGCACCGAGGTGTCCAGCACCCGCCGCAGCTGCTCGTCGTCGCCGCTGGCGTCGTCGTCGGCCCGCCACATGATCAGACGTTCGCCGTCGGTGAGGACGACCTCCTGCCACACCGCGTCACCCCACGATTCCTCAGTCGCGCCGCGGGACATGATGAACGACTTGATGGCCCGGAAGTCGATGACCGATCGGAGCTGTTCGAGCGCCAGCTCCGGATCTCGCAGGTAGACCTTCGCCGCGTCCTCGACGCTCGTGTACGGCGCCCAGTCCTGCGGTTCTTCCATGGCTGCTCGTCCTCTACTCGTCGGTGCTGCCCTGCGCCGCACCCTGCACGGCCGCAGCGGCAGCCCGGATCTGCGGCGTCACCAGCATCACCTGGCCCAGCACGCCGTTGACGAAACCGGGTGAGTCATCGGTGGACAGCGACTTGGCCAGCTCGACCGCCTCGTCGACAGCCACAGGCTCCGGCACGTCCGTGGCGTGCAGCAGCTCCCACACCGCGACGCGCAGGATCGCCCGGTCCACGGCGGGCAGCCGCTCCAGGGTCCACCCCTGCAAATGCGCGGAGATCAGGTCGTCGATGTGTGCCGCATGCTCGGTGACGCCGTTCGCGACGGTCACCGTGTACGGGTTCAGCACCGAGACCTCGGGGTCGCTGTCGGCCAGCGTGTTGCGCAGCTTCGCGCCCTCGGCCGCGGTGATCCCGCGCGCTTCGGCCTCGAACAGCAGGTCGACGGCGCGCTTGCGCGCCTGGTGCCGACCCTTGTCGGAGCGACGGTCAGGCATTGACCCGACTGATGTAGCTGCTGTCGCGGGTATCCACCTTGAGCTTGTCGCCGATGTTGATGAACAGCGGGACCTGGATCTCGGCGCCGGTCTCCAAGGTGGCCGGCTTGGTGCCGGCGTTCGAGCGGTCGCCCTGCAGGCCCGGCTCGGTGTGCGCGACGACGATGTCGATGCTGACCGGGAGCTCCAGGTACAGCGGCGCGCCGTTGTGGAACGCGATCTGCACCTGCAGGTTCTCCAGCAGGAAGCCGGCCGCGTTGCCGACCAGCGCCTCGGTCAGCGGGTGCTGCTCGAAGTCCTCGGCATCCATGAAGACGAAGTCGCTGCCGTCGCGGTACAGGTAGGTGGCGTCGCGCCGGTCGACGGTCGCCGTCTCGACCTTCACACCGGCGTTGAAGGTCTTGTCCAGCACCTTGCCCGACAGCACGTTCTTGAGCTTGGTGCGCACGAAGGCCGGGCCCTTGCCAGGCTTGACGTGCTGGAACTCGATGATCTGCCACAGCTGGCCCTCGATGTTCAGCACGAGGCCATTCTTGAAGTCGGCGGTTGATGCCACGGTGGGTACTGCTCCTAGCTCTCTGTCGTCAGAGGATGGCCAGTTCCTTGGGGAACCGGGTAAGCAACTCAGGTGTGTGTGTCGTATCGCTGCCCACGACCAGCGTGTCCTCGATCCGGACGCCGCCCCGGCCGGGCAGGTAGACACCGGGCTCCACGGTGACCACAGAGCCAGCAAGCAGTGTACCGGCGGCAGCGGAGTTGATTCCCGGTGCTTCGTGAATCTGCAGTCCGACCCCGTGCCCCAGCCCGTGCGAGAACTGCTCGCCGTAGCCCGCGTCGGCGATGACCTGCCGAGAAGCCCGATCCACCGCCGACAGCGTCGCACCCGGCACCACGGCCTCCCGGCCCGCCCGCTGTGACGTCGCGACCAGGTCGTAGATGTCTCGCTGCCACTGCGCGACCGGCGCCAACACGAACGTCCGCGTCATGTCGGAGTGGTAGCCGGCGACCAGGGCACCGAAGTCGATCTTCACGAAGTCGCCCGCCGCCAGCACCGCATCGGTGGGCCGGTGGTGCGGAATCGCCGAGTTCGCGCCGGTCGCCACGATGGTCTCGAACGACGGGCCGTCGGCACCGTGGTCGAGCATCCGGGACTCCAGTTCGCGGGCGACATCCTTCTCGGTCCGGCCGGCCCGTAGCCCGCCGGCCTCTACCAGGTCTTTCAATGCGGCGTCGGCGGCCTCGCAGGCCAACCGCAGGATCGCGATCTCACCGGCGTCCTTGACCTCCCGGAGCGCCTCGACCATGCCCGGCGCCCGCACCAGCTCGATGTCGCCACTGACCCGTTGCAACGCGGCGTGCGCATCGACGGTCAGGACGTGACTTTCGAAGCCGAGCCGCTTCACACCGGCGGCCACCGCCGCGCGCACGAGCTGCGGCGCACAGGCCCGCTCGATGACAATCTGGAGGTCCGGGGCCTGCTGCGCGGCCTGCGTTCGGTACCGCCCGTCGGTGGCGAGGATGGCGGTCTCCCCGTCCTTGTCCTGTTCACTGGGAATAAGCAGTGCGGCGTTGGATCCGGTGAATCCAGACAGATAATGCACGTTGACCAGGTCAGTTACCAGAATTGCGTCCAGTTCGGCGGCCGCCAGATGCCGACGCAGAATGTGGCGCCGGTGGGAAATTGTCACGATATGTGACGCTACTCGCTACGCTGTCACCTCATGAGTAAGTGGTTGCTGCGCGGAGTTGCCTTTGCGGCGTTGATGGTGATCGTTCGATTGCTGCAAGGCGCAATGATCGGAGTCTGGGAAAAACAGTCCTTGATGATCAGCATCACTCTGGTTGTCCTGTACTTCGTCGCCGCCTTCGTGTGGGGACTGCTCGACGGCCAGAGCGATGCCAAGGCCCAGCCCGACCCTGATCGCCGCGAAGACCTGGCCATGGTGTGGCTGGTCGGCGGCCTGTTCGCGGGCATCATCAGCGGCCTGGTGTCCTGGATCATCGGCCAGGTCTACGACAACATCTACGTCGACTCCCTGCTCTCCGAGGTCACGACGTTCGCGGCGTTCACCGCGCTGATCGTGTTCGTGGGCGGCGTCTGCGGTGTCGCGCTCGGCCGCTGGCTGATCGACCGCCACGCTCCGCCGGCCCCGAAGCACGACCACGCCGGCGCCGGTGAGCGCGCCGACACCGACGTCTTCGCCGCTGTGACCGCCGAGCAGGCCGGCCCGACCGCCGAGCAGAACGAAACGCAGTCCTAAACCACCAACGCAAAAAGTCGCGGCCAGTCACCAGACTGGCCGCGATTTTTTTGGCTGATTGAGGTCAGTCCTTCGCGACCACCGAGTACGCCGCCGCCAGCAGCGACGGGTCCGGCCCCTCCAGACGGCCCGGCTTGGCCAGACCGTCGAGCACGACGAAGCGCAGCACACCCGAACGGGTCTTCTTGTCCCCCGCCATGGACTCCAGCAGCTGGGGGAACGCGTCGGCGTCGTAGCTGACCGGCAGGCCCAGCGCGATGAGCACCCGGCGGTGCCGATCTGCGGTGTCGTCGTCCAGGCGTCCGGCGAGCCGGCCCAGCTCGGCGGCGAACACGAGACCTACCGAAACGGCGGCACCGTGGCGCCACTGGTACCGCTCGCGCCGCTCGATGGCATGCGCCAGCGTGTGGCCGTAGTTGAGGATCTCGCGCAGCGCCGATTCCTTCTCGTCGGCGGCCACCACCTCGGCCTTGACCGCGATGGCGCGGCGGATCAGCTCGGGCAGCACGGTCCCGGTCGGGTCCAGCGCGGCCTCGGGATCGGCTTCGATCATGTCCAGAATCACCGGGTCGGCGATGAAGCCGGCCTTCACGACCTCGGCCATGCCGGCGATGATCTCGTTGCGCGGCAACGATTCCAGCGTGGCCAGGTCGACCAGCACGGCCAGCGGCTGGTGGAAGGCACCGACGAGGTTCTTGCCCGCGTCGGTGTTGATACCGGTCTTGCCGCCGACGGCTGCATCGACCATGCCGAGCAGCGTGGTCGGCACATGCACGATGTCCACGCCGCGCAGCCAGGTCGCCGCCGCAAACCCCGCGACGTCGGTCGCCGCGCCACCACCGAGGCTGACGACGGCGTCCTTGCGGTCAATTCCGATGCGCCCCAACACTTCCCAGATGAAGCCGACGACGGGCAATTCCTTGCCCGCCTCGGCATCCGGAATCTCGATGCGGTGCGCGTCAATCCCGTTGTCCGCCAAGTACTCCCGGATCGCTTCCGCAGTCTGGTTGAGCACGGGCTGATGCAGGATGGCAACACGGTGCCGGCCCTGCAGCACCCGGCCGAGGTCGCCGAGCAACCCCGTGCCGATAATCACCGGATACGGCCGGTCGACGTTCACCTCAACGACGACGGGTTCAGTCATTTCGAGCCTTTCAGTCGCTTGGCCAACGCCGCAGGACTGGGCGGGGCCTCAGTGGTGGGTCCAGGGTTGAGGACTGTGGGCAGCCGGCGCCAGGCCGAACGGCGGCGGCGCCGGGAAGGCTCGTCGCAGCGCGGCTGATCGAGCCGGTGCACGATGTGGCGAACCACCGCGCCGGGATTTCTCCGGTTGGTGTTCACTCGGAGCGTGGCGACCTGTCGGAACAGCGGCACCCGCTGCGCCATCAGTTCGCGGTATTTGGCGCCGGGGTCGTCGCCCGCCAGCAGCGGGCGCCCGCCGCCTGCGGTGCGCCGAACGCCCTCTGACGCACTGATTTCCAGGTAGACGACGGTGTGCCCGACGAGTGCTTCACGCACCTCCGGGGTGGTCACCGCGCCACCGCCGAGAGACACCACGCCATCGTGCTCGGCGAGCGCGTCACGGATGACATCGGCTTCGATCTTGCGGAACACCGGCTCACCTTCGGCGAAGATGTCGGCAATGCTGCGACCGGTGGTCTCGACGATCTGGACGTCGGTGTCCAGCATCGGCACCTGTAGTGCCTTGGCCAGCCGCCGACCGATCGTCGACTTGCCCGAACCGGGCATGCCGACCAGTACAGCCTTGGGAACCATTGATTTATCCGGACATCTGCGGTTCGCGTTCCTGCACGGCACGCAGGTAGTTCTCGACGTTGGCGCGGGTCTCGGCCAGCGAATCGCCACCGAACTTGTCCAGCGTGGCCCGGGCCAGGACCAACGCGACCATGGCCTCGACAACCACGCCCGCGGCCGGGACGGCGCAGACGTCGGAACGCTGGTGGATGGCGACAGCCTCTTCGCCCGTGGCCATGTCAACGGTGGCCAGCGCACGCGGCACGGTCGAGATCGGCTTCATGGCGGCGCGGACCCGCAGCGGCTGACCGTTCGTCATGCCGCCTTCCAAGCCGCCGGCGCGGTTGGTGGAGCGGGTGATGCCGTCTGCGCCTGGGTAGATCTCGTCGTGCGCAACGCTGCCGCGGCGACGGGCAGTCTCGAAGCCGTCACCGATCTCGACGCCCTTGATGGCCTGGATGCCCATGACCGCTGCGGCCAGCTGGCTGTCCAGCCGGTTGTCGCCGCTGGTGAATGAGCCGAGGCCGACCGGCAGGCCGCTGACGACCACCTCGACCACACCACCGAGGGTGTCGCCGTCTTTCTTGGCGGCTTCGATCTCGGTGATCATCGATTCTTCAGCGGCCTTGTCGAAGGCCCGCACCGGGCTGTCGTCGATGGCATCGAGATCCTGCGGCTGCGGGACCGGGCCGTCGTAGGGCTTGGATGCACCGATGGAGATGACGTGCGAGACGACGTCCACACCGAGCGCCTGCTTCAGGAACGCGCGGGCGATGGTGCCGGCGGCCACGCGGGCCGCGGTCTCACGGGCGCTGGCGCGCTCCAGCACTGGGCGGGCGTCGTCGAAGCCGTACTTGAGCATGCCGGCGTAGTCGGCGTGGCCGGGACGCGGTCGGGTCAGCGGCTCGTTACGTGCGGTGTTGGCCAGTTCGGCCGGGTCGACCGGGTCGGAGGCCATGACGGTCTCCCACTTGGGCCACTCGGTGTTGCCGATCTGGACGGCGATCGGTCCGCCCAGCGTCTGACCGTGCCGTACGCCGCCCAGCAGGGTGACTTCGTCCTTCTCGAACTTCATCCGGGCCCCGCGGCCATAGCCGAGACGACGCCGCTGCAACTGGATGGCGATGTCGTCCGAGGTCACGGAAAGGCCGGCCACCATGCCTTCGAGCATGGCCACCAGGGCGCGGCCGTGGGATTCACCTGCTGTGGTCCATCGCAACACGTGTCCCATTGTCCCATGAGGGTGTTTACCGGCTGAAATCCGTCAGGCCAGGGTGCATTGCAGCAGCACGGTGTCGATATCCCGGCCATGTTTGTGGCCGACCTGCCGCAGGCGGCCGGCCTCGACGAAACCCTGCTTCTGGTGCAGCACGATGGACGACGGATCGCCGCTGTCGGCGATCACAGCGATGACCTCACGGACGCCCGCTGGGCGGCAGGCCGCGAGCAGCGCGCCCAGCAGTTCGGAGCCCGCTCCCTTTCCGGTGGCCCATGGCGCCAGGTAGATCGAGTCCTCGACCGTGCCCTGATAGGCGGGCCGCGCTTTCCACGGCAGGCAGTAGGCGTACCCCGCGACCCAGCCGTCGCGTTCGACCACCAGGAAGGGCAAGCCGGCCGCGATCACGTTGGCGAACCGCGTTTGCCATTCGTTGGCCGCGGGCGGCTCCAGTTCGAACGACGCGACGCTGTTCATGACGTAATGCGCATAGATGTCGGCGATGGCAGGCAGGTCAGCAGCAGTAGCGGCGCGGGTGCTCATGGTGCGGGCAACGGTATCCGAGCATCAGGCGGTGGGCAGCGTGACCTCGAGCCGGAAGCCGCCGGGTACTTGCGCGGCGGAAACCTGTCCGCCGTGGGCCTCGACGATGCCGCGCACGATCGCCAGGCCGATACCGGCGCCGGAGCCGCTGTCTTCCGCTGGTCGCGCCGCACTGCCTCGCCAGCCCATCTCGAACATCCGCCCGATGTCGTCCGTCTGCACCCCAGGCCCCTGGTCCAGGACGCTGAGCACCAGCCGGTCGTCGTCGAGCGACTGCGCTTCCACCACGATTTCGGAGTCTTCGGGTGCGTACCGGATGCTGTTGACCAACAGATTCGCCACGACCCGCGAGAGCTCGCGGGGATCGGCGAGCAGCACCTGGTCGGTCATTCCGGCGTGGCTGATGCGGATTCCCCGAGTCGCGGCGAGCGCCTGCATCTCGGACACGACGTCGGAAATCAGGTCGAGCAGAACCACCGGCTCTTTGTGCAGTTTCAATGTGCCGCTCTGGATCTTGGACAGCTCGAACAGTCCGTCCACCATGCGGTTCACGGCATCGACCTGATCGCGAATCTGGCGGATGTAGTCGGACCGGTCGTCGACAACGCCTTCCTCCAGTGCTTCGGCCATGGCGCGCATGCCGGCCAGCGGTGTCCGAAGATCGTGCGAAACCCATGCCACCAACTGGCGTCGTGAAGAATCCAGCTGCTCCACTTCGGCTCGCGCCTCCGCAAGCCGAGCGGACGAATCGGCGAGTTGCGCTGAGAGCGCGGCAAATTCGTTGGAGCCCTCGATTTCGGCCGTCACGATCTCGCCGGTGCCGATGCGCTCCGCCGCGCTTCGGAGCCGGCCCAGCGACTGCCGCACCAGTCGCGCCATGAACCAGGCGGCGAACGCGGCCATGGCGGCGGAGATGGCGATAACCCACATCAGCACCCGCAGGTCGTGCGGCGACAGATACATCTCGACCGAAATCGCAACCGTCGAGCCGACAATCGCCACGATCGTGGCCGTGATCACGATGGCCAGCTGACTTCCGATCGAACCCCGTCGGTTCAGGTGCAAGCCGACGATGGCGGCGACCGTCGCAAGCAACGTCCAGGCCATCGCGGTTGCCGCAATGACGCCCAGGTCGGCGAGGTTCGGGATCACGACGACCGCCCCGACGGCGTAAAGCGGTATCCCGCACCCCATTCCGTCCGCAGATACTCAGGTTCACGAGGATTGGGCTCGATCTTCTCGCGCAGCCGCCGCACGTGCACGGTGACGGTCGACGCGTCGCCCGAGTTCCAGCCCCAGACTTCCCGCAGCATCTCGTCGCGCGAGACGACCCGGTCAGGATTCTTGAGCAGGAACAGCAGCAGTTCGTATTCGCGGCCGCTGAGTACGACGTCCGCGCCGTCGCAGGTGATCCGGCGCAATGACGGATCGATGCGGAACCGGCCGACGGTGAACGGCGCGAGTGGTGACTGCCGGCTGGCGCGATGCCGCAGCAGTTTCGCGATGCGCAGTTGCAGTTCGCGTAGCGCGAATGGTTTGGCCAGGTAGTCGTCAGCACCGAGTTCGAGCCCGTCGATCCGATGCCCGCTGGCGCCGAGAGCAGTCAGCATGATCACCGGAACATCTGAGCGGGTGCGGATATCACGCAGCAGGTCATCACCGGACAGGCCGGGCAGCATCCGGTCGAGCACCAGCACGTCCGGCATGGCGTCGAGTACCGCGCGTCGTGCCGTCTCGCCGTCGTCATACTCAGCGACGCGAAAACCCTTGGCGCGCAGGAACGCCGCGACGGCCGTGCGTACCCGTCGGTCGTCCTCGACCAACATCACCGCTGCGCCGACGCCAACTGCGTCGTCTGGACCGGTATCGGTAGACGAGTGCATGCTGCCGACACTATCCGCGCGACGCGCCGCCGGGTCCAATTCTTACGGTCCTGAAATGTTCGGCGAATTGTCTTGGGGCGCTCCCTAACTTCGTGATTGCCGGGGTGATCGGCACCCCGCGAAACTCGAAGGAGATCGACATGCGTATCAAGCCGATTGCTGCTGGTGCTGCGGCGCTGTTCGCCCTGACGCTCACCGCGTGCGGTACGGACGAGATGGCGAAGAGCAGCGGTACTTCCAGCGCTGCGCCGATGACGTCGGCGATGCAGACGACGGCGATGCAACAGTCTGCCGCGCGGATGGGCGAGTTCTCCGGGCTCAACGGCAAGCATGTCGCCGGATCGGCGACGGTGAACGGTTCGATGCTGGAGTTCACGAACTTCTCGTCCGACGAGGGACCGGACCTCCATGCATACCTCGCCAACGGCTCGAGCGAGGCCGACGTCGCGGCCGGCAAGCAGATCAGCACGATCAAGTACGACCAGGCGTCACAGTCGTTCTCGCTATCGGGCGTCGATGTCGGCAACTACAGCACGGTCGTCATCAACTGCGACAAGGCGAAGGCAGTCTTCGGCGCTGCCTCGCTGAAGTGATGGACAGGACCGCCCGCTCTGCCCTGGCCGCGTCGATTCTCTTCGGCGTGGCCCGGGTGGGGCTCGGGCTCTTGTGGCTGCACGAAGGGTACGTGAAGTTGCGAGCACATTTCGGGTCCGCCGACATCCTGCTCGTCGTCAATGGCGCATCGTCGAATACCCGTGTGCCCGAATACTTTCGGTTCGCGGCCGACCATCTCCTGCGGCCGACGGCACACCTGGCCGGCATCGCGACACCACTGACCGAGGTGGGGCTGGGGCTGCTGCTGATCGTCGGGCTGTTCAGCGTTCAGACAGCGGTGGCGTCCGCGGCTCTGCTGGCCGTCTACTGGAGTTCGGATCAGCTCATCGCGCAGTATCCGGCCATGGCGGTGCTGAGCGTGGCCGTCATCGTCGGGCACGGCCACGTCGATCGGTGGTCTGTCGTCGACGTCCTGCGCCGCCGCAGCGCCCGACCGACCCGCTGAGGTCAGACGACCGCCAGCGCGACCGCTGCTGCACTCGCCAGGCACATCGACGGGCCGTGCGGCACGGTTCGGCCCGCGCGGCACAACAGGACGACGACCGCATACCCCGCCGTGAGCAGCGGCGCCCCGAGCGCGGCCAGCACCCACACGTCGGCGCCGAACATTCCAGTCAGCGCCCCGAGGCCCAGCGCGAGTTTGACGTCACCGCCGCCCATCGACCGTGGGCTCACCAGATGGACCAGTAGGTAGAGGGCGAACAGCGCCACCGCCCCAACCGCAGCGGCCACCCCGCGGCCAACGACAACGGCGGCCAGCAGAATCACTGCGGCGCCGGGCAGGGTCAGCCAGTTCGGCAACCGTCGCTCTCGCAGGTCATAGACACACAGCGCGAGCATCCACGCACCAACGATCAAGCCCGCCCCCATCTTTCGAGGCTAAGCCCGGCGCAAGCGGTCATCCGTCACGAAAATGGCGCGACATCAGGGACGCTCGGCGTGTCGGCTCTCCCTGTGACACATGCGATCTGAAGCTGTCATCATCGGCTGACATTGTCACCACGTGCTGACAATGTCACGATTCGTGACGGCTCTGGACCGAAGAGGTTGGGGTGAGGAGGAACCCGCCCCGGGCGTTCAGGACGCCGCGAGCGCGGCCGCCATCGCCTCGCGCGGCGCCGGCATGCCGGTGAACTGCTCCACCTGGGCGAAGGCCTGGTTCAGCAGCATCTGCAGACCGCTCACCACGCGGCCACCCGCAGCGGAAACGGCCTCCGCCAACGGCGTCGGCCACGGGTCGTAGATGGCATCCAGCAGCACCGCCGTACCGGCCACGGTGTCCGAGAACTGTGCGGCCACGTCGGCCGGCAACGTATTCACCACCACGCCAAGGGAATTCAGCGGTTCACCCAAGGCCACCCACCGGGCACGAACGCCGAGCTTGTCCCCCAGCTCCACCAGCGGCGCCGCTTTGTCGGCGTTACGGGCGACCACCGCGATATCGGAAACGCCCAGCGCTGCCAGGGCCACCATCGCCGCCGGCGCGGTACCACCGGAACCCAGCACGGCCGCGGCACCGGACACCTCGCCAAGTGCCCCGACCACGCCGTCGACGTCGGTATTGTCGGCGCGCCAACCGCCGTCCACCCGCACCAGGGTGTTCGCCGAGCCGACGAGCTCGGCGCGCTCCGTGCGCTCGGTAGCGAATCGCAACGCCGCGAACTTCCCCGGCATGGTGACTGACACACCGACCCACTCCGGGCCGAATCCACTTACCAGGTCCGGCAATTGGGCCTCGGTGCACTCGATGCGGTCGTAGCTCCAGTCGGTCAGCCCGAGCTCCTGATAAGCCGCCAGGTGCAGCTGCGGAGACCGCGAATGCGCGATGGGTGAGCCCAGGACCGCGGCGCGGCGCCCAGTCACCGTCGCACCGTCATCGGGCGCTGTCGAGCACGCCGTTGTGCTTGGCCAACTCGATGCTGGCCAGGTGCTGCTGGTAGTCGCGGGTGAACACCGTCGTGCCCTGCAGGTCGATGGTCACGAAGTACAGCCAGTCCCCCGGCGCCGGAGCCTGTGCCGCTGCTTCGGCGGGCTGGCCGGGCGAGCAGATCGGAGTGGCCGGCAGGCCTTCGCGCGCATAGGTGTTCCACGGCGTCGGCTGTTCGCGGTCGGCATCGGTGGTGGCCACCTCTTGCCGGTCCAGCGGGTAGTTCACCGTCGAGTCGAACTGCAGCTTGCGGTGATCAGGTGTGGCCAACCGGTTGTAGATAACCCGCGCGACCTTCGCGAAATCCTGCGGGTTGGACTCGCGCTGCACCAGCGATGCCACGATCAGCACCTGGTAGGGCGTCAGGTTGGCGGTCGCTCCCGCATCGAGCAGCCCGCCCTGTTCGTACTGGCGGCTGCTTGAGCTGATCAGGCTGCCCAGAATCGACTCCGGCGTGCCGGCGGGGTCGACATTCCAGGTACCTGGCGCGATCAGACCTTCGAGCCTGCGGTGATCGGCACCCAGCGCCTTCACCGGCCCGGCCGCCCAACTCGGCACCAGCAATGCAGCGACATCGGCCGATCCGGCGGCTTTCTTCAGGTCGTCAGCGGCGACGCACTTGTGCTGGCCGTCCAGATCGACGCAAGACGCTGCCGAGATCAGGCTGAAGATGCCCTCGTTGACCTTGTTGGTCTTGACGTCGCTGGTGTCGTCGAGCTGGCGGCCCTCCGGGATCACCAGCCTGCCCACACGATTGTTCTTCTCGGTGAGACGGGACACCGCGTTGGCTGCCGAGATCTCGGTCCGCAGTTTGTAGAAGCCGGGCTGAATCTCGGTCATCGCCTTGTTGCCCTCGGCGGCCTGGACGAACGTCTTCACGTTCGCGACCACGCCGTGGTCGTGCAGCGTTTGCCCGATCGCAGTGGTCGAGTCGCCGCCCCGCACCTCTATGACCAGGTCGTTGCCGCCGTCACCGGAGTAGTCGTTACCCGACCCGAAGAGCCCGTGCCACAGTCGCGAACCCAGGAACACCGCGCTTATCACCACGATGATGAACACCGACAGCGCCACCACGCTGCGCCGACGACGGCGCTTGCGGTTGCGTTCGGCGCGCACGCGCTCGGCCCGGCTCATGCCGCGGCGCGGCCGCCCCACCGATTCCGGCTTGATGCGGGTGCTGCCCCACTCGTCGTCATCGTCTGGGGCGTCCGGACTCATGTCTTCAGCCGGGCTCACTCGTCAGCCTCACTGTCTGCGGCCGCGGCTGCCAGTACCGTGCGGCGCATATCCAGCCAGTTCTGCAGGATGCCGACGGCCGCCACCTGATCGATCATCTGCCGTTGGCCTTTCGCGCGCACCCCGGCCTCCCGCAGCGAACGCTGCGCGGTGACCGTCGTCAACCGTTCGTCGGCCATCCGCACCGGGGTCGGAGCGACCCGGACCGCCAGCGCGTCGGCCACCTCGATCGCGTCCCGCGCCGAGCTGCTCGACTTGTCCTTCAGTGTGCGTGGCAAGCCGACGATGATCTCGACCACGTCCTGCTCACCGGCCAGTTTCGCCAGCCGACCCAGGTGCTTGTCGGTCTTGTCGCGGCGCACCGTCTCCACCGGGGTGGCCAGGATGCCGTCCGGGTCGCAGACGGCGACGCCGATCCGCACCGTCCCGACGTCGATGCCGAGCCGACGACCGCGCCCGGGGTCATCGGCACCGGGGCGGTCGGGCATGCGGTCGGTATCAGCCAAAATTAGCTCCGGCCCAGTTCAGCGCGTAGCGCGGCCAGACCCGCGTCGATACCCGCTGCCCCCTTACCGGAACCCTGTGCCAGATCGGCCTTTCCACCACCACGGCCACCGACGGCGGCGCCCAATTGCTGCACCAGTTCGTTGGCCTTCAATCCCAGGTCCTGCGCGGCGGCGTTGACGGCCACCACGTACGGCACCGAATCGCCCTCGCCTTCGGCGATCAGCGCGATCACCGCCGGCTCCGAGCCGACCTTGCCCTTGATGTCCCCGACAAGCGTCCGCAGGTCCCCGCCGGAGAAACCGCCGGCCATGCGCTGCGCGACGACGCGGACCTTGCCGATCGTCTCGGCACCGGCCGCAGCGTTGGCGGCGGCAGCCTTGGCGCCCGCGAGCCGGACCTTGTCCAGTTCCTTCTCGGCAGCCTTGAGCTTGTCCACCAGGGTCGCCACGCGCGCGGGCACCTCTTCCGAGGGCACCTTGAGCGATGCAGCCAGACCGGCCATCAGGGCGCGTTCCTTGGCCAGGTGCCGGAACGACTCCAGCCCGACGTAGGCCTCGACGCGGCGCACACCCGAACCCACCGACGATTCGCCGAGGATGGTCACCGGGCCGATCTGCGCCGAGCGCTGCACGTGCGTACCGCCGCACAGTTCCATCGAGAACGGTCCGCCGATCTCGACCACGCGGACCTCGTCCGGGTAGGACTCGCCGAACATCGCCATGGCGCCCATTGCCTTGGCTTTTTCCAGCTTCTCGTTGAAGGTGTGCACCGCGAAGTCGGCCTGCACGGCCTCGTTGGTGACTTCCTCCACCTGGGTGCGCTGCTCGTCGGTCAACGCGCCCTGGTAATTGAAGTCGAAGCGCAGGTATCCCGGCCGGTTCAGCGAGCCCGCCTGAACGGCATTGGGGCCCAACACCTGCCGCAGCGCGGCATGCACCATGTGCGTGCCCGAGTGGCCCTGGGTAGCGCCGCGACGCCAGGTCGGATCGACCGCGGCGGTCACGGTGTCGCCTTCGATGAACTCGCCGGACTCGACGTTGATGGTGTGGACCCACAGCGACTTGGCGATCTTCTGCACATCAGTGACGGCAGCCTTGGCGGTGGCCGACGCGCCGGTGCCCGTGATGGACCCGGTGTCAGCGATCTGACCACCCGACTCTGCGTACAGCGGGGTGCGATCAAGGACCAATTCAATACGGCCGGCAGCCGCGGCCACTTCATCACCATGCGTCACCACCGGGACCCGCTTGCCGTCCACGAAGATGCCGAGAATCCTTGCCTCGGAAGTCAATTCGTCGAAGCCGGTGAACTCGGTGGGGCCGGAGTCGACCAGGTCGCGGAACGCGGACAGGTCGGCGTGCGCGTGCTTGCGGGCGGCGGCGTCGGCCTTGGCACGCTGACGCTGCTCGGCCATCAGGCCGCGGAAGCCCTCTTCGTCCACCGACAGGCCGGCTTCGGCAGCCATCTCGAGCGTCAGCTCGACGGGGAAGCCGTAGGTGTCGTGCAGGGTGAACGCGTCGTTGCCGGAGACGACGGTCTTGCCCGCCGCCTTGGTGGCCTCCGCGGCGTCCTCGAACAACCGCGAGCCCGACGCGAGAGTGCGGTTGAACGCTTTCTCCTCGGCAACAGCGATGCGGTTGATGCGGTCGAAGTCGGTGACCAGTTCCGGGTACGACGGCCCCATCGTGTCGCGCACGGTGGTCATCAGCTCGGCCATGATCGGCTGCTCGACCCCGAGCAGCTTGGCCGAGCGGATGATGCGGCGCAGCAACCGGCGCAGCACGTAGCCGCGGCCTTCATTACCCGGGGTGACGCCGTCGCCGATGATGATCGCGGCGGTGCGGCTGTGGTCGGCGATGACGCGGTAGCGCACGTCGTCGGCGTGGTTGCCCGCCCCGTAATGGCGCGGAGCCACGGCAGCGACCTTGTCGATCACCGGGCGGACCAGGTCGGTCTCGTAGACGTTGTCGACGCCCTGCAGCAGGCAGGCGATGCGCTCGACACCCATGCCGGTGTCGATGTTCTGCCGCGGCAGCGGGCCGAGGATTTCGAAGTCCGTCTTGCTGGTGCCCTCGCCGCGCTCGTTCTGCATGAACACGAGGTTCCAGATTTCGATGTAGCGGTCTTCGTTGGCTTCCGGGCCGCCGTCGATGCCGTACTCGGGGCCGCGGTCGTAGTAGATCTCCGAACACGGACCGCACGGCCCGGGGATACCCATGGACCAGTAGTTGTCGGCCTTACCGCGCCGCTGGATGCGCTCAGGCGGCAGCCCGGCGATCTCCTCCCACAGCGCGATGGCTTCGTCGTCATCGAGATAGACCGTGGCCCAAAGCTTTTCGGGGTCAAAGCCGTAGCCACCCTCGGACACCGAGTTGGTCAGCAGATCCCAGGCCAGCGCGATGGCGCCGCGCTTGAAGTAGTCGCCGAACGAGAAGTTGCCGGCCATCTGGAAGAACGTGTTGTGCCGGGTGGTGATGCCCACCTCGTCGATATCCGGCGTACGGATGCACTTCTGGACACTGGTGGCCTTGTCATACGGCGGTGTTCGGGCACCCAGGAAATAAGGCACGAACTGGACCATGCCGGCGTTGACGAACAACAGGTTCGGATCGTCCAGGATCACCGATGCGCTGGGCACCTCGGTGTGGCCCGCTTTCACGAAATGATCGAGGAATCGTTTCCTGATCTCGTGTGTTTGCACGTGCTGCTGTCCTTCATCGGCCGGATAGTTGCCCGCATAACAGTACCGGGCTACAGGTGCCGGGCTTTGACCCCAGCCCGTACAACCATTGTGCGTGGCGCCGGCGCGGAGGACAGTTGTCACTATCCGGTGGCGCCACCGGTGCGCTACCCCGAATAACGAGGGGGTGGACCGTGTTCGCACGTTCTACCACGATGATGGCGCGCTCTGACCAGATCGACGCGGGCATTACATATATCCGCGACCAGGTAATGCCTGTGCTGCAAGAACTTCCCGGTTCGATCGGCTTGTCTCTGATGGTCGACCGGGAGTCGGGCCGGTGCATCGCCACCAGCGCCTGGGAGTCCGAGGACGCGCTGCACTACAGCGCCAGCGAGGCACGCCGGCTGCGCAATCTGACGGCCGACCAGTTCGGTGGCGCCCCGATGGTCGAGGAGTGGGAGATCGCCGTCCTGCACCGTGAGCGAGGTAACGGTGCGTGCGTACGGGCCACCTGGCTCACGGTGCCGCCGGATCTGATGGAGGCCGGCATCGACTACTTCCGCGACAGCGTGCTGCGGCAGGTCGAGCATCTTCCGGGCTTCTGCAGCGCCAGCCTGCTCGTCGATCGCGGGTCGGGCCGCGCGGTGTCGTCGGTGTCGTTCCGCACCCGCGAGTTGATGGATGACTACTGGGAGCAGGCCACGGCACTGAAGGTCGAATCGGTGCGGGCCGCCGGCGCATCCGAGATCGACGATTGCGTGTTCGACCTGGCCATCGCCCAACTACGGGTGCCGGAACTGGTCTAGCGCTTGCGCCGGACGATGGCGCGAAGCTTCTCCAGTCGCCCGCCGATCTCCCGTTCCGCCCCATACGACGTGGGCCGGTAATAGTCGACCCCGACGAGATCGTCGGGCGGATACTGTTGTGCCGCAACGCCTCCCGGGTGATCGTGGGCGTACTTGTAGCCCTGCGCATGGCCCAGTGCGGCGGCACCCGCATAGTGCCCGTCGCGCAGATGCGTCGGCACCGGACCGGCCTTGCCGGCCCTGATGTCGGCCATTGCCGCGCCGAGCGCGACGGTGACGGCGTTGGATTTCGGCGCCGTCGCCAAGTGCACGGTCGCGTGGGCCAAGGTCAGCTGGGCTTCCGGGAGTCCGATCAACTGAACAGTCTGCGCGGCGGCCACGGCCGTTGGCAGCGCCGTCGGATCCGCGATGCCGATGTCCTCGCTGGCCAGGATCATCAGCCGGCGGGCGATGAACCGCGGGTCCTCCCCTGCGGTCAACATCCGGGCCAGGTAATGCAGCGCGGCATCGACGTCCGAGCCGCGCACGGACTTGATGAAAGCGCTGACCACGTCGTAGTGCTGGTCGCCGTCACGGTCGTAGCGGACCGCGGCCTGGTCCAGCGACTGCTCGACGACCTCGACCGTGACGCGATCCTCACCGGCGGTTTCGGCTGCGACCTCCAGCGCCGTCAGCGCCCGGCGGGCATCGCCCGCACTGAGCGTCACCAGCAGCGCGACGGCGTCGTCGTCAACCTCGACAGCACCGCCCAGGCCGCGCGGATCGTTGATGGCCCGCTGCACCACGGCGCGCACCGCGTCGGCGGTCAGCGGTTGCAACTGCAAGATCAGCGACCGCGACAGCAGCGGCGCCACCACCGAGAACGACGGGTTTTCCGTGGTCGCGGCGACCAGCAGCACGACCCGGTTTTCCACCGCGGCCAGCAGCGCGTCCTGCTGAGTCTTGGAGAAGCGGTGCACCTCGTCGATGAACAGCACGGTCTGGCGGCCGTGCACGGCGGTGCGCCGGGCCTCGTCGATCACCGCGCGGACGTCTTTGACGCCCGCCGATAGCGCCGACAGGGCCTCGAACCGCCGGCCGGTGGCCCCGGAGATCAGCGACGCCAGCGTGGTCTTGCCGGTACCGGGCGGCCCGTAGAGGATGACGCTGGCCGCGCCCGAGCCTTCGACCAAGCGGCGCAGCGGCGAACCCGGTTTGAGCAGGTGATCCTGCCCGAAGACCTCGTCGAGTCCGGCCGGCCGCATCCGCACCGCCAGGGGTGATTGCACGACAGAACCCGACGCCGGCTCGGCATCGCTTCCTACGTCGAACAGCCCATCAGACACCGCTCAGGCTTACCACGCCGTTCCCTCAGGAGTGTCACTCGGCAGGTGCGGTCACGAAGTCGATCAGCTCCTCGACGCGTCCGATCAGCTCCGGCTCCAGGTCATTCCAGTCGCGCACCTGGCCGCGGATGCGCTGCCAGGCCTGCGCGATGCCGGCCTGGTCGGCATGCGGCCAGCCGAGCGCGTCGCACACGCCGTGCTTCCATTCGATGCCGCGCGGGATCACCGGCCAGGCCTCCCGGCCGATCCGCGCCGGCTTCACGGCCTGCCAGATGTCGATGAACGGGTGGCCAACCACCAGCGTGTGTTCGCCGCCCGGGCCGCGCCGCACCTGCTCGGCGATGCGCGCCTCCTTCGAGCCGGCGACCAGGTGGTCGACCAGTACGCCGAGCCGGCGCCCCGGTCCGGGGTTGAACTCGCGCACGATGCCGGCCAGATCGTCGACGCCGCCGAGGTATTCGACGACGACGCCCTCGATCCGCAGGTCGTGTCCCCACACCTGCTCGACGAGTTCGGCGTCGTGCCGGCCTTCGACGTAGATGCGGCTGGCCAGCGCGGTACGGGCCCGATGTCCTTGCACCGCAACCGAACCCGACGCGGTGCGGGTCGGCGCGGCAGGTGCGGTCTGTTTGGGTGCGGTGAGGATGACGGGGTTGCCGTCGACCAGGTAGCCCGGGCCGATCGGGAAAGGCTTGCGGTAACCGTCGAAGTCTTCGAGGACCATGCGGCCGTATTCGACGCTGATCACCGCACCGACGAAACCGGTCGTGGCGCATTCGACCACGAGGCCCTTTTCGGCGGGCTGTTCGGTCGAGCGCTTCTTGGCGTTCGGGTTGCGGGCCAGCACATCGGATCCGTATCGGTCACTCACGGGTCCGATCCTAGAAACCCCGGCGGGTCAGATCCTGTTGCGCCACCCGCGTTTTCGTCACGGCCAGGTCACGAATGTGCGATTACGGCGCCTTCTCGACCTTGGTGTCCAAGGTGACGCGCTCGCCGTCGACCTTCACGATCTTGTTATGCGCCACGTACGGCACGTTGCGGGGGCCAGTGAAATGGCAATCGAACTGGCCACCCTTCGCGGCCTCCACATCGGACGGGCACTTCACGTCGGTGGGCGTGAACTTGTTCTGATCAGCCACCAGCTTGACCACCTGCTTGGCCGCATCATCGGCGTTGACGGTGGTCTTGCCGCCACATGCCACCGGCGCAAATGCCGTCAGCGCCACCAGAACCATCGTTCCCAGCTTCACCCGCGTCATAGGCGCGATGGTGCTCTATCGCCTTGGCCCGAGTCAACGCGGCACGCGGCGCCGAGTGCGGTTGTACCCGGCGAGCAGCAGGACCGCGGCGGCGGTGATGCCGACCATGTTGACGGCCAACTGGCCCGCCGACCCAAGGGCCACATCCCAGTCGCGCGTGATGGCCGCGACGACCGTCATACCGGCGGCTGGCACCGTCGTCACCGAGATGAAAACCCCAACCAGCGCAGCCGATTTCGAGGTCACCATCGACAACATGCCCGCGGCCCCGGCGAGCAACGCCACCACGAACGAGAACGGCCCAACCTGAAAGATGAAGTCCATTTGCTGCAATTCGTGGATGCTGCTCAACCTCACCCAGCCCAGCGCCTGGAACGCTTTCGTGGCCAGTGCGGTAATGGCCATTGCCACCGGGAAACCGATCAGCAGCGCCAGCACCGCACGCTTCGCCAGATAACCCTTGCGCCGCACCACCGCAACGGCCAGCGCGGCCAGCGGCCCGAACTCCGGACCGACCACCATGGCCCCGACGACCGTGATGGGCGAATCGGTCAGCACGCCGATCGACGCCAGGAGGCAGGCGATGGTCAGGAACGCGAGGTACGAGAAACTGAGGCCACTTTCGCCGCGGGTGCGGAGCACCAGTTCGTCCCAGATGACGGCATCTTCGCCGTCGCCGTGAATTTCGTCCTCGGCGCGGTAGGCCGCGGTCGACAGGACGGTGTCGAGCACCTCCATGGTGATGGCGCCGTCCTGGTCGATGCCGAGGGCGCGCAGCCCGCCGATCAGTCCGTCGGCGGCGTCGCGGGCCACGTCGGCAGCGACTACGTCGCCTTGTGGATCGATCGCGGCGCCGCGGTGCGCCACCACGTTCGCGATCCCACGGCGATGCCGGTATAAGTCGAGCACCGACTCGGTGAGCTCCGGCGGGGTGATCACACGTAGATGCAGCACGGCCGAAGGTTACCGACCGCGGCGGCGCGCCAGCTTCATCCCGAGCTCGTCGGGCGGCACCTCGTGTCCGTCCGTGCACCGGATTTCCACGGTGGCGTCGGCGCCGCAACCCAGGTGCGTGAGCCTCAGGCCGGGGTCGCCGAGATGGGTGCGGCCCCACTCGAACATGGCCCACGCCACCGGCATGAAGTCGGTGCCCGCCTGGGTCAGCACGTATTCGTCGCGGCTACGCTGCCCGGGCTCCTGGTACGGCTGTTTGGTCAGAAGGCCGGCCTCGACCAGCTCGGCCAGCCGGGCCGAGGTGGCCGCTTTGGTGATGCCGACCCGTCGCGCGAAGTCGTCGAAACGCGTTGTGCCGTAATAGGCCTCACGCATGAGCAGCATCGCCGACTTGGTGCCGACCAGCGACATCGTCTTTTCGATGGCGCACTGGCCCACAGCCGACCAGGAATCACGTTCGGCGAGGACACCTTGTAGCGCTGTCATGTGAATCACTCTACCGCTGGGTTGCTATGGATAAACCCAGGTGTTAGATCTGAGTATAGGAAGCAGTACTCAGCGTGGAGTTCAGAAGGAGTCCCATGTCCGGATACACAGACCGCGATGCGGTCATCGTCTCGGCGGTTCGCACACCGGTCGGCAAGGGCAAAGCCAGTGGCGCCCTGTACGACGTCCTTCCCGCCGACCTGCTCGCGCACACCCTGCGATCAGCGGTGGAACGTACGGGTATCGACCCGGTTCTGGTGGACGACGTGATCGCGGGCGCCGTCACGCAGGCCGGTGACCAGGCGGCGAACATCGCCCGAAACGCGTTGCTGGGAGCCGGTTTTCCCGAAAGTGTGCCCGGCACCACCGTCGACCGGCAGTGTGGCAGTTCACAACAGGCCATTTCGTTTGCCGCACAGGGTGTGATCGCCGGCTCCTACGACGCGGTGATCGCCGCGGGTGTCGAGTCGATGTCCCGCGTCCCGATGGGTGCCGCCGTCTTGCCGGGCAGTAACCCGTTCGGCACCGGCCTGACCGAGCGCTATCCCGACGGCCTTGTCCCCCAAGGCATCAGCGCCGAGTTGATCGCCGCACGCTGGAACTTCTCCCGCACCCAACTGGACGAGTTCTCAGCCGCCAGCCACGAGAAAGCGGCCCGCGCCGCCAAGGACGGGCTGTTCGACAACGAACTCGTAGCGATCGCGGGCCTCACGGCCGACGAGATCATCCGGCCCGCAACTACCGTCGATGCGCTGGCCGGGCTGAAGCCCGCCTTCTACAGCGACGCGTATGCGGCCCGCTTCCCCCAAATCCGTTGGGAGATCACGCCCGGCAACTCGTCGCCGCTGTCCGACGGCAGCGCGGCCGTCATGATCACCAGCGGCGCCTTCGCGCGCAGCCACGGCCTGCAGCCGCTGGCCCGCATCCACACCA
Organism: Mycolicibacterium sp. CBMA 234; assembly: GCF_009729415.1. GTDB lineage: Bacteria > Actinomycetota > Actinomycetes > Mycobacteriales > Mycobacteriaceae > Mycobacterium. Next base: position 508,678 of record NZ_MPKW01000001.1, read on the forward strand.
TGACCGCAGTCGGCTCCGATCCGCTGTACATGCTGACCGGCGTTATCCCGGCGACCGAGAAGGTGCTGGCCCGGTCCGGGCTGTCGCTGTCCGACATCGATCTGTTCGAGGTGAACGAGGCGTTCGCGCCGGTCGTGCTGGCGTGGGCCGCCGATATCGGCGGTAACAAGTCCAGTGACCTGCTGGCGCGGACCAACGTCAACGGCGGCGCCATCGCCATCGGTCACCCGCTCGGCGCCAGCGGTGCGCGCATCATGAGCACCCTGGTCAATGCGCTTGAGCAGCGCGACGGACGCTACGGCCTGCAGGTGATGTGCGAAGGCGGCGGCATGGCCAACGCGACCATCATCGAGCGGCTGTAGTTCTACTCGCGAGCAGACGCAAAACTGTCGCTACGTGGTCAAAAACGACAGTTTTGCGTCCGTTCGCGCTCGATGCATTCAGGCGCGGACGAGCTCGAACAGCGGGATGACGCGGGACGTCTTGGTCTGGTACTCGGCGAAGACGGGTGCCACGGCTGTGATCAGCGGATAAGTGGCTTCGCGCTCGTCGGCCGGCAGTTCGCGGGCGACGACGTCGTAGGCGTCTATCTTCCCCGTCGCTTCGCTCGCCCCGCCGGTACCGATCTCGATGCGGGCACCAGGGTTGGCGCGCAGGTTATGTACCCAGTCGGGATGGGTGTCGGCCCCGGCCTTCGAGCCCACAATGAGGATCTTGCCGTCGACAGGCAGATACGCCAGCGGCGACATGCGCGGCTGACCCGACTTGGCCCCGGTGGTGTGCAGGAGCAGCAGGTTGCCGCCCTCGAACTGGCCGCCCACTTTTCCGCCGTTGGCCCGGAACTCGTCGACGATGCTGGCATTGAAGGCGTGGAATGACGCCGCGTCCGTGAATTCGGTCATGCTTGACGCAACCTCGCGAACCGACCCAAATGTTCCCGCCTCCGCGCAATACTTACCTCCATATTGACGGAGGTGCCGATGACGCCAGATGTCGACGCCGTCGTGGTCGGCGCCGGAATCGCCGGACTCTGCCTCATCAACCACCTCCGTGAAAGCGGCTGCTCGGTCCGCGTCTTCGAGGCCGCCGACGACATCGGTGGCACCTGGTACTGGAATCGGTACCCGGGCGCGCGGGTCGACATCCCGAGCCTCGACTACATGTACAGCTTTGACCCGGACTGGCAGCGCGACTGGCAGTGGTCGGAGAAGTACGCGACGGGGCCGGAAATCCTGCGGTATCTGAACCACGTCGCCGACAAGTTCGACCTGCGCCGCGATATCAATTTCGGCACCCGGGTGACCCAAGCGCACTGGGACAACGACACCGCCGTCTGGCAGGTGTGCACCGACCACGGCGACCATGTCACCTGTCGCCACCTCGTGATGGCCACCGGATGCCTCTCGATACCGAAAGAACCCGACATCGCCGGAGTGGAGCGATTCGCCGGCGAGACCTACTTCACCAGCAGCTGGCCCCACGAACCGGTCGACTTCACCGGTAAGCGGGTCGGAGTGATCGGCACGGGATCGTCTGGCATCCAATCGATTCCGCTGATTGCCGCCCAGGCCGCGCAGCTCGCGGTCTTCCAGCGGACGCCATGTTTCTCCATTCCGGCGCACAACGGTCCCGTGTCGGCGGACAAGCAGGCCGCGCTGGCCGACGAACCCGCCTACCGCGCGGCGGCGCGGGCGTCGTTCGGTGGTGTACCGCAGGAACGCACGCTGATCCCGACGTTCGCGGTGCCCGAGGCCTACCGGCAACAGCGCTACGAACGGGCCTGGCAGATCGGCGAACTCCTGGAAACCCTCAACATGTTCTCGGACCTGATGAGCAACCCAGCCGCCAACGAGTCGTTCGCCAACTTCGTCCGCGACAAGATCCGCGCCGCGGTAGACGATCCACAGACCGCAATGACGTTGTGCCCCAGCGACTATCCGGTCGGCGCGAAGCGACTCTGCCTGGATACCAACTACTACGCCACCTTCAACCAGCCCCATGTGCGACTGGTGGACCTGCGCACCAACCCGCTGGTCGGCATCACCGAGACCGGCGTCGAGACCGCCGACGAATCGTTCGACCTCGACGCGCTGGTACTCGCAACCGGGTTCGACGCGATCACGGGGGCGCTGGCCGCAGTCGACATCGTCGGGCGGCGCGGGCTCGCGTTGAAAACCAAATGGGCACAAGGCCCGTCGACCTATCTCGGACTGACCACCGCCGGCTTCCCGAATCTCTTCTTCATCACCGGGCCGGGCAGCCCGTCGGTGCTGTCCAACATGGCGGTATCCATCGAGCAGCATGCCGAACTCGTCGCCGAGACAGTCGCGTATCTGCGCGCCAATGGCTTCGACAGCATCGAAGCGACCCCGACCGCCGAAGCCGGCTGGATGCAACACGTCGATGATGCGGGCTCCATAACCATGTTCCCGCAAGCCAATTCGTGGTACGTCGGCGCCAACATCCCCGGTAAGCCCCGGGTCTTCATGCCGTATGCGGCGGGAGTCGACTTCTACGCCGCGGCGTGCGCCGACGTCGTCGAGCAGGGCTACCTGGGCTTCCGGCTGACCGGGCCAGCCGGTTCGAGGTGCCACGACGGCGTGGTCCGCCGGCTGCAACCGGACGTCCAGATGGTGCTGGAAATGGTCGCCGCGATGAATCCCCCTCCGCTGGAATCACTTCCGGTCGAGATGGCCCGGGCCGCCATGGTCGAAGCGAACCTCACCCGGCCACCGGGACCGGACATCGGCGAGATCGTCGACGGTGAATTTCCCGGCGCCGCAGGCGAACTAGAGTATCGGCTGTACCGGCCGGCATGTCCCGGCCCGCACCCCGTCGTCGTCTACTTCCACGGCGGCGGCTGGGTTCTCGGTGACGCCGCGTCCGACGATCCGCTGTGCCGGGACCTGTGTGCGCGCACCGACGCGCTGGTCGTCTCGATGAACTACCGGCACGCGCCGGAGCAACCGTTCCCCGCCGCAGCAGACGACGGCGTCGCCGCCGTGCAGTGGGTCGCCGACACCGCGGCCGCCCTCGGCGGTATCCCCGGGCGGCTCGCCGTGGCCGGTTGGAGTGCCGGCGGCAACATCGCCGCCGGCGTATGCCAGTGGGCTCGCGATCACGGCGGCCCGCAGATCAACGGACAGCTCCTCCTCACGCCCGTAACCGACGCGCAGAGCTATCCGTCGTATGAGGAGAACGCCGACGGGTACGGGCTGACCGCGCCGCTCATGCAGTGGTTCGGCGAGCACTACGGCGGCCCCGGTGACGATCCACGGCGGGCTCCGCTGCGCGGCGACCTCGCCGGCCTACCACCGGCGATGGTGGTGACGTGCCAGTTCGACCCGCTGCGCGACGAGGGCAACGCCTACGCGGTCGCGCTGGCCGCGGCCGGGGTGCCCACCGAGCACCTCCAGGCACGTGGCCACACGCACCTGTCGCTGACGATGGTCGACCTCGTCGTATCCGGAGCGCCGCTACGCGCCCAGATGGCAGACGCGCTGCGGCGGTTCCTGGCTGCTACGTAGCCGCTTTGGCCTCGTCCTTCTTGGCCTCGTCCTTCTTGGCCTCAGGCTTGAAGTCGATGCCCGACTCCTTGCGCTGCTGCGCGGTGATGGGCGCCGGGGCCTCGGTCAGCGGGTCGACGCCGCCGCCGGACTTCGGGAACGCGATGACCTCGCGGATGGAATCCATGCCGGCCAGCAGCGCCACGATGCGGTCCCAGCCGAACGCCAGGCCGCCGTGCGGAGGCGCGCCAAAGGTGAAGGCGTCCAACAGGAATCCGAACTTGTCCTGCGCTTCGTCGTGCTCGATGCCCATCATCGCGAACACCCGCTCCTGGACGTCGCGGCGGTGGATACGGATCGAACCGCCACCGATCTCGTTGCCGTTGCAGACGATGTCGTAGGCGTCGGCCATGGCGTCACCCGGGTTGGTGTCGAACGTCCCGATCGACTCGGCCTGCGGCGACGTGAACGCGTGGTGCACCGCGGTCCAGGCGCCGGAGCCGACGGCGACGTCACCGGATTCGATGGCCGCATCGGCGGATTCGAACAGCGGCCAGTCGACCACCCAGGTGAACGCCCAGGCGTTGGGATCGATGAGGTCCAGGCGCTTGGCGATCTCGATGCGGGTGGCGCCGAGCAGCGCGCGGGCTCCCTTGGCCGGACCGGCGGCGAAGAAGATGCAGTCCCCCACCTTCGCGCCGACATGCTCGGCCAGACCGGCCCGCTCGGCGTCGGTCAGGTTCTTGGCGACGGGGCCGCCCAGCTCGCCGTCCTCGCCGACCAGCACGTAGGCCAGGCCCTTGTGGCCGCGCTGCTTGGCGAACTCCTGCCAGCCGTCCAGCGTGCGGCGCGGCTGCGATGCGCCGCCGGCCATGACGACCGCGCCGACGTACGGCGCCTGGAACACCCGGAATGGGGTCTCTTTGAAGTACTCGGTGCACTCGACCAGTTCGACGGCGAAGCGCAGGTCCGGCTTGTCCGAACCGAAGCGGCGCATGGCGTCGTCGTAGCTGATCCGCGGGAGCGGCGACGGCAGGTCAACCCCGATCAGCTTCCACAGCGCCGCGAGCACCTCTTCGGCCACGCCCATGACGTCGTCGGCGCCCACGAAGCTCATCTCCAGATCGAGCTGGGTGAACTCGGGCTGCCGGTCCGCGCGGAAATCCTCGTCCCGGTAGCAACGAGCGATCTGGTAGTAGCGCTCCATGCCGGCGACCATGAGCAGCTGCTTGAACAGCTGCGGGCTCTGCGGCAGCGCATAGAACGAACCGGGCTGCAGGCGGGCCGGCACCAGGAAGTCGCGGGCGCCTTCGGGCGTCGACCGCGTCATGGTCGGGGTCTCGATCTCGACGAAGTCGTGCTTGTCCAGCACCGCACGGGCTGCGGCATTGACCTTGGAGCGCAACCGAATTGCGTTGCCGGGGCCGCTGCGGCGCAGGTCCAGGTAGCGGTACTTGAGGCGGGCTTCCTCGCCCGCGGTCTCGTCGAGCTGGAACGGCAGCGGCGCGCTCTCGGACAACACCTCGAGCGTCGTCGCGTTCACCTCGATCTCGCCGGTCGGAATGTCCTTGTTGGCGTTACCCTCCGGGCGCACCTCGACCACACCGGTGACCGCGACGCAGAACTCAGCGCGCAGCCGGTGCGCCTGCTCGAGGACTGCGGGATCGCGGAACACGACCTGCGACACCCCGGAGGCGTCGCGCAGATCGATGAAGATGACGCCGCCGTGGTCGCGCCGGCGCGCCACCCATCCGGCCAGGGTCACCGTCTGACCTGCGTCGGTGGACCGCAACGAACCAGCGGTGTGGCTGCGCAACACGAAAATCTCCTCTGACGTGGTGAATCGACCGCTAAGTCTAGAGGGGCGCCTCAACCGGTAACTTGGCGCCAGTGACCTTCGCCCTCGTAGGACCAGGCGCCATCGGATCGACGATCGCTGCGATGTTGTACGCCGCGGGCCATAAAGTACTGCTCTGCGGGCGGACGCCCCGCGACTCCGTCGAAGTGCGCATCGATGACGGAGCCTCGATCACCGTGCCTGGTCCGGTGCACACCGACCCCGCCGACGTACCCGGGCCGGTCGACGTGGTGCTGCTGGCGGTCAAGGACACCCAGTACGCCGCTTCGGCAGCGTGGCTGCAGCGGTTATGCGGCGAACACACCGTGGTTTGCGCACTACAGAACGGTGTCGAGCAGGCCGATCGACTGCGCCCCTACTGCCCCACATCGGCCGTCGTACCTGCGGCAATCTGGATAGTCGCAGAGACCCAACCCGAGGGCTGGGTGCGGGTGCGCACCACCCCGCGGCTGGTGCTGCCCAGCAGTCCTGAACCGACAGGCGCCGCCGCGGCCAGTCTGGCGTCGGCGCTGGACGGCAGCGAGATCGACGTCGAGCTGGACCCGGATTTCTTCAGCGATGCGTGGCGCAAGCTGCTGGTCAATGCGGTGGTGGGCCTGATGGTGCCGTCCGGCCGGCGCACGGGCATGTTCCGGCGCGACGATGTCGCGGCGCTGGCCCGCGAGTACCTGGTCGAATGCCTGACGGTCGCGCGGGCCGAGGGCGCGACGCTGGCCGACGGTGTGGTCGACGAGATCATCGACATGCTCGCGCAGTCGCCCGAGGACATGGCGACTTCCATGCTGATCGACCGGGAAGCCGGCCGACCGCTGGAATGGGATATCCGCAACGGCGTCATTCAGCGCAAGGGCGCCGCACACGGGATCGCCACCCCCATCAGTGACGTGCTGGTGCCGCTGCTGGCCGCCGCCAGCGACGGCCCCGGTTAAGGCAACAGCCTGCGTACCTCAGCGTCGGTGACTTGATTGAAGTCGGTGTAGGACTCACCCACCGCGCCGAACGGCGTCGGTAGCTCGGCGCACACCACGTGATCGGCGATCCCGTCGAGCTGCCGGCAACTCGACTCAGTGCCCACCGGGACCGCGACCACCAGCGTCTGCGGCCGGCCTTCGCGCACCACTTCGGCCGCCGCGCGCATCGTGGCGCCGGTGGCCATGCCGTCATCGACCAGGATCACTGTCCGGCCCGTCACCTCGGGCGGCGGTCTGCCGTGGCGGTAGCGCGCCTCC
>NZ_MPKW01000010.1:0-18125 GCF_009729415.1 Mycolicibacterium sp. CBMA 234
CCGCCAGTACCGCGACCACCGACGCCGCGATGGTCATGATCCGCTGCTGGCGGGCCTTCTCAGCCCGGCGCTCCAACTGCCGTTCCAGCTTGCGCTTGGCGGTCTCCCGCCGTTGTTCGTTCGTCGGCACCGCCGAAGCCCTCCTCGTCACGGTCGAGGCCTGGTGCCTCGACGTACCTCAATTGCTGCACTCCTGTGCGCGGCTCGTCCTTCGCCGCGTGATCGTCGTACAGCTGGTCGGCACCGAGTGTGCCAGGCCACGCTGAATATCGGGCCTGCGACCCGCGTGACCGGTGTCAGTTGAGGGTCTTGAGCTGGTCCAGCAGGGCCTGTGGGTCGGGATGGAGCAGTACGGCGTCGCCGATGTCCGTGCCGTTCAGCAGCACCGTCGGGGTCGAGGTGATGCCCGCGCTCTTGACGGCGGTGTTCACCATGGCCCGGTTGGTGCCGCTGGTGATGCAATCGGCCACCGAGTCGGGTGCGCCGGCCTCGCGGGCTTGCGCGATCAGCTGGTCGTCCGATGGGAACGACCCCGCCATCTCATCGGGCTGTTTCGCGAACAACGCGGTGTGGAACCGCTGGAAGGCCGCCGGGTCGGCGTCGGCCACGCAGTAGGCGGCCGCGCCGGCCCGCACCGAGTACGACTTCGGGTCACCCCGCCCCAGGATCGACACCATGGTGTAGTCGACGGCGATCCGGCCGTCGGCGATCAGTTTCTGGATGGTCGGTCCGTAGACCTGCTCGAACCTGCCGCAGTAGGGGCACAGGAAGTCCTCGTAGACCTTCAGCGTCGCCTTCGGTTCGGTGCTGCCGGGCTTGGTGACGGCGTTGGGCGCGGCTAAGTGCACCGAACGCAACGGTGTCGAACCGGCACCGGTGGACGACGACGTGGAGGCGGCCTCGCTGATCTCACTGTCCTGCGCGCCGCTTACGTGGCGGATCACGACGACAGCGGCGACGGCGGCCATGACGACCGCGATGACGGCGATGACGGAGAACAGCGCCCAGCCGGTGCGGGACTGCTTCGCCGGGACAGGGCCGGGTACGGGCGGATACATGCCCGGAACGTGTTGTGGCACACCGAAATTCTGGCCGCCACTCGGTTGCTCGGGTCCCGGTGGTCCTGGTTCCGTCATGGCTTCAGTGTCACACAGCAGCGGGTGCCCCTGACCCGCGGCAATGAGCCGTGACCAGGGGGTGGGAAACTGGTCGTCGTGTTGTTGACGGGGTTTCCGGCTGGGATGTTGCAGTGCAACTGCTACATCCTGGCGGCGCATGCCGGTTCGGACGCCATCGTCGTCGACCCGGGTCAGCGGGCCATGGGCCGGATTCGCGCGATCCTGGATGAACACCGGCTCACGCCGTCGGCGGTGCTGCTCACCCACGGCCACGTCGACCACATCTGGTCGGCGCAGAAGGTGGCGGACACCTACGGCTGCCCGGTCTACATCCACCCCGAGGACCGGTTCATGCTGACCGATCCGATCAAGGGGTTCGGCCCCCGACTCGCACAGCTGGCGTTCGGGGTGCTGTTCTCCGAGCCCAAGCAGGTCGTCGAGCTGGACCAGGACGGCGACAAGATCGACCTGGGCGGGATCACCGTCACTGTCGATCACGCGCCGGGGCACACCCGCGGCTCGGTGGTGTTCCGCGTCGCCGTCAATGATCCCGTCGCTTCGCTCGCCCAGACTGGTCCCGGTGAGCTGGCATTCACCGGCGACACCTTGTTCAAGCAGTCGGTGGGCCGCACCGATCTCCCGGGCGGCAGCGGCCGGGACCTGCTGAACTCGATCGTGACAAAACTATTGGTGCTCGACGACGACACCGTGGTACTACCTGGGCACGGCCCGCGGACCACGATCGGCGCCGAACGCCGTACCAATCCATTCCTCGAAGGCTTATCAAGTTGAGTGATTTTCAGGCGCCCAAGGGCGTCCCGGACTACCTGCCCCCGGACTCGGCGGAATTCGTCGCAGTACGCGACGGACTGCTGAACGTCGCGAGGCTGGCCGGGTACGGCCACATCGAACTGCCGGTGTTCGAGGACACCGCCCTGTTCGCCCGCGGTGTGGGGGAGTCCACCGATGTGGTGTCCAAGGAGATGTACACCTTCGCCGACCGGGGTGACCGCTCGGTCACCCTGCGGCCGGAAGGCACTGCCGGCGTTATGCGGGCCGTCATCGAGCACGGCCTGGACCGCGGCGCGCTGCCGGCCAAGCTGCGGTACTCAGGGCCGTTCTTCCGCTACGAGCGTCCGCAGGCCGGCCGGTACCGCCAGCTGCAGCAGGTGGGTGTGGAGGCCATCGGCATTGACGACCCCGCGCTGGACGCCGAGGTGATCGCCTTGGCCGACGCCGGCTTCCGGTCGCTGGGGTTGGACGGCTTCCGTCTGGAGATCACCTCGTTGGGCGACGACACCTGTCGCCCGCAGTACCGGAAGCTGTTGCAGGACTTCCTGTTCAAGCTCGACCTCGACGAGGACACCCGGCGCCGCGCGGAGATCAACCCGCTGCGGGTGCTCGACGACAAGCGACCGCACGTCAAGGAGATGACCGCTGACGCCCCGGTGATGCTCGATCACCTGTCGTCGGCGGCCAAGGAGCACTTCGACACTGTGCTGGCGCATCTGGACGCGCTGGGTGTGCCGTATGTGATCAACCCGCGCATGGTCCGCGGCCTGGACTACTACACCAAGACGACCTTCGAGTTCGTGCACGACGGGCTCGGCGCCCAGTCCGGCATCGGTGGCGGTGGCCGGTACGACGGGCTGATGAAGCAGCTCGGTGGCCAGGACCTGTCCGGCATCGGCTTCGGGCTCGGCGTGGACCGGACGGTGTTGGCGCTCAAGGCTGAAGGTAAAACGGTTGCGTCGCCTGCCGCGGTTGACGTGTACGCGGTGCCGTTGGGGGCGCCGGCCAAGTTGGAGTTGGCGAAAATCGTTGCGGCCCTGCGTGGTTCGGGCGTGCGCACCGACATGTGCTACGGCGACCGCGGTCTCAAGGGCGCGATGAAGGCAGCTGACCGCTCTGGTGCCAAGGTGGCGCTCGTGGCAGGCGACCGGGACATCGAGGCCGGGACCGTCGGCGTCAAGAACCTGTCCACCGGTGAGCAGGTCGACGTGGCCCTCGGCGACGTCGTCGCTGACGTGGTCGCCCGGCTGCAATAGCTAACGCCCTCTCCCGCGAGCGTGCGTGTCTGCCGTCAACACGCCGCCGTGGGTGGTCATTTCGCGCACGCTCGCGGCCGCCGAGGGTGACGATATTGCCCCGAGTTGACGGTGTGTCGCAGGCAGACACGCACGCTCGCGGAAGGTATCTAGTGCGTCATACGGCGCAGCATGCCGTCGCGCAGCGTCAGGGTGTGCAGCAGAATCGCGCTGACGTGCGCGGCGACGGCCGCGACCAGCAGGTAGGCGACGACTGAATGTGCCTGTCGCAGAATGCCGTACAGGTCGGCGTCGAAGGGCGCGATGGGCGGCAGCGTGATGGCACCGAACACCCTGATTGGCGTGCCCGACGCCGAGACCATGGCCCAGCCGATCAGTGGTTGCGCCAGCATCATGGCGTACATCAACTGCTCTGAGCGGGCGATGAGCTTGCCTTCCAGCCGACCCACGGTGTCGGGCCAGTTCGGCGGCTTGTGCGTGAATCTGTTTGCCACCCGGACGATCACGATGGCCAGGATGCTGATGCCCAGCGTCATATGGACGGCAACCAGCGCGTGGTGAGAGCCGATCTCGTTGGTCATGGTGAAGCCGATCAGCAGGGCGGCAAAGATCGCCACGGCCGTCAGCCAGTGCAGTATCCGGGAGCGGACGGGGAAACGGCCGGTCACGGCTTGACCTCCTGAACCTGAACGGCCGGAGCGGTTTTCGGCTCGGCGGTGCGGGCCCGATAGGACCCCGCGTAGACCGCCGACCGCGCGCTCAGCAGTGGATCGTCGGACGGCTCGATCCCGTCTGGCAGCACCAGTGGATCGAAGTTGATGTCGCGGGCATTGCCGGGGGCTTCTGTCTGGGCTTCGGTAAGGGTCAGGACGCCGGCGTCGATGACGCGCCGGTCGGCCGGCCAGAGCAGCGTCGGGTCTATCGGGTCGCTGGGTTGCCCGACAGTCAGACGCAGACTCCAGTGCAGCGGAGCGGTTTTCAGCTGCTGGACCAACGCGTCGAACAACGCGTTGGGATCGTCGGACTTCGGTGGCAGCGCGGTCTGCTGCGGGACGAACGACCAGCGCACCGGGGTGCGGGTGCCGGCGCCGTCCACCAGGTAGAAGGTGTTCAGCCCGGAGAACGTGCTGTCGGCGAAACCCGGTGTGGGCGGGCTCTTTTTGATCACGGCCAGCGCCGCCGCGGTCTCGGGATGGCGGCGGAGAAAGTCGGCCATCACCTTCGGATCGGGCTTACCCGTGCCGGCGACGTTCTTGGACGCCAGGAGCCGGTCGTAGAAGCCCTGCGGTGAGTTGTCCGGAAACACCGGGGTGTTCAGCATTGCGGTCCGCCACTGCGCCGTACCGGGAAAGCCGAAGGCCAAGCCGAGCCCGCGCGCCGCGCCCGGAGTGTCGGCGACCGTCGGGTTCCCGCCGGCCAGCGAGAACCGGCCCATGACCGGCGTCTCACCCGATTTGAATACCGCGGCGCGGGACACGGCAGCGCCGTTGCCGTTGCTTTGAAAATGGCCGATCACCACGACGCCTTTGGCGTGGTTCTTCCGGAATCCGGGATGGTCGCCGAACACCTGGTGGAAGCCGTCGAGAAAGGTCTGCCGGGTCAGCGCACCAGCCCGGCTGGTGTAGGCGACCAGCCCCAGGTCCACGGCCAGGAACGCGCCGACGGCGCCGAGCCCCACCAGAATGGAACGTCGGGTCAGGGGAGTGCCGCGCCAGGATGGGCCGTCCATGGCCTCAACAGTTACCACAAACAGCTGTGGCAACATCGGCGAACGTGCGAGTACTGGTGCAGCGGGTGACGTCGGCGCGGGTGACGGTCGACGGCCACCCGGTCGGCGAGATCACGCCCGATCCCCAGGGCCTCGTCGCGCTAGTCGGCCTCACTCACACCGACGACGCCGCCGTGGTGCGCAAGATGGCTGACAAGCTGTGGCGGCTGCGCATCCTCGACGACGAACTCAGCGCCGCTGATACGGCCGCCCCGATTCTGGTGGTCAGTCAGTTCACGCTCTACGCCGACACCGCCAAGGGGCGACGGCCGTCGTGGAATGCGGCGGCACCTGGACCGGTGGCCGAGCCCTTGGTCGACGAATTCGCGGCCGCGTTGCGCGAGCTCGGTGCGACGGTCGCGTGCGGGCAGTTCGGCGCCCACATGCACGTTGAGCTGGTCAACGACGGGCCGGTGACGGTCCTGCTGGAACTGCAGGCGGGGTGATACGCGTGATGCAGGGTGTAACGGTCCGGTACGGTTTGTCGATATGACCGGCATGCGTAAAGCGACAGTCAAGTTCGGAGCGGTGTGTGGCGCGGCAGCAGTGGCAGCCGCTGGGCTGATGGCGCCTGCGGCGTCTGCGGAGCCCGCCGGTCACGAGGTCCGGTACACGCTGTCAGTTGGCGGCCCTGCCACCTTCGACCTGCTCTATCTGGTCAACCAGCCGGCGAACAAGGCCGCCTACAACGCCGATGCGTACTCGTACCTCAAGCGTGAGACGGTTTCCGTCGGGCCGGATGCGCCGTGGGTGTTCACCACGACCCTGGCCGACCCTCAGTGGGCCATCTTCACCGTCAGCAGCACCACGCACGGTGGTCAGGCAGCCCCGGACGCGACGTGCGATATCGCGGTCGACGGTCAGTCGGCCGCGCACCAGAACGCGCCGTACAACGTGCAGTGCCAGCTCAGCCAGTGGTAGTAGCCGACTTCTCGGCGAATACGTAGACCCAGGCCTGTCGGCCGGACCGTAGCGGTACCTGCACGCGCTGGTAGTCGTCGACCTCGTAGTCGTCGGCGGCGACCAACTCGGCATCGCTGATTTCGAAGACGCTCCCGTCGACAGCGTCATTCGGCTTGCCCGGCAACAGGATCGGGTGCCGGTCGCTGCCGCTGGTTTCGATGACCTGTGGGTCGGTGATGGTGACCCAATCGAGGCGGTAACCGACGATCGCGTCGTCGGAGCCGCCTAGTTCGCGGCCGAACGTGGTCAGCTGGACGTCGCGCTGGCGCAGGGTTCCGTAAGAGAACAGCAGTTCGGCCACGAGCGCGACAGTACCGCGCAGATCCAGCAGCAGCGCAATCAGTAACTGCAGTCAAATGGCCCGATCTCCCCTGACCGAGGGGGAGATCGGGTCGTCTTCTGAAACCGGTGTGGCTGTTAGGGATTTGTCCCGTTCTTATCGACGTACCCGGTACGTGCCGCATCAAACAGCCGACGACCGGGAACCTGCCCGCCGCCTTAGTTTGCCGCCGGCAGCGTAGGGGTATTCAGCGTTATGAGGCCGTTCAGGTCAATGTAGGAGGAGCAATGTTGCGAGGAAGCATCAGCGTCATCGTGCTGGTCTGGCTGTTAGTCGGCGTGCTCGCAGCGTGGCAACGTGACTATTTCCGAGGCGGAGACACCACCTGCGGCTCGGCCGGCCGGATCGCCTTGACTGTAATCGCGGGACCGTTGAATTACGCCGGAGTCAACCCGCAAGTGGTCGATTGTCGTCTGCCTCAACCAAGTTCGATGTATCCGACTGCCGACGCCCCGGTCAGGTGAGATGTCGTCAGAGATAAGGAAACGATCATCATGGTTGCTTTGGGAGTCGTCCTGCTCATTCTGGGCTTCGTCTTCAAAATCTATTTGTTGTGGGTCTTGGGCATTGTGTTGGCAGTGATCGGCGCAGTGCTCTGGTTTCTCAGTGCCGCCGGCCACAGCATCGGCGGGCGACGTTACTGGTATTAACTCGCCGCCGGCGCGGCGCGTTCAGGTGCTATGTGTCACTGTGCCATTGGCCGTGACGGATGCTGTACTTGCGTAGGTACCGGTACAGCGATTCCAGATTGATGAAACGGTCAGGCAGGTGTGCCAGCACGCGCAGCGTGTGCAGCAGGACGCCGTGTTGTGCATTTTTCGAGAAGAGCCGGGGGAATGGGGCAAATGCCAGCGAAACACGTTGCACCCCAGCCTCTTGAGCCCATTTGACCATGTCGATGCTGAGACGTTCGTCGATACCGTTCGGAGCGCCGGTCCGCCGCCAGGACGGCGCCCAGCCGTTTGTGATGTTCGGGAAAAGGCCGCTTCGGCAGTACCGGGACTTCTACGACACTCATGGCGGGGCCTCGCTCTATCGACAGACCGACTTGAGGGGACTACCCGGTGAGCGCCGCCGCCAAACGGGGCGTTGGCGAGCTCTGAAAATCCGTTAGCGAGGCTGAGAATCCCGGGGCGCGTTACGATCATTTCGGTTTGTTTGCCACCCCATAACATGATGAGTGAACTCAACGGCGAAACCGCCGACTCCGAATCCTGGGATGTCGCTGCCGTTTTCAGCGGCGGCGATACGCAGCATGTCGGCAGCTTTCAGTTCGATCTCGCTGATCAGCGTTGGGTCTGGTCGGACGAGGTTGCGCGGATGCATGGCTACCGGCTGGGGGAAGTGGAGCCCACAACCGAGTTGCTGCTGAGCCACAAGCATCCGGACGACCGGGCGAAAGTCGCCGAGATCCTCAGACGGGTCCAGACCGGCGGCCTGTTCAGCAGTCGACATCGCATCATCGATGCCGCGGGGAAGGTGCATTGGGTCGTGGTGGTCAGCGACCAGATGACCGATGACGCCGGCGAAGTCACCGGCACTCAGGGCTACTACATCGACGTCACCGCCGGCATTCAGTCCGATGTCACAGTGGCGATGGCCTCCGTGGTGGAATCGCGCGCGGTGATCGATCAGGCCAAGGGCATTCTCATGACTGCCTATGGCATCGATGCTGACCGCGCCTTCGAGATCTTGAAATGGCGTTCACAGGCAACGCAGGTAAAGCTCCGGACCGTCGCAACGCGGTTGTTGGACGCGATGATTCGTGAGGGGCTGACGACCGAGACTGTGACCACCATCGACCGCCTACTGCTTGCGGACCAGCCCGCCGACGACAAGGCTTGACAATTAGTCGAACAATTGTTCGAATGAAGTATGCGGTGGGACGGGCAGGCGGTGGAGCGGGCCGAAGCAGACGGGGCACTGCCCGGTCTGGAGCGTCTCGGCTTGGTACGCAGTATTCGGGTGCCAAAGTTCGACGGCATCACGTTCCATGAGGTGCTGTGCAAATCGGCGTTGAACAAGGTGCCTGAAGCGGCCAATCTGCCATTTCGATACACTGTGAACGCCTACCGTGGCTGCTCGCACGCCTGCCGGTACTGCTTCGCCCGGCCCACCCACGAATACCTCGACTTCGACAGCGGGAATGACTTCGATCGTGAACTCGTGGTGAAGACGAACGTCGCAGAAGTGTTGCGGCGGGAGCTTTTTCGTCGGTCCTGGACCCGCGACACGGTGGCGCTGGGCACTAACACCGATCCCTATCAGCGGGCGGAAGGCCGGTACGCACTGATGCCGGGGATCATTGCGGCGCTGACTGATTCGGGAACGCCGTTCTCGATCCTGACCAAGGGGACGCTGCTGCGCCGGGACCTGCCGTTGATCATCGACGCGGACGCCCGGGTCGGGGTCGGCGTCGCGGTGTCGCTGGCGGTGCTGGACCCTGAGCTGCACCGGGCGGTCGAGCCCGGGACACCGACCCCGGCTGCCCGGTTGGAACTCATCTCGGCGATAACGCAGGCGGGCTTGGCCTGTCATGTGATGGTGGCGCCGGTGCTGCCGCATCTGACGGACTCGGTCGAGCAACTGGACGCGCTGTTGTCGCGGATCGCGGCGGCCGGCGCCACGGGTGTGACGGTATTCGGGCTGCATCTGCGCGGCGCGACGCGCGGCTGGTTCATGGCGTGGCTGGGCGCGGCCTATCCCGAGCTGCTGCCGAGATATCGCGAATTGTATGGGCGCGGTGCATATTTGGGCCCGGAGTACCGCGCACAGTTACGTACTCGGGTGACGCCGCTAGTCGCCCGGTACGGCCTTGGGGGCAGGGGAGCCACAGACAACAGACCTGACACCGTGCGTACCGCCCCGGCGGCAATGGCCGCCGGGGCGGTGCAGCCTGCGTTGTTCTGACGGAGCGCTAGCAGGCCACCGCGCGTAGGCAGAACGCGTAAATGCGATCGTTGCCGATCGGGGTGACATCGAGCCCAGGCCCGAGGGCCCGCAGCCGGATGGCGCCGAAGATGGTCTGCATGACCAGCGCTGCGGTCGGTTCGATCTCGAGGTCGGGGTGAAAGGTGCCAATGGCAACGCCGCGTTCGAGGATGTCCGCGATGAGTGCGTGCAGTGGTTTCAGCACCCGGCCGTAGTCGACAGCCATGATGTCGGCCAACCGGTCGTGGTAGTACGTCAGGCCCCGATTGATGCTTTCCTGCTTTGCCGTCGCGGCGGGTCCACAAATCAGGTCGACCAGCGCCCGGAGTGCCTCCGTCGGGTGCAGCTGCTCCGCCTCGATCTGCCACGTGGTGACGAACTCGGACAGCATCGCGTCGATCAACGCCAACACCAGATCGTCCTTGGTGGCGAAGTGCTGATAGAAGGCCCGCAACGAGGTCTTCGAGCGCTCCACGACCTCGACCACGGTGAAGTCCGTGCGACCGGTCTCGCCGAGGATGTCGAGGGCCGAGCGCATGAACTGCCTGGCCCGCGTCTCGGTGTCTGGAGTGTTGTTTGCCACTGCGGCGGTCGGCTTCGCCATGCCGACTGAGGTTACCCGTCGTCAGATCTTGAGGTATCCCTTATCCGCAGGGATTTGCGCGGCCGTTACCAGTGCCGACGCGTCGCTGGCCAGCCACACCACAATGTCGGAGATCTGGTCCGGCTTGATCAGCGAATCCGTCGGCAGCGCGCCGGGGGAGAAGCTGTGGATGTAGTGCGGGTGGTCCTGCAACACCTGGTACATCGATACGTCGTTGCCCATCGGAGTGTCAGTGCCGTACGGGTGAATCGAGTTCACCCGAATGCCGTACTCGCCCAACTCGACAGCGAGCGCATTGATCATGCCGACGACACCGAACTTTGTCGCCGAGTAGTGCCCGCAGCCCGGCACGGCCTTGATCCCGGCGGCCGAACTGGTAGCGATGATCGAGCCGCCGTGGCCGGCCTCGATCATCGCTGGCACCACGGCCCGGACAGTGTTCCACATGCCAGTCAGGTTGATGTCCAGGGTGTCCTGCCACTGCTGCGGGGAAATCTCCCACAGTCGCCCCCAGTTCAGGACTCCGGCGTTGGCCACCACGATGTCCAGCCGGCCGAACTGTTCGATGGTCTCGGCGACCACGTGCTGCTGGCCCTCGGCGTCGCGGACGTCGACGGCCTTGGCGTAGATCTTGCGGCCTTCGCTTTCAACGAGATTCACCGTCTCGACGAGGTCCTCGGGTGTCGCGGGAGCGTAACCGTTGGACTCGGCCACCGGTGCGCACGCGTCGATGGCGACGATATCGGCGCCGGCGCGCGCCAGCCGGACGCAATGCGAGCGGCCTTGTCCCCGAGCTGCTCCGGTAACAAAGGCGACCTTGCCGGCCAATGGTTGATCGATCATGCGCTGAGCTCCTCGTTGATAACGGCGGCCTGGACATCGCTGAATTCGTAGTCGGACAGCGGCGAGCGCCGTGCGAAATTTCTTGAGCCGGTGATGGTTTGTGGACGGTAGTAGGGGGTTTCGTGTTGGGAGTTGACGAAGTAGGTGTTCAGCGCGGCGTCACGGGTGTAGTACGTGTGGGCGGTACGTCCGCGGCGGTCCATCAAGGCATTCCACCTGTGGAACGCATCCTTGCTCACCGCGACGACGGGGGCGTCGGTCCGGCGGCTGGCCTCGGCGATCAGCCGAACGGCATGGGCGGCAACGGTTTCCACGTAGTCCATCCACGCGAAGCCGACGAACCCGAGCGGGCCGACGATCTCCCATCGATTCGGCAGCCGGGGGTGGGCGGTTCCGGCGTACGCGTGCAGTCCGTGGGCGCGGTAGTACTCGGCGAGGTCAAATCCGCCTGACCCCACAATGGTTCCAGGGCGATATGTTTCCGGGTCGGTCCACAGTTCGTAGCCGGTGGCGGTGACCAGCAAGTCGGCGGGGTGGTCGACGCCGTCGACCGTGCGCACCCCATCGCGGGTGATCCGCTCGATGGGCGTGGTGATCAGGTGGGTGTCCGGATGGTTCAGCGACGGTAGGAAGTCACTGGAGATCACCGGGCGCTTGGCCATGATGCCGTAGCGGGGAAGCAGCGCCTTGCGGGTTGCCGGGTCCTGCACGGTCGCGCGTAGCAGCAGCCGGTACATGTTGCGGCTGTTGCCGTCGTACAGGGGAATCAGCCGTTTCAGCACCCGCTTCGGCAGGCGCGAGAAGACGTGGATGATGGGCGCGACCATCGTCGCGTCCATCAGCAGCCGGCCGAACAGGTTGACCGCGCTGACGACGCCCGGAACCTTGAGTAGGCGCCGCATCCACGGCGGGATGTCGAAGTCGACCTTGGGTAGCACCCATGACGGAGTGCGTTGGTACACATCGAGATTCGCCGCGACGCCGGACAGTGCTCCGGTGATCTGCACACCGCTGGACCCGGTGCCGATCACTGCGACACGCTTGCCGCGCACGTCGTAGTCGTCATCCCAGTCATTGGGGCGCAGGATGGTGCCTTCGAAGTCCTCGATGCCGTCGATGTCGATGACGTTCTTGGCATTGACATAGCCGCCGACCGAGCTGATCAGGAACCGGGCCGTCAGCTCCGGCTGGTCGCGGATGGTCAGTCGCCACAGGCCGGCGTCGTCGTCCCACTGCTGACGGAGCACTTCGGCGTTCGCGCGCAGATGCGGGTACAGCCCTAGCTTGGTTGCCGTGTCCCGCAGGTAGGCGTAGATCTCCGGGCCTGGCGCGAAGAACCGGCTCCAGTTCGCGTTGGGTGCGAAGGACAGCTGGTACCACAGCGACGGGATGTCGACGGCGAGCCCCGGGTAGTGGTTGTCGCGCCAGGTGCCGCCGAAGTCGTCGCCGCGGTCGACGATGACGAAGTCGTGGATTCCCTTCTGCTGCAGGAAGTATGCGGACGAAATGCCGCCGGGTCCTGCTCCGATGATGACCACTTCGTGGTCGGGTGCGGTCATGGTGCCTCTCCGTTGAGTCCGTTGACGATGTGGTCGGTGACGAAGCGCCGGATGGCGCGGGGGTTGTCGAGCTTGACGCCGATGGGTGGCAGTAGTTCGAAGCTCAGCAGCAGTCGGACGATCCATTCGCCGGCGCGGCCCGGGTCGACACCGGCGCCGATCTCACCGTCGCGTTGCGCGGCCTTGACGCGGGGTTTCCAGAGTTCGACGGCGCGCCGCATGAGGTCTTCGCCGATGTTGCGTAACAGCAGCACGACGATGCCCTCGTTGATGCCCTGCTGTGGCGCCGACGGTGAGCTCTGCCGGTGGGCGCAGATCAGCACCGCGGCCGCGGCAACCTGATCGGCGAGGGTCTCCTGCTTGTCGATCTCGGCGGCCATGCCGTCGACGAAGGCCGAGGCCAGGTGGTCCAGCGCGACGCTGATCGCGTTGTCACGACCGCCAAGTGCGTTGTAGACCGTGCCGCGCGAGACACCGGCGGCTTCAGCGACGGCAGTAAGGCTGAATTGCCTTGGGCCTAAACGATGAAGTGTTTCCGCGGTGGCGTCGAGCAGTGCCGGCGAGATCGCGCGAGGCGGCGGCGGTTTGGCGGGCATTTGCACACATTAACGAAATTTGTTCAATGTGGTCAATGGTTTGGAGAAAGTCCTTGTGGGGCGGAAATAGGCTGAGCAGGCGCCTACCGGGCCGCTGCGGCGGCTCGCTCGCGGTAGCGGCCGATGCGGTAGGCAGCGACACCCACGGCGAATACCACCAGCCCGGCCAGGATCGACGCCGCCGGCAACGCGAACGCCACCACACCGCATCCCAACATGCCGACGATGGGAATCAGCCGCGGCGGACGCCCCTCATCCGGGCTCAACGTCCACGCCGAGGCGTTGGCCACGGCGTAGTAGACCAACACCGCGAACGAGGAAAAGCCGATTGCTCCGCGAATATCGGTGGTGGCGGCGAGAATTGCGACCACCACGCCGATCGTCAATTCGGCGCGGTGCGGCACCCCGAATCTCGGATGCACCGCGGCCAGCGCCGTCGGGAGGTGGCGATCTCGGGCCATTGCCAGCGTCGTCCGCGACACCCCCAAGATCAGGGCGAGTAAGGACCCCACCGCGGCGACGACTGCGCCGACCCGCACCAGCGGCGGCAACCAGGATGCGCCGACGTCCGCCGCCATCTGCGCAAGCGGGGCCTCCGATGCGGCCAGCCGGTCCGGGCCGAGGACCGCCAGTGCCGCCACCGCCACAAGCGCGTACACCACCAGCGTGATGCCCAGGGCGATCGGAATCGCCCGCGGAATGGTGCGCGCCGGATCTCGGACCTCCTCGCCGAGCGTGGCGATGCGGGCGTAACCGGCGAAAGCGAAGAACAGCAAGCCGGCGGCCTGCAACACGCCCAGTGCTGAACTACGCGACAGGGTGAACGCGGATGCGCCAAACCCGTTGGCGCCCAAGGCGGTCACCACCACCGCTGCCAGGACTGCCAGGACGACGGCCACGATCATCCGGGTCAACCACGCCGACTTCTGGACCCCGACCGCGTTGACCGCGGTCAACGCGACCACCGCGGCCACGGCGACCGCGTGCGCGTGTGACGGCCAGGCATAGAACCCCACCGTCAATGCCATCGCCGCGCACGAGGCCGTTTTGCCGACCACGAACCCCCAACCAGCCAGATACCCCCAGAACGCACCTAATCGCTCGCGTCCATACACATAGGTACCGCCGGACGCCGGATATATCGCGGCCAGCCGCGCTGATGACGTCGCATTGCAGTAGGCGATCACCGCCGCGATCGCCAGCCCCGCCAACAGGCCCGTCCCAGCTGCGCGGGCCGCCGGTGCCAGCGCAACGAATATTCCGGCGCCGATCATCGAGCCCAGCCCGATCGTCACGGCATCCAACAAGCCCAACTGCCGCCGCAGAGTGACCGGCGCCACGGGCGGCGTAATTAACCCAAGTTCTGGGCGTTGAAGGTGTTGCACTGCTTGGGATCGCCGGTCTGGTAGCCGGTGGTGAACCACTTCTGCCGCTCGGCCGACGAGCCGTGCGTCCATGACTCCGGGTTGACGCGCCCGGTGGCCTGCTTCTGGATGCGGTCGTCACCGACCGACGCGGCAGCGGACAGCGCGTCGGCAATGTCCTTGTCGCTCAACGGCTCCAGGTATGGGACGCCGGTACTCTTCTGTTTGACCGTCGAGGCGTAGTGCGCCCACACGCCGGCGTAGCAGTCGGCCTGCAGCTCGGTGCGCACCCCGTTGCCCTGGGCGCCGCCGCGGCCCTGTTGCGCTCGGCCGATGTCACCGAGCAGATCCTGCACGTGGTGGCCGTACTCGTGCGCCACCACGTACTCTTGCGCCAAAGGTCCACCGCTGGAACCGAATCGGTCGACCAGGGTCTGGAAGAAGTCGGTGTCGAAATATGCCGTCTTGTCGCCCGGGCAGTAGAACGGGCCGACCTCGGTGGTGGCGCCGCCGCACGCGGTGCGGACCTGACCGCGGAACAGGTGGTTCTTCGGCGGGGTGTAGCCCTTGAGCAGCTGCGACCACACGCCGTTCACTGAATTGCCGGTGGCGATGATCCGGCACTCGAGGTACTTGTTGGCGTCCGCGCCGGTCTTGCACTTGCTGGTGTCGTATGGGTCCGAGGCTTGACTGGCCTGCGGCGCCTGGTTCTGGTTGCCCAGAAGGGAACTCGGGTCCACCCCGAGGAACATGGCGACCACCACGATCAGCAAACCGCCCATGCCGCCGCCGATGGCGAGCCCCCGGCCGCCGAAGCCGCCACCCCCGCTGGTCTCGGTACCGCTCGTATCGATCTGCATACCTTCGTTGAAGGTCATCACCGCTCCGTCCGGGCCTGGAATACGACTGCTGGTCAGCTTTCCACACTGGATCGACTGGCCGCACTCTTGCGCGCGATTCGTTCCTCATCGCTTGATCGTCGTCCGACTAGGATTGCCGGTGTGGCCGTCCAGCCCGAAACCATCGACCGTCCGACCATCGCCCAGACCACCGCGGGCGCCCTTCGTGGCACCACCGAAGGCGCTGTGCACGTCTGGCGCGGCGTCGGCTACGCCGCACAACCCGTCGGGGCGCTCCGGTTCCGCGCTCCGCAACCGCTGACCCCGTGGTCCGGCATTCGCGATGCCATTGACCATGGACCGATTCCGCCGCAGGGCAAGTCGTTCGTCGGCGGTGGGCGCGACGACCCGAAGATGCGTGACGAAGCCTGCCTGACCGTGACGGTGTGGTCACCAGACGTGACGGGGTCGCTACCGGTCATGGTGTGGATTCCCGGCGGCGCCTTCGTCTTTGGCGCCGGCCAGTTGCAGCTGTACAACGGTTCTCGGCTGGCCGCCAACGGCAACGTTGTGGTCGTCAACGTCACCTACCGCCTTGGCGTGTTCGGTGGCTTCGAACTCAGCGATCTCGGTCCGGGGTTCGACGACAACTTGTGTCTGCGCGACCAGATCGCCGCGTTGCAGTGGGTCCGGGACAACATCGCCGCGTTCGGGGGTGATCCGGAGCAGGTCACGGTGTTCGGCGAATCAGCCGGTGCGACGTCGGTGCTGGCGCTGCTGGCCAGTCCCGTGGTCGACGGGCTGTTCGGACGCGCCATCGCGCAGAGCCCCGCGTTGACGCTCATTGCCGACCGGGAAACCCGGGCCCGGCAGGCCCATGAATTCGTGCGCCGGTTGGGTGTCGGCGTTGACGAGATCGCGGCGCTGCCACAACGCCAACTGCGCCGCGCCGCCGGACAGCTACAGGGCGAGAGCGCGGCGAACAGCCCGAAGCTGGCCTACGGGCTGACCTACGGCGTCGACCTGTTGCCCGCGCATCCGGTCACGGCCGCGCGCGCCGGGGCGGTGACGAAGCTGCCGCTGATCGTCGGGACCAACAGTCGCGAGGCGTCGATGTTCGCCTGGGGCAAGCCCCCGATGCTGCCCACCACTGTGCCGATGATCGACGACTACTTTGAGCGCACCGCACCTGACGCCAAAGATACTGTGCTGCAGGCGTATCCGAGCTATCCGCGCCGTCGTGCGCTGATCGAAGTCGGTTCGGACGTGATGTTCGGCGTCCCCACTTGGGCGTTCGCGGATGCCTACAGCCAGCACGCGCCGACCCACGTTTACCGTTTCGATCACACGACCTGGACGCTGAAAGTGCTGGGTCTCGGGGCGACGCACGGCAGTGAGATCGTGCATATCCAGCACAGCTACGGCTCGTACCTTGGCCGGATGCTGCACCCGCTCGGGCGTCAGGTGCAGCCGTCGGTCGGCCGCCGGATGCAGCGGCTATGGCTGGACTTCGCGTCCCGCGAGCGGCTCGATTTCGCCAACGGGTCCGACGGCATGACGGACTGGCCGGCCTACGACATCGAGCGGCGGGCGACCCGCGTTATCGGTTCAACGCGTGACGAGACCATCGACGACCCGGACCGTGTCCGCCGCGCGGCGTGGGACGGGCTCTACGCGCCGTAGCGCTGCTCGGTGTAGCGCCGCAGGTTGTGCAGGAACCGCTGGAACAGCCACGTCATCATCGGGCGCCCAGCGGACATGCCCAACTCGCCGGCGAGGCCCTTCGGCTTCATGGCCATCACCCAGGTCAGGTGACAGCCCTGCGGCGTCTCCTCGACGGTGTAGCCCTCTGCGAATCCTGAGATCAGGTGCGAGGTGCTGGTGTTGAAGCGAAAAGCCATGTACGAGAACGGCTCCCAGGCGATGAACTCCTCGTCGCCCACGATGTGGCCACGCATGGTGACCGTGCGGGTGGTGCCGACACCGTACGGTTTCGGACTTGTCCATTCGACGTTGGTGATCAACGTCGCCCACTGCGGCCACGAGGTTTCGTCGGCGAAGACCTCGAACAGCTGCTCCGGTGTGATCGCCAGATCGACTTTGCTGACGAAGCGGAACGGTGCGCTGTCGATGAAATCCACGCCGACGGGTTCGCACTGGTAGGTCCTCATGAGTAGACACCTTAAGGCAAGGTGTCTACTGGGCTACGGTGTCTTGGCTACGGAGTCCAGATCATGAGGTCTTCCATGCCGTTGTTCATCGTGACGGTGGTCGGCGGAGCGCCGGTGACGTCGAAGTGAATCTTGCCGGTCGACTTTGTGCCTTGCGGAATGGTTCCACCGCCGATGTTGGCGGGGCTGGCGACCATCCACAGCACGCGGTAGGCGGCCTGGTTCGGCGCGACGGCGTTGAACTGTGAAACACCCGGGGTTACGGGGCCGCTAATGGCCCGAACGGTCGCCGTGGCCTCCCAGAGCTTGCCGGCCACGTGATAGCCCGGCATCACATCAGAACTCGGCTTGAGGTCGCTGACCTTCCAACCGAGGTCGACCTGGCCGACGGAGTCGACCATCGTCATTTCGCTGCCGAGCTTGCCAACCAGCGGGTAGCCCGCTGATGCGATCGGTGCGCTGGCGATGCCGATGACCGCCACAGTTGCGACGGTCGTCGCGACTTTTCCAGTGATCTTCACTTCTGCCTCCCGACTTTTCCGTGTAGCCCTGTCAATTACGGATTACCACTGATCAGGCGCGATGGGAATAGGATCTGGAACCAGACCGACGTGAACGAGGTAGACCGCATGTCTACGCGAAACCAGGTACCGAGGCGCGTCTTTCGTGACCGCGCGGAAGCGGGGCGCGTCTTGGCTGATCTGCTGACGGCATACCGCGGCAGAGGCGACGTCGTGGTGCTCGGCCTGGCCCGCGGCGGGGTCCCGGTCGCTGCCGAAATCGCGTCCGCTCTCGGCGCGCCGCTGGATGCGTTCGTCGTCCGCAAATTGGGCGTGCCCGGCCACGAGGAATACGCCATGGGTGCGCTGGCCGGTGACGGGCACGTCGTCGTCAATCAGGATGTGGTTGGCGCACTCGGGATTTCGCCGCAAACCGTATCCGATGCCGCGGAATCCGAGGGTCACGAGTTATTGCGGCGGG
>NZ_MPKW01000010.1:18135-37660 GCF_009729415.1 Mycolicibacterium sp. CBMA 234
GGGCACGATCGTGTCGCCACCCGCCCCACCCGAAGGCTCGTCGGCCGACGCGGCCCAATCTGCGAAAGGCCCTGTGGCACCGACAGTTATCAGCGTGGTGACGATAGCCAACGAGCTGGCAAGTAGCTTCTTCATGCTTTGCTCCCCTGCGATATCGGGCGTGACGGCCACCAGTTCGCCTCACCGACGAGGGTAGCCATGGCAGGCACGGTGATGGTCCGCACCAAGAAGGTGTCCAGCAAAATCCCAGCGCCGATCACGAATCCGCCCTGGATCACGGTACCGATGCTGGAGAACAGCAGGCCCCACATCGAGGCCGCGAAGATCAGGCCGGCCGCGGTGATCACCCCACCGGTCGACGACAGCGTGCGAATGATGCCGTACCGCATGCCATGTGGTGATTCATCCCGCATTCGCGACACGAACAGCATGTTGTAGTCGGCGCCCACCGCGACCAGCACCACGAATGCCAATGGCGGCACGGTCCAGTGCAGTGGCTGGTGGAACAGGTACTGGAAGACCAGCACTCCGATACCGAGCGCGGCGAAGTACGAAAGCACCACGGAGCCAACCAGATACAGCGGTGCGACCAGAGAGCGCAGCAACACCATCAGGATCAGCAGTACCACCGCGATGGTCACGATGATGATGAACCGGATGTCGTTCTGGTAATAGTCGCGAGTGTCCTTGAGCGCCACGGGATATCCGCCCATCGACACCGTCGCATCCGACAGGCTGGTGTTCGGCTGCGCGCCGCGGGCGGTGTCGCGGATGGTGTTGACCTGATCCATCGCCGCGGCGCTGAACGGGTCGAGCTTGGTGAGTACCAGGTATCGCACCGAGTGGCCGTCGGGCGAGATGAACATCTTGGAGGCCGACTTGAATGCCGCCAACTGGAGCACCTCGGGCGGGATGTTGAAGCCCGCCTGGGCCGGACCGGCCGCGTTGTGTTTCATCGACAGCAGGAATGCGCCGGCCTGGTCGAGCCCGGAGCGCATCAGCTTGATCTGGTCGACGATCTCGTCCACCCCGCTGGCCACTTCCCGGCTGCCGGTCGCCGAACGATCGGCGCCCTGCCGGAGCTTGGTCAGGTTGGCCTGCGCGCCGGCGGGGCTGTCCATACCCAGGCTGCGCATGACCTTGTTCAGATTGGTCATCGCGCCCTGCAACTGAGTCACCGTCGCGTTGAGGGTCTTCTTGTCCTGCATGGACTGCAACTGTCCGGCCAACTGATTGATCTCGTCGATGGTGCCGTCCTGGCGCGCTTCTTCCAGACGCTGGAAGTGGCCCCGGGTTTCGGCGCACGACACATCGAGGTCGCACGTGACGTTGTTCTGGAGCGCCGCCAACACCGGCCCCACCCAGGCGAACATGTCCCTGGCCGCCGTGTAATTCAGCCCCAGTGTGTTGCCCAGCTTGCTGACGCTGTTGATCAGCTTCGCCGCGACTTCCACGTTCTGCACCAGCTTGTCGCCGCCGTACTGGCTGCGCATGGCGGTGAAGGCGTCGAGCGTCGACTGGATGCTGGTCGCGATCTGGTTGACCTGGCCGCGTACGTCACTGAGGTTGGTCGCGAGGGTGTCGGCACCCTTGGAGAGCCGATTGATGTCGCCCGTCCGCTCGCCGATCAGGTTGGCGCCGTCGGTCAACCGATCACCGACCAGACCCGCCTGGAACGTGGCCCGGAACTCTGGCGGGACATCGCCCATCGGGCGCGTGATGCCGCTGACCAGCGCGATGTCCGGCAACTGGCTGATGCGCGACGCCATCTGCTCCAGGTCCGCGAGCGACTGCGGGTTCCGCAGGTCATGCGGCGACCGGACCAGAACGTACGACGGGACGGATTGGTTGACGTTGAAGTGCTTTTCCAACGCGGCGTATCCGACCGAGCTCGGTTCGGACGCCGCGACGGCCTTACGGTCGTCGTAGTTGAACTTCGCAAAGCTCGCGGCACTGGCCAGGAGGATCAGCACCAACAGGCTGGCCACCAAATACAGCCGCGGACGGCGGACGATGCGGGCTCCGGACCGGCGCCACAGCGGCGCGGTGAGCTCGTGCCGCGGCTTGATCCACCCGCGCGGCCCGACGAGGGTCAGGATGGCCGGCAGCAGCGTGACCGCGGCGAGGAAGGCCACGCCGATCCCGATGGCTGATGACACACCGACGGTCGAGAACACACCCATCTTGGCGAAGCTGATGGCGAGGAAGGTGACGCCGACTGTCGCCGCTGAGGCGGTGATGACCTTGCCGACCGAGGCCAGCGCCCGGCGGACCGCGTTATTCGACTCGTCGCCTTGCCGCACGTAGTCGTGGTAGCGGCTGATCAGGAACACCGCGTAGTCCGTGCCCGCGCCGAAGATCATGGCGCTCAGCAAGATGATGGCCTGGTTCGACACCCCCAGTCCGGTCAGCTGAGACAACCCGGCGACCACGGCCTGCGCGATCACCAACGACATCCCGATGCCGGCCAGCGGCAGCAGCATGGTGACGGGGTTGCGGTACACCACGAGCAGGACCAGCAGCACCAGGACCGCGATCGCGATCTCGATGGGCATCCGGTCCTTCTCACCCGCGACGGTGAGGTCGGCGACGGTGGCGGCCGGTCCGGCGAGGTGGATGGCCAGCGGGCTGCCCGCGGTGTTCTTCCGGACGATCTCGGCGACCCGGTTGTATGCCTCGTACGACTGCGGCGTCCCCAAGGCGCCGGTCAGACCGACGGGCAGCACCCAGGCCTTCTTGTCCTCGCTGGTCAGAAAGTTCCGCAGGGGTGGGGTGCTGATGAAGTCTTGCAGCATGACGACGTCGTGCGGATCGTCGCGCAGGGCGTCCACCAGCTTGCGATAGGTGGCTTCGTCAGGCTTGCCGAGCCCGTGGTCGTTGATCAAGACCACCAGCAGCAGGTCGTCGCCGCCGGGTTCCTTGAACGCCTCGGTCATCTGCTTGGCAGCGACGGCCGACGGAGCGTCCGCGGGCAGCATCGCGAGCGGATGCTTCTGGGCCATGTCGTTCAGGCTCGGAACGCTCAGCGGCAGCGCCACCGCCAGCACGATCCACACCCCGATCACTGCCCAGGGCCACCGCACCACAAAATCGGCTAGGCGTCGCAACTTGACACTCCTGTCGTGCCCGCCCGACGGGTCACCAATTCCCGCCGTCAGCAACCCGCGTGCATACCGACTTCATTGCTTCGAGGTAGCGCGTCACGGATTTCTTGGCGATGGGGTTGTCCGGGTACATGACTTCCATGACGGTGCCGCCGTCGTACCGGAAGATGTAGATGGTCAGCTGGTAGGAGTAGCGGCCGTCCGAGTAAATGCCGATGTTGTTGGCGTAGCCCATTTCGGTGGCCGCGAGAATGGTGTTGAGCGGTGCCGCGCCGCCGTGCAGGAAGTTAGACACCGGGAAGTTGGGCCGCGGCCAGTCCAGCCACGGAGCAAGTTCCAGGACGCGGTAGTACGGCACCCGCGCCATGTTGAGGTTTCCGTCGAAGGATTCCTGGGCCGCCCAGGCCGCTTCGTTGAAAGTCGCGGCGGCGATAGGCACAGTGATCGGAACCAGGCCGGTAAACCAGCCCTGTGTCATGAAGTTGTCGGTCGTCCGCCGGGTATCCCGCGGCGTGAGACCGTAATACGTTGCGGCACCAGTGAATTCATGGTCCACCATCGCCATGCAGGCGAACAGGCCACCCACGAAACGGGCACCCGAGGCCTCACAGGCTGCCTCGAACCGCGCCGTCTGGTCCGGATCCATCAACGATTCGCCGACCATGTCACCGACCGAGGGTTCCATCGCGTTACCGAGCGGCAACGGGAACTCCGGCATGGTGTTGTTGTTGTTCTCGGCAAACTCGATCCAGGCCTGCACTTCGGGCGAATCGACAGTCAGCGCCGAGGTGCGCTCGTGTTCCTGAATGCACCACTCGTCGAAGCTGCCGGCATCAGGCAGAGCAAACTCTGAGCCACCTGTTGTCAACGCTGTGTAGCGGCCATGAGCTTCCAGCATGGTGATGCCGATCAGCGCCGCATCCCCATGCACGTGATCGATGGCCGCGTAGAAGTTGAAGCTGTCTGCGCTCTGCACGATGCCGAAGGAGAAGCACCCCCACTCCAGCGGCGTCGGGATGTCCACCAAATGTTTGCGGACGTCTTCCAGCGCCAACTCACCGTGGTTGACGGGTTCGAACTCGAGGTCGTTCGGATCGGTCAGGGTGTGGCGGACGATCGCCCCGTCATCGGTGTACTCGAACCAGCTGCGGTAGGTGTCGTGCCGGCGAAGGTACGAGTTGAGCGCTTCATTCATGGCCGCGATATCGCACTGACCAGGAACTTCGCAGGTTGCGATGATCTGCCGGGAGTACTCGAGACCCGAGCCCGTCCGCTCAACGACGCCACGGATGTGCTGGCCCTGCATATAGCTGACCGGAACCGCACTGACGGGCGCCTGCCGCGCCACCTCTTGTGCCGCCAGGGTGGGGTGCCATGAGGTCAAGACCCCTGGGATCGGCGTCCAATCATCGATCTTGCCGATCGTGATTTTCCCGATGCGCAATTACTTTCCTCCCAGGTTTGGACGCGACGCGTCCGGCAACGCTGTTGGCGCCATCAACATACCTCGGCAACCTTTGCAGACGTCGTTACGCCTGGTAGGGCGGTCCTCGATGACCGGCCACTACCGCTGCACATAATCCTCGTGCTTCAGCAACCTACATGTAATACTGGCCCGCAGAAGATGAGCTGGCCGTGGCCGTTCGGGAGATCAACTGGCCGAGGCCGTTCAGTAGATCTGCTGACCGCGGCCGTTCCGCTCAAAAATCTGGCGCTGAACACGGTCTCTTGCGTGGGATCGGACGTCACCGGCAAACGCGGGAGGACATTTTTTTCATGGCAACCATCGACGGTCCGGCAGCGTCCAGCTTTGCGATAGTCGGCTACGCCGCGCGATTCCCTGGAGCCACTGACGCCGAGTCGTTCTGGGAGATGCTGCGCGACGGCCGGGACGCCGTCTCGGAGATACCCCAGGATCGCTGGGACGTTGACGAATTCTTTGACGCCGACCCTGACGCCAAGGGCAAGATCGTCACCCGCCGCGCCGGCTTCATCGACGACGCCGTCGGCTTCGACGCCCCGTTCTTCGGGGTGTCCACCCGCGAAGCGAAGATGATGGACCCTCAGCAGCGGCTGCTGCTGGAGATGGCATGGCGCGCCGTCGAGCATTCGGGCACGGCGCCATCGGCCCTGGCCAACACCCAGACCGGCGTGTTCATCGGCCTGGCCACCCACGATTACCTGGGCATGGCCTCGGGCGAGCTGACCTACCCGGAGATCGAGGCCTACATGGCCATCGGCACCTCGGGCGCTGCCGCCGCCGGCCGGATCAGTTACCGGCTGGGGCTGCAAGGTCCGGCGGTCACCGTCGACACCGCGTGCAGCTCGTCGCTGGTGGCCATCCACCAGGCCTGCCAGGCGCTGCAGCTCGGCGAATGCGATCTGGCGCTGGCCGGTGGCGCGAACGTCATCCTCAGCCCGGCCACCATGATCACCTTCTCCCAGTCCCGCATGCTGGCGCCGGATGGCAAGTGCAAGACGTTCGACGCTTCGGCCGACGGTTACGTGCGTGGCGAGGGCTGCGGCGTCGTCGTCGTGAAGCGGCTCGAGGACGCGGTGCGCGACGGCGACCGGATTCGGGCCGTCATCCGCGGTAGCGCCATCAACCAGGACGGCGCGTCCGGTGGCCTGACGGTGCCCAATGGTGTTGCACAGCAACGAGTTATCGCCGAGGCGCTGGAGCGCGCGGGCCTGACCCCGGGCGAGGTCGGCTACCTGGAGGCGCACGGCACCGGCACCTCGCTTGGCGATCCGATCGAGGTCCAGGCTGCCGCCGCGGCCTACGGCACCGGCCGTGCCGCCGACCAGCCGCTGCTGATCGGCTCGGTGAAGACCAACATCGGCCACCTCGAGGCCGCCGCCGGCGTCGCCGGCATCATCAAGGTCATCCTGTCGCTCGAGCACCAGGAACTGCCGAAACACCTGCACTTCAAGAACCCGTCGCCGCACATCCCGTGGGACCGCATTCCGGTGAAGGTGGTCGACGAGGCGACCTCCTGGGAGCGCGGCGACCGGCCGCGTGTGGCGGGCATCAGCTCGTTCGGCTTCTCCGGCACCAATGCCCATGTCCTGCTTGAAGAAGCGCCTTCCTTCGCTCCGACGGAGGCCCCGACCGAGGAGCCCGACGACCGGCGCTTCATGGTGCTGCCGCTGTCGGCGCGCACCCCGGCCGCCCTGGTGCAGTCCGCCGAGGACTACCGCAGCTGGTTGGTCACCCACCCCGAGGCCACGCTGTCGGACGTCTGCATCACCGCCGGCGCGGGCCGTGCGCACTTCGAGCACCGCGCGGCGTTGGTCGTGAATTCGCTTGAGTCCGCGCGCGAATTGCTCGGCGCGTTGGCCGACGATCGCCCGGCACCAGGTCTGGTGCGCGGCAACAGCGCCGACAAGCCGAAGACCGCATGGCTGTTCCCCGGGCAGGGCAGCCAGTTCGCCGGCATGGCCAAGGAGCTGTTCGAGACCGAGCCGGTGTTCGCCGAGACCATGACGCAGTGCGCGGACGCGGTCTCCGATGTCCTCGAAAAGCCTTTGCTGGACGTCATTTTCGACGAAGGTGCCGGCGCCGAGAAGGCGCTGCGGCAGACCAGCTACGCCCAGCCGGCGATCTTCGCCGTCGAGATGGGCCTGGCGCGGCTGTGGCAGTCGTGGGGCTTCGAGCCCGACGTCGTGCTGGGCCACAGCGTCGGCCAGTACACCGCGGCGTGCGTCGCCGGCGTGTTCAGCCTTGAGGACGGCATGCGCCTGCTCGCCGAGCGCGGCCGGTTGTTCGGGAACCTGCCCGCGGGCGGCCGCATGGCGGCGGTCTTCGCCGCGGCCGAGCGCGTCGAGCGCCTGACCGACGAATACCCGATCCTGTCGGTGGCCGCATACAACGGCGCCAACACCGTGCTCTCCGGCCCCGCTGCGGACCTCGAACGCGCAATCGCAGGGCTCACCGGCGACGGCGTCCGCTGCGACTGGCTGGACACCAGCCACGCCTTCCACTCGGCACTGCTGGACCCGGCGCTCGACGAATTCGAGTCGTACGCAAACCAATTCACGTTCACTGCGCCGCAGCGGATCCTGGTCTGCAATCGGACCGGCGACACCCTGGGCCGCACCGCCAAGCTGGACGGCCAGTACTGGCGGCGGCACGCGCGCCAGCCGGTCGAGTTCGCCAAGGGCGTGGAGACCCTGGCCAAGCTCGGCTGCGCGGTGCTGCTGGAAGTCGGCCCCCAACCGATCCTGACTGCCGCCGCGCTGCGCGCCTGGCCTGACCCAGCGACCGCGCCCCGCGCCATTGCGTCGTTGCGCCGCAATGGCGCTGACCACCGCCAGATCACCGAGGCCCTCGCCGGTACGTACGTCGCCGGCCACCTGCCCGACTTCGCGGCGGTCCGCCCGGGCTCGACCCACAAATTCGACCTGCCGACCTACCCGTTCCAGCGCAAGGCGTACTGGTTCCGCGACGAGCGCGTGACACCGACCGCCACCGCACACCAGGGCGGCGGGGCGACCACCGAAGCCGTCCGGCTGCTCGAGGACGGCCGCATCGACGAGCTGGCCACGCTGCTGGGCGGCAGTGATCAGTCGACCACCGCCGTACTGAACAAGCTTGCGGCACAACACAACCGGCAGCGCAATGCGCAGTCGGTGGCCGACGCCCGGTACGAAATCCGGTGGGACAAGGCGGCCGCAGCCACAGCCGCCGAGGTCGGAGAAGGCTCGGCGTGGGTCCTCATCGGTGACGACGCAGCGGTTCTCGCGCCGCTCACCGACGCGCTGACCCGTCTTGGCCATCGGCACCGGGTCCTCGGGTTGCCGGCCTCCGACGCGGATGAGCAGCAGCTGGAAGCTGATCTGCGCGCCGGTGTCGAAGACGAGCCGACGCTGCGCATCCTGCATGTCGCAGGTCTTGATGCCGACCGCGCCTCGATGCAGTCGCTGCTGCGTATGCAGCATCGCGTCCTCGGTGGCACGCAGCGCCTGTTCCGCGCCGCGGCCGCCGCCGAACTGCGGGCACCCATCTGGGTGGTAACCCGTGGTGCGCAACGGGTTATCGACACTGACACCGTGGCACCGGAACAGACGGGCCTGTGGGGCTTCGGCCGGTCGGCCGCCCTGGAATACCCCCATGTGTGGGGCGGCCTGGCTGATCTGGCCGACGGCACCGCCGACGAGTGGGCACGTTTGATCACCCAGGTGATCGCGGCCCCGCGTGGTGAGGATCAGCTCGCACTGCGGGCCGAAGGCGTCCACGTGCCCCGCCTGGTCCGTCGCACCGGGCAGCCGAACCCGACCCAGCTCGAATTGCGCGCTGACGCTACGTATCTGGTCACCGGCGGACTGGGTTCGCTCGGACTCGAAATCGCGGGATACCTGGCCGAGCACGGTGCCCGGCACCTGGTGCTGACCAGCCGGCGGGCGCCGAGTGAAGCCGCGCAGCAGCGCATCGACGCACTGCGCGACCAGCACGGCTGCGAAACCCGCGTCGTCACCGCCGACGTCGCCAATCCGCACGACGTCGCCCGCCTGATGTCCACCCTGCGCGCCGAGCTGCCACCGCTGGCGGGCGTCGTGCACGCCGCCGGCGAGAACAGCACCACTCCGCTCAGCAGCCTCGAAGGGACCGAACTGGAGCGGGTGTTCTCCGGAAAGGTCTGGGGTGCTTGGCATCTGAGCGAGGCGATCGCGGATCAGCAACTGGACTTCTTCCTGTCCACCTCGTCGATCTCGGCGGTGTGGGGCAGCTACGGCCAGACCGCGTACAGCGCCGCCAACGCCTTCCTCGACGGTTTGACCTGGCGCCTGCGTGAGCAGGGCGTGCCCGCGATGAGCGTCAACTTCGGGCCGTGGGCCGCCGGCATGGCTGACCCCGACGCCCGCGCCCAGCTGGAGCGCCGCGGTGTCCGCACCCTGTCCCCCGCTGACGCCCTGACCGGCATGGCCGACGTCATGGTTGCCGGCGGTGCGCCCGCGGAAGCCGTTGTGGCACGCATGGACTGGGCCAAGTTCCTGCCGATCTACTCGCAGGCCGGCTCGCGGGCCTTGCTGGCCGAGGTAGCCCGTGAGGTGCCGGAGTCGGCGTCCGCGGCCGCCGGCCCGTCGGGCAATACCCGGCTGGTGGAGCAGCTCATCGCCGCCCCGGTGCAGCAGCGCAAGAAGCTGGTCCTGGAGTACCTGCGCGACGCGGTCGCTGAGGTGACGCGCATCGACGCCTCCGAAATCCGCGAAGAGGCCGGGTTCTTCGACCTCGGCATGGACTCGCTGATGGCGGTCGAACTGCGTCGTCGACTGGAACAGGCTGTCGGCAAGGAACTTCCGGCGACGCTCGCGATGGATCACCCGCGGCTCACCGACGTCGCGGACTACCTGCTCAGCGACATCCTCAACCTCGGCGGAAAATCGGAAGCAAAGTCCGTCGTCTCGTTGAAGTCGCTCGCCGCGGCCGACGAGCCCATCGCCATCATCTCGGTGGCCTGCCGCTTCCCCGGCTCGCCTGATCCAGATGCGTTCTGGCGGGTGCTGTCTCAGGGCGTCGACGCGATCAGCGAGATTCCCGAAGACCGCTTCGACGTCGACGAGTTCTACGACCCCGACGCACAGACGCCGGGCAAGATCTACACGCGCTCGGGCGGCTACCTCGACAGCGTGGACACGTTCGATCCGGAGTTCTTCGGTATCTCGCCGCGCGAAGCCGTGTGGATCGATCCGCAGCAGCGCCTGATGCTCGAAATCGCCTGGGAGGGCTTAGAAAGGGCGGGGTACGCGCCGTCCTCTATGCGCGGCAGCCGAACTGGCGTCTTCATCGGCGTCGGCGCCAACGAGTACTCGCACCTGCTGTCGGGTGGTTCGGTCGAAAATCTCGAACCGCACTTCATCACCGGCAACGCGCTCAACGCCATCGCAGGCCGCGTGTCGTTCACACTGGGCCTCGAGGGCCCGGCCATGGCCGTGGATACCGCCTGCAGCTCGTCGCTCGTAGCGGTCCACCAGGCGACGCAGGCCCTGCACGCCGGTGACTGCGACATGGCATTGGCCGGCGGCGTGAACGTGCTGCTGAGCCCGGCGTCCATCGTCGCCGCCTCGCGCGCCCGGATGCTGGCCCCCGACGGCCGCTGCAAGACATTCGACGCCGCGGCTGACGGCTACGTCCGCGGTGAAGGCTGCGGTGTGCTGGTGCTCAAGCGGCTCAGCGACACGCAGCGCGACGGGGACCGCATCGCTGCGATCATCCGCAGCAGCGCGGTCAACCAGGACGGTGCGTCCAGCGGCCTGACGGTGCCCAATGGTGGTGCGCAGCAACGCCTTATCAACACGGCGCTGGCGCGGGCCGGACTCAGCGGCGGTGACGTCGACTACCTGGAAGCGCACGGCACCGGCACCCCATTGGGTGATCCGATCGAGGTGCAGGCCGCGGCAGCCGCCTACGGCGCGGGCCGCGACCCGAACCGGCCGCTGCTGATGGGTACCGCCAAGACCAACATCGGCCACCTGGAGTCCGCTGCCGGCGTCGCCGGTCTGGTCAAGGTCGTGTTGTCGCTGCAGCACGAAATGCTGCCGCAGACACTGCATTTCAACAAGCCGTCGCCGCACATTCCGTGGGACTCGCTGCCGGTGCAGGTGGTCGACCAGCCGAGGCCGTGGCACACCGACGGCCGTCCGCGCCGCGCGGGCGTCAGCTCCTTTGGGTTCACCGGCACCAACGCGCACGTGCTGCTGGAAGAAGCGCCGTTGCCGGTGTCCGATGAGGACGCCGCCCCGGATGAAGTTGTGCCGGAAGTTGTCCCGGCACCGCGGGAACCGGTGAGCGTGCTGCCGCTGTCCGCGCGGTCGGCGCAGGGCCTGACGGCGTTGGCGCAGAAGTACCGCGACTGGCTGGACGAGCACCCCGACGCGTCGATCGCTGACGTGTGCTTCACCGCCGGAGCCGGACGTTCGCACTTCGAGCACCGCGCTGCGGTCGTTGCCAGCACCGTCCACGAGGCCAAGGTGCTGTTGGAAGACCTGGTGGCGAACAAGCTGCGCCCGGGCGTACTCAAGGGCGAGTGCACCGATCCGCCTACCACCGCCTGGTTCTTCCCGGGTCAGGGCAGCCAGTACCCGGGCATGGCCCGCGAATTGTTCGACACCGAGCCGGTTTTCGCGGACGTGGTGCGGCGGTGCGCGCAGGCGGTCGATCCGATGCTGCCGCGCCCGCTGCTGGACGTCATGTTCAGCACGGACCGCGACGCGGTGGAAACGTTGCGCAACACGGCTTTCGCGCAGCCCGCGATCTTCGCCGTCGAGATGGGTCTGGCCCGGTTGTGGCAGTCGTGGGGCATCGAGCCCGACGCGGTGCTGGGCCACAGCGTCGGCCAGTACGCGGCGGCCTGCGTGGCCGGCGTGTTCAGCCTCGAAGACGGCGCCCGCCTGATCGCCGAGCGCGGCCGACTGTTCGGCAGCCTGCCTGCCGGTGGCCGCATGGTGGCGGTGTTCGCCGACCCCGAATACGTCGAGCGTGCCGCTGAGGCGTTCCCGCGGGTGTCGGTCGGTGCGTACAACGGCCGCAACACCGTGCTGTCGGGTCCGGGTGAGGATCTGGAGCAGATCGTCGCTGCCTGCAGTGAGGACGCCACGCGCTGCACTTGGCTCGAGACCAGCCACGCCTTCCACTCGGAGCTGCTGGATCCGGTGCTCGACGAATTCGAGTCCTTCGCAACGCAATTCCAGTTCGCAGTGCCGACGCTACCGCTGATCTGCAACCGCACCGGCGCCGTGCTGACGGCCGAAACGCCGCTGAACGCGCAGTACTGGCGGCGGCATTCGCGTCAGCCGGTGCAGTTCACCGAAAGCGTGCGCACCGTCGCCGCGTTGGGCTGCTCGGTGCTGATGGAGGTCGGTCCGCAGCCCATCCTGACTGCGGCCGCCCTGCAGTGCTGGCCCGAGTCCTCGGAGACGCCGCGGGCCATCGTGTCGCTGCGCAAGGGCGCCAACGCGCAACGGCAGATCACCGAAGCTCTAGCCACGACGTACATCTGCGGCCACCGGCCCGATTTCTCGGCCAAGAATCAGGGCCAGCGGCTCGAGCTGCCGACGTACCCGTTCCAGCGTCGCCGTTTCTGGCCCAAGACCGCGAACGTCGTGGGCATGGGCTCCGGCAGCACGGCAACGTCCGGAATCCTGGGCAATGAAAAGGATCTGGCGACCGGCGACACGATCTACAGCAATGTGCTGTCGGTCAAGACGCAGCCGTGGCTGGCCCATCACGTCATCTACGGCACGGTCGTCGTGCCGGGTGCGACGTACGCGGCGATGGCGCTGGCGTCGGTCGAAGCTCCGGCTCGGGTGAAGGAAGTCTTCTTCTACGAGCCGATCATCCTGCCGGACAAGGCCTCTCGTGAGACCCAGCTGACCATCCGGTCCATGGAGGGCGGCGAAGGCTGGAAATTCCAGGTGCACAGCCGGCCCAACGGCGTGCGCGAAGCCGAGTGGTCGTTGAACGCCGACGGCACGCTGCTGCGCGGCGCCGACGAGACGACCGCCGCGGACGACGTCGCCGGCTCGATCGAGGACGTCGTCGAGCGGATGGAGCGACTGCGCCCGCAGCAGCTGTTCGAGACCTTCAACGACATGGAATTGGCCTGGGGCCCAACGTGGTCGACGTCGCTCAAGTCGCTGTGGGTGCGCGACGGCATGGCCATCGGTGATGTGTCGGTCGGCGACGAACTCGCCGAGCACCTCAGCACCGAGCCCATTCACCCCGTGCTGCTCGACCTCTGCACCGGCGTGGCCTTCCCGGCCTTCCCGGCGCTGCTGGCCGCCGAACACGGCATGCACGACCTGTTCCTGCCGCTGCGGTACGGCCAGGTCGAGCTGCGCGAGAAGATGCCGCGGCGCTTCTACGCCCGGGCCCGCTGGCACACCAGTGAGCTGACCAACGAGACGCAGGTCTTCGACATCGACTTCCTCGATCGCGACGGCAAGCGGCTCGGTGGCATCACCGAATTCACCGTGAAGCGGGCGCCCCGCGAGGCCCTGATGCGCGGACTCGGCGGCGACACCACCCGGCTGCTGTACACGCTGGGCTGGCACGAGGGTGCGGCGCCCGCTGCCGACGCCGACGAGGCCAAGACCACGAACGGGACCTGGCTGGTTGCAGGCTTTGACGAGCTGGCCGCCGGCCTGCCCGGGGCAGTCACCCTCGATCAGGCTGTGGACGCTTCCGCCTGGGAGCAGGCGATCACGGCAGCCGCCGAAGGTGGCAACCCGGTGACTGGAATCGTCTGGCGCGCTTCGGGACAACAGGACGGCGACATCGCGGGTCGTCTGGAAGCCGAGGTCGGCACGGTGCTCAGCGCCATGCAGACGGCGCTGGCCAGCGAGAAGCTGAACCTCACCGGCGGGTTGTGGATCGTCACCGAACGAGCCGTCGCAACCGAGCCCGGCGAGCCCGTCGACCCGGTCCAGGCCGCGCTGTGGGGCCTCGGCCGCACCGTCATCAACGAACAGCCGACTTTGCGGCTGCGGTTGGTCGACCTGGATGCCTCCGACGACAACGCCACGAACTGGCTGTCGGGCATCCTGGGTACTCCGCTGACCGAGTCCGAATTCGCACTGCGGCAAGGAAAGCTGCTCGTGCCACGCCTGATGCACTGGGCGCGCAGTGGTCATCTCCCGATGCCGCGTTCGGACGACTACGTGCTGGCGCCGACCGAGCGTGGCGCCATCGACAACCTGCGACTGACCGAGAAGGACGTGACGCCGCCTGCCCCGCACGAGGTGCAGGTCCGGATCGAGGCTGCCGGCCTCAACTTCCGCGACGTGCTCAACGTGCTGGGCCTGTACCCCGGCGATCCCGGACCCATCGGTGGTGACCTATGTGGTGTCGTCACCGAATTGGGTTCCGAGGTCACGGGATTCGAGGTCGGGCAGCGGGTCTTCGGCTCCATGCAGGGCGCGTTCGCAAGCCGGCTGAACGTGCCGGAGCAGTTGCTCGCCGTGGTGCCCGACGGCATCAGCCCGGTTGACGCGGCAACCCTGCCTGCGGCCGCGCTGACGGTCCGGCTGGCGTTCGACTGGGCGCAGCTCAAGCCAGGTGACCGGGTGCTGATTCACGCCGCCAGTGGTGGTGTCGGGTTGGCGGCGGTGCAGATGGCACGCCAGAAGGGCGCGATCGTCTTCGCTACCGCCAGCACCTACAAGCGCGCGACGCTGCGCAAGATGGGCGTGGAGCACGTCTACGATTCGCGCACAACGGATTTCGCGGACCAGATTCTCGCCGACACCAACGGCGAGGGCGTTGATGTCGTGCTCAACAGCCTCACCAACGATGGCTTCGTCGAGGCCACCGTGCGGGCGACGGCTCAGGGCGGCCGGTTCGCGGAGATCGCCAAGCGCGACATCTGGACCCCCGAGCGCATGGCTGAGGTGCGGCCGGACATCAACTACGAGATCGTCGCGTTGGACGTGACGATGATGACCGATCCCGCGCACATCCAGCGGCTCATGGTCGAGGTGGCCGACGGGTTGGCCAAGGGCGAGTGGACTCCGGTGCCTGCCGAGGTCTACCCACTCACCGAGGCCAAGACCGCGTTCCGCCGGATGCAGCAGGCGCGGCACATCGGCAAGATCGTGGTGCAGATGCCGAAACCGCTGCAGCCGCGTGGTGATCGGAGCTACCTGGTCACCGGTGGTCTCGGTGCGCTCGGCCTGCACACCGCGGGCTATCTGGCTCAGTTGGGTGCCGGTGACATCGTGCTGACCAGCCGGCGGGAGCCTGACGCGGACGCGCAGCGAGCCATCGACACGATCATGGAACGCTTCCACTGCCGCATTCATGTGTTCTCGGGTGACGTCGGTAATGAGGCAGAACTCGCTGCGCTGCTGGACCGGATTCGCACGGAGCTGCCGCCGCTGGCCGGTGTCGCCCACCTCGCGGGTGTGCTCGACGACGCGCTGATCCCCAGCCAGGATCTGGAACGCTTCCGGAAGACCCTGGGCCCCAAGGCCTTCGGCGCGTTGCACCTGCACCGGTTGACCAAGGACGATGATCTCGACTTCTTCATCGTCTACTCGTCGGCGTCGGCGGTGCTCGGTTCACCGGCTCAGGCCAACTACGCCACCGCCAACGCGTTGCTCGACGGCCTCGTCGCGCACCGCCGGGCCCTGGGCCTGCCCGCGACGGCCGTCAACTTCGGTCCGTGGGGTCGGGGCGGTATGGCCAGCTCGCAGGCGGCCACCGCCAACCTGAGCGCGCAGGGCATGATGCCGCTCGAGCCGACCGCGGCTCTCACCGCGCTCGGCGAGGTGATCCGCCACGGTGCCGCTCAGGCGACGGTGCTCAAGGCCAACTGGCAACGGGCCGCGAAGATGCTCGGCGGCATCCGCCCGCCGCTGCTGGACCACGTGCTGCCCAGCGGCGAGGCCGCGGTGACCGGCGACAGCGAGCTGCTGCGGCAGCTGCAGGAGATTCCCGACGCGCAGCGCGCGGGCTTCATCACGGAGTTCCTGCAGAAAGAGGTGCAGGGCTTCCTGCGCCTCGCTCAGCCGCCCGCCGCGACGAGCCGGTTCCTCGATCTCGGCACCGACTCACTGATGGCGGTCGAGCTCCGTAACCGGTTGTTCGGGCAGTTCGGTGGCAAGTTCGACATCAGCCCGACGGCGATCTTCGACTACCCGACCCTCGGCGAGCTCGCCGGCCATCTGGCCTCGCAGCTGCCGCCGTCGGAGGCCCCGGAGACGCCTGCAGAGGAGTCGGAGCCAGCGGAGTCGGCCGTCGCACCTGAGGCACCCGCCGCGGAGGACTGATCGCGCAGTTGTGAGGGGTGTGCACGCTATTTGGTGATGCACACCCCTCTACATCGTTAATGCCTCTCGCCACGGATGCCATGCGAGGCGCTATGGGCAGCTACGGATTGCTTCAGCCGCAAGTACAGATTCCGCGGATTGAGCCAGCTGTTATTGACGCGATCGATACAATTTCTCAGACGACGCAGCGACTGCTTACTCGTTGCACGCGGTGAGGGAGTCAGCTATGGCCTCAGTTCTCGATCCGTACCACCGCATGTCGCAACGCGAACCCAGGCGCATTGGGTGAAGTCAATGCGGCGTCTCGCAGCATTCGCCAGTGTCACGTGCTTCATTTTCACAATGAGTTCTTGGCCAGCCGTCGGAGCGCCCGCAGCGGCCCGTTCGGCATGTCCTCCAAACCAAGTTGTCGCTTGGGGCGATTCGCTGACCTATGGCTTGACGCAGATCGATAGCGTTTGGCAGCAGGCCAAACCCACCATGGTCGACACGATCGGCAACGACGTGAGGGTAGCAACCAAGAATTTCGGTCTCCCCTCCCTTGGATCCGCTGAAATCGCAGTGCGGCAAGGCGGACTAAGACCGCGAGTAACGTTGAACGGCGGCCAGATTCCGGCAAAGGCGACAACGCCGATACACGTGGACTCAATCAGTCCCACCGATGGTTGGACCCAATACACGAACGCCGGGTCGCTGAAAATGCATGGGGCGCTGGCCAAAGTACCCGGAACCTTGCAGCACACGCTGATGCCAGGTGTCGACGATTTCTCATTCATCCCGGACGCACCTCTGGATACTGCTGTGCCACTCCCACCGGGATCCACGTTCGCCGGCGACGATGGCGTTGAGTACCGAGGCTGCTTCGAAATTATCTGGGCGGGCGCGAATAATCAGGAACAGCCGGCGGCAATCGTCCGCGACATCGCCTCGATGGTCACTTTTCTGTCCGGCCCACCGCATTACTTGATCATCGGGACCATTCCCACCACCAGTGATGCCCTAGCGAAGACCTACGGACCTCGGTTCGTTGATCTGCGCAGCTGGCTCGTTTCAGATGGGCTTGCTGCCGCGGGCGTCGCACCCACCGCCGCCGACACAGAAGCCGTTGCCGCGGGCATCGTGCCGCCGTCATTGACGGTGGACGGTACTCACTTCACACAAGCCGCCTACACCGCCGTCGGACACCACCTCGCATCCTTAATTGCTCAGACACTGGATTGAATCGCAATGACAGCCGCACGAGGAAACCCCACGCGCCTGAGGTGTCTGCGGCGGACACACCACGAGATAAGCCACTACAGCGGTGAACGAATGCTGCATCAAAGGTGTGGTTTG
Organism: Mycolicibacterium sp. CBMA 234; assembly: GCF_009729415.1. Taxonomy (GTDB): domain Bacteria; phylum Actinomycetota; class Actinomycetes; order Mycobacteriales; family Mycobacteriaceae; genus Mycobacterium. Next base: position 35,343 of record NZ_MPKW01000010.1, read on the forward strand.
GCATGAGGTTGTGCAGGGCGATCTTGGCAGGGTTCGTCGTCGCGGCGATGAGCGTGGCCGGTTGCACCGCGCGGCAGAAACCGATCGCTGAGAATTCGGCCTGGGACCGTAACTTCTATTGGGGGACCGCGACCGCGGGATACCAGGTGGAAGGCGACGCACCCGACAGCAACTGGCGCCGGTACGTCGACCTGACCGCCGGCAAGCCGGTCGCACCGGGGTCCGACCCTGGGACCCTTCCGGTTGACCCGTACAAGCAGGCGGATGACTTCCGGCACCGTTACCGCGAAGACATCGCCAATGCACATGCCATGGGCGTCAACACCTTCCGGCTGGGCCTCGAATGGGCGCGCGTCATGCCCGAACCGGGCAAGTGGGACGAGAAGGAACTCGCCTACTACGACGACGTCGTTGCCACATTGCGCAAAAACGGGATGACGCCGATGATCACTCTGATGCATTGGGTTTACCCTGGCTGGATCGCCGACCGAGGCGGTTTCCTCAACAATGTCGCGGCGTTCGAAGACTTCGCCAAGGCGATCACCAAACGCTATGCGGGACAAGGCGTGCTGTGGGTCAGTATCAACGAGCCACTGGCCTTCGGCGCGATGGAAGTGCGCACCGGCGCCATCAAGCCCGACCAGTTCACCACCTTCCTGGACCGGGTCGCCGATGCGCACCGCGCGGTCTATCGGTCGGCGCACGACGCCGACTCGAAGGCCAAGGTAACCACCAATGAGGCCTACATCTCGTCGGAGGTAGTAGCGCAGTTCCTAAGAGTCGATGCAATGGGTTTACACAGGATGGGCTCGGACTGGGTGGTCCGGGATTCGTTCTTCGAACGAATCAAAGACACTCTGGACTACCTCGGGTTCGACTACTACACCGGCACGGCGCAGGACAATCCAGCCACAGCCCCGGGAATGGCGTCTGGGTGGAACATCAAGCTGCAGCCCGAAGACATCTACTACGTGGCACACCACTACGCGCAGCGCTATCCGGGCCTGCCGATCTACGTCGTCGAGAACGGCATGGTCACCGACAACGGCAAGCCACGGGCCGACGGCGTGACCAGGTCGCAGTACCTCAACGACACCATCTTCTGGCTGCAGCGGGCCAAGGCCGACGGCATCCCGATCATCGGCTACAACTACTGGTCACTGGTCGACAACTACGAGTGGGGCAGCTACCGACCCCGGTTCGGCCTGTATTCGGTTGATGCCCTTGGCGATCCAGCTCTTCGCCGGGTCCCGACCGACGCCGTGCAGACCTACACTCAGATCACCCGCGACGGCGGTACCGCGCCGGGATACCGGCCGGTGATCCCCGCGGCGCACTGCTCGACGACCGTCGGCCAGGACAGCTGCGCGCCGCTGGACGTGAACAGACCGCTGGCCATCCTCAAGTGACTCGGGTTCGCGTGGGCCTATCAGGTCAGCACAGCTTCTCGCACCGAACCACAACCCGGGCTCCGGTAGCCTTGGCAATTGGACTGAGTCGTCTCTGCCGCTCACATCGAATGATCGGACTGAACACGAACAATGGGAATACCTTTCTCGCGCCGTAGATTTGTTCGGGTTACCGCACAGACGACCGCAGCTACCGCCGCTGGTCTGCTCGCCAGCAACCCTGGCCAGGCGAGAGGGTATGCCGTTCCGATACCGACGTACTACGTATCGAACACCGGCGACGACAACAGTGACGGACTGAGTCAACAGTCCGCGTGGGCGACTATCCAGAAAGTTAATGCCGAACTGCCAGATGACCGATCGCTCATCCTGTTTCGGCGAGGTGACACCTTTTACGGTGAGTGCATACTGCCGGCAGGATGTGAAGTAGGGGCATACGGTGAAGGCCCCAAGCCCACACTCACTCTGTACAAACGACTCAACAAGCCTGCCGGGTGGAACCAGGATTCGCCCGGAATATGGATGATTGATTTGGGTTCGCCGGCCACCCACGACGGGTATAACGCAACTAGCGACGCCAATATCGGCTTCCTCTTGGTAGACCAAGTCGTGAAACCGGCACTTAAATTCGACCGTTCAGAGCTCCAGCATCCTTGGGACTTCTTCTGCGACCGTTCGAATCGCCTGCTGTACGTAAAGGCGTCTGCGAATCCGACCACATTGGCCAGAGAAATCAAAGCTGCGCCTCGTGGAGACGGAACTGGAGCAGCGATTTACTGCAACGAGAACGGGAACAACATTCATGACATACATATCACGGGCTCTGGTGGACACGGAATTCGCGGATTAGGTAGCAACATACGGATCCACGGGTGCCTGATTGACTATATCGGCGGTTCGGTACTAGAC
>NZ_MPKW01000011.1:0-167416 GCF_009729415.1 Mycolicibacterium sp. CBMA 234
CCGCCGGCAATACGAGTTCGGTCATGAACTCGGTGAGCCTGTGCTGGTAATCCTGCGCTTTTGCCGACAACGCGAAGTCCACGACGCTCAGCCTCCCTGCACCGGGGCCAGCCCAGCGGCGGCGCGTCGGTCCACCTTGCCGGTCGGCGTGACCGGTAGAGCATCGACGAATTCCACGATTCGTGGCTTTTTGTATGAACCCAGCTCATTTTCGGCGTAAGCGGTAACGGATGCCGCGTCGAGATCAGAACCTGATCGCCGGACCACCAGCGCCTTGACCAGTTCACCCCACGTCGGATCAGCGACACCAACGACGACGACCTCACTGATCTCCGGATGGTTGCTCAGCGCGCGCTCCACCTCGGCGGGGAAGATGTTCTCACCGCCGCAGATGATCATGCTCTTCTTGCGGTCGACGATATATACGTATCCGTCCTCGTCCCAGGTGCCGAGGTCGCCGCTGCGGATCCATCCGTCCCGCAATATTTCTGCGGTCTCGTCGGGTTTGTTCCAGTACCCCAACATGTTTCCCGGCCCACGGTGGCAGATTTCGCCAACCGCTTTACTATCGCGAGGTACCGGGCGGTTGCCCTCGTCGAGCACCACGACGGTGCTCAGCAGCGCGCTCCGGCCGCACGAGCGCAAGCGCTGCGGATGGTCTCCCGCGAGGGCTAGCCGATGATCCTCGGGACCGAGGTACGTACCCGGCCCCAACTCGGACATCCCCCACGCCTGGATCATATCCGCATCGAACAGCTCGGCGGCTTCGCGAATCACCGCTTCGCCCATCGGTGCACCCCCGTATTCGACCTGCCGGACCGATGGCAGGTGGACACCGGAATCACGCACAGCGGACATCAGTTGAGGCAACATTGTTGCGACAGCGAAGAATCCGCTGACCCGCTCGGCCTGAATGATGTCGACCAGTTCTTTTGCGTTGAAGTTGGCAATCACCACCGGCCGGCCGGCGGCAAGATATGCCAGCGGCATATAGCCGACCACGTGGAAGAGCTGTCCCAACATCAGATACACGTCTGTCTGGGCGATGCGCGCCGCAGCGAGGTAGTTCACTGCACACGCAGCATACGAACGTTGGCTGTGCACCGCACTTTTCGGGATGCCGGTCGTGCCTCCGGTGGACACTGCGAGATACGGCTTGTCCAACAGCAATCCGGTGTCCGGGATCAGAGCCGACCGCTGCCGTCCGGCGTCGACGGCGCGCGCCAACAACTCTTCGAACTCAGAGTCGTGGCCGCTATCCCATGCCACCCAGGCGCGTGCGGGGATCACAGAACTGAGTTCCGTGACCACTGCCTCGTATGTCTTTTCATAGAAGACCACGACTGGGTCGGCTTCGGTCAGCGCCTGAATGAGCTGGGCAGCGGAGAACCGCCAGTTCAGCGGGAACAGCAGTGAACCGCTCGCAGCGCAGGCTAAATAGAGTTCGACCATCTCGATGCAGTTACGCGATAGCACCGCCACTCGCTGGCCGGGCCCGAACATGTTCAACAGACATGTTGACAGGTTGTCCACCCGCTCCGCGAGTTCACCGAAAGTCCGCGCCGCGCCACGTTGGGCGTCGATCAATGCAGGAGCATGCGGCGCATATCGAGCTGCCTTTGATCCAAGTTCTGCGATGTTGATCAACCTGATGTTCTTCCTGCGCCGTCAATGTGGATTCACCTACAGCGCACCGCATTCGGTAGCGGGTCGAGAAGAGTAGTTGCTACTCCGACCGCACTTTATTATCGATGTCGTTAGTTATTGCAGGTCAACGGCTCTGCGAGACCGCGCCCGTCCTACCTGACCGAGCAAACCGGCGCCGCCAAACCGGCGTTCGGCGCGGCGGTGACATAGACCGACCCCCCCTGTTCGTCGGGATACTCCTCGTTCACGCCAGTCAGGATGAACAGGCTGCGCAGGTCGCGTCCGCCGAAACAGATCGACGTCACCAACGGCTGCGGCACCGCCAACTCAGCGATCGCTGTTCCGTCGGCAGCCCAGCCGAGCACCACGCCCCCGCCCGCCATCGCGACATAGACCGCACCGTCGGCCGAGACAGCCAGGCCGTCGGGGATACCTTCATACCCACCGACATCGGCGAACACTCGGCGGTTTCCGGCCTCGTCGAACGCCCATATCGTCCGGCGGTAGGAATCCACGTGATAGAGGACGCTGCCATCCGGGGATACCCCCAGCCCGTTCGAGACCAGAACGTCGTCGGCCAGGACCGTAACGTCACGATCGACGTCGACCCGATAGAGCCGCCCCGGTTGTCGCTGCGCTGAATGTGCTCCTTCGTGCGGCGACGGACCGGTGCCCACCGAGCCGACAATCAGGCGTCCACGTAGGTCCGCCGTGAGATCGTTGAAAAACGTTTCGTCCTCGGCGGTTTCGAGAACCACGGAGGTTGCGCCGTCCGTGCCCTTCACTGACACGTTGCGGCCCGTGACGACCAGACCGCCGTCTTGATGGGCAACCAAGCCGCCGATCCCCTTGCGGTGCGCGATGATCAGCTCAGCGGAACTGCCCACGTGACTACAGCAGTACACCCCGCCCCGGGTCATGTCGGAGAACAAGAGACCGCGTTCCGGATACCATCGCGCCGCCTCCAGCAGCCCGAACCCTTCCATCAATAGCTGCATATGTTTCATCTCCTTCTACAGTCCGAGTCGTCGCACTGCCGCGCGCAACTCATCACGGTGCTCGGGTGCTGCCACCGCAACCAGCCGCATCGCTCGTTCGCCTTCACTCACCCCGCGCAGCTCTGCTGCGCCGTACTCGGTGATCACCACATCGACATCGCTGCGGGCAGCTGTGATCCGCTGCACCGCCGGGACGACGCGGCTGATGCCGCCGCGGGCTGTTGCCGGCAGTGCAACAATCGATCGACCGCCTGCCGCGCGGACTGCAGGGCGCATGTAATCCACCGAACCTCCGATGCCGCCGAGATAGCGTCCCCCGGCGACCTCCGAATTGATCTGACCGAACAGATCCACCTCGATGGCCGAATTGATGCTGATGAAGTTGTCGATCGAGGTGATCACCGCGGCGTCGTGGGTGTAGTCAACTGATCGCAATTGCAGATGAGGGCTCGTTGCCGCCAGTGCCACCGCACCCGGGCCGCCGAGTATCGACCCCGTCACGGTCAACCCGGTATCGATTGGCTTGCAGGCATTGGTGACCACGCCGTCGCGCATCAACTCCAGGATCGTTTCACCGATCATCCCTGCGTGAACAGCCAGATCACGCCGGTCGGCCACCGACGCCAACACAGCGTCCCCGAGCTTGCCGACACCGATCTGGATGCAGCTGCCGTCGCGGACGTAAGCGGCAACCCGTTTGCCGATGGTCTGTTCAATGGCCGACGGCCGTCCACGCGGATAGTCCGGCAACGGCCGGTCAGACTCGACTACGGCATCGAAGCGGTCGAACGGAATGCCTGTGTCGCCTGGTAGTCGGGGCACATTCGGGTTGATCTCGGCGAACACCGTGCTGGCAGCGGACACCGCCGGCCAGATGTAGTCCGATGCCGCACCCAGGCTGCACATGCCATCGACATCGGGCGGGCTGACCAGGACGAGCGCGATATCCGGCCGCAACGGGCCGCGAGTCATCGACCAGCCCAGTTCCGACATGTGGCAGGGAACAAGCTGTAATCGACGCTGCGCCAACAGCTTCGCATTCGTTCCCATACCGACAAAGCTGATCAAGTCGACCTCGTCGGGCGTCTGCTCCAGTACCGATGTCAGGCTCATGCCGGTGAACAGCCGAGTGCCCGTCACATTGTGCGGGCGCGCGAACAATGTCTCGATCAGGGCGGTCGGCTCACCGAGCACCTGGCCGGCGACCATCAAATCGCCCGGTCGAATCCCGTCGGATAGGGCCCGGCATAAATCTCCACGCATAGTCAGACCGATCCAGCGGTCGCCGTGGCCGGGGCGTCCCGGCCACGGCGACTCATCAGACCGTCGCCGCCAGACCGGCAGCCGAAACCGGTGTGAACGTCACCGGCAGTGACTTCACCGAATGCACGCCCTGGATACCGCGGAATTCCACTGCCTCGGGGGCGATCTCGTAGTCCGGGATGGTGTCGAGAATCTCTTCGAGCAACACCCGCATCTCCATTCGAGCCAGACCGGCGCCTTGGCAAAGGTGGATACCCGAACTGAACGCGACATGCCGTTTGGCGTTAGGGCGATCTATGTCGAAGACGTCCGCATCGGGGAACATCTCCTCATCGCGGTTACCCGCGGCGTACAACACCATCACCTTGTCGCCTGCCTTCATCTCGGCGCCGCCGAGCACAGTGTCCTCGGCGACGGTACGCGCAAGATGCAGCACCGGCGAGTCCAGTCGCAGCAGTTCCTCAATTGCCTTGGGGATCAAGGTGCGATCGTCGATCAGTCGTGCCCGCGTGTCCGGGTTGAGCCCCAGACGCCACAGCAGGAAAGTCATTCCGCCGACGGTGGTCTCGTGTCCGGCGATCAGGAAGAAGAACGCCACGCCGAGCATTTCCTCGATCGCCAGAGGCCGCCCGTCGATGGTTCCATTGACGAGGTCGGTCAGCAGATCTTCTTTGGGATTCTGCTTGCGATCTTCGAGGTGCTTGGTCAGATAGGTGACGAACTCAAGGGCAGCCGCGGCATTGGCCTCCTCCTGTTTGAGTTCGGCTGTCACAAGCAGCTCATCACTGATGTGGGCAAACCACGGTGCGTCCTCGCGCGGGAAACCCATCATGTCGGCGATGACATAGGCCGGGATCGGCTGAGCGAGTTCGGTGGCGAGGTCGGCCTGCCCCTTCTCGATGAAGGCTGCCAACTTCTCTCGGACGATCCCGCGGACTGATGCCTCAAGGCCGGTAACCGCGTTCGAGGTGAAGAATCGCGCCGTGAGCTTGCGCCACTTGGAGTGATCTGGCGGATCTGCCTCATTGGGCGGAAATTTGATCGGGAAGCCAGTGGGCGGGATCGTGGTGCCCTCACCGGAGATGAAGACGCCCGGATTGCCTAGCATCTCCTTGAGATCGGCGTAACGGCTGACCACCCAGTGGCCGCCGTAGGCTTCCGACCACCGTGGCGGACCCTTGCGCAGTTCCGCGTAAACGGCCGCCCGGTCCTGTCGCACTCGTTCGTCACTGAAGTCGAAGTTCTCTGCGAGTTCTTCGACGGTGCCGGTATCGGCCATTGATACCACCCTCTAAAGGTCAGAAGTTCTGGGTCACTACATCCTTCCCCGCCCCGCCGCGGTACCCGCGACGGAGGGGATGACCCATTGCAACACCGACCAACCCGAGCTGTCAACTCTGATGTTGACTCGGCTTCGAACGAACGCCTACTCTCATCGCCAACGCTGATCGCGGCCGCCGACCAGGCCGGCCGCGCAACCCGGCAAGAGGAGACTTCCGTGCAACCAGCCCTGCAGCGTGCCTGTGCGTGGTGCGGAATCGGCTTCCTGGTAGTGCTTTTCGTGATGTTTATGATCGTTGCGGGCCTGATCCCGCCACTGTCACCGACATCGACCGCCGACCAGATCAGTCGGCACATGATCGACAACAAGCTCCGTATCCGGTGGGGTGTCGCACTGATGCTGGTGACATCGGCGTTGATCGTTCCGTTCAACGCCGCACTGACGCTGCGCATCCGGCGCGCCGAAGGCGGCCGGTGGGGCATCTTGTCGATCACCCAGATCCTGGCCGCCGCAGCGCTTTACCCGGCAGGGTTCTACTGCCCGTTGATGGTGCTGGCATGCGCGACATTCCGGCCCGAGAGTCGGTCCCCGGAACTCACGCTGGCACTGGACGATCTGTTCTGGTTGATGCTTATCGGGTTCGTGGGCACGCTGGTGTTACAAGCTGTAGTGATCGCCGCCGCGACATTCACCGATACCTCGGCGACACCGACATTCCCGCGCTGGTTCGGCTACTTCAACATCTGGTACGCCATACTCGCCGCACCCGCCGCTCTCGTGGTCGTGTTCAACGACGGACCGCTGTCCTGGAACGGTGTATTCGCCTTCTGGGTTCCACTCGGCGCCTTCGCCGGTTGGTACATCGCGCTGGTGGTGTTGATGCTGCGCGCGATCGACGTGGAGGCGGCCGAGCTGACACCGAATGCGTGAGCGGACGCTACCCGGCGAGGCCGGCACCTGGGTGTTCCTCATGGGTGACATGTTGGTGTTCGGCATCTTCTTCTCCACCTTCCTAGTGGAGCGCGCCAAGGCCCCGGAGCAGTTCGACATGGCACGACGTACATTGCACACCGGTATCGGTGCAACGAATACCTTTGTCCTGCTGACGAGTTCACTTATGGTGGTGATCGCGATCGGCGCTCTGCGGTCCGGCAGAGTGACAACGACGCGTGGCGCGACGCTGGTCGCGATGGGCTGCGGCGCCGCATTCGTCGGACTCAAAACCGTCGAATACACACTGATGTCGATCGATCATCACGGCGCCGGCAGCGGGACGTTCTATCTGTACTACTTCGTCCTCACCGGCCTGCATCTAGTACACGTCTGCCTGGGTCTGGCGGCGTTGGCGTTCATCTACACCCAGGCCGCGCGCCCGGCCCTGAGCCCGACCCGCGCGGCGGTCGTCGAGGGCGCCTCGTGCTTCTGGCACCTCGTCGACCTGCTGTGGGTCGTCCTGTTCCCGTTGCTCTACCTGGTGAGTTGAGCCTTCGCGATGGTCAGAATCCTATGTACCCGAGCTGGTTTCAGCTGGCTACTGCTGATCGGGGCAACCGTGTTGTCAACCCTGCTGGGTATCGAACACGGCCTCGGCGATCATGTCGCCGTGGTGGTGCTCGGACTAGCCGCAGCGAAGATCCGTCTCATCGGATTGGATTTCATGGAGTTGCGGCGCGCACCCGTCGCCCTACGGGCCGCCTTCGAAACGTACTGCGCCACCCTGTGGTTGGTGCTATCGAGCCTCTACCTGTGGCTCTGAATGGGGCAGGTGGCGGTCGGCCGATCCGGCACGCTCATCGGAGTCGAGTTGGTGGCCCATCCGGGTCTGCTTGGTCCACAGGTACCGCAGATTGTCCGCCGACGGCGTGGTGATCAACGGGACCCGCTCGACAACGTCAATTCCGTTGTCACGCATGCCGGTGACTTTCACCGCGTTGTTCGTCAGCAAGCGGATGCGCTGGATGCCCAGCGTCTTGAGGACCGCCGCCGCGCCCGCATACTCACGCGCGTCGTCGCGGTATCCCAGCGCCAGGTTCGCATCGACCGTGTCGAGACCCTCATCCTGCAGCGCATAAGCCCGCAGCTTTGGCAACAGTCCGATGCCTCGGCCCTCGTGCCCGCGGACATAGACGATGGCACCAACGCCCTCGCCGGAGATCTGCTTCATGGACATCTGCAACTGCTCACCGCAGTCACAGCGCACCGAGCCAAGCGCATCGCCGGTCAGGCACTCGGAGTGCAGCCGGACCAGCAGCGGCTCATCTCCGGGCAGCTCACCGCGCATCAACACGACGTACTCAAGACCGTCTGCACCCCGGAATCCAAAGGTGCGCCAGTCTCCATGGCGACTGGGCAACACCGTCTCCGCAGCGAGCCGCACCAGCGCACTACCCGCCGCGGCCGACTGATCTGCCCAATGCGGACGCGCGCGCAGGTAGTCCGCGATCTCGGCGACGGACACCATCGGAAGTCCGTGCCACTCGGCGAATGCCCTCAACACCTCACCGCGCGCCATGGTGCCGTCGTCGTTGAGGATTTCGCAGATGACACCGGCTGGCGTACGACCAGCCAGCCTCGCCAGGTCTACCGAGGCCTCCGTATGGCCGCGCCTCGCCAGCACACCGCCCGGGGTGTACCGCAGCGGGAACACGTGTCCGGGGCGACGGAAATCCGAAGGCACGCTGTTGGCGTCGATGGCCCGCCGGATGGTGGCCGCCCTATCGGCTGCACTGATTCCGGTGCTGCCCGGGATATCGAGGTCGATGCTGACGGTGAAGTTGGTCTCCGAACTGCCGCCCGGCACCATCGGGCCCAGTTCGAGCGTGTCCAACCGGTGCGGTTCCATCGCGACACAGACCAAACCGCGACCATGGACCGCCATGAACGCGATCGTCTCCGGCGTCACCGCGTCAGCCGCGATCACGAGATCGCCTTCGTTCTCCCGATCGGTGTCATCGGTGACAACCACGAGACCACCACGCCGAATCGCATCAATCGCTGTCTCAATCATGCCCATCACGCTACGACCGCCCGGCCGATCAGTCAACACGTGTGTTGATGCCGTCCACCGATGCACAACCGGTGACAGCGCCCCACCGGAGCAACCTCCCTGTCAACACCCACGTTTGTTGCAGCGTCGACGGCAATCGGGCGGGGTCTGATCGATGCGGCGATGTGACCGACGCAACACTTGGAGTACGGTTAGATCGAGATTGCTATGCCCAGTTCGTCACAGCGACGAAGGACGCAGGCCGGAATTGGAATCTATGGTTAAGAGCACCGATTGGCCGTTTGTCGGCCGGGGCGACGAGCTCGCCGCCCTGTCGCGCATGGTTGCTGATTCCAGTACGCGTGGAGTGGTGCTAGCCGGTCCCGCAGGTGTCGGAAAGACCCGGCTGGCAACCGAATGCGCCGGCGCCGCCAAGGATTGCGCGGTGGCCCGGGTCGCCGGCCACCAGTCTTCCGCGCAGCTGCCATTCGGCGCCCTCACCCATCTGTTGCCCTCCGTGGACCACAGCGCAGAGGCCATGCGCCAAGATCGTTCGGCCTTGTTGCGGCAGTTCGCGACCGCGCTCACCGACAGCGCGGGTTCGCGCCGCCTGCTCCTGCTGGTCGACGACGCCCACCTGCTCGACATGGCGTCTGCCACGTTGATCCATCAACTCGCGCTGACCGAATCGGCATTCGTCCTGGCCACCGTGCGAGCCGGCGAGGTCGCACCAGACGCGGTGGTGGCGCTGTGGAAGGACAGCCTGATCGAGCGCCACGAGGTCGACGGGCTGCCGATCGCGGCTACCGAGCGCCTCATCTGCGCAGCACTCGGAGGGGTCGTCGATCCCGATACCACTCTCAAGCTGGCCACCCACTGCCACGGCAATGTGCTGTTTCTGCGGGAGTTGGTCCTGGGCGCGGTCGAGGACCACACCCTGCGGTACGAGCACGGAATGTGGCGGCTGACGCGGCCGTTGCGACCCTCCAGCCGACTGGTCGAACTCGTCGAATCCCGGCTCGGCGAACTCGCTCCCGATGAACGCGCGCTGATGGAGTTGGTCAGCCTCGGCGAACCGCTGGGTCAACGCGAACTCGAATCGCTGGGAGATGCCGACGTGGCCGAACGCCTGGAACGAGCCGGCCTGGTCCGGGTGGAGGTCAACAACGGTCACCTGCAGCTACGTCTCGGTCACCCGGTCTACGGTGACGTCCTACGCGCCGGTCTACCGGTCCTGAGGGTCGCGTCCATATCGCGCGCCCTTGCCGAATCGGTCGAGGCCAGCGGGACCGCCAGCGACGAGGAAGCCCTCCGGATCGGCAGCTGGCGGTTGATCGGCGGCGGCGGCAGCCCGAAGGTCATGTTGGCCGCCGCCACTGCCGCACGCTGGCGCTACGACTTCCCGCTTGCACAACGACTTGTACAGGCAGCCCGAGAGCTCGGCGGCGGCTTTGACGCAGACCTGCTCGCGGCGCGGTTGTCAGGAGTCCAGGGCCACAGCGATTCCGCCGAGTCTGAGCTTGCGGTCCTGGCCGACCGCGCCACAGACGACGCTCAGCGTGCCAAGGTGACGATCGCGCGGATGGACAACTTCCTGTATTCCGACCGCCCGGGCGACAGCCTGCAGGTGGCGACAGCGGCAGAAACCGCCATCCGGGATCGCGACTGGCGCGACGAAATCATCGCCCGACGGTCAGCCATCCTGGTCGCCACAGACGGCCCGTTGGCCACCCTCAAAGCCGTCACCCCCTTGCTGGCGGGCAGCACCAGCAAAAACGCTGTGGTGTGGGCTTGCCTGACCGGAGCCCGCAGCCTCGCCCGGATGGGTCGATGCCAGGAAGCGCTACAGCTGACCGAGCGCGGATACGCGACCCAGATAGCGCTGACCGAGCCCATCGAGTGGTATCCATGGTTCCACCTGTTCAACCGGTGCGAAGCATTGCTCAGCGTCGGACGACTACACGACGCGGAGGCCCTCGCGCGCACCGAGTACAGCACCGGACTGCGTGACCACTCCCCCGAGGCGCAGGGATGTTTCGCCCTCCAGCTGGCGAAGGTATGCCTGCTGCGCGGCCGGGTCCGTGACGCCGCAACTCACGCTCGAGAGGCCGTTGCAGTACTGCGACGTATCGGGCGACCGATGTTCCTCCACGAGGCACTGCACATCCTCGCCATGGCCCGTGCTCACACCGACGAGATCGAGGCCGCCAACACGGTGCTTGCCAAGATTGACGAGTTCGCCCTCCCCCGCCGCACCTATGACGCGGCCGACGCCCTCGTCGCACGAGCCTGGATGGCCGCGACCCAAGCCCACCTTCCCCAAGCCCGGAAGCTGGCCGACGAAGCGGCCCAACTTGCGCTGAAATCCGGTGATCTGGTGGTGGCGTCGGTTGCCATGCATACCCAAGCCCGCTTTGGTGCAGCCTCCGAGGTCACCGAAGCACTGGACCGGCTGGAACGCCGTATCGATCCCGGCCTGGTGAATCCAATGGCCGCACACACTCGCCATCTCGCCGGCGACAATCCGGAGGGATTGCAGGACGCCGCGACGGCATTCGCTCAGCTGGGTGCCGATCTCCTGGCGGCCGACGCGGCCGCCGACGCCGCCGTGTCGTGGACTCGCGCCGGACATCAGCGCAACGCTGCGGCGGCCACTCGGATGGCTGTCGACCTTGCCGAAGCATGCCAGGGTGCGACAACGCCGGCGCTGCAGTCCATCAACGCCCGGGCCCGACTGACTCCGGCCGAATATGAAACAGCCGCACTGGCCGCCTCGGGAATGTCGAACAAGGCAATCGCCGACGAACTCGTGCTATCGGTACGCAGCGTCGAGAATCGACTGCAGCGGGTCTACGAAAAACTCGGTATCAGCAGCAGAGCGGCGCTTCCGCTCGCCCTCAACGCCTCCACCCGTCGCCCGCCTCGCGGCGATTCCGAAACGACCGCTCCACGCCCTCGCAGGCGCCAGTCGGTACCCCAACCGCATCACTGAAACCTGGCTGCGGCCCAATGTTTCTCACTGCCGGTAGTCAGCACGGCGATGCGTCAACTTTCGCGTTGACTGGCAGTGCGCATTTCCCTACAGTCGGTTCAGCCCTCACAACCGGCGGACACCGTCTCAAGACGCGTGGCGACGCCGGCCCCTGAAGTCGCTGGAAGGAATATGCAATGAAGCAGTCCCTTGGCGCAAAGCTGCCCGGCATGATCCCCCGCTGGGCGGCCACCGTGTACGAGATTCCCGATCTGATTGTTGCGCTCGAGCAGGCCGGCTTCGACGACGTGGTGGATGGCGAGCACATTCTGTTCACGCCGGTGATGCACCACCCGGGCGGATCGGGAAACATGGTGCACGGCCGCGAAGTTCAGCATTCGGACAGGGCCGACACCATCGTCACCTTCGCCGCGGCCGCCGCGAAGACGAGCACTATCCGGTTCACCTCCAGCGTGCTGCTGCCAGCGGCGCACAGCTTCGCCGTGCTTGCCCGCCAGGTTTCCACGCTGGACGTGATATCTCGCGGGAGATTCAGCCTAGGCGTCGGAATGGGCTGGAATGCCGAAGAATTCGCGGCACAGGGCATCCCCCCTCAGGAACGTGACGCCCGGGCTGAAGACGTTGTCCGCGCCTGTATGCAGTTATGGCAGCCGGGTCTATCGAGTTATCAGGGACGCTGGATCCGGTTTCAGGACGTCATCAGCGAGCCGGCTCCTGCCACCCCTGGCGGACCGCCCATCTGGTGGGGCGGAAACGCAGTGAAGGGCCCAACCGCTCGACGAGTCGCTGAATTCTGCCAGGGCTGGCTGTCACGCGAGGCTGCTGATTACGACGAGATCGCCCGATCCATCGAGTCCATCGGGAATCGGTGCGCCGAGATCGGACGCGATCCCGCGACGGTGTCCTACCGATGCTCACTCACCCCGACCGGATGGCCCGTACCGGACGACATCGACAAGCTCATCGAAGGTGCGATCGCCAGCGGTGAGCGACTGGCAGCTCTCGGCGTCACGAATTTCACAGTGCCACTGAACTATTACCAGCTCGACCTCGGCGCTCTGCCCCGGCTGCTAGCAGCGTTACGGTCGGCTTAGGCACTGGTCAACCTATCGTCAACACGATAGTTGACAAGGGCACATGTTGGTGCCAATGTCTGTTGACAGGAACTCCCAACGCCAGCCAGATTGGCCGGCCCGAAAGGCAATTTCATGAAGGTGCGCGCTGCTGCGTTGCTGTCGGCTCCCGGCAAGTACGAGACGATCGAGGTCGAGCTGGACGGACCTCGCCAGAACGAGGTGCTGGTCCGTGTCGTCGCGGCCGGCCTCTGCCATTCGGACGACCACATCGCCACCGGCGACCTGCCAGTGGGCAAGTATCCGGTCGTCGGCGGTCACGAAGGTGCCGGCATCGTTGAAGAGGTCGGTCCCAACACGACCGGCGTTGCGGTTGGCGATCACATCGTGTTCTCGTTCATGCCGGTCTGCGGCCGCTGTCGGTGGTGCGCCACCGGACGCCAGAACCTCTGCGATCTCGGCGCTCTGCTGCTGGCCGGTAGCCGCTACGACGACCCGACCAGCTACCGGATGACCCACAACGGCGAGGCCGTCGGCCAGATGTGTGGAACCTCGACGTTCGCCGAATACACAACCGTCGACGTCCGCTCAATTGTGGTCATTCCCAAGGACATCCCCCTCGACGTTGCCTGCCTGGTCGGCTGCGGTGTGATCACCGGATGGGGCTCGGCCGTCAACGCCGCGCAGACCGGCCCGGGCGATGTCGTGATCGTGATGGGCGTCGGCGGTATCGGGGTCAACGCGGTCCAAGGTGCCCGGCACTCTGGTGCGGCTCAGGTGATCGCCGTCGATCCGGTCGCCTCGAAACGTGAATTCGCCACCTCGGTCGGGGCCACCGATGCCTTCGAAACCATCGAAGAGGCCGCCGACTACGCCCGGTCGCAGACCAACGGGCAGGGTGCCGACTCCACCATCATCACTACCGGGATCACCACCGGTGACCACATCGCGCAGGGCTTCGCGTCGATCCGCAAGGCGGGGACCCTGGTCGTCGCCGGGTTCGGCAACCCCGCCGCCGTCGGAGTGCCGATCTCCGGCCCGGAATTGGTGCTGTACCAGAAGCGAATTCAGGGCGCGATCTTCGGTATGGCCAATCCGACCTACGACATTCCGCGGGCCCTCGATCTGTACCGCCAGGGCGCGATCAAGCTCGACGAGCTGATCAGCCGGCGATACAGCCTCGACGACATCGCGCAAGGTTACGTCGACATGCATGCCGGGCTGAACATCCGCGGCATCGTGACCTTCTGAACGTGTCGATCACCTCCCGGTTCAGATTGGACGGCAAGGTCGCCATCATCACCGGCGCCAGTTCCGGGTTGGGACGCGGATTCGCTCTTGCCCTCAGCGAGGCAGGCGCCAGCGTGGTGCTCGGTGCCCGTCGCGCGAAGTCTCTCGACCTGGTGGCCGACCAGATCTCCAAAAACGCTGGCGCAGTGAGTGTCCACCGCACGGACGTCACCGCTCCCGCGGACTGCGACGCGTTGGCGCAGTCCGCGGTCGAAGAATTCGGCCGGCTCGACATCCTGATCAACAATGCCGGGATCGGTACCGCCGTCCCCGCACTTCGCGAGACGCCCGAGGAATTCCGCTCGGTAATCGACGTCAACCTCATGGGGGCGTACTGGATGGCGCAGGCAAGCGCTCGATTCATGCCACCAGGCTCCAGCATCGTCAACATCTCCAGCGTGCTGGGGCTCGTCAAATCGTATGCGCCCCAGGCGGCTTACGCCGCGAGCAAGGCTGCCGTCATCGGCCTCACGCGAGATCTGTCCCAGCAGTGGGCCAAACGCAAGGGCATCCGCGTCAATGCCGTCGCCCCAGGCTATTTCGCCAGCGAGATGACCGACGCAGCGGCCTCCGACAAGCTGGAGATGTTCGTCGAGCAGACGTGCACACTTCAGCGATTCGGACAACAGCATGAAACTCGATGCCGCGGTCGTGTTCCTCGCCAGCGACGCCGCTTCCTACATCACCGGTGTCACCCTGGCCGTCGACGGCGGAATGGCCAATCACTGACATCGACAACCAGATCCGTTGTCTGACAGAAAGGCTAGCGTGTTGGTTGCTTCGGTCCAGGAACAGCGATTCGATATCGAGCTCGCCAGTAGCGCCGGCGCAGATCAGCTCTTCGCGCTCCTCGCGGACGCCCCCGGCTGGCCGGCGTGGTTCCGGCCGGCGCGCCGAGTCCGCTGGAGCAGCACACACCCCGCCGGCGGCGGCGCCGTGCGGCTGGTCACCATCGGCCCGCTGACGGTGCGCGAACGCGTCCTCGCCGAGGAACCCGGTCGTCATCATGCCTACTCCATCGAGACGGTGTTCCCGATGCGGGACCACCGCGCCGACGTCTGGTTCACCGCTGATCAGACCGGGACGCTCATCCGCTGGAACAGCTCGTTCACCCCGAAATTCCGAGGTACCGGCGGACTGCTGCGCATCGGGCTTAAGTTCGGTGTGCAGCAGTTGGCGCAGGCTTTGATCGCTGCGGCCGAGGCACTTCCGCGTTCTTCGTGACTCACGCGTCGCCGGTGTAGCTGCATGCCCCTCAGGGCGTCTGGGGATGCCCGTCCGGACTCCCGACCGCTGCTGGACCCGGCGCGGCCGGTGGCGCTGCGTCTGACGAGGATGCACCGGCAGGTTGTTGCGCATCCGGACTCCCTGCCGGTGGCGGGAGCGGCGCGGCGGCCGACGGCGACGGGTCCGGGGAGGACGCGCCGTCAGGTTGTTGCCCGCTCGGGAGCGCAGTTACTGGCGGACCGGACTGAAGGTCCGCCGCGGTGGCCGGTGCCGGCGCCTCGGGTGACTGTCCGTCCACTGGTGCAGCGGAGCCGGCCGCGGGGCCGGGCAACCGTTGCCCGAATCCGTGGTGCTGGTCGATCGGCCGATCATGATCTGCTTGCCCATCGAGGTTGCCCAACACCGTCTGTAGGTTCGCGAAATAGCGCGGGTCAACGCGCACGTCATCGGGCCTGACGCTGTCCGCCGCATGAATCAGTCCGGAACCCGGTGGAATACCGGGGGCGATGGGAAGGATCGTCTCATCGGTGATGCCGGTACCGACCGCCGTTGGGCCTTCCACGGAACGCGGAAACGTCACCGCCGTGACGATCCAGGCAGCGACCAAGTAGGTGATCAAGGCGAGCCCAAGGACTGGAGTCCGCGCCGCGCGGGCGGCCAAATGCGCTACCGGTTCACGTTTTATCAGCATGTCGTCGCCGACATCGGGGAACAGGGGCGGTTGGACCAGGCGGATCAGCCGTTCGGGTGTCTTCGCGAAGGCTTGGCGGGCTCGCAATGCCCTCGATGCAGGCGCTCGATCGGCCGCCGCGTGATGCACTGCCGTGCGGCGATCAGAGATCCAGCCGAGTTTTCTCCGTCTCACACCGGGCAATCCGTGCGCGGGCGGCTGCCGGCGAACCCGCGCTCTCATCCGGGACACCGCCGTTCATGGGCTTTCTTCATGCTCGCTCCTACAGATCGAGACGGGCCGCAGAACACCAATTCGCTTGCTACGCAACAGTCCTGATTCACCCAGTGCTTGCAGCTTTCAAACGCCGATTCGCGCAGCGTTCTGGGGACAGTATTCTTCGACGGACAAAACCATGAAGTGCTGCGCCATGTCCGCGTCGACGTTCAAGTAACGCATGATGCGATCCCTTACCTGTTCCGGATCCCTGTTGAAGAAACCGAGGAAATAACACGCGGACCGAGCCGTGCTGATCAGGTTCTGGGAAGCCTGAATGAAGCCGAGAGCTTGGGTGTCGTGTACGAAGCTGGCATCGTCTGCCTGTGCGGCCGGTGATCCCCACAACGTGAGCGTCACCGCCGTCATCACGCAGCCCACCTTCAGGGCACGCATTCGCATTCGGATTCCCTTCTGCACAAGACGGCGCCCTCCAGGGCGAGAGCTCACACCGTCCACGGTGAATTCCATTCTGGCCCCGTTCAATTAGGGCACAGGTAGATGAACGCCAGTTGCGTAACGGCGGACGGCAGAAGCGTCGCCTGCTGCCCGACAAACCCGCGGGCGCGTTGTTGACAGGCATATCGACCCTCTACCATCAGCTCTCCGTCACTGCGGAAGGCAGCGTCGTTGTGGCTGACCGTAAGGACGTTCCGCACCTGTTGGAGGTACTCAACTTCCCCCGGGGTCAACGGCGTCAACGGGTCGGCCTGCGCCGGGTCGGCGCCGGCCACGTTCACGGCAATTGCCAGTGCCAACCCGGCCAACGACCACCTTGGGATACTCAACTCCGTCTCCTCCATGTCAACGAAATACCTTGGCCGACAATCTGATTTGGCTCAGGCTCCAGCGACCAGCAGACTGACCGAAACCCCGCGGGTGAACCCAATCGCCGTAGTGACTCTGCGGGTCCGCAGCACCACATATTCGTCACGGCGGGGCGAGCCAGGTCCGGGTCGGCGTGACGTAGAACCTGAACGGACCGTGCGAGCAATAAGTGCTCA
This sequence comes from Mycolicibacterium sp. CBMA 234, assembly GCF_009729415.1. GTDB lineage: Bacteria > Actinomycetota > Actinomycetes > Mycobacteriales > Mycobacteriaceae > Mycobacterium. The sequence goes on from NZ_MPKW01000011.1 coordinate 16,709, forward strand.
AGTCGGCCATGGTTGCGCATCGCGTCCCGTTGTACTCGATGTAACTATGCGGCGGGAGATCTCGCTGCGCCTGCCCCGGCGGGAACTGAACTGCCAGCGCCGGGTCGTAACGGGGTTCGATCTGTCCGGTGATCCAGCCGATGCGGCTGGTACCCGGCGGGGCACCACGAATGTCGCCGGTACAGCCGAAGCTGCCCCGGTCCCAGATGCCGCAATTGAGCCCAAGAGGGGTCGAAAACCACACGCCGCCAACACCATCGATGAAGTAGTCGTCGTAGTGCACCAAGTCGTAATACCGCATGATGAGGTTGGCGTCCGGGAAGGGGCTCTGCGCAGGACCGCCCGACGGCTCTGCGTGCGCCGCCGGCGTCGGCAGAAGCAAGAGTCCGATCACGCTCGTGGTCGTTGCCAGCGCGCGCCCGACGCTTCTGGCTGCCCGCCCAAGCTCGCCGATCACGGAAGGTTTCCCGGCGACGATTCGTTCTCCGATGTGTGCGGCACGCTGCCGTAGCATGTCGCATTTCCAACATCGAGGATGCTCTCGCAGAGCACATTGGCGCCTTCGGAAATGCGCACCGTCACGAAATGGCCTAGCAAAACCCGCCCGACCGTTGCGGCCGTGCGGAAGTTCGGTCGCCAGTCAGCCCGCAGCTCGGCGCCGTCGGCGGTCGGGCTCTTGGCGCTCGCGACGGGCACGGTCAGCGTCCACGGCAGCGGCACGTCTTGCAGCAGGTGCTTACCCGAGGTGTCGCGGTACTCGACGCCGGCCAACACGCCGACCGTATCTGAGAAGATGTCGTAGGTCACGGTGTCCGCAGCGTGCGCCACCGGCATCTGCGCCAGGCCCGTCATGCCAGCGACAACCGCGACTGTCATCGACAGAATTCGATTCACTTGACTCCCTTCCTGATTGGGCGAATGAGGTTACGACGGCGTCGAACGACACCAGGCAGTGCTAACCAGCCAGCACGATGGTCGTCAAAATCCTGCCCGTAGACGCGTTGTGCAGCGCGCTCACCCCGTAATTGGTGTAGGAGCAGTCCGGAATATCGCGATAGCCCTGCAACAACACCACCTTGATCGAGTCTGCGGCGGTTGCGCCGGCGCCGTACAAGATTGCTGCCTTGCTTCCGCCGTAGCCGAGGTCCTTCAGTCGCGGTAACGCGTCGGCCTCCGGTTCGGTCCGCGCATCGTGGTTGATCCACTTGTCGGTGGATTCATTGACTTCCAGGGCTGTCCTCTCGACCCGCGGATCGGACTGGAGCGGTCCACACGACACTGCGCGTGCAGCCACCAGCGCGGCCCGCAGGGTATCGACGGAATCCGCCACCGCCACGGGCGCCATGGAGACACTTGCCGTGGTGAATGCCAGTAGAACCAGGCACATTCCGCGCTGGAAGCTGCGACGTGCCGTGGCACGGTCCGGCCCACCCCGGTGGGCTGGCAACCAGGGTCGCGGAATCATCGTTTCCCTTCTAATTCGCACGGACATCTCCTATTCGCACACATGCGATCGGTGGATGTCTTCGCCCCAACGCTTCGCTTTCTGCACCGACGGTCCGGTGAACCAATCTGGTTGATGCGCCATGATCCCGTTGTTGACGTTGGACAGCTGCTCCCACAGCTTGTAGAACTGCTCGCCCTTGTAGATGGGAAAGTAGCTGTCGCCGTAGGGGCTTCGGGATTGGGTAAGTGATTGGGCGCGCGGCCCGAGAAAGCCGACGGCCTGACCGATGTTTCCGGTGACGATGTCGACCTGCTGCTGAACATCGCCTTGGCTGTAGTCGTGGTCGCCCCAGACACCGATCCGGTTGAACTGGAGTCTGTCGATCTGAGCGCTGAGCGTGGCGTATTGGGCGTTGTACCACTGACACATCTCGCGCATTGCCGTGATGTCGGTGTCGGTGACGTCACCGCGCGTTTGATCGTATGGAAACGGGAACTTTGGCGCCCACGCCGACGGTGTCGGCGTGATAACGGGTAAGGGCCGCATCAGTTCGCTGTTGCTGGGTGGGTCCGGCAGCGGGGGTGCGGCATCCGGCCCGGCAGCTGCGGGTGGGCCCAGCAGAGTAGCGATTGCCGGCAAGAGCAGTGCGCAGCCCACCGCCGCGGCACCGCGTCGAATTCTTTCTCTCATCGTCCAACCCTCGTCGTCCTCACCATGGCCTCATCTCCGTCCCGGTCTGCGCCTGCTATTTCGGGCCCAATGCCGATCCGATCCCGCCGACATCGGTGATTTGCCAGTTGTTGTTGCTGTCGATCGTCGTGCTGTAGGTAGCCGTGGACTGCAGCGGCTCTGGTGCCTGCACGGTCTTCGTTTGGACGCTCACGAAACTGTCGACGACATAGATGCCGCCCGTGCTCGACCTGACCTTGGCGATCAGCGGCCGCGCACTCGAACTCCATTGCAGCGGGACCAAGACTTGTTCCATGGAAGTGCCGGCGTCGGTCAGCTTCTTGTTGAGTTCCGGGCTGGTTCCCGCCACGAGTTTGACGTGCCAGCTCTTCAGATCCTTGTAGTCCATCGCCGCCGCGTTTACCGCATAGTCGAGAGCAACCTTCTCCGCATGCGCAGCGTTGCTCGATTGGAGGGCCTGCGCATCCAGTTGGTGGCGCGCGTCGAGGTACAGCCAACCCAATACGGCAACCGCGGCCACCACCGCCACGATCACGGCACCAACCACCAAACCACGCACACTGACCGAAACCGACCGCTGTCGGCGAGTTGACTTCACGCTCTCGGGCGCGTCCGCATCCAACGCGTCGGACCGATCATCCGCCGCCGGGGCGGTTGGTTCCGGCTCGGCGGCAACCTCGGGATCACTCGTCTTCTCCTGGGTTGCAGTCCCATTGTTAGTCATTTGTTGAGCCTTTCTCGAATTACGTCCCTGACCCGCAGACTGTCGCCGGGCTGGGTCATGGCGCGACACGCAGAGTGATGGTCCCGTCCGCGGGCACTTGGTTCAGGAAGTTGTCCAGAATCTGACCGCTGTCGAAGTTCATCAGAACTGCGGCAATCGCATTGAGCTTTGGTTGAAACGCCTCACCCAATACCTTGAGGTCACCGCCACGATCATCCAAGAGGCCCTGAATCCGCACGACCAAATTGTTGAGATTCATAATGGAGTTGGGATTGTCGTGTTGGTAGAAGACCGAGAACAGTTTGAAGAGGTCCTGCAAACCCACGCCGAGTCTCTGAATTTGGGGGACCATGCTGACCAACGCTGGATTGACCCATTCGGCGTTGCGCAGCAGTGTCTGGAAATTAGTCAGAAGTTGGAACCCCTGACCGTTCATGCCGTTCGCCATATTGTTGAGCTGGATGCTCGCGTGTGACAAGTTCGGCAACACGGCGCTCGGGTCCGGAAGTGCCGCATCAGCTTCGCCGATGATGCGCTTGACTGCATCGGGGTCAAGCTGGTTGAGCACCCGTACCACACTGGTCGTCAACTCGGAGACCGACGGTTGTTGTGTGATCGACTTTGTTGAGACGCGCTGCCCGTCCTGAAACATCCGTCCGCCATCGCTGCGCGGTACGAACTCGATGAAGGACTCGCCCAGTGCAGAGAGATTCTCGAGCCGCACGTCGGACTCTTCGGGAATTCGGTATTCGCCATCGATGTAGAAGTCAATGGTCGACGCTTGAAGCGAGGTGCGCAGTCTGGTCACCTTCCCGACGGGCGCACCACGCAGCAGCACATTCGAATCGACGACGAGACCGTTGACGTCCGGGATGTCCATGGACAGGTTGGTCCGGTGAGAGGGCGGGGCGACGCGGAGTCCGAGCGATCCTAGATAGCCCAAAACGAACACTATTATCGCGGCAAACGCGAGAAAAGAAACGACGTCACGCAACCTCACGGCATTGCCCCCAGAATTCGCAGCACATCTTGCACATTGCCGGACAACTCCCGCCCATCTGGACCGACGATCGAGGTGATATTGATCGCCGGATACTTGTCCACTGGCAGGAATACGTCAGTGAATAGATGCCGGTATTTCGGTATTTCTGTTTCAGTGGCAACCTTCGACTGCTGAAGTGCGCCCACCGAGTCGGCCAGCGAATTCAGGAAAGGGACCAGCCAGTATCCACCACCGGTGATGGTTCCGACGCCGATGAGGCCCTGCGCAGTGAATGTCGCGATACCGGTGGTGCGCTCGAAGCCGAGTTGCCCCTTCGGCGAGAACCAGTACTGCGCTTCCGGAATATGGCGATTTACTGCGTCCGCGGTTCCTGCCAGGCCGTTGAGCAGTTGGTCGACCTGGTCCATGTGCCCCGACAGGGCGGACAGATCGGTGTCGACCCGAGTCGTCAGCCTTCGTACCTCGTCGCTGGAGGGCACCACGTGATTGAGGCGGATGATGGTGTTCTGCGCCCGTTGAATGGATCCACTCGAGACGAAGTTCGCCAGGCTGGCGATAGTGTCCTCCAACTGAGGCGGGGACGTCGTTTGGCTGATCGGGATCACGCCACCGGCAGCCAGCGCGGGTGCCGGCGCAGTGCCGGCCGGCGGTCGCTCCAGGGCCACGTAGATGTCGCCCAGCACAGTCGCCTGCTGCAGTACCGCGTGGACGTCCGACGGGATGACGACCCCGGGGCCGATGCGCGCGGTCACGTCGACGTCGTGACCCGTCAGTGTCACCTTCGACACCACGCCGACGGTTACGCCGTCGAGCACGACTTTGGCGCGTTGCGGCAGATTCAGCACGCTCGCGAATTGCATGACGACGTCGTGCCCGTCGTCGTAGGACGGACCCGGCTGCGGCAGCGCGTTCACGTTGAGCGATGCACAGGATGAGACCGCGAGGACGCTGGCCGCCAGTGCAGCGACTGTGAAGGGCCGGAATCGAGATGTCATTTGCTCGCCGCCTGCGCCAGAACGTACTGCAACAGCGCCACATCGACCGCGTACGGCGTGCCCTTGACATTCGCACAGCTACCGGGCATGGCAGCGTTCATGATGTTGCACTGTGCGACACCGTCGGGCGCCCGGAGGCGGTACGTCGGCGGGCGATAATGCAGCGTGAACTGGTGGTTGTTGGCTATGTTGACCAGTCCGTTGAGCACGCGAGGCGCCGGGTTCAACAGGCTCGCGTAGAAGGGAGCCCGCGGAGTGGCCTTGCGAACGGCTACCGACACCGCGTCGAGCAATTGCTGAATCTGCGGACCGAGTTCCTTCTCGAGGCCTGCGGCCATGTCGGTGACGGGGATGACCCCGTCGAAGGTGTTCGCCGCTCCCTCTACTGTCTTGATCGCTTCCATCAAGGCGGAATTCGACGAGTCGACGAACACTTCCTTCAACGTCGGGTTGAGGTCGGCCAGTGTGGTCGTCACCTGAGCGAGGTTGGTGGTGATGGAGTCGAGATCACCAATGGTTTGCTCAGGCGAGTCGACTACCGCCGACGCTGTGGTCAATAGCTTGTTGGCACCCGGGCCCTGACCGTGCAGGGCCTGGTCGATACCGCTGACCACGGCACCGATGTTGTTCGAACCTGCGGGGTTGATCGAGTTGATGAACGTGGTCGATGCCCCGACCACCTCGGACAGGCTCTTCGGCGTCAGCGACCGGCTCAGTGGAATGCAGCCCCCCGTGGACAGTCTTGGGCCGGTGTCGTAGTTGCCGACGAGTTCCAGCGAGCGGTCGGCCAGGATGGACGCCGATCTGCTCACTGCTTTCACGTCTTCGGGCAGCACCCGGCCGCGCTCGACGGTGAAGTCCACCCGCACCGACATCGCCTGGGGCGTGACGGCGGCGATCTTGCCGATCGGGAAGCCCATCTGGGTGACCGGGTTGTCGACGTACAACCCGACGCTGTCGGGCATGATCGCGCAATATCGGGCGGCCTGCGCCGTGGTGGGCGGTGTGCACGATCCGCAGCACACCGTCGCAGCGATCGTCGCCGAGACGACGCCTGCTCGCCGCAACCGTGATGCTCGTCCGAACCGGAGCAGATGTTGCCGCGCCATCAGCAGGCGCTCCCCGGTAGTGGCATGCAAAGGTCGGTGGCCAATAGTCCCGGTGGCGCATTCTGGGCGTCGAGCACTCGGTCCATCAAATTCTGCACCCGCTGCAGAGCGCGAATGGTCACCCCATTGCGTGTCACGAAGTCCTGTCCTTTGGATAGGTAATTCCGTACCTTCTCGACGAATGAAAGGCGATGGTTATCGTAGAAATTTGCAATGGGTATCAGATCCTGGAGGACTTCGCCCAGCCCCTGAAGCGTGCCGGCCAGTCCGCCGTTGTAGATCACCAATGTCTGAATCACGATCGACACCTTCCGGAGCAGCTCCGCGAATTTTTCGCGATAATTCGCCAGCGTTCTGATGTATTCATCGGAAATGTCGAGGATCTTCGTCACCTGCCCCCGCTGCCTTTCTACTGCCGACATCAAGCCATTGCCCGCGTTGATCACATTCGAGACAACCTCGACATTCGTGCCCGTAAGACCGTTGGCGATTTGATCGAGCGATTGGTTGACCGACGTCGGATTCACGTTTTCGGTGATCTTGGTGGTATCGGTGAGCGCCCGCACCAGGCTGTAGGGCATCGTCACGTGGGAACGCGGAATGGTGCGTGCGCCCAGCGACGTCGCACCGATCGACGCGACATTGACGTAATAGCCGCCGACCACGGTCAGCATCCGCACATCGACTTGCGACTGGTCGCCGACGAATGCATCGTCATTGACCCGCGCCTTCACCAGAACCTGGTTCGGCTCCAGCGACAGATCCATCACCTTTCCCACGGTGATCCCCGCCATCCGCACCTCTTCTCCGACACGGACCGACGCCGCGTCGTCGGTGTAGAAGGCGACGATCTTGCCCTGGCCGGGCGGGTTCAAATAGACGTGAGCCAACGCCACCGCCACGACGGTCGCGAACACCACCGCCCCAGCACCCCAGATAATCGGATTGCGAAGGAACTTCATCGATCTCAGCGATTGCATAGCACTACCCGTCGCCCGTTCAGTAACACGTCCATCGTCTCCGGCAGTTGAAAGTTGCCGCGCGAGCACGGCTGAACGGGGGTTCCGTCGTTACCCGGAGGCGGAATATTCCCATCGATCACCGGCACCAACTTGGCTGCGTCGAAGAAGCGGTCGAGGTTGCTGAATGCACGGTCCAATGCTTCGTCGACGTTGGTGCCCGGCTTGAAGCCGGCACTGTGCAGCAACCGGACGACGGGATCGAGGAAGTCCTTGTACAAAAGATCCTTGCGGAACTCGTCCAAGATCGAGAGTGCCTTGTCCACTGGCGTATTCACCAAGTCGATCACGTGAATGAACTTCGAGGACGTGCCACCGAGAGCGTCGCCGGCTTCTGACAAGTTTCGGATCAACGTCGAAACCACTTGTTGGCGATCCGAGACGAAAGCGGTCAGCCTGTTGACGCTCTCCAGGAGCGGTGCCAAACCGCTACCGTCTCCGGTCAAGAACGATGCCGCATTCGCGGTGAAGGTATTGATCTCCTCCGGGCTCAACGTGGCGAGCACGGGTTGGAGCCCATTGAAAAGCGCTGTCACGTCGAAGGAGGGTTGAGTCATCGCGGTCGGCACGTGCGTCACCAAGTCAGATTCGCGGTATCCCTCAGCCGCGTTCGTCACGTCCACGTAGCGGACACCCGTCAGCGCCTGGAACTTGATCGCCAGCCGCGTGATGGCCACGACGCCGTATTGCCGGTCCAGGGTGAGTTTGACCTGCGCGATGTTTTGTCCATCGCGGCGAGCGAGGGCGACGGATTCGACCTTTCCTACCCGGACCCCTCGCACACGCACGTCGCCGTCGGGATGAAGCCCGGACGCGTCGGTGAACTCCGCTGTGTAGGTCCGCGTATTGACCGCCACGGGATTGGTCAAGGTATTCGACAGCAAGATGACGAGCCCGACCGTAAAGGCGATGCTCAAACCGAGACGCCATATCGAGGATGTGATTTTCACTGTGGGCCCCCCGCCACCACGTTCAAAGGAGCCGCCACGCCGGGAAGGCTGTCCAGCAGTACTCGGACCGAAATTGCATGCTGCTGACCGTCCCCGGCATAGAGCGTTTCGAACCGGGACCGCAAATCCGCGAGCTTTTGCGCGACGTCGGCCGGCCGCAACAAGACAGGCCCCGTATCCGTAATCGACTTGAGCCCAGCGATCAGGGGATACAAATCATCCACGTGACTGCTGACAAGCTTGCCCACCGAGGCAAACAGACCATTCGCCAGGAGATCTGTGGTGTGGTAGGCCACGTTCCGGTAGTAGGTTTCAGTTTCGTCGGAGAGATTCTCCGCTTTGACCGCCTGCAGAAAGGGAAATTCCATCTTCGGACCGCTGACGGCCGCCGATTGAAGATTTTGCCCGGGGTAATAACTGAAATCGATGATTCGTCTGCCGGTGACCAACGACGCAGCGGTGAATTCCGGAAACGCCGCAAGCGCCGGCGCCAGGTTGGCCAGTAGCTGCTCGGTGGGGACGGTTTGCGCCGCATCGATCGTCCTGGTCATGGTTACCGCTGTCTCGAACGCCGGGTTGAGTCCGTCGGTGTAGCGGGTCACCCGGTCGATGACATTGACGAGCTGCGGGGTCAGGCTGGCCGCGGAGACGTCTCCCAATTGCGCCAACAATTGCGAAAGGGTGAAGTTTCCCTTAGGCGCCACCGTGATCTGACTACCGTCGCGGAGTTGCTGACCGTCCGGATTCGGCAGCAGGTTGATGCCTGGGACACCGAAATAGTTGACGGGCCGGAAATCTATATCCACCTTATCGGTAATGCCCCTCACCGGTTGCGCCTGAAGGTCCGTATCAAGCCGCACGGCACCGCTTGCGGTGTTGTTGACGCTGGTAATCTCCCCAACTTTGATGCCGTGCAGGACGATTGCGGTTCCGGGCTCGATGCCTTGCCCCACGTACGGCGTGATGATCGCAATGGAAAACACATTCTTGGGCCGGCCACCGAATGGATTCACCGCGATCAGGAACACCACCACGGCAATGCACAGCAACCCGACGGCACCGATAATCATCAGCACCCGGTCCTGATACTTCGACGATCCTCTCAGCATGAATTGAGCACCTATCCTTTGAAAATGAATTCGGGTTTGATGCCCCACAACAACACGGTCGTCGTGAAATCTAGAACCATGATCGTGACCAGACTCGTACGCACGGCACGACCAGATGCGTGGCCGACACCGACCGGACCGCCGGAGGCGAAGTATCCGTAATAGCAGTGGATCAACGTCGCCGCGATGCAGTAAATAGTCGCCTTGATCAAGGAATACAACAGATCGATGGGCGTCAGGAATTGAATGAAGTAGTGGTCATAGGTACCCCCGTGTTCCCCGCTGAATACGACCACCACCACCTGCAGCACGTAGAAAGTAGCCACCAGAGTGAGCAGGTATCCCGGAATCACACACATCAATCCGCCGACCAGGCGACTACCCACGACGAACGGTATCGGCCGCAACCCCATCGTCTCCAGGGCGTCGATCTCCTCGGATATGCGCATGGCACCGATCTCGGCGGTCATGCGCGTACCCGCCTGTGCGGTGAACGCGATTCCAGCGATCAGTGGTCCGATCACGCGGATCGCGCCCACTCCACCGATAAGACCCGACAACGCGCCGAATCCCAGGGTGTTGAGCGTCGCGAGCGCCTCGATGCCCAACGAGGCGCCGACCGCCATACCGAGGATCAGCAGAACACTGATGGTGCCGCCATCGACGATGAGTGCGCCTCTGCCCCAAGACATCTCGATCATCGTCGCCAATGTTTGGCGGGTGTATTTGCGCACTGTCAGCGGCAAATACCAGAACGTCTGACCAATGAACAAGAACCACTGCCCGAATCCCCGCAGCGGCTTCTGGACCGTCTCAACGGCCGCCGAGCGAGCGCGCCACAATATGGTGGGAACCGAAGGTGCCGACATCAGGCGACCACCGCCGGGAAGAACATCGCCTGGATCTGGGTAATCACCAGGTTCGTGATCACAATGAGCACAACATTGATCACGACGGCCGCATTCACGGCATCGGCGACACCGCGCGGACCCCCTTTAGCCTCCATGCCCCGCATCGTGGAAATGATCGCCACGATCGCGCCGAACACAAGGCTCTTCGAGATCGCGAACCATACGTCGGTCATGTTCGCGAATGTCCCGAATGAACTCCAGAAGCTCCCCGTGGCCACTTTGCTGACCGCGACCGACAGAAGGAACGCGGCGCCGGTGCCCGACACGATGATGACCACGCAGAGGATGGGGGCGACAAGCAGCAACGCCAAGAAGCGGGGTACCACGAGGCGCCGGACCGGATCGACGCCAAGCACCCGCATGGCGTCCAGTTCCTCGCGCATGGCACGCGCCCCGAAGTCCGACGCGATGGCCGAGGCCGCGGCACCCCCCATCAACAATCCCGCGGTGATGGGCGCGCCCTGCCGCAGGACGCCTACCCCACTGGCCGCGCCGAGCAACGCAGTTGCCCCCACTTGGGCAACCAGCCCCGATGTCACGACTGTGATCATCGCCCCGAACGGTATCGCCATCAGGACCGCCGGCGTTGCAGTCACCTTGAGCAGCACCCATGCCTGCCAAAGGAACTCCTGGACAGGCAACCGCAAAGTTACGGTGTCTTGGACCGCGTAGCGAAGCACTGTGACGGCAAGGTGCACGGCTCGGCCGGCTGTACCTGTGGCTCGCACCGGAACGGCGCCGAACGAGGACGCCTTCTGGCCAACCGCACTCAACACTGAAGTCTTCTGCGAGGACTCAAGATCATCACCCCAGGAGGCCATGCTGTGTCGTCGCCGTTCTTTGGTCGCTACCATTCGGCGACCGCCGTCTCGACTCGCGACGACAAAACCGGAAGGCCATGGCGTACGACATCGGCGAAACTTCCGCGAGTGTCCAACCGTGAGTTGGACAACGGTAAAGCCATGGAAGCCCCTCCATAGGTAACGCGGCTGTGACCACCGCCTCTTGGGTAATGCAAATGTGAGTACCACCACACAGGATGCGGTCCGGGGCGCGTAAGAGTAGTTGCTACTCTCCTCGCACACTCTTCGCCGACTTTGCGCTTTGCCAGGATCTGCGGTGAGCCGCGGGCAAACGCTGGCGGTGACCGTAACGCCCGGTGATCGTCATGTCCAGGTCGCAGTGGCGCTTCCGTTGCCGGAGAACAGATTTCCGCGGTTCAGGACGATTGCCAGTTCGGAGGTCCACGGGGACTTCATCGAGGGCGCTGGCTCGAACGGCACACAGCTGAGCGGCCCCCAAAGATAGCCATGGTGGCGATCAGCCGGCGGGTTTCCTACAGCACAACGAGAATGCGGGCCTTGGCCCCGAGTATTCGGCACGCTCAACCACGGCATGTTCCTGGAGAAGCGAGATGATCCAACCCGACGGAAAGAAACCAGTACCCCGACTGGTTCAAGCGTGACGCGGTCGCCCTGTACCCGGGATACTGCGGGCGCGACGATCACATGCGCACCGAACTCGTTGAGGATGGGCAGCGCGCTGCCCACGGTCAGCGTGACTCTCTCTGGCGCCGTGTTCACCGCAGACCACAGAAGTCAGTCCACCTCAAACGATTTCGCGGCACTGTATGCCGAATGGGGTGTCATCCAGTGGCCCGGCAGGTGGTCATGAGCCGGGCCCTACCGCAAGCCTGATGGGCGCACGGGAAACGGAAGTAGTGACTACTCCTGTGCCGCCGCACAACGGGCGGTCAAATCAGCTCTAAACGTCGACGAAGACAGCAGAGGAGCCGAGAATGCCAGTTCCGCCCTACGAGGTTCCAGTGAACACCACCGGGCAGCTCGTCATGACGATTCTCGTGGTCGGCGCGCTGCTGGTGGCGGCGGTCTCGGCAGTGCGCATGAGCAGAAGCCTGTCCAGCTGGGGCCCCGTCGCCACCCTCGCCGGCAGCCTCATCGCCGGCTCCATCGAACCGATCTACTGCATGTCGATGCATATGTGGTACTACACCCCCGGTCAATGGAACATGTACACGGCATTCGGGCAGAGCCAGCCGATCTGGTCGTGGCTGTCCTACGGAGCTTTCTACGGTGGGCTGACCCTCCTCATCTGGTGGCGAGTGGAGCGGGGGGCGACCGCGTCATCGGTCTGGCGGCTTGCCGGCGTGCTGGTGGCGATCGGTATCGCCACCGAGATCGTGTGCATACAGCTGGGTACCTACGAGTACTACGGCGCCCAGCCGTTCCGAGTTGCGTCGTTCCCTCTCTGGATCGCGGTGGCCAACTCCGCAATCGGAATCGTGGGCGGGATCATCGCCGCTCGTCTGCGCCCGGTGCTCACTGGGCCTCAGGCCTGGGCCATGGTCGTCCTGGTCCCCGCGGTCATGCCGGCGATCCAGATCGGCACCAATTTCCTTGCGCTGGACGTGATGAGCAACGCGAAGCCGTCGCCGGTACTGATGTACACCGCTGCCATCGTGTCGATGGCGATGAGCATCACCACGATCTACATCGCGATCAAGTCGCTTCCGACGCGCACCGCACGCACTGCGGACGGTCCGGCTCAGCGGGTCACCGCTGTTTGACCGGACGCACCGCCAGCGGCGAGCTCGCGCACCCTTGGGTGTCGTCAGCCCGGTTCCGCTCGCAGTACTGCTGAAAAGCATTGGCGCAGAGCCCAACCAGTCGGACGAATGATCACGGGTGCGTCACCAAGAAAGTAGCGACTGCTGGTCGCAGCCCGCGCGGATGCAAGCAGTCGCGCCCGTGGAAGGGGTTTTACGCCGGTGTTGATCACAGAAGAATTGTTCGTCGGGGGCGAGTGGACGATCGGAACCAGCCGCAAGTGGCTGGACGTCGTGTCACCCAGCACCGAGAAGCCCATGGGGCGCATCGTCATTCCGACGTACCGCGAGCTGGACCGAGCAGTGCAGGCCGCTCGGACAGCCTTCGACGACGGCCCATGGCCGCGGCTTCCGATCGAAGAACGTGCGGCTTATCTGCGTGCGGCACTGAAGATTTTCGAGGACAAGTACCTCCAGACCGCCATCGCGATGCAGGTCAACGAAACTGGTGCTCCCATTTCGTTCACCAGGGCAACCACCACGGCGATGCCTGCGCTGCTGGATCGGCTGATCCGCGACGCCCGAGAGGTGGTGCCGAGTGAGATTCGTCAGGGCATCACCGGACATGTGAAGGTCATGCGCGAGCCATTGGGTGTGGTGGCGGCGATCGTCCCCTGGAATGCACCAATCCTCGCGGCAGCAGCGAAGCTGTTCCCGGCGTTGTTGATGGGATGTCCGACTGTCCTGAAAACGTCTCCCCAGGCACCCTTTTCGGCATATCTGCTGGCGCAGGCACTTGGTGACTCCGGGATACCCCCAGGGGTTGTTTCGATCCTGCCCGGCGGATCGGATGTTGGTTCTTATCTGATTTCGCACCCGCAGGTTGACGCCGTCACATTCATCGGCAGCACCGAGACCGGGCGCAAGATCGCTTCGGTGTGCGGGCAGCAGTTGAAGTCCGTGACATGCGAGCTGGGCGGTAAATCCGCCGCAATCCTCACCGAAGGCGCAGATATCGAGCGGCATCTGCCCGCAGTCCTCGCACATTCACTGACCCACAACGGCCAGCTCCACATCGCCACTTCCCGCCTGCTCGTACACACCAGTCAGACCAACGAATTCGCGGATGCGCTGATAGGCGCGGTCGCGGCGATGCCCATCGGCGATCCTCACGACAGGAACACCGCCATCGGCCCGCTGGTCAGTGACCAGCAACGGAACAGGGTCGAGGGTTATGTGGCGTCAGGACAGGCGCAGGGCGCCCGACTGCTCTACGGCGGTACACGTCCCGAGCATCTACCAGTCGGCTACTACCTTCGGCCAGCCATCTTCGGCGGCGTGAAGAACGACATGGCTATCGCACGTGACGAGATATTCGGTCCCGTGCTGTCCATCATCGGATACCGAGATGAGGCCGAGGCTGTTCGACTGGCCAACGATTCCGCGTACGGGCTGGGCGGAAGCGTTTACTCCGATGACGCCGACCATGCGTTGGAACTGGCGGGCCAACTGCAGACCGGTACCTGCGCAGTGAACAACGCGTTCTTCGCCGGTGACGGCGGCCCTTACGATGGTGCCAAGGCCAGCGGTTTGGGGCGTGACGGCGGACCCGACGGACTGCACCGCTATCTGCGGGTCAAGTCGATTGCACTGCCTGCGAGCTGGTCCATCGGGTTGAGCTGACATGGCCAATCGCGGCAACACGACGGGACCGCCGCCGCTAAAAGAGCTGTGCGCGTGCGCTTTAGAGAGCCATCAAGGCAGCGTCGTAAAAACTGCGAAAATGTCGTCAGAATGCACACAACGACTCAGCATTCGCATCAACACGCCGGCGAATCGTTGCGTCAAGGTACGGCGAGTGCACGTGAACCAATGGCCGCAGCGGGTGCACTCAGCGGCGCTGACAGCCCGCGACAGACGGTTGACCAACACCTGCTGGCCGCAGACGCATCGCGTCGCGGCCAGCCCGCCCGCCAGCCTCATCGGGCGGGAACATCGTCGACGTGCATCAGAATGCGGTCGCCAACGGCTTGTGGACGTCACCACGCGGAAACCACTCCTTGGTGGGCGCCTTCAGCAGGTCCTGCATCGGGGTGCCGATCCGGTCCGCGACCTCACGCAGCGCGGCACCGTCCAAGTGGAAGGTGTCAATGGCGTTGGCGCCCAGCATCATCCGTGCATCGGCGACCGGTACGCCGGCGGCGCCCAGCGTAGCCTGCAGGTACTCTGTCGTGCCCGGTCCCGCTCCCCAGGTGCCCTCGTGGTGCGGGTAGTCGGCGCCGACCATAATCTTCGTGATGCCGATCTCCTCACGAGCTGCGGCTTCCGCGCGGGACAGCAGCGACGAACCGAGATGCACCTGCCGGTCGAAGTAGAACGACGGCTTGCTCTTGACCACCTCGCGCACATCGCGGCGCAGATAGCTGTTCTCCCACGAATAATCCATGCCGCGCAGTGCGCTGACGACCCAGCCGGAACCGAGTTCGGTCAGCGCGACGTGCAGGTTCGGATGACGCTCGAGGACGCCGCCCCAGATCAGGTGGTTGAGGATCTGCTGGCAGTTGAAGAAGGCCTGAGCGGTCATGATGGGCGCCGCGCAGGCCGGATGCGGAACCGACTGCAGGGTGGCGGCCGAGATGCGGTTGGTGATCGACGAGATCGCGGTGTGCGAGGTGACCACCATCTCGAGTTCGGCCAGGGCCGCCCAGATCGGATCGAACTGTGCGCTGAACAGCGGCCGGCTCTCATCGAATGCTGGCAGCACGATGCCGACCAGGCCCGCCTCCTTGGCCCAACGAATCTCGGCCACGGTGGCGTCGACATCGTCGAAGGTGGTCACGGCCAGCCCGAAGAGGCGCTTCGGGGCCGTGTTACAGAAGTCCACCAGCCAGCGGTTGTATGCCCGGTTGGCGGCCTCGACCTGTTCGGGCGTACGGCTGTAGCCGAGGATGGCGGCCATGAGCGGTGGGTGCAGTTCGAACGGAAGACCGAAGTCCGGGAAGATGACCTCGCCCGAGATTCCTTCGTGGTCAAGCTCTTTCAATCGGCGGGCCGGGTCCCACTGGCCTTCGACACGCCCCTCGTCCAAGACAGTCTCGACCCACATCTTGACCAGATCGGGGTCGATGCGGTTCGCCAGGCTCTTGGGGTTCGCCGTCGTCATGCCCTCCTCGTCGAATCGGTCGCAGAAGGCGTCGAACTCCTCGCGGATCGCCGGATCCAGGTAGCGCCGGTACTCGCGCATCTGCGCAGTCGCGTGCCCATCCGAGGACACCATCAATGCCCGCTCCGCCATTGAAAGGTCGTTAACCGTGCTCATTACCTAGCTCCCGTCGATACCCAGAGTGCGTGACGCCCAAGTTAATCCGCACAAACGCAATAGTCAACACCTGAGTTGACTAGTCAGCATGCTGCCTCCATTCCGCCAGGAAGTCGATTTCAACATGGTTGTTGACGCCCTCGCGGCAGGGTGGTTATCGTTTCCGCGCATAGGCCTCGGGCAACCCGATGCCCTTGCCACCGGCGGCCGGCGCATATCGATGCGATGTCGCTGTGGCCCAACATATCTGAAGGATTTCCCGATGACACTTTCGATCCCGAGCCTCCGCCTCCTCGCCGTACCCCACCCCCACGAACACTTCATCGGCGGCAGCTGGCAGCCGGCCACGACCGACACCCGCGTCACGGTGATCAACCCGAGTGACGAAACGGTGATCACCGAGCTGCCCGACATCACGACCGCCGATATCGACAAGGCCGTCGCCACCGCCCGGCGCGCTTTCGACGAAGGCTCATGGTCTCGGCTGCCCATCGCCGATCGCATCGTGGCACTGCGGCGATTCACCGATGCGTTGCTGCACAAGAAGGACCAGATCGGCCTGGCTTGGGGCGCCGAATGTGGCCCGACCGCTGCCTTCCGGGACGCCATCAACGGCATCGTGGCGCCAACGGTCTACGAGAACATGTATGACATGGCCCAGGCGGTGCCGATGAGCGAGGAACGCACCGGCTTCGCAGGGCCGGTCACCGTCACCCGCGAACCGTACGGCGTCGCGGTCGCGGTCCTGACCTACAACGGGCCGCTGGCCTACATCGGCATGAAGGCTCTGCCCGCGCTCCTGACGGGCAACGTCGTCATCGTCAAGCTTCCGATCGAGACCCGGCTTGTCGCGCAGTACATCGCCGATGCGGCGGCCGAAGCCGACCTGCCGCCCGGAGTACTGACGGTCGTCGCGGCCGGCACCGAAGCGAGCAGGTATCTGGTCGAACACCCTGGCGTCAACACCGTGAGCTTCACCGGTGGCACCACCGTCGGCTCGCAGATACTGCACAGCACCGCCGACCGGCTCATCAAGACCACGTTAGAACTCGGCGGCAAGTCCGCCGGGATCGTCGCCGACGACATCGACATCGCCGAACTACTTCCGCTACTCCTGCCCGGCCTCATTCCGTTCCAGGGGCAGGTCTGTGTGGCGCTCACCCGCCTCCTGGTCCCCAAGCACCGGCACGACGAGATCGTCGGCGCCATCAGCAACGTGTTCAACAACCTGAGGATCGGCAGCGCGCTCGACCCTGCCACCGATTTCGGCCCGGTGGCGGTCAGCCGGACGCGCGACCGCTGCGAGAGGTTCGTCGAGAGCGCAGTGAAGGACGGCGCCACCATTGCGGCCGGCGGCAAGCGCCCGGCCGGCCTGGACCGCGGCTGGTACTTCGAGCCGACGCTGCTCACCGATGTGCACAACGCGATGGAGATCGCTCAGGAGGAGGTGTTCGGGCCGGTGTTCACCGTCATCACCTACGAAGACATCGATGACGCTGTACGGATCGCCAACGACTCCAAATACGGTCTGACCGCAGCGATGTTCACCCACGACACCGCTCTGGCCCGCAGCGTCGGTGAGCGACTGAACGTCGGCAGCTTCACCCTGAACTCCACCGGCGGCGTCCTCGGCCAGCCGTTCGGCGGCTTCAAGCTGTCGGGCATCGGGCGCGAGATGGGCATGGAGGGCTTCCTGGAGTGGACCCAGACCAAGGTCCTCAAGATCAACACCGAGAGCAGCTACCTGGCCTGAGCTGCCGCACCAATCCCCTGTCACGACAGCCCGGCGACACCAGTCGTCGGGCTGTTTTCAGTTGCGCTGCCGTTCAGCGACAAACTCGCCGACGCGATCGAGCGTGCGCTGACTGACGGCTGGGTCCTCGGCACTGATATCGAACACGACCTCGGTGACTCCCGCGCGCTCGAACACATCAACCTTCCCGTGGTCGGGCGTACCCGCGACAAAAGGGACCACCTCTAGCAGGCCCGGGTCGCGCCCGGCAGCGGCCACCCGGTCACGGAGCCTGGGTATCGCGGTATCCAGGCCGCGACCGCCGAGGGGTATCCAGCCCGATCCGTACTCAGCGATGTGGTCGAAGAGCTTCGGTGTGCCGGCACCACCGATGAGAACCGGCAGCGGATGCTGCGCCGGCTTGGGCCACGACCACGCCGGCGCCACGGTCAGAAATTTCCCTTGGTACGAGGCGGTCTCGCGCTCCCAGAGCTGCTGCATCGCAAGCACGTGTTCGCGGGTACGGGCACGTCGCGTAGCCGGGTCGACGCCGTGATCACGCATCTCATCGACGTTCCATCCGTAACCCACGCCGACCGCCACCCGCCCGCCGGACTGTTGGTCGATGGTGGCCAGTGCCTTCGCGGTCACAATGGGGTCCCGCTGCGCGGCGAGCAGCACGCCGCTGCCGACCCGGATCCGCGTGGTCACGCTCGCTGCCATCGCCATCGCGGTCAACGTTTCCAGGTTGCGCCGGTAGCGGTCCGGCAGTTCGCCGCCGAGCGGATACGCCGTCTCTCGTGATGCCGGAATGTGTGTATGGTCAGGTATCCACAGCCCATCGAGGCCCCGACTCTCGACGTCGCGAGCGATGTCGGCTACGCGCGCGCTGTGGTCGGTGACCACCATCGAGACGCTAAATCGCACGGACGAATCTCATACGACGATCACGCCCCGCTCTTGATCGGCGTCTATCGACAGCACTGTGCCGTATGGCGCACTGAGTGCGCCGAGACGTGACAAAATCGCTTGTGCGCGTGGACCTCTGGCGCGGACCGGAAATCCGGTGGTGGCCCGCCTGGCCGCGCTCCAGGACATTGGATGCAATTCGATCCTGACTACGCGGTGGGTGGCCGCGTCCACGATGCACACCGGAATTACGAAACCCGGCTCGTGGTTGTTTCCTTCCAGCGGGCTGTGGACTGTCTTGCGACTGCCTGCGCCGCCGAGGGCATGGTCGCGCTCACCGAAGGCGTCGAGAGGCCCCGCGTCCAACGAACGCACCGGCCCGCTGTTGCCCCATCGCAGGTAGAAATCGTGGGGCTGGGCCTCTCGGCGGCCCAATCGGAACAGCGGCCCTGGATCGTGAAAAACAGGTACTCCGGAACGTATCTCGACGCCGCGCATAGGAGCGTGCGAGCCCTGTACCAACACGATGCGGGCTCCGGATTGTATTGCCGCATCGGCGAATTCGTGGACGAACGCCGGAGTTGACGACATGCGTCCGTCGGCACCGTCCCAGGCCTGCACATGGAGATGCGCGACGACGAGGTCCGCGGTACCGGCCGCCAGCCGAATCGATTCCATGGTCCCGTCGAGGTCGTCGACGTCGCACGTGGTGGTTGACATCGAGTTCTCCGGCGCGACACGGAATCTGGTGATCGAGTTGTGCAGTCCGGGCGGGTGGACGACGAACTCGTCGCCGTCGCTGACCACCCACATGCCCAGTCCGCCGGCGATGGTACGGATCTGTTCGGCCACTGCGGGGCCGACCACGTGCAGATACCGGAGTGGGTTCACCCCCGGTCGGCCCGGCGCATCCGGGCGGGTTGTCCCCGCCCGGGCGAACGTCGGAAACGCCGACGTCGCCGAGACCACCGCGAAACGTCCTACCGCGGTGTCGGCGAAGGCCGCCGCCCGCGCGGCGCTGAGATCGGCACCGATTCCCGCGTGCGGCAGCCCGACGGCATCCAGGGCCTCGATGGTGCGCTGCAGTCCACCATAGGAGTAGTCCAACGAATGATTGGATGCCGCGGTAACCACATCGACACCGAGCCAACGTAATTCGTCGGCGATCCGCGTCGGTCCACGCATCCAGCTCAGCGCACCCTCGGCGGCACCGAAGATGTCGGCGCGGTCGAAGTCGTGGAGCGGAATCTCCAGATGCGCGTGCGTGACATCCGCGGCGCGGAGCACATCAACGGCAGCCAGCACATCTTCGTCTCGACATGCCGAGACGGGCGTATTCATGATCACGTCGCCGGTGAGAGCAAACTTGTATGTCCCCGACACCGGTGCCGCGCTCAGCCGGCGACGTTGGGTGGCACACCCGGCAGCGGCAGCGGGAACCGACTGGTGAGCCCCCCGTCCACGATGAGGTTCTGTCCACACACATACGAGGCGGCGGGCGATACGAGAAAGCCCACGGCAGCGGCGATCTCGTCCGGGCGACCGACTCGACCGACGGGTACCCGCTGCGGGATACCACCTTCGCCCGGAAAGTTCGCACGCTGGGCCTCGGTGGCGATGACGCCACACGACACCACGTTCATCCGGATGCCCCGGGCCCCGCACTCGACGGACACCGACTTGGCCAGGCTCGCCAGTCCTGCCTTCGCGGCACCGTACGCCGCGGCGTACGGGCTGCCGACGCTGCCGGAGATGGACCCGACGCTGACGATCGATCCGCCGGTGCCCTGCTGGTCGAAAACCTTCACCGCCGCGCGGACGAAGCGGAACACGTAGGTCAGATTGAGGTCCATGATCCGCTGCCACTGCTCGTCGGAGACCTCCCCCACGGGCGTCCACGGAGCGAACAACGAATAGCCACCGACAATGGTCACGACCGCATCCAGGCCGCCCAGCACGTTCACCGCGCCAGCAGTGGCTGCTTCGATATCGTTCGGCGACAACACGTCACAGCGGAGCGCGTGCGCATCGCCGCCCTGTTGGTTGATGCCGGACGCAACCTCGGCGGCCCGGTCCAGATCGATATCGGCAAGCAACAACCGGGCACCGGCCGACGCCAGCGCCGCGGAAATACCCCGGCCGTTACCCACGCCGCCACCACCGACGACCAGGATCCGCAGGCCGGCGAGATCACCGACCTGATGCGCGTTCCCCGACCCGCTCATCGGGCCAGTTCTGCGATGTCCGACACCGAATGATTCTCGAGGTCCATCACCACATCGACAAGGCGATCCGCCTTGTCTCCCAGCCGCTTTGCGGTGTTCTTGAACATCGCGATGCGTTCGTCCACGGTATGCCCCTGCGCTTCCAGACTGGGTACCACCTTGGTGATCACCCGGCCATCGTTCAGCGTCGCGATCACGGTCTGATCGGCGAAGCCACGTACGCTCTCACCTTCGAGCACAACGACGTTCACCCGCTCGCGCGCCTGCACGTAGCGTGGATCGCGAGCGGCGGCGTCGTCGAACGCGTGCGTGTACGGCAGCTCCGGAATGCCACCGACCAGCAGACCTGCCACGCCCTGCCGGATGCTGAACTTGGCCTGTTCACCGCTGACGGGATCGCGGTAGGGAGCGATGCGGTCGGCCCATGGCGGAACGCGCAACTCGATCGAGGCGATATCGTCCGGGCCGACACCGTTCTCGCGCATGATGTCGATGGTCCCGTGAATCGTCTGGTGCGTCAGGCCGCACGACCCATACTGTTTGGGTGCCACACCCGCCAGTTCGAGGAACAGTCGCTCGCCGAGGCCTTCGGTGAGTTTGGCTTCGTCGTACGGCCGGGAGCCGGTCTCGCCCGCGAATTGCACGCCCCAGGAATAGTTTCCGTCCAGATAGTCGGTGCAGGCGGTGAAGCCCGATGCCGCGACCTGTGCGGCGAATACTCCGGTGCGCGCGGGCACGCCGGCCTCGTGCACGTGAGCCATCGCGCCGCAGCCCCGGGTGCTGCCATTTCCGAGCGGCAGCGCGGTACCCATGGCATGCAGCAGCTGGTTGACGTCGAGATCGAACAGCTTGCCGGCGGCCACGACGGCGCCACCGGGCCCGACCAGTGAGATGCCCATGAAGCCGCGGTCGCAGGCGCCGATGCCGGCCATGCCGAGCCGTCCCTGCATTTCGATGCCGGCGATGACGGCGGTGAGGTAGTCGCGCCCCGAGCTGTTCCGGAACTCTCCGGTGGCGAGGCCTGCGACGATCGGCGGGATCAGGCCCGTACCCGGAATGGTGCCGTACGACTCCAATTCGTCTGCGTGAGCCAGAGATCCGTTGATGTACGCCGCCTCTGCCACCGACGTTCGCAGGCCGCCACCGATGATGCTGGCCTGCTCGGCCGCGCCGAGCTGTCGCGCGTAGTCGACGAGCAGGCGGCTGACCGGTTGGGCGTGCGCGAGGACCATGTGACCGACGCACTCGAGAGTGAAGATCTTCAGCAGGTCGACCGCCTCACCGGGCAGGTCCTCGTATTGCAGGCCGACAAGATACTCGGCCAGAGTGCGTGTGTTACCGACCTTTTCGACGTCCAAAACCGTTGTAGCCATGGGTGTTCCTGTCTGTTGCACGTTCACGCGGTCGGCATTGCCGACGCTAATCTCCGAGTGTGTTACCGGTCAACGGGCGCCGGCAGCGACCGACTCGGCACCGAGGGCTTCGGGCGACCAGTGGTCGAGGACGACCAGGTACTCGGTGTAGCGCGGAATGTCCTCCACCTCGAACTTGCTCATGTCTTTCTCGAGGCCGACCGGCGGGTTTTCCGGGTCGGGCCGAACCCCGACTGCCATCAGCTTGCGCAACAATTCGAGGTGGGCGCCACCACTGCCGTCGTTTCCGACGACCACGCGCAGTCCGTAGCACTGGTGGGTACCCATACCGAAGCCCAGCCCGTAACGCGGCATCCCGTTGGTTGGATCGGGCCGGTTGGGATTGAAGCCCGCTGCGTCGGCACCGAACACCTCGGTGTCGCGGTTGGCCTTGACGTATTCCATGTGAAGTTCCTGACCAGGCACGATCTTGGTGCCGTCGGACAGCTCGCCCTCCTCCAACACCAATCGGGTGGTGTACGGCGAGAACGGAGCCCGCATGCGGATCACCTCCTGGAGGCTGTTCAGCAGGAACTTCGACTCCGTCTTCCGATCGATGTCCTCGGGGTGCTCCACGAACCAGGTCTGCAGCAGGTCGATCGTGTGAATGATCGACTGTGTGCTGGTACCGACCGAGGCAGCGAACAGCAGCGTCGACTCGACCACTGCGTTGTCCTCGTCGGCCCATTCGGGTGCCAGTTCCGCGGCCACCATCTTCAGCAGGCTGCCCGGGATGTCGTCCTCAGCGAGCTCGCCTGCCTCGATGCGGGCCCGCTGTGCGCGGTGCCATTGCAGTGACGGGTTGAAGAACTGCTCGACGTACTCAGCTTTCGCCCGCAACGCTTCGGCGTTCACGGCCGCGCGGTCGCTCAAGTAGGCCGAACTGGTGCCGGCCGCGATCGGTCCGGCGAACGACCGCAGCACCTCCAACCGCTCATCACTATCGATATCCACCAAACCGATCAGCTGGGCGGTGAAGTGGATGAACACGAGCTCCAGGAACTCCACCAAATCGAGCCGGTACTTGCCGTCAGCATCAGGTGCGGCCAGTCGGGTCTGCATCAGCTTGTCGGCTTCGGGCAGCACGATGTCCTCACGGATACCCTGCAGCGCATCGGCGCGCACCAGCGGGTTGAGCAGCTTGCGCCGCCGCCGGTGCGAGTCGCCTTCGACGAACATCATCGACGCCGCCAGGAACTCCCTGACATTGATCTCGCCATTGACTTCATCGGCCTTGCGACCCGCGAACAAATCCGGGCTATGCGCCACAGCGGTCTTGGAGCGCAACAACTTCGACGCGTCGGCTATCTGATTGACCCGAGCGAAGGGGCACTTGGCACCTTCCGCCATTTCCTCGGGTGCAGTCGCCTCGTCGCGTCCAGCGGGCTCGGTCATTCGGACATCCCTCCTTATACCTCCTGAACAATGGCACTCGTCGGCAAAGCTGTCAACTGCTATGTTGACTGGCATGATCCAGGACCACAACGCACCTGTCGTCGTCATCGGCGGCGGCTTGGCCGGAAGCCGAACATGCACGGAATTGCGCAAACTCGGCTTCCGCGCGCCGATCGTGCTGCTCAGCGAAGAGACGCAGCTGCCCTACGATCGTCCACCGCTGTCCAAGGCCGTGATCCGGGGCAAGAAGGAATCGAAACCGCTCAAGGTGCGCTACGACGAGCTCGAGATCGACGTGCGTCTGGGCGTGGCTGCTCAATCGCTCGATCTGGACTCGCGGAAAGTCGAGACATCTTCTGGGTCAATCGAATTCGGACATCTGGTGATCGCGACCGGCGCCGCACCGGTGCGGTTGCCGGGATCGGGCGAACAGCTGACGCTGCGCACCGTTGACGAAGCCGCCGCGCTCCGCGATCGGCTGACACCGGGCGCGCACGTCGCTGTCATCGGCGCCAGCTGGATCGGGGCGGAGGTGGCTCATGCGGCGCTCGAGCGTGGTTGCCGAGTCACCGGAATCGAGTATCACCCGGCGCCGTTGGCGCAAGCACTGGGCGCCGAGATCGGCAGCCGATTCGCATCCTGGTGGGAGGGGGCCGAGCTACGCACGGGCGTGCAGGTACGCGCGGTCGAGGACGACGGCGTACATCTGGCCGGCGGCGAGGTGATCGCCGCAGACGTGGTGGTGACCGGCATCGGAGTGCGGCCGGCCACGGGCTGGCTTGCCGACTCGGGACTGGAATTACTGCCGGCGCTGGCCGTCGACCAGCAACTCCGTGCGGGCGCCGGCAACCGGGTGTACGCGCTGGGCGATGCCGCGGCCTGGTGGTCGAAGCGCTATAATCGCAGACTCAACGTGCAGCACTGGGACAGTGCCTACGCGGCGCCCGCCGTGGTGGCGGCCGGAATCGTGCACGGCGCGGACAATGACACGATTTACGACCCGGTGCCGTACTTCTGGAGCGATCAGTTCGGTCACCGCGTCGAATATGTCGGCCATCACGACAGGTCCGACACCGTGACGATCGACGAAGACCACGATAAGGGCTGGACCGCACAGTGGGTCGATGGTTCGGGAGTGGTGACCGCCGCGCTGGCCGTCGATCAATCGAAGTTCATCGCCGCCGCCCGCGCGGAGATGTTGGCGCGAGACAACGGCTGAGTCTGCCGGGCCGGCTCGGCGGCTGAGCCGCCGAACCGGCCGAAAGACTTACACTTCGGCTTCTTTCATGTCCACGAAGATCTGGCCGTCTTCGACCGTGACGGCATAGGTCGCCACCGGCTCCTCGGCCGGCAGCCCGCTGACCTCACCGGTTCGAACGTTGAAACGTGAACCGTGCGCGGGGCATTCGACGTCGTCGCCGTCAAGGTCGCCGTCGCTGAGCTCAATGTCCTCATGACTGCACAGATCGCTGATCGCGAATACCTCGCCGCTCGCCAGGCGGGCCAAACAGATTGGCACACCGTCGATCTCGACCCGGCGCAGGGGGTTGCCAGCATCCAGATCCGCCAGCGCGGCAACAGCACACTTCGTCATGAATTACTCCTCATTTGATTCGAATCCGACTGTTCGAGACGCTAGACGGCCGGCACATAACCGGCCGGCAGCGTGACCGATTTGAGCTCAACGAAGCTCTCCAGACCTTCTACGTCGCGCTCATAGCCCAGGCCAGAGTCCTTCCGGCCCCCAAACGGGGCGCCACCACCGGAAGGCGGACCACCGTTGACCGCGCAGGTGCCCGTCACGATGCGGGAAGCGATGTCGATACCCAGTTCCGGGTCGGGCGCGAATACCGCACCGCCGAGGCCGAACCGGCTGTCATTGGCGATGGCAACGGCTTCACTCTCGTCCTGATACGTCATCACCGACAGCACCGGGCCGAAGATTTCTTCTTGCGCGATATCCATTTTCGGATCGACATCGACGAATATCGTCGGCTCGACGTACCAGCCGCGCGGCTGGTCCGCGGGACGGCCGCCGCCCAAGACGGCCCGCGCACCTTGCGCGACGCCCGAGGCGATGAACCTTTCGACGACCTGACGCTGCCTGGCCGAGGCGACCGGACCGAAATCAGTGTCTTCATCATGCGGGTCACCGACTTTCATCGCCGACACGTAGTCCACGAGCTGGGCCACGACAGTGTCCCGGTCGCGTTCATGGACAATTACGCGATTGGTGGACACGCAGATCTGCCCACTGTTGCGCAGCGATCCGCCAACCAGCGCCGGGAGATAGGGCGTCATATCGACGCCGGGCAGGATGACGGCCGGCGACTTGCCGCCGAGTTCCAGCGTTACGCGACAAAGCCGCTCACCGCACACCTTGGCAATTGCCCTGCCCCCGTTGACACTTCCCGTGAAGGTCACATGATCAACGCCGGCGTGCCCCACGAGGTGGGCACCCTCAGGAACCCCACCATTGATGATGCTCACAACACCCTCGGGTATCCCGGCGGCCCGCACGGCCTCGCCGATGAGGTAGGCACTCAGCGGCGACTCCGGCGCGGGCTTGAGGACGATCGGACACCCCATCAACAGCGACGGGAACAACTTCGACAATGCAACCATGACGGGCGAGTTCCACGGCGTCACACCGGCTGTGACGCCGATGGGCTCACGCAGAACCAGCACCTTGCCGACAGTCCCGTCGCGCACCTCGCGCATCGGGATCGTCTCGACGTCTTTGATCATCCGCTCGAGGGACGGGGAGATGGCGTCGAAATTCTCCAGCGCAAATCGGTAGGGTGCGCCCATTTCATCAATCTGCGTGCGGATGACTTCTTCGCGCCGCGACTCCAGCGCGGCAACCAATCGACGCAGATACTCGACCCGCTCGCCGATACTGAGCCGCGGCCACGGGCCGACCTCGAATGCCTCCCGGGCCGCCGCGACCGCATCGTCGATCTCCGACGGCAACGCGACCGGAACCCGGCCGGTGAGCTCTTCGGTCGCCGGCGAGATGACGTCAATGTATTCGGCACCCTTGGCCTTCACCCATCGGCCGCCGATGAAATGGTCTAGCTCCAACGTGATCAGCGCTCCCTGTCCAATTCGGTGGTCACTCACAACACCGTCCGCGTCAACAACTGTGTTGACAGGCTATCGCACGACCCTGGCACAGGAACAGGAACCGTCCAGCCGTACCCATGCCCTGCGCGCAGGCGGTTTCAGTAAATGCCGTGGGCTGAGGTACCCAGGCCGATTTCGAGAACCTGGCCCGTCATGAGGCCCCGGTCGGTGACCAGGTACAGCACCGCTCGGGAGACATCTTCGGGCTGCAGGAAACGCACCCCGTTCAAGCCGTAGTCGAGGTCGTCCAGCCGCTTACGGAAATCAGCCTCGGTCGGGTTGATGACATCCGGCAGAAAGACGTCATACGTCGGCTGATTGAAGAACAGATCCGTGTCCACCGCCCCCGGGGCCACCACATTGACGGTGATGCCGTCGCCAGCCACTTCCAGTGCTGTCGTCTTGACCAGCCCGATGACGCCCCACTTGGCCGCGATGTAATGGCCGAGGTTCGGGGCGGCGTTGCGGGCTCCCATGGATGCCGTCGCAATGATCCGACCGTATTTCTGCGCCCGCATCTGTGGGATGACGGCACGTATTGCCTTGAAAATGCCCGTCAGGTTGGTCTCGACGACAGCGTTCCACAGCTCATCGGTCGTCTGTTCCACCGTCGAGAAATCGACGACGCCGTGGTTGGCGAGCAGGATGTCGATGCGGCCGAAATCGGCGACAGTCTGCGCCACCGCAGCATTGATCTGTTCGCTGTCACGGGCATCGACCTGGAGTCCGGCCGCGCGCACTCCATACTCCTCGATCAGCTTGACCGTCTCGGCGAGCTGACCCGGCGTGGCCAGCGGATAGCGCAGGCCTGGCAGATCGGCGGCGATATCGGTGACCACCACATCGGCGCCCTCGGCCGCCAAGGCCAGAGCATGGGCCCGGCCCTGTCCCCTGGCGCCGCCGGTGATGAAAGCGACCCGACCGTCAAGTTGTCCCATGACCAATTCCTTTGTGTCCCTGTTGCATTCTGTAGGACGGACCGCACATATCCGGTTACGGGATCCGCCATCGCACCGACGGCCCACCATCGGTGTCATCGAATTCAGCCACCACCCGATCGCCCACCGCTGGTGTCCTATCCCCCGCCACGAGACGACCGACCATGTAGGGCCCGTCATCGAGTTCGACCATCGCCACGGCGTAGGGGATCTGTGACCGCAGCTCCGGCTGGAATGCGCGGTGATAGACCACGAAACTCCAGATCGTTCCGGACGGCTTGACTTCGACCCACGTCGTCTCGCGGCTGTGACAGTCCGGGCATCCACTCAACGGTGGCCAACGCAGGTTCTTGCACGAATCGCAGCGCTGAACCACCAACCGACCCTGCGCCGCGGCGTCGAAGAACGGTGCCGCGAGCGAATCATCCTGTGGGGTAAGGCCACTCATCGATCCTCCTCGTTCATCGCCCAACCTCCGGATTGACCGACAGAATCGATGCCGCAGCCTTCACAAAACCGTGACTCGAGCAGTACATGGCGATTTCGGGGTCACCCTTTTTCCCGTCGCTTCGCTCGCCCCGGCCGAGTTGACGCTCCCCCGCCTGCCCACGCAGTTGCCGGACCGCTTCGACCACGTGCATCCATCCCCAGGTATAGCTCTCCGAGAGCTGCCCACCATGAGTGTTCAGCGGAAGGTCACCGCCGGGCACGGTGTGGCCCTCGCCCAGGAATGGGCCACCTTCGCCGATGCCGCAGAATCCGTAGTACTCGAGCATTTGCAGCGACCACAGGGCGGTCGGGTCCTGGATGTAAAGCGCGTCGATATCCGACGGGCCCAGGCCCGTGGCGTCCCAGATCGCCCTGGCAGAGTCTTTCAACCACGGGCGCATGAGGTTCTCGGGATTGTGTTCGCTACGGACACCGGCAAATTCGGCCATACCCGAGAGGTAGACCGGCTTGTTCGGCAGATCCTGGGCCCGCTCGGCTGTGGTGACCACCACCGCCACCCCACCGTCGGAGATCATCGTGACGTCCGAACGGCGCAGCGGCTCAACCATATACGGCTCGGCGAGGTAGTCGGCCATGGTGAGCGGCTGCTGGAAGATGGCGTTGGGGTTCATCTGCGCCCACAGCCGCTGACCTACCGCGAGCATGCCGAACTGCTCATCCGTGGTGCCGTATACGGCCTTGTGCCGTTGCAGCGCGAGACCGGCCCGTCCGGAGATGTGCACGAGGCCGGCCGCCGACGCCATATCGGCGCCGTACATCGGCTTGCCGAAGTCGAACTTGCCGCTGCGGGCATTCGCGCCATAGGTCAGCAGAATGGTGTCGGCCATTCCGGTGACCACTGCCATGACCGCGAGATGCAGCGAAAAGTTGCAGGTGCCGTAGTCCAGGGACTGCACGTAGGGCAGGTTCAGCCCGAGCAGACCGCCGACAGCGACGTCATTGGCCTGTCCCTGAACAGATTTGCAGGAGATGAGACCGTTCAGGTCGGCAGCGGTGAGCCCGGCGTCGGCAAGCGCCAACAGCGCCGCATCAACCGCGTTCTCCTCTGCCGACCGTCCGGGCAACTCACCCTGCACCGTATGGCCAAGGCCGACGATGGCAACCTGACCAGCGATGGGGTTACGTTGAGTAGCCATACAGGCCGATCAGACCTCGATCTTGTACAGCTTGGCGGCGTTGTCCTGCATGATCTTTCGAATCACGTCGGGCGGCAGATCCTTGAGCTTCTCCTCCGAACGCTCGACCGGCGACGGGTAGAGGCTGGTCGGGTGCGGGAAGTCGGTCTCCCACAACACATTGTCCGCACCAATCCGGTCCAGCAGCGCCAGTGGGCCGGCGTCCTCGAACCAGAAAGTGCCGTAGACACCCTTCTGGAACATCTCCTTGGCCGGCGGCAGCTCCGGCGGCAGACCGCCTGGGAACTCCTCGCGGTACTCGTAGTCGATCCGCTCCAGGACGTACGGGATCCAACCGATGCCGCTTTCGACGCTGACCCAGTTCAGCTTCGGGTAGCGGATGAGGACATCGGAGGCGCAGAGGTTGGAGATGAACCGAGAGTTCGACAACTCGGTCTGGATGGAACGGACCGGCTTACCGGCTCGTTCCGGCAGCGACGGCCACGCCGCACCACCCTGCTCACCCTTCCAGTTCCGGGCACCGATGTGGATGTTGATCGGCAACTCAAGCTCGGACAGCACCTCGTACAACGGGTACCAGTGCGAGGTGCCCAGGTCCGGCAGGCCACCCAAATGCGGCTCACCGGCCATCAGCACACCGGTCAGACCGATGTCCTTGGCGCGCCTGGCTTCGGCGATGGCGTGATCGATGTCCCAGAACGGCAGCATCGCCTGCGGCAGTAGCCGCTCGGAACCCTCGGCCTGCCACTCGCGCATGGCATCGTTGTAGATCTGGCAGATGATGAGCGACAGGTCACGCGGCAGACCCTGGACCATCGCCGGCGCGGCGAAGCCCATGATGTTCGGATAAACGATCTGGGCATAGATACCCATCTCGTCGAGCAGTTCCACACGCGGCTTGGCCTCGACCGCGGCGCGATGGATCTCCTCCTTGCTGCCTCCGATCTGGCTCGTCTCGCGGTCGTACTCCTCCATGTTTGCGCCGTAGTAGGGGATCTTCTCCCCGGCCTTGTTCACGAAGGCAATGCTGTTGTTCTTACTGAGCTTCTGATGCCCGTTCACATACCAGTAGCTGATGCCATCCTCATCGAGATGGCACTGCGGCACCAGATCCTTGTATTTCTCCGGCGCGCGGGAGGTCCACAGATCCTCCACCTCGGTGATGTGCGAATCTGCGTCGATCAGTTTCAGACCGGCGAATGGTCCGCTCTCGCGCGGCTTGTAGGTCATCGATGCGCCCTTTCATCCTCTTCGGCGGGATTTGGCAAGACCACGTCTGCGCCTTACTGCAGTAACGTGCCACGCCACTCCGACCATGTCAACGACCACGTTTACATACCCGATGCAGGGTTGTCAACAGTCACGTTGACAGCCAGCGGAACCGGACGTAGATTCGTTGCATGACTTCAGATTCGGCGACAGATTCGGGGTTCGAGGCACGGAGCATCGATGTCCCCGCCGACTTGTTCCGGGCCGTGATGGGCTCGGTGTGCACTCCGGTATCAGTGGTGACGGCCTTCGACGGTGTGCGCCCGCACGGCACCACCGTGAGCGCGTTCTGCTCGCTGTCCCTGGATCCGCCTCTGGTACTGGCCGCCCTGGACCAGAACTCGGCTCTTCTGCAGGTCTTGCGTACCAGCAGCCGCTTCGGTCTGAACGTGCTGAGCCATGGACAAGGTTCGGTCGCCGGCCGGTTCGCGACCAAGGGTGACGACAAGTTCAAAGACGTCGCCTGGGAGTCGCGCTCAGAAGTACCGCACATCGTCGACTCGGCGTGCTGGTTCGCCTGTGAAGTCGAACAGCTGGTTCCCGGAGGCGACCACACCATCGTGATCGGCCGGGTGATCGAGACCGATCACGTCGAATTGGCGCCCCTCACCTATCACCGCCGCGGGTTCGGCACCCACGCGATTTCCCAGACGGCATGACCGGGAGCCGAACGCGCCCCGAAGACCGCACCAAGTCTGGTTTGCTGCCTTGATGGGCACGAAATCGCTGCAGGTGACCAGGGAGCTGGCCGAGTTCGTTCGCAACGCGCCCGGCACGGTCGCGTCTCCGCGTGCGACAGATGTGGTCAAGCAGGCCGTCCTGGACCTCTTCGGCGTGACGGTGGCGGGTACCGCGGAGCAGGCGAGTGTCATCGCACTGACATACGCACGGTCTCAGGGAGCAGTCGGCACCGCGGCGGTCCTCGGCGGGCGCGCACGGCTGTCACCGGCAGCGGCGGCACTGGTCAACGGAACATCGGGGCACGCTCTCGATTTCGATGACATCGGTCTCGGTGCCGGTCATATCAGCGTGGCGATCATGCCCGCGGTGCTGGCGGTGGCCGAGCAAGTCGGCGCCGACGGTGTCAGTTTCATCGAAGCACTGGTGATCGGCTACGAGGTGGCACACCGGCTGACCACCATGTACGTCGACACTCGGCTGGGGCCATACGCCGCCGGCTATCACAAACCCTCGGTCTACTCCGTCTTCGGCGCGACCGCCGGTGCGGCGCGCCTCTTGGGACTCACCGCCGAGGAGACCGCCCACGCCTTCGGGATCGCAGCCTCGCAATCGGGCGGGCTGCGCGCCAATTTCGGCACCATGACCAAGCCCCTGCATGCCGGGCTGTCCTCGCGCACCGGGGTCGAAGCGGCATTGCTGGCCCAAGCCGGATTCACCGCGAGCACCGAAATCCTGGAACAACGGTTCGGGTGGCACGATGTCATCTGCCGGGGTGAGGGTGATCTCGACGTGGTCCTCGACGGCCTCGGCCAGTCCTATGCGATCAATGAAGGGCTGGTCTTCAAACAGTATCCCTGTTGCGGGGCAAATCATTACGCGATCGATGCCACTATCGCACTGGTGCAGGAGTCCGGCCTACAGGAGTCTGACGTCGCACGCATCGACGTATGGATCGAACAGCGGAATCTGAACGAAGTCCTGGTCTATCCGTGGCCCCGCACCGCCCTGGAAGGCAAGTTCTCCTTGGCCTACAACGTGGCCGCGGCGCTGGCGGACCGCGCGGTATCTGTACAGACTTTCACCGAGAGTGCGTTGCAACGACTTTCGTCCGTTCGTGACAAAGTATTTGTGCATGCCACCGAAGACCTGCCACAAAACGGTGCTCGCGTCACCATAAAGACCACCGACGGCCGGACGGTCGATCGCGAACAACTCGTGGTGCGCGGCAGTCTCGCGCAACCTATGGAGTGGCACGAGCTGGAGGCCAAGTTCCGCGCGAATGTGCACGGCCAGATCGAACCCGGATCGGTCGACGAGGCTGTCGCGGCGATTGCCGGCCTGGACAAGGTGCGCCGCCTCACCGACGTCACCGAATCACTACTCGGATGATTTGACAGCGGCGAATGACCTACGCCAAAAGATCAGGGGTGTAGGCCATTTGCCACTGCCGACGCGAACGTCAGCCGATCGGAGATGTCCGCACCCCGCAACTGCCGGACGAGCAGACGGGTACGGGCAAGTGCATCATAATCGCCCAGCAGTAGATCAGAGAGCCGCTCGTCGACGGCGGCGTCGAGGTCAGCGCGATCGACCACAGCGGTGACCAGCTGCATCTGTCGGGCCGCCTCGGCATCGAAACGCCGGCCGGTGAGCAAGACATCGAGCGCGGCCGCCTGTCCGACGCGGGCAAGGCAGGACACCGCGGCCGGGCCTGCAACGAGTCCGAACCGGACCTCAGGAAGCCCGAATACGGCGTCGACGACCGCAATGCTGATATCCGCGGCAGCCATGATGGCCAATCCGGCGCCGAAGGCCGCGCCGTTGACCCGGCACACCACGGGAACCGGTGATTGGTCGATTCGAATGAGGATCGATGACAGCAGCGACGTGGTCCGCTCGACAACGGCGGGGTCGTCGAGTTCGGAGCGATCCGCTCCCGAGGAGAACGTCGTGCCGGCGCCGGTGAACACCACGGCGCGGACCGACCGGTCCTGTGCCAGGCTTGCCAGAACCTGGTCGATATCTGCAAGTATCCTGGTGCTCAGCGCATTTCGAGTCGGGGCGTCGTCCACCGTGTAGGTGACGACGCCCCGCTCGTCCCGCGTGAGCCCGGACGACATTGGCCGGCTCATCGGTACAATTCCCCGATCAGACCCAGGTGCCCTCTTCGTCCTTTTGAGAGAATCGGGGGAAGATCTTCTCGGCGAACGTGTGCAGCATCTCTTCGTTCTCCTCAGGGTCAAGGTGACCCTGGCCGAACTGCAGCCACATCTCGGTGAATCCGAGCCGCTTCTGGGCGTCCTCGATCTGGCGCGACACCTCGTCTACGTCACCGATGAGGCAGTTGGCGTAGCCCTGGCCGAACGGCAGGAAGAACTCGTTCCAGTACCAGTCGTGCTCATCCTTGATCGCCTGCAGGCGGTTCGGGTCGTTGCCCAGCATCAGCACGCCGCCCCAGGCAGCGGCGTCCTCGCGCTTCACATCACGACCGGCCTCATCGGCGGTCTTGATGTAGCGGTTCCACAGCGCCTCGCAGAACTCCATCTGGTTGGCCATCACGATCGGCTTGCCACCCTCGCGCGCCCACATGTCGATGGTGCGCATGCTGTGCGCGAACGCGCCGTACAGCGGCGGGTGCGGGTCCTGGTAGCAACGCGGTGCGATGCCGATCTCGTGCACCATGCCGTCCTCACCCATACCGGCGCCGTACTTCTCGTAGGCGGGGTGTCCGGTCAGGCCACTCTTCGGCGGGAACTGCCAGTACTTGCCCTCATAGCTGAAAGTCGAATTGAGCCAAGCGGTTTTGACGATCTTCAGCGACTCTTCGAAGATCTCGCGGTTCATGTTGTCGACGTCGTCACGGCTCTTGGCCAGGTCGGGCGTCGTCGCGTTCACGCCGGGGACGGCGGCGTACGAGCCCACCCAGCGGCTCTGGTAGCCGCGCGTGAAGCCGACGTTGAGCCGGCCCTTGAGCATGTGGTCGAGGGTCGCGATCTCCTCGGCAGCGCGGACCGGATTGTGCGTCGGCAGAACGTATCCCAAGGTCGAGACGCGCATCCGCTTCGAGTGCAGCCCGACGAACAGGCTGAACATGCCCGGGTGGTTCGTGATCTCGAAGCCCTCGATCTGCAGGTGATGCTCGTTATGGCCGTAGCTGGCATAACCCAGGTCGTCCGCCAGCCGGATGTATCCGCGGATCTCTTCGAGATAGCGCTGATACAGCTCTTTGTTCTGACCGGCCTTCCCCTGCTCGATCTCGTGACGCCGACCGATCATGCCGGGCTGAATCAAGTGGAATTTCATCGTTAGACCTCCATCGAGCGACGGCACTGCTGCCCCTTTTTCGGAGCATGCCGCAGCAATTCACCTTTGTCAACTCTCGTGTTGACTGGATTCAACACCAGTGTTTATCGATACCTCAACACCGACGTTGACAGGCTCTATTGTCGCTCCTTACGCTGGGCAAGTGTTCGAGCTACCAGAAGGCGTCGTCGACGCGTGGATCAACCCAAACCTGGGGGGTCCGCTGACCGACGGCAACGATGTCTCCTACCTGTTCCCCGAGCTTGGCGAACGCCTCGAACGCGGCACCACGCTCGAGCAGCTCATCGACGAGATGGATGAGGCCGGCGTAGCGCAGGCGGTGCTGTGCTCCGGCTACTCCGGCACAGGCGATCTCGATTGGGCGCTCGCCGCACGGAACAAATACCCGGACAGATTCCGGCTCTCGCACGTCATCGATCCGCGCGAGGGCATGAAGGCGGTCCGCCTCGCCGAAGAGCTGGTGCGATCCGAGGACTACCGGCTGATCCGCATGCTCGGGCTGCAAACCCGGCTCGCATACAACGATGCCGCGTACTATCCCGTCTACGCCAAGTGCGTCGAACTCGGTGTCCCAGTTGGACTTAACGTTGGCTTTCCCGGGCCCCAGGTGCCGAGCAAGTACCAGGATCCGCTGGCGGTCGACGACGTCGCGGCGTTCTTCCCGGAGTTGACGATCATCCTGCAACACGGCGGCGAGCCGTGGGTCGACACCTGCGTCAAGCTGATGGTGAAGTGGCCCGGAATCCACTACATGACGTCGGCGATCGCCCCGAAGCACATTCCCCCGGCGATCATCGCCTACGCCAACACCCGCGGCGCCGACCGTGTCATGTTCGCCAGCGATTACCCGCTGCTGACCCACGAGCGTTGCGTGCGGGAACTTCGGGAACTTCCGTTTCGCGACTCCGAGCGGTTCGCCAAGTTCGTTGGAGGCAATGCAGGGCGGCTGTTCTTCGGGCACTGACCGGGCACCGTTGGACTACCCGCCCGACGTGCAGTGCAATGGTAGCGTGAGCGGGCATCAACGCCGGTGTCCACTGGCGTCATCCGAGCGCTGACACACGAAGGTAGTGAGCAATGGCGAAAAGCGGCATCCACGCCCGGCGGCAAGCTGCCCTCGAAGAGGGTAGCGCCGCCTACCTGGCCCGGCGCGAGGAGATCGTCCAAGCCGCCGCCCACATTTTCCGTGATCGCGGATTCGAAGCAGCCACCCTTCGTGACGTCGCAGCCGAGCTCAACACCGATCGCGCGTCGCTCTACTACTATGTGGGAAGCAAAGAGGAGCTCCTCCAGGAGATCGTCCGGCAAGCCCTCGGCCACGACATCGAGACTGCGGAGGCAGTGAAGCGCAGTCGTGCCTCCACGCAGGACAAGATCGCGGCCCTCATCGAGGCAATGGTCAATTCCTACGCGGCCAACTACCCGCACATGAGCGTCTACATCGAAGACCTCGGACGAATCGCGCGGCAGGACAGCGAATGGTCCATCGACGTCATCGCTCGTACGCGCACGTACGAGTCGCTGGTCAAGTCAATCCTGGCCAAGGGCCAACGCGACGGCACTCTCCGCAAGGACGTTCCGGTCGAACTGGCCGCACTCGCATTGTTCGGCATGATCAACTGGATGCACCGCTGGTACCGGCCAAACCTCAAGTGGAGTCCTGAAGAGGTCGCCAAGTCATTCACCGAGATATTCCTGAAGGGCTACCAAAACAACCCGTAGTCAAAAGGTTTCGCCCCGCCGTTGACTAAGGGATACTAGTCAACAGATCCGTTGACGAATGGGTTCATAGTATCGATCGTGCGGAGTGGTGCCGTGTTCAAACTTGATGTCGAGCGCAACGCAACGACCCCAACGGCTCTGGCTGAAGCCGCCGCAGCCGCCCCCGATCAGCCATTCATCGTGGCCGACGACGGCGACCTGACCTACCGGCAGACCGCGGAATTGAGCGCAGCCATCGCTGCCGGCCTCACCGCGCGCGGACTCGCCCCCGGCGAGCGTATCGGCATTCTATTGCCCAATGGATCACGTTGGTGCACAGCGCTGCTCGGCGCACATGCAGCTGGCCTTTGTGTTGTGCCGCTCAATACCTGGTACCGACGTGACGAACTAGTCAGCGTCGCCAGCCGCGCCCGGCTCCGCACCATTGTGACCCAAGCCGGGGTTTTCGGGCATGACACCGCATCCGCGGTCAGCGATCTCGGCTTCGAGGGCTACCTGGGCCCGACACTATGGCCCGTCGGCGACCAGATGCCTGAGCTGCCGTCAAACGGCGGCCCGAAGGACGCGCTTTCAGCCCTGCGCAAATCACCGGTGCACTCTGAGGACGACGCGCTGGTGTTGTTCACCAGCGGCAGCTCCGCCGCACCAAAAGCGGTCCGGCTCACCCACGGAAGTTTGATTCGCAACGCACATGCCATCGGTGAACGCCAAGGCATCCGCACAGGCGACCGATTCTGGTTCGCCTCACCGTTGTTCTTCGTCTTCGGGTGCGCCAATGCACTGCCCAATGCACTGACCCACGCCGCCACACTCTGCGTGCAGGAGCGATTCGAGCCCGCTGCCGCGCTGAAATTCATTGAACGCCAACGCTGTACCGTCTACTACGGCGTCGCCCCGGTGACCCGGGCCCTGGCCGCGTGCCCCGAGCTGGCCGATCGTGACATTTCGTCGTTGCGCACAGGAACCGCCAACGCGACTCCCGAAGACCTGCGCATCGCGATCGAAGAACTCGGCGTCACCGACGTGTGTAATGCCTACGGAATGACAGAGGGGTATGGGCACACTTCGATGACCGCGCATACCGATCCGAAGGAGATCCGCATCAACTCGCAGGGCGCCGCGCTGCCCACTCAAGAGGTCCGGATCGTCACGGGCGGCGCCCCTGCCGCCCCCGGCGCCGCCGGTGGCATCCAGATCCGCGGTGCTGTCACCCCCGGCTATCTCGATAGCCCATGCGATGCGCTCGCCGCCGACGGTTGGTTCGATACCGGCGACATCGGAATGATCGACACGGAAGGTCACTTGCACTATCTCGGGCGCGGTGACGAGATGATGAAGGTTCGCGGCATAAACATCTCTCCGCTGGAAGTCGAATCCCTGCTCGTACAGCACGATTTCGTCGATGAAGCGTTTGTGTTCGGACTGCCGACGACAGAAGGAGATCAGCAAGTCGCCTGCGTCTTGGTGTCCACGGTGGACGCCGTCGGTCGCGAGCCCCTGGCCCGCGACGTCGCTATCTGGCTACGCAGCCGTGCCGCCGCCTACAAGGTGCCGTCAAACATCCGGGTCATGCCGGCGGACGAGCTGCCGTTGACACCCACCGGCAAGGTGAGCAAGCGGCTGCTGAGGGAACAGACGCAAGCCCTCCTGCTGCAGAGCTGACAGCGAAAAGCCCCTTCTCCCAGTCCGATTATTGGAGAGAAGGGGCCTTGCCGTCAGCTGAACGCCGGCAATACCTCTTTGCCGAACAGGCGCAGTGAGTCCATGGTGTGCTCATGCGGCATGTCCTTGTACTGCACGAACAGCAGCAGGCGGTCGACACCGATGGCCTCGTACTGCTTGGCCAGCTCGATGCAACGCTCCGGGTCGCCGACCAGGATCATGTCTCTCGAATCCAGGTAGTCATAGTTGAACTTGTCGTAGTCCACCCCCACGAAACGCTGGTAGTAGTCGTACGAGCTGTTCTCCTTGAGATCAGGGATCAGCGAGGTGAGTAGGTCAATCTGGTCGTGCTGGTATTGCATAACGCCGGCCTCGGCACGCTCGCGCGCCAATTCGTTTGTGGCAGCGCAATGCGCCATCGTGAACACTGCCGTCTGGTTGTTGACGAATTTACCGATCGGCGTCGCGGTCTTGATCCGCTCTCGATACTTCGCGATGCGCGACGCGACCTCTTCGAAAGCGAGCGCGAGCGTGAAGGACAGCAGACCAAGTCCGAGTTCGCCTGCCAACTCGTGCGATTCGGGGCTGGTGCACGACATCCAGAGCGGGGGATGTGGCGACTGCAGGGGCTTGGGCACCATTGGCCGGGCCACCTGGTTGAAGTACTTGCCCTGGTGTTCCACCACCGGGTTGGTCCACGCCTTGAGAATCAGGTCCAGCGACTCACGCCACATCTCCCGGGTCTCGGCCGGATCGATACCGAAGCCCCCGAGTTCAGCGGAGGTGGCCGAACGTCCGCTGCCGAACTCGAGGCGCCCCTGCGACAGCAGGTCCAGGGTTGCGGCCTGCTCAGCGGCCCGGATCGGGTGGTTGTACGGGTACGGCAGCAACCTGACACCGTGGCCGATCCGAATCTTCGACGTCTGCGCCGCGATCCATGACAGCAGCACTTCGGGCGCCGATGCGTGCGAGAAGGACTCCAGGAAGTGGTGCTCGACTGACCACACCGAGGAGAAGCCAAGTTCCTC
This sequence comes from Mycolicibacterium sp. CBMA 234, assembly GCF_009729415.1. Classification (GTDB taxonomy): domain Bacteria; phylum Actinomycetota; class Actinomycetes; order Mycobacteriales; family Mycobacteriaceae; genus Mycobacterium. Next base: position 55,620 of record NZ_MPKW01000011.1, read on the forward strand.
CGCGGTCCTGATTTGTTCCATCATCTGCAGAAAGTGCTGAGACTCGTCGGCCCGAGAGACGCCAGGCGGCATCTGCCATTCATAAAGCAGTCCGAATTCCACGTTGATCTCCATGCGTCGCTAGTGGGAAAGCCAGGCCGTGCGCTGCCCGGGCTGAACTAAGACTGCCCGGCTCAGGTAGCGCTGTCAACTCTCGTGTTGATAGCATCAACAACTGTGTTAACAACTTCAACGCCAGCGTTGCTTCAACAGGCGGTCCCGCACCCATGACAGCACTCGACTTCGGCTTGCTGATTCTTCGCGTGACGCTTGGTACCACCGTTGCCGCCCACGGATACAACAAGTTCTTCGGTGGCGGTCGCATCCCCGGAACCGCGGCGTGGTTCGACAGCATCGGCATGAAACCTGGCTCACTCCACGCACGGGTCGCCGCGACCGTTGAGATCGGGGCCGGCCTTGGCCTGGCGCTCGGGCTCTTGACCCCGATCCCGGCAGCAGGACTCGTGGCGTTGATGCTGGTCGCCGCCTGGACGGTCCACCGACGCAACGGCTTTTTCATCGTGAAGGACGGTTGGGAGTACAACCTGGTGCTAGCCCTGGGCGCCCTCGCCCTCGCAGCCACCGGCGCCGGCCGGACCAGTCTGGACCACGTGCTGTTCGGCGGCACGCCGGTCGATCCGTTGTTGAGCGGCTGGTGGGGCTTGCTGGCAGGTGCCGCGCTGGGACTGGCAGGCGGTATCGGCCAGCTGGCGATCTTCTACCGCCCGGTACCTTCCAGCTAGTACCGACGGCATCGCAACGAAACAACCTGAAACCACGGCAATTCCGACGCTGTCGTCCGAGGCTCCGGTTACGCCGGCGACACCTTGGTGGCGCGGAACAGCCTGACCTCGCCGCGAATTCCCTTCAGGTGCGCCGCCTTCTCGAAGGACCACGCGATGCCGCTGGCCTCACCGATCGCATCGCGTGTCTCCCCGGTGATCAATACCGCGCCCGCAGGCGTAACACCGGTAACCCTACTGGCCAGGTTGACGGGGCTGCCATACCAGTCCCCCGCCCGACTCACGGCCAGACCAGAGGCGACTCCGGCACGCAGAGGTGGCAACTGATCGGCCGCCGACGCGCGCACCATGTCCAAGACCGCCCGAGTCAGCTTCTCGGCGTCAGTGCTGACGAGCATCACGGCGTCACCGATGGTTTTGATGAACCGGACCGGCTCGACCACCACGCGACGAGTCAGGTCAGCCAGGCGGCTCGCGACCTCGACGAGATCCTCCGGGGGCACAGCCTCACCCATCCTGGTGAACCCGACGACATCGGCGAATGCCACAGTGACGGGCCTGGCTCCCGGCAGCTGGCCCATGGCACGTTCTGCGGCGTTGACCGCCTCCGTCTCGAACGAATGCCGCAAAGTGAGTCGGGCCAATCGATTGATCATCGGATCGAGCAGTGGCTCTACCTGTACGGCCAACCGCTCCAGCGCTTCCGCGAGTTCCAGTTCAGTGGCCCCGGGCCGAATCAAAGTCTGGAGTGCAGCTTGCCTCATGGTGACCGCGAACCGCGTCAGACCGTCGACCAGCAGCCGCACCAGTAGCGCGATCTCGTCGTCTCCGAAGCCGAACTCGACCAAAGATGCTGCCGGAACAATGGATTCGGCATCGGATCGCGAATACAGCGTCTCGCGCGGGTCGTCGGCACGAGCCAAGCCAACTGCAAAATGCAGCCGCTGAATGAGGTCCGCCGGCAGTCCGCTCGATTCCGCAACCTCCCGCGCAGAACGCACCGTCCCGTCGTCACCAATGGTGCGATTGGCAGCCAACATCATGGGGCTCAACGAATTTCTGATCTGATCAATCCGAAATCCGCGACGTAGCAACCACTCGATCAACTCACGACGTTCCTCACGCGCCCGCCCGGCCAACCCGTCGGGCAGACCACCCTGCGCTACGCCGTCGGCATCACTGAACACGCGCTATCCCCGCCGACCTTGAGCCTTGAATCGCCATTCGTCAACATATACGTTGATGGCGCACATCCGCACCAACCCGACACACCAGGAGCCTCCATTGAGCAAGCCAGAAGTCAAGATGATCGTCCTTTCCACCGACGACCTCGATGAATCGATCCGCTTCTACAACGAAACATTGGGCATGGACGTGAAGTTCCGCGATGGTGCACACTTCGCAGCCCTGGACGGAGGTGGCGTCACGCTCGCGCTGGCCACGGCTTTGGACCACCCCATCCCGGGGCAGGTCGTGGTGGGCATCAAGACCTCCGACGTCGACGCGGCAGCAGCAGCCATCGAGGCCAACGGCGGCGGCGTCGTCAATGGCCCGTACAACGATGCTCACGAACGACGTGCGGTCGTCTACGACAACAAGGGCAATGGCATCGTGTTCTACAGCCCCTTGGCCCGATAGTCCTGGCGATGGGTCTCTGGCACCGCCTGCCGCCAGAGACCCATGACGAATTCATGACCGTTCACCCATCACGTGACCGGGTAACCAGACACGCTGCGCGTCACCACTTTTCGATGTTGGCAAAGACCGCGGTGCCGGCACCGCTCACCAGCCCCTTGGCCGCGGCCCCCGCAAGCATCTTGTCGAAGCGACGATGCCACTGCGGCGATCGGTCCACAGTATTGGTTCGCAGCCAGTCAACGCTGATTGCCGAATCGCCACCTTCCAGGCACCCGGCACCCACCGACTTCAACGCCACGTCGATGATCGCGTTGGGTACCCAATCAGGAGCCCGCAGGCTGATCAAACTCAAATTGTTCTCATCGCTGAGGCTCACCACCGCCGACTGGGTCCGACTGAACAGCACGTCGATGTACACCTGGACTCCCTCTCATCAGGCCATTGCACCGACCTTCATCGGACCAGTGTCGGCAGGTCACGCCAGGAGTAGTCACTACTCTCGTTCTCGGCACAGTTCGGCCCATACGTTGACTCACGGACCGCCACCGTCGGTCACCACACCACCCAAAATCTCGAATCTCGAGGAGTGTCAATGCTGTTCATCGGCTATCTGCGAGTTGACCGCAACGACCGCCGCGGGCCTGAGATCGCCGAGAATGCACGCAAGTGGTGGAACGAAGGCCAGCGTCCGGCCGGCATCAACATCGTGGCGTCGTACGGCGCCGTGGGAACGAACACGCCGGACGTGCTGGTATTCGAAGCAGCCGATCACATCGACATTCAGAAGATGGTCAGCTTCTGGGCACCCGTCGAACTCGAAATCCATCCGGCCATCGACCTCCTGGAGTACTGGCGCGCGCAGGGGATGCAGATTCCCACCCCGGCCACCTGACGGCCAGCCTCATCGATGAACCACGAAGTGCCGTCGCAGTTTTGAACCGTGCGGAGGGCTGCTGTTGAACCGGCTCAGTGGCTGGGACGCCATGCTGATGTACAGCGAAACGCCCAACGTTCACAATCACACACTGAAAGTGGCTGTCGTCAACACCGCTGATATCCGCGGTGACTACTGCTTCGTGACATTTCGTGAAACACTTTCGGATCGAATGCATTTGCTCGATCCGATGCGATACCGCCTGATCGTCGTGCCCTGGCAGCTACATCACCCGATGTGGCTCGACAGCAGTGCCATCGATGTGGACTATCACATCCGCCGCGTACAGGTACCGGCTCCGGGTGGCCGACGCGAACTCGATGCCGTCATCGGTGACATCGCCAGCACACCGCTGGACCGCACCCGCCCGCTGTGGCAGGTCTTTTTCGCCGAGGGAATGGCCGACGACCGCGTCGCCGTCATCGGCAAGGTGCATCACGCCCTCGCCGACGGCGTCGCCTCAGCGAATCTTCTGGCGCGTGCGATGGACCACCCTGAAGACCATGCGCCCGGCGAGCCCGCCGCAGCCCTCACTACGGCCCCACCAACGAAGACCGAGCTGCTGCGCGCAGCCGCCGCGGATCACGTCAGACAGATTCGCAGGCTGCCGCAGATGGTTATCGACTCTGCCGCGGGCATCGCGCGCGTCCGCACCGGGGCACAGGTTCGCGGGCACGACCCGCAGATGGCACGCCACTTCAAGCCACCACCGACGTTCATGAATCATGTTGTTTCGCCGGGCCGGAAGTTCGCGAGCTCAACTCTGAGCTTGGCTCAGTTCAAGGAAACAAGCAAGAGCCTCGGCGTCACGATCAACGATCTCGTTCTGGCCATGTCGGCCGGCGCGTTACGGAATCTGCTTCTGCGCTTCGACGGCCGGGCTGACGCGCCGATCCTTGCCTCGGTGCCGGCCAGCATCGACCTGTCCCCGGACCGCATCGTCGGCAACGCGTTGACCATCATGGTCGTGTCACTGCCCGTGCACATCGCTGATCCCCTGGAACGAGTTCGTTTGTCCTCAATCGCCGCGACCGTCGCCAAGGAGAATGATCGACTGCTTGGCCGCCAACTGATAAGCCGTTGGATGGCCTACATCCCACCGGTTCTGGCCCCGGCAGCCTTCCGGTGGCTGTCAGGACGCAACGCACAGAACAAGCTGTTCAATGTGTCGGTTTCGAATGTTCCCGGCCCCCGTGAGCGGGGCAGGCTCGCCGGGGCCACCGTCGGCGAGTTCTATTCGGTGGGACCGGTTTCCGCAGGTTGCGGGCTGAACATCACGGTGTGGAGCTACGTGGACCAGTTGAACATCTCAGTCATCTGTGATGATAGAACTCTCACCGACGCACACGTCGCGACCGACTCGATGACCGAGGCGTTCGCCGAAATTCGCCGTGCTGCCGGCATTTCCGCGCCCCTGGCCGATGTCCCCACCGCGATGCGCCGGGCCGCGGCGATCACTGACTAGTGCTGTCCTGCGCCCTTACGCGGGCCTGCAACTCGCCGCGGGCGATCTTGCCGGTACTGCTACGCGGCAGCGAGTTGATGACGATAATCTCGCGCGGCACTTTGTAATTCGCGAGGTTCTCTCGGACATGCTGTTTCAGCGATTCGACACTCGCCGACGCCCCGCCTTCGAGGACCACGAAGGCGACGAGGCGCTGACCATAGGTGGTGTCGTCGACGCCGAGCACCGAGGTCTCCGCCACGTCAGGATGGCGGACCAAGACCTTCTCCACCTCAATCGGATAGATGTTCTCTCCACCCGACACGATCATGTCGTCGTCGCGGCCCACGACGAACAGTCGCCCGGCCCCGTCAACGTATCCGACGTCCCCCGATGCCATGTAGCCGTCGTGAAACTCCTTCGCGGCGCCCGAGGTATAGCCGCCGAACTGATTCTTGTTGCGAACGTAGATGGTCCCGACTGTCCCGACCGGCACTGGCCGGCGTTGATCGTCGAGAACGGCGATGGATGTGCCTGCCGCCGGAGTGCCGGCTGTGTCCGGCGCAGCCCGCAGATCTTCCGGTGTTGCGGTGGTGATCATCCCGGCTTCGGTGGCGTTGTAGTTGTTGTAGACGACATCGCCGAATCGGTCCATAAAGGCAATGACGATATCGGGCCTCATGCGAGAACCTGAGGCCGCGGCGAACCGCAGCGTTCGGAGTTCGTAACGACCCAGCACTTCACTGGGTAGCTCCATGATCCGGTCGAACATCACCGGCACGACGGCCAAACCGGTGGCCCGATGGCGATCGACCATCTCAAGTGTCTTCTCCGGATCAAACTTTCGCCGCGTCACCACCGTGCATGACATCATGGCCGCCATCATCAGCTGGCCGAAACCCCAGGCGTGAAACATCGGCGCCGCCACCACTGTGCACTCTTCGGCGTGCCAAGGGGTGCGGGCAAGGATGGACGCGAGGGCCTCGGGTCCACCGCTGGAAGCCTTGGCTCCCTTAGGAGTTCCGGTCGTGCCCGACGTCAGCAGTATCAACCTGCTGGTGCGCAGGCTCTGTTCAGGCCGCTCTCCGGCATGTGCACGAATCAGCTTCTCGACCGTGACGTCGTGACTCTCTGAAGTGTCGGTCCACGCCACGATCCGTACGGCTGCAGACTGCGGGGCCAACGCGCGGTCGACCGTATCGGTGAATTCCTCGTCGTAGATGACCATATCGACGCCCTCGCGGCTCACCACCTCCGCCAACGCCGGCCCGGCGAATGCCGTGTTGAGCAACAACACGTCGGCACCGATCCGGTACGCCGCTATCAGTGACTCGATGAATCCGCGGTGGTTACGGCACATGATGCCGATGAGTTTCGGTGACGCACCTGGCAATCCCTGGATGGCAGCGGCCAGCGCATCGGACCGGTCGTCGAGCTCTTTCCAAGATAGCGTGCCCAGTTCGTCGACGAGCCCGGGACAGTTCGGGCAACGCTGCGCAGACATCGCGAATCCGCTGACCAGCGAACGTCGTTCGCGACGTACTGCGGCGGCCATTCGCACGTATTTGTCCGGGCGCAACGGTGCCAGCAGCCCGGCGTCACGCAGGGCGGCGATCATGCCACCGATGTCTCTCAAGCGATCGAGTCCGTTGGTCATGGGGCTCAACCCAGTACGGGGAAACGACGTTCAGCGGCGAGTTTGTCGAGCGCTGCCTGCATCACCTTGCGGATGTGGGCATCGACGTCACCGACGTCGGGTGCATCGCCGAACTTGGCGGTGATGTCAATCGGGTCAAGAACCCGCGTCACCAGCTTTGTCGGCAGTGGCAGGTTCACCGGCAGTACCGCCAACCCAAAGGGCAGGCCGAAGGAGATCGGTAACAGCTCCGCGCGAAAACGCCGCTTGAGCCCCAGCTGTTTGGCCAGCCAGGTGCCACGGCTCAGGTAGAGCTGATTCTCCTGCCCGCCGATCGACACGACCGGGACGATCGGGACGCCGGTCTCGATCGCCGTACGGACATAGCCGGTGCGGCCGGCGAAGTCGATGACGTTCCGCGCCGCCGACGGCCGGTACACGTCGTAGTCACCGCCGGGGAAAACCATCACCAGTCCACCGGACTTCAAAGCCGTCGCAGCGTTGCTCCGACTGGCCCGAATGAAACCCATTCGGGCCACGATGTCTGCCAACGGACCGTTGGCCAGGAGATCATGGGTCAGGGTGTAAAGCGGCCTGCCGTAACCACACTCCGCATAGAACTGTGATGCGAAGATTGGGACGTCCATTGGCAGATACCCGCCGGAGTGGTTGGACACGAGCAGCGCGCCACCGGTCGGTAACCGCTCCAACCCCTGGATCTCCGGCCGGAACCAGAGTTGGGTAATGGGCCGGGCAAGGTCCAGCAGGAGCTTCACCAGATCACGGTCCCACTTGGTCAGTTGTGCGTCCTCGGCTCGAGTACCGCTCACATTGCTTCCTTTTCGATAGCGTTGACGCACAGCAGGTTTCGCCTATCGCTGCTAATTCGACGAACGCGCCACAAGTCGGACACGAAAACTCACGGGGCTCGACTCCCCTAGCCCTTCGCCAACGATGTGGCGCTCGGACGTCGTTGGCCGACAAAACCATAACGTCGACAAAGCTGCGTCGGATGAGTAGTCACTACTCTGCCGCAAGCACGACCGGCCCATGAGATTGCTTTGTCGTCGGCCCGTTGCCGACCTTGCGATGCGGCTTGCGTATACAGCCAGTGGACAAAATGAACACCAACGTTGACGATGGTTCTGGACCGACTATCAGACGGGTTGCGGGCGGCGAAGTTGTGCCACGAAGGTCAGGGCCGCCGGAAGGAATCACTATTGGAGTCGCGAGGATGAATTTCTGCCCGAGTTGCGGTGGCCGGATCAAGCGGCAGCGGGTAGCCGCTGATGAGCGGGACCGCGACGTCTGCACCCGGTGCCATCAGGTGCACTACGAGAACCCGCGCATCCTGGTGACCGCGATGATCACGTGGAACGACCGTCTGCTGCTGTGTCGGCGCGCCCATGAGCCGTCGTATGGACTGTGGTGCGCGCCGGGCGGCTTCATGGAGAAGGAAGAGACGCTCGAACAGGCCGCCGCCCGAGAGCTTGAAGAAGAGACCGGGGTACGGATCGACGCCGACCAGCTAGCCCTTTACACCATCACGAATCTGCCGATGATCAGTGAGGTCTACGTGGTGTTCCGCGCCACGGTGAGCGAGCCGACGGTCGCCTGCGGTCCTGAGAGCATCGAAGCGAGGTTCTTCAGTCAGGATGAGATCCCTTGGCATGCACTAGCTTGGCCGCAACTGGGTAGCTACCTGAAGTTGTTCTTCGGCGAACAGCAGCTAGGAGATTTCGGCATCCACCTGAGTCGGGCAGACCTGGTGGGCGGATTTCGACGTTCCTACCGTATCCGTGCTGCCGACGCTGATTGGACGGGCTGACGCAGGCCAGTCTCCCCTCACCCGTACCGCGCAGCTGACGATGCTCTCGCGGCGAGCGATGTAGTCCACCAATGTCACCGTGGCGTTGCCTATGAATGGTCCTATCAGGATGACACCCGAGGGGGTCGCCACGGCTGCAAGACACATGATGGCGTTGCAACTGACGGGAGCCACCACCGATCACGTCCCGTTACTCAGGATTTCCCGGGCCAGCGGCGAGCTCAAATCCATTGGCATATCTGATGGCATCGCCTATCACAGGTTTCGCGTGCAGATCGACGGATGCGTGATGGTGGACGCTCCGCTGGCCGCTACGGCCGGTTGGGGCCTCAGAACCAACACAGGACTCACCGTCGGGTTACGGTTCGAACAGTCACTTCTAGTCGAGGTCAAGGCCAGCGTCCACCAGCTCCCGTCGTCCCAGCGATCAGTTCAGAACCAGTCGGGTCGCATGTCGAGGGTGGTCCGATCAAGGCTTTCGAGCAGATCCAGCTGCGTACCCACCTTCGGCAGTTCATAGCTGAAGAAATAGCGTGCCGCCTGGCGCTTGCCGTCGTAAAAATCACCGATCATGCCGTTGCAGGCCACGAACTGTTCGAGCCACATCCAGGCGATGACCACATGTCCGAAAGCCTCAAGGTAGATCGCGCTGTTGGCCAACGCGACGGCGATATCATCCGAGCCCAACAATGCGCCCGTGACCTCGAGAAGTCGTTGCCATGCCGATTCGAGCTGTGTCGCCAGCTCTGCGAGTTCACTGCCGGCCGAGCGCGCTTGTGTCACGCATTGACCGATCGCGCCCGTCACCGCGGTCAGACTGGCTCCGCCACGCTGAGTAACTTTGCGGCCCAACAGGTCCAGACTTTGGATACCGTGTGTGCCCTCGTGGATGGCGTTGAGTCGGTTGTCCCGGTAGTGCTGTTCGACGTCGTACTCGCCGGTGTAGCCATAGCCGCCGTGGACTTGGATCGCCAGACTGTTGGCTTCCAGACACCATTGTGAAGGCCAGCTTTTCGCTACCGGTGTCAGAATATCCAGTAACAACGCTGCCGCGTCACGTTCGTCCTCTGATTCGGCGCTCTGTTCGATGTCGACGATACGAGCACAATACAGCGCCATTGCCATGGCCCCCTCAGCATATACTTTCTGCGCCAACAACATTCGTTTGACATCGGCGTGCTCGATGATGGGAATCTGCGGGGTGGTCGGGCTAGGCGAGGTCAGATGCCGGCCTTGCGGCCGGTCACGTGCGTATTCCACAGATTTGAGGTAGCCGGTGTAGCCCAGAGCTGCCGCAACAGCCCCAACTCCCAGGCGTGCCTCGTTCATCATGTCGAACATGTATGCAAGTCCCCGGTGCGGTTCGCCCACGAGATAGCCTACTGCGCCGGGCTTTTGGCCTGGCGTAAACGTGCCGTCGCCGAAATTGAGCACCGTGTTGGTGATGCCACGCTGACCCATCTTGTGGTTCAGTCCACCGAGCGTGACGTCGTTACGTTCACCGATGGAACCGTCAGCCTCGACGAGAAACTTCGGCACAATGAACAACGAGATCCCCTTGGTTCCCGGCGGGCCGCCGGGGATCTTCGCCAACACCAGGTTCACGATATTTTCGGTCATTTCGTGCTCTGCGGCCGAAATCCACATCTTTGACCCGAACAGACGGTACGTCCCGTCGCCTTGCGGTTCGGCGCGAGTTGCGATGTCAGCCAGCGAGGAGCCGGCCTGTGTTTCCGAAAGCGCCATCGTCCCCGAGAACCGGCCGGCCAGCATCGGCCGCACGAAAGCGCCGATCTGTTGCCACGACCCGTGTGTGACAAGCAGATTGGCGTTTGCCATCGTGAGCATCAAGTAGCCCGTTGTACTGATGTTCGCCGCAGCAAACCAGGCCAAAACCGCTGTGCTTACGACCTTGGGCAATTGCGCTCCACCCAAGGCATGGTCCATGCCCATTCCGATGAGATCCGCACCCACGAAGGCATCCCAGGCCTTCTTGACTTCGGGGATGCTGGTCACCGTGTGTCCGTCGAAAGTGGGTACGTCTACGTCGCCCTTCTTGTTGTGTGGCGCGAAATAACTGGATGCTAGGTGCTCGGACAGATCAAGCAGGTCGTCGATCGTTTCCCGAGTGTGATCAGCGAATCGCTCGCGTTCGCTCAGTTCGTCCGCGTGCAACCATTCAAACAGCAGGAATTCAAGATCGCGGCGTGATAGCAGTTTCGACTTCATCGTTCACTTTCGTTCTGATCGGCGTGGACCCGGGAACCCGGGGACGGGTCATTGCTGTGCGAGCAGGATGGCAGGTCTCGCTTTAAGGGCACCGCTAGGTCAATCACCAAAGTTGTTGTGCGGCTACGTGCAACGACAAGGACCTGCCGCATAGGTCGACGGCGGCGGAGAATGCCCCCGGTCTAGGTACACGATGAACTTCCTTTGTGTTCAACAGCTCGTTTTGGCGGTGCACATTTACAACGGGGTCGGCGACTGGCTTCGGGTAAACAATCGAGTCTCACGCGCTGATGCACTTCGTGAAGTTCTCTCCGACCCAAAGGGGCTATGAGGCGATCATTCTTACTCCGTGGGCCTACCGTGACGAGTCAGGCTGCGTGGTCCTCGCATTACTCGGGCACGTACCGGTCAGAGGTGAACCACGAGACACTCGCGGCGCCGTCCCGGAGCATGGTCTCGACCTGGTCCTCGTGGTAACCGAGATCGAGCAACGTCTCGCGGGTGTGCTGACCTGGCCGGGGAGCCGGAGATAGTTGAGGTCTGTCGTGCTGGGCTCGCAACCACAGCGGCATCGGCAGGATGTACGTCTCGTTGTCTGGATGGGTGAACACACAGATGCGCCCAGAGGCTGAGGCGGCCGCCACGGGCACGCCCGATGCGGGTGCCGGCGTCGCCTCGCTCCGCAGAGATCGGGCGGTCCGTACCGGTTCGGCCGCCAGGCCTGCCCGTCGGGCCCACGCGGTAGCGGCTAACGAAGTTCGAGCCCGGACCTGGTCAGTGAGCCATCGCCCGGCCTCGTCGGGTCGCACTGGCGCGTCGTTGCCGAGTCTTTTTCGTGCCCGCGACCAAGCAGTATTTGAGGCGCATACATGAACCCAACCGTCCGTTGCCCGGTACATCCGATTGAGCGGATGTGGCCCTTTGGCCCGCAAACCCTCAGATGCGAGGTCGCTGCCTGGCTCGTTGAGCAGGCACAGCTGGATCCAGGCAGCCGTTCGGGCCAGTGATGTCCGGGTGAACAGCCGGGTCGCTCCGTTCTGGCGTGCAAGGAGTCCAACGACCGTGGAGAACGCGCCAGAAAATCCGGTGAGATAGTCGATACATGAGGCGATGCCGTGGATGTGGGGGCCGTCGGGGCCACCGTATCGACGCATTACACCGCTGAACGCTTGCAAGATCGGGTCGAATCCCGGGCGGTCTTCCCATCCGCCCCCATCGGGTCCGCTGAAAGCCGTGACTTGGGTGACCACGGCCCCTTCGTTGAGGCTGTGGATCTGTTCCGGCGCAACGCCGAGCCGTGTGGCCTGAGCGGTGACTTTGTTGTAGAGAACGACGTCCTGGTGGGGAAGCAACCGGCCGAGCACGTCTTTGCCTGACGTACTGTGCAGGTCAAGGGCAAGATCACGCTTGCCTTGATGGACCTCTACCCCGTATACGACGGTCTGGCGAGGTCCCATAGCAGGAACGGTGTCGCTCACATGGAGCACCGCAGCACCGAGATCGGCGAGCGTGCGACCCGCGGCGGGCCCGGCAATCACATTCGTGAGGTCAAGAACCTTGACGTCACTCAGTGGGGACCAGGGGTTGGGCGGCGGGCATGTCGCAGCCGGCGGAGCGAAAGCTCGCTCGGTAGTCCAGCCGCGCGGTGCTTCGGTCGTCGTCTGGTCGCCAGCCGGTGAGGTTCTCGTGCGCACGTCGGTCCCGTCACAAGATCCCAGAACATCGACGTATGGTCCTGGCGCGACGCCGGTATCGGTGCGCACGATGATGCCGGAGGTGACGACGGCGGGGTGATCGACGAACTCGGAGGTCAAACATTGCCTGGTGGCGGGCACGCCGGCGGCGCCCAGGCGGTCGGCCCATGCCTGCGCAGTATCGCTGGCAAAGACGGTCGCCAAACGCTTCTGCAGGCGTATCCATGCCCGCGATCTTCCTCGGTAGGCGTAAACGTTGTTCTTGGTGGCGGGCAGATCGAAGACCTCACCGCGATGCAATCCGAGACCGTCGAGTTCGTCGGTCAGTCCCGTGATTGCGAGCAGCGTGTCGACCTGGTTGGTGTTGTCTATTGCGCAGATGAGCAACAGCTCCCCGTCGCTGCACCGATAGTTTCGGACGAACGGTGGCATCGCGTTGCGAATCACCCTGTCGCCCACCTGGGCGATTGACTCTGGCACCTTGTTCAACGAGATCGCATCGATGAGGTTGCGTGAGATCGGGAGTGCGTTGTAGCGGGCCGGGTGATTTTTCAGGGAGTAGATCACCCCCGCCGCTGATGACATGGCTGCGTCGAGCAGCGGCACTTCCAGTCGGGCTCCATGGCCGTGGCGTTGTCGCCCATAGACCGCCGCTACGGCGCCGATAGCTCCCCACATGCCGGCGTACATCGAAGGCAGAGGAAGTTCTGTATAGGTGGGCGGAAAGTCGAAGGCCGCTCCACCGAGGGAAGAATCCGTGAACAGACCACTGGCAGCGGCCAGTGTGCTGTCCCAGCCAGCGCACTCGGCCCGGGAATCGTGCCGGCTGTACGCCGGCAGGGATACATAGATCAGCCCCGCGTTGTCTGCGCTGAGGTCATCGAAGCCGAGGCCGAGACGATCCATGACACCGGGGCGGAAGTTCTCGATCAGAACGTCGGCTTGAGATGCCAGTTTGCGGGCCTCGGCTGCTCCCTGTGGGCTTTGGACGTCGATTTCGAGCCGACGCTTTCCTCGTCCGAGAATGTCCTGGGCCGGGGGGTTCCAGTGGGCTGCGCCGGGGCGTACGACCTGGATGACCTCGGCACCTTGGTCTGCCAGCAGTACTGCGGCTAACGGTCCGGCGACGTAATGGCCGAAGTCCAGGACGCGCAGACCGCGCAACGGCCCGGCAGGAGCGCCGCCCACTACACACCGTCGATTCGATAGATATGTATTGCGTTGTCGTGGAATACTTTTCGTAACACGTCTTCTCCTCTATCGGCTAGTACGTCAGCGAGAACACCCACGATGGTGTCGTAGGAAGCGATGGACTTGTCGACGGGAAAATTGGAGCCGAACATGATCCGGCGGTCGCCGAACACGTTCACCGCATGGTTGATCATGGGAGCTGTGCGATTGGCCAACTCTCCACGGCTTACGCCCGCGTTCTTCAGGCCGAGCATGGGGAACGCGATGCCGGATTGCTTGGACACCACATTCGGGTGCTGGGCGACCGCTTCGAGGGCCACCTTCCACCGTTCGAAGATGTCGGCCCGGGCCGAAGCGCTCGTCCCGGTGTTCTTGCCCATGGGACCCAGCCAGCCTACGGGTGTCGCGTAGTGATCGAGCACGATCGTGGTCTCGGGATACTCGGCAGCCAAGACTTCGATGTCGGCGAGCTGGGTGGAGTACACATAGGCGTCGAAGGTCAGGCCACGTTGAGCCAGTGCCGCGAAGCCTTTGAGGAATTCGCTGGAGGCCAGGACACCTCGATCAGGATTCCAGCGCTTGACGCCAGGGTCTTCGTGCCAACTCGTCAGAAACCGGATTCCGCGGAACCGGCTGCTCGCTTCAGCATGGGCGTCGAGGACCCGCTCGAAATCTGCGGTGCGCGGGTCCGCGCGTCCCACGATCGCCGCCAATCGCGGTGCACTCGCCTGGCCAAACGGGAGTGTTTCGAGCCATCTGGTCTCCTCGACAGGGTCTCCATGCCAGCCGGCCTCGATATGAACTGCTGCAGCGACGGGAACGCCGACCGTGCCTGCAGTAGATGCAACGTCACGCGCGTACTCCGCCGGCAAGTACTTCGAAGCGACGTGTTGCAGCGTGACGATGAATTCTCGGATGCCTTGGTCGAGGATGATCGGCGCCACTTTTCCAAGGATTCTTGGTGCGCGCTTGTAGAGGGGCGCGAACTTCGACGCTTCGCGCGGTGTGGTGAACGGGTCCCATTGATGTAGGTGGGTGTCGATAATTCCAGGGACCACGCCAGCGAGATCGATCATCGTCGATCACCGTCAAGTTCGTCGAGGATGGTCTGATCGAAAACGTCTCCCCAACTCGCGACACGCACTTGTCCTGCCTCAAAGCTCTCCAGTTCGACGTCCGCAAGTCGATTGACGATATGCACCAGGGTCGGAAGCTGCTCAAACGTCGCTCTCGTGAACGCGAACGAGCCTGCGCCCGAACGGATGGACCGCACATCGGTGATGGCGGGCTGGCTGACCGAGCCGACCACCTGTTCAAGGTCGAGTCGGCCCCACTGGCCGGTGCGAGGGAAGACCCTGTAATGCATGAGAGCACCGCGCCTCCAGGACGGGTTGGCCGGAAGCTTGCGGTTGAGCGTGACGTCGAGGCTGAAGAACTCGGTCCCACCCCAGCCCACCGTGTAGTGCGTCTGACTGCCCTTGACCACACGCTTCATCGAGTCCGCGTAGACCTTGCTGAAGCCGAGCTCCTCACGTCCGGAGACGATGGCGTCGGGACAGTCCTCCCAGATCACCAGGGCGAGTCGTCCAGATGTCCGCCCACCGTCGGTGGCCGTGTACGTCGCGGGGACGCTCACCATCAACAACTCGTAACCGCGGCCGGCGAGCCACGGCAGATTGCTCAGCGTTACCGCCTCAACGATCAGCAGGGGTTCGTCGAGGGTGAAACCGGCGGGGAGCAATTCGGCCAACTTTTGCGGGCAGGCGGCTCGGCCGGCGACCCATGTGGCCAGTGCTGAGGCTCCCTTGCGGGGGAAACGGTCGTCGGTTTCGAGCTGCTGCCGCGGCCCGGGTTGACGCCCGAATGTCGCTGGCATGCGAGGTATGCCGTCGAAGGTCCGGCTGCCTGGTGAGGGGTATCTTGGCGCCAAAGCGTTGCTATCACGGCCCCGGGCATTTTTGATGATCGATAGCAGGTCCATGTCAGTTCTTTCGGTGGATTTTATGCGCGGCCGTGTTCACGCGCGACGTTGCGTAGGAAGTCGCCCATTCCCGTGATCTTCAAGATCCGGTCAACCAAGCCCGGCGTGGCCGCCTGCAGCCCGCTCAGCAACGCGGGCGAGGTGGCGGTGACAGCGATCTCTGCATTGCCGGTACCAAGTGCTCCGATGATGCCGTCGGCCACGTCATCGCGTGTGACCATTCGCATCGTCCGCGGGACCTTGACCGACGTGCCCGAAATCGCGCGATGCGCTTGCCCTGCGCCGCTGACTAGGCCGGGTGTTATCACCGAAACGCGGACACCGGTATCTGCAAGCTCGCGTCGAAGGGAATGACTAAAGGCGATGGCACCGGCTTTGGCGGCCGCGTATGGCGCCTTCGCTGGCAGAGGCACCTTTCCACTCATGCTGGAAACGATGACAACGTGTCCCGAATCGTTCGCGAGAAACGTCGGCAGGATCTTGCTCACTAGCACCATGGGACTCCGAAGATGCAACCCGAGCTGGAGGTCAAGCTCCTCCACCGTGACGGTGCGAAAATCGGCGTTGACCTCCACGCCTGCCGCACTGACCAAGATGTCGATCGTGCCGAACCGTGCGAGGACACGCTCGATCAATTTGTCGATGGATGAGTCGTCGAGCACATCAACAATGAATGGAGCCGCCGCAGAGCCGGAGGCTATGAGCTCAGCGGCAACCCGTTCTGCGGCCGCGTCATCGAGGTCAGCGATGGCAATCCTCGCGCCCAGGCTAGCCATTCGTGCAGCCGCCGTCGAGCCCAGCGCACCACCGCCTCCGGTAACCAGGACGACCTTGCCGGCCAGATCCGGACCGCGTCGCTCACCTTTGAACAGCGCCACGTTGAATCCTCCTTGAATGTTTCGTAAATTTAGTGTGGGCCGGCAAGACCCCATTCCGAAGGGGCAATTGCAACGTTTTGTCGGTAAATATGGTGCAATACGACTATGTCGACGCCGGATGTCGAGCGGGTGCTCGACCTGATCCGCAGGACCGCATTCACAGCGCTATCGCGCGAAGAAGAGCTAATTGCTCAGGTGCAGAACGCGACTCTGCATTCGCGAGGGTTGCGCGATGTCGTCGATGACCCCGATCTGGCCGACTCGATCCGCCGTGGCACCCGCTCCAACGTCATCCACTGGGTCGTCAGCAATTTGAAAGCACCAGGACAACCCGTCGTACCCCACTTGTCCTCTGAGGTCCTCACTTTGGCCCGCGACATTGTTCGACGGGGGCTGGGCGAGGCCATTCTGGATTCCTACCGTGTAGGCGAAGCCTGCGCCTGGCAGTCATGGATGCAGATGCTCTGCAATCTCAGCGATGACACCGCCGAAATGGGCGAGGCCCTGCGCCTGACGTCTACCTCGATCAGTGCCTTCATCACCGAGACCCTCGCAGCTATCGCTGCCCAGATGGAGATAGAGCGCGATCAGCTGACACAAGGCAGTCAGGCCGAACGGCGTGACATAGTCACACTCATCCTCGACGGGGCCCCGGTTCCACTTCGGCGTGCCGAGCACGCGTTGGGTTACCGACTTAACCAAGAACACACCGCTGCTGTTGTCTGGATCCAGCAGGGCAAGTCCGACCGGGCCGATCTGAACCGGTTGGCAGAGGCTCTGGCTCAAAGCGCCGGCGCCCATAGGCCGCTGACGATCCACGCCAGCGCGGCAACCCTCTGGGCCTGGATTCCTGGGATCGTGCCAACGACATCCGCGGTGATCGATCAGCACCTGCGGGCCCACCCCGCCGCACGCATTGCGCTAGGTATCGCCGCCGCCGGAGCGGAGGGCTTCCGCCAAAGTCACGTCGACGCCGTCACAGCACAGCGAATGCTGGCGCGAGGTGCTGCTGCGCATCAACTCGTCCGCTTTGAGGAAGTGCACTTAGTGTCACTGATCACCAAAGATTCGGACTTATGCAGCGAATTCGTCAGAAACGCACTCGGCCCACTCGCAGACGCGGACTCTGTTCTATTGGACAGTGTCCGCACCTACATCCAAGCAGGGTGCAGCGCGTCATCCGCTGCCGCTCAACTGCACGTGCACAGGAACACGCTGCTTCGGAGAATCAGCCGCGCAGACGAACTTCTCCCGACCGGCCTTCACTCGAACTTAGTGTCGGTTGGTGCCGCGTTGGACGTCTTGCATTGGCTGGGCGGCACTCAGGTCTTGAGGCCTTCTGCAAAATAGGGGCATCGAACGGTCACAGGTACCGACATGGCAGCCCTAATCGTGACCAACCACGACACGATTCGGTGAAGCCCTCGCCAGTCACTGGCAGTCGACGATCCCCCAGCGGTCGTCGCCCAGGCCGACGCATTCGAATTCGCTGGCAGGTCACGTAAGCGCTGCCATCGTGATCGTCGGGCTTGTCGCGTAAGCGGTCTTGTGCATTCTGAGTGGCGAATCCTAGAACGGTACGTGGTGCACGAACGTCTTGCGCCAACAGAGTTTCCGTCGAACGCGCTGGCGTGCACAGCGCAGGCCTTCACGCGCTCCTAATATGTTGGTGCAGAATGATTTTCGACGGTACCTTTGATTGACTTCGTGCTCGACGGCGGGAATTCGATCAGCCGCGGCCACCACCTCGCTCGCTCCAGTCGAGGGTCGGGTTGTGCAGGCCGGCATGGCGCGCAGTCAGCGAAAAGCAGGAACCTTCTTGCGGCGATCGCAGCTGCTGCTGCGGTCAATTCTCAACTGCTGTGTCATTTCTGGTCGTCTGAACTGGGAAGGCGTCGAAATTCTCACTCCGATGGCATTCGAGTTTTTCTCAAATTTTGTCATTCTTCTCGGCAGTACCTCGGGCCGCGGTTGTATGTGGCAGAGCGCTGCGGCGGCGCCGTAGAGGGCGAGTGTGGGGGCCGCGAACGCTTGCCACCGAATCAATCGACGGTGGCACCGGTCGCGAGAAGGGCGCAACAAACGAAACGTGCTTCACGGCCGCAGGGGACAGTTTGTTTCGTAAGGCCCTCGCAGATGGGTCTTCTTGGCCAATCGCCCCGGATACGTGCCGGAGACTCGCCGCGTCGATTCACGGCCTGGTCTGCGCTGCCGCAGCCGCGGCAGCGGAGTTAGTGGCATTCTCTGGTGAATCACCCAGGGCAACAAACAGATCCATAGTCAGCGATGCGAGCGCTTGCCTGCCCGCGGAGCCATCGACGCCCCAAAAGCCGACCAATTCAAGCGTGATGGATCCGTGTATGACTGCCCACAATTTAGCTGCCACCATGTGCACCACGACCAGGTCCTCGGGCGACCCATGGATGCGGCCTACAGCCATGGCACGTCGTACGCAGCGAAGTAAATGTTCAAGGCCCTGCCGCTCACTTATCGCGTACGTATTGCCGACCGCGTTCTGGCTGTTCGCACAGAAACCGTGAATGCTGTTGCCCCCGAAGATCAATCGATACACGTCGGAGTTGTCGATCGCGAACTGCCGGCATTTCACACTGGTGCTGATCAAATCGGCGACGGGATCGTTGGTCTGCACGACCGCAGCCTGCGCCTCACCGAGTTGCCGTATCCCTTCGTCAGCGACCGCAGCGACCAGTCCCCGTATTCCGCCGAAATGCGTGTAGATGGCCATCGTTGATATTCCTACAGCGCTGGCAATCCTGCGCGCTTGCAGAGCCTCGGGGCCATGACATTTGAGTAGTTCTACCGACGCAGCCACAAGCGCGTCTCGTAGATCCTTACTCAGGGGTGATGCAACTCGTGCGTTGTCCCTCACCATGATGTCGTCGCACTGCCACACTCAGCCCCGCGCCATCGCGAGCCGCCGTGGAACTGATATAGCGTCCTTCCTTTATCCGCCGCAGCCGCGAAACAAGCATGTTGAATATCGGCGATCCGGCCGTCCGCTTCCGCCCCCCGGACGTCACGCGTGTTACCTGGGTAGTCAGCTAGCTCATCGAGCCGGTAGGCCGTTCGTTCCACCAGCACGACGTCGTCGCCACCGGCGGCAAAGAACTTCGCGAGTTCCTTCCCGAGCCCTGCGGAGGCGCCGGTGAGCAGAGCAGCGTTACGAATGCGGGAAATCGATACCTCCAAATTAGTTCTGAAATCTCTTGTGCCTCAGCGGATTGCTGGCGATAGCGAGTGCCAGAGATCTGCCAGCTTGAAGCGCGGCGCCACCCTCGCCACCCTCGCCAAACGGCTGCATCAGACGCCGGCGGCAATCAGATCGCCTACCCCCTCCGACAATATAGGCACTTTAGTTACTATTCAATAAATTGAGTGTGGAATCACAACGTGTCCCGTACCCTCGCGGGGCACGGTCCGCGGGGCGAGCAGACAAACCGCAACCCAAGCTTCTCGGGCCCCGCAGCCGATGTTTGACACCATCGACGCCTACGACCGGATGGAACGCACCCTTGTGCGCTGCCATGAAGCGGGAGTGCGACTCGTGTATTCAGCCGACAGCGGCCTGTTCACCCAAATTCCCGGACTGGCCGATCGCAGGGAACTAGCCGCGATGGCCGACGCCGGCATGCCGCCACTTGCGGGCATCAACGCCGCGACCCGGCGCGCAGCCGAACTCCTCGACCTTCCCGACCGGGGCCTGCTCGAAGAAGGGATGCGTGCCGACATGCTCGTCCTCGACGACATCAACTGCACCCACCGCATCCGGCGATGTCTACTTGGCCGGCCGCCGCGTCAACAGACACGCGCTGCGACACCGCATCACCGCATCCTGGCGGTGAGAACGCGCGCTTGAGGGACAGTCCTAAGGATTCGTCGACATCTGAGCCATGCCAAGCCGTTTACCTCGTGCGACGACGACGTCGCTTGAATGGCCGCAGCAAAGGCAGCGCGAGGGTGTACTCCGCTGCCGGTAACGCAGTCCAGCACTGACCTCGACGCACGCATCGGCACGGCGGCCACGACATCGGAGACACGATCGAGCAGACCGCCATCCGGGAAGTCGAAGAAGAAGAAACCGGGCTCGACATGCAGGTCACTGGCCCGACAGGCGTCTAACCCGATCCTGCGCAATGGTCGCTTCACCGATGGCGGAGTGCGTCACCCCTCCTGATACGCCGACGCTGACGCGCTGGTCTGCGAGGGCTTGATTCCGCCACTCCTTCGGGCGAGCACGGTGAGAACGAACTGACACCAACGGACGTTCTCTGCTTCGAAGGCAATTCCTCGTGCCAGCGTCAGGTAGGGGCCGAGTCGGTCCGCGTGCTCGAGGTAGTCCTGTTCGGTGCGTCCGCCGAGCAGGTGCTCCCTATTGCGTTGGTAGCGCATGAGCTTGCGCTGCGCACTAGCCAGCTTGCTTTCGAGGTTGGCACGGATACTTGGAATGTTGCCGAGTTCCATCGCCTCAACCTGGACTAAGAGTTCGTCACGGATGGCTATGGGTTTCGGGGCGTGGGCAGTGAACTCGTGCAGCGCAAAGCGCCCGGCATCGGTCAACGCGAAGAGGTTCTTGTTCGGCCGGCGATCCTGCTGAACAAGGCGAGCCTGCACCAGGCCCTCAGACTCCATCTTCTCAAGTTCACGATAGAGCTGCTGAGGGTTGGCGGTCCAGAAATTCGCTATCGCGATGTCGAAGGACTTGGCAAGGTCGTAGCCCGACGATTCGCCGTCGGCGAGAGCTGCCAGGATCGCGTGCCGTAACGCCATCTGGCCAGTGTACGCGACTATTCACAAAGTTGATTATTCATCCTCTTTACACAGTGCGATCGCCGCCTTATAGTCTCTTTTACACCTATTCAACAAATTGACTAAGGAGCGGATGATGCCAACCTTCCGAGAGGCCATTGACGCCAGAGATATGGATGCCGTCGAGGCGATGCTGGCCGAGGATGTGGTTTTCCGAAGTCCCGTTGCCTTCAAGCCCTATTCAGGTAAGGCGATCACCGCAGCGATCCTGCGCGCTGTCGTCGAAGTCTTCGAGGGCTTCCATTACGTCCGTGAGATCCATGACGGCCGAGACCACGCCTTCGTCTTCCAGGCCGCCGTCGACGGACTGCAGATCACCGGCTGCGACTTCCTGCAGTACGACGACGACGGCAAGATCGTCGACTTCATGGTGATGGTCCGCCCGCTGCGAGCCGCGGAGGCGCTGTCGCGGCAGATGGCTGCCCGGTTCGAAGGTATCCAGGCCGATGCGTTGGCGAGGGCCGCCCAGTGACCGATGTTGACGCAGTCGTGATCGGTGCCGGTAACGCGGGGTTGACCGCGGCCGCCACCCTGCAGCAGTCGGGAATCCGCACGCTGCTGGTAGAGCGCCACAATGTGCCCGGCGGAACGGGCACCTCATTTCGGCGGGGTCGGTTCGAGTTCGAAACGGCCTTACATCAGCTTTCGGGAATCGGTAAACCCGGCAATCCCGGACCTCTGTTCGGAGTTCTGCAGTCACTCGGAGTCACCGACAAAATCGAGTTCGTCCGCGAGCATGACCTGTATCGCTCCGTGGTCGTCGGCAGCCACGACGTCACCATCCCGACAGACTGGGGCCAAGCGTCCGACAACCTCGAAGATGCCTTCCCCGGCAACAGAATTGCCATCGAGAAGTTCTTCGAGTTGGTCCGCACCATTACGATGTGCCAAGTCGGTGCCATGCGCGGCGCCCCGGCGGACAAGCTCGACCCAGTCCTGTTCACTCACGGGCTTCGCAGCCTCGCCGAGGTTCTCGACGAATACTTCACCGACCCGCGACTCAAACACGTGCTCGGCGTCTACTGGACCTACTTGGGCCTGCCGCCCGGACAGATCACCTTCCAGGACTGGGCGCTGACGTTCTATGCCTACGTCGAATTCGGACCCGCACACATCATTGGCGGATCCCAGGCGATGTCGACGGCGATCCTGGACACATTCCTGGAACACGGCGGCGAAGTCCGCTTCAACAACGGAGCCCAGAAAATCCTCACCGACGCCCGCGGCGTGGTCGGCGTCCGACTCGACGACGGCACCGAGGTATCCACTCGGGACGTCATCTCCAACGCCTCGCTACCTACCACCCTGGCAATGCTCGACGATCCGCCGAGCGCGTTGTACGCCGACCTCTCGACCCGCAACCTCTCGATATCCGCGGTGGTGCTGCATATGGGTCTCAATGCCTCACCCGCCGAGTTGGGCTTTACCACCAGCACCAGCTTTGTCGGGCACGACCTCGACGAAGACACCATCTTCGCGAATTGGAACTCGCTCGAACCCGCCCGCACCGTAGGCGTCACCTGCTACGACGTCGAACCGATCGGTTTCTCTCCCCGCGGTGCATCGCACGCCAGCCTGATCACGCTCCCCTACGGACACGTGTGGGATTCGGTGAGCCCGCGCGACTACCACCGGGTCAAATTCGACTACGCCCAGAGCATGCTCGACGTCGCCGAAGTCCTCACGCCGGGCCTGCGCGACGCCATCGAAGAGGTCGACGTCGCCACCCCCCGCACCATGGCCCGCTACCTCGGGCATCCGAGCGGGGCGATCTACGGGTACCAGCAGGACCGCACCGAAAACTGGCTCTTCCGCCAGACCGAACGCAACACCCATGTTCCGGGCCTGTACGTCGCCGGAACCTGGGCCGGCCTGTGCGGATTTGAGCCCGCACTGGAGTCCGGGGCCCGTGTGGCCCGCCGCCTCGTCCGCAACCGCGCTGCCTAAGGAGCCCAGGATGACACATATGCTCGCCCCCTACTTTGACCGCGCCGACGAGGTCGTCGCCGAGATCGCCAACCGCGCCGCCGATACCACAGACTATTGGACGGCTACGCAGGCGCTGATCGACGATCATCATCCAAAACGACTGCGGCTCAACGTCACCGAGGTCATCGAGGAGACGCCGACAACGAAGACCTTCCGCCTGCAACGACCAGACGGTGCTGACCTACCGCCCTTTCTCGCCGGACAGTACGTCGCCGTTGAATCGGACGGCACAACTCGTGCCTATGCCATGGCGTCCAGCCCGACCGAGGTCACCCGCTGGGATCTCACAGTGCGACGGGTGCCCGGCGGCCAGATCAGCAATAGGCTCATCGACGAGTTGGCCCCCGGCGACGAGATCGTCACCTCCGGCCCGCAGGGCACCTTTCACCACAATCCGCTGTTCCACGGCGACGACGTCGTCTTTATCGCCGGCGGTTCGGGTGTGGTGCCCGCGATGAGCATGATCCGTGAAATCGTCGCCAACGACATCGACCGGCGATTCCACCTCGTGTACGGCTCACGCGACGAGGCCGATGTCATCTTCCGCGCCGAACTCGCCCAGATCACCGCAACGCACGACAACATCACAGCCACCCACGTCATCGGTGGGTTGATCACTGCTGCAGCCATCGAGGACGCGGTGGGCGCGCTCGACGGACGAATGGTCTACGTGTGCGGACCGCAGGCGCTCTATCCGTACGCCTTGGCACAGCTGACCCAACTCGGGCACCCGCGCCATCGAATCCGCTTCGAGGCCAACGGAGCCCCGACAAGTCCGCAGGCACAAGAATCCTGGCCCGCCGGCGTCGACCCGAACTCCGAAGTGACAGTGACGGTGGGCGACCGCTCTTTCCGCGCCCCCGCCGGCCGGCCGCTGCTTGACAGCCTCGAAGACCAAGGCATCCGGCCTGAATCGGCCTGTCGGTCCGGGGAGTGCAGCCTGTGCCGGGTGCGGGTCCTGGAAGGCACCGTCCATCAGGCTGAGGAGTCCAAACCTCGGCTGTGCGATGCCAAGTTCGGCTACGTGCACTCGTGTGTGGCCTACCCCGTCGCCGACGTCACGCTCGAGGTGTGATGCCGTGCTCAATCTGAGTGTGCTACTTGATGATTCTGCACGGACGTGGCCTGACCGCGAGGCGGTTGTATTCGGTGACTCTCGGTTGAGCTACCGGGAGCTGGATGCCGCGGCCAACCAGGTGGCCAACCTGTTGAGCAGCCGGGGCATTAAGCCCGGTGACAAGGTGGCGTTGTCCTGTCCCAACGTGCCGTGGTTCCCGATCGCTTACTACGGCATCCTCAAGGCCGGCGGCGTCGTCGTGCCGCTGAGCATCCTGCTGAAACGCCGCGAGATCAGTTACCACCTACAGGACAGTCACGCTCGGGCCTACCTGTGCTTCGAGGACAGCCCCGACCTGCCGATGGCCACCGAAGGGTTCGCCGGATTCCACGACGCCGACGATTGCGAACTCTTCCTGACCATCACTGCCGATCCCGCCGCCAAATCGCGAACACCGGATACCGAGAACCTGGGCGAGGCGATGGCCAACCAGCCGGCCACATTCACCTCGGCGGTGACCGAGACGACCGATACCGCTGTCGTTCTTTACACCTCGGGTACCACCGGCCGGCCGAAGGGTGCCGAACTCACCCATGCCAACCTGGTCCTCAACGCCGTTACCGCGCACCGAATGTTGGGTGCGCATGAGGGCGCGGAAACGTTCCTGGTAACGGTTCCGTTGTTTCATTCTTTCGGGCAGACCCTGCAGATGAACACCGCTTTTGCCGGTGGCGGCACCATCGTCTTGATGGCCCGGTTTGACCCAGCAGCAGCGGTGCACATCCTGCAGACCGAGACCATCACGCAATTCGCCGGGGTACCAACGATTTACCACGCCCTGCTGGCCGCACTCACCGACGATGTCGACACTGCGCGCATCGCCGGCAACCTACGGGGCGCGGTGTCGGGAGGCGCGCCGATGCCCGTGGAACTGCTGCGTCGGTTCGAGGCGCGAATGGGCGTCAAGGTGCTCGAAGGTTATGGATTGTCGGAGACCTCTCCCGCGGTGTGCTTCACCCCCCGCGACGGCGAAAGCCGCCCCGGTTCGATCGGCAAGCCGATCTGGGGAGTCCAGATGAAACTCATCGACAACGAATGGGATGAGATTGCCTGCGGCCCTGACGCAATCGGCGAGATCGCCATCAAAGGTCACCCCGTGATGAAGGGATATCTCGGCAAGCCCGAGGCGACCGCGGAAGCGATTCGCGACGGCTGGTTCCGCACAGGTGACCTTGCCCGCCGCGACGCTGACGGCTACTACTATGTCGTCGACCGAGCCAAAGAGGTCATTATCCGCGGCGGGCTCAACGTCTACCCACGCGAGCTCGAGGAAGTGCTGCTCACACACCCCGCGATCTCGCTCGTGGCGGTGATCGGGATCCCGCATGACGCACTTGGCGAGGAAGTCAAGGCCGTGGTACTCAAGCGGCCCGGTGACCCGACCACCGAGGGCGACATCGTGACCTGGGCCAAGGATAAATTCGCCGCATACAAATACCCCCGCGTGGTCGAGTTCAGGACCTCCTTGCCCATGACTGCGTCCGGCAAGATCCTCAAACGGCAGCTGAGCAAATGACAACAACACGCCCCGAAACATCCTATGAGACAGCCGATTTCGTGGTGGTTGGTGCCGGCTCTGCCGGCGCTGCCCTTGCCGGACGACTGGCCACCCGCGGCGCCAGCGTCCTGCTGCTAGAAGCCGGACCCGAGGACAAAAAGGCGGCCATACACATTCCCGCCGCATTCCCTCAACTATTCCGGACCGAGCTGGACTGGGATTACCACACCGAACCGCAGGCCGGACTAGCCGGCAGGTCCGTCCACTGGCCGCGCGGCAAGATGCTCGGCGGCTCGTCGTCAATGAATGCCATGTGTTGGGTGCCCGGATTCGCCGCCGATTACGACGAATGGGCCGAGCAAGCCGGACCAGACTGGTCATGGAAGAGCGTCAACGGCTATCTGAATCGGATCACCGATCCAGCAGCTCCCATCGGTTTGCGCACCACGTCGCTGCGCTCCCCCAATCCGCACACCGCCGAATTCCTCATGGCGGCACGCGAACTCGGCTACGACGTGACCCCGGCCAACCCGGCCACGCCGACCGGGTTTTCCCCGATGACCGTCAACCAGGACCGTGGCCGACGGTTCAGCACCGCTGACGGCTACCTCAAGCCGCTGCGCAACAATCCGCGACTGCGGGTACGCACCGGCGCCCATACCACCAGCGTCGACTTTGACGGCCTTCGCGCGGTCGGGGTGACCTATGTGGTCCACGGTGTAACGCGGCATATGCGGGCCACCCGCGAGGTTATCTTGTCCGCCGGGGCCATCAACACTCCGCATCTGCTGATGCTCTCAGGTATCGGCGATCCGGACCACCTCGCCAAATACGGTGTACCAGTGCGTGTTAACGCACCCGAGGTAGGACAACGAATGTTTGATCACATGGTCACCGGGCTAGCGGTCCAGTCGTCGGGCCCGACCTTGTACACCGCCGGACGGCCCCGACATGTCGCTGACTTCCTGACTCGTCGCCGCGGGCCGCTGACATCGAATGTGGTGGAGGCCTTCGGATTTGTGCGCAGCCGGCCAGAGCTGGAACTGCCGGACTTGGAGATCGCCTTTCTGCCGGTGCCGTTCATCGATGAGGGACGGAATCAGCCCGATCAGCACGGCTTCACCGTCGGCACCGTGCTGCTGCGTCCGGAAAGCACCGGATCGGTGCAGCTCGCCTCAGCCGACCCGTTCACCAAACCGGCAGTCGACCCCGGCTACCTGTCCGACCCAGAGGGCGCCGACCGCGCGGCGTTGACCGCGGGAGTGGAAACATGCCGCAAGTTCGTGCAACGACTGACCGCACGCGGCCGAACCAACGGGCGCTACATCCGGCCTCTCGACGGACATGAGCTGGCCGCCGAGGAGCTCTGCGCGGCGGCGATTGATCAAGTCGCCCAGACGATCTATCACCCGGTGGGCACCGCGCGGATGGGCTCGGACCCGGCATCGGTGGTCGACCCACAGTTGCGGGTGCGTGGCGTTGCCGGCCTGCGTGTCGCCGACGCCAGCGTGATGCCGAATCTGGTGCGCGGGCATACCCACGCCGCTGCCGTGGTCATCGGCGAACGCTGCGCAGATCTGTTGCTAGACAGTTGATTCAACAGACCGATGGCCCGAGCGGTTCGCTCGGGCCATCGGTCTTTCTGTCATGCCCGCATCGATGCCAGCGCGACGGCCATCAGCCGAGCCCAAGTGGGCTTGGCGCCGTAGGCCGCGAGCCGACGGCCGGTCAGCGCTCCGGTACGGGAGGTGACGAACCACACCGGCATCGGCGACAGAGACCATTCCCCATTGACCACCGATCGCGGGAACGGCCGAAATGGGCCGCGCGACACGGTGCGCTCGACACCGTCGAGCAGATAAGCGTTGTGCACGATTCCACGGCCGCTCTGCACGTCGCTGCGGGGATGGCCGGGGTAGGCACCCCAGCTCGCATGCGGCACGGCAAAGCCCAGCAGCGTCCAGGCGTTGATCGCGATATTACCGTAGCGCAACGGTTCGATCAGTTCGCTGAGCGATTGACGAAGTGCCCGTTCGGTTTTCGGATGAATCAGGATCGAGGCTCCCAGGGTGCCGGTGAGTTCGTCGTTGGCGTGAGCGACTGCGTTCTTGATGAACTCCGCGCCTGTCCCGGGCAGCGTCCGCACGCCCAGCGCGGTGGCGAAGGCCTCGCTGCGCCCGAACCCCGCCGGATCGCCACCGTCGAGATCGATCAGCAGCCGGTCTCCGTTGGGCCCGAATCGTTCGGCGTCGGTCTCGCGCGCCAGGTCGGTCAGGCGCGCTGCGGCGCCGGGGTACCACGGCACACGGGCCGGCGCCTCGGTCAGCACACGGCGGATCTCGCTGAGGAACGCTTCGCGCTGGGGCCAGTCCCTGCTGAGGACGAGTACCTGGCCGGCGATGCAGTTGTGGCCGCTGTTGTGGATGCGTTGGGTCACCACATGCTCGGCCTGGTAGCGCAGGTCCGCTTTGCTCCACACGCCGGGCACGACGATCACCGGCGACACGCCGCCGAGTTCGCTGGAGATCGGTTTGTCCAGCAGCGGGCGGTCATTGCGTCGTCGATCGAGCCCTTCCTGCCCGGTCCCGTACACGATCGCGTCATGGGTGGCGACGCTGCCGGTGACGTGCACATGATCGATCCCGGCATGGTGGGCCAGGTAGTTGCCGACGTCCCCGGACCCGGTGACGATCCGTAGCACCCCGTGATCGATCAACGGCGCCAACGCTTTTCGCAGCACCGGTGTCAACTCATCGAGGATGGGGTTGACCTTCAATAACACGACGCGGTTGTGTGCGACGAGCTCGTAGAGAACATCCAGTGGGGTGATCGAGGTGATATTTCCCGCGCCCAGCACTAGCCCGACGCCGCCCGGCCTGGTCGGGTCAAGGGCAGCCAAACCCGCACGCGCCCGGACCGTCTGCTCACCGAGTCCCGGCGTCATCCATACATCGACCCGCATACCGCTAAAAGCGACTCGATCCTGCAAGGTTCGTGGCAGCGCAGGCACGGTGACCCGCTTTCCGGGTGCGTCACCCAGGTGAATCCCGTCCAGCGGTCGGCCACCGCTGACGAGACGTTCCAGCGTCTCGGCCGCGGCCGCCAGGCCCCACAGGGTCGCGTACGGTCCGGCCGACCACTCTTCGCCGGCCAGCGGCGAAACCTCGGGGAGCTGTTTGATGCGGACCGCAGTGGTGGCCCAAGCCTCAGCTTGCCCGGCGACCGCGGTGTGGGTGCGACGCAGCAACGCGGCACGGTCGGCCAACGCGGTGGCTGCCCAGATGGTGGAGCCGACGCGTAGCTGCGCAACGAGATCGTCCAGGGGTGAGGTGATCGTAGTATTCATGTTGTGCTCCAATGTTTTTCAGAGGGCTGCCGCGAGGCGGGTGCCCTGGTCGATCGCGCGTTTGGCGTCAAGTTCGACGGCTATGTCTGCGCCACCGATCAGGTGTGTGGTGATACCCCTGGCAGTCAGCTCGGTATGCAGGCTGCGGTTGGGGTGCTGGCCGGTGCAGAGCACGATGTTGTCGACATCGAGGACGTGTGCCTGGCCGTCGACCCGGTAATGCAGTCCCTCGTCGTCGATTCGGTCGTACATGGCGCCGGCGACCATGGCCACCCCGCGGTGCTTGAGCACGGCGCGATGGATCCAGCCGGTGGTCTTGCCCAGCCCGGCCCCGACCTTGCTGCTCTTGCGCTGCAGCAGAGTGATCTGACGCGGCGCGTCGGGTCGTACAGCGGCGGTCAGGCCACCGGGTGTGAGGTGCTCGGAGTCGACGCCCCATTCAGCCAGGAAGTCGCCGACGGCCTGGCCAGCGTCACTATCAGTACTGGACAGGAACTCGGCGACGTCGAAGCCGATACCGCCGGCGCCGAGGATGGCGACCCGGTTGCCTACGTGCACCTGATCGCGCAGCACGTCGAGGTAGCCCAGCACCATCGGGTGGTCGATGCCCGGGAGTTCCGGTACCCGCGGCGTGACACCGGTGGCCAGCACAACCTCGTCGTAGCCGGCCAGGTCGTCGGCGCTCGCCGTCGTCGCGAGCTTCACGTCGACGTCGGTCGCGGCGATGCGGTGCCGGAAGTAGCGCAGGGTTTCGTCAAATTCCTGTTTGCCCGGCACCTGGCGGGCGACGTTCAGCTGGCCGCCGATCGCGTCGGCCGCATCGAACAGCGCCACGTGGTGGCCGCGCTCGGCCGCGCTCGCCGCGAACGCCAGTCCTGCTGGGCCGGCACCGACGACGGCGATCCGTTTGCGGCGCCGGGTTGGCGACAGGACCAGCTCAGTCTCGTGGCAGGCACGTGGGTTGACCAGGCACGAGGTGATTTTCAGGGAGAAGGTGTGGTCCAAGCAGGCCTGGTTGCAGCCGATGCAGGTGTTGATCGCCTCGGGTGTCCCGGCAGCGGCCTTGTTGACGAAGTCGGCGTCGGCCAGGAACGGACGGGCTAGCGAGACCATGTCCGCGTACCCGTCGGCCAGAAGCTCTTCGGCTTTCTCTGGGGTGTTGATGCGGTTGCTGGTGACCAGTGGCACGGATACCGAACCCATCAGCTTCTTGGTCACCCAGGCGTACGCGCCGCGCGGAACCGACGTCGCGATAGTCGGGATTCGCGCTTCATGCCAACCGATTCCAGTGTTGATGATGGTCGCCCCAGCGGCCTCGACCTCCTTGGCCAGCATGATGACTTCGTCGAAGGTCGATCCGTTGGGCACCAAATCCAGCATCGACAGCCGATAAATGACGATGAAGTCCTGGCCGACGGCTTCGCGGACTCTCCGCACGATCTCCAGAGGGAACCGCATCCGATTTTCGTACGACCCACCCCATTCGTCGGTGCGATCGTTGGTGTGTCGGATGATGAACTCGTTGATCAGATAGCCTTCCGAGCCCATGATTTCCACGCCGTCGTATCCCGCCCGATGGGCCAACGTCGCGCAACGGACGTAGTCGGTGATGGTCTGCTCAACCTCGGCCGAAGTCAGTGCATGCGGCGCGTGCGGGCTGATCGGCGCCTGGATCGCGCTCGGGGCGACAAGTTCGGAGTGGTAGGCATAGCGGCCGAAGTGCAGGATCTGCATCGCAATCTTGCCGCCCGCGGCATGGACGGCATCGGTGACCACGCGATGCTGCGCGGCTTCCTCGTCGGTGGTGAGCATCGCACCACCGAGGTAGGGGCGACCCGCCTCGTTGGGCGCGATTCCGCCGGTAACGATGAGGCCAACTCCACCGCGGGCACGTTCGGCATAGAACGCCGCCATTCGCTCGAACCCATCGGGGGCCTCCTCGAGGCCGACATGCATCGACCCCATCAGCACACGGTTGCTCAGCGTGGTGAAACCCAAGTCAAGGGGGGCGAGAACGTGCGGATACGCATCTCTTTTCATCGCATACTCCATTAATCAATTTGTTGACTAATCATATAGGCTACCGTCCGTTTCCTGGTGCGTCCATAGGGGAGATAGAAGGCAACGGACGCAATGGATGGCGCGGTCAGTTGGTCGGCCCAACAGGTGGCAGCCGCGCGCGACGAACCCGTAAAGCGGCACTCCGCGAACGCGTTACCACACCCGAGTGACCGCCAACCGGCACTTCCGTTTCGTCGAGTTCAACCTCGACCGACGCCGTCGGCGCGAAGGTCCCCACCGACATCCAGAACATCACCGCCGCCGCCGCAACCCCAGCCGCCCCACGACTAGTCGCACTGGTAGCGCTCCGCGCCCCTCCTTTAACACCGTCATCACTAACGCGCCCGGCCCCGGCAACCCAACTACCCTCGGGACGCCGACTCCGCATGAACCTCCCCTGACCGCCACGGTGGACGGCGTCCGACCGATGCACGCTGTTACCAGCCACACCGGCACCGTCACAATCGCCTTCGTCGCGGACGCAGCAACGATGCTCAACTCCAACGAGTACGAGGCACGGATCCACGACGCGGTTGCCGAACTGGAGGACGCCGACCCACCCGCCATGGCACCGCCCCCGTCATCGCACTCAACGCGCGCACACCCAAGCGCCGTGCGCGGTGGGTCGACCTGTAGACGCCAACTCCCCACAGCGGCAAGCCAATAAGACACATGAGAGACGTCTCGCACCAAGAAATCGAGACGCATCAACTTGATAACTAAATTACGACCATGGCGATCACCGAGCCCAAGGAGCGGCCACCGTCAGCGCTGGCCCCCACGACGCTCACCGACATCCTCGGCGCCGCGTTAAAGGAATTCGCTCGCCAGGGTTTCGACGGTGCGTCGGTCGCCAGCATCAACCGCGAACTCAACTTGTCACACAACCTGATTCACCAACGCTTCGGATCCAAAAGAAGCACTGGGTACGCCACCGTCGACTCGGTGTTCGGCGACATCGCCTCAGAACTCGCCGACAACGCCGACATGACCGGGCTTCAACCACTCGAACGGTTCCGGCGCGGTGCACCTATCCATCTGGGTAGAGATCAAATGTGACCCTAGAGGGGCGCAATCTTTGCTGGATCGGCGGAGCATCGCAGCTACGCAAAGTTCAATCGGCGCAGCGGTGATGGTGAGTCAATCACTAATGATACCAACCTATTTGACCGCGGGCGCCCGAAAGGGATTCCGCGAGTTGAGGCAAAGCGATGACGGACTTTGAAGGGTGCCATCGCCGACGGCGAGTTACGGTTTGGGCGCAGAGTATTTCCCTTCTCCTCCACTCGCTTTCAACATATAGCGCACCCGGGGGCTTGTGGCAAGCCCCCCTCGTGGCCCAGACTCTTTGAGCTGCAACACAAATGTGGCATTGATCGTCTTGAGGGGGACGCATGACAGATGTCGACGTGATCATCGTGGGCGCCGGGCCGACGGGCCTAACGCTGGCCACTGAACTCTGCCTGACCGGAGTCAAACCGCTTGTACTGGAGCGTCTTACAGACATCCGCGAGGTCGCCAAAGCCGGCGGCATCGGGGGCCAAATCCTCAACCTGTTGCGCTACCGGGAGCTCGGGGACCTCCTCGACGACGCAGCCGGCGCGCCCGTCACCGCCAAGCTTCCGTTCGGCGGCATCCACGTCGACCTGACCGAACTGGACGAGTCGCCGATGCAGGTGCAGCGACTCCCCCAGCCGCAGCTGGAAGCGCTGCTGCAAAACCACGTTCGAGGACTCGGCATCGAGGTCCGGCGTGGGCACGACGTGACCGGCCTACAGCAGGACGACGATGCTGTGCACCTCGATGTCAAGGGTCCCGACGGCTCGTACCGCGTCAGCGCCAAGTACATAGTCGGCTGCGACGGGGTGCGCAGCCGGGTCCGAGAGCTGGCCGGCATCGGTTTTCCGGGCATCGTCTACCCCGAAATTCACCGCATGGCCACGACCACCATGCCGCCGGAGATCACCGTCCGCGACGACGGCGACTACGACGTCCCCGGGTACGGCCGACTGCCCTGGGGATATAGCCAGACCGAGGGCGGCATCTTCGCCATCACATCATCAGAACCCGGGCAATTGGGGATGTACACCAGCGAACCTCCCGACCACGACTACGACGATGACGACCCGATGACACTGGACGAATTCCGCGCCAGCGTCCGCCGCGTACTCGGCGTGGACATGCCGCTCGGTGAGCCAAAGCGGTTGACCCGCTTCACCTATGCCGCTCGGCACACCGAGCGCTACGTGGCGGGCCGGGTGCTGCTGGCCGGCGACGCCGCGCACCAGATTCCGACGGGCGGGGTGGCGGTGTCGGCCGGGATGCTCGACGGCGTGAACCTCGCCTGGAAACTCGCCGCCACGCTCCGGGGCTGGGCACCCACTGGTCTGCTGGATACCTATCACCAAGAACGCCACCTCGCCGGTGAACGGCTGCTGCTGCACTCGCAGGCCCAGGTGTCACTGCGGCGGGGACACGACCCCGCCGACGAAGCACTACGAAAAGTGTTCAGCGAGTTGGTCTCTGATGCGCCGGCGCTCGCCCGCGTTGGCGCGATGATCGCCGCATCCGACGTCCGTTACCCGATGACCGGTACCCCGCCGCACGCCCTGGCGGGAACGTTCGCCCCAGGTCTGCCGGACGACGCGGTTCAGGCCCTGCGCGCGGCACGACCCGTCGTCGTCGGACCACCCGAGTTGTGTGACGTCGCCGCGCCATGGGCAGATCGCGTCACCATCCTCAATCACCCTGCCGACGCCCGACTGATGCGCCCCGATGCGCACATCGCTTGGGCCGCAGCGCTCGACGAACCGCCCGAGACGGCGGCGGCTGCCTTGCGGGAGGCGCTCACCTACTGGTTCGGAGATTCAATTCGGCAATGAGGGCAGTGAGTCAGAGGCCGCGGCGCGCTGCCCTAACCGCGTCGGGCAGCGCGCCGTCACCGTCGAACTCCAACCGGACCTGGTCGCGACCGGACATGAACAACAGCAACTCCGGTACTTCTCCGGTCACCGTCAGCTCGGGTCCCCGGCCTACCGTCGCCAACTCCTGCCCGGTCGGCGTGCACAGGCACACCCGGGCGGGCACGACGCCGAGGTTGAACCGCGCCCACATCGGCAGACCCCGGCCCAGCGCTGCCACCGTCGCATCGTCAAGTTTCCTTGGCTCCCAACCAGTTTGGGCACGCCGGACATCCTCATGGTGGATGAACAGCTCGCCCATGCTGGCGACCGAGTCAAGTAGCTTGAACGGCGAATACCACGGCGGCCCGGCCGCGACCGCCTCCAGCAAGTCCGGCCACTCAGACAACGTAACCCGGTGTCGCACCCTCTCCGTGTGGTCGGCCAGGACCGGCATCACGATGCCGATGCTGGCGTCGAACCGGCTCTCGCGGATCACCACATGGGCGGCGAGGTCCCGCGTCGTCCAGTCTCCGCACAGCGTGGGCGCATCGGCCCGACCATCCGCAAAGTCTCGACGAAAGCGGCGCGTTCGCGCTGAGCAGGTGTCATCGGATGCCTTCCAAACAGGTGTATCCATTGACTAGGGACCCGAGTTACAGCCACCGCGATGAGTTATCCGCCCCGCACCGGTCTATCCAGTGAACGCAACTTCCAGGAGGCAATATGACCGAGCAGACCGCCCTGCCGCCGGTGGCCGACCAGGACACCTGGCGCGCCGCCCTTGATGACCTGCGCCGCCGAGAGAAAGCCGCGACCCGCGAGCTCGACGCCATCGCCGCCCAGCGCCGCAAGTTGCCGATGGTCGAGCTGCCCGACTACACCTTGATCGGCGCCGACGGCCCGATCCGCCTGGCCGACATCTTCGACGGCCGCTCTCAGTTGATCGTCTACAACCACATGTGGACCGACGGCGCCGAGTGGCAGTGCCCCGGATGTACCGGCTACACCTCGCAATTCACCCGGCTGGGCTTTTTGGACAGCTACGACGCCCGGTTCGTCATAGTCACCAACGGGCCCATCGAGGAAGCCTTGGCGTACAAGACCAAGGTGGGCAACCAGATGGACTGGTATTCGTCATCCGAGAGCAGCTTCGGGTCCGACGTCGACGCCGCACCCGGCGAGGGTTTCGCCGTCAATGTCTTTCTGCGACATGGCGATACGGTGTACCGCACCTGGCACACCAACGGCCGCGGCACCGAACAGCTGGGCCACAGCTTCTCGCTGATCGACGTTCTGCCCTACGGCCGCCAGGAGCAGTGGCAGGATTCGCCCGAGGGCTGGCCCAAGTCGCCGACCTACTCCAAGTGGGCCGGCTCCCCCGATATCGCACGTCTCTACGGACCGAACGGACAAGACCAATGACCGAAGAACGCTACGTCGCCACCCGCACCATTGCCGCGACGCCCGCTGCGGTGTTCGCCGTGTTGGCCAACCCCACCCGCCACAAGGAGACCGAGCCGGGCGACTGGGTCCGGGACGCCGTCGACTCCACGCCAATCACCGCGGCTGGCCAGGTGTTCGCCATGAATATGTACCTCGTCCAGGCCGGCGGCGATTACGTCACGCACAACCTGGTGACCGCATTCGAGCGGGACAAGACCGTCGCCTGGGCGACCGGCAGCCTGAACGAATCGCGCGAACACACGCCGGGCGGTTGGTGGTGGCGCTACGACCTGGCACCCAACGGCGACGGCACCGATGTGACCCTGACCTACGACTGGACTGATACACCCCAGGCCTTCCGCGATCAGGTCGGCGGCATGCCACCGTTCCAGATCGGGTTCATCGAGGAGTCGCTCGCCGCCCTCGATCGGGCGGTGACGGGCTGACCGCCAACCGCACTCGAGGTCCCGTTCTGCCCGCCTTTGTATGACAAATCTTTGTGCAACAAGGAAATTTGCTGCATACAGGCGGACAACTTCATGTCCATCGTCACCCCGCGACATTTGGACTGCCACGTTTCCCGCGTATGCTTGTGGCTGTCGGCGGTATTTCGTCGCGTGGCGGGTCAAAGTCACGCCGTCGCCGACTCGATGAAGTTTGACCGGTTCGCGGTCAAGGCAGGAGCGTCGCAATGACGCCGCTATATGACCGCACGACCCCAACCCACCGCGTATCGCCCGAGCACACACCGCGACTTCGGTTGAAGCCCAAGGCTCCCCACAGCGGATATGTGGACGGCGCATGGTGGCCCCACACCAGCAACCTCAGCAACGAACTGCCGGACCTGCTGGCCGTGCTGTCTGTTCGCCTCGGACAGATCGACCGCGTGCTGTACAACGTCGGCGAGTGGTCGAGCGCCCCCACCAAACTCGCCACCGGCGGGCGCCGAGTGCGCCTCGACGGGTACCAACGCCAGCCGCGGAACACTGTCGAAGTCGTCGGGCTCGACCGCGACAAGATTGTGCTCTTGACGGTGCCCGCCAGCACGGATCCGGCAGAAGCCCATTCGGCGCTCATGAGCGCCGCGCGGCCCAACAACCGCTCAACGGTGTTGGACATCCTGACGACCGCTCAGCACGCCGATTAGCGAACTGGGATTTTCCCGGTGGCCCAATAGATTTGGATGCATCAAGTCGCATTCATCATGAAAAGAAAGTAGTTATCGCATGACCGAAGGAACCGTGAAGTGGTTTAACAACGAAAAGGGCTTCGGCTTCATCGCCCCAGACGGCGGCGCGCCGGACGTTTTCGTTCACCACAGCGAAATCCAGGGTGGCGGCTTCCGTTCACTCGAGGAGAACCAGCGGGTGAAGTTCGACATCACCCAGGGCGCCAAAGGCCCTCAAGCTGTGGGCGTCACCGCACTCTGAGCATCACCGAACCCTTGGATTGATACGGCGTTATCCCGCATCAATCCAAGGGTTTTCCCAAAATTCTCTGCCGCCGCGCGGCCGTCAAGATCTCTTCGGCGGTCTGCAGCATCGTGTCTTCGCCGCGCCGTGGCTCAACCGGTAGTCCTGCCGCACGCCGCAGGACCATGCCGGCTAGCGCACTGTTCGTCGTACTGGGCACGATGAGCAGATTCGCGCTGGCGTCACTTCCGCCAACGGTGATGATGTGTTGAGGCTTGGTGCGCCAGTCCCGCCAGTTGAGATTCGGCGGATTGTGCAGTGGCGACCAATTCAGGCCGACATCAACAACTTTCCCCAATCGGGTTTCCAGAACCCCGACCATGCCCGCCAATTCGTCCGCGAGAGCCGCCGTGTACGGCCACCAGGCGCCGTCGATCCGACGACCGAGATCGTATGCGAGACACAGCCGAACAGGCTTCTCCGGCCGACGCCTTTGCGTGAGATACGGCATCAGGCCGCCGCAGAATGTGGAAGTCGGTCGGCGCGCCATCTCATGAAGAATCCTTACTTCGATGCCGCGACCACCTCACCGCCAGCATGGCGATCGGCAAATCACACGACTCCCGACACCAACGCTACGCCGCATCGGTGCACCCATCGCCGACCCGCGGGCCCGTAGACTGACGTAATGGCGCCGAAATGCCCCCGATGCGGCAGCACCGGCATGTATCCACTCTCCAACACCAACCCGAAGCCCGCCACGTCCGGCGGGCGACGATGGGAATGCGTTGATTGCGGGAAGAACGTTTTCCGCAGTGGACCCGATCCAGATACGCCCGCAGCAGCCGGTGAGTGAGAACGTGCGCTGAGAAGCGGAGGCGTCAGTCGCTGTACTCCGCAGTTCCGTCCTCCAACACCAACCGGGCGTTACTGCCGTCGGCGCCGGCGGCCTCGGTGCGGAACACCGCGTGCCCGGGATCGGTGCGCCACACCGACGTCGTCAGGGTCTCGCCGGGGAACACCGGAGAGGTGAAGCGCGCGCCGACGGCCTTGATCTTTGACGCGTCGCCGCCGCCGAGTTCGGCGACGAGTACCCGGCCGGCCACCCCGTAGGTGCACAGCCCGTGCAGGATCGGCTTCGGGAAACCGGCGAGGGTCTGGGCGAACCACGGGTCGCTGTGCAGCGGGTTGCGGTCGCCGGAGAGCCGGTAGATCAGCGGCTGGTCCTCGGTGGTCGGCAGCGCGACCACCGCGTCGGGTGCACGGTCCGGGATCTCCGGCGCGGCGGCCCGCTCCCCTGGTTGCCCGCCGAAACCGCCCTCGCCGCGGATCACCGCCGTCGACAACGACTCAGCGATGACGTTGCCTTGGTCGTCGGTGCCGGTGCCCTTGAACGTCAGGATGGCGTTCTTGCCCTCGCCCTTGTCTTGGATGTCGACCACCTCGGAGGTGACGTTGAGCCGGCCCGACGGCGGCAGCGGTGCGTGAATCCGAATCTGCTGGCTGCCGTGCAGCAGCTTGCCGAAGTTGAAGCTGCCGACCTCGCCGACGGCACCCCAGGCCGGGCACGCGATCACCGCGTAGGTGGGCAGCACCTGCTGGTCGATGTCGTGACTGTTCTCGGTGGTGAACGCCAAATCGTTGGTGCCGCAACCGACTCCGAGGGCATAGAGCAGGGTGTCGCGTTCGGTCCATTCAAACGGCTGCGGTGCGGTCTTGGTTCCGACGGCATTGGGGTTGATCGGCATTCGGCGGTTCTCCCTCGCAAGTGGGTGTGACAAATTCGGACCCTACGCGCTATTGACCTCGGCCCGCGACAGGTTCACGATGACTCGCATGCGATATGTCGTTACCGGCGGTACCGGGTT
Source organism: Mycolicibacterium sp. CBMA 234 (assembly GCF_009729415.1). Lineage (GTDB taxonomy): Bacteria > Actinomycetota > Actinomycetes > Mycobacteriales > Mycobacteriaceae > Mycobacterium. The sequence goes on from NZ_MPKW01000011.1 coordinate 94,319, forward strand.
TATTGGCCGCCGCGTCGTCAGCCAGATTTTGGCTTCCCGCGACGACGCCGAAGTGTTCGTTCTCGTTCGCCGGGCCTCGTTGGCCCGGTTCGAAGAACTGGCCGCGGAATGGGGTGACCGGGCGAAACCGCTGGTCGGTGACCTCACCTCGGCTGGCTTGGGTCTTCCCGACCTGGCCGAGTTGGGCTCCGTCGATCACGTGGTGCACTGCGCCGCGATCTACGACATGACCGTCGACGCCGCCACTCAGCAGGCCGCCAACGTCGAAGGCACCCGGGCGGTGATCGAGTTGGCCCGCAGCCTGGACGCGACGCTGCACCACGTGTCATCGATCGCGGTGGCGGGCAATTACCCGGGCATCTTCACCGAGGATGACTTCGACGTCTCGCAGGAACTGCCGACGCCGTACCACCAGACGAAGTTCGAAGCCGAACAGTTGGTGCGTGCTACGCCGGGGCTGCGGCACCGGATCTACCGGCCGGCCGTCGTCGTCGGCGACTCCCGGACCGGCGAGATGGACAAGATCGACGGGCCGTACTACTTCTTCGGCGTGCTGGCCAAACTCGCTGTGCTGCCCAAGTTCACGCCGATGATGGTGCCCGACACCGGCCGCTCCAACATCGTGCCGGTGGACTACGTGGTCGACGCGCTGGTGGCGCTGATGCACGCCGACGGGCGGGACGGCCAGACGTTCCACCTGACGTCACCGAATCCCGTTGGACTGAAAGACATCTACCGTGGCGTCGCGCACGAGGCCGGGCTGCCACCGCTGCGCGGCACGCTCCCGAAAGCCACCGCGGCACCGGTCCTCAAAGCCACTGGCCGGGCAAAGGTGTTGCGCAACATGGCGGCCACTCAGCTGGGCATCCCCGGTGAGGTGCTCGACGTCGTCGACCTGGCGCCGTCGTTTGCCTCGGAGCGCACCGTCGCGGCGCTACAGGGCACCGGAATCGTCCTGCCCGAATTCGCTTCCTACGCACCGAAACTGTGGCGCTACTGGGCCGAGCACCTGGACCCGGACCGCGCGCGCCGCGATGACCCGCGCGGGCCGCTGGTCGGCCGCAACGTCATCATCACCGGCGCGTCCAGCGGCATCGGACGGGCGTCAGCCATCGCCGTCGCCGAGCGTGGTGGACGGGTGTTCGCCCTGGCCCGCAGCGCCGACGCACTCGACGAACTGGTGACCGAGATTCGCCAATTAGGCGGCGAGGCATACGCTTTTACGTGCGACGTGGCCGACGGAAATTCGGTGGAGCACACCGTCAAGGACATCCTGGGTCAGTTCGGTTACGTCGACTATCTGGTGAACAACGCCGGTAGGTCGATTCGCCGCTCGGTGGTCAACTCGACCGACCGCTTCCACGATTACGAGCGCGTGATGGCGGTCAACTACTTCGGCGCCGTCCGGATGACGCTGGCACTGTTGCCGCACTGGCGGGAACGCCGGTTCGGTCACGTGGTCAACGTGTCCAGCGCGGGGGTCCAGGCCAACAGCCCGAAGTACAGCGCGTATCTGCCAAGTAAAGCAGCGCTGGACGCTTTCTCGGAAGTTGTTGGCACCGAAACCCTTTCGGACCACATCACGTTCACCAACATTCATATGCCGTTGGTGGAAACCCCGATGATCGCGCCGTCGAAGCGGTTGAATCCGATGCCGCCGATCACCCCCGAACATGCCGCCGCGATGGTGGTGCGGGGCCTGGTGGAGAAACCGGCCCGGATCGACACCCCGCTGGGCACGCTGGGTGATATCGGAAACTACTTGACCCCCAAGCTGTCTCGTCGGGTACTGCACCAGTTGTACCTCGGCTACCCGGATTCGGCGGCCGCCCGCGGCGTGACTGAAACCCCACCGCCGGTCGATCGGCCGCGCAGCCCTCGTCGGCCGAAGCGGCCCGTCGCTGTCAGCCGGCTTCGGGTGCCCCGCCCGGTCAAGAAGGCGGTCCGCTTGATCCCCGGAGTGCACTGGTAGCGGCCCGGCCCTATGGTTGGCGACGTGACTGGGGTCGAACTTTCCACCGTCCAGGCCAGAGTCCAGCCGGTCTTTGCTGACGTCGATACCGGCGTCGACGATGCGATGGCGCTGGCCTACCTCTTGGCCAGCGCCGACGCCGAGTTGGTCGGCATTGCGTCTACCGCGGGCAACGTCCCGGTCGATCAGGTGTGCATCAACAACATTGGGCTGTTGCAGCTGTGCGGGGTCGGGCCGATCCCGGTGTCTCGGGGTGCCAGTGTCCCGTTGGTGGCCCCGTTACGGACCGCCGAGGACACGCACGGTCCGCGGGGCTTGGGTTACGCCGAACTCCCCGAGCCGAACGGGGCGTCCGAAACGGGCGGGGTGCTCACCGACTACGACGCCGCCGAGGCGTGGATCCAGGCAGCGCGCGAATACCCCGGTGAGCTGATCGGTCTGGTCACCGGTCCGCTGACCAACTTCGCGCTGGCACTGCGCCGGGAACCGTCGCTGCCCCGGCTACTGCGCCGGCTGGTGATCATGGGTGGCGCCTTCGATTACCGGGGCAACACCACGCCGGTGTCCGAGTGGAACATCAGCGTCGACCCCGAGGCGGCAGCCGAGGTGTTCTCGGTGTGGGGTGCGGCGTGGGGCTTGGAGGACCCGACGCATCTGCCAATTGTCTTGGGCCTCAACCTCACCGAGAACATCGCGATGACGCCGTCGCTGCTGAGCCGGCTGGCGACCGCCGCAGGCGCCCCGACATCACCGATGAGTGTGCTGGACGATCGGGGCACCCGGTCCGCTTCAGCCAACGCGCTGATCCGGGTGCTGGAAGACGCCATGCGGTTCTACTTCGAATTCCACTTCGACCAGGACGAGGGCTACCTGGCGCACCTGCACGATCCGCTCGCAGCGGCGGTGGCGCTGGACCCTAATCTGGTCCGGTACCAACGGGCGACGGTCGACGTGGAACTTCGGGGCACGCTGACCCGCGGGATGACTGTGGCCGACTGGCGCGGGCACTGGGGACGCCAGCCCAATGCCTACATCGGTATGGAGGTCGACCCGGCGGCGTTCTTCGACCGGTTCATCGAACGGGTGGGGGCCTTCGCCGCCACCCTGTAACGCCGAATGGCCACGTGCGACGCAGTGATTCGCAGGTGGCCATTCAAATATGGCGGATCAGTCGTCGGTGACGGTGATCTTGACGTCGATGTTGCCGCGGGTGGCGTTGGAGTACGGGCAGACCAGGTGAGCCTTATCAGCCAAGGCCTGGGCGGCGTCGTGGTCCAGGTTGGGCAGGGTGATCTCCAGCTCGACCGCCAGGCCGAACCCGCCGTTGTCCAGCTGCCCGAGCGAAACCCGAGCTCCCACAGTCGAATCGGAGACGTCGGCCTTGTCCTGGCGACCAACCAGACGCAGCGCGGAGTGGTAGCAGGCGGCGTAGCCGACCGCGAACAACTGCTCGGGGTTGGTGCCGTTGCCGCTGCCGCCCATCTCCTTCGGGATGGCCAGGTCCAGGTCGAGCTTGCCGTCCGAGGTACGGCCGTGGCCATCGCGGCCTTCGCCGGTGGCCAGGGCTTCTGCGGTGTAGAGGGTCTTCATGTCGATCTCCTTGTGGTTGGTTGATGCCGGTGACGCGGGATACGTCTGTAAATCAGTGCGATGCGGTGAGCGCATCGGTTAATCGGCGGATCGCGTCGCGCAGGTCCGCTGCTTCCTGCTCGGTGATGCCGGTCTGGGCCCCCAGCCGTTCGGGAATGCACTGGGCCTTCGCTTCGAGCTTGCGACCGGCCGGAGTGAGGCTCACCTCGACCTGACGCTCGTCCTGCAGCGACCGTTCACGACGGATGAATCCATTGGCCTCCAACCGTTTCAGTAACGGTGAGAGGGTTCCGGAATCGAGCTGCAGCCGCTCACCCAGCCGCCTGACCGTGACCTGATCCTCTTCCCACAAGACCAGCAGCACCAGGTACTGCGGGTACGTGAGGTTCAGCTCGGACAGGATCGGCCGGTAGGCCGCCGTCATCGCCCGCGACGCCGAGTACAAAGCGAAGCAGAGTTGGCGGTCCAAGGTGAGTGCGTCCACACGAAGAACAGTAGCCCACAATTCAGTTGTGCACAACCAATATTTGAAGATCACCCGCGGACCCCGCCGGTGATCCGGGCCTCAGGCAAGTCGGCTACTCATAGACCCCCTCCACGTACCACCGCCGTTGCCGGTAGCACAGCAACAGCGCCCTGGGACCCTCACCGCCGCCGCCCTCCCCGAGCAAGACCTGAGCCCGCGCCGTGCGCCCCTTCCCTCGCTCCGGGTCCCACCAGCGCTCGTCGACCGGCCACGGCCCCGCCCACCAACGCAATGCCCCGCGATAACCCGACCCCGTCAGACCGACGGGATCCGTGGAGAACATCCCCCGATCCGTCACCCGTACCGAATTACCTTGTACATCAACAAGTTCCACCGGGTCGTCCAACAGAACCACCGGCGCCGGCTCCGGCAGCCGCCCCGGCCAGGGCTGCGTCGGATCATTCAGTGGCACCACCTCATCCCCCAGTGGGGTGAGCGTGATGCGCTCGGCCGGCCCCCGCCCACCACTGAGCACCGGCACCTGCACCGCCTCCGGCCCCAGCAGACCCTGGACCCGCACCAGCGCCCGTCGGGCCCGCATCCGGTCGTCATCGCCGGAGGACCCCCACAACGGCAACTGCAACGCCGCGGCCGAGACCACCTCGACCGGATGCAACCGCAACACCGTGATGGGCCCAGTGGGCCCCGCACCGCCAAGCCCGCGCCTGGTCAGCCAGCCATCCAACTGCCACCGCACCCGATCGGCCGTCGCATCCTCAGTCAGCGGCTCGGCGCACCGCCATACCCGTTGCAGCTCCTCACCATTGGTAGTCACCGCATCGATGGCCAGCCGGGTGCACCCCACCCCGGCAGACTCCAGACTGCGGTGCAACTGGCCCGCCAAGGAACGTCCTGCGAACGCCGCCGCGTCCACCCGGTCGATGGGCGGGTCGCAGTCCATCACCGCATCAAGGTCCGACGGCGTCTCCGGCCCCGACGGTCGGCGTGCCGGCTCACCCCGCGAAAACCGGTGCGCGACCACCGCATCCGTACCGAACCGGGACGCCACGTCGGTACGGGACAGCGCGGCGAACTGCCCGATGGTCCGAATGCCCATGCGCCACAACAAGTCCGCAAGCTCCTCCCGGCCGTCCCCGGACAGACTCGGCTCGGTGGCCAGCTGCCGGATGGACAACTCGGCGAGAAACTGGGCATCCTCACCCGCCGCAAGGATCCGGCCCGCCCGCGCCGCGAACACCGCGGTGGGCAACTGGTCGGCGATGCCGACCTGGCATTCGACCCCAGCCGCCCCCACCGCGTCGACCAACCGCTCCGCCGCGGACTGCTCGGACCCGAAATACCGCGCCGCCCCACGCACCGGCAGCACCAGCAGTCCCGGACGCAGCACCTCCGCGCGCGGCACCACCTCGTCGACCGCCGCCGTCACGCCCTCGAAATGACGGGCGTCCCGCGCAGGATCGGCTGTGGCGACGTGCAATTGGGGGCAGCGGGCCTGAGCTTCCCGGCGCCGCAACCCCCGCCGCACCCCCGCCGCCCGAGCGGACGCCGAACAGGCCGCCACCCGATTCGCCAACGTGACCGCCACCGGCTCGGTCATCGGCAGGCCAGCAGCCACCGCCGCCGCCACCGCGGGCCAGTCCATGCACCAGATCGCCAACACCCGGTGCGCAGGATCGGACATCTCACCCACCCGCAGCTCGAAGCGGACGCATCGAGCGCCCCCGGGCCCGCATGTCCAGCCGCACCTGGCCGATCCGTCCACACCCCGGCACCGGGTCGCCGGTACCCGCACCGACCACCTCATACCCACTGACCCTGGCCTCCAACCGGGCCGAGGCGCCGGGCCAGTCGCCATCGGTGACCAGTAGGGTGCACTCGCGCTGCCGGGCCCGGGACGCCACCACCCGCGCCCGACCGGCCGAAACCGAGCGACCGCCCAGCCCGAGCAGCACCAGGTCCAACCCATCCATGAGCACCGCGGCCACCTCCACCGGATCCGGTCCCGGGTCCGGGATGAGCGCGATGCGTTCCAGATCGGCCCCCATCTCCACCGCGGCCAGCAGCCCCACCCTGGGCTGACCGACGATGGCCGCGTACCCACCGGACGCCGTTACCTCAGCCACCATCCGCAGCGGCAACGACCGAGCCCCCGAAAGCACCGCGACGGTACCGCGCGGCAACGTGGCGGGCAGCAGATCAGACCCGAAATCCTCGGGTTCCAGCAAACGTTCGACAACCTTCGGGGACGGTTCCGGCCGCCCTCGGTCCCGGCCGCGCAAACCCGCCGGCCCGGACATCTCGGCGATCTTGCGCCGGAGCTGTTCCAGCTGGTCAGCGCGGTCAGTCCGACTATCCGCCAGACTGGTCACAGCCGCCACAACAACACCTCCCACACCACTAGAAACCACTTTTGTTCGAATATTTGTTCGATATCGTGAGTAAACACCCACCCACCGACACGGTCAAGCTGTGTAGCCCGCCGACCGCCTCGTCCCGACGCATCCACGCGGTACTCTCGAATCTGGAACCGATCAGAAGTTCCACCCCCAGAACTCGTCACCCAGGGGTCTGGTGGACCACTGCGTCAGTTGAAGGACACCGACATGCGTTCACCCCGTCTGGTCCACCGCATCACCGCCGCCGCAGGCGGCACCGCGCTCATCGCGATGGTCGGCCTCACCGCCGGCTGCGGTGGCGAGAAGAAGGCCCCCGAGACGCCCTCGTCGACGACCACCACGACCACGACGACCACCCATGAGGTGACCCCGACCGAAAAGTCGCTCACCCCGAACGGCGGCGGCAACCTGTTCACCCCGTCGGTCACCGCCAACCCGGCGCCCACCGCCGTCCCGGGCACGCACCGCAACTGATACCGACCCCGGTTATCCAAGGGCTCAACAGGATCCGGGTTAGCGCTACCGTTGCTACATGCCACCGTCGCCTCGGACACCGTCGAAGCGATGGCTGATGGCCCTGGTGCTTGTCGCGATCCTGGTGCTGGTCTTCAATCTGCCCAACCCGAGTCGGCCCATCCCAGCGTCAGATCAACCAACAGGCGCCATCGACGGACCGTTCTCGTTCCTGCTTGCCTCCTCGACTGATCTCGGGCTCGCGCATCCGCAGCGCATCCAGCTCACCGCCACCCTCGGCGACCACGGCCGGCCTGACGCACTGATCAATTGGGCTGGTTCACAACGACTTTCGGTTCGCTGGCGCCCCGGCGACAACTGGGCCGTCGTCGAGGGCGACCCCGCCCGCATGGGCAGTGCCTTCGGGGTCCAGGTGCACGACTACCGCGGCCTGCGCGGCCAGGAGTTCTACGCCGCGCCGCAACAACCCCAGATTCCCACCGAATTGCACGGCACCGTCACCGAATTGGGCCGGATCCTCAGCTATACCCCGCACCACGACTCGGCACCGCCCGTCCCGCTGGGCGTTGCAGAACGCGGTCTGAACCCGAGCCATCTGCTCAAGGCCTACCGCGCCGACGCCCTGGCCGCTGCCGGCTACACCGGCAAGGGCACCACCGTCGTGATCTTCGCCTTCAATGGCTACGACCAGGCTGACCTGGACCAGTTCGCCACCACCTTCGGCCTGCCCAAATTCACCCCAACCTTGGTCGGAGGGAAGCCCGGCAACGACCATGGCGAGACCACCATGGATCTCGAAGTAGTCCACGCCATCGCGCCCGATGCCCGGCTGGTCGTCGTCAACGCCCGTCCCACTGTCACCGGCGACGGCGCCTACCTGAAGATCGGCCAGCTGTTCGAGCAGACCGACCGCAACTATCCCGGCGCGATCTGGAGCCTGTCGATCGGCTGGGGCTGCGACACACTGATCACCGCCGCCGACCTCGCGCCCGTCCGTTCTGCATTGGCCGCCGCAGAAGCACACGGCACCACAGCCTTCGACGCCAGCGGCGACCTGGCCGGGCTGGAATGCAAAGGCGGCGACGACTGGGATTCCCCACCCGGTCCGAGCGACATCGGTCTGGACTCGGTGGCGTCGCTGCCGGAGATGACCAACGTCGGCGGCAGCACCCTGTCCACCGACGCCGACGGCCAATGGCTGGACGAACAGGCCTGGTTCAACGTTCCACTCTCCCAGGGCACCGGCGGCGGGGTCTCCGCCCTGTTCGACCAGCCCCGCTGGCAAGCGGCAGCAGCGACCCAGGTTGACCCGAAGCGCAGCGCCGGCAAGCGCATGACGCCGGACATCTCGGCTGTCGCCGACCCGTACACCGGAGTGAAGATCGTTGTGGACAAACAGGTTGTCGTCGGTGGCGGCACCTCGCAGGCGGCGCCGATCTGGGCCGGGCTGACCGCCGTCATGAATCAGTACCTCACCGCGAACGGCGGGCACCCGATCGGCGCGCTCAACCCGGAGCTGTATCGCATCGCCCGAGGCGCCCCGCACCCGGCATTCCGCGATATCACCTTGGGCGGCAACGCTGTTGACACCGCAGGCCCCGGCTACGACTTGGTCAGCGGGCTCGGCACCCCCAATGTGGAGAACCTGGCGGCCGACCTGCTCTTGCTGCAGAAAGTGACGCCATGAGCACGCAGCTCGAAGACCGGCCAATGATGGAGTGCGAGGTCTGCCAGCTCGACGTCCCCGCCGGCGAGTACTGCGGACTGTGCGGCGCACCGCTGAGCCAACACAGCCACGACGGGCCGCACTGGCTGCGGGCGCGCTCGTTCAGTGCCGCACCCGGCCAGCACCTGCTGCGGCTCTCGATCACCAGCTCGCTGTTCCCGCACCTGTCCCCGCGGTCGCGCACGTCGTTCATGATCGGGCTCGTCGCCCTGGTGCTGGCGCTGGTGACCACCGCACTGCTCCGGCTGCCTGGGGCACTGGTCGCGGTGGCGGTACTGGGGCTCCCGGTGATCTTCGCAATCTATGTGCGGGAGTCCGAATTCAACCGCGACGCACCCCGCGGCAACCTGTTGCTGACCGCGGCCCTCGGTATCGCACTGGGCGTCGCCTGGGCCCTGCTGACCGGAGCTGTAGCCGCGCGCTCCTACGGCATCCCGCTCGGCTCAGGCATCGCAGCGGCCCGCATGCTGCGGACCGGCATAGGCGTCACGCTCGGTGGCCTCCTGCTCATGCAGGCGCCCACACTGGTGATCCGGCTGTTCCGTCCCGGCCATCGAGAAGCCTTGCACGGCTATGTCATTGGCGCCCTGGCTGCCATCTCTTTCACCGCCGCGGCGACCCTGACCCGGCTGGCCCCGCAGTTCGCCACGGGCATGGTGAACCGCGACCGCCCGATGCAGGACCTGTTGATAGAGGCCGGAATCCGCGGCCTGGCATCTCCCATCATCACGGCCTCCGTCGGCGGCCTGATCGGTGCCGCATTGTGGTTCACCCGGCCGCCCAACAAGAAGCACCGCCACCGCGGTTACGTGCGGCTGACTCTCACGCTGATCGCGGTGGTCGTCGCTGCGATCTTCACGCTGCTCGGGCTGATCGACATGGTCCAGCTGCCCCAGGTGGTGCAGCTGGCCCTGTATCTGACGCTAATGGTCGTAGCGCTGCTGGCGTTGCGCATCGGACTGCACCTGGCGCTACTGCACGAGGCGCACGACGAATACAACATGGACGAGCCGCTGCTGTGCGCTCAGTGCGGCCACGTGGTACCCGACGCCCCGTTCTGTGCGGCCTGCGGTGCCGCAACCCGGGCGTCGTCACGGGCCGCTCGCCATGGCCAGCGCACCGATCGTCCGGTACCCGCCGACAGCATGACCGTCGGGCTCCTCCCCGGCTATTCGCTGCATGCCACCTCGTACTCGGCGACGCCGACCCGGACCACGAAACGGGTGCAGGTGACGCTGATCTTCGCCCTCGCCGCCGTCGTGGTGGCCGCACTCCTGGTCGGGGTGTCGGGGCTGCTGGAGAAGCCAGCGGTGCGGTACGTGTGCCCGCCGGAATGCGGGCATCCACCGATGGGCGAACCGGTGACCATCAACCCCCGGTTCACCGCGCCCGACGGTTCGTTCAGCGTCGCCTACCCGGCAACCGGATCAGCCTACGAAGTAACCAAGGACGATCACGGCGTCCTGGCGAAGCTGCAAGCCGGGGACGGCGGAATGCTCCAGTTGTTCAGCCGGCCCGCCGCTGGACGGCAGCCGAAAGACATTGCGGCCGAACTGATCAGGTCGACATACCCGGATGCCAAGACCGCGTACGAGGTCCCGAACGCCATGGTCGGATACCAGTCGGGCTACGGCATCGTCGCCGACTGGTACCCGCAGGGCGCGAGCCGCAAATTCTCCCGGATGCGGCTGCTGGTGTTGGTCGCGGTCAAGAACGACCTGGCGCTGATCGCCGCGGCGGCAGGACCCTATCACCGGTTCGGACCGGACTTCGGGTCCGGGAAACCGTCCGCGGTCGGCCTGCAACTGGCCCTGGACATGGGCCAGTACGTCAACAGCTTCGCGTGGAAGGGCGACCCGCCGCGCTGAATCTCAGCCGCGGGCCGAGGTGCAAAGAATGCCGTGAGCGCGGCGCACCAGCGCCGAGGCCGGGCCCGGGTCGGCACCGGTCTGGCCGACGATCCCGTCGACGGCGCCCTGAGTTCCCGAGCCGGTCATCAACATCTGACACGCCTGCAAACCGGCCTGCAGGACGGCGTCATCGTCGCCCGGGAAACCGGCCGCGCGTGCTTGATTGATGAACCGCTGCTGTTCAGGCGTGATCGGGATCGGCCAGGCCGACGCAGTGCCGGCGGCGGCTCCGAGTGCGGCCCCGGCGACCAGTGCGACGGTCGCAATCCGCATGGCAAATCGACGTGATGACATGAGCTTCCCCCGCTCCCCCGCGGCGCGGGCATCCCGGATCAGAATGCCTCGAACGACCGGCTGGCCACAGCGTAAACCGCTGGGCCGGCTCACCGCGACGATTAGCGCGGGCTCACTCCCACTCGATGGTGCCCGGCGGCTTGCTGGTGATGTCCAGCACCACGCGGTTCACCTCGGGCACCTCGTTGGTGATCCGGGTCGAAATGCGTTCCAGCACCTCGTAAGGCACGCGGGTCCAGTCGGCAGTCATGGCGTCCTCGCTGGACACCGGACGCAGCACGATCGGGTGGCCGTAGGTCCGGCCGTCGCCCTGCACACCGACCGAACGAACATCGCCGAGCAGCACCACCGGGCACTGCCAGATGTGCTGGTCCTGGCCGGATGCGGTCAGCTCCTCGCGGGCGATGGCGTCGGCGCGGCGCAGCAATTCCAGCCGGGGGCCCGTCACCTCGCCGACGATCCGGATGCCCAGACCCGGGCCCGGGAACGGTTGGCGCGCAACGATTTCCTCGGGCAGGCCGAGCTCGCGGCCGACGGCCCGCACTTCGTCCTTGAACAGCAACCGAAGCGGCTCAACGAGTTTGAACTTGAGGTCTTCGGGCAGGCCGCCGACGTTGTGGTGGCTCTTGATGTTGGCGGTACCGGCGCCACCGCCGGATTCGACGACGTCCGGGTACAGCGTGCCCTGCACCAGGAACTCGATCTCGGACTCGCTCGACCCCAAGGTGTCACGGACCGCACCCTCGAACGCCCGGATGAACTCGCGGCCGATGATCTTGCGCTTGCCTTCGGGGTTGGTCACCCCGGACAGCGCGTCCAGGAAGCGGTCGGCTTCGTCGACGGTGACCAGCTTGGCGCCGGTGGCCGCGACAAAGTCGCGCTGCACCTGCTCGCGCTCGCCGGCGCGCAGCAGGCCATGGTCGACGAACACACAGGTGAGCCGGTCACCAATGGCCCGCTGCACCAGCGCGGCAGCCACCGCGGAGTCGACGCCGCCCGACAGACCACAGATGGCCTGCCCGTCGCCGATCTGCTCGCGGACCTGCTCGATCAACTGTTCAGCGATATTGGCCGCGGTCCAGGTCGCGCCGATCCCGGCGAAGTCGTGCAGGAACCGGCTGAGCACCTGCTGCCCGTGCGGGGAGTGCATCACCTCGGGGTGGTACTGGACGCCCGCCAGTTTGCGGGCCCGGTCCTCGAACGCCGCGACCGGCGCGCCGGAGCTGGTGGCCACGACCTCGAAACCGGCCGGCGCCGCGGTGACCGCGTCGCCATGGCTCATCCACACCTGCTGCGTCTCGGGCAGTCCCGAGTGCAGTTCTCCGCCAGCGACTTTCAGTTCGGTCCGGCCGTACTCACGGGTGCCGGTGTGCGCGACCGTGCCGCCGAGCGTCTGGGCCATGGCCTGGAATCCGTAGCAGATGCCGAACACCGGGACACCGAGGTCGAAGATCGCCGGGTCCAGCTGCGGGGCGCCCTCGTCGTACACGCTGGACGGCCCACCGGAGAGCACGATGGCTCGCGGGTCCTTGGCCTTGATCTCCTCAATGGTCGCGGAATGCGGCAGGACCTCGGAGAAAACCCGCGCCTCACGAACCCGACGGGCGATCAGCTGCGCGTACTGCGCGCCGAAGTCGATGACGAGGACGGGCTGTGAAGCTGGTGTTTGCACTCGCTCAGTCTAGTGGTGACGATTAACGGCCTGCCCAAACAGTCCGGTACCCCGTCAGGTCGGCTCGGCCAGCCGCCCGACAGCCGTGCCCACCGCAGCCCGAACCTGCTCATCGGTCAACTCGCCGAGGCCCAGCGCCGGCCGCAGGAATGGGCCAAGCAGTCGCCAACCTAGTTGCAGCGCAATGATATTGGCCACCGCAAGCCGTGCCTGAGTTTCGTCCGCGTAGCGCGGTCGGAGCTCGTCGAGCAGTCGGGTCATCGTGGGAAACGTGGTCTGCAGCTCACCTACCGGATAACCGTCGAGCGCTACCCGCACGATCACCCTGACCTGCCGATCCACAGCCGCCTCGAGCACCTCCGGGGGCGCCCCAGCGTCGATCAACTCCTCAAGTCGTTGACCCAGGTGGTCCAGCACCGCCCCGACCAGCTTCTCCTTGGCACCAAGGTGCCGGAACACCAGCCCATGGTTGACGTTGGACTTGGCCGCGATGTCCCGGATCGACGTCGCCGCGGGCCCGCGCGCGGCAAACAGCTCGGCCGCGGCTTCGAGGATCGCCGCCACCACCTCGTCCCGGCCTACCGGAGCACTCCCATCGCTTGCCCCTGGCGCGTCTGTAGTCATGTGGCTACACTAGCGTCCAGCACCTGTAGTCAACTGACTACACCACGGCCGAAAGGACCACGATGACCGCCGCTACGCAAGCCCCCGCCCTGACCGTCACCAAACTGACCAGCAAGATCGGTGCCGTCGTCGACGGCGTGCGACTGGGCGGCGACCTGTCCCCCGCGACCATCGCCGAGATCCGGGCGGCACTCCTGGCGCACAAAGTCATCTTTTTCCGCGGTCAGGACCACCTGGACGACGAACAGCAGCAGGCGTTCGGCGAGCTGATGGGCGAATTGGTGGGTCACCACTCGATGAAGCGCGCAGACGCGCCGCAGATCACGCCGATCGACTCGGAGTACGGCAAGGCCAACCAATGGCACACCGACGTCACGTTCATGCCCGACTACCCGTCGGCGTCGATCCTGCGAGCAGTGACCCTGCCGACCTACGGCGGCTCCACGCTCTGGGCCTCCACCGTCGCGGCGTACGACGGGCTGCCCGCGCCGCTCAAGGCCCTGGTCGAGAACCTGCGGGCCGTGCACTCCAACCGATTCGACTACATCAAAGAGGTCGCCATCGTGGCGCGGGAACTGAGCGACGAGCAGCGGGGCTATATGGAGGCGTTCCAGAAGCCCGACTTCCGCACCGAGCACCCCGTGGTGCGGGTGCACCCCGAGACCGGTGAGCGCTCCTTGCTGGCCGGAAACTTCGTCCGCGGCTTCCTCGGGCTGGACAGCTACGAGTCGGCCGCCCTATTGGAGCTGCTGCAGCGCCGAATCACCTTGACGGAGAACACTGTTCGCTGGGACTGGCAGCTCGGCGACGTGGCGATGTGGGACAACCGGGCCACCCAGCACCGCGCCGTCGACGACTACGACGGCCAGCACCGACTGATGCACCGCGTCACGCTGACTGGCGACGTCCCCGTCGACGTGCACGGAGTGGCTAGTCGAGCCATCAGCGCCGCCTGACCGAGAGATTTGTGCACGATTCTCCGCGCCGACCGCGGAAAATCGTGCACAAATCGCAGGGCTAAACCGGGGTGATCGGCAGCCGGCGGAGTGCGCCGGGAGCGTCGGCCGGCACGACGGGATGTTCGGGCGCCACCGGATCCATGCGCCGGTAGGGCTCGCCCTGAGCCGGCCGAGCGTCGTCCTGGCCCTTGTTCGGCCACAGCGACGCCGCCCGCTCGGCTTGCGCCGCAATCGAAAGTGACGGATTCACACCGAGATTCGCCGAAATAGCGGCGCCGTCGGTGACATAGAGCGTCGGGTAGTTGTACACGCGGTGATACGGATCGATGACGCCGGTCGCGGCGCTGTCTCCGATCGCCGCGCCGCCCAGGAAGTGGGCGGTCAGCGGGATGTTGAACAGCTCGCCCCACGTGCCGCCAGCGATGCCGCCGACTTTCTCGGCCATCCGCCGGGTGGCCTCGTTGCCGACCGGAATCCAGGTCGGGTTGGGCTCGCCGTGGCCCTGCTTCGACGACATGATCCGGATGCCGCCCGGCCCGCGCTTGGTGAAGGTGGTGATCGAGTTGTCGAGGTGCTGCATGACCAGGGCAATCACGGTGCGCTCGCTCCAGTGCTGCGGGTTGAGCAGCCGGATCAGTTCGCGCGGGTCTTCGCGGCCCTGGTTCAGGAACTGCTTCCACCGCGGCACGTCGGTGCCCTGCGGGCCGGTGCCATCGGTCATCAGAGTCTGCAGCATGCCCATGGCGTTGGAGCCCTTGCCGTACCGCACCGGCTCGATGTGAGTGTCCGGGGTCGGGTGGATCGACGACGTGATGGCCACGCCGTGCGTGAGGTCCATGTCGGTGGGCACGGTGCGAGTCTGTGCGCCCACGATCGACTCGGAGTTGGTGCGGGTCAGGACGCCCAACTTGTCCGACAGCTTGGTCAGCTTGCCGGTGTCGCGCACCTTGAAGAGCAGCTTCTGGGTGTTGTACGTGCCGGCCGCGACGATCAGGTACTTGGCGGTGAAGGTCCGCTTGCCGCGTCGGACCCGGCCGTTGGTGCGACGGGTCGCCACCTCCCACAGCCCGTCGCCGCGCTGCTGGAAGCTGCTCACCGTGGTCAACGGATGTACTTGCGCCCCAGCCCTTTCCGCAAGCCCGAGGTAGTTCTTCACCAGGGTGTTCTTGGCGCCGTGGCGGCAGCCGGTCATGCACTCGCCGCACTCGATGCAGCCGGTGCGCGCCGGGCCTGCCCCACCGAAGTACGGGTCCGGCACCGTCTTGCCTGGGGTCATCTCGCCGTCGGGCCCGAAGAACACGCCGACCGGGGTCGCGACGAAGGTGTCACCGCACCCCATGTCGTCGGCAACCTCTTTGACGATCCGGTCGGCATCGGTGAAGGTCGGGTTCTTGACCACGCCGAGCATGCGCTGCGCCTGCTCGTAGTGCGGCATCAGTTCGGCGTGCCAGTCGGTGATGCCCTTCCACTGCGGGTCGTTGAAGAACGGGTCCGGCGGGATGTAGAGCGTGTTGGCGTAGTTCAGTGAGCCACCGCCGACGCCCGCGCCGGCCAGGATCATCACGTTGCGCAGCAGGTGGATCCGCTGGATGCCGTACATGCCGAACTTGGGCGCCCACAAGAACTTTCGCAGGTCCCACGAGGTCTTGGCGAAGTCGGCGTCGGAATACCGAGGACCGGCCTCCAAAACCCCAACGCGGTAACCCTTCTCGGTGAGCCGGAGGGCGCTGACGCTGCCTCCGAACCCCGAGCCGATGATCAAGACGTCGTAGTCAGGCTCCATGGCAGAAGTATGGACCTACCGCTCGGTAACCAGCTACCAAGGTATGCCTAACCCGCTACCGCCGGTACTAGCTACCGACGGTCAGCCCGACCTTCTGGAATTCCTTGAGATCGCAGTAGCCAGCCTTGGCCATCGAGCGGCGCAGCCCGCCGACCAGGTTCACCGAACCGAACGGATCGTCCGACGGACCGTTGAGCACCCGATCGAGCGATGGGCGCTCGTCGCTCAGCGCAACCTGCAGCACGGCGCCGCGAGGCAGCGACGGGTGTGCGGCCGCCGCCGACCAGAACCAGCCTTCAGCGGGCGCTTCGGCAGCCGCGGCCAACGGAGTGCCCAGCAGCACCGCGTCAGCGCCACAGGCGATGGCCTTGGCCAGGTCGCCCGAGGTGTGGATGTCGCCGTCGGCCAGCACGTGCACGTAGCGGCCGCCGGTCTCGTCGAGGTACTCGCGACGCGCTGCCGCGGCGTCGGCGATCGCAGTGGCCATCGGGACGCTGATGCCCAGGACCTCGTCGCTGGTCGTCGCCCCGTAGGTCGAGCCGTAGCCGACGATGACGCCGGCCGCGCCGGTGCGCATGAGGTGCAGCGCGGTGCGGTGATCGAGCACGCCACCGGCCACGACCGGCACGTCCAGCTCGGAGATGAAGGTCTTGAGGTTGAGCGGCTCGCCATCCGATGCGACGCGCTCGGCCGAGATAATGGTGCCCTGGATGACCAGCAGGTCGATCCCCGCCGCCAGCAGCGTCGGGGTCAGGGCCTGGGCGTTCTGCGGGCTGACGCGCACCGCAGTGGTGACGCCGGCCTCGCGGACGCGCGCGACCGCGGCACCGAGCAGGTCGAGATTCAGCGGGGCGGCGTGCAGCTGCTGCAGCAACCGGACCGCGGCCGACGGATCGTCGTCCTTGGCGGCCAGCTCGACCACCTGCGTGAGCTTGTCCTCGATGTCGGCGTGCCGGCCGATCAGGCCTTCACCGTTGAGAACACCCAGACCGCCGAGCCGCCCCATTTCGATGGCGAACTCCGGCGACACCAGGGAGTCGGTCGGGTGTGCCACGACCGGGATCTCGAACCGGTAGGCATCCAGCTGCCAGGCCGTCGAGACGTCCTGGCTGGACCGGGTGCGACGAGACGGCACGATGTTGATGTCGTCGAGTTCGTAGGTACGACGAGCGGTCCGGCCCATGCCGATTTCAACCATGTCACGCATGTGTTTTGACTTCCCTGTCAGCTAGCGCGAGGAGTAATTCGGTGCTTCGACGGTCATCGTGATGTCGTGCGGGTGGCTTTCCTTCAAGCCCGCCGCAGTGATCTGCACGAACTGCGCCTGTTGCAGTTGTTCGATGGTGGCCGAACCGGTGTAGCCCATGGCTGCCCGCAGACCGCCGGTGAGCTGGTGGATCACAGTCGACAGCGGACCCCGGAACGGCACCCGGCCTTCGATACCCTCGGGCACCAGCTTGTCTTCGGAGAGCACGTCGTCCTGGAAGTAGCGGTCCTTGGAGTAGGACTTGCCCTGACCACGGCCCTGCATGGCGCCCAGCGAGCCCATACCGCGGTAGCTCTTGAACTGCTTGCCGTTGACGAAGATCAGGTCACCCGGTGACTCAGCGGTTCCGGCCAGCAGCGAGCCCAGCATCGCGGTCGAGGCACCGGCGGCCAGCGCCTTGGCGATATCGCCCGAGTACTGCAGACCGCCGTCGGCGATCACCGGCACGCCGTACGGCTTCGTGGCCGCGACGGCCTCGAGGATCGCGGTGATCTGCGGGGCGCCGACACCGGCGACCACACGGGTGGTGCAGATGGAGCCGGGTCCGACGCCGACCTTGACCGCGTCAGCACCAGCCTCGACCAGCGCCAGGGCCGCCGAGCGGGTGGCGACGTTGCCGCCGACCACGTCGACGCGGTCGCCGACGGTCTTCTTGACCCGGGCCACCATGTCCAGCACGCCACGGTTGTGGGCATGCGCGGTGTCGACGATCAGCACGTCAACACCGGCGTCGACCAGGGTCATGGCGCGGGACCAGGCATCGTCGCCGACGCCCACGGCAGCCCCGACCAGCAGGCGGCCGTCCCGGTCCTTGGTGGCCAGCGGGAACTGCTCGGTCTTGACGAAGTCCTTGACGGTGATCAGCCCGGTGAGCTTGCCGTGGCCGTCGACGATCGGCAGCTTCTCGATCTTGTGTCGGCGCAGCAGGCCCAGTGCAGCTTCGGCCGACACGCCCTCCTGCGCGGTGATCAGCGGCGCCTTGGTCATCACCTCGGCGACGGGCTTGGCCTGGTCGACCTCGAAGCGCATGTCGCGGTTGGTGATGATGCCGACAAGTTGCCCGTTCTTATCCACCACCGGCAGGCCCGAGATGCGGAAGCGCGCACACATGGCGTCGACCTCGGCGAGGGTGTTGTCCGGCGAGCAGGTGACCGGATCGGTGACCATGCCGGCCTCGGAGCGCTTGACGGTCTCGACCTGGGCGGCCTGCTCGGTCAGCGGCAGGTTGCGGTGCAGCACACCCATCCCGCCGGCGCGGGCCATGGCGATGGCCATCCGCGCTTCGGTGACGGTGTCCATGGCCGAGCTGACCAGCGGCACCCGCAGGCGGATGTTGCGCGTCAACTGGCTGGATGTGTCGGCGGTGGCCGGGATGATGTCCGACGCCGCCGGCAACAGCAGCACGTCGTCGAAGGTCAGCCCGAGCATCGCGATCTTGGTCGGATCGTCGCCGCCGGTCGGCACCGGAACGGAGATGGGAACGCTGCTTTCAGCGATCGACATGGGTGGGGCCTCCAGGGCAGACACAGTCGTGGATCTAAAAAGCCATCCTATCGGCCCTTACTGTGTGGGCTGAACCCGACGTCGGACGCCGTAATCGGTCGGCGTGCTCGCGGCTCGCCGGGTTAACGGCTGGCGCATCGCCCGGGGTGATAAGTAGGGTGGACCTGTGCGTGACCACCTGCCGCCGGGCTTGCCACCCGACCCATTCGCCGACGATCCCATGGACCCGTCGGCTGTTCTGGATGCACTCGAGCCGGGACAACCCCTCGACCCGCAGGAACGCATGGCCGTCGAAGCGGACCTCGCCGATCTGGCAGTGTACGAAACCTTGTTGGCACACAAGGGCATTCGCGGCCTTGTCGTCTGTTGCGACGAATGCCAGCAGGACCACTACCACGACTGGGACATGCTGCGGGCCAACCTGCTGCAGCTGCTCGTCGACGGCACCGTCCGGCCGCATGAGCCGGCCTACGATCCCGAGCCGGATGCCTACGTCACGTGGGACTACTGCCGCGGATACGCCGATGCGTCGCTCAACGAGGCGACCTCGGAGCACGACGGCTACCGCTGATTTTTTCTCTTCACGTGCTGGGGATCACTTACCCCTCGCGAGCAATTCAGCTCTGCGCGTAATTCAGTGCTGGCCGTGTCCTGACGGCGCTTCCGTCGTGGTCGTCACGGCCTGTTGCGGTGAGCGCTCGTGCGTCGACGGCGGCGCTTCCTTAGTCGTCGGCACCGGTGTGGCTGCTGTGGGGGTCGAGACCGTCGGCGCAACCGTGACGGTCGTCTGCGCGGGCACCGGGGTCTGAACGGGCGTCGTGATCTGGGCGGACTGAGTCGGCGAGGGGACGGCCGTCGGTGACGCCGTGGCCGGGTTGGTCACGACAGGTTCACTCGACGGTGCCGGCGCCGACGTGCTCGCCGAAGCCGTGGGGCTGGCCGTGCCCGTTCCGGTGGCCGACGAAGGCGCGGTCGACGATGCCGACGCGGATGTCGAGCTGGCCGAGGACGAGGCAGACGTCGAGGTGCTCGACGTTGACGGTGAGGTGCTCGACGTTGACGGTGAGGTGCTCGACGCGGTCGGCGACTCGGAACTGGATGTCTCGGTCGTCGACGAGCCCGAGGTCGGTGACGTGGTCGTCGTACCCGAGGTCGGTGACGTGGACGACTCGGTCCCCGACGGCGTCGTGGTGTCCGAGGCCGACGTCGTGGTCGTCGAGGTAGTGGACGACGGCGATACGACTACCGGGACCGGCAGCAGCGTCAGCGGCGACGACGGCATGACCGGCAACGGCTCCCCCGCCGGCGGCAGCGTCGCGGCGGGGTTTTGCTCAACCACCTTGTAGGTCAAGGCGTTCCACTGCTTGATCAGCTGCTGCTTGCGTTCGGGGGTGTCGACGCTCTGTACGGTCGGACTCAGTGCTTGCAGTTTGTCCTGCGCCTGCTGCCACTGACCGGTGTCGATCAACTGCTGTACTTGTTGCATTTCAGTCTGCGCAGCGAGCATCACCTGGTCGTCGCGGCTGACCCGTTCGCCACCGAACATCGCAGTGTGCAGGCCATAGAGCGCGTCGCCCGGTCCGGCACCGTAGACCGCGGTACCGAAACCACCCAGGCACAGCAGGGCCGCAGCAACGGACCCGACGATCGCCAACGATCCCCGAGATTCCTTGCGGTGCAACCCCTGTTGTAGGGCCGCCACCGCGTCCCGGGCCGTGACGGGCGTCGTCACCGCCGGTTCGCGGACGCCGTCGCGCCAGTCGGCGAGCAGGAATGCCAGTTCGGCTTCCGCGGAGTCAGTCGAGTACGGGTGCTGCTCAGCGCCCAACGAGTCGAGGTAGCGGTCGATCCGTCGAAGCTCGTTCAGTGAGGGGTCACCGCCATCGGGCGGCCAGTGTCCGGAGTCAGGCATGGCCACGCTCCGTCGAACCGATCTCGGTCTTCAGCCGTGCCAGCGCCCGATGCTGAGCCACCCGGACCGCGCCGGCCGTACTGCCGACGGCCTCGGCGGTCTCCTCGGCACTCATGCCGACCACGACTCGCAGAATCAGGATTTCCCGCTGCTTCTCGGGGAGTACCGCCAGCAACTTGTTCATCCGGGCCGCCGCATCGGCATCGATGGCCAACTGTTCCGGGCCCAGCTCATTCGTAGCCCGGTCCGGCAGGTCATCGGTGGCTTCAGCCCGGTTGCGGCCCGCGGCGCGATGCGCGTCAGCAACCTTGTGAGCGGCAATGCCGTACACAAAAGCCAGGAACGGCCGTCCCTGGTCCTTGTACCGCGGCAGCGCCGTGATCACGGCTAAACACACCTCCTGAGCCACATCGTCAGAGGAAACACCCTGCCGTTCGCCGACCCCGAACCGCGCGCGGCAGTATCGGACGACGATTGGACGGATGGTTTCCAGCACCGTGCGGAGCGCATCGCGATTGCCAGCAACTGCATCAGCAACGACAGCATCGAGACCATCTCCCGAAAATGTCATCGTGGGCGCATTCTCCAGCGTTACTGAGGTGGCATTGCCGCGGTTGGTGTGTCAGGTCAACAGTAGTGACCGCTGTGGGTTGGCTGACTCATCTGGCCCATTGGCCGCCGCGGGCGCGCACAGTGGCTGCTGCCGTGTCGCGGATCTGCGCCATCGCGTCCGGGTTGTGCTGGGCACTGCCGATATCGCTCAACAGACAGCCCAACGCCCAGGTCAGCGGCACCAACCCGAACTGCTGGGTAAGGCTGACGGCAGCGTCCGCCACCCGGCGAGACTCGTCGAACCGGCCCGCGCTGCACAGCGCGGCGGCGTAGACCACATCGGTTTTCACGGCGTGGCGCGGCGAACCCATAGCGCCGACCAGCTCCACCGCCCGTTCGGCGTGCGCGACGGACGCCTCGCCGCGGCCGCTGACCATGGCCAGTTCTGCGCTGACCCAAGCCAGCCGGACCTGTTGACGCGGCAGCCCGCTCTCGTTCGTTGCCGTCTCGGCGCGCTCCAGTAACCGCTGCGCCACGCCGAACCTGCCGACCCCGAGAGCATCGGCGGCCAGGCCGACGAGGGCATCGGCGCGGGCTTCCCCGGCCTCCGGCTGGTCCGCCACGAGTGCCCACGCCTGGCCATCTGCGACTCGGGCCACGTCGTGCCAGCCGAGCTGCCGCAGAAAAGAGGCGCGGGTGCTGTGCGTCAGCGACAGCAACGGACCACGGGCCTGCCTCATCGCGGCGTCGAGATCTGCGAACGCCACGGCGTACCGGCCCTGGCCACCCGCGGCGACGGCCCGCAACCACCGCTCGTCGGCCGTCCGCGCCGTCGGCAACGGCCAACGTCCGGAATCGTTGCCAAAGGCGGCGTCACTCAGACGCGCCGCTGGCGGGTTGGCAGGCAGCGGAGTAGCAGCGGTTGCGGTCATCGAGTTAGCACGGTATCAACGCGACGCCGGCCCTCGGCCGCCATCTCAGAGGCGGCAACGTCGGCGGCACACGTTAATTATTAATGCTCGTTGTGTTAACAACATGTCAATTTCGCCCGTTTTCCACACAAATTGACGGATGCAGCGAACTGTCACGAACTGCCAAAACCTGATCTTTCAGGCACCGATACGCAATACCGCGACGAGCGGTTTCGTTTCCAAAGCGTCGCGAAGATGAACGAGATGTAAATTCTTGACCTGCGGTTATGGGGTTTCGCACAGGACGAGGCTATTGACGGAATTTGCCGAATCCTTCTACGTTGTGTGCACGAGTTGTCATCGGCGACAAAAGCTCGGGTCATTTTCGTATAGACGCGCAGCCATGGTTTGAGAAAAGGAAGCGCGGGGAGGAGTCAATCCCAATGCCAC
Organism: Mycolicibacterium sp. CBMA 234; assembly: GCF_009729415.1. GTDB lineage: Bacteria > Actinomycetota > Actinomycetes > Mycobacteriales > Mycobacteriaceae > Mycobacterium. Next base: position 116,801 of record NZ_MPKW01000011.1, read on the forward strand.
AGCCGCAGCAGCTACCCGGACCCAACGCCGATATGTGGGATTGGCAGATGCACGGTGTTTGCCGGGGTGTGGACTCCGCAGTGTTCTTTCACCCCGACGGAGAGCGCGGCCGGGCTCGGTCCCAGCGCGAAAACCGCGCCAAAGAAATGTGCCGCGCCTGCCCCGTGATCACTCAATGCCGGTCGCACGCACTGGCCGTCGGTGAGCCCTACGGCATCTGGGGCGGACTCAGCGAGAGTGAGCGCGAATTGTTGCTGAAGCGGGGCATCCGCCGCGCGTCGTAGTCCATTTCCGCCGAAACTGCGTTCCAGCAGGCTGATTCTCGAACTTTCGCTGCTGGAACGCAGTTTCGGGGCGAGAACCGCAGGCGCCAATGGTCAGTCCGGTTCGCCGTATTCGTCGAACCAGTAGGCCAGCTTGCCGCGCCGGCTCACCGCGCGCAGCCGACGCTCGGTCTCTTCGCGGGTGGTGCTGGTGCTGACGATGAGCAGTTCGTCGCCCGCTTCGATGCGAGTGTCCGGCTGCGGCACGAAGGTGTGGCCCTTGCGGATGATCAGGGTGATCACGCTTGGGTTAGGCAGTCGCAGTTCCAACACCGTCACGTTGTGCAGCCGGGACTGCGGCAACACCGTCAGGGTCAGCAGTTCGGCGTCGAGCACATCGAGTGGCGCCGATTCCACCTGCAGCTCGCGCGTGATGTCGCGGCGAATGAGTCCCAGGCGTTGCGCTATCGGCTTGAGGCTGGGTCCTTGAACCAGGGTGAACACCACGACCAGGACGAACACGATGTTGAGCAGCCGGCGGCTATCGGGGACGCCCGCGACGATCGGGTAGGTGGCCAGCACGATAGGCACCGCACCGCGCAGCCCCGCCCACGATAAGAAGGCCTGTTCGCGCCAGGGCACTCGAAAACCGATCAGCGACAGCACCACTGACAGCGGTCGGGCCAGCAGTAGCAAGACGAGACCGACGGCGACGGCCGGGATCAGGTCACGGCCGAGCTGACTCGGGTTGACCAGCAACCCGAGCAAGACGAACAGGCCGATCTGTGCCAGCCAGCCCAGCCCTTCGGCGAAGGATCGGGTGGCCGCCCGGTGCGGCAACCCGGAATTCGCCAGCACCAGGCCCGTCACGTACGCGGCGAGGAATCCGCTGGCGTGCACCACTCCCGATGCAGAGAAGGCCACCGTGCCCAAGCCGAACGTGGCCAGTGGGTACAAACCGGACGCGGGCAGCGCGATCCGGCGCAGGGTGACGGCGCCGAGGTAGCCGCAGAGCGCGCCGATCCCAGCTCCGGCAAGCAGTTCGTATACGAGACTGAGCAGCGCCTCCCCCGCCTCAAAATGCAGTGGAACGGCGCTGAACATCAAGACCAAGATGACGGCCGGGGCGTCGTTCAGACCGGACTCGGCCTCCAGCAGACCAGCCAGCCGCCGCGGCAGCGGCAGCACTCGCAGCACGGAGAACACGGCCGCGGCATCGGTCGACGAGACGATGGCGCCCAGGAGTAGTGCGAGCTGCCAATGGATCCCGAGGAGCAGGTGCGCCCCTGCTGCGGTGACCACAGTGCTGATCGCCACGCCCAGGGTGGCCATCACCGCCGCGGGCGCCATGCTCTTTTTGACATCACTGAAATGGGTGGTGAGACCACCTTCTATCAGGATGATCGTCAGGGCAGCCGTGCCGAGATCACGGGCCAGCGTGACGTCATCGAACCGCAGTCCGATGCCGTCTTCGCCGAGCAGAACACCGACCCCCAGGAACAGCAGCAGACTGGGCAGGCCGGCCCGGGTGGCCAATCTGGTGGCGACGATGCTGGCCAGCAGCACCAGGGCACCAATGAGCAGTACCCGGTTCATCTCCTCCAGCGTCATCCGCTCCCCGTTCAAATATGCGGCCACGGCCGAGCCAAATGTATCCGGCCGGTGGGTAACAATGGCTGCGTGACCACCCCAAGCAAGGGCGCGTGAATGCGCGTGGCAATCGCCGGTGCCGGCGCGGTCGGCCGGTCGGTGGCGCAGGAGCTGCTGGCCAACGGCCACAAGGTCCTGCTGATCGAACGTGAAATCCAGAAGTACGAGCCGCACACCGTCCCCGAGGCCGACTGGCTGTGGGCCGACGCCTGCGAGGTGTCCGCCCTGGAGGAATGCGGCATCGAGATGTGCGACGTGGTCATCGCCGCGACCGGTGATGACAAGGCGAACCTCGGGATGGCCCTGCTGGCGAAGAGCGAGTTCGGGGTGTCGCGGGTGGTCGCGCGGGTGAACAACGTCCGCAACCAGTGGCTGTTCACCGAGGACTGGGGTGTCGACGTCGCGGTGTCCACGCCGCACGCGATGGCGGCCGGAGTCGAGGGCGCCATCGACGTCGGTCACCTGGTGCGCCTGATGGGGCTGCGGCAGGGGCACGCAAACCTCACGAAATTCACGCTGCCCGAACGCAGCCCGTTGATCGGGCGCACGCTCGGTGAGATGACGCTGCCGTCGAACACGCTGCTGGTGACAGTGCAGCGCGGCAGCAATATCATCGTCCCCAAAGCCGGTGACCGCTTCGAGGCGGGCGATGAATTGCTGTTCGTCGCAGACGAATCCGTCGACGGCGACATCCACAACCTGATCCACGGCAGCTAGTCCGGCGTGGATCAGGTTGTCGGCTACAACGCGAAGCAGTACCTACTGGTCGGCACCGAATCCAGATTGGTGTGTGCGCCGAAGCGGGTGACGCTTTCGACCATCAGCGTGATGCGCCGCTGCAATTCCGCATCGTCACCGCAGCTGCCGTAGAAGGCGTGCATGTCGGTCATGGCTGCCATCGGGAACAGTTCCTCGACGACGGCGTCGACCTGGTCGGTGCCGTGGACCGTCCGCAGCACCCGGTTCTGCACATAACCGAAGGTGTCCTGGGTTTCGATCGCCACGCTGGTGTGCTGGCCCTGCCAGATCTGCAGCCATTGGTCCGGATCGAGGTCCGCGGGGATGCGCAGAAACCCGATCTGCGCCAACGCCGTTGTCCGGACACCGTTTTCCACGGCGGGCGGCACCAGCCGCACCGTCTCGTCGACCTCCCAGCCGGCGGTGCGCTGAGAGATCGCGGCCAGCAGGTCCGAAATCGGCTCCGGATCGACGTCGGTGTCCGTCCACACACTGACCACAGCCGGCACCGGCTTGTCGAAGGTGGTGATGCGCAACATCGCCTCCTCGACGTCAGAGTCGTCGACGTTGATTTGCAACCGGCTCACACCCGCGGCCCGCAGCAGGGTGTGCAACTGTGTCGACCGCAGGGCGGTGTCCAAGCCGGAGCCCCACAAGGCATAGATCAGCTTCAAAGCTGTCCTCTCTGAATCGAATTCGAGTCTGACGGCTCAGCCGTGTTTGGCGGCCATCGGTTCGGCCTGCATGACGCCACCGGCCTGGAGCCACTCGCCCACCGCCTGCGGCGCATCGCGGACGGGGTTGTAGACGTCTTCCTCCGAAGAGAACAAGTTGTCGCCGGCGTAGACCAGACGAGTGATGTTGGGGAAACCGAACACCTTGCCCGGCTCGGTCGGGTGGTCGAGCGCGTTGATGATCTCCGTAACGATCGCCCCGTTCTCCTCGTCGATGGCGACCCAGGTATGCGGGAATCGCATGTGCGGGAACGGTTTCATCACCCCGACGATCCACTCCCGGACCACCTCACGGCCATGCATCTCGCCGTAGGCGTGCTCGATGTAGTGGACGTCCTCGGTGAACAGGTCGGCGAACGGGGCCCAGTCGCCGGTGGTCGAACAGACCTCAACGGTCTTGGTGTAGTGATCGAGCGCGGCCATCAGCTCGTCGTGGGTGAATCGTGGCATGTGCAGACCTCCGGAGCATTACTAGAATCAATTTCAGTTTTTGGACTCTACCCAACAACTAAAATTCGTTCTAGACCCAGTTTCACGACCGCAATAGGAGCTGCACCGTGGCGAGAATCGCCGAACCGCGCCCCGCGGCCGAGCCCAGCTCCGCCGTGCAGCAGCAGCGTCGTGCGGCGATCCTGCAGGCCACCGCAGCCTTGGCCGCCGAGAAGCCTGCCGAGCAGGTCCAGATGAACGAAGTCGCCCGTGCCGCCGGCGTCGCGCTCGGCACGCTGTACCGCTACTTCCCGTCCAAAACCCACCTGTTCGTCGGCCTCATGGCCGAGCGCGTGGACCGGATGCAGGACGGCATCCACCGCCGGCACGCGCCCACCGGCACCGCCGCCGATCGCGTATTCGACGTCCTCTCGCGGGCTACCCGACCGATGCTGCGCCAACCCCATCTGACCGCCGCCATGCTCAATTCACTGAATACCGCCGACGCAACGGCCGTGGCCGAGGTAGGACACATCGACCGCCAGGTCCGCAGCATGCTGCTAGCCATCTGCGCAGTGGATGATCCGGGCCCACAAGATATTTCGTTGATGCGGCTGGTCCAGCACACCTGGCACGGAATCCTGCAATCCAGCCTCAACGGGCGGATCTCCGCCGACGAGACCGAAGACGAAATTCAGCTGGCATGCCAGCTGCTGCTGGCTCCGCTTTCCGGCGACGAATAGCGTTACTCTGGTGCCGATTCAAACCGGTCCCGGCACCGTCAAGGAGAGTGGCATGACAGCACCGCAGTCCGAAGGCACCGTCACCGTCGCAGAGACCGGTATGGGGACCTACACGCAGGAGATCATCGCCGGCGGCCATCGGTTGACCGCCGACGAACCACAGCCTTTCGGCGACGACACCGGACCGTCGCCGTACGACCTACTGCTGTCCGCATTGGGCGCGTGTACGTCGATGACGGTGCGCATGTACGCAAACAAAAAGGGCTGGCCGCTTGAGCAAGTTCGAGTCTCGTTGCGGCATCAAAAGATTCACGCGAAGGACTGCGCGGACTGCGAGAACGCCACCGGCATGATCGACCACATGGATCGCGAACTCGAATTGATCGGCGACCTCGATGACGAACAACGGCAGCGCTTGCTGGAAATCGCCGAACGCTGCCCCGTCCACCGGACGCTGACGTCCGGGGTGCACGTGTCGACGTCCCTCAGATGACGTTGAGGGCTTCTGATCAGGTGTGACGCGCGGCTTCTGTCACCAATTGAACACGCGAGCCGAGCCCCAATTTCGCGTACACGTGGGTGAGATGCGTCTGCACGGTCCGCGGCGAGATGAATAGCCGAGTGCCAATGTCTTTGTTGGACAGGCCTTCGCTGAGCAAGCGTACGACGTCATGTTCCGTAGGGGTAAGCGATTCCCACCCGCTCGCCGGCCGCTTGCGGGCGCCGCGGCCGCGCTGAGCGAAGGCGATGGCTTCATCGGCCGATAGCGCGGCGCCTTCGCGCCACGCCACCTGAAAGTCTGCTTCCCCGAGCATGTCTCGAGCGGTTACCACAGTGGCGGCGAAGTCGTCGTCGTAGATCTGGTACCGCACAATGCCGCCTCGCTGTCGCATCGCATCCGCTGCCCCGAGCAGGCGAACCGCATGTTGGTGTTCGCCGGCGTGGACCGCCAGTTGAGCCAGGCACTCCATGGTGTCGGGCAACCGGAGGTATCCGCGCATCTGCAGAGCAATTGCCAAGGCCTCGTGCAGATCCTGACACGCCTGCTCCATTTCCCCTTGGGCAAAACCGACGCGGGCGCGAGCATGAAGCGCCGTCATCTTGTGGTGACCGAACACGATCGGGATGGTGTCGTCGGCCCACCTGCGCGCTGCGGCAAGGTCACCACAAGCCAGCAGCGCCTCGGTCATGGGGTTCAGACTTCGGCTGAAGACCACATGCTGCGGCACGGTGTTCTGCCAACCCTGTTCACACGCCGTCTTGGCGGCGAGACCGTCCCCACCAGCCAAAGCTGTAGATGCGGCGGCGGCGTTAGTCAAATCCTCGGCCCAGCCGCCCATGGCCGCAGAGGCCGCGAGCATTTCGCCGTTGCAGGCGCGTGCCTCGGTCAACCGGCCCTGGAACGTATACACCTGCGACAGGCCCACATTGGCCAAGCAGATCGTCAACCGCTCGCCCGTAGCCGCGCCCTCCGCGACCAGCGGGCGATACGTCCGCACGGCGTCATCGAGCTCTCCCCGCCCACACAGGAGGATGCCCAGCCAGCTCCTGATGTTCCCCGAGATGAACCGGTCGCCAAGCGCGTCAGCCAGGTCGCGACCCTCCTCCACGGCACGACGGCTGGTCCGGGCACCACCGAAAGGACCGGCTATCGCCTGAGTGAAGCGGACCTCGCACAGCGTTCGGCGATCGCCGATCTCCTGCGCAATGCGCGCAGCCTCTTCCAAATATCGCCGGCATCGTTCTGGATCGGATATGGCCCACGAACCGCATGCGTTGAGCGCCACGGCCACCAGTGCCGGATCTCCTAGTTCCCGCGCCAATGAAACCGCCAACTCCATTCGCTCGGGGATGACCGGCACGACCCCCCACATCGCAAGCACCGCATGGTCGGCCACCCCGCGAACCCAGACCGCAGGCGGAACATCGTTGCCGGGCTCGTCGGACAGCGCCGCCTCCAGCCACACCAGTCCCTCCATGAATCTGCCGGTGGCCAACCAGAATGGTTGGAGCGCCGATGCCAGACGCAGCGCGGCCTCGGTATCAGCCGTTTCGAGACTCCACGCCAAGGCGGCGCGCGCATTGTCGAATTCGCCAGTGGCCCAGTCGGACACCAGATGTCGCGCGGTGCCCGTCGCCCTTTCGGCGTAGTAGTCACGATGTCGGTCGCGTACGACCGTGGCCTCACTTGACTCGCCGAGCTTCTCCAGTGCGTACTGACGCATCGTCTCCAGCATTCGGTACCGCATGACCCCGCAGCCGTCGTCCGCGACGACCAAAGACTTGTCGACCAACAAGCCGAGCTGGTCCATTACTTGGTATCGCTCCACCACGCCGGTACCGCAAACCGCTTGCGCGGCTTCCAAATCGAACCCGCCCATGAACACGCCAAGCCGCCGGAACAGCATTCGTTCGGGTTCGGTGAGCAACCCGAACGACCAGTCGACTGACGCGCGCAATGTCTGTTGCCGACGCACCGCAGTGCGTGCACCGCCGGTCAGTACGCGGAAGCGATCTTGCAGGCCCTCGACGATCTGTTTGAGCGATAGCGCGCGGACGCGGGCCGCCGCCAACTCGATCGCCAGTGGCATACCGTCCAGCCGGCGACAGATGTCGCGCACATGCTCTGCGTCGTCACCGGCCACCCGGAATCCCGGCCGAGCCCGCTGAGCACGGTCGTTAAACAGCTCGACGGCCTCGTCATCGAGCCGGAGTGACGGCACCCGCCAAATGACTTCCCCCGCGACGCCGATGGGTTCCCGGCTGGTCGCGAGAACCGTCAGTCGCGGGCACTCGGCAAGCAGCGTCATGGCCAGACCGCCGCAGCTGTCCAGGAGATGCTCGCAATTGTCGAGCAACAGCAACACATCTCGGTCCGCGAGGAATCGCACCACGACCTCCCCGGGCGAGCGGCCGGGCTGATCCGGTAACCCCAGGGTGTGCGCGACCGTGACCGCGATCTTGGCCGGATCGGTGATGGGCGCGAGGTCGACATACCACACACCATCCGGGAACTTGTCGACGAGTTGAGACGAAACCTCCACGGCCATCCTGGTTTTCCCGGCACCGCCGGCCCCGGTGAGTGTCACCAGCCGATGCTCGGTGAGGCTCACTCGCAGGGTGCCGAGCTGCGCGGTGCGGCCGACAAAGCTCGTCAATTGAGCCGGAAGGTTATGCGCCCTGGCGGGTTTCGCGGTGCGAAGGGGCGCAAACTCGTTGATCAGATCCGGATGGCACAGCTGCATCACGTGTTCGGGCCGCGGCAGGTCACGTACAGGATGACGACCAAGGTCGGTCAGCCACGCCGCGTCGGGCAATCGATCGATGACCAAATCAGCTGTGGTACTGGATAACACGGTCTGCCCACCATGCGCCAGGTCGCGCAACCGGGCCGTGCGGTTGATGGTTGGACCTATGTAGTTGGCCTCATCGCGCAGCTGCACTTCGCCGGTGTGGACGCCGATGCGCAACCGGATCGGATCAAGCTCTGCCCGTTGCAGATCCAGCGCGCAGGCAACAGCGTCGCTGGCCCGCCCGAAAGCGATGACGAAGCTGTCGCCCTCCCCCTGCTCGAGCGGACGTACCCCGTGGTGCGGCTCCACCAACCGAGCCAGGACGCGGTCGAGGTTAGCGAAGGCGAGCGTCATCTCGTCGGGCCGTGTGTCCCACAGTCTGGTCGAGCCCTCGACATCGGCGAGCAGCAGCGTCACCGTGCCGGTCGGTATCAGCTCGCCCATAACCAGGTCTCCGCAGTTCAGCAGCGCCGCGTCAGTGTCGATCATGCTAATCAGCGTGCGGGCGCGCCGCAGTCAGAACATCGACATAACCGCGTAGAACCCCGTACGCGGGGGTCGTACATGTCCCCCGCGAGCAGACTTGACCCCCCATTTCTTGGCCAAAATGGGCGCTTTCACGTCTGCCCGGCAGTTAGCCCGCCTGTGCGATGATGTTGTCCACTTCCATGGCCCGGACGGCCATCTCGGCGTGGGCCTTGTCGAGCGCCTCGGCTTGATCTTCGTCGGCTTTCATCAGCGCCTCGATGTCGAAGCCAGCCATGTCGAGGACACCCATGTCCGTGAACGCCGCCTGCACCTTGGGGCCCCACAAGCCAATGTCCTTGACAATCGGCACAATTCGGCTGAACAGATGCGAGCGGAACTGGATCATCAGCGGTGCGTTGTCCACCCACTCGGCGCATTCCTTGACGTTCAGACCGAGAGTCTCGAAGACCTCCTCTCCGCGGAATCGGTCGCGCATCAGGTAGCAGGCGTTCACGACGAACTCCTCGCGCTCGTCCCGCTCAGCTTCCGTCAGCTGAGAGTAGTAGTCCTTCAAGGAGATTCGGCCGAACGCGACGTGCCGGGCCTCGTCCTGCATGACGTAGGCCAGCACCTGCTTGGCCAACGAGCCTTCGGGCGCCAGATCACGCTGCACACCAAAGGCGGCGAGGGCGAGCCCTTCGATCAGAACCTGCATGCCGAGATAGGGCATGTCCCAGCGCGAGTCTCGCAGGGTGTCCCCCAGCAGTGCCGTCAGATTTGTGTTGATCGGGTAGACGAGGCCGACCTTCTCCTGCAAGAACCGGGAGAACGTCTCGACATGGCGTGCCTCGTCCATGGTCTGCGTGGCCGCGTAGAACTTTGCATCCAGGTCCGGGACCACCTCGACGATCTTCGCCGCACACACCATCGCCCCCTGCTCGCCATGCAGGAACTGCGAGAAATTCCAGGCCTGGTTGTGCTGACGCATCTCGGCGCGACGCTTCTCGTCGGCTTTTTCCCACGCTGGGCTGCCGAACAGCGGATGGAACTCGTCGGGCATCCCGATCGGGTTCATCGGGTCGACGTCCTGCGACCAGTCGATGCGCGACTGCGCGTCCCACTGCTTGTCCTTGCCCTTTTGATACAGCGACAGCAACCGGCCGCGTCCGTCGTCGTACTCCCAGGTGAACCGCGCGTCGCCGCCGCTTTGGACGTCCCACGAGTATGGCGTGGGCACTTCGGTGTACTTGTCCTTCGTGGTCACGAGCGGCCGCCTCTCTGCTCCCATATGTCCGGATGGAAATATGACCTGTCTCACAGTGCGCCGCGGGCGGCCGGGTCGTCAACTGCCAGACCGAAGATCTGCACCTGCGTCGACTTCCCCTTCAACGCGTGCGCCCCCCGGTCGATCAGACCCACCGGCCGGGAGAGCAGGGCCTCAACCGTCTGGTGGGTGAGCAGGATCGCGTCACCGGTGGTCTTGGTGAATTGCTCGACGCGCGAGGCGACATTGACCGTGTCTCCGATCAAGGTGAACTCGAGGTGGCCGGCGCAACCGATGGTGCCGGCGATCACCACGCCGGTATTGATCCCGATGCCGATCCGCAGCGCACCGCCGAACCGTTCGGCGACCCCGCATTGGATTGCGACGGCGGCACGCACCGCGGTATCAGCATGCCGCTCAAGATCATTCGGCGCGCCGAACACCACCATCGCACCGTCCCCCAGAAACTTGTTGAGATGCCCACCGACACCGACGACCGCCGGCACGACGATCTCGAACAACGTGTTGAGATGGGCAACGGTCACCTCCGCGGTGTTCGCCTCAGCGAACGGAGTGAAGTCACGGATATCGATGAACATCACCGTCACCTCCCGGCGCTCACCGGTGAACACGTCATCGCCCTGTTCAAGCAGCCGCGCCGCCAAAGCCGGGTCGACATACGTACCGAACGCCGCCTGAAGTCGTTGCCGCTCAACCAAACCCGCTTGCATACGGTTGAACGACGCCGACAGCGCGCCCAGGTCGTCGTCCTGAACCACCGGTAGACGTTGGCTGTAGTCGCCGGCCGCAACACGTTTGGTCCCCTCTGCCAGGTCGCGGATCGGTCGCAAGAAGGGCGCCGTTGCCATCACCGCAACTGGTCCGGCGATCAGCATCAATGCAACCCCGATCACGACGGAGACCACGGGGTCGTGGCGGGACCGGTCGATCACTGACGCGATGAGTGCGGCTCCGGTGGAGAATCCGAACGCCAGTGAGAACATGGCGATGGTGGTCCACGCAGCGAAAGTCGGACGAGAACGCGGCAGGGAGTCGCCGATCCCGGTGTCACCGGCGATCGCGGCACGCACCGGGCGCAGCGATCCCTCGGTGAAGCTGTGCACACCGAACACCCCGACCGCCGCCCCGTACACGGCACCGACAATCGCGTATTGCACGAGTCGCCACCCGGGGGCACCGAGGATCGCGCCAACAAGCATCCCGAGGCACGGCGCCCAGATCACGTCGGTCGCAAGCACCCGGACGTTGGTGCCACGTGCGTAGGTGAAGGTAGCGTGCAGCGCCTCCGTCGGATCGACGTCGTGGCCCGCCGCCCACTTTTCAAACGGGCGCACTCCCTTCGAGCCGGGCAGGACCATGAAGTAAACCCGCACAACCATTGCGGCAAACGCGATGACGGCCGCCGCGGCGTAGCGATCAGATCTCTCGAAGGCAACGATGATCAATGGGAAGGCCAGGTAGACCGACAGCCCCGCAAAGTAGACGAGCACGCAGATCGCCCACGAATACGTCGGACCGTATCGATCCCAGACCCATTGAAAAATGCGGTCCATGGCGCGAGAGTAGCGCCGCTGATCAGTTGGGCGGACGCTTCTCGATGAATGCCAGCACGCCCTCGAGTGCGCTCGGGTCCATCATGTTGCAGGCCATCGTGCTGCCGGCGTCCGCGTAGGCGGCTTCGATCCCGACTTCGATCTGACGGTAGAACAACGCCTTCCCCATCGCGACGGCGATCGCCGGCTTGGCGACGATGCTCAAGAGGATCGCCTCGACCTCGTCATCAAGCGCCTCCAGCGCTGCCACCCTGTTCACCAATCCCAGCGCCTTGGCCTCCTGTGCAGAGATGAATTCACCGGTCACGAGCATTTCGAAGGCAGCTTTCCGCGGGACGTTGCGCGACAACGCGACTCCCGGTGTCGCACAGAACAATCCGACGTTGATGCCGCTCGTCGCGAAGCGCGCGTCGGCACTTGCCACCGCAAGATCGCACATCGCGACCAGCTGGCAGCCCGCAGCGGTCGCGATCCCGTGCACCCGCGCGATCACCGGCACCGGCAGCCGTTGGATCGCGAGCATCACCTCGGTGCACTGCGCGAACAGTTTCTTGTAGTACTCGAGTGACGGCTCGGCGCGCATTTCCTTGAGGTCATGGCCCGCGCAGAAGGCCTTGCCTGATGCCCCGAGCACGACGGCCCGCACCGCCTCGTCGGTCGCGAGTGCGTCAAATGCCTCCCCCAAGGCCGTGAGCATCGCCTCGGACAACGCGTTGAAGGCCTGGGGACGGTTCAACGTCAGCGTGACGACACCACGGTCATCGCGGTCGTGCCGCAGCAGGGGTTCGTTCATCGTGGGACGCTAACACCGAGCGCGACTCGCCCCTACGTCTGTGAGGGCTATGCACGCAAATCGACGAGATCCCGTGCATACCCCTCACACCCACGACCAGGACGCCATAGTGTCGAGAGACAATCGCAAGCGCCGTAGTCACCTACTGCGGCGGATAACGGGGGCGGGATCATGCGTAAACAACTTGCACTAGGCATCGGGGCCGCGGCAGTGCTCGCCGTTGGGTTTGTCGGCACACCGCCGGCTCACGCGGACGATCAGAGTTTTCTCAACGAACTTCGGGCCGACGGCTTCCCGGGTTTGTCTTTCGCAGGCCAACAGATGCCCGACGGCGCCGTCGTGGCACAAGGTTATATGGCCTGCAATCGGATGCATCTGGGGCAATCAGCCGATGACTTGATTGCGCAAGTGAACCCGAACGACACCAACATCGGTCGAATGCTGGTGCGCGCTGCGCAACACAACCTGTGTCCCGACACGCAATGACGGTCACCTAACCGCGGCTGTGAGGGCTATGTACGCAAATCGACGAGATCCCGTGCATACCCCTCACACCCACGGGGAAGCCCGGCCAGCAGACGCAAAACTGCCCCAAATCCGAAGACTTGGGGCAGTTTTGGGTCTGCTCGGCAGAACTTAGTGAGCGTGACCGTGGTGGCCGTGCCCATGATCGGCTTCCTCGGCCGGCTTGTCCACGACCGCGGTCTCGGTCGTCAGGATCATCCGGGCCACCGACGCGGCGTTGAGCACCGCGGACCGGGTCACCTTGGCCGGGTCGACGACGCCGTCGGCCAGCAGGTCACCGTAGGTCAGGGTGGCGGCGTTGAAGCCGTGTCCGACGGGCAGCTCCGACACCTTGTTGACCACGACGGGTCCGTCGAGGCCGGCGTTGGTGGCGATCCAGTACAGCGGGGCCGACAGCGCCGAGGAGAAGACCTCGAGGCCGACCAGCTCGTCGCCGGACAGCGAGCCACGCAGGCCGTCCAGAGCGGCACGGGCCTGGACCAGAGCCGCGCCACCACCGGTGACGATGCCCTCTTCCACCGCAGCCTTGGCGGCGGCGACGGCGTCCTCGACGGCTTCCTTGCGCTTCTTCAGGTCCGTCTCGGTGGCTGCGCCGACCTTGATGACGGCCACGCCGCCGGCCAGCTTCGCGAGGCGCTCTTCGAGCTTCTCGCGGTCCCAATCCGAGTCGGTGGCCTCGATCTCGCTGCGCAGCTGCGCCTTGCGGCCGTCGATGGCGTCGGCGGTGCCGCCACCGTCGACGAGCACGGTGCTGTCCTTGGTGACGACGACGCGACGGGCGGTGCCCAGCACGTCCAGACCGGCGTCACGCAGGACCAGGCCCACGTCCGGGTTGACGACCTGACCACCGGTGACGACGGCGAGGTCCTCCAGGAACGCCTTACGACGGTCGCCGAAGAACGGCGCCTTGACCGCGACGGCCTTGAGGGTCTTGCGGATGGCGTTGACGACCAGGGTCGACAGCGCCTCGCCCTCGATGTCCTCGGCGACGATCAGCAGCGGCTTGTTGGCCTGGGCCACCTTCTCCAGCAGCGGGAGCAGGTCGGGCAGCGAGCTGATCTTGTCGCGGTGCAGCAGCACCAGCGCGTCCTCGAGGACGGCTTCCTGGGCGTCGAAGTCGGTGACGAAGTACGCCGACAGGAAGCCCTTGTCGAAGCCGACGCCCTCGGTGACCTCGAGCTCGGTGTTCAGAGTCGAGGACTCCTCGACGGTGACAACGCCGTCGGTACCGACGCGGGTCATGGCCTCGCCGACCAGCTCACCGATCAGTTCGTCGCGCGAGGAGACCGTCGCCACCTGGGCGATGGCGGTCTTGTCGGACACCGGCTTGGCCGCGGCCAGCAGGGCCTCGGACACCGCGTCGGCGGCCTTCGAGATGCCCGAACCGAGCTCGATCGGGTTGGCACCGGCGGCCACATTGCGCAGGCCGGCCTTGACGATGGCCTGGGCCAGCACCGTGGCGGTGGTGGTGCCGTCGCCGGCGACGTCGTTGGTCTTGGTCGCAACCGACTTGACCAGCTGGGCGCCGAGGTTCTCGAACGGGTTTTCCAGGTCGATCTCGCGGGCGATGGTCACACCGTCATTGGTGACCTGCGGGCCACCAAAAGCCTTGGCCAGCACCACGTTCCGGCCGCGAGGGCCGAGGGTGACGCGGACTGCGTCGGCGAGCTTGTCGACACCGGCTTCCATGGCCCGGCGCGCAGTCTCGTTGAATTCAATCTGCTTGCTCATAAAGTCTTTCTCTCCGGAGATGGCTGTTCGGCAGAACGCATACCGCCCCGGACATCACCCGCACATGCGGGGACGACCGGGGCGGGACACGAATTGCTTACTTGGAGACGACAGCCAGCACGTCGCGGGCCGAGAGGATCAGGTACTCCTCGCCGTTGTACTTGATCTCGGTGCCGCCGTACTTGCTGTAGATGACGGTGTCGCCCTCTGCAACGTCCAGGGGGATCCGCTTCTCGCCATCCTCATCCCAGCGGCCGGGGCCAACTGCGACGACGGTGCCTTCCTGCGGCTTTTCCTTGGCGGTGTCGGGGATGACCAGACCCGAAGCGGTCGTGGTCTCGGCCTCGTTGGCCTGAACGAGGATCTTGTCCTCGAGTGGCTTGATGTTGACTGCCACGATGGAAGCCCTCCACATAGTTTGGGTGTCGATCCAGGGCCAATCCCCGGATGCCAGGTGTTCGGCAAGCGCCCTGACCACGCACCGTCGTCGCGGGTGCCGGAGCGGGGTTGGCCGCGTGCCACCTAGCACTCTATACACGCGAGTGCTAGCGCTCAAGGGTGGGCCAGTGCCGGGTGAGCGCAACTCGCTCAGGGCTGAAAAGCTCGTTCGACGATACGGCGGCTAGCGCGACGGTCAGAACGACGCGGCTAACGGTGCGATGTCGCCGACCAGCTCGGTCGCAACGCGGTGGCCCGACCTGATCGCGCCCTCCATGAGGCCGAAGAATTCGGAACTGGTTTCGGTGCCCGCCCAATGGAGGCGGTGGTGCGGGCTGGTCAGGTTCGGCCCCAGCTCCAACCAGTCACCGGCACCGAACAGCGCCGCATAACAGCCCTTGCTGTACTTCTCGCTCAGCCAATCGGTCACCGCACAGGACGTCGGCCGCGGCAATTGCGGAAAGAGCCGAGCCACGTGGGCTAGTGCCGCCTCCTGCTGTTCATGTTCGGAGAGCGCAGAGAACGCCGACGCAGCCGCGCCGGTAACGAATCCGGTCAGCACACCGGCGGAAGCGTCCGCCGGAGAATCGTCAACGGTGGACAGCAACGGTCCATCTGAACTCATGGACCACCCCGACAAACCGAACTCGCGCCAGATCGGCGCCGGATAGCCCAAATGAACCTTGACCGCACATCCGCGGCCCGTCACCTTTGTTGCGCGCGGCGCACCTAGCGTCGGGCAGAACGCGATCCGCTGCGCCAACAGCGGCGGCACGGCGACAATCACCTCATCGGCAAGAAATTCGGTCCGGTGGCCGTCGACGTCCGAAATCGATTGCACGACAACATCACCAGAGCTCTGATCGATCACACACACCGGGTGCCCCAACAGCACCCGCTCACCCAGTCGCCGCGCAAGCGCCGCGCACAGCTGATGTGCACCGCCTTCGATCCGCCACTGCTGCGCGCCGCCCTCGAAAGCGTTCAGATAGCGAATCCCTCCACCGGATCGCAGATAGAAAGCCATGTGCAGCACGGAGATTCGCGCCGGATCGGCTGCCATCATCTCGCCGATGAACAGCGGAAAGAAAGTCTGCGCATCCGGATGCTGGGTCTGCTCGGTAAGCCAGCGAGCCGCCGATAACCGGTCGAGAGACTCCGCCTGAGCACTTCGCCATGGCGCATCACAATCAACCTGCGCGACGACGTCCTCAAGTCTGTCGAACAGACCGCCGAGTGCGACCGCATCAAACGGAGGCATCCGACCCGACGTCGTCGTCCGCTCACCGGACATCAGGAAGGTGCTGTCCCCCGCCATTTCCGTTGACGTCAGCGGAAGACCGTAATGGCGCACCATCGCCAACAGCTCGGTGTGGCGTACGCCCAGATAGGCGGCACCCCCGTCTGCAACGGCGCTCTCCGACAGCGGGACACCGTGCATCCGGCCGCCCACTCTGTTCCTGGCCTCCAGCACGACGACGTCCGCACCGGCCTCCATCAAGTCAACTGCAGCCGTCAGCCCGGCCAAGCCGGCGCCAACCACAACAACGCGCATGCCGCCTCTTCTCATGCCATGACTGCCGTCAGCCGGCCGAATAATCCAGCCGGGTAGGGACTTTCGATAAAATCGTCGACATGCACAGGACTGCTCATGGCCAACGCCGTTCATGCACATGGGTGCGTGATCTGGAGATCGAGAACAATCTTCGTTCCGGCAGTTGGAGCCGGCCGATCGGCGCCGCGTCCATAGACGCACGGACCACGGGGTCGCGCCGATCCCGCTGTGCCCGTTCCGCTCCGACAACCCACACTGGTGGACCACCGGCGATCGGGTAGATGACCCACCGTGCGTCGACACCGCCATCCGTTTCGCCGGACGCCCCGATCAACACCACGAAGAATTCATCATCAACGGTGATGCGGTTGCCCGCGACGTTCACGCGACAATTCGCCGCCCGCAACGCTTCACACGCCTGGCTGATCAGCGGAATACCTGCCACCACTTTCGCCACCCGCCCGGCCACGATGGCATCCCGGTCATCTCGCGGCAACACTGATGACGCTGGATCAGTTGCGGCACCGTCGCTTTCGAGCATGGTCGTGACCTCCCGCCGAAGACTTGTTCGATCGGACCGCACCGCAGAAAGCTATCCTCCAGAACCGAGGCAGCAATATCGAAGTCTTTGCTGTCGCGCGCGTTCCGAACCAACTATCCGATACCCGGGACCGGGGCGACCATAGGTCATCGGAGCGAAGTTTCGACCCGGACCGGTCTAGTCCTCTAGATCGCTCTCCGTGAATACCACGGTGCGGAAACGCGCCGCCGCCTCGGCGCGCGTGCTGACACCGAGCTTGTGCAGCAGGTTATGCACGTGATTCTTCACCGTGTGGATCGCGATACAGAGTTCATCCGCAATATCGCGATTCGAAAGGCCCTTCTCGAGCATTCGCAGGATCTGGGCCTCCCGCACGGTAAGAACCAAATCCTTTGCCGCGGGCTGTCGCTGGGTAGCCAGCGCCGACAACCGCCGCATCAAGATCGCCGACACCCGAGGAGAGCACGATGTCTCGCCATCGGCGACGCGCTGAATGAGGCCACGAAGGTCGCTCAGCGAATCAGTACGGAGGTGATAGCCGGCGACGCCGGCTTCTGCACACGCCACGATGCCCGTCTCATCGTCCTCGGCCATGCCCAAAACAATGACTTTCGAGTGCGGGCAGATCTCGAAGGTGGCGCGGAGCAACATGGCACTGTCTCGGGTGTCGAGGTTGACCAGGACCAGGCTGGGCCGCTCGTCGGTCAGGGCCGCGAGCAGTGACTCGAGATCCCATGCCACTGCAGGCGCCGGCGCGCCGTCCGCTGCAAAAACAGCTGCCAGATATTCGCGATACAGCGTGCAGTCGTCGACGATCATCAGTCGCGGCTCACGGCGCAAATGACGGTCATCATGAGAGCCGCCAGCTGCCGGCAACCCAACCAAGGCCGATCGAGATTCACGCCCCGAACGACCGCCAGCAGCAGCGCCCGCCGACAACATGGTGGAAACGACATTCGAGCAACCACCGGCCCGCCGATAGACCCGCTCCGTGGCTCCAGACGAGGAAACGCAGCCAAGATCACGTCGCACCGAGACCGGTTCCCACAGCGGGGACTGGCGCTCTATGAAGTTTGCTGCCTGCGAGCGGTCGCCGACCGTTTCTGTGCTCATATCCACACTCCCGACACCTTCGAGTACGTGCGGTGGCTCCCACCAAGGATCATTGTGATCGCGCAATCACCAAATGTCACGAGACGCAAATATTCTACATTTGCGCTAAAATTTGCTAAACTCGCACATTGACGTGGCGATAAATCATCGCAGCAAACTGACGTCAGATCATATAAACGCTAGATCATGGCTCTTCTACGCCTATCATCGCAGGTCGACAGCCAATGAAAGTGCAGCCTAAGGCAATAGTGACGCGCTAGCACTGATAACTCGCGATGCCAAAGAAAGCGCTTTGCTACCTTTAGTATATTTGCCTAATATTGACGTTCGCGCTTGCTAGCGAATTCCGGCCTGAGGCCTAGTTCGGTCCCATCTGGGCCCGCACCAGCACGCCTCCCCGAAACCCCTCCGGCAATTGCTCGACGCCCCGAAAACTGCTGATCATTTGCTGTGAAGTGCAAATACGAACCGCACTGGATCCCGTTTGCCCGCTTCTGAACGCCCGCCCGCTAAGTGGTGCCAGGTGAGGTATTGACCAGTAATAGGTTCGATGTCGCGCGATGGGTGATGGTGTTTGCAGTGGACCCCAGCACCCGCGCGATGCCGGCCATGCCGCGGTTTCCGATCACCAAAAGGTCGTAGTCGGCCGCAGTCGACAGCACATCAGCCGGATCGCCGGGCAGCCCCTGGTGTTCCAGCGGACCGACGGTTTCCAATTGGCTGCCAACGTTAGTCAGAGTCTCGTGCCAGGTAGCAAAATCGCCGGCGACGGTGACCAGGACCGGCCGCGCACCGAGTGCGACAGCAAAGTCATAACCCGCCTGGACCGCCCTGACCGAGGTGGGAGAACCGTCCGTCGCCAAAGCGACCGTGCGGAAACGCTCAATCGGCTTGCGGACAAACAACACGTCGACCGGGCTGTGGTGGGACAGCTCGTTCGAGGTACTCCCCAGCAAGCGGCTGGAGGCATGGCCGAGCCCCGCCGCGCCGACCACAATGAGCGACCGCTCCGACTGCGCCGCGACATCAACCAGAGCGTCGAACGCATTGCCCTTCACCGGAATCCGCTCGATCGCACTGACGCCCAGTGCAGTGAGGTCTACATCGGCCCCCTCTGCAGTCAGGTCTGCCCATGGCTGTTCGCGCCCACCGGGCACCGCGACGCTTGGTTTCCACGCGGTGACGACGCTGACGGGTATGCCGGTAACCGAGGCCATGACGCCGGCAACGGTGACCGCGCCCACCGCCGCTTCGGATCCGTCGGTGCCGACGACAATCCTGGAATAGGGCGCCATTGTGGTCCTTTCGATCGTCACGCGGGGTCAGGCACCGAAGACGAGGATGTGAACGGCTCCGACCAGAATTCCCAACAGCCCGCCGTGCGCGTACAGCAGCCAGGCGTCCTGCTCGATAGCCGAGTACAGCATCTCGCCGAATTTGTCGGGCGGCAGGGCCCGGAACTTCTCTGTGGCGAACGTTTCGATCTTCTTGGCCTGGGTCTTGTTGAAGCCGGGATCGTAGAGCACGCTCGGGGCGAAATCGACCAGCTTGTCCCCGGCACCACGTTGCAGCCCTGCGACATCGACGACGCCAAATGAGTTGCGGGCGATGACAAGGTACGGCCCCAGGATGCGTTCGGCCTCTTCGCCGACTGCGGTCTGGATGAGCGCCCGCGTCTTGTCGGCGCTGGCGCCGTTGAGCAGTTCATGCGCGAAGTTCTTGACCGTCAGGACCTGCAGCGACAGCATGGTGGCGAGTTCGTGCGCGGCCTGATGCTGACGCTTCGCGAAAAGCCCTTGCTTCCAGAGGTATTTGTAGCGGGGCTGCGGCTCCCCTGGCTCGAACACCACCTTGATGGCGATGATGTTGACGATGATCCCGATGACGGCCGCGCCACCGAGCACCCACAGCCATGTGGGCAGGAAGTGCAGGATCGAGTCGATGAACCCCGGCACCTGGACTGAGAAGCCACCATGGCCGCCATGGTCACGCGCCTCGTCGCTGGTGTAGTAGATCAGCGACAGCCACAGCGCCAGCACGATGCCGAACGGAAAGCCCAGTGCACCGATGCGCACCATGAACCGCAGTTCGGGGACCGCCATGCCTTTGATGATGTCGCGCAAGACTTCTGGGTTGCGGCGCAGGAAGTTGACGGTCATCAGTTTGACGTTGAGCAGCTGGTCGATGTTCTCGCCGATCTTGGCGAACGCGCGCTTGGAAATGGTCGGCAGCTCGGCATCGACGGTCTGCAGCACCTCGTCCTTCAGCGGTTGTGGCAGCGACCGCCACATCTGCGGGTGCCGGGCTTCGATGATCTCTGTGGTCAACCTGCCGATGTCCGGCCTGGCCGCTACGGCAATGGCTTTCGCGAGCTTGTCCGGGTTGAGTTGCGCGTAGAAGTCCGAGATTTTGCCTATTCGGGCGATGGACGTGTCGACGATCAAACTGGCCATCTTCTCGGCCCGACAAGGGATAAACCCCTGGAAGCCCAGGATTCCGTTGGGCGCGAACGTCGGCAGAATCTGCACCTTGCGCGGCAGGAACGGAAATATCCGTTTGAGGCCCGGCACGTAGAACCCGGTGAACCGCACTGGCGCGAAAAGCATGATGACGCCAGTCCAGTTGGTGATCAAGCCGGCGATCATGCTGAAGATCGGCACGCTGATGATGTCGACGATGAATTTCGATTGTCCGGTGAGCTCCTCCCAATCAAGAAAGGGCCCGGCGGCGAGCGTTGTCATGGAATGTTCCTGGGCTGGTTGGGGTTTGGGTCAGTGCTTGTGATTGTGCGCAGCAGGGTCCGGCGGGCCTTTACCGATGATCTTGTCGCCGCGCTCGTCGGTGGCCCAGCCGCCGGCGTCATAGCCGTCGGTGTCGATGCACACTTTGCAGAACTGCTCGCCGAACTCCGACAGGTAGATGCTGCGGTACACGCTGATGGTCTTGGGAACATTCTCGGTCACCTCAAGGGCGCGCGGTTGCACCTCGAGTAGTGCGTACCGCCGGTAGTCGGCGACGGGTTCGGCCGAAAAACGCACCAATCCAAGACGATTCAGATTGGCGAGATAGCGCTGGTCGGCCTCCGGCCACCGGCACCCGGCCATATCCGCGATCATGTTGACGCCGCTGACGAGCCGCTCCGAGCCGACCTGAAACATCGTCTTGGTTCGGATATCGATGGACGGTTGGATGCCCGCGACGGCCAGGAAGCGCAACATCCGAACTTCATCCGGTGCCAGTTCGTGGAGGATTTGTTCGAATGCCGGATGCCGGTGCGTCTGCTTGCCGGTCGGTTTCTGCGACTTCGCGATCAGTTCGTCACCGCACTGACGGAGATCGGCGTCGGTGTCGTGCTTTCCGGATTTCTTGTCGCCGTCGTGGTGGTCGGCAGTCTTCTTGCCGGGTTCTTCGGCGCCGCCGATCACACGTCGCACCGGTGTCACGGCTGCGCCGATGACGGCCGCGGGATTCAATGCCGTCTCGGCGGCACGTTTCAGACCGCCGAAGATGCCCGGACTGTCGGTGGGAACCGGAGCCGAGGTCGCAACCGGCAGCACAACCGTTGCGGCGCCGCCATTTTCGTGTTCGTCAATTTCGTCGTCGGAGTCGTCGGTCTCGTCCTCCGCCGCAGCGATGGCAGCAGGGGGTGCGGACGCCTGTCGGATAGGTAGCCGGCTGAGGACATTGACCATCTTCAGCAGGTCGCCTGCCGCCGCGCGGGTCGACTGCACCGCAGCCGCAATATCCCGCACCGTGTCGAGGCCCAGCTTGGTCAGCGGGTCGACGATGGCGCCCAACGGGTTTCCGCTCTGATCTTTTCCGCGATCGTCCGACGGCGGCGTGCGGCGGTTATCGTCAGATCTCGGATCGTCACCCATAATTCGCCTCCGTCAGACTGTGCAAGCAATTATCCAAAAGACCAGCTCGCAGACATGCGTTTCGCACTGATCAACAAAGTACTGACGGCAGCGCAGGCAAACTACGTCGCAAACAACCAAAATTGACCGGCCACTGACAGCGACTATTGTCGGCGGTCACCAAACGGCGCGATGCGCCGAATTGTCAGGGCAGAACCGCGGCGCCGAACCAGTGACACAGCAGCAACGCGACTTCGATCTCGAGCCGATCGTTGACGATGGGCCTGCCTCGACGGGCAATCGCGCGCCCTACCCGGTATTTGATCGAATTCGAGTGGAGGTGCAGCTCATCGGCGGCCGCCTTGAAGCTCGAACCGGTGCTCAGAAAGACCCGCAGGGTTTCCCGCAGCCGCTCATCGTTCTCCGTATTACTCGCCAGGGGTCCCAATATCTCGGTCACCCATACCCCGATGGCTCCGTAGTTGTCGCCCAGCAGCGTCGCGACAGGAAGCCCAGGGTCACTTGCCGCGGTGACCCGGCGAGCGTCGGACCCCGATACGACCGCCACCGCGCGAGCTTGCACCGCTTGCTCGTGCGAACGGCGGAACCCGTCGATGCCAGGCAGCGGATTGCCAGTGGCAATCCACGGTGCATCCGGTTGTGTCGCCACGAACGCGCGAATCCGTTCGGGCACCTCCGTGTCGATGCTCGCCGACACCGGTATCCACACCCACGCGGTGAGGTGATCCACCGACAGGAACAGCGGCGCGTCCTTGGCGCCGAGTGCCGACGCGAGGTGGTTCGCAAAGCGCTCCATCGAGACCAGCTCGTCGCCGCGGCCCGTGTCTGGGTACCACAGCGCGGCGGCCACATGAATGCGCCGCAGCGGGTACCGGATGTCCGCGGTCAGCTCGTCGATATCACCGCCAATTTCCCCGAGAATATCGCGAACACGTTGTGCGCGAACACTATTACGGTTCTCGACCCATCGGTCGTATTCGCCCTGATAGGCGGTCAGCACTTGCTGCGAGATCCAGTCGATGTAGCCGAACGAGATGGTCTGGACGTACTTGAAGACCTCCAGGCTCAATCGCGGATCCATCTTTGAGGCGCCCACCTCGTCGAGCACAAAGTTCAGCACCTCCTGGTGCCCCAGCCGGTAAGCGCGCACAACGGCATTCGCAGGTATCCCCCGCTGCGCCATGCGCCGGGCGTGCTCAAGTGCCTGCGTCGGCGGCTCGACGTCTTCGATCGGAATCCGGTGGCGAATGGACGAGAAGACGGTTTCGACGTTGGCGGCGACGGTGTCCTGCTGCAATTCGAGTAGCTGGGCGTCCTCGCCGAGCTCGGCGATCTCGGTGATGAGGATCTTCTGGATGGACTGCGTGATGTCCTTCAGCTTGCCGACCAGCTGACCAATGATCTCGGCCGCCTGGGCGACGACAGCACCGTCGTCGCCGCGTCGATCAGCCATGGAGCGACCGTAGAGCACGCCACCGCCGAGGTGTGGGAAATCGGTTGATTGTCTCCGCACGACAATGCCGCACCGAAATTGACGCGATAGTTAGTGCACTCGAGACGTCGATATGTCCGCAGGAGATGACTAGCTTTTTCCCCAAGGTAGCTCCACACGGGAGACGAATTGCCAACGCGCACAAGGCGAGTGATCAATGTTAAAGGCCCAACAGGCACTTCGGCCCACGTTCGGCGCCTCGTCGTCATTCGGCGGCTCGGTTCAAGCCATCACCGACGCCGCAGCCCGGGCTTCGGGCAGTGCCTGAGCCACCGACAGCAAAATCTGCAAACGCCGCAAACGCCGCGGACTCGGGCATAGGGTCGAAACGCGGCATGTACTCCATCACCACGAGATGCGAATGCCAAAAGGAGGCACCAGTGAAATCTCCAGCCGCAGCAGAATTGGACCTGGCAAATGTCGACCTGGCCGACCCTGCGGTCTGGGATGACGGCCCGCCCTACGAATTGTTCGCCCGCATGCAGCGCGAAGACCCGGTGCACTACAGCAAGCAAAGCAATGCACCCGGCGAAGGTGGTTTCTGGTCCATCACTCGCTTCGATGACATCCGCGCCGTCAGCCGCGACCACCGAACGTTCTCGTCCGAAAAGCGCGGCATCTTCAGCGTCGACGACATCGGCGTCCCGCTGGATGTGCAACGCCTGCAACTGATTTCGATGGATCCGCCGCGGCATGACCGACTCAAGGCGATCGTCATCAAAGCGTTCACCCCGGAGCGGGTGGCGGCCCATGAGGAAGCCATCAAGCGCATCATCAACGAAGTACTCGACAACGTCGCGGACCGCGACAGTTTCGACCTGGTCCGTGACGTGGCACGGCCGGTCCCTGCGCGCGTGATCGGCTCGATGCTCGGTACTCCCGTCGAGGATGACGAGCGGCTCGTGTACTGGACCAACGTGTTCAGCGCATTCGAAGACCCCGAAATCCGCGAGCAGTGGGACGACGCCGGCGCCATCGTCACCGAGATCATCACGTATCTGGGCCAGCAGATGGCGCAGCGGCGGGAGAATCCCCGGGATGACCTGATCACCGCGGTGATGAACGCCGAAGTGGACGGCGAGAAGCTGGGCGAGCTCGAAATGGCAACGTTCTTCGCCTTGCTGATGACGGCCGGGAACGACTCGACGCGGGCGACGTACAGCGCGACCATGCTCGCGTTGATGCAGAACCCGGACCAGCTCATCCTGCTGAAGGAAAACCCTGAACTGATCGACGCCACAGTCGAAGAGGGGCTCCGGTACGCCCCCGCGTTCGCCTTCATGGGCCGCGCGGCGACCACGGACGTCGAACTGGGCGGCAAGCAGATCAAGGAAGGCGACCGCCTCCTGCTTTGGTACCTGGCCTCCAACCGCGACGAGACCGCGTTCGAGAATCCGCACGAATTCGACATCACCAGGGAAGAGCTGGCCGACAAGCACCAAGCCTTCGGTGGCCGGGGCAAGCACTTCTGCCTCGGCGCCAATCTTGCTCGCCTGGAGCTCAAGTTATGGATTGAGGAGACCATCCGGCGCTTCCCCGACCTCACCGTCGACGGCGAGCCGACGCGAGTGCGCGCACTGTTCCTGAACCAGTACAAGTCGATCCCAGTAAGGCAGACACGATGAGTAAGTCCGCATATAGGGAAGTCGAGGTTGACCTGGAGGTCCGTCGACGCGAGCAGTCAGCCGACGGTGTCGTCACGTTGACGCTCGCCGACCCGTCCGGCGCCGACCTGCCCGAGTGGGCCCCCGGCGCTCACATCGACCTGGTGATGACGCCCGAGCTGACCCGGCAGTACTCGCTGTGCGGCAGCACGGCCAGCCGGACCGAATGGCAGGTGGGCGTCCTGCTCGACCCAAGCACCCGCGGTGGTTCCCAGTTCGTCCACGACAAGCTGAACGAAGGCGCCACGGTCCGAGTTCGCGGTCCGCGCAACCACTTTGCGCTTGTGAGTTCGCCGCGCTACCAATTCGTCGCCGGCGGCATCGGCATCACACCGATGCTCCCGATGATCGAAGCGGCCGAGGCCACCGGTGCCGACTGGCACTTGCTCTACGGCGGCAGCGCCCGCTCGTCTATGGCGTACGCCGATCGATTGGCGCAGTACGGCGAGCGCGTCACCTTCTGTGCGCGCGACGAGCGGGGCGACGAATTCAGGACGACGCTGACGTCGATTCTTTCTGCGCCGCAGGAGAACACACTGGTGTACTGCTGCGGGCCGGAAGGCCTGCTGGATGCGGTCGAAAAGGGATGCGACGCATGGCCGCCGGACAGCCTCCATCTGGAACGCTTCTCGGCCAAGACAATCGAAGAGCCGTCGGATGCCCTCGACACCTTCGAAGTGGAGTGTCAACGGTCCGGTGTCACCCTGACCATCCCGTCCGACAAGACCATCTACGACGTAGCCGAAGAAGCCGGCCTCGACGTACTGGGATCGTGCATGGAGGGCGTCTGCGGCACCTGCGAATGCGAAATCGTCTCGGGTGAGGGCGATCACCGCGACTCCGTGCTCACTGATTCGGAGAAGACGGCCAACCAAACAATCATGATCTGCGTCTCACGCTCCCGCTCGGAAAGGCTGGTGCTCGACCTATGAGACCCAACTACCCGTTCAATTGCTGGTATGTGGCTGCGCTCAGCGACGAGGTCGGCCAGGGCCTACTGGCCCGCCGCCTACTGGACAAGCCGGTCATCTTGTACCGCAAGGCCTCTGGCGAAGTTGTCGCCATGGAGGACCGCTGTGTCCACCGCGCTTTCCCCCTCTCGGAGGGCTGCCTCGACGGCGATCGCGTGGTCTGCGGCTACCACGGCTTCAAATACGATCCAGACGGCACCCTGGTCGAGGTGCCGTCGCAGGAGAACGTTCCGCCGGGCGCGGGTATCCGGACGTACCCGATCTACGAGACAGCACCGTTCGTCTGGATCTGGCTCGGCGAGCCGGGTGCAGCAGCGCTGCGCCCGCCGCCACGGGTGCCCTGGTACCTCGACGGTTCGGGCTGGGTCAGCACCACCGAGGTGCTGCGGGTAGAGGCGAATTTCCTTCTGCTGCACGAGCACTACCTGGATCTGACCGACGTCTTCGTCACGCACCCGGAGGTCGTGCCCCCGGATATCCAGACGCTGCCGCCCCTCAACGAGGTGGAAATATCCGAACGCTCGGTGGCCTACACCCGCATGACGCCACCGAGTCGCCTTGCCCCGTGGGAGTCGGCTATCACCGGCCTACCCGAGGAGTCGGTGGCCACCCGACGCGAGGAGGGTACGTTCGTGTCCCCCGCACTGCACACGCAGCACTACGCCATCGAGGTTGACGGCGGAGACGCCTACGGGCTCTTGCGGATTCACGGATTCACACCCGAATCGCCCGGCGCTACGCACGTCTTCCTCCAGATGGCCCGTAACTACGCCAACGACGAGGACACCATCACCGAGTACCTCCGCATCATGTTCCACGAATGGGCGGCACGCGACACCAAGGTGCTCGAGACGATTCAGCGGCAACTAGAAGAACCGGGGGCACGTCGGCGTGACATCAACGTCAAGGCCGATCGGGCCGCAATCCGGGCCCGCCGCATCGTCATGGACATGGTCGACGACGAAACCGGCCGATTCGCGCTGCACCGAATTCTGACCGCGTCCGACTGACGGACCGGGCACACCCAATCACCGCCAATCACAACGGGACTGGCGGAAACCTTCGCACCGGGCGGTCCTTGGCATGCGAGGGGCCCACCTAAGGAGAGCGCATGTCCACCAACACCGACTATGACGTCATCGTCGTCGGCTCCGGATTCGGCGGTAGCGTCACCGCCCTGCGGCTGACAGAAAAGGGATACCGCGTGGGTGTCCTGGAAGCCGGCCGCCGATTCGCTGACGACCAGTTCCCGAAAACCAGTTGGGACGTCAGGAAATTCGTCTGGGCGCCCAAGCTGGGGTGCTAAGGAATTCAGCGCATCCATATGCTGCGGGACGTCGTCATCCTGGCCGGCGCGGGCGTCGGGGGCGGCTCGCTGAACTACGCCAACACCCTTTACAAACCACCGGCGACGTTCTTCAACGACCCGCAGTGGGCCCACATCACCGACTGGTCCGACGAGCTGTCGCCGTTCTACGACCAGGCCCGGCGGATGCTCGGCGTGGTGATCAACCCGAGCATGACCCCGGCCGACGAGATCATGAAATCGGTCGCCGAGGACATGGGGGTAGGTGACACGTTCGTCCAGACTCCGGTCGGGGTGTTCTTCGGTGAGCCCGGCAAGACGGTGGCCGACCCGTTCTTCGGTGGTGTGGGGCCGGACCGCACCGGATGCATCGAATGTGGCAGCTGTATGACCGGCTGCCGCTACGGCGCGAAGAACACCCTGCTGAAAAACTATCTCGGCCTCGCCGAGAATGCCGGCGCCACAGTACATCCGCTGACCACCGTGGCCTCCGTGCGGCAGAGCCCGAGCGGGATTTGGGAAATCGACACGGTGCGCACGGGCCGGACCCTGCGCAAGAACCGTCGCACCTTCACCGCGCGGCACGTCGTCCTGGCTGCCGGCACCTGGGGCACCCAGAATCTGTTGCACAAGATGAAAGACACGGGCACCCTGCCCAAATTGTCCGACCAGCTCGGCGTGCTCACCCGCACCAACTCCGAATCCATCGTCGGCGCAATGAAATACAAGGTCGATCCGGCTTTGGATCTGACACGCGGTGTGGCGATCACCTCCTCGTTCCATCCCACCAGTGACACGCACATCGAGTCGGTGCGCTACGGCAAAGGTTCCAACGCGATGGGACTACTGCAGACCCTGATGACCGACGGCGGCGGCCGGTGGCCGCGCTGGCTGAAGTTCCTGGGGCTGGCGGCAGCGCATCCGCGCGCCCTGTTGCGGGTACTGACGGTCGACCGCTGGAGCGAACGCACCGTGATCTCTCTGGTGATGCAGAACCTGGACAACTCGATCACCACATTCACCAAGCGCGGACTGCGCGGCCGGCACCTGTCGAGCAAGCAGGGACACGGCCAGCCCAACCCGACGTGGATCCCCGCCGGCAACGAAGCGACCCGCAAGGTCGCGGCGAAGATCGATGGCGTGACCGCCGGCACCTGGGGCGAGCTGTTCAACATTCCGCTGACCGCGCACTTCCTCGGTGGCTGCGCCATCGGCTCAGACGGCGAGCACGCCGTCATCGACCCGTACCACCGGGTCTACGGCTACCCGACCCTGAGTGTCGTTGACGGATCAGCGGTTTCGGCGAACCTGGGCGTGAACCCGTCGCTGACCATCACCGCTCAGGCGGAACGTGCGGCCGCGATGTGGCCGAACAAGGGCGAAAGCGACGTGCGCCCCGCACAAGGCCAGCCGTACCGGCGGGTGGAGTCGATCGCCCCGGCCAAACCCGTTGTGCCGGAGGGAGCTCCGGGGGCGCTGCGGCTGTCGATCACTCCGATCTCACCAGGGGCGAACGACGCGTAACCGCGATTCCAACGGCACGTCACTCTACGAGCTTGGTCAGGCAGTACACCCGCTGCGGTGCCGTGAACACCATCGCCTTCGCCGCAGAAGCGCAAGCTGTTTCGTCGACGCTGCCGTCCAGACGCTTGGCCACCTTGAACACCCCGGTGTGAGAGTTCGCAATCGTCGGGGCCTGCGCGCAGTCGATATGCATGATGCTCTTGGCAGTGAGGTCCAGCGCGTAGCAGTCCCCCTGATGCAGATTCAGGGCGAAGCACAGGCTCTCGGCCTTGGGGTCATTCTGATTGCTGGTGGCGTAGAAGTACGGGCCGTCCTGCGGCTGTTTGCCGTCCGGGCACAGCCCCATCGATGTTTCGCCCGCCAATTCGTAAACAGCATCAGACGATTCGCAACTCGTCGAGGTGAAATGGAATTTCTCGAAGTCATCGGTGGTGACGCACTGTCCGGCTTTCAGGTCGCCGCCCGCGTTGACGCGGTGGCTTGCCTTGAGTACCGCATTCGAGACGCCACCGAGGACGAGCAGCAGCACCACCACACCGACGATCCACATCCACGGCTTGATCCCGGAACGCCGCGGCGGCGGATACCCCGGCATGGGATTCAGAGGACCGTAGTACGGCGGCTGCTGACCGGTCCACGGCTGTGGGTTCGGGGAGGGCCAGCCCGGCTGGGGCTGCCATGCCGGCTGCCCCTGCGGCGGACCCTGGTGGCCTTGGTTGGGCCCGGGCCAGGCGTCCGGTTGTTGAGCGCCCCACGGCCCGGACGGTGGTGGTTGGGTCATTGGCGGCCTCCTACAGCGAGAAGTACAGGTGGTCCGACACGTCGCCGATCATCTGGACATCGGCGATGCGTTCGGTGAAGTACCAGCCGTTGTCGTCGCACGCGAACGAATCGGCGTAGCGGCCCACCACGATCGGCTGCAGCGCGACCGTGTCGGTCTGCTGCACCACGCAGAACGTCGACCGGGCCCGGGCCGTCACGCCGTCCAGCTCGACGATCGGGTTGAGCACCAAATGCCGTGTGCGCGGCGTGTTTCCGGCGTCTGGGAACCGGCGGGTGGACTTGGCGAACAATGCCGCGATGGCGTCGGCACCGGCCACGCCCATGAAGTTGCCCCGACCCAACAGGTCGCCGACGCCTTCGAAGTCACCGGCGTCGATGAGTTCGGCGTAGCGGTACAGCAACTCGGTGATGGCCAGCTTGTCCGCAGCGGCGGCGAGTGCAGCGCTCATGCGACCTGCCCCTTCACCACCGGCAGCCCCGGATCACTCGGCGCATCGAGCGGCGACGGCTTGGCGCCCGCGGCGATCAGGTGCGCGGCGAACGACGCGATCATGGCCCCGTTGTCGGTGCACAACCGGGGGCGCGGCACGCGCAGCGTCAAACCTGCTTCAGCACAACGTTCTTCGGCAAGCTCCCGCAACCGCGAATTGGCCGCCACCCCGCCGGCGATCAGCAGCGTCGAGACGCCGAGGTCAGTAGCCGCACGAACGGCCTTGCGGGTCAACACATCAGCGACAGCCTCCTGGAAACCGGCGGCCACGTCGGCATGCTTGGCATCCGGGTGTTTTTCCATATGCCGCGCCACGGCGGTCTTGAGGCCGGAAAAACTGAAGGCATACGGGTCATCTCGTGGCCCGGTCATGCCGCGCGGGAATGCGATGGCGTTCGGGTCACCTTCACGGGCCAGCTCGTCGAGGGCCCGGCCACCTGGATAGCCCAGCCCCAGCAGCCGGGCCACCTTGTCGTACGCCTCCCCGGCCGCGTCGTCGACGGTGCTGCCCAGTTCTTCGATGGGCTCGCCCAGCGAGCGGACGTGCAGCAGATTGGTGTGGCCACCCGACACCAGCAGGCCGACACTCTCCGGCAGCGGACCGTGGTCGTAGACATCAGCGGCCAGGTGCCCGCCCAAATGGTTGACGCCATAGAACGGCACGCCCCACGCCGCCGAATAGGCCTTGGCCGCAGCAACTCCCACCAACAGTGCGCCGGCCAGGCCGGGCCCGATAGTCGCCGCGACGATGTCCGGCCGCTCGATGCCGGCGGTGTCCAGTGCCCGGCGCATGGTGGGCCCCAAAGACTCCAGGTGCGCGCGGGACGCGATCTCCGGCACCACACCGCCGTACCGGGTGTGTTCGTCGACGCTGGAGGCGACCTCGTCAGCGAGCAAGGAAACGGAGACCCGACCATCCTCTCCCACGGCCAACTCGCAGATGCCGACTCCTGTTTCGTCACAGGAGCTTTCGATGGCGAGGATGATCATGACGCTTCCCTCCGCATGGTGTAGGCATCCGCACCACTGATGCGGTAATACCGTTTGCGCACACCCATTTTCACAAAACCGACGCTCTCGTAGAGCCCGATCGCGGGCTCGTTGTCGGTGCGTACCTCAAGGAATACGGTGCCGCCGTCGGCGATGACCAACAGCCGGTCCAGCAGCTCCCGTCCGATGCCCCGACCCTGGTACGCCGGATCGACGCCGATGGTGTGAACTTCGTACTCAAACGGCGGTTTTCGGCCGAGCCTGCTGACCCCGGCATAGCCGACCAGGAGCCGGCCATCCCGCGCCGCCACATAGTGATTGTGGTCCGAGTCGAGTTCGCGGATGAATGCCACCGCGGGCCACGGGTCGTCACCGGGAAACAGGATCGCTTCCAGCTCCCCGCACCGGTCGGCGTCCCTGACGGTCAGTACTCCGTACTCGATACTCACGCCAGCCCCCGCTCCGCAAGGGTTTTCGCGTCGGGACGGCGCAGGTACAGCGGCACCAACGCACCCGGCGGCTGGTCCCAGTCGGCGGCGGTCACCAACCCGGCCACCGTCGGGTATTCCATCGCCAGCGAGGGCAGCGAGAAAAGCGCGGCCTGAGCCGCCGGACCGGTGACGGCACCGGAGTCCGCCGGGACGTCGGCCGCGGCGCTGACGGCCGGGCCGTCGACCCGCACCCCGTCGCGGTACCGCGCCCAATACACCTCACGCCGGCGTGCGTCGGTGACCACCAACAACTCCCCTGGCGTTCCGGGGGCAATCGCGTCCAAGCTGCACACGCCGTACACAGGGATGCCGAGCGCGTGGCCGTATGCCGCGGCGGTCGCCATCCCTACCCGCAGTCCGGTGAACGGACCCGGCCCGCAACCGACGACCACCGCGGACAGATCAGCGAACGCGATGCCTGCATCCGCAACAGCGGCAACCACATTGGGCGTCAATTGCTCGGCGTGTGCATGAGCGTCGACGGTGATGCGTTCTGCCAGCACCTCGACACCGGTTGCGGTGCGCCGGGCCACGCCGGCGGTCACCGCGGGGGTCGACGTATCAATAGCCAGAATCATGCACGGCTCCAATGCCACACAGCGGTGCGTGCGTCGTCGTCGGCACGCTCCAATCGAATATCCAAGTGGCTGGCCGACAACCGCTCGGCCAGGCCTTCGCCCCATTCGACGACCACCACCGCGTCGTCGAGATCAGTGTCGAGATCGAGCGAGTCGAGCTCACCGAGCAGGTCGGTGCTACCCGTATCGAGCAGCCGGTACATGTCGACGTGCACCATCGCGGGCGCTCCGGCGCGCCGGGCGGGGTGTACCCGAGCCAACACATACGACGGCGATGTCACCGCGCCCTCGACGTCCATACCCTCCGCAATACCCTTGGCCAGCATGGTTTTTCCCGCGCCGAGCGGACCGGTGAGCACGACGACGTCACCGACCCTCAGCTGGGCGCCGAACCGCGCGCCGAGGGCCCTGGTGTCGGCCTCCGTCGGCAGGTGGGCCGTGCCCTGCGAATCATCCATTGCTTGGTCCGTTGCTGGATCCATCGCTTCGGACATTGCGTCTTGCCTTTCCACGCAGGTGCCGGGTCAGAGCCACCAAGCGGGACGGGGTGGCGTGCTCGACGAAACGCTCCAGCGCCTCGTTGATCAATTCGGGTTGCTCCATGTGGACCATGTGTCCGGCGCCCTCGACAATCACCAGTTCGGACTTGGGCAACTGCCGGGCCATCGCCTCGGACTTGGCCAGTGGTGTCAGCAAATCCTGGTCGCCGCAAGCGATTAGGGAAGGCACGGTCTGCAGCACTGGCAGCGCGCCCGCCTCGTCGTGGGTTTCGAGCGCATGCAGGAATCCCACCGTGGTCCGCACCGACGTGGCATGCATCATCTTCTCGGCATAGCGCGCCACCGACGGACTGACTGCAGCATCCCCGAACGACGCAGCCTTGAGCACCGGACCGATGACCGCTTTAGCCGCGCCCCGACCCGCTGTCACCGCACCGGGTGCGAACCGCACCGCGACCTTGGCCGCTTCCAGTGCCGGGTTCTGTAGCACCTCTCCCAGCGGCGAGCGCGTAACCCCTTGTGCCGCAGAGGCGACGATAGCCACGCCGCACACTCGCGTCGGGTAGTTCTGCGGAAACTGGCGGGCGTGCGACAGCACCGTCATGCCGCCCATCGAATGGCCGACCAGCACCACCGGACCGCGCGGAACCATCACCCGCAGCACCGATTCCAAATCCTGCCCCAGCTGCGGCACGGTGTACGAGTCCACCGGCCCGGCCGACGACCGGCCGTGGCCCCGCTGGTCGTAGAACACCATGCGGACCTGATCACCCCAGCGCTCGGCCAGCCGAGCCCGCTGAAAGTGGAAGGAGCCCATGCTGTTACAGAAACCGTGCGCGAACACCACCGTCAACCGGGCGTCTTTCGGACCGACCTCGCGCACTGCCAACGGGACGCCGTCGGTGGCCGTCACCACGCAACCGCGATCGGCGTCGAGCGCGGTGAAATCTTCACCGGCGTAAGGATCTTCGCCTGCCTGGCGGCGCAGCGAGCGGGCAACACTGATCCCGGCGACAGACCCGACCGCGGTGAGCCCGGCCATACCCGCCAGCCATCGGGCATTCTTGTTGTCGCTCATGGATTCAGCCTGTCGCCTCGCGATAGGTGCGGGTGACCCTGCCCCGTGGGCTGGTGACGATCTCGTAGTTGATGGTGCCGAGCAGTTCGGCCCAGTCAAGTGCGGTCGGTTCGCCGGCGGCACCTGAGCCGAACAGCACGGCCTCGTCCCCCACCTGAACGCCCGCGCCGTCAGGCCCGAGGTCAATGACGAACTGGTCCATACAGATTCGCCCGACATTGCGGTACCGGGCGCCATTGATACTGACGTCGATACGCCCACTGAGACCGCGGAACACCCCGTCCGCATATCCCAGCGGGATCAGCCCGACGGTGGTGTCGCGATCAGCAATCCACGTGTGCCCGTAGGACACACCGTCCCCGGCCTTGATCGAACGCACCATGGCGACAGGGCATTTCAGCGTCATGACGGGCCGCAGACCAAAATCGCCGAGTGCGGGTATCGGCGTGTGCCCGTACACCGCGATGCCCGGTCGCACCACGTCGAAGTGCAGATCGGGCCGGGTCAGGGCGGCAGGTGAGTTGGCCAGATGCGCCACTTCGAACCGCACCCCGGCGGCCAGGGCCTGTTCCCGCGCTGCGGTCAGCCGGGCAGCCTGGGTGTCGTTCATCGGATGCTGTGGGTCATCGCCGCAGGCAAGGTGGCTCATGATGCCGCGCGGCCGCACCGCACCGTCGGCCGTAGCCCGCGCCAGCGCCGTGAGCAAGCTGGGGTAGTCGGCAGGGCTGACGCCGTTGCGGCTCAGGCCGGTGTCCACCTTGACCGTGACGACCGCCGGCGCGCCCGTGCGTCGCACCGCGTCGAGTACGTCGTGGAACTGGCGCACCGAGGACACAGCCACCTGAATGTCGGCGGCCAACGCCGGACCGAAGTCGGTGCCGGGCAGGTTCAGCCAGGACAGCACCGGCGCCGTGATGCCGGCGCGGCGCAGGGCCAGCGCCTCAGTGATGTTCGTGACGCCAAGCTCGGCAGCCCCGGCCGCGATCGCGGCGCGGGCCACCTGCGGCGCGCCGTGGCCGTAACCATCGGCTTTGACCACGGCCATCACGGCCGCGCTGCCTGCGCTTTCCCGCAAAAGCCGCACGTTATGTGCGACGGCACCCAAGTCGACCAGCGCTTCTGCGCTCGGCTCGGGGGGCAGCGGAATCTGGGACTCAGTCATGTCGCGACGATTCTCCCAGACGCCCTCTGGTTCGCGCCGAGCGTGAGCTTGTGCACCAAATTTTCGAGCGATCTCGCACACAAGCTCACGTTCGACGAGCTAGTGCGCGAAAGGCTGCACTGAGTCGAAATGGCCGTCCGGTTTGAGCTCGTCCAGGCCGTTCAGCACGGTGATCAGGTCGTCGCGCAGGGCTCGGGCCAGGTCTGCCGAGAACCCCTCGCGCACCACCACCCGCAGCACCGCGATGTCCGTCGCGCCCTCGGGCATGGTGTAGGCCGGCACCTGCCAGCCGTAGGCGCGCAGCGCGTGCGACACGTCGAACTCGGTGTACGGCCGCTTGCCCTTCAGCCGGCACGAGATCACCGGGATGGCCGAGCCATCGGTGATGACATCGAAGTGCTCGCTCTTGCGTAGCTCATCACCGATCCAGCGGGCCGTGTCCGAGAGGCAGTGCATGATCTGCGTGTAGCCGGCCCGGCCGAGGCGCAGGAAGTTGTAGTACTGGCCGACCACCTGGTTGCCCGGCCGGGAGAAGTTCAGCGTGAAGGTCGGCATGTCGCCGCCGAGGTAGTTGACCCGGAACACCAGATCCTCGGGCAGATGCTCCCCGCTGCGCCAGACCACGAAACCGATGCCGGGGTACGTCAGGCCGTACTTGTGGCCGCTGACGTTGATCGACACCACGCGCGGCAGCCGGAAGTCCCATTCCAGGTCCGGGTGCAGGAACGGCACCACGAAGCCACCGCTGGCCGCGTCGACGTGGACGGGCACGTCGACCCCGCCGTCGGCGGCGAGCTTGTCCAAGGCCGCGCAGATCTCGGCGATGGGTTCCAGCTCACCGGTGAACGTGGTGCCCAGGATGCCGACCACGCCGATGGTGTCCTCGTCGACGTTAGCGAGCACTTGTTCCGGGGTGATGACGTAGCGGTCCTCGGCCATCGGCAGGTACCGCGGCTCGACGTCGAAGTAGCGACAGAACTTCTCCCACACCACCTGGACGTTTGAGCCCATGATGAGGTTGGGGGTCCGGCCCTTCCAGTCGCCCACCTTCTCGCGCCAGCGCCATTTGAGCGCCAGCCCGGCCAGCATCACGGCCTCGCTCGAACCGATGGTGGACACCCCGCACGCCGACGCCGGATCGTCGTCACGCAGGTCGTCGGCGTGGAACAGGTCGGCCACCATGGACACGCAGCGCGCCTCGATGGCCGCCGTCGCCGGGTACTCGTCCTTGTCGATCATGTTCTTGTCGAACGTCTCGGCCATCAGCTTCTCGGCCTCGGGGTCCATCCACGTGGTGACGAACGTCGCGAGGTTCAGCCGGGAGCTGCCGTCGAGCATCAGCTCGTCGTGGATGAAGCGGTAGGCGGCCTGCGGGTCCATCGGGTCGTCGGGCAGGCGCAGCGACGGCACCGGCGCGGTGGATAACCGCCCGGTATACGCGGGGCTCATGATGGATGCGTGAATATGCCTGTGCGACATTGGAATTCCTTCCTCTAGAGCGATGCGATGGCGGCCCGGACATGGGCCAGAATGCGGAGCGCCGACGTTGGCGCAGGACGGGGACCAGGGTCGGCAGCACCGAGACCAGCGGCGCGGGCGTGCACGAAGGCTGCCATCGCGGCGGCCTCTCCCGGTGCGATGCCCGATGCCAGCAGTGCGCCGATGATGCCGGACAAGACGTCGCCGGATCCTGCTGTGGCAGCCCAGGATTGGCCGGCAGGGTTGAGATACGTCGAGCCGCCCGCTTCGGCGATCACTGTGACGTTGCCTTTCAACAGAACCGTGGCGCCGAGCCGCTCAGCCAACGCGCGCGCGGCGCCGACCCGGTCAGGTCCCGGCGGATGCCCTGCGAGACGGGCGAATTCGCCGGCATGCGGGGTGAGCACAGTCGGCGCCGTGCGGTCGATGACCAGATCGAGATCCGCGGCCAGCAACGTCAGCGCGTCGGCGTCGACGATCACCGGCAGATCAGTGGCCAAGGCGAAGCGCAGCGCATCGTCACCGGCAGTATCGGTGCCCAGCCCCGGGCCCACCACCCACGCCTGGACCCGGCCCGCGGACGTTGCGTCCGACGCCACAACCACTTCCGGCCAGTGCGACACCACCTCGGCGTGCGCGGTGCCGGCGTAGCGGACCATGCCGGACGTGGCGGCTACGGCGGCGCCGGTGCTCAGGATCGCGGCGCCCGGATAGGTGGCCGACCCGGCGAGCACCCCGGTGACGCCCTGGCTGTACTTGTCGTCCGCCGGGTGTGGCACCGGCCAGCGCGGGTACACGTCATGCGCCTCGAATCCGAGGAGTGCCGGCTCAGGCAGGTCGAGACCGATATCGATCAACTCGACATTGCCGCAGTCGGCCAGTCCGAGCACGGGTTTGAGACCGCCGAAGGTGACGGTCAGCGCGGCGCGCACATGTGGACCAGCGGCCGCTCCAGTCTGCACATCGATACCGCTGGGGATGTCGACGGCGACGACGGGCGCGCTGTTGGCGTCGAACACCGCCGCGGCGTCGGGCCGCAGCGGCCCGGTCGCCCCGATACCCACTACCCCGTCGATCACCAAATCGGTTGTTGGCGGGATTGTTTCGACGACGCGCCCGCCTGCTTTGCCGAACGCCGCCAGCCCCGCGGCGTGCGCGCGTTCCGGGTTGAGCAACACGGCGCTCGCGGCCACGCCACGACGACGCAGGAAGGTCGCCGCCCACAGCGCATCACCACCGTTGTCTCCCGAACCCACGACGGCGCACACCTGGCGGCCCGCGATGCCGCCGGTGCGAGCCTTGAGCTCGTCGGCAATGGCCGTCGCCAAACCGAAAGCAGCCCGGCGCATCAACCCGCCATCCGGCAACGACGCCAACAGGGGCGCCTCGGCCGCACGGATCTGCTCGGCGGTGTAATAGTGGCGCATCAGCCCCCGATCGCTAGTTAGGTGCGCGCCAACAGGTTACGCAGATCCACCGGCCCGCCGTGGGGTTGCGCGGTATTCCAATGCGCCGAAGATGAGCTTGAGTGCGAAGAATCAGCCGAAGTTCGCACACAAGCTCACGTTCGGCGCGGATACGATCCGGCCATGATGTACCCGCTGCCCCCACCGGCGAAGCCCCCGATCTCGGGCGCTGACTTGGCCGTGTCGATCACGATGCTGGTCTTGACGTTCGTCGGCGGCGGCGTGGCCGCATTCTTCGGCCTGTTCGCGATGGCGTTCACCGATTACTGCCCGCAGGCCACCTGCGACATCGATGCCGGCGTCAACGCCATGGCCGCGGGCTTCGTCGTCGCGGCGCTGGTTGGCGTGGCCGGCACCGCCGTCACCGTCGTCCGGTTGACTCAACGCAAGACGGCCTGGCCGTTCGCCGTCGGCACTATGGCGCTGTGCGCCGTCATGTGCCTGTTGGGCATCGGCGGCTATTTCGCTGCGGTCGGTGGCTGAGCCAACACGGCCCAGCACCAACCACAAGCGGGCTACTCGACGGTGACCGACTTCGCCAGGTTCCGTGGCTTGTCCACGTCGTAACCGCGCTCGCGAGCCACCGATGCGGCGAAGGCCTGCAACGGAATGGTCGACAGCAACGGCTGGAACAGCGTGGAGGTCGACGGCAGCTCGAAGATGTAGTCGGCGTACGGCCGCACCGTCTCGTCGCCCTCTTCGGCGATGACGACGGTCACGGCACCCCGCGCCTGAATCTCGCGGATGTTGCTGAGCAGCTTGGCGTGCAACACCGACGAGCCCTTCGGCGACGGCATGACAACGATCACCGGCAGGCCGTCCTCGATCAGCGCGATCGGACCGTGCTTGAGTTCGCCGGCCGCGAAGCCTTCGGCGTGCATGTACGCCAGCTCCTTGAGCTTGAGCGCGCCCTCCAGTGCCACCGGGTAGCCGACGTGCCGGCC
Organism: Mycolicibacterium sp. CBMA 234; assembly: GCF_009729415.1. Lineage (GTDB taxonomy): Bacteria > Actinomycetota > Actinomycetes > Mycobacteriales > Mycobacteriaceae > Mycobacterium. The sequence continues at coordinate 155,449 of NZ_MPKW01000011.1, forward strand.
CAGGAACAGCACGGTGGGCGACTTCGCGAACTGCTTGCCCAGGTCGAAGACCGGCTGCAGCCGGCCCAGAACCTGCTCGACCAGCTCGGGCATGGACTCGAGCTCACGGTATTCGCGGGCCACCTCGTCCGGGTACTTGGTGCCGCGGGCCTGCGCCAGCGCCAGCCCGACCAGGTAGTTCGCGGCCACCTGGGCCAGGAAGGTCTTGGTGGCGGCGACGCCGATCTCCGGCCCGGCCCGGGTGTAGAGCACCGCGTCGGCTTCGCGCGGAATCTGCGAGCCGTTGGTGTTGCAGATGGCCAGTACCTTGGCCTTCTGGCCCTTGGCATGGCGGACGGCTTCCAGCGTGTCGGCGGTCTCGCCGGACTGCGAAATCGCGATCACCAGCGTGCTGCGGTCCAGCACCGGGTCGCGGTACCGGAATTCACTGGCCAGCTCGACCTCGACGGGCAGCCGGGTCCAGTGCTCGATGGCGTACTTGGCCAAGAGGCCCGAGTGGTAGGCGGTGCCGCAGGCGACGATGAAGACCTTGTCGACGTCGCGCAGCTCCTGATCGGAAAGCCGCTGCTCATCGAGCACGATCTTGCCGTCGACGAAGTGGCCGAGGAGCGTGTCCGAGACCGCCGTGGGCTGCTCGGCGATCTCCTTGTACATGAAGTAGTCGTAGCCACCCTTTTCGGCGGCCGACAGATCCCAGTCGATATGAAAAGGACGAGTAGGGACGTCCTCATTACCGTGGAAATCCATCACCCGGTAGCTGTCCGCGGTGAGCACGACGGCCTGGTCCTGACCGAGCTCGACCGCATCGCGGGTGTGCTCGATGAACGCCGCGACGTCCGAACCGATGAACATCTCTCCGTCGCCGACGCCGACGACCAGCGGTGTCGACCGGCGGGCCGCCACGATGGTCCCGGGATCATCGGCGTTGGTGAACACCAGCGTGAAGTGGCCCTCGAGCCGGCGCAGCACTGCCAGCACCGACGCGACGAAGTCGCCGGCCGTCGGGCCGTTTTGGTAGGCCTTCGCGACGAGGTGGACGGCCACCTCGGAGTCGGTGTCGCTCTTGAACTCGACGCCGGCGGCTTCCAGCTCGGCGCGCAAGCCGGCGAAGTTCTCGATGATGCCGTTATGAACGACGGCGATCTTGCCGCTCGCGTCGCAGTGCGGATGCGCATTGCGATCGGTGGGACGGCCATGGGTGGCCCAGCGGGTGTGACCCATGCCAGTGGTGCCGACCAGCTCTGCCGCATCGGTCTCGGCCAGCGCTTCTTCCAGATTGGCCAGTCGACCGGCGCGCCGGCGGATAGTCAGGCCCCCATGTCCATTGGCCACGGCGACACCGGAGGAGTCGTAGCCGCGGTATTCCATCCGGCGCAGCGCGTCGACCACGATGTCGCGGGCCTGCCGTTGCCCGACGTACCCGACGATTCCACACATGGTTATCCAGGGTAGTGCAGCCGCCGAGGCCCCGGACTGCGCACGCATCGCGCACAACGCGCAGGCACTGCGCTAACGTCATCGGGTGGCCAAGACGAAGCAGCTCTTCGGTGCCCTGACCCGCCGCGGCCCGCACCGCGTTCTGCGTGGTGACCTGGGTTTTGCCGGCCTGCCTGGCAGTGTCTACACCCCCGAGGCCGGGCTGAATCTGCCCGGTGTTGCCTTCGGCCACGACTGGCTGCAGGGTGTCGCACGTTACAGCGGCACTCTTGAACATCTGGCGTCCTGGGGCATCGTCGCGGCCGCGCCCGACACCGAAACCGGTATCGCGCCGTCGGTGCTGAATCTGTCGTTCGATCTGGGCACCACGCTCGACATCATCACCGGGGTCCGGTTAGGTCCCGGAAAGATCAGCGTGCACCCAACCAAGCTGGGCCTGGTCGGCCACGGTTTCGGCGCCTCGGCCGCGGTCTTCGCCGCCGCTGGCCTGGGCTCGTCGACCAATCCGTTGAAGGCCGTGGCGGCGGTGTTCCCGACCGCCAGCAAGCCCGACGCCCCTGAACCGGCGGCCGGTCTGCGCGTCCCCGGTCTCATCCTGGGCGCACCCGGCGCCGAGCTGACCATCCAGTCCAACCTCACCGAGCTGGCCGCCGCCTGGCGAACCGCGACAGTGCGCACCGTCGCCAAGGCCGAACCCGGCGGGCTGGCCGAAGGCTTCCGGCTGACCAAGCTGGTCGGCATGGCGGGTCCGGACCGCCGCACCCAGAAGGCGGTGCGCGCCCTGCTGACTGGTTACCTGCTGTTCCAGCTGACCGGCGACAAGGCGTACAAGGACTTCGCCGACGCCGACGTGGTCCTACCGAAGACGGTTGCCGCCGAACTCGGCGATGAACCGCCCAGCCTGGAAGACAAGGTCGTCGCCCTGCTCAAGGGCTGATCTTTCTCCTCGCGAGCCGTGCTGGGGGCACCTCCGCTTGCGGGGGAGTTTGTCCGTGGACACGCCGCTGGGTGCGTGCAGTCTGTGCACCCTCGCTGCCCGCGAGCGATACGTTTTTCACCTCAACACACGGCGTGTCTGGTACAGACACGCACGCTCGCGGGGTGTGAAATGTTCACCGGCCATACACCGTTCGCGTCTCGATGGGCGACAAGACTGGTACCCATGGCCAGCCCCATCGAGCACGTGGTGATCATCGTCAAGGAAAACCACACCTTCGACAACTACTTCGGCACTTTCCCAGGGGCCAATGGTGCGCCCCTGGACCGGGCGCAGAATCCGCCGCCATCCGATCCCGACCACAAGCATCAGACCTGGATGAAGCGGGCCTCGGATCCGACGTTCCGGGTGCAGTACACCGAAGAGGACATCCCAGGCTATTTCGACCTGGCACGCCGATTCACCCTGTGCGACAACTACTTCTCCGAAGTCGCCGGCCCCTCGACGCCCAACCACCTGATGCTGATCTGCGCCGACTCCCCCGTCATCAACAACCCGCATCACCACTACCGCCCAACCGCCGGTGACCGTTATCAGTTGCCGTCACTACCGGCCGCACTGGAGAAAGCGGGCCTGTCGTGGGGCAACTACGGCGGCTACGCCTTCGCTTACATCGACGGGCTGCACACGCACGGCAACAACCATGGCCGCGACGTGTTCGAAACCGACGCGCGCGCAGGCACCCTCCCAGCCGTCTCATGGGTATACGGCGACGGCAAGCCCGATTTGTCTGAACATCCCACCCAGAACGTCACCGACGGCATGGCCTGGACCGTGCGGCAGATCCAAGCCATCGTCGAGGGCGGGCTGTGGGACCGCGTCGCCATCTTCATCACCTGGGACGACTGGGGTGGTTGGTACGACCACGTCGAGCCGACCGTCGTCGAAACCTGGGACCATGCGCACGCCCAGCGGCCCGACGACGCGTTCACGGAATTCGACGGGCAGCCGTTCCGCTACGGCTCCCGAGTGCCGTGCCTGGTGGTCGGTCCGTACGCCAAACCGGGTCACATCAGCAGCCAGCTGAACTCACACGTCAGCCTGCTCAAGTTCTGCGAGAACAACTTCGGGCTCGACGCGCTGACCGATCGCGACGCCGCCGCCAACGGGATGACCGACTGCATCGACCTCACCCAGACGCCGAACCCGGCGCCGCAGGGCGGTTCCTGACCGCGGTTACGACCGCTCGCCGATCCAGGTGGTCGCCCGCCTCAGGGTCTCTCCGGAGTCGAACCGGTTGGCTTCCCATGTCGTTGCACGGACGTCGCCGCGGTCGCGGTAGCGCGCCATGATGCTGAGGTGCCGAGGCAGGGTGATGAACTGCTGCAGGGCATCTGGGCTCTCCCAGATCGAGATCGACCCACTGCGGCCGGCCAAGGGCAGGCTCCACAGCCACAGGCCGATCGCGCCCGGCATGGCGTACCAGCCTTCCCTCATCCGCGCCCCGCGATAGGCGATGCCCGGCAAGTCTCGACGCTGCTGCGACGCAAAATCGGTCACGCTGACCACGACCGGGCGCCCGGCCGGATCCACCGGTCCCGGCATCCAGCCGGTGATGACGGGTTGTGCCAGCGCGGCGGGGACGTAATTCAAGGCTGTCATGACACCCAGAGTGCGATCTAAGATTGGTATGTGTCATGGTCCAATTCTGAAGATTCAGAGCAGACCAATCCGGATAGTTTTCCGGCCGATATCCTCGTGAACCTCGACCGGTCGGCCCGAACCGGACTGGCCGTCCAACTGCAGCATCAATTGCGCGTGGCGATCCAAGAGGGTCGGCTTGCCACGAATACAGCGCTGCCGCCGTCGCGAATTCTGGCTCAGCAGTTGGGTGTTTCGCGCAGCGTCGTGGTCACGGCCTATGAGCATCTGACCGCTGAGGGCTATCTCGCCGGCCGGCAAGGGTCAAGCACCCGAGTCCAGCACCTGGGCGGTTCGACGCCACCGGCGCCTGCCACAGAGGTCCCGGGCAAGGCCATCCGGATGATCGGCGGACTGCCCGATCCGGCATTGTTTCCCCGGGCCGAATGGCTCCGCCACTATCGAGCGGCGCTCAATGAAGTGCCGAACGACGCCCTGACGTATCCGGGCCCGCTGGGTGCGCCGGCGTTGCGGCACGCCCTTACCGAGTACCTGGCGCGCGTCCGCGGAGTCTCGACGAGGCTCGAATACGTCCATGTGACAACGGGTATCACGCAAGCGGTGACGCTCGTGGCGAGGGCGCTGAAGGTCCGCGGGTGCCGGGCCATCGCGGTGGAGGACCCGTGTTTCGCGTTCCACCGGGACACCATCACGAATGCGGGGCTGACCGCGATTCCGGTGCCGGTCGACCACGACGGGCTCGACGTCGACCGGCTGACAGACGTCGACGTCGGCGCCGTTCTGGTGGCGCCCGCGCATTCGTATCCGACCGGGGTGGTGCTGAGTGCGGCCCGACGGGCGGCGCTCATCTCCTGGGCGCGCCGCCAACACGCCTTGATCATCGAGGACGACTACGACGCCGAGTTCCGCTACGACCGGCGGCCGATCGGTGCCCTCCAGGGCCTGGCACCGGAACTCACCGCATACTCCGGCTGCGCCAGCAAAACCCTCACTCCGGCGCTTCGCCTCGGCTGGATTGCCTTGCCGCCCTGGCTGATTGACCAGGTGGCACACCAAAAGCTGTACGACGACATGGGCAACACCCTGCTCGAACAACTGGCCTTCGCACGGTTCATCGACAGCGGCGGCATGGCCCGTCACCTCCGGCGGGTACGCCCGACCTATCGACAACGACGGGATGCTCTACTGGCCGCGCTGGCGGTGTCCCTGCCCGATGCCACGCCGATGGGCGTCGCAGCGGGATTGCATCTGCACGTGCGATTGCCCGACCATTGCGACGAGGACGCCGTCGTCCAGGGCGCCTTCCAGCACGGTGTGCTGGTCGGTGGCGCCCGCTGGAACTGGGCCGATCCGGCGGCGGCGCCTCCGGCCCTGGTGATCGGTTACGGGTCGGTCGCCGAATCCGACATCGGGCATGCCGTCGCGGTTTTGGGCTCACTCGCCCACTTGCGGTAATTCGTCGGCAGCGATTTCACACGGCGTCTTCGTGGTCGGTTTCTCCTGCGTCACAACGGGTTCCGTAGGAGGTGCGGTCGACGCTGGGTCGGACGCCGGTGGCACCGGCGTGGCCACCGGCTGATCTGCCTCCACAGCTGGTTCGTCGGCAGCTGGTTTCTCGGCAGCCTGCTGATCCGCGTCTGGAAGCGCGCCGTCGGCGTCGGAGTCTTTGCCGTCGTCGGATGCGTCGCCCTTGGCACCGGAGGGATCGGACTGGTCCTTCTTATCGAGGTCAGCGTCGGTGCCCTCATCACCCGGCGTGAGGTCGTCCAAGCCATTCGTGAGCTGGTCGAGGCCACCGACGCCCGCTGCAGCTGATCCGAGCCCAGCCATCGACCCGAGCACTCCCCCGATGGCGTCGACCAGCTGCTGCCCCAAACCGCTTACCCCCGAACCCAATCCGATGTCCCCGGTCGCGGCGGCGGGTGGACTTGCGGCCGACGCACCAAGTGCCGGTTCCGGCATCCCGGACCCGCCGGCCATCGGGGCCGCGACCGGTTCGGCCGACATCGCCGGAACCCCGACTGGCGCCCCGGGCATGGCCACCGGTGCCAGCGGCGCCAAACCGGCCGCAGTGCCCAGCGCACCGAGCGGCGCCGTCGGCACGGCCTGATACGCCGGCACGGGCGACAGCATCACTGTCGGCGCAATACCAACGGGCACCCCAAACGACACCCGTGCCGGGGTAGTTGCTGCGATCGCCGAATCATAAGCTGCCACAACAGCATCGGATGCCGCCTGTAGCGCGGGTAACAGCTCACCACAGATCACCTGAATCACGAAGGGCTTCACCTGTTGATCGACGATCTCGCTGGCGGTGGCCGCATCGCCCGTCCCGCCGAGGACCATCCGGGCTGCCGCGGTCCACGCGTCACCGCGACCGGACACCTGCGTATCGGCCCGCAGCACCGCAACGACCTTGGTGTCCACCGCACGCCACAACTCGTCGCGCAGCGTCGTCAATGCCTGCGCGCTCCGCTGCAGCTGCGCCACAACATCTTCGGCGCTCACCGTCAGGCCCCGCAAAAAGTCACCGGCCGCGTCGCCACCTGCACCTGACCATTGCGCCGTCAGATCTCGATATGTGTTGCCCTGCAACCGCAACGCGTCCTGGGCAGCCACGGCGGCCGCGTCCAGCGACCGTGCGTCAGCGGCCAGCGCGGCCAGATCCAGACCGCTCTCTGCGCCGTACAACTGCACCAGCGACGCCCCGGGATATGCCATGCCCAGCACCTCGCTGGCCGCCACGTAACTGTCCAGCGCCGTCAGCGCCCGCTCCCCCTCAGCGAGCCGCGCGTCGACATCGAATGCGGCTGCCATGTCAGACCAGCCGTCCCGCGAGGTCTGCGTCGGCATCCACGTAGCGGCCTGACGAAGCCCTCAGTGCCGCTGCGGCTTCCGACGTCGCACGGACCCAGGACCGTACCTGATCGGCGGACTCGTCCAGGGCGATGCGCAACGCGGCGGCCTGGGCAGCGTGGTCCCGCCCACCGCAGAAACCGTCGAAATACCACCGCAGCAACGGCGCAACCGCCACGGACAGGGTGTCGGCAACCGATTCACAACGCTGCGCGATCTCCCGCACAGCCGACGGGTCTATCCGAGCGACATCACGTTCTCCCATGCCTTGCTATGACGCACAGCAGGGCCGTTCGGTTCCATCGAAACGGAAACAATCTGCGCCCACTCGCCGAAACGTGCCTCCTGGACCGCTGGCGGCGCGAGCCTTCCACACCGCTGTCCGACCGCCGGGTGCCCTGACCCGCCCAATAGGTCAAGCGAACTCAGCGCAATCCAGGATGTGTTCCCGATTGCCGTGCACGCCGCTGGACAGCGGCGATCTCGCGCAGCCCGTCGCCGAGCAGGCTCCGGTTGAGCGGGGACAGGTCGCCGACGGTGATCACGTCGTTCGGGGTACGGCCGTCGGCGATCAGCTCGACCTGATGCGCCAACCGCATGCGTTGCAGCATGACGAAAACCTCTGTGAGAGTGTGCGAATCCCGCTCCGTCAGCGCACCTGTGCCCGCCGCCGCCACGAGCCGGGCCGGAGTCGATGCCGAGGTCATATCGGCGGTGAGGCCACCCCACCGGGCCAGATTGACGATCGGCGTCACGGCATGCGTCTTCAGGTCGAACGTGCCGCCGCGCCGCGACAGCACATCGCGCAGCGACCATGCGCGCACCTTGCCGGACAGTGCATCCAGCAGTTGTAGGCGCAAGGCGTTCGGATATTCGTCACGCATCCGGCGGAACACCGTGGGCACGGTGTGCAACGCCCGGTTCCCCCACACCACGCGGCCGTCGATCAGCAGTGAGGACAGGATCAAACCTTTGCCGCGCAGTGGATCATCGAGCCAGCCCTCGGCGGCCTGTACCCAGTCGGAGGCCGACCGCGCGAACGCCTTGTGCGACGCGATCGCGCCGTTGCTGTCGGCCGGCAGACCGCAACCGTCAAGGATGGCGTGCGCGCGGGCCGCGATGGAACGCAACTGCGTGCATTCGGAATCGCAGCTGTCGGACCAACTGAGCGCGCTGTCCACATCGGACGACGGCATGGCCTCCCGGCGGGCGATACTGCCCAGCGTGAGCCAGGCGAACTGATCCTGCGTCGGACCGGGGCCTGCTTCGGCCAGGGCGAGTTCCAATGCCTTGCGTACCAACGCATCCAGCACGATCGATGAGATGCTGCTCGCGGCCGACGCTTTCGTCCCTGTGCGAAACAGATCAACCGCGATCTGGGTCACCTCGCGGCCATGCCGCTGCAGCGCAGCAGCATCGGGCGCCTGCGCGATCGCCCGGCGCAACACGAAGCTCTGGCGGGCCGAGGCGGCCAGCAGGTCGACGTCCTCCAGGACGCCCAGCACCTCACCCCGTGGCGACACCACCGGCATATGGCGCATACCGCGCTCCAGCATTTCCAGCAGCACCGTCTCGGCGGTGCGGTCAGCGGTCACCGTCTGGGCGGGTCGACTCATCACCTCGGCGATCGGGATATCGACCGGTAACCCCGCTGCGACGACCCGAGACCTGAGGTCACGGTCGGTGAAGATCCCGACGCCGCCCTCGCGCAGCCGGACCAGCGCATAGGACACTCGCTGTTCGCTCATCTGCACGACGGCATCACGAACCGAGACTCCAGGCTCCACGATCAGCGCGGTGCCGTGCACCAGATCGCCGACCGGCCTCGAATCGCTGGCCGTCACCAGCTGCGACTGCGACGACGGCGTGGCGGACAACGCCAGGAAACGCAGACCCGCCGGTTTGGCGAACTGTGACCGCACGAGCTCACCGGGCAGGCGGACGACTGTTGTGGGTTCCGTTGTGCGAGACAGGAATTCGATACCGCCGCCGGTCAGCATCGGAACGTAGCCGAAGATGCCGCCGGGCTCGATGGTGTCGAACACCTGCCCACCACCTGACCCGTCCACCTCCTGCAGACTCACCGAGCCGCTCAGGACCATCCAGACGTCATCGGGGACATGGCGAGAGAAGTCCGCGATCACGGTCCCGGCACCATAGTGCTCCAGCGATGAGGCGGCGACGAGGTCGGCCAGTTCGGCATCACTGGCCGTCTGAAACGGCGGATGCGAACCGAGGAAGTTCACCAGCTCCGGAGGGGTCACCCCGTCATCGTGCCCCACTTCAGCTGTTGCGCATGAGGTCCGCACATTTCTCGGCCATCGTCATCACCGTGATGTTGGGATTGATCACCGGCAACTTCGGCATCGCCGAGGCGTCCACCACCCGCAGGTTGCGCACACCCTTGACGCGCAATTGCGGATCGAGCACCGCCATCGGATCGTCGACCGCACCCATCCGCGCCGTGCCGGCCGGGTGGTACACCGTGTTGTGGGTCTTGTAGATGTATGCGAGCAACTCCTCGTCGGTCTGCGCATCCGGCCCCGGCGCGAGTTCACGGCCGATCCATTCCTGCAGCGGTTCCTGCTCGGCGATCTTGCGCGCCAGCTTGATTCCGGCGAGCATCACCTGCTCGTCGTGCCCTTCCGGGTCGGTGAAATAGCGTGGGTCGACCTTGGCGCGGTCCCGGAAGTCCCGAGAGGCCAGTCGCACGGTTCCGCGCGAACGGCCTTGTGTCACATTGGGAGTCAAGCAGAACCCGTTGTCAGTGGTCGGGTACCCGTGCCGCAGCGTATTCATGTCGAACGGGACGCTGCCGTAATGCATCATCAAGTCAGAGTGGTCAGGGTCGTCCCCGGCGACCTCGGTGGTCGCGAAGAGCCCGATCTCCCACCACTGGGTGGAATCGGTGACCATCGGCTTCGCAGCCTCCCAGAACACCAGGCCCTCGACGTGGTCGTCGAGGTTCTCGCCGACGCCAGGCGAGTCGACCCGCACCGCGATGCCGACATCGCCCAGATGGCCGGCCGGCCCAATACCCGACAGCATCAGCAGTTTCGGCGTGTCGATCGCGCCGGCGGTGATGACCACCTCGCGTGTCGCGGTGACGACGTCGTAGCCGGTGAGATCGGGTCGTTGATACCGGACGCCGACGGCCACCGGCTCGTCGCCGGAATCGTCGAACAGGATCTCGGCCACCCAGCAATTGGTCAGCACGGTGAGGTTGGGCCGAGACTCCAGGATCGGGTGCAGGTACGCGTGTGAACTGGACATCCGCTCGCCGGCCTCGTTGGCGTTGATCTGCAACCAGCCGGCCGCATTGAGGGCCCAGTCGTCGCGGTTGAACTGCACGGTCTCCAGACCGACTTTGGCCGCGGAGTCGATCACCGCCTGGCCGCACGGATCGGTCGGCGGCACGTCCCGCAGTCGAACCGGACCCGAATCGCCGTGCCGCACACCCTGATAGGTGCCGGTGGCGGTGTTGTTCTCCAGCTTCGCGGTGTACGGCAGGACGTCCTCAGGACCCCACCCGGTGGCGCCCATGGACTCCCAGTCCCGCAGGCCCTGGGCGAGCGGCCAGAACGCGATGCAGGAATTGTGCGATGAGCACCCACCGAGCACCTTCGCCCGAGCGTGCCGCATGAAGCTGTTGCCCTTCTCCTGCGGTTCCACCGGGTAGTCCCAGTCGTAGCCGGAGTCGAGCAGGTGCATCCACGCCGACAACTCCAGGATGTTGCGGTCACCCACATCCGACGGTCCGGCCTCCACTAGACACACGCTGACGTTCGGGTCCTCGGATAGCCGCGCCGCGAGGACACAGCCGGCGGAGCCGCCACCTGCGATCACGTAGTCGTAGGTTTGCTCTGGCATGATACGAACTCCTCGAAAAGTGTTCAGACAGAAGGGAATCAGTTCAGCGGATCAGTCGCGAGTGAGCGCCGAGTGGGAGGCAAGCGTGCCAATGTGGTTGCGGCCCTTGACCAAATACCAGACCAGGCCCAGTCCGAGGATGACGCCGATGTAGACGAACGCGCCCCAGGTGTTGTACCAAGGGTCACCGTAGATGGCGACGCGCGGCCAGGCCAGATTGATCGCCATCGCGACGCCCCACAGCACCGCGAAGATGTTGACCGGCAGGCCCCACTTACCCATGGTGAAGTAGCCGCCCTCCGCAAGGTCTTTCGGCGGCCACTCTCCCCGCAGGCGCTTCTTGAGCAGTGGGCCGGTGACCATCAGATACGCCAGGTAGATCATGATGATCGCGATCGAGGTCAGCACCGTGAACACCTTGGGCTGCCCGAGGTTGATCACGAGGATCAGCGCCGCGATGATGCCGATGACGACGGCCGGCACGATGGGCGCCTGGGTCTTGGGGTGCACCTTGGCGAGCTTCTCGCCGAACGGCAGCGCGTTGTCGCGGGCCATGGCGAAGGTCAACCGGATGGCCGCAGTGTGCACGGCCAGCGAACACACTGTCACCGCAACCACGATGCAGACCAGGAAGATGGTGCCCAACGGACCCCACATCACCTTCTCGACGACGGACTGCAGGCTGCCGTCGGGACTGCTGAGCGCCGGGTCGTTCAGGTCGGGCGTGGCCATGATGGCGCCCGCCAGGATGGCCCCGCCGATCACGAACGAGGCCAGGATCGCGCGCAGGATGGCCTTGGGCGCGGTGCGGCGGGGTTCGACCGTCTCCTCGCCGAGCGAGCTCGCGGTGTCGAACCCGTACATCACGTAGAGCGACGCCACCGAGGCCACCAGGAACGCGCCGAAATATCCACCTGGCAGGCCTGCGCCGTGGCCCTGGGTATCGAAGAACACACTGGGTCCGCGTTTGATGTTGAACAGCAGGATGACCGCAATAAGTACGGCCGCAATGAGTTCGATGAAAACGCCCGCGCTGTTGATCATTGCCATCAGCCGCACGCCGAAAGCATTGATGACGGTGGTGAACGCGATCAGGACGGTGCCGAGCACGATGGCATTGGCGGCGAAGTCGTACTTCCCGGTGCCGTCGCCGATCACCTGGAAACCGCTCCACAGCCGGGGCAGGTTCAGTTGTAGGGCCAGCAC
>NZ_MPKW01000011.1:167426-244726 GCF_009729415.1 Mycolicibacterium sp. CBMA 234
CCATCCCGCCGATCGGTACTCCGGGCCGCGGGTATGCCCTCGGTGGCGCACACGTCATGGGCATTCCGTACGACGAGTACATCCGTCGCACCGGCGCCGATTGGTTCCCGGGCCTCAATCGCGAGATCGTCGACTACCCCGCCGGCCAGGTTCAGGGCCACGTGCTCGGTTTCATCCCGGGCATCGACAAGTTGGATGCCCAGCTTCCCGGCGTGGGTTTGGACGGCCCGAGCATCGGCGAGTCCGTCGAGGTCGGGCAGGGCAACGTCGTCAACCGGGTCCGTGACGGCGGCCCCGGCACCGTGATCGGCCTGTCCGAAGGCGCCATGGTCGTGCACGCTGTGCAGGACCGGCTGGCCCACGATCCGAGTGCGCCGCCGCCGAACGAACTGTCCTTCGCCACGTACGGCGACCCGCTCACGGTCAACCCGTGGACGCAGAGCTTCCTTCGGCAGAACTTTCCGGCGGGCAGCACTGTCCCGGCGCTCGACTTTCTGATGCCTCCGATGGTCGACAGCCAGTACGACACCCACCAATTCATCTCCGCGTACGACAGCATCGCCGACTGGCCGGACCGGCCGGACAATCTGATGGCGCTGCTGAACGCGGTCGTCGGCCTGGCCACGGGCCACACCGCGGTGGCGTTCACCAACCCGAAGAACGTGCCGCCGCAGAACATCATCCAGACCGTCAACTCCCGCGGCGCGACGACCACGACGTACCTGATCCCCGAGCAGCACCTGCCGCTCGTCGTGCCGTTCAAGTACATGGGGATGTCCGAAGCGGACATGAATCACCTTGACGCAGTGATGAAACCGATGATCGACAGCGGGTATTCGCGCAACGACGATCCGGCGACCGCGCCGGTCGAGGTCGATCCCGTCCACGGCTACGACCCCGCCGCCGCCACCGCCCCGGCCACGCAGGCCGCCTTCGGTGGTGCCGCCGACCCGGTCTCGCAGCTCATGTCCGGCATCGACTACGTGCTGAGCCACGGCCCGAGCGCGCACTAGGGGCTGGGCTCGGGGCGCTCGGGTCCTGCGTCGCGAGCGTGCACACAGGCCGCAGATCTGGCGGGCGGGTAGCGCTGGTTGCACACTCGCGGGGCCGCGGTAAGTCGTGACTTCGCGAGCGTGCGCACAGGCCTCGGAATCCGCTCGCGGGGCGCGCTGGTTGCACATTCGTGGCGCGGTCGCCGACGGGCGGCTATCCACAGTGCGCGATTCATCCACAGATCGCCGATGTTGGATTTCGCCGACGCATGTAGTGCCGCAAGGTGTTTTGTATGCAGACGCCATTCATCGGCAGCGAGGCCGTCGCGGCCGGGCGGGTCCGCAAACATCAACTGCGCTCTCGCTTCACACCGATGTTTCCCGACATCTACACCGACCAGCAGGGTGATGATCGCACGCTCTACCACCGGGCTATGGCGGCCTGGTTGTGGTCGCGACGAGGTGGGGTAGTTGCGGGGCTCACCGCCGCGGCCCTGCACGGAGCCAAGTACGTCGAGGACAACCATCCGATTGAACTGGCCTGGTCGGGCCGTCGACCGCCGCCTGGAATCGTCACGCACAAGGTTCAATTGGGTACTGACGACGTCGTCGTCCGTGGCGGCCTACCGTTCACCAGCGTCGAACGCACGGCCTTCGACGTCGGGCGGCGCGGGACTCTCGACGAGGCGATCACCAGGCTTGATGCCCTCGGCAATGCAACGGGGTTCGGCGCAGAGTCCGTACTGCAGCTTGCAAGTCGTCACTGCCGGCCACGCGGCATGCGGCAACTGGTGGCTGCGCTCGAACTCTATGACCCGGGAGCCGAGTCACCACCGGAGACCCTGTTGCGGCTGTTGCTGATTCGCGCCGGCTATCCGCGGCCGGCGACTCAAATCGCGGTGCGTAGCGCCGATGGTCGGCGGCAGTACTTTCTCGACATCGGCTGGGAGAAGTACAAATTGGCGGTCGAGTACGACGGCGATCATCACCGGACAGATCCGCGCCAGTTTGCCCACGACATCCTTCGGTCGGAGGATCTCGACGAATTGCGGTGGACCAGGGTGCGAGTCGTCAAGCGCCATCATGAGAACGACGTGCTGGCTCGGGTTGCGCGAGCATGGGCAGCGGCAGGTGCACCCCCGATCCTGCTCGACGAGCGTGCGTACAGATCGGGAAAAGTCGCGTAGTGCGCTCTGGGTGCACATTCGTGATGGTGCACGGTGGGGTGACGTCGCGAGCGTGCACATAGATCGCAGATCTGGCGGGCGGGTGGCGCTGGTTGCACACTCGCGACCGACTTGACTCCTAAATCCCAATCGCACCCGCCGTGATGAGCACCGCGCCCACGATGGCCAGCAACGCTGCGACCTCGTGCCGCCGCCGGGCGCGAATCCAGTTGTTCAGCAACGCCATTGCCGAGCGCGTGCGTTGCGGGGCCACCAGGTAGGCCAGCAGCGGCAGCTCGACCAACGAGAACGCCACCACGTTGAAGGTCAGCAGGGCGCCCATCCGGACGTCGGCTTCGAGGTGTGCGGCGGCGATCACCGCGAGCGCCGCCAGGTAGTCGACGGACGGCAGCGCGATGCCCAGGCCCGCGACACCGGCGATCCAGAGTGACCGGTCGCCCAGCAGTCGGCTCAGCCAGTTGGGCAGCGTGCGGTCACGCCCCGTCGTGACGGCCAAGCACGACGCCGCGATCAGCGCCAGCACCCCGATCACGATCTGCACCGTGGGCAGATTGAATTGCGCTGCAGCCCAGGGGGGTAACCGTGATTCGAGGACGAACAACACCACGGCCCCGACCGACAGCCCCATCAGGAAACCGCCGCACAGGAACGCGGCCAATTGCAGATGCGGGTGCGGCCGGTTCAGCATCAGGACCGACATGCCGATCCGGAACGGCTCCAGGCTGACCGCGACCGCCATCACCAGCAGGGTGATCCACATGGGGGCGCGGGTTACGCGTCCAACCGAACAAACTGCCCTTGCCGGTACTGCTCGACGCAGGCCGCTCGGCGCATCTTGCCGCTCGTCGTGGTCGGGATGGAGCCGGGTTCCACCAGGACGATGTCGGCGACCTGCAGCCCGTGTGCCCGCGAAATCGCCGCCACCACATCGTTTTTCATCATGGCAAGCTCGCTGATATCGGCGAGCTGCTTGAGTTCGATGATGGTGACCAGCCGGTCGGTGTGTTCGTCGGTCACCGCGATGGCTGCCACCCGGCCGCGGCTGATCTTCTGCACCGTCGCTTCGATGTCGTCGGAGTAGTGGTTACGGCCGCGCACGATCAGCATGTCTTTGATGCGCCCGACGATGAACAGGTCGTCCTCGGAGATGAAGCCTTGGTCTCCGGT
Source organism: Mycolicibacterium sp. CBMA 234 (assembly GCF_009729415.1). Classification (GTDB taxonomy): domain Bacteria; phylum Actinomycetota; class Actinomycetes; order Mycobacteriales; family Mycobacteriaceae; genus Mycobacterium. The sequence continues at coordinate 170,773 of NZ_MPKW01000011.1, forward strand.
GCGCAGCCATCCGGTGGCGGGCGTATCGGCGGGGGCGCCGACCAGCGTCGCGTCGAACGCCGAGCCCGTCTGCTCAGGCTTGCGCCAGTACCCGGCGGAGACGTTGTCGCCGCGGGTCCAGATTTCGCCGACGGTGCCGTCAGGGCACGGCTGGCAGGTGTCGGCGTCGACGACGCACAGCAGGGGTGCCGCCGCCCGCCCGTACCGCATCAGCGGCGTCCCACCGGCTTTGCGGAGTGCGATGCCTTGGGTCAATTCGTCGGCTGCGAACTCGACAACCTCCGGCGGGCGGCCGTGCGCGCCGCTGGCGACAAAGAGCGTCGCCTCGGCCAGGCCGTACGACGGCACCATCATCTCGGGCCGGAATCCGACGGAGGCGAAGCGTTCGTCGAACTTGAGCAGCGTGGGCGGGTGAATGCGCTCGGCGCCGTTGTTGATGCCGATGATCCCGCTGAGATCGAGTTCCGCCATCTCATCGTCGGTGACACGCCGGGTAGCGAGATCGAACGCGAAGTTGGGAGCGGCCGACCATGCGCGCTTGTTTCGGGAGAGGGCCTGCAGCCATCGGGCCGGACGGGTGAGGAATGCGATGGGGCTCATCAAATCCCCGGTGTGCCCGGAGAAGATGGGCACCGCGATTCCCAGCACGAGGCCCATGTCGTGATAGAAGGGCAGCCACGAGACCAGCGCTGAGCCGGCCGGCAGCTCTCCGCCGTGCTGCGACAGCAGATCGGCGAGCAGCTGCTCGACATTCACCCGCAGGTTCTGGTGCGAGATCATCACGCCGGCCGGCAACCGCGTCGACCCCGAGGTGTACTGCAGATAGGCGATGTCCGGGCCTACCGGCACGTCTTCGTCGAAGTCCCGGTCGGCGTCCAGATCGAGGGTGTCGACGGCGATCACGGCGACCATGGAGGCACCGTCGTCCACGTTCTGTGCGGCGATGTCGAAGGCGGCAGCGGTGGTCAGCACGACCGCCGGCGAGGTGTCGGTGATGACGGCGGTGACGCGCTCGTCGTGCGCACCGGGCAGCGGAACGGACAGCGGCACCGCGATGAAACCAGCCTGCATGGCGCCGAGGAACCCCACGATGTAGGCCAGTCCCTGCGGCGCGATGATCAGCGCGCGGTCGCCCGGGACGCCGTGCATGCGTAGCTCATGCGCCACGTTGAGGGTGCGCCGGTACAGCTGCGACCAGGTCAGAGTCTCGGTAACGCCGTCCCAGTCGTGGTCGTAGTCGGTGAAGGTATAGGCCACATCGTCTGGAGTCAGGCCGGCGCGTTCGCGCAGCACCGACAGAATGGACGAGTTGGTCATTTCGTCAGGTTACTCAACAAGTATTTGAGCGCATCCACGGTGGGTGCGGCGGACGCCTGATGTTTGCTCGAAGTGCCGGCCGAGGCCGGTGTCGCGGTGGGGACGACCGACGCGGCGGCGGCTCACGGCCGCCATGGCGCTCAAGCCGAGGTCGGAGGCGCGCTCGGCCGTTACGATCCGACCATGTCGCTGCCCGACGGGTCGGTCTTCGCCGGATTCACCGTGGTCAGATTGTTGGGTGCCGGCGGCATGGGCGAGGTGTATCTGGCTCAGCACCCGCGATTGCCCCGCACCGATGCGTTGAAGGTGCTGCCGGCGACGTTGTCCGCCGACGCCGAGTACCGGCGGCGCTTCGAACGGGAAGCTGACGCGGCCGCGGCCCTGTGGCATCCGCACATCGTGGGCGTCCATGACCGTGGCGAATGCGACGGGCGACTGTGGATCTCGATGGACTACGTCGACGGATCTGACGCCGGCGACGTGGTCCGGACGCAGTATCCCGGTGGCATGCCTCGGGCCCAGGTAATCGCCATTGTCGCCGCGATCGCCGACGCATTGGACTATGCGCACAGCCGCGGGTTGCTGCACCGGGACGTCAAACCCGCCAACATTCTGTTGGGTTCTCAGAGCGCGGGCCGTGGTCGGGTGTTGCTTGCTGATTTCGGGATCGCGCGGCGCGTCGACGATCTCGACGGGCTGACGTCGACGAACATGACCCTGGGTACGCCGAACTATGCGGCGCCAGAACAATTGCTCGGCGAGAAGCTGGACGGCCACGCCGACCAATATGCGTTGGCTGCCACCGCTTTTCAGCTGCTGACCGGCCAGTCCCCGGGCGGCAATTCAACGCCCGCACTGATCATCAGTCAGCGCTTGAGCGGCGTCGTACCGCGGTTGGCCGAGCTACGTCCGGACCTCGCTGACCTCGACCCGGTGCTGGCGGTGGCGATGGCCCGCCGGCCCGACGACCGCTTCCGGACCTGCGCTGATTTCGCTACGGCGTTGGCGCAGGGCGGAGCGCGGACGCTGTTGCCGACCGCGTCGTCACCCGCGTCACCCGCGGCACCCGCGGTGCCGGGCGCATCCCCGGTCAGCCCGGCACCGGCACCGATGGGCCTTGTGCAGCAACCGAATCCACCGACCCCGGTGCGAAAGGGACTGAGTTCGACGGCCTGGGCGCTCAGTGGAATCGGGGTACTGCTGGCGGTGGCCCTCGTGTTCGTCGGCGTGGTCCTCATGCGCGGGGGCGACCGGCGAAGTGCCACAACGACTTCGGCACCGGAGCTGACGACGACCACGGACGCGACCTCGGTCACGACGCCCGAGTCCACTGAGAATCCCACTTCGCTGGTGCCCACCACCGCCCGAATGGTGCTGCCTGACGCCGATTCCCGCGGCTTCACCACCTACAACGGGGCCGCCCGGTGCACTGGCGCGGACGAGGCTGCGATGATCCTGCGTACCCAGCAGTCGGCCGTCGTGATCTGCCGCAGCAGTGTGGGCGTGCTGTACTACCTGGGTTATCGGCTGTCTGATGGGGCGAAGATCCGGCTCGGCACCGTGCACGCGGACGGCGACGGTTTCGTTGCGATCAACAATCCGGATGCTGCCGAGTACCACGTCTCGTCGTCCGGGCTGAAGATCGTCCAGAACGGCAAGGTGCTGGCGTCCGAGGCCGCGGTCGAATCCGCCCGCTGAACGGACCGGACAGCGACAAGCCGTTCTGCGCTGAGCGCCCGGCGCGGTACCTGTATGTCAGGATGGCCGGGTGAAAGGGATCATCCTGGCTGGCGGCGCGGGCACGCGACTGCATCCCGTCACTGCTGGGGTGTCCAAGCAGCTGATCCCGGTTTACGACAAGCCGATGATCTATTACCCGCTGTCCACCTTGATGCTGGCCGGTATCACCGACATCTTGGTCATCACCACGCCACTCGATGCCCCGAGTTTCGAGCGCCTGCTCGGTGACGGATCGCAATACGGCGTGTCCATCAGCTACGCCCAACAACCCTCGCCCGACGGACTCGCGCAGGCCTTCACCATCGGCGCCGATTTCCTCGACGGGGACAGTGTTGCACTGGTGCTCGGCGACAACCTGTTGTACGGCCCGGGTTTGGGTACGCAGCTGCAGCGGTTCAACAACGTCGACGGCGGCGCGATCTTCGCGTACTGGGTGGCTGAGCCCTCGGCCTACGGCGTCATCGAATTCGACGACGCCGGGCAGGCTGTCTCGCTCGAAGAAAAGCCTGTGGCGCCCAAGAGCAATTACGCCGTACCCGGTTTGTACTTCTACAGCAATGACGTGGTGGCGATGGCGCGGGAACTGGTACCCAGCGCGCGCGGCGAGTACGAGATCACCGACATCAACCGAAATTATTTGGCACAGAACAGGTTACGGGTTCAGGTGCTGCCGCGGGGGACGGCGTGGCTGGACACCGGAACGTTCGACCAGATGACTGACGCGGCCGAATTCGTTCGGACCATCGAGCGCCGGACCGGTTTGAAGATCGGTGTTCCTGAGGAAATTGCTTGGCGGCGTGGCTATCTCAGCGGCGATGAACTGCGGGAGCGGGCCGAACCGTTGGTGAAGTCGGGCTATGGCACGTATCTGTTGGACCTGTTGAACGGGGGGCGCTGATGTCGCGGCTGTTGGTCACCGGGGGCGCCGGGTTCATCGGTGCGAACTTCGTCCGGTACGTCATCGAGCGCACCGACCATCACGTGACGGTGTTGGACAAGCTGACCTATGCCGGTCACCGCGAGTCCCTGGCGGGCTTACCCGAAGATCGGATGACGTTCGTCCTGGGCGATGTGGCCGACGCTGCGTTGGTCGACGCACTCGTCCCGGCGGCGGACGTGGTGGTGCACTTTGCCGCCGAGTCGCACAACGACAATTCGCTGCACGACCCGGAACCGTTCTTGCATACCAACCTGATTGGGACGTTCACGCTGCTCGAAGCCGTCCGCAAGCACGGCACCCGGCTGCACCACATCTCGACCGACGAGGTGTACGGCGACCTCGAACTCGACGACCCGGCCAAGTTCACCGAGCGCACGGCCTACAACCCGTCGTCGCCGTATTCGTCGACCAAAGCCGGTAGCGATCTGCTGGTTCGGGCGTGGGTGCGGTCGTTCGGTGTGCGCGCCACTATTTCCAACTGCTCCAACAACTATGGGCCGTATCAGCACGTCGAGAAGTTCATTCCGCGCCAGATCACCAACGTGCTTTCTGGAATTCGGCCGAAGCTGTACGGCGAAGGCCGCAATGTGCGGGACTGGATCCACGTGGATGACCATTCGTCCGCGGTGCTGACCATCCTGGAGCGGGGCCGCATCGGCGAGACCTACCTGGTCGGCGCCAACGGCGAGAAGGACAACAAGACCGTCATCGAGTTGATCCTGGCGCAGATGGGCCAGCCCGCTGACGCCTACGATCACGTCACGGACCGCGCCGGGCACGACTTGCGGTACGCCATCGATTCGACCAAGTTGCGCACCGAACTCGGTTGGCAGCCACAGTATCTCGACTTCGCCGACGGATTGCGCGCCACGATCACCTGGTACCGCGACAACGAAGCGTGGTGGCGGCCGGTCAAGGAGGCCACCGAAGCACGCTACGCCCGTCAGGGCCAGTGAGCGAGGACGGCGAGTGACCGAGTACGGGAAACCGTTGTCCGCCAACACCACACCGATTCCAGGACTGACGCTCTGGGAGTTGCCGGTCCATGGCGACAACCGCGGTTGGTTCAAGGAGAACTGGCAGCGCGAGAAGATGACGGCTCTTGGACTGCCGGATTTCGGGCCGGTGCAGAACAACGTGTCGTTCAACGACGCGGTCGGCACCACCCGCGGCATCCATGCCGAGCCGTGGGACAAGTTCGTCTCGGTCGCGACCGGTCGGATCTTCGGCGTTTGGGTCGACCTGCGGGCCGGCCCGTCCTTCGGGACGACGTTCACCGCTGAATTGGACGCGTCCCGAGCGGTTTTCGTGCCGCGCGGGGTCGCCAACGCGTTCCAAACGCTCGAAGCGAACACCTCCTACGTCTACTTGGTCAACGATCACTATTCGCTCGACGCCGAGTACGTATACCTGAACGTCGCCGACGAGACACTGGCCATCGACTGGCCGATCCCACTTGAGCAGGCGGAGCTATCGGCCAAGGATCGGACGCATCCGCGGTTGGCCGATGTGAGGCCGGTGCCGCGGCGAAAGACGTTGGTACTCGGGGCAAATGGGCAACTGGGCCGGGCACTGCGGGCCGAGTACAGCGGTGACGCGAACGTCGAGTTCGTCACGCGCGCCGAGGTGGACCTGGCCACCGATCTGGAAACCGCAGTGCGCTGGCAGGACTACGACACCGTCATCAATGCGGCCGCATACACCGCGGTGGACGAAGCCGAGACGGCGACGGGACGGGCCGCGGCCTGGGCCGTCAACGTCACCGGCGTGGCGGCGCTGGCGCGGATCGCGACGGCACGCGGCCTCACGTTGGTGCACATGTCCAGCGACTACGTCTTCGACGGCACCTCGGAGACGCCGTATCGGGAGGACGACCTCGTCGCGCCGCTCGGGGTGTACGGCCAGACCAAGGCAGCGGGCGACCAGATCGTGGGCACCGTGCCGCGGCACTACATCGTCCGCACGTCGTGGGTGATTGGTGACGGCCACAATTTTGTGCGGACCATGCAGTCGCTGGCCGAGCGAGGCGTGAACCCGTCGGTTGTCGACGACCAGTTCGGGCGGCTGACGTTCACGACGGACCTCGCCCGCGTGATCCGGCACCTGACCTCGGCCGGAGCGTCGTTCGGGACGTACCACGTGACCGGCTCGGGGCCGGCCATGTCGTGGGCGGACGTCGCCCGCCGGGTGTTCGAGCTCTCTGGCCACGACCCGGAGCGGGTGACGGGCGTCAGCACCGATGACTACTTCGCGTCAGCGTCCGGTCCGGTGGCACCGAGGCCGCGCAACAGCATGTTGGACAACCAGAAGCTGGCGTCGACGGGGTTCACTCCGGAGCCGGTGGACGCGTCGCTGGTGCACTACCTGTTGGGATGAGCGCCCGCGCTTTCCCGCCGAGCGGACGCTGAGAGGCCACGGCTGGAAGTGTCGTGTGAAGATGGTTGGACTATGAGCTCTACAGATCTCAGCCCGGCGTCCCTGCGCGCCGCGTTCGGTCAATTCCCGACCGGCGTCGTCGCCATCGCAGCCCACGTCAACGGCGAAAAGGTGGGCTTGGCCGCCAGCACGTTCGTGCCGGTGTCGCTGGACCCGCCGCTGGTTTCGTTCTGCGTGCAGAACACCTCGACCACCTGGCCCAAGCTCAAGGACCTGCCGGCCCTGGGCATCAGCGTGCTGGGCCAGCAGCACGACGCTGCGGCGCGGACCTTGGCCGCCAAGACCGGCGATCGCTTCGCCGGCATGGAAGTCGAGGTCCGCGACAACGGCTCGCTGTTCATCCACGGCACCAGCGTGTGGCTGGAGACGACCATCGATCAGCTGGTGCCGGCCGGCGACCACACCATCGTGGTCTTGGCGATCAGTGACATCGTCATGAACCCCGGCGTCGAGCCGATGGTCTTCCACCGCAGCGCATTCCGCCGACTGGAGGCCTGAGTCAATTGCACAGCGGGCGCAGGAGCGCGGCCGCTGTGTTGGGCATGTCCGATCCGGACCTGTCACGAATCGTGACGTTGTCATCATGTGCTGACAACGTCAGCCCGAGCTGACAGCTCTGGATCGAAGACGCCATACCCAGAGCCGACAAGCCGTCAGCCGCGCAAACCGAACCGCGCCGCAGATCGAGTGGTATCCGAAGGCGCCTAGCGGTCAAGGCTTGGCGGCAAGCTCCTGCCGGTACCCGTCAACCCGCTGTTCGAGTTCGGCGGCGTCGTCGGGCCGGCCTTCCTTACGTGCCAGCTCGGCGCGCGCCGACAATTCGCGGATCGCGGTCCGAATGTCGTTGACGCTGCGCGTTTCTGATTGGCCCATCTGGCTGCCTTTCGTCGCGGATTGGCTGCCCTTCCGAGCCTACGCCCGCGACCGGTCCTTACCGCCGGAACAACTTATTACCCAGCCAGACGATCGGGTCGTACTTGCGGTCGGCGACGCGCTCCTTCATCGGAATCAACGCGTTGTCGGTGATCTTGATGTGCTCGGGGCACACCTCGGTGCAGCACTTGGTGATGTTGCAGTAGCCCAGGCCGAACTCGTCCTGCGCCATGTCCTTGCGGTCCAAGGTGTCGAGCGGGTGCATGTCCAGCTCGGCCACGCGCATCAGGAACCGCGGCCCGGCGAACGCCTGCTTGTTCTCCTCGTGGTCGCGGACCACGTGGCAGGTGTTCTGGCACAGGAAGCATTCGATGCACTTGCGGAACTCCTGCGACCGCTCGACATCCTCCTGCTGCATCCGGTACTCGCCGGGCTTGAGGTCCTTCGGCGGCGCGAAAGACGGGATTTGGCGAGCCTTTTCGTAGTTGAACGACACGTCGGTCACCAGGTCGCGCATGATCGGGAAGGCCCGCAGCGGGGTGACGGTCACGGTCTCGGCCGGATCGAACGTCGACATCCGGGTCATGCACATCAGCCGCGGGCGGCCGTTGACCTCCGCCGAACACGACCCGCACTTGCCGGCCTTGCAGTTCCACCGGACTGCCAGGTCGGGCGCCTGCGTGGCCTGGATGCGGTGGATGATGTCCAGCACCACCTCACCCTCGTTGACCTCGACCTTGAAGTCGTCGAGCCCGCCGCCGGTGTCGTCCCCGCGCCAGACCCGCATATTGGCTTGGTAGCTCGTGCTCATCACTTGCTCCGTTCCGGATGGGTGGCCAGCTCGGCGTCGGTGTAGTACTTCTCCAGTTCTGACAGCTCGAAGCAGCCCTGCAGCTCAGCCGGCATCGGCACCTGGTGTTCCGCCGTCACGATGACGTTCGGGACCAGCGGGTCACCCCCGCCGGCCCGGCACACCAGCAGGATGTTGCGCCAGTCCGCGCTCATCTCGGGGTGGTCGTCGCGGGTGTGCCCGCCGCGGCTCTCGGTGCGCGCCAATGCCGCCTGCGCGACGCACTCGCTGACCAGCAGCATGTTGCGCATGTCGATGGCCAGGTGCCAGCCGGGGTTGAACTGCCGGTGGCCCTCGACAGTGATGTTGTGCATCCGGTGCTTGAGCTGGTCGAGCTTCAACAGCGCCTGCTCGATTTCTTCCTTGGTCCGGATGATGCCGACCAGGTCGTTCATCGACTGCTGCAGCTCGGTGTGCAGGGTGTATGGGTTTTCGGCTCCGACGTGCTCGTCGAACGGTGATAGCGCCTCGCGTGCCGCCGTGGTCAGCGCGCTGTCGGAGACCGCGGGACGCTCCGGCAACGACTTGACGTACTGCGCCGCACCGAGACCGGCCCGTCGGCCGAACACCAGCAGGTCGCTCAGAGAGTTCCCGCCGAGCCGGTTCGAGCCGTGCATACCGCCGGAGCACTCACCGGCGGCGAACAGGCCGGGCGTCCGGGCGGCGCCGGTGTCGGGGTCCACCTCGATGCCACCCATGACGTAGTGGCAGGTCGGGCCGACCTCCATCTCGTCCTTGGTGATGTCGACCTCGGCCAGCTCCATGAACTGGTGGTACATCGACGGCAGGCGCTTCTTGATCTCCTCGGTCGGGATCCGCGAGGCGATGTCCAGGTACACGCCGCCGTGCGGGGTGCCACGGCCGGCCTTGACCTCGGAGTTGATGGCGCGGGCCACCTCGTCGCGTGGCAGCAGGTCAGGGGTGCGCCGGGCCGAGTCGTTGTCCTTGAGCCACTGGTCGGCCTCTTCCTCGGTTTCGGCGTACTGGCCTTTGAACACCGACGGGATGTAGTCGAACATGAAGCGCTTGCCCTCGGAGTTCTTGAGCACTCCGCCGTCGCCGCGTACACCTTCGGTGACCAGGATGCCCTTGACCGAGGGCGGCCAGACCATGCCGGTCGGGTGGAACTGGATGAACTCCATGTTGATCAGCGTCGCGCCGGCCCGCAGCGCCAGGGCGTGGCCGTCGCCGGTGTACTCCCAGGAGTTCGACGACACCTTGAACGACTTGCCGATACCGCCGGTGGCCAGCACCACCGCGGGTGCTTCGAACAGCACAAACCGACCGGACTCGCGCCAGTAGCCGAAGGCGCCGGCGATGCGATCGCCGTCTTTGACCAGTTCGGTGATGGTGCACTCGTGGAACACCTTGATGCGGGCGTCGTAGTCGCCGGTCTGGGCGAAGTCTTCCTGCTGCAGCGAGACGATCTTCTGCTGCATGGTGCGGATGATCTCCAGGCCGGTGCGGTCACCGACGTGCGCGAGCCGCGGGTAGGTGTGACCACCGAAGTTGCGCTGGCTGATCCGGCCGTCCTTGGTGCGGTCGAACAGCGCGCCATAGGTCTCCAGCTCCCAGACGCGGTCCGGAGCTTCCCGGGCGTGCAACTCGGCCATGCGCCAGTTGTTGAGGAACTTGCCACCGCGCATGGTGTCGCCGAAGTGCACCTGCCAGCTGTCCTTGGAGTTGGCGTTGCGCATCGATGCGGCGCAGCCGCCCTCGGCCATGACGGTGTGGGCCTTGCCGAACAACGACTTACACACCACGGCGACTCGCAGGCCCTGTTCCCGGGCCTCGATGACCGCACGCAACCCAGCCCCGCCGGCTCCGATTACGACGACGTCGTACTCGTGCCGTTCGAGTTCAGCCATGAAATAACTCCAAATTGTTGTGAATAGCGTTGAAAATCAAGAGATTTCGTCGGCGACGAAACTCAGCCGACGAACCGCAGGTCGCTGAACCACCCAGCCGACACGGCCATGACGTAGAAGTCCGTGAGCATCAGCGTGCCGAGGGTGATCCAGGCGTACAGCTTGTGCCGGGTGTTGAGCTTGCTGACCTGGGTCCAAATCCAGTACCGCACAGGGTGTTTGGAGAAGTGCTTGAGCCGGCCGCCGGTGACGTGCCGGCAGGAGTGGCAGGACACGGTGTAGACCCACAGCATGATGACGTTGCCGAGCAGGATCAGGTTGCCGAGTCCGAAACCGAAACCGCTGGCGGTCTTGTCGGAGTGGAAGGCGATGATCGCGTCGTAGGTGTTGATCACCGAGATGATGCCGGCGATGTAGAAGAAGTACCGGTGCGTGTTCTGGATGATCAGCGGGAATCGCGTCTCACCGGTGTACTTGGCGTGCGGTTCGGCGACGGCGCAGGCCGTCGGGGACTGCCACACCGTGCGGTAGTAGGCGCCGCGGTAGTAGTAGCAGGTCAACCGGAACAGCAGCAGGAACGGCAGAGACAGCGCCGCGTACGGCAGCCACCAGGCGTCAGGCAGGAATTGCGGCCAGAAGTGGCTGGCCTCGGGGGTACAGCCCTGGCTGACGCACGGCGAGTAGAACGGCGTCAGGTAGTGGTACTGGGCTACGTAGTAGTTCTTCTGCTGGAAGGCCCGCGCCGTCGCGTAGATGACGAACGCGGCGAAACCCAGGTCGATGAGAATCGGGGATTTGAGCCAGTTATCGGTCCGCAGGGTGCGTTGCGGTATCTGCGCACGCGTGGGGGAGAAGACGCCGGTCCCGGGACGGTTGGCGGCGGGTGCGCTCACGAAGAAAGCCTCGATTCCGGTTGGGGACAGGGTCTACCTATGAAGTTGGGGCCCGTGGCAGGTGGGCACGACGCATGCCGTGCCCACCTCGGGTGATCAGCCGCCGACGCCGCCGTCGCTGACGTCGCGCCAGAAGTCGCTGGAGTAGTCGTGATCGGGGATCGCGATCTTTTCCGCGGCGTGCTGGTGTTTGATACCGCGGCTGAACTCCAGCTCTTCGGTATCGATGTCGAGTCGCTCGATGTCGTTGAGCATGCGCTCGGCGTCATTTGCGATGCGACGGGTGGCGGGGGAGTCCCCATACTTTGCGGCCAGCGAGGTCACGCACCGACGCAGACTGCCGATCAACTCGTGCAATTCGGTGAGCTCAGTAGTGGTGGACATCTGGCGACCTCCTTGGGCTTAAAAGGGTGTCATGGATCACAGTACGACACCGGATGGTAGTCAGATCTGGAGATGAAAGTGAGACAGGTCACGTTTGTCGTCACAGTGTCGGCCTGTTTGTCGGTACCGTGTCGGCATGTCCGATGCGGTTCTGGCGCAACGCGCCGAAGCACTGTTAGCGCTGCACCAGCCGGGAAATCCCGTCGTCCTGCCGACGGTTTGGGACGCCTGGTCGGCGACGTTGGCGGTGTCCGCAGGGTTCGCGGCGCTGACCGTCGGCAGCCACCCGGTGGCCGATTCGGTGGGCAAGCCTGACGGCGAGGGCATGTCGTTCGATGACCTGACGACGCGCGTCGCCCAGATCACCTCGGCGGTGCAGGTGCCGGTGTCGGTCGACATCGAGTCCGGCTACGGCGAGGCTCCGGAACGCATCATCTCTGGCCTGCTTGCGGCCGGCGCGGTGGGGCTGAACATCGAAGACACCGTGCACAAGGACGGCGGCCGAATCCGGGAACCCCAGGAACATGCCGACCTGGTCGGCGAATTGCGCAGGGCGGCAGACGCTTCCGGCGTCCACGTGGTGATCAATGCGCGCACCGACCTGTTCCTGCGCCAGATCGGTGATGAAGCCGACCGGTTCGAGCGCGCTGTTGCTCGCTTGGCGCTGTGTGCGCAGGCCGGAGCGGACTGCCTGTACCCGGTCGGCCGTCACGATGACGACACGTTGCGCCGCCTGGCAGCGGAACTTCCGTTGCCGATCAACGCCATTGCCATCCCTGAGTCGGACGATCCCGCATCGTTCGGCCCGTTGGGCGTCGGGCGTATCAGCTTCGGACCGTTCCTCCAGCGTGCGTTGGCTGTTCGGGCCGAGGATATTCTGGCGCGATGGCAGTGAGCGAGGACGACGGCGCCCAGGAGAACTACGGATTGTGGTGGGCCGCCGGCATTGCTGCTGCGGTGTTGCTGATCGTCCTGATCTACCAGGTGATTCAAACTTCTGACGAGTCGGATCAACCGACCGGTCCTGTAGGTGACTCCACGCTGGTGACGACGCATCCGACGACCACCAAGCGCACGACGACCACGACGACGACCACCACCACGACGACAACGACGCCCACGACGACGTCGGAAACAAGCACGTCGGAGACGTCGACCACGGACGAGACCACTACGACGACGACGACCGGGACGTACACCCCGTCGAGCACATCGGGTTACGGGACCTACCCGACGACCACCACGACTATCTACAACCCGTACGCACCGGGGACCGTCGCGCCGCCGGCCGGCGTCGGCTAAATCCCCGAAATCCCCGCCGAAACTGCGTTCCAGCAGGCTGCTACTCGCACTTTTCCTGCCGGAATGCAGTTTCGGCCGGGGTCGCTGCAGGCCTGTGACCTGGGCCACGTGCTTCACGCACCCGTCCTGAGGGCTGTGAGAAGAGCGTGACGATCGATTCACACGCGGCAACACAATCCGCAATATCGGCTCCCTACCTTTTGATGCATGGACGCGAAGAACCTTGTGGTTGTAGGCCACGGAATGGTCGGGCACCGCCTCGTTGAGGCGCTGCGCTCGCGGGATGCCGCGGGCCAATGGCGCATCACGGTGTTGTCCGAAGAAGCAGACGCCGCATATGACCGGGTGGGGCTCACCGGCTACACCGAGCACTGGGACCGGTCTCGACTGGCGTTGCCGGGCAACGGCTATGAGGGTGACGGGCTCGTCGACCTCGTGCTCGGCGACAAGGTCGGCGGAATCGACCGCGCTGCCAAGACGGTGGTGACCGAGTCGGGCCGCGGCATCGCGTACGACAAGCTGGTAATGGCCACGGGCTCTTACGCTTTCGTACCCCCGGTGCCCGGCTACCAGCTTCCCGGCTGCTACGTCTACCGCACCCTGGACGACCTGGACGGCATCCGCGCCGCGATGACTCGCTCGGCGGAACACGGCAACAACACCGGTGTGGTGATCGGTGGTGGTCTACTCGGCCTCGAGGCCGCGAATGCGCTGCGCCAGTTCGGAATGCAGGCACACATCGTGGAGCGGGCACCCCGTCCGATGAACCAGCAGCTCGACGACGCCGGCGGCGCGCTGCTGGCGCGGATGATCGGCAAGCTGGGCATCTCGATGCACCTGGATGTCGGCACCGACGCGATCGAACCGCTCGAAGAGGGCGTGCGGGTGCTGCTGAGTGACGGCAGCTTGATCGACGCCGGCCTGGTGGTCTTCGCTGCCGGTGTGCGGCCGCGGGACGAGCTGGCCCGCGAGGCCGGACTGGAGCTGGCCGAGCGGGGTGGCGTCCTGACGGACTTGTCCTGTGTGACAAGCGATCCTGATATCTACGCGATCGGCGAAGTGGCTGCGGTCGAGGGCCGGTGCTACGGCCTGGTCGGACCCGGCTACACCACCGCCGAGGTGGTCGCCGACAGGCTGCTCGGTGGCGCCGCGGAATTCCCCGAGGCCGACATGTCGACCAAGCTCAAGCTGCTCGGCGTCGACGTCGCGAGTTTCGGTGACGCCCACGGTGTTACGCCCGACAGTCTGCAGGTCGTGGTCAACGACCCGGTGAAGCAGACCTATGCCAAACTGGTGCTCTCCGACGATGCGCAAACCCTGTTGGGCGGCGTCCTGGTCGGTGACGCGTCGTCGTACGGCGTGCTGCGCCCGATGGTCGGCGAGGCGCTGCCCGGTGATCCGCTGGCGCTGATCGCGCCCGCCGGGTCCGGTGACGGGGCAAGCGCTCTCGGCGTCGGTGCACTGCCGGACGCCGCGCAAATCTGCTCCTGCAACAACGTCACCAAGGGCGACCTGTGTGGCGCGATCGAGGGCGGCTGCTCCGACGTGGCAGGGCTCAAGGCTTGCACCAAGGCAGGAACCTCATGTGGCTCCTGTGTGCCGCTACTCAAGCAGCTGCTGGAAGCCGAGGGCGTCGAGCAGTCGAAGGCACTGTGCGAGCACTTCCCGCAGTCGCGGGCCGAACTCTTCGAAATCATCTCGGCCACCGAGATTCGCAAGTTCTCTGGGTTGATCGAGAAGTTCGGCACCGGAAAGGGTTGCGACATCTGCAAACCCGCCATCGCCTCGATCTTGGCATCGACCAGCAGCGGTCACATCCTGGATGGCGAGCAGGCCGGGCTGCAGGACTCGAACGACCACTTCCTGGCCAACATCCAGAAGAACGGCAGCTACTCGGTGGTGCCGCGCGTTCCGGGTGGTGACATCACGCCCGAGCAGTTGATCCTGATCGGTGAAATCGCCAGGGACTTTGGGCTTTACACGAAGATCACCGGCGGCCAGCGAATCGACATGTTCGGTGCGCGGGTGGACCAGCTGCCCGAAATCTGGCAGCGCCTGGTCGACGGCGGCATGGAATCCGGTCAGGCGTACGGCAAGTCGCTGCGTACCGTCAAGAGCTGTGTCGGTAGCGACTGGTGCCGCTACGGACAACAGGATTCGGTGCAGATGGCCATCGACCTCGAATTGCGTTACCGCGGACTGCGGTCGCCGCACAAGATCAAGATGGGCGTCTCCGGCTGTGCCCGCGAATGCGCTGAGGCCCGCGGCAAGGACGTCGGCGTCATCGCCACCGAGACCGGCTGGAACCTGTACGTCGGCGGCAACGGCGGTATGACGCCCGCCCACGCACAATTGCTGGCCGGCGATCTCGACGACGAGACCCTGGTCCGTTACATCGACCGGTTCCTGATGTTCTACATCCGCACCGCAGACCGGCTGCAGCGCACCGCGCCGTGGGTCGACTCGATGGGTCTGGACCACGTTCGCGACGTCGTCTGCAACGACTCCCTCGGCCTGGCAAGCGAATTCGAAGCCGCCATGGAACAGCACGTCGACGGCTACTCGTGCGAGTGGAAGGGCGTGCTTGACGACCGCGCGAAGCTGTCGCAGTTCGTCTCGTTCGTGAACGCGCCCGATGTCGCCGACCCGACCGTCGAATTCACCGAACGCAACGGCCGCAAGGTGCCGATCGGCATGCCCACTGTCCCGCCCGCCAAGAACTGACTAGGAGGCCACGATGACTCTCAACGACCTTTCCGAAGTTACTCAGTACCAAGACCGTTCGGAGTGGACCGCGGTCTGCTCATACCACCGGCTGGTGCCCGGCCGCGGTGCCGGTGTACTGCTGCCCGACGGCAGCCAGGCGGCGCTGTTCCGCCTGCACGACGGATCGCTGTACGCGGTCGGCAACATCGACCCGTTCTCCGGCGCAGCGGTGATGTCCCGCGGCCTCGTCGGTGACCGGTCCGGCCGTGCGTGCGTGCAGAGCCCCATCAAGAAGCAGGCCTTCGCTTTGGATGACGGTGTCTGCCTTGACGATCCCTCGGTGAGCCTGCCTGTCTACCCGATTCGGGTATGGGCCGGGCTGGTCGAGATCGGCCCCCTGGGCGTCGACGTCGCAGCCTGAGTGCTCGTCAGCGCGCACAGCTGTTGTCCTCGATGGTCTGCACCACCCAGTACGCCGTGAACTCGGCGATCAGGGCGATCTCCGCGATCAATACCGCGTGATTGAAGCCGTCGAGGGTCTGGTGCAGCACCACAACGGTCACCAAGGTGCCGGCCATCAGCAGTGAGATCACCTGGTACGCACGGCGATAGCGCGTCCCGCACGGCGGCCCGGCGGCGAACGCGGAGCTGAAGACCGTCAATACGATGGCGCCGAACATTGCCGCCGCGGCGAGGCCGTGGGCGTTGGCCCGGAACCACTCGGGTGCGAATATCAGCACGACGAGGCCGATCCCCAGCACCACGCGCTGTAGCCACACCGCAACAGTGCCCCATGTGCTGCGCGTCCGCCCGGCTCCCCGGAACAACAGCCACGACGCAACGCGAGACGCCGCCAACACCACAGCTACCGTCCACACATTGAACAGCACCGCCGACCCGGTCGCCAGGGCTACGGGATCAACTGTGCCGCAATTTAATACGGGGCGTGTGGTCGGTACGACGGCAATGACGAAGGTCAGTACCCCGGCCAGGTTCAGCAGGGTGTTCTCGGTGTCGCTGGCGCCTTGATAGACGATGAGCAAGGCGCCGATGGCGAACAGCGCACCGATGAAGATGGCGTGCGCCGTGGTGAAGTAATACGCGCTGATCGAGGTTTGCCAACAGGTCGCGTGGGCACGCTCGACAAGAAGCCCGGCGCCTAGCAGGACGGTCATGACCACCATGCCGCTGCGAAGGTACCGGTAGGTATCCAGCGCTACGTCGTCGTCCAGCCGGTCGGCCATACCTCCAGTATGGGCCGAAACTGCGTTCCAGCAGTGAAAGTGCGAGTAGACGCCTGCTGGAATGCAGTAGAGCTAGGCGGCCAGGGAGATGCGGGCGGTTCGGAACCGGTGGGCGACCAGCTTGGCGACCCCGGGGTGCCGGCCCAGTGGATCGGTCACCAGATCGGCGCCGCAGGCGTGCAGGCGATCTTGAAACAGCCCGTCGGCCAACAGGTATGACGCCACCGCCACCCGGCCGGCGCCACGCTTGCGCAACCGAGCCACCACGTCACCGACCCAGTAGGTCCCGTTGATCGCGAACGCGAGTTCGACCCGGCTGCCCAGCGTCGCCGACAACATGGCGCAGGTCCGGCGCAGGTCACTCGCGGCCCGCGGGTCAGAGGTCCCGGCGGCCGCGAGCACCACGGAATCCGTGGGACGCCAACCTGATTCGATGAGCCGGTCGGTCAACACCCGGACCATCGCGGTCGACGGGCCAAGCGCCGCAGTCACTGTGACGTCCGGATGTCCGCTGGCCGCGATCCCGGCCGGGATGTCCACATGCACGTGATATCCCGACGACAAGAAAGCGGGAACGACGACGGCCGGGCCGGGCGGCAGCGTAGAGAGCACTTCGGCAGGCGTGGGTCCGAGGACGTCGACGAATGCGGTGTGCACCCGGCGGTCCAGCAGCCTGCTGACCTGCTCTGCGAGGTCGCCGATCATCGCGACGCCCGAGCCCTTGCGGGTGCCGTGGGCTACCAGGACGGGGTTCACAGTGCACCTGCCGAGTAGTCGTCGACCGCCAGGCGGTAGCCGCGCTTGACCACGGTTGCCACGATTTCCTTGTCACCCAGGGTGTTTCGCAGGCGCAGCACGGCGGTCTCGACGGCGTGGGTATCCGTCCCACTGCCCGGCAACGCCGCGAGCAATTCCTGCCGCGACACCACCGCTCCGGGGCGCAACGCGAGCACCCGGACGATGGCCATTCCCGCCGGCGACAGGTCCCGGACCACGCCGTCGACGACGACGCAGGTGCCCCGGATCTCCAGGTCATGACCGGCGGCTCGGACTTTGCGGGACTGCAGCACCGGCAGCTCGTCGGCGATGTGCCGGGCCAGCGCACCCAGGCGCATCCGCTCGGGTGCGGAGGTCGGTACGCCCAGCCGGGCCAAGGGCCGAGCCGTCACCGGCCCGACGCACATGGCGTGCACCTGGCTGCGGAACGCTTCCAGCACTCGATCACCGACGCCCAGCTCGGTGGCGCGCATCAGCGTCGCCGCGACCGCGGGAGCGGAGGTGAAACTGACCGCGTCCAGCCGGCGCTCGGCGATGTCGGTGACCAACGAGTCGAACGCCCCACCGGTCGGGACCGGCTGCCAGCGGTAGACCCTGATCGGGACGACGTCCGCGCCGGCGCGGCGCAGCTCGTCGAGAAACTCGGGGAAGGGATCCCATTCGTCGGTGGCGCCGTGCAGCTGAACGGCGATGCGGAGCCCGGCGATGCCGCCCTGCAGCAGGTAGCCCAACACCTCACGGGACGACTCGGACTCCGGCGACCATTCCTCGGGCAGCCCGGCGGCCCGCAGCGCTCCGGTGGCCTTAGGGCCGCGAGAGACGATCCGGGCCCGGCTGAGGGCCTCGATCAACTCCTCGGACACTCCCCAGTCGTCGGCGGCGGACATCCAACCGCGGAAGCCGATGCCGGTGGTGGCGATCAGCACGTCGGGTGGCGTGTCGAGCAGGGACCGGGTGTTGGTGCGGAGTTCGTCGTCGTCGGGCAACGGCACCATGGAGATAGCCGGGGCAGCGATCACCGTCGCGCCACGGCGGCGCAGCAGGGTGCACAGCTCATCGGCACGTCGTGCGGAGGTCACCGCCACCCGGAATCCGGTGAGCGGGGCCCGATCGGGATCACTCATGTGTCTAGTGAACGAAACGCGTGTTTCCGGCCGGTTACCCGGCCATTGCTCGGCGGTGTCGTTGGTGAGGATGAGGTGAAGTCTTCGTCACATCCTGCGGTGACCTGGTCGTTTGCCCGACGCAACCTCACACCGTCACCAGACGTCGCCCTCGCGCCAGTCGCAGGTGATGTCGGCGCTGGTGTCGACCTCGACGGAGACCGGCAACACGAACAACGAGTGGTCGTCTTCCGGCGTGCGGCCCCGCCCGGACGGCGCCAGCACCGACGTCGTTCCGCGCCACGGCTGCCAGCCCCGTGCGGTGTAGATCGGGCGCGCCGTTTCCGACGAACTCAACGCCCCGATTTCGTAGGCGCCGCGGATCACTTGCTCGACGGCGTCGAGGACCGCGGTCGCCAGGCCCTGACCCCGCCAATCTTCACGCACCGCAATGGCTTCGACGTAGCCGCAGCGCAGCGCAGCATCGCGATACATGAGCCGGCGCTGGACCACCGCACCGTGCGCGATGATGGCGCCGTGGTGGCAGATCAACGCGTGCATGCCGCCTAGCGAGTGCTCCCAATCGGCGTCACTGAAGTCACCACCGTAGGCATCGATCACCATCTGCCGTGCGCTGTCGCGGGTTTCGGCATCGAGATCAGAGGTGTGGACCAGTCGCGCCGTGTGAACGTTCTGGGCGCGGGAGAGATCCGTGGGGTGCACCCCCTCGTTCTACCAGGATTGCGCAGCCAACGCTGGTGCCTGCGGGAGTTCAGGCGCCGAACGCTCGACGCGGCTTGGACCAATGCATCCGCACGTGCTGGCCGGGACGGATCTGGCCCACCTTGTCGATGTCGTGGTCGGCCACCACGCCGATCACCGGGTAGCCGCCGGTCACCGGATGGTCGGGTCCCAGGATCACGGGTAAACCGTTGGGCGGCACTTGAATTGCCCCGCGGGTGGCACCTTCGCTGGC
The DNA here is from genome assembly GCF_009729415.1 of Mycolicibacterium sp. CBMA 234. Taxonomy (GTDB): domain Bacteria; phylum Actinomycetota; class Actinomycetes; order Mycobacteriales; family Mycobacteriaceae; genus Mycobacterium. The sequence continues at coordinate 190,182 of NZ_MPKW01000011.1, forward strand.
GAGCTGACGGTCCGGCCAGCGGTGCTGCAGCGGGCGGCCGGCCAGGCGCATGCCGACCCGGTCGCTGCGATCGGTGACCACCCACTCGGTGTGTACCAGGGCATCGGGGTCGACGAACCAGTCGTCGCGCGGACCGGGAACCACCAGGAGCTCCAACAGGTCTTGGGCGATTGCGGCCACCGGGGCCTGGTCCACTTCAGGGAAATCGGAGGTGTGTTCACCGATGGTCAGCATGTCGCCCGTCTGCAACGGCCGCGGGCCGATCGCGGACATGACGTCATAGCTGCGCGATCCGAGGACGGGGTCCACCACGAAGCCGCCGCGGGCGGCGACATAACTGCGCAGGCCGGTGTGCGGGGCGCCCAGGGAGATCACGTCGCCGTCGTGCGCGTAGTGAATGCTGTTGGTGCCGAACAGCTTTCCATTTGCGGACGGATCAGCGTCAGCTCCGGTGACAGCGAACGCCACCCCTTCTTTTCCGCCGCCGTGGACTCGGGCGGAGAAGCCGCCGAACGTCACCTCAATGGTGGCCCGGTCATTCGGGTTGGCCACCAGCCGGTTGGCGAGGGTGTGCGACCGGCGGTCGGCCGCACCGGAGCGGCTGACGCCCATGTGGGCCAAACCGGGACGGCCCAGGTCCTCAACCAACGCGAGTGGCCCGGTCTTGAGAATTTCGAGTGTTGCGGTCATATCCCGTCTCCTAACCGATCGCCCTGAACTGCACCGAGATGCCCGGAATCAGCAACGCCGGCTGCTCCCGATGGAGATCCCACAACGTGACGTCGGTACGGCCGATCAGCTGCCACCCGCCTGGGGTCTCGCGCGGGTAAACGCCGCTGAACTCACCGGCCAGGGCCACCGAGCCGGCCGGCACCCGCGTACGAGGCTCACTGCGCCGCGGCACCTGCAGGCGCTCGTCGCCGCCGACGAGGTACGCGAAGCCCGGGGTGAACCCGCCGAACGCGACGCGCCACAGCGACCCGGTGTGCGCCGCGATCACTTCGCTCGGGGCCAGCCCCGTCAGCTTGGAGACCTCGTCGAGGTCCGTGCCGTCGTAGACGACGTCGATGATGACGTCAGCCTGCTGCGGGGTGCTGGCCTCGTCGTTCTCAATCTCTGTGAGGCGGAGCTTGGACAGCCGCTGTCCGGTCGGGATGCGGTAGCGGGGCGCTGCGAGCTTGACCAGGATGGTCCGCGACGCCGGGACGATGTCGAGGACGCCCGGCAGGGCCGCAGTTCGCAGCGTGTCGGTCCACGCGACAACCTCGGCTGTGGTGTTCAATTCCAGGAGTAGCGCCTGGTCTCCGTAGTCACGGACGGCGCCGAGCATTGCTGCGTCTACCTTCTCCACTGTGACGGTCATCACCAAAATCTACTCGCGAGTAGCGAGGAATTGACGCTTCTTTAGCACCTCGCCAGAAGAGCCTTAAGGATCGCTCAGACAGCAAATTCGTACGTCGGTTCGTTGCGCTTGATGTGGCTGATCAACCGGTACGTCACGGGCAGGAAAACGATCTCAACGGCGGTCTTGTACAGCCAGCCTTGGCCGGTGTAGACGGCGAAGTCGTGGAAGGTGCTGATGCCGATGGCGTTGGCTGCGATCGCGCAGAACACCAGGGTGTCCCCGAGCTGTCCGGCGAACGTCGACCCCACCAAGCGCGCCCACAAATGCTTCTCTTTGGTGCGTTCCTTGATGGCTACGACGACCCAGGCGTTGATGGTCTGGCCGACGATGAATCCTGCCAGGCCGGCGATGATCAACTGGGTGTACGCGTGGACGACGTTCTCGAAGTGCGCCTGGTTCGGATAGAAGTCGGCGGCAGGTAGATAGATCGTCGCCCAGAAGGTAAGGGCGGCAAGGATATTCATCGCGAAGCCCAGATAGATCGCCCGGCGGGCGGCCTTGAAGCCGTACACCTCGGACAGCACGTCGCCGATGATGTACGTCAGCGGAAAGACGATGAAACCGCCGTCGGTGATGATCGGGCCGAAGGCCACGCCCTTGGTGGCGGTGACGTTGGAGATGATCACCAGGGCCGTGAAGACCGCGACGAGGATCGGATAGTAGGCCGATCCGACCTGCGCGAAGCGGGCGTGCTGCTGCGGGGATTCGGTGCCGATCACGCCGATCATCTTGGCAGGCGGCGCGGTGGGTGCAACCTGGAACCTGCTGTGAGGTGCGGTGCGGCTCCGTCGGGGCGGGCTATGTCAAGGCCGGCTACGTCAAGGCTTTGGCCAGCAGCGGCGGTAGTTGGTCGGCGACCGCGGAGTAGGACAGCACCGACGCGAACGCGATGGCCGCGGACAAGTCCTTGCCGGGGAACACGATTCGGTTGGCTTTGGCCTGGCTCAACTGCGCGACGGTCGGATCGGCGAGTACGGCGGGGCGCTGGTCGTCGTTGTCGAGGGTCCAGATCAGCACGTCGGCGTCACGGAGCGCCGTCGCCAGCTGATCGCGGGGGACCAGGGCGTGCTGTCCCTTGACGAACGTGTCGAGTCCGTCCGGGGTGCCGATGCCCATTTCGCTGAGGAACTCGGTACGCCAGCCCGCTGGGGTGACCTCGAAGCCGTCCGCGGTGGGAAGTCCGTTGACGATCAGCATCTTTCGGCCACTCAGAAGCGGGTTCGCTTTGCCGGCGCCCGCGAATTTCGCGTCGACGCCGGCGATGAGCTTCTTCATGTCGTCTGCCTTGAACACCGCCTGGCCGATGACTGTGGCCTGGTCCTTCCACGGTTCGAAGAATGCATCCGAGCCGGACTGGGCGACCGTCGGCGCAATCGCCGACAGCTTCTTGTAGGTGTCGGCATCCAACCCGGCGTCGGTGGCGATGATGAGGTCGGGCTTGAGCGCGGAAATCTTGTCGACCTGGATGCCGTCGGTGAGGCTGAGGACGGCCGGCTGGGCCTGACCTAGTTGGGGCTGAGCCCACGGCCACACCGCGAACGGCTGATTTCCGAACCACTCGGTTACGGCGATCGGCACCACTCCGACGGCCAGGAGCTCGTCCTGCCCCGTCAGGCCCGCGCAGACCACGCTTTTCGGCGGTCCCGGAATTCGCGTGGTCCCGAAGATGTGGTTGATGGTGACCGACCCGTCGCCGGCAACCGTGCCCGAAGCGGGTGGCTTGCTGCATGCCCCGACCAAAACGGCACCGGCGGCACCGGCTGTCACTGCCAGGAAGCTGCGGCGTGAGCAGATTGGTTGCACGTCGGTGAGTCTGTCACTTGCCCGGTGAGTGGCGCCAGCAACACGCGAGCCGGGTCGAGATCGACCCAATAGGTGGGCTTTGGCAGTGATTGTCCAGAAGTATCTGGACAATTTGCCACATGCGTAAATTATGGCGCTCGGATATTGCCGCCACGGCTGAAGGCCTGTTACGTACCTTTGGCATGAATGTGCTTGCAGAATTAGCTGAGCGCTAGCGGCGTAGTCTGCGGAGGCGTGTTGATTCACCTGGATGCCGCGCCGGTTTTCTTGAATAAGATGCAGGTGGATACCTAAATGTGGCCCGCGGTTCTAGTGGGTCGCATGGTCTGCGCGTTACCCATGATTCGATTGGTGTTGTTAGCGAGAATTGGTGATGTCAGTCGTTTGACGTATCGCGAATCCACCTACTCCCGTGTTGTAATGAAGATGGTCGTCCTGTTGTCGAGGGCGAAGAGATTTTGCTGGGAGGCCGTTATGGCGATGGATTCTGACGCGACGCGCCAACCGCGGAGACGTAATTGGGCGGAGCCCACCCTCGTGCGTCAGGGGGCCGCGTCGAAACGGCAGGACCGGGTCGTCACTCGGCATATTCCGGAACTGCTGGTCGGTCTGCGCTGGCTGTTCGACACCGTGCAACCGGATGGGGCCATGGTGAGTTCAGGGGGCCAGGTCGTCCGATCTGGACACCGGACGTTGCGGTTCCGTCCGGTGGACTGGCAGGGGCACGCGGTAATCGAAATCGTCGGTGCCGCAACGGCTACGGACCCGTCGCCCCGTGCCGAGATGGAGGCGTACGTGACTGCCCTCGACGACATGGGCGAAGACGTCGTCGCCAGTTGGATCGGTCGTAGAGGCCAAGTGCGCAGCATCGCGTTGGCCCGGCCGGCGCATCCGAGCCTGCGGGCTGCGGTCGAACGCTATGTGGCCGGCTGCCCGGATCACCCCGGTCGGCAGTGCGCGTGTGGCCGCCGTGCTCGCGATGCGAGTGTCACGCTGCGCGCCGTCGAACGCGCCATCGACCGGCACCCGGTGGAGTTCGATGCGCTGGCAGGGCCGTGGCCGCATGCGCTGGATCCGTCAGGTGAATTGCGTATGGTCGCCGCCGGTGTAGTACCGCAACTTGCCCCACACCCCGTCACCGGAAGCGCCGTCTGAACGCATTCCGCCACATCGCGACAGCACTTCGCGAAACCTTCATTTCCCGTTCGGTTATCGCAATGCCCGAACAAACTTTATTATTCCGTTACCGGCACCGCGGGGGCAGTGCCGGTGATAATTGACGGAAGTGCCTTATTGGCGGGCGGGAGGCGGCGTGGCGATGACTGCGCGTGCGATGACAAGCCAGCTGCTGGTGGCATTGGCGGCGGCTGGTCTGGTCGTTTCCGTTCCTGCGTTCGCCGATGCCGGCAGCGGTCAAATGGCGTCCTGCGCCGAACGGGGTAATCCGTTGGACTGCGTACCGACGATGACGGCGGCAAACGCCGCGGAGGCGGCCTACCTCACCGACGTGCACGGCCGGCTGAAGAGCAGCGACGCGGACTTGCTCAGAACAGGCCGCCTGACCTGCAATATGTTCGTCTATGCCGGCCAGCCGACCGGTGATGCGGTGAACGACATCGCCAATTCGTTGAAGGTGAACAAGGCGTCTGCGACATTCGTGATGGACATGGCAATGGTGCACATGTGCCCAGGCCTGAGCATCGGTGCCGACGGCGTGCCGCGGCCCCACTATTAGGCCCAGAATCCATTCACGTCGAGCCCGCGTGAAATCGGTGTAGGTACGCCTGCCAGTCCCAAGTACTCAGGAATTGTTTGGCTGCGGAGTATCCGTTGTCATATAGCGTCTGCCGATCGGCCTGGGATATTTCGAAATTGAGGTATCCGATACCGGCTGCGTCGACAACTATGGTTCGCGCCGCGACCGATGGTTGGCGCAAATACGTCTGGTCGTGACCCAGCAATGCGGTATTGATCAGATTCTCCAACAGGCGTGGTGCACCGGGCAGATCGATCAACGGCGCCAGACTCGGGTCGCCGTCGCCCTCGGCGGCGCGTTGGGCCGTCACCGTGATGCCGAAGCTGGGCCAGCGTGGCACCTTGCCGTCTGTGCGATCCAGCGAGTACATCGGGAAGTTGGAGAGCAGCCCGCCGTCGATCAGGGTCGACGTCCGACCCGCGGCGCCGGTGATGGTTACCGGCCGGAAGAAGAACGGGATGGCCATCGAGGCGCTGACGGCGTCCGCGACGGGCTGTTCGTCGGGGTCCAGGCCATACGTTCGTCGGTAGTCCCAGGGCAGCCGCACCAATGTGCCGCGGGTGACGTCGGCGACCGTCACCACCAAGCGATAGCGCTGCTCAAGTGGCAGTTCGCGGTCGTCGAGCGCCAGGTCGCCGAATGTCCGCACACCCAGGTTGCGCAGCTCGCCGTCGATCCAGTCGTGGATGAAGTCGCCGCGGTACATGCCCTGGCCGTGGAATGCGGTCCAGAACTTGCCCAGCACGGGGACCCGGCTGGTGCGGACCGGATCCAAGAACTTGCGGTAGGGCAGGGACATCGCGAGGTCGCGGAGTTGGTCACCGCTGAGTTGGCTGCCGGCCGGCTGGCGCCGGTTCGCGGCGGCGATCACCGCACCGACCAGGGAACCGGCTGACGTCCCGGAAACTCGACCGACGTGGTAACCCGCGTCATTCAGGGCGACGACGGCTCCGACCAGACCGATCCCCTTGACCCCGCCGCCTGACAGCACGAGATCGGCGGTCTTGACCGGGACCGCAGTGCTGGTATCGGGCCTGTGCGCCATTGGTCCCGATGCTAGGTGAGCGACGGTGTTTTGCGTTGCACGGCAACGGATTGTGACGACCGAGCTTCCCAAGGCTACCGTGTGGCTGGCGTTACGGAGGCACTCAGCCGATTCTTAGGTTCGGACTAATCAACCCTCAGTACTCATCCCTAATCTTGCTGGCAGAGCGAAGGTTTCACCAGAGAGGGGGTGGCGCATGGAGCATCGGTACTGTGACCGCATGTTGCCGGTACGAGCATTTACCACCACCCTGTCCGCAGCGCTGTTAGTGGCGTTTTCGGCGCCGCTGCCCATCGCATCCGCAGACGACGACGCACTGCCCTCGGGGCCGCCGCCGGTGTCGTTCACCATGACCTCGGGGGCACCCATCCGCGAGGGCGCGACTTACGGCATCGGGACGGTCATCGTCGCGCACTTCGACGGTGCCGTCGATCAGGCGGCCGCCGCGCGCGACTTGGTCGTCACCGCAAATCCGCCGGTGACGGGGTCGTGGCACTGGGTGAATGGCACCACCGCGCACTGGCGCCCGCCGCAGTACTGGACGCCGGGCACCGTGGTGTCGGTCGCGGGCGGCCCGACGTTCACCATCGGCGCCTCACACGTCTCGATCGCCGATGACGCGACCAAGAAGGTCAGCGTCTACGACGGTGGCGCGCTGGTGCGCACCATGCCGACGTCCATGGGGCGCGGCGGCACCGAAACCATCAACGGCAAGACTCTGAGTTTCTGGACCCAGCCGGGCGTCTACACCGTGCTCGACAAGAGCAATCCGGTGGTCATGGACTCGTCGACGTACGGGCTGCCGATCAACAGCCACCTCGGTTACAAGGAGACCATCCCGTTCGCGGTGCGGGTCAGCACCGACGGCGTGTACCTGCATCAGCTGGACGCGACGGTGTGGGCGCAGGGCAATACCAACACCAGCCACGGCTGCCTGAACCTGAACCACGACAACGCGCAGTGGTTCTACAACTTCTCGGTGCCGGGGGACGTGGTCGAGGTTCGGAACACCGGTGGCAAGCCTTTGCAGCTCTGGCAAAACGGGGACTGGAGTGTGCCGTGGGACCAGTGGTGATAACGGTGCGGTCAATGTTGAGTGACATTGCGAGTCGTTGTGACCCACGCCACAATACCTTTGGTATGATGGCGAGCATCACGGAAAAAGCCCTCGTCACGGCCGGTACTTAGCCGATAAAATTAGATAACTGAAGTATCAGTTTCAAGTCAGGAGTGGTCGTGGGAGCAGTAGCGCATTTGCCGAATCAGTTCGAATCGGCTCAGCCGGCGGCGGACGCATCGTTGGCCGAGTTGTTGTCGACGTCTTCGGACATCATCGAGTCGATCTTCGCTGACCGCATGCGTCAGCTCGGCAGCACGGAAGCCGACATTCACAAGTTGTCGACCTCGGCGGCCTACGCGGTGTTCGCGTGGTCTGCGGGACGCGGCTTCGGCGCCTAGACCGTCCATCTCGAACCACCCACGCTGAGCTTGGGTCGGTGGTGAGCCGCCTGAGCCTGCCTGGCCCCGCAAGTACACGCTTGTGCCCGCCTTTGTGCGACAACCTCTGTCGCATGAGGGCGGGCATTTTGCTTTTGCGGACATGACTTGCCGACAGCGCGCCCTCGCCGTCGCGAATGTGCGGCCAGAACGTTCCAGCCGCCGGATCAGCGATCTCTACGCACGCTCGCGATACGTTCGCGCCACGCCCCTTCGCGAACGTGCAGCCAGCGCGCCCCTACGCAATTTTCCGCGATCCGTGCGCACGCTCGACGAGAGGTATCGGGGCGGGCTGACCCGGTCGCGGCCCAGGCTCGGGCGACCCACCGCACACCCGCACATACCAAAACGCCGCGCTGAGATGGTCTCAGCGCGGCGTATCGGTATGCGGCAGTTAGACGTTCGCGTCGACCTTCTCGGGCGACGGCCAGCGCGACGCCACCGGACGTTGGCGCACGATCTGCGGCCACCAGAACCACTTGCCCATGAGGGCGGCGATCGACGGCATCATGAACGACCGGATGACCAGGGTGTCGAACAGCAGACCCAGGCCGATGGTCGTGCCGACCTGGCCGATGATGCGTAGCTCGCTGACCACCATGGACGACATGGTGAAGGCGAAGACCAGACCGGCGTTGGTGACCACCGAGCCGGTGCTGCCCATGGCGCGGATGATGCCGGTGTTGAGGCCGGCGTGGATCTCTTCCTTGAACCGGGCGACCAGTAGCAGGTTGTAGTCCGCGCCGACGGCCAACAGGATGATCACCGACATCGGTATCACCATCCAGTGCAGCGGTAGGCCGATCAGGTATTGCCAGATCAGAATCGACATACCCAATGACGCGCCCAGGGATATCGCCACCGTCGCCACGATGACGGCGGCGGCCACCACTGCTCGGGTGATGATCAGCATGATGACGAAAATCAGTGCGAGAGCAGAGATTCCGGCGATCATCAGGTCGTAGTCCGAGCCCTCGGCCATGTCGCGGAAGGTCGCGGCACTACCGGCCAGGTAGATCTTGGAGCCCTCCAACGGGGTGCCTTTGATGGCCTCCTTGGCGGCTGCCTTGATCGCGTCGATGTTCGAAATGCCTTCGGGCGTGAGCGGATTGCCTTCGTGCTGCACGATGAACCGCACCGACTTGCCGTCCGGCGAGATGAAGTTCTTCATGCCGCGCTTGAAGTCGGCGCTGTCGAAGGCCTCCGGCGGCAGGTAGAACGAATCGTCGTTCTTGGACTTGTCGAAGGCTTCACCCATGGCGCTGGAGTTCTTCTGGCCTTCGGCCTGCTGATCCAGCTGCCCCTTCTGGGTGGCGTACATCATCTGCATGTACTTCTTCATGTGCTTCATGGTCTCGATCTGCGGGGGCATGACCTGGACCATCTGCTTCGTCAGTCCGGACATCTTGTCCATGTCCGGAATGATCGTCTGGAAGTCGTCGGTCATCGTGTCGATGCCGTCGAGGGTGTCGAACACCGAGCGCATGGACCAGCACATCGGGATGTCGTAGCAGTGCGGTTCCCAGTACAGGTAATTGCGGACCGGACGGAAGAAGTCGTCGAAGTCCGAGATGTGATTGCGGAGATCCTCGATGTCGCCCAGCATCCCGTGCATCTTGCCGACCATGCTGTCCATGACTTGTGACATCTGCACCGTGATGTTCTGCATCTTGGTCATGGTGTCGATGCTGACCTGGATGTCGTCGACCTGCTTGAGCATGTCGTGCATCATGTCCTGCTGGTACTTCTGGTTCATCACCTGAGTCGTGCTCTGCATACCGAGCTGGAACGGGATGGTCGAGTGCTCGATGGGCGTGCCCTGGGGCCGGGTGATGGCCTGTACCTGCGCGATACCCGGAACGGCCACAACGGCTTTCGCGATCTTGTTGATGACCAGGAAGTCCGACGGGTTCCGCAGATCGTGGTCGCTCTGGACCAGCAGCAGGTCGGGGTTCATGCGGGCCGGCGAGAAGTGTCGGGTGGCGGCCGCGTAACCCTCGTTGGACGTGAGATCCGCGGGCATGTACTGGCGGTCGTCGTAACTCGTCTTGTAGCCGGGGATGGCGACCAGACCAACCAAGGCCACGGCGATCGTGGCGACGAGGATCGGGCCGGGCCAGCGGGTGATCGCGGCGCCGATCTTGCGCCAGCCTCGCACCCGCATGACGCGCTTGGGTTCCAGCGTCTTGCCGAACTTGGTGACGACGGTGATGAGGGCCGGACCGAGGGACAGCGCGGCCAGCACGACAGTGACCATGCCGATGGCCAGCGGGATGCCCAGCGTCTGGAAGTACGGCAGTCGGGTGAAGTGCAAGCAGTACGTCGCACCCGCGATGGTCAGACCCGAACCGAGAATGACGTGCGCGGTGCCGTGATACATGTCGTAATAGGCGTCCTCTTTGGACATCCCGGCGGTGCGCGCTTCCTGGTACCGGCCGATCAGGAAGATCGCGTAGTCGGTCGCCGCCGCGATGGCCAGCATGGGCAGCAGGTTGGTGGCGAAGGTCGACAGGCCGATGACCTTGTAGAAGCCGAGCACGGCCACCAGGCCGCGAGCGGCACCCACCAGCACCATCACGATGAACAGCTCGATCAGCACGGTGACCACCGAGCGGTACACCAGCAGCAGCATCACGATGATGACCGCGACCGACACGGCCTCCATGACTTTCAGGCTGCGGTCGCCGGCGACGTTCATGTCGGAGGCCTGGGCGGCGGCGCCGGTGACGTAACTCTTCAGGCCGGGTGGAGCCGGAACGCTCTTGAGGGTGTTGCTGACGGCCTCGACGGATTCGTTGGCGAGCGTCTCACCCTGGTTACCGCGCAGGTAGACCTGCACGTAGGAGGACTTGCCGTCGGCGCTCTGCGAGCCGGATGCGGTCAGCGGGTCGCTCCAGAAGTCCTGGACGTGCTCGACGTGCGCGGTGTCGGCCTGCAGTTTGGCGACGATCTGGTCGTAGTACGCGTGTGCGGCGGCGTCCAGCGGGTGGTCGCTTTCCAGCACCACCATGGCGGAGCTGTCGGAGTCGAACTCCTTGAAGTCGGAGCCGACCTGCTTCATCGCGATCATCGACGGCGCATCGTGCGGCGACATCGAGACCGACCGCATCTTGCCGACCTCGTCGAGCGACGGGACGATCGTGCTGAGCACCACGACGATGGCGATCCAGGCGAGGATCACCGGGATCGCAAGGGTGCGGACGAGGCGCGGGATCAGCGGCCGATGGGGCTTCTCGGCCTTCGGGAAAGAGTCGGTGGGGGTGTCGAGGCTGTGGTTGCTCATGCAGATTTCACCAGGCAGAAGGTCTGGGCGTGCACGCCCGTGGAGTTACGGGTGTCTTTGAGTTCGTCGTCGACGTGGACGGTGCAGGTGATGGAGTCACCGTCGCCTTGGGCCACGATGTTGGGGGAAGCGGCCGGTGCTGTGGTGGACAGGACGAGCTTCCAGGGCAGGGCGGCGTGGTCGACGCGTTGGGGTTTGGCGTCCAGGTCGAGGTAGTTGATGTCGGCGTAGGCGCCGGGTTCGCCGGTGATCTCGTAGGTGACGACCTTGGGCTTGAACGGTTTGGCGTCGTCGGCGAAGTTGCGCGGGGTGACGATGACGGGGTTCTGGCCGAAGTAGGTGCGCACGCGCTGCACGGTGAAGCCGGCGACGAGGGCGACTGCGACGATCAGCAACGGGATCCAGGCCCGCTTCAGTGCATTGCCGATCATGCGGCGATCACCTTGGTCTGGCTCAGCGGCGTCATGCTGACCTCCCCGTTTCTTCGATTGCTCGGCATGCCCCGGCGGATCGCTCGGCCCGGGTGTCGCGCAGCGTTTGTGCGGCGCCATTGCCTGTGACACATTCAATCTGCCGATCGGCTGACTCAGCCTATCGACCAAGGTAAACTTAGACAAGTTAAGCGAATGAATTAGCGCAGGTCCGTGACCACTTCACGCTTTCTGGTGTGACACACGCGACGTCGTCCCCTCGGGGGTGACTGTGGCTACAGGGCAACCGAGCGGTTGATTGGGAGCAGGGAGCGACGATTGGCCAGATCGGTGGCGCCGCGCGGATCGGCGCGCGCGCGGGTGATCGAAGCCGCCCTGGTGTTGTTTGCGGAGCATGGAGTGAACGGCACGTCGCTGCAGATGATCGCTGATCATCTTGGGGTCAGCAAGGCTTCCGTCTACTACCAGTTCCACTCCAAAGACGACATCGTGCTGGCGGTGATCCGGCCGGTGTTCGCCGAACTCGATCAGCTGGCCGCTGAGATGGAGACCCTGGATGACGGCTCGGCCCGCCGGCTGGCTGCGGTCGCCGGGTTTGTCGAGCTCGCGGTCCGGCACCGCCGGGTGACAGCCGTCTTCTACCGGGATCCCGCCATCGACACACTGGTCAACTCCCACGAGGAGTGCAGCGCCATCAACCAGCGCCTCCGCGCGGTGTTGGGTTTGGATGCCACGAATCTCGAAGACCGGGTGGCCATGTCACTGGTCACCTCCGGCATCTACGGCAGCGCCATGGACCCCGACTTGCAGGACGTCCCCGACGACGAACTGCACCGCATTCTGCTGAAGTGCGCCTACCGCCTGGTCAGCTGAACCGGCGCTACTCGGCGATGAAAACCGGGATCAGCCGGTCGGTCTTGGTCTGGTACTCCGCGTAGGGCGGGTACGCCTCGACGGCGCGGTCCCACCACTGCTGGCGCTCCTCGCCCTCCAGCTCGCGGGTCGTCAGCTCCACGACGTTCGCGCCATCCTGCGCGGTGATCTGCGGGTGGACCTTGACGTTGTGGTACCAGGACGGGTGCTCGGGGGCGCCGCCCTTGGAGGCGACCAGGGCGTAACGGCCGTCGTGCTCGACGCGCATCAGCGGCACCAGACGCTTCTTGCCGGACTTGGCCCCGGTCGTGGTGAACAGCACCACCGGGCGGTCGAGAATTTCGATGCCTTCGGTAGTGCCCTGCGCCAGGATCTGTTCGGTCTGTTTGCGGACCCAGTCGGTGGGGCTCAGCTCAGCTTCGGTCATGTTGATTCCCAACGGGTTGAGGAGGCGAGGTTATTCCGGTCGGGACCATTGTTACCGGATGACAGGTGTCGGGGTGGCAATCCTCGACTGAATCTTTGTGGCCGGCGGGCAGGCGAATCGCCCACACGTAGCCAACCCGGGTGGCTTTAGTTAGGTTAGCCTAATTTGGTGTTGACGATGTGGGAGGCGTTACCGCCGGAAGTGAGTTCGGCGATGCTCTCGACGGGACCCGGGCCCGGATCGTTGTTGGTGGCGGGAACGGCGTGGCGTGGATTGACCGTCCAATATGCTGACGCCGCAACGCAATTGGCCGAGATTCTGGCAACTGTAGGGGCCGGGATGTGGGATGGACCGACCGCCGAACAGTACGTAGCCGCGCATCAGCCGTTCCTCGCTTGGTTGAACTCGATGAGCACCGTGGCAGACGCGATCGCGCAGCAGCACGACACTGTTGCGGCTGCGTATGTGGCCGCCGTCGCGTCCATGCCCACGCTGGCCGAACTCACCGCCAACCATGCCGTCCACACCACGCTGTTGGCGACGAATTTCCTTGGCGTCAACACCATTCCGATCGCGGTGAACGAGGCCGACTACGGCCGGATGTGGCTGCAAGCGGCAGCCACCATGAGCGTGTATGAGGGGGTGTCCACTGCCAGTGTGGAGTCGTTGCCGACCGCCTTGGTGGCCCCCGCCATCATGTCTGCCGACTCGGGTGCTCCGACCGGCGCCGCTTCGGCCGCATCCACTTTCGGCGAATTCACATTCCGGGATCCTGCGGGCATCGTCGTCGAGCAGGTGCGTAAACTCGTCGACGCGTTGGCCAAATGGGCGGACAGCTTGCCGGAACCGTTGCGCGGCATGGCGACTCAAATTCTGGATGGCGTTGCGGCGGCGGTGAACGCCAAGATCTTCAGCATCCTGACCTACTCGGTGCTGGATCCGCTTATCTACTTCGGACCGTTTGCCGCGGTGCCGGCGCCCGCTGCTGCGGCAGCCGCTGCGGCAGCGGCCGCCGGCGCTCCGGCGGCCGAGCTGGCGCCGGAGTCTGTCGATGCTCCGATCGTTGATTCACCTGCCTTGGGTAACAACAACATTCAGGATCACGCCGAGTGGTCTGCGGCCGGAACGACGCCAGTCGGCGCCGCGCCATCGGCCGCGCCGTCGTCGGGTTCGGTGTCGGCGCCCTCGTCGCCGACCGCGCCGGTGGCTCAGCCGGCCGACGTGCCTTACCTGTATGCCGTCGGTGTGGGCCCGGGCGGGGACGGGTCAGCGCCCACCGCCCGTAGCTCGTCTGCGCAGGTGATTTCCGCCCCGGTCCAGGAACCGGCGATGGCAATCGTCGCCGCGGCTGAGCGCCGGGCGGCACGGCGGCGCCGGAAAGCTCGGCAGTATCGGTATGAACCGATGGAGGCTGACGGCCGGATGACGCTGGCCGACGTGCCGGGCGGCCCGGGCGTCGCGGAGTCAGGCCGCGATGCAGGACTTCAGGTTTCGGCACGTGGGCTGGTTGTCCGGCATGCGACTGCATCACCTGACGCAGTCCGTCAGGTGATGCTGCCGTCGACGTGGACCGGACCTAGTTGACGAAGCGGGCAGCGCGGCTGGACGAGCCCGAGTGGGCGCGGGCTTGCCGGTAGCCGACCAGCCCGCCGGCCGCGGTGAGCGACACAATGCCCGCGAACCCGGGAACGGCGACCGCCGCGACTTCGCTCAGGCCGGCGGCCCGCAGGTAATCGGGATAGCCCGGCCGGAAGTCGTCCGCGGCGATGATGTGGTTGTCGGCGGCGAACGTGTCTTTCGGCTTGACCGGTGGGGTCGGCTTGGCGGGCGTGCTCGGCGCCCCCGGCGAGACGTCGCGCGGGAGCGGATCCGTGCCTGCTGCAAAGACTCTCGGTGCTGGCGGCACTATCTGCGGCGAGTAGCGGTCGGTCGACGTCAGTGGAATGCCGGGGGCGCCCGGGGCGTACTGGAGGAACGGCAGTTCGGATGCCGCGGCGGCCAATCCCTGGATGGTGCTCTGAACGGGGTTGATCAGGGCGTCGGCGAACGCCGGCAGTGCGGCGAGCCCGGGTAGCGGGATCGCGTCGACGATGGTTGGCAGGGTGGTCTTGATCAGGTCGAGCGCCGTCAGCGGCACCTGCGCTACCGCTAGCGGGAGTTGCGCCAGCGGGGCCTGCGGAGCGGTCACGCCGTTGGTGCTCGGGGTGGTGTTCGACGAGCTCGTGGAGACGCCGGATGGCGGCTGTGCCGCGACGCTCATGGGTGCCGGCGCCGACGGGCCCGTGGTCGACGAGGTGTCGGGCACGGCCGCCGGTGCGGTCTTGTTGGGATTGGGCTTGGTAGTCGGTGCGATGCCGCCAACCACCGGCAGGTTGTTCAGCACGTCGGTGGGGTGCTGGATGATGCGCGTGAACTGACCGACCATGCCGCCCAACACATTTGGCGGACTCCACGAGGAACCGCCGGGGGTTGTGGAGCCAGTTGCCGAGGGCGCCCCAGAGGTCGGCGATCCAGTGGTCGACGACCCTGTTGAGGTGCTGCCGCCGGTGGACGTCGAGGTGTCAGCGCCCGTCGAGGTGCCACTGCCGGACGTGCCCCCCGTGCCTGTGGTGCCCGTCGTGCCGGTGGTCGAACCTGTGCCCGTGGTGCTGCCGGTGCCCGAGCTGGAGCCGCTGCCGCCATCGGAGGACGGAAGGGCGAATGCCACGGCGGCTGCGGGGCCCAACGCCAATAAGCCGGCGGTGAGGAGGCTGGAGGCGGCGAGCAGCCGCGCGTGGGGCATCACGCGGAGATCACCTCCCCTTATCTGACCAACGTGCAGTATGTCACACCGATCTGACCAGTAGGTCTGAACAAATAACGCTCTACGCCTGCGTTAATTAACGCAGGGCACCCCGTCGCCGCTGAACGGCTTGCCTTGGTCGGGTGCGGCCTCGTCGGACGATGTCTTGGTCACCGCCGCGCTCGTGGACGACGCGTCGGAAATCGCACTCGGCGGGTCGTAGTCGTTGCCCAGGATGACCTTGATGCGGCCGGGTCCTTCTTGGTCGCTTGATTGGGGCGCCGAGGTGATGGCCAATTGACTGGCCAATTGCTTCGCGTCCGCTTCTGCTCCCGGCCCGTAGTCGATCTGGGTGGAGGTGGGCTCGCCCGCTTGCGCGCTCCGGACGTCACCGGTGGGGAAGCCATGCGTGGACAGTGCCGCCGCGATCATGGCCGCGAGGCCGGTCATGTCGCCGCCGTTGATCACGTCGACGGTGCTGGTCGGCGCCGCGGGAGTGGTGGAGGTGGGCTTGTCGTCCGAGAATGCTGCCGATACCTCGGACCGGATCGCGGCGGAATCGACGATGTTCACGGACTGGCCGTTTACGTTGTCGTACCGCAGCACCGGCAGGGTCTGGAATTGGATGTTGGAACCGGAGATCGCGCCGAGGCGCCGGAACACGTCGTTGGTCCAGCCGTTGGACAGCACGATGTCCTTGCGGGCCACCGACATCAGGTTGGAGAACTTGCCGATGTCGCCGAACACGCCACCGCTCTGCAGCTTGTGCATGACCGACGCCAGGAAAGCTTGCTGGCGGTGCGTCCGGTCGAGGTCGCCGTTGTCGAGGTTGTGCCGCTGCCGGACAAACGCCAGTGCCTGAGACGGATCCAGGGTCTGCTTGCCGGCGGGGAAGTCGGCGCCCGAGAATTCGTCGTCCTGGACGGCGTTGTTCAAGCAGACGTCGACGCCGCCAAGTGCCGAGGTCAGGTCGTAGAACCCGGCGAGGCTGACCTCCGCGAAATAGTTGACCTTCACGCCGGTGAGCTCGCGCACCGCGGCGATGGCGGCGGTGCGGCCGGCCTCGCGGCCTTGGGTCTCGAGTTCGTGCTGGTCGGTGATGCCCTCGTCGTTGAGCTTCTGCGCGACTTCGGCCTTTTTCAGTCCGTAGGCCTCTTTGATCTTGATGTGGCTGTAGCCGGAGATGTCGTCGACGGGCACGTAGTCGTCCCGGGGGATCGAGAAAGCGACCACGTGGTTATCAGGGGTGACGTGCACGAGGATCAGGGTGTTGGTGTTGTAACCGCCGCTGTCGGAGTCGCCGGCGTGCAATTGGTCCAGCAACTCTTGGGGCAACTCATTGCCGTCTTGATCGCGACGGGAATCCAGTCCGATCAACAGGATGTTCATGGAGCCGTTGACGTTTCCGGTCCCCGGCAGGTCGATGCCGAGGGCGTGCGAGATGGTGAAGCCGCTGATGACGCCGTGTGCAACCCACCAGCCGACGCCGGTCAGGGCCAGCGCGACCGTCGATACGAAGGCGACTAGGAACCGCATACGGAGTGCGGTCCTCCTGTGGCGGCACGCCTGTCGTGCATTCGGGGTCTCCTGGGTGGTGCTGCGTCGGATCAGTCGGTCGCGCAAGCGAAATGGTGGCGTAAGCCTACAAGTCGAATCTGGTGTCCTGCTGTAGGCGAACCGGCGATCCGGCAACCTCTAAGGCCCAAATATTGACGCGGTATGCAAATTGTGCTCAAAGATGCAGATGAGGTGTTTGTGACTACTGGGATTATTGAGTTGAAGCCCGCGTAAGAAAGTTCGGGAGAATCTCAGTCCGGTCTCAGAGATCAAGGTAGTGAAACGCATAGGGTTCGAACGGTTATCGGTCCGTGTTGTTTCTGTGACATTTGTAGCTCACCGTTACCGAAGTGAAATCAGTGCCCAGAGTGGCGCTGAGCACTGAGGAACGGAGCGAGTGATGACCGCAACTACTGAAGTGACGTATCGCAGGCAACCGGTGGGAGGCCGACCGGGTCGGCCGAAGACCGGAAGGACGCAGGTCGGCTCGGTGGATGTCATCGCGACGTCCGCTGCGGTGCTTCGACCTGTCGTAGTGGCGGGGGCGATCATCGCCGCCGCCCTGATGTGGGGGCCTCGAGCACACGCCGATGTCGTCCACGACGCGCTCAATGATGTCGGAATCGGCAACAACGGGCCCGTCAGCAACGTGATCGCGGAGGTGGGCACCTCGTTCTGCCCGTTGCTCGTGCAGCCCGGTAGCCAGATGGCCAGCACGGCAACTCAGATGAGCGGCAATGGCGGCATTGCGCCGCCGCTGGCCGGGTTCGCCACGCAGATCGCGATCCAGACCCAGTGCCCCTCCTTCATGACGGCGCTGGCCAACGGGAACCTCCCGGCCCTGATGAACGGCGGCCTGCCGGTGACGCCGCCGGGTCTGCCCGGCATGCCGTCCGTCGGGCTCCCTGACCTGTCAGGTGCTACGGCAGCTGTGCCGGGCGTGTTGGGATCGGCTACGGCACCCGTGCCGGGCGTGCTGGGTGCGGCTACCGCGCCGGTACCCGGTGTCTTGGGTGCGGCGACTGCGCCGGTGCCCGGGGTGCTCGGGACGGCCACTGCGCCGCTTGGCCAGATCCCGGGCCTGGTCAGTTCACCAACCGTCGCTGTGCCCACGCCGGGCCTTTTCCCGCCCGCGCCGCAAGCCCCGTTGCAGCTCGCATCGGCACCGGTGCTGCCGGCGGTCCCGGGAAGCTGAACTCGGGCTCCCGTCGACGGAATGCATTGAGGGCTGTGGCTTTTCGAAGCCACAGCCCTCAATGTTGTTGCGTTACTTGCTATCCCTCGTGGCCGCCGCCGGTGGAGCCGTGGCTGGCGCCGCCGGTCGACGCGCCGGCCGCAGCGTGAGTGCCGGTGCTGGTGCCGGTGCCGCTGCCGCTGCCGCTGCTGTTGTCGGGCGCGCGGTGCTTGCCGCCGGTCGAGCCGGTCGTGGAGACGCTGGGCGCGGTGCCGTCCGGAGCGCTGTGCTTGCCACCCTTGGAGTCGGAGTTGCCGGTCGTCTTGTCGGTGCCCGACGAGTTGTCCGACTTGTCGGCGTTCTTGGTCTTGCCCGAGGTGGACTTGTCAGTCGATTTATCGGTGCTCGACTTGTTGTCGGACTTGTCCGTGCTCGTGGACTTGTCGTCGGACTTGCCCTGGCCCTTGCTGTCAGTGCTCTTGCCGCCGTCAGTGCTGTCGGTCTTGGTGGTTCCGGTGTTATCGGTACCGGTCTTGGCGTCGGTCTTGGTGGTTCCGGTCGAGTCGGTCGTCGTACCACCGGTGGCCGAAGGTGTCTTCTCTTGCGTGCCGGCCGCCGGCGAAGTCTCGGCGGCAGGCGTGGTGGCGCCAGCCGCGAGCGGCTTGAGCTGCAGAGACACGGTCTTGGTCGTGACGGGCGTCTCAGCCAACGGTGCTGCTGCAGCTACCGGTGCTGCCGCGGCCAGTGTCTTGAGCGTCGCGGCGGCCGGGAGGGCGGCAGCAGGAACGGCAGCGAGGCTGGTGATCGCCTTGACGATGGCCACCGGTGCGGCGATGAGCTGCTGGATCGCCGTCGTGACGAGAGTGACGATCGTCTGCGGGACCGTGGTGAGCGAGGTCGCGCCCGTCCAGAGGCCTGCGAAGATCTTGTTGAGGCCGTTGATGAGCGTCGCGGGTCCTGCGAATACCGCAGTCCACAGGGCGGTCGCGGGAGCGAGCGCTGTCTTCGCGGCGGTGTTGATCGCGGTGATGAGGGCGGCGGGTGAG
This sequence comes from Mycolicibacterium sp. CBMA 234, assembly GCF_009729415.1. Taxonomy (GTDB): domain Bacteria; phylum Actinomycetota; class Actinomycetes; order Mycobacteriales; family Mycobacteriaceae; genus Mycobacterium. Next base: position 209,261 of record NZ_MPKW01000011.1, read on the forward strand.
GCCAGGGCAGCGGTCCAGGCGGCGGTGACGGGAGCGAGCGCCGTGGCGAAGGCCGTGTTAATCGGGGTGATGACACTGCTGATGAGTGCTGCGGCCTGCGTGTACAGCGTGTTGAACGCCTGGAACGGCAATGTCAGCAAGTCGAGCGGGGAGGCGGTGAGGTAGAACTTTTCGGCGTACGTGGACACGGTTGTCGTCGCGCGTGCCACGTGCAGGGCGTGGGGAGCGGGCAACGGCGCAGCTGCTCCGACCGATGCGACGACGCACACCGAGCACACGCCAGCTACGAGCGACGACTGAAGAGCAGGCAAAGCTTTTTGCAGAGTGGCAGTTTGCATGATGGACCCCGGGTTCGGTGGAACAGAGCGGTAATTAGGCGGTCTGAAGGTAACGGAAACTGGCGGTCCCCTTCTAGCTGAGCAAAATTCCGCGTCGCTCGCTTGACCTGCTTATACGTGCACAATTTGCCTGACAAGGTAAATAAATCAAGCTGAAATTTTCCAAGAATTCATCCGCCGGTCGTCGGACGTCGGCGATTATTGGCCGCAATACCACCGTGCGGCCAGGTTGCAATGGCCTAACGATTTACCGAATGTGCGGTGTGGCCGCTCGCCGAACTGCTTGGGGTGTGGTCTGGTGGTCAGGATGTCCGACTTCACATTTCGCGTCGCGGGACTGGTGGCCGGGGCAGTGACGGGTGCGTCGCTCCTCGTGGCCGGAGTTCCGGCGGCATCGGCTGCCCCCGCCACGGACGCACAGGGATTCGTGGACTCGACTGCGCGCTGCCCGGCCTCTGACACTGCGGTGGCCTACGGCAGTACGGCCGCGTCGCGGGTCGCCATCTGTAAAAGCGCGAGCGGTCAGTACGCGTATCGCGGCGTCCGAATCAGTGACGGCGCCAAGTTGATCTTGGCTGCCACCGCCGACGGTCGGGGCGGCTATGCCGCGACGAGCGACGGCATCACCTACACGGTGAGCGCGAAATCGCTTGATATCAGCGCAGGTTCGCAGTCCATCAGGTCCGAGCCCATGACCTTCTTCCGCAGCGGCGGACCGGTGACGGGAGCAGCGCCGAGCACGGCTGCTCCTGCTGCGCCGACTGCTGCGCCGCTAGGCACGCCTGCCACGCCGGTCACCGGCGCCCCCGAGCCGGCACCGACGACTCCGCTACCGCCGCCATTGGCGGCCGAAGTCGGTGGCACACGGCCGAGCGGGCACTAAGGCCCCTTCTGTGCCACCCATGCCGCGCTATTCCTCCTGCGCTGCACGCAGGATCTGGTAGCCCGGGTCGGCCATATACAGCGGCCGGTTGCCGCTCTGCTTCGGCTTACCCGTGATCCGGATCAGTTGGCCCGCGGTGATGTCCTGGCCGCCGGTGGTGAAGACCACCCTGAGCGTTCCGCTGTCATCACCGACCAGCACTTCGCGTTGGAGTCGCCCGTTCTTGTGCACTTCGTCGACCTCGTCGACGCGGCCTTCGACGATCGACCGGTGCCCGGCGATCAGGCCGTCGACGGGCACCGACGTTTGCGTCGGCACGGGATGTTCGTACTCTTCGATCCGTTCCTCGTCGCCCTTGGTGATGCGCGAACGCATCCGCTCGACGCTGCGAGTGATGCGCTCTTCGAACATGTCGGGGAAGGCTTCCCGGATCCGGGATTGCACGTCGTAGGGCACGATCGTGGCCGCGGCGTCGGGAATGCGGCTGACTGCCTGCGAGATCTTGTCGGCGGTGCGGTCGTGCAACAGCCGGCCCAGTAGCGGCGCGTAGCTGCGGCGCGGCAGCAGCACGGTGACGTTGGTGTTCGAGTACTCCGCCAGCGTGGTGGTGACGAGTTCCTGTGCGGCACGGTCGAATCGGCGGTCCGGACAGTCCACGACCCGCAGCGGGGTCTCCATTTCGTAGTACTCCCACTTCTTCTGCAATTGCTTGGCGACCTGCGGGTCGACCATGAAGTGCACCGCCGTCATGGTGTCGGCGCGCAAGCCGCGGCCGTACCGCAAGGCTTCCAGGACGGCCAGGTCCACACCATTGACCATCACCAGGACCCGGTGCCGGGCGAATTTCACGTTGTCCGGCCGGTTGTTCCGGAAATGCTCCAAAATTGCTGCCTCAGCGCGGTATTCGCGATTCAGCCGCATCAGCAGACCGACCAGCAGTGGGAACACGATGACGACCAACCAGGCGCCTTCGGTGAACTTGGCCACCGCGAAGATACCGACCACGATGGTCGACAGGATGGCCGCAGACAGGTTGATGATCACCCGTCCGCGCCAGCCCGGTTCTCGGTGCGTCAGATGGTGTTTCGACATGCCGTAGCCGGCCATCGCGAACCCAGTGAACACGCCGATCGCGTAGAACGGGACCAACGCATTGACCGAGCCACCGGTGAATACCAGTAGCGCCACCGACAGCACGGTCAGCACGATGATGCCGTTCGAGAACACCAAACGGTGGCCGCGCTTGGTCAGCTGACGCGGCAGGAAGCGGTCTTCGGCAACGAAGCTTGCGAGCGTCGGGAAGCCGTTAAAGCTGGTGTTCGCACCGGTATAGAGGATGAGCGCGGTGGAAACCTGCACCAGGTTGTAGAGGACGTGGCCGATCCACCCGTCGCCGAACACGCTGCGGGCGATCTCCGACAACACCGACGGATAACCGGCATCGTAGGGCGCAGCATGGGTTTCGTAGGCCAGGTAGGACACGCCGGCAACCAGGAAGCCCAGGATGCTGGCCATGACGGTGAGCACCAGACGGGCATTGGGGCCCTGCGGTTTACGGAAGACGCTGACGGTGTTGGAGATGGCCTCGACACCGGTCAGCGAGGAACCACCGTTGGCGAACGCGCGCAGGACCGCCAGGATGCTGGCGCCCATGATGATGCCGTTCTCGTGTTCGATGGGCACCAGGCCGGACATGTGCGAAACGTCGTAAACCGGTAGGTCACCGAAGATTTCGCGGATGATGCCGACCACGATCATGATCGTCAACATGAGGATGAAGAAGTAGGTGGGCACCGCGAACGGCCGGCCGGCCTCTCGCAGACCGCGCAGGTTCGCATAGGCGATGACCAGTACGACGCCGACGGTGATCTCCAGGCTGTACGGGCCCAATACCGGGATCGCCGACGCCACGGCGACGGTGCCGGCTGCGGCCTGCACGGCGACAGTGACGACGTAGTCGATCAGCAGTGCGGCGGCAGCGATTTGGGCGATGCGCGGTCCGAAGTTCTCGCGCGCCACCACATATGAGCCGCCGGCGCGGGTGTACGCCATCACGACCTGTCGATACGAGGCCGCGACCAGGATCAGGATCAGCAGGATGACACCGGTGATCGGCAACAGGAGGGTGAACGCGGCCATGCCCGCGTAGGGCAGGAGTCCGATCAGGATTTCTTCGGTGCCGTACGCGCTGGACGAGATGGCGTCGGGGGACAGCACGCCGAGCGCCACTGGGTTCGACAGCTTTTCGTTGTGCAGCTGCTCGTTGACGAGAGGTTTGCCCAGGAACAGGCGTTTGAATGCGTAGCCGAAGGATTCGGGCACGGCCGTAGCTTTGGGCGGCGTCGTCACTACGGAAGCTTAGGTCTCCACAAGCCCATCCCCATGGGCTCACAGCACACTGTCAGGGAACCGTCAGGTTGCCGAAATGTGGCCCGGTTGCATTCTGTCGAAGGGGTGAGATCAGGGCGTCGGCGGGTGCCGCCGCTGCGGGGGCTGAGGGTCAGGCTGTCCGCGCGGTGGCGGGCTTGGTGGGGTGAATACCGCAGCTACAGGCGTCGATCGAGGGGCAGGTGCACTGCATGCCCCACTCCACGAGTTCGCGGGCGAGCTGCAGCTCGGCGATGCGGGCGTCGATCTCGGCGAGTTTGGTCTCGGCCAGCGCGCGGCTGGCCGGCCTGCCGGGGGAGTCGTCGGCGAACAGCAGTTGAATCTCGTCGAGCGCGAACCCGGCCGTCTTACACAGGCGGATGACGTGCAGTCGGTCGAGGACGGACTCGTCGTAGCGGCGCTGGCCGCCGACCCGCGCAGGGGCGTGGATCAGGCCGATCTGTTCGTAGTAGCGCAGTGTGGTTGCGGCGACGTCGGCGCGTGCGGCCACTTCGCCGATGGTGAACCTAGGCATGAGTACTCCCGGCAGGTCTTGACTTGGAGCCAACTCTAAGTCGTTGACTGTGGGCATGGCTACCAATACGAAGCGGTTCGACATCAGTGAATTGGGCGGCACCCGGTACGCCCTGCTGCGGAGCTATCGGAAGAGCGGTGAGCCGGTCGATACGCCGATCTGGTTCGACCTTCAGGGGAACTCGGTCGTGTTCCGAACGAAACGCGGTCCGAAGACCGCGCGAATCCGGACGAATCCGCAGGTCGAACTGACGGCCTGCGATTACCGCGGCCGAAAGCGCAGTGGCGCAACCATATTCACGGGCCGGGCGACGATCTTGACGGGATCGGAAGCGGCCGACGCCAATCGCGCGCTACACCGGCGCTACGGCTGGCAGTGGAATGTGGTGCCGCTCATCAGAATTCCCGGTGTGACGCAGGTGCACGCGCACCTGCCGCTGCGCGAGAAGTGGCGGCGGGCGCGGGACCGGAATGTCTGGGCTGATAGCGCGATGGTGCGCATCGACTTCGGATAACCGCCGCGCACAAAAAACTCGGTCCCGACACCAGAATTGGTGTCGGGACCGAGTGGGAGTTCGGATGGGTGTCAGAGAGCCGGCGTAGCGAGGTGGCCCTTGCGACGGTGAAGCAGGGCACTCAGCCAGCGGAGATCAATCAACATGTTCAGTTCCTGTCTTACGCGGACTTCTTGGTGAGAAACGGCAGCAACCGACGGCGCTCGTACATGCTGTCCGAGAAATGGTGCAGCGCTTCGGAGACGGAGGTTGCGGTCGGGAAGGCGGACTCTGCGCCGCAGGCCAGCAGTGCGGTCGAAACCGGCTGGGATGCGATCAAGGACCACTCGTTACCAGCTGCGATGCAGCTGTCGTTGACCTTGTCGAGCAGTTCGACGCAGGACACTGCGAACGAGGTAACCCCGCTCAGGTCCAGGATGAACGGCTTCTCGGGAAGGACGCAGCGCCGTGCCTGCGCTGCAACCAGGTCCACATCGGATTCGTCGATGACTCCGGTGACGGTGAGTACCGTCGCCAGTTGGCGGCACTGGGCGCGCACCTCGGCGTCGCCGCAAGCGACCGCCGGATTGCCATAGCGGAAAGCGGCTGTCGATGCCGAGTCGCTGTTGACCATAGCCATGTGATGCCTCCCTTCGATGTGGCCGAACGCCTGACTTCTGTGTCGTTTCTTCGGCTCGAGATCGAAGTTATGCGGCCAAGTTAAGGTACCGGGGAGTAAGTCCTAAATCATCGCTAAGAAGTGTGATAGCTCTAGCTAGCAAACATGGTCTCGGCGGGGTAACGCTCACGGACGGCGCCACTGATTGCCTTGGTAGCCCACCCACGGCGAGTAGTCGGCGATGAGCGGCTCCTGCGGCGGCCGCAATTCCTCCGGCACATGCTGCAGATTGACCCTGATCCGGTACCAGATCGAGCTGGGCCCGCGCATGCCGTCGACCAGAACATCAATGGCTTGCAAGGCAGACGCGGCCTCGGGGTGGCGCGACCGCCACACGTCGAGGGCGGCCATGGCCTCGTCTCGGGTCTTGGTGCGGGCAACCTCGATCAGCGGCATCTGCGATACCCGCCGGCCGTCGGGCGCTGAGTCGGCCTCGGCTTTCTCGGCTTTGGGCATGGGGCCGAGCTCTTTGGCCAGCGCCAGCAACCCCTCCAGGCCGCCCGCCGCGTCGTCCATACCGGCCCATGGATCGCCGAGTTCGGCGTAGCGAACCGGCACCGACAACACCGTGAAGTCTTCCGGGCGGCAGCCGGGGACCTCGTCCCAGAACAGCGGCGTCGACACCCGGGCGTCGGGCCGGGACCGCACCGAGTACGCCGATGCGACGGTTCTGTCCTTGGCGTTCTGGTTGAAGTCGACGAACACGCCCTCGCGTTCCTCTTTCCACCACCGGCTGGTGGCCAGCTCCGGCGCGCGCCGCTCGACTTCGCGGGCCACGGTCTGCGCCGCGAGCCGGACGTCTTTGTAGGACCACCGCGGCTCGATACGTGAATAGATGTGGAAACCCCGCGAGCCGGATGTCTTGGGCCAGGCGGTCAGCCCGTAGTCCGTCAGCACGTCGCGCACCACGATGGCGACGTCGACTATCTGTGGCCACTCGACACCCGGCATGGGGTCCAGGTCGACGCGCAGTTCGTCGGGATGGTCCAAGTCGCCGGCCCGGACGGGATGCGGATTGAAGTCGACACAGCCCAGGCTCACCGCCCACACCAGCCCGGCCGCTTCGTCGATCACGGCTTCCTTCGCCGACGTGCCCGAGGCGTATTTGAGCTCGGCGACGCTGATCCAGTCCGGCCGCTTCTCCGGCGCACGCTTCTGGAATATCGCTTCCTGCGCAATGCCTTTCACGAACCGCTTCAGGATCATCGGCCGGTCTGCGATTCCACGCAGCGCGCCGTCGGCGACGGAAAGGTAGTAGTTGACGAGATCCAATTTCGTCACTCCCGGACCACCATTTTGGCTTGGGAAGATCACCTTGCCCGGGTTGCTCAGGGCAACCTCGCGTCCACCGACCTCCAGGGACAGCGAGTCACCCATGACGTCATGGTAATTGGCATCGGGGATTGGACCGTGTTACCGGCGGTGTCACCTATGGTTGGCTCATGGCCAAGCTGACTGATCTCCCGTCGCAGGTAGCAAGCAAGGTTCAGGAGTCTTTCGAGAAATTGGGCGGGAAGTCCGTCACCAGATTCGCGGACCGGGGCGCGGCCGAACTGCACTACGCCAGAAAGATGTTCGAGGCTGGGGCGCTCAAACTCGAATCGCCGCAGCACATGGCCGCCATGCTGGCCGACATTGTGCGCTGGGGTGAGATCGGCATGATCCCGGCGCTCAACGCGCGTCGTACGCCGCACCGCACTGCCGTCATCGACGACGACGGTGACATCACCTTCCAGGAGTTCGACGACGCGGTGAACTCCACCGCCAACGCGCTGCGCGCCAAGGGGGTTCAGGCCGGCGAGGGCGTGGCCATCCTGGCGCGTAACCACCGCTGGTTCTTGGTGGCGGTGTACGGCGCGGCGCGCGTCGGGGCCCGGATCATCCTGCTCAACACCGAGTTCTCCGGGCCGCAGATCAAAGAGGTGTCCGAGCGCGAGGGCGCCCAGTTGATCATCTATGACGACGAATACGCCGACGCCGTCGCGCTGGCGGAGCCGCCGCTGGGCAAGCTGCGGGCGTTGGGCTACAACCCGGACGCGGCTGAACCGTCGGGCAGCGTCGACGAGTCTTTGGCCGACGTCGTCGCCCGGACCAGCAGTCTTGCGCCGCCGAAGGTGGCCAAGTCGGCCTCGATCATCATCCTGACCAGCGGCACCACCGGAACTCCCAAGGGCGCCAACCGAAGTGCGCCGCCGTCACTGGCGCCGGTCGGCGGGGTGCTGTCGTCGGTGCCGTTCAAATCCGGTGAGGTGACCAGCCTGCCGGCCCCGATGTTCCATGCGCTCGGCTACTTGCATTCGACCATCGCCATGCTGCTCGGCAGCACCCTGGTACTGCGCCGCCGGTTCAAGCCGGCGACAGTGCTCGCCGATATCGAGCGGCACCAGGTCACGGCCATGGTGGTGGTGCCGGTCATGCTGTCGAGGATTCTCGACGAGCTGGACAAGACGTCGCCCAAGCCGAATCTGTCGAGCCTGCGCATCGTGTTCGTGTCGGGTTCGCAGCTGGGGTCCGAGCTCGCGACCCGAGGGCTCAAGGAGCTGGGCCCGGTGATCTACAACCTGTACGGCTCGACCGAGATTTCGTTCGCCACCATCGCGCGGCCGCAGGACCTGTCGATCAACCCGGCGACGGTCGGCCCGGTGGTCAAGGGCGTCCGCGTGAAGATCTTCGACGACAACGACAATGAACTGCCGCAAGGCAGCGTCGGCCGCATCTTCGTCGGCACCACCTTCCCGTTCGAGGGGTACACCGGCGGTGGCGGTAAGCAGATCATCGACGGGATGCTGTCGTCCGGCGACGTCGGCTACTTCGACGAGCGCGGGCTCCTGTACGTCAGCGGCCGCGACGACGAGATGATCGTCTCCGGCGGCGAGAACGTCTTCCCCGCCGAGGTCGAGGATCTCATCAGCGGCCACCCCGAGGTGGTGGAGGCGACCGCGCTCGGCGTTGAGGACAAGGACTTCGGCGCGCGGCTGCGGGCCTTCGTCGTCAAGACCGAGGGGGCCACGGTCAGTGAGGACGACATCAAGACGTACGTCCGAGATCACTTGGCGCGCTACAAAGTTCCGCGCGAGGTCATCTTCCTCGACGAGCTACCGCGCAACCCCACGGGCAAGATCCTCAAGCGCGCGTTGCGGGAGATGGATCTCGACTGACGTTCTGCTCACCGGTCCACCGTGAGGACCGGCGGGCCGAACGTCGGCACCAATGTCGGGTCGTTGAACGCCGTGATGCGCGAGATGCGGCCGTCGCGCAGCGTCAGGACCTGGACGCCATAACCGTGCAGGGTGCCGTCCTCGTGACGGGCGTAGAACACGAGTGCCGGCTGACCGTTGGCGCGGGTCGGCACTGCGTGCCACTGGCTTGGCCGCCGCAGTACGCGGTTGCCCAGGAATCCGATCACGGCGGCCGATCCGCTGAACCAGGTTGGGGTTGGGGGCATTTCGAATTCCACGTCGGCGCGGACCAGGTCGACGAGGGCCTGCGGATCCGCGCGGGTGAAGGCGTCGAGGTAGCGCTGCAGTAGCTCCCGGGTCCGCGCGTCTTCGGGTTCGGTGACGTCGTCCACGGCGACGCCTGCCACGTTGAGGGTCCGTCTGGCCCTGCGAAGCAGGGCGTCGACCGCGTCGACTGTGGTGTCGAGGATTTCGGCCGCCTCGACCGCCGGGAATGCCAGGATGTCCCGCAGCGTCAGAGCGGCTCGCTGCCGGGCCGGTAGGTGTTGCAGCGCGGCGATGAGAGCTAGCCGCAACCCGGCCCGGCCGGCGACGATGACGGCCGGATCCTGGTGATCGACAAGGGAATCCGGGATGGGCTGCAGCCAATGCACTTCAGGTGCGCGGTGTCCCAAGGGAATTCGGTGGTCCTCGGCCGGCGGCCCGAGCCCGGAGGGCAGCGGCCGTCGTCCACGGTTCTCGACGGCGCTCAGGCAGGTGCGGGTCGCAATGGTGTACATCCAGCGCCGCACCGACGACCGGCCCTCAAAACCGCCGAATCCGCGCCACGCCCGCACATACGTCTCCTGCACCTGATCTTCCGCATCGTGGATCGAGCCGAGGATCCGATAGCAGTGGGCCAGAAGCTCAGGCCGGAATTGTGCGGTGAGGTCGGTGAATTCGGCGGCTGTGGTCATCAGAGCGGGCTCGCGCCGGTGGCGGTGAGCACGTAACCCGCGGCGGGCGCGGGCTCGCTGGACAGTTCGACCACTGCCTTCGCCACTATCTCCGGCGTCAGCACCGGCTGCAGCCTGGCGATGAAGGTTTCCGGATCGACGCCCTGCTGCGCGGAGTAGGCCGCCACGCCGGCCGCACCGACACCGGTGGGGCTGAGCATCGGATACAGCGTGACGAACCGGATGCCGAGGCTGGCCTGCTCGGCCTCATCGGCCGCGTAGTCGGAGATGAACTTCACCGTGGCATTGGCGCCGGCGAAGCCGCCGCTCAACGGAGACCCACGGAGGGCTGCACCACTGGACATGGCGATGACCGTGCTTCCTGGCTTCAGCGGCGCGTTGAGTGCCGCTTTGCTCCAGCCGAACACATGGCGGGTGTCGGTGTTCCAGTTTTCGCTGAAGGTCTCCCAGGTCTGGCGCGTCAATGGCGCGGTGTGCGGGGTCGCGCCGGCGTTGAGTACCAGCAGTTGCGGCCGGTATTGCGCGATCAACTTGGCGCCGAGCGCTTCGTCGGTGGCGTCGCCGGGGACCGGGGTGAATCGGTCGCCGACATCGGCCCGCAGCGACTCGAGGTCCGCTGTGGTTCGGGCGACGCCCACGACCTGCCAGCCCGCGCTGACCAGCGCAACTGCGATGGCCCGGCCAAAGCCGCGGCCCGCGCCGCTGACGATGGCGGTCTTGTCCTGGTCGATTTCCGGTGCGGTGGACATGAGGTACTCCCTGCTGGTGATGGTTCGGTCTTGATCTAGACCGTCGCCAGCGCGGAAATCCGTCGCGTTACCGGGATTCAGTTGTTGACGTACCAGGAGAGGCAACCGGGCTTGTCGCGGCACGCGATGATGGCGCCCGCATCAGGAGCTGCGCCGCGCACCTTCGGAATGCTGCGCGTAGGCAGGTTGCAGTTCACGATGTAGGGGTTCCACGGGGCGACGCCGTTGACGCACGCGTCATCCGCCTGCAGCGTTATGGTCGGGCTGCGCAGCGCCGTGAGAAGGATCGTGAATGCGATCGCAAGGGCGCCTACCAACACCAGCCGCAGCACGGGCAGCGCTCGTGTCGTCAGCTCTCGTGTGGTCATGATGATCACCACCAAAAATGCTTCCGCCTGCGTCAACCGTAGCACCGGTGAAGCCGCGCCGAACAGACGTGAAAACCCCTATTCCGACGCGGAAATAGGGGTTTTCACTGGGAGCACTTCACTCTGGGGGACTGCTCGCGGGGGAAGGTTACGGGTCGCGGGGCAGGCCCAGGAGCCGTTCGGCGATGATGTTCAGCTGCACCTCGGAGGTGCCGCCGTAGATGGTGGTGGCGCGGCCTGCGAGGAGGTATTCGTCCCACTTGCCTGAGGGCTGTTGCAGATCACCGACGACCGCGTCACTGCCGAACGACGCGACCCCGAACTCGGCGTAACCCTGTCCCGTCTTCATGGACAGCAGTTTGGAGATAGCCGCGGCGGGCATCGGATCGCCTCCGGCCAGCGTCAGCAGCGTCGACCGCATGTTGAGCAGCTTGGCGGCGTGGCCCTCGGCGATCAGCTTCCCGGCTTCGTGACGCTGCACCTCGTCGAATTCACCGTCCCGCAGGAACTCGACGAACTGATCCAGGCTGGCCAGGAACGGTGTCTCGCTGCTGCCGATCGAGACGCGCTCGTTGGTCAGGGTGTTGCGGCTGACCTCCCAGCCGCGGTTGACCTCGCCGAGCACCATGTCGTCGGGCACGAACACGTCGTCGATGAAGACGGTGTTGAACATTGCGTTGCCGGTGAGTTCGCGCAGCGGCTTGACCTCGACGCCGGGGCTCTTCATATCCAGCAAGAAGTAGGTGATGCCTTGATGTTTCGGTGCATTCGAGTCGGTCCGGGCCAGGAGCGCGCCCCACGCCGAATACTGCGCGCCGGTGGTCCAGATCTTCTGCCCGGTGATGCGCCAGCCGCCATCGACCTTGACGGCCTTGGTGGTCAGGCTGGCCAGGTCGCTGCCGGCGCCAGGTTCGGAGAACAACTGGCACCAGATCATGTCGCCGCGGAAGGTCGGCGGTAGGAAGTCCTGCTGTTGCTTGTTGGTGCCGAACGCCACGATCGACGGGATGATCCATGCCGCGATGCCCATCTGCGGGCGCCGGACGCGGCCGGTGCTGAACTCCTGGGCGATGATGATCTGCTCGATGGGCGCGGCGGCCCGGCCCCACGGCGTCGGCAGGTGCGGCTGCACCCAGCCACCTTCGGCGATGGCGGTGTTGCGTTCGGTTCCGCTCGGAATCTCTTTCAGCGCAGTCACTTCCGCGCGAATCTCGGCGCGCAGCTTCTCGGTGTCCGGGTCCAGATCGATGTCGATGGACCGCATGCCAGTGCTGGTGGCCAGGTCCACCACCTGGCGCGGGTGGTCGGCGGCCCGGCCGAAACCGGCGACCAGCGCGATGGCGTGCCGGTAGTAGACGTTGGTGTCGTGCTCCCAGGTGAAGCCGATGCCGCCGTGGACCTGGATGCAGTCTTGCGTGCAGTGCTGGGTGGCGGCGGGAGCGAGGGTGGCAGCGACCGCGGCGGCGAACAGGTAATCAGAGTCAGTGTCGCCCGACGCGTGTTCGTCCAAGGCCCGGGCCGCATCCCAGACGGCGCCGGTGGCGCGCTCTGTTTCGGCAATCATGTTGGCGCACTTGTGCTTGATGGCCTGGAACTGGCCGATGGGACGGCCGAACTGCTCGCGAATCTTGGCGTATTCGGCGGCAGTATCGGTGGCCCAGCGTGCGACGCCGACGCATTCCGCGGCGAGCAACGTCGTGATGAGAGCGCAGGCATGGGGGTGCGTCAGCCCGGACAGCACCCCGTCGCCGCTGACGGTAACGGCGTCAGCGCGGACGTGGGCCACCGGATGCAGCGGGTCGACGCTCTGTACGGGTTCGATCTGTAGGGCGGCAGTGTCGAGCACGACCCACTGCGCGCCGGCATTGACCGGCACCACCAGCAGGGACGCCTGTGCCGCGGCGGGTACGGCCCGGACTACGCCGCTGACGACGAGGGCGTCGCCCTGGGTTTCGGCGGTCAGGCCCGAGCTCAGGGCGTACGCGGCGATGATCTCGCCGGAGGCCAGGCCGGGCAGCAGGCCGGACTTCGCATCGTGGGCGGAGATCAGCGCGCTGGCGATGGCCGACGGGACGAACGGTCCCGGGACGGCGCCGTAGCCGAACTCGGCCAGGGTGATCGCGAGTTCGAGGATGCCGAAGCCTTGTCCGCCAACCGATTCCGATAGGTGCAGGCCCTGCAGGCCCTGGTCAGCGGCGGCGCTCCAGTAGGGCGGCGGGTTGCTGATCGGGGTCTCCAGCGCTTCGTGCAGGACCTCGGACGGCGCGACGCGCGCCACCAGGGCCCGGACCGAAGCGGCCAGATCGTTGTGCTCGGACATGATCGCGATGGGCATCGTTGCCTCCTGTGACCGGCTGTGGGCGTTGTATGGCGCACCCAACCAAATAACTGGTCGGTTGGTTTCGAGGGTAACCCACTTGACGGGCGTTTAGAGGTTCACTTCGTTCACTACGTTGGCCAGCTGCTGTCCGTTGGCCAGTCGTTCGCAGTTGGCCACTGCTTCGGCCAGGTAGCGGCGCATCGTGTCGGCGGTGTACCAGGTGACGTGCGGGCTGACGACGACGTTGTCCAGGGCCAGCAACGGGTTGTCCGGTTCGACGGGTTCGGTGGCGAAGACGTCGAGGCCGGCGGCCTGTAGCGGGCCGTTGCGTAGGGCAGCGACCAGTGCCGGTTCGTCGATGACTCCACCGCGAGATGTGTTGACCAGCACCGCACCGGGTTTCATTCGGGCCAGCGCAGCGGCGTCGAGTAACCGGGTGGTGTGTTCGGTGAGCGGCAGGTGCAGCGACACGACGTCGCTGGTGGCGAGGAGTTCGGGGAGCGGCCGCCACCCGGGATGCCCCTGTGCGCCACGGGAATTGGTATGTATGACGGTGGCGCCCATGGCGGTGACGATGGTCTCCACCCGGTTGGCGATGTTGCCGTACCCGACCAGGCCGACGGTGCAGCTGCCGAGGTCCCGCACCGTCTCGCCGAGCGACGGGTCCGTCGGCCAGCCGGTGCCAGCCCGCGTCGCGCGGTCGAGCTCGGGTAGTCGGCGCAGCGCGGCCAGCATCAGCATCACTGCGCCTTCGGCGACCGACGGCGCGTTGGCGCCCGGCATGTTGGCGACCGCGATGCCGAGGCGGGCTGCCGCGTCGACGTCGATGGTGTTGACGCCCGCGCCCAACTTGTGGACCAGCTTGAGCCGTTTGCCGCGCTCCAGATCGTCCGCATCGATGGGGCGTAGCACGTGCCACAGCACGTCGGCGTCCGGCAGTTCCTGGTAGAAGGTCTCGTCGTCGTCGGCGGCGCAGAATCGAACGTCGACCAGATCCTGCAGCGGTGCAAGGAATTCAGTGACCAGGGCGCTGGGGGCCAGGTGCGCCAGCACCCGGAGTGTTGAATTTTGCGCGAGCCCGCGCGGGGGCTGGTTCACCGCCACCGCTTGGCGATCCACTTGGCAATCACGTCGGCCTGCTCGCTGCGGGCGCCCGGGGTGGTGAAGTAGTGGTCGGAGTCGATGGGGTGCAGCGTCTTGTCCTCGGTGGCCAGTGCGTCGAAAATGCATTGCGCGTCAGAGGGATACACGCCCGAATCCTGTTCAGCGTTGATCACCAGGGCGGGGTTGTCGATGAGTGCCAGGTGTGGCTCGGCCCGGGTCTGGGCGTGTCGCAGGCTCCACATGGTCAGCCAGCTGCGCAGGGTGCAGGCGGCGGCGATGCCGTTCGCCGAGCGGTTGGCGTGGACCGGGGTGCCGGCATAACACTGATTGGCCGGGCGTTTGGTGGGTTCGAGCGTGGGGTCGACCATGCGCAGATCCGCCCACGTCCGCATGACGGTGAACGGGCGATCCCGGAATCCCGCGGCCTTGACCCGCGCGTACTCGGTTTCCACCCAGTCGGTGATCGCGTGGTTGCGGGCGACCTGGGCGTCGCGGTAGCGCTTGACGAATGCGGACGAGTAGGGCGGTCCGTTGTCCGGATCGAACGGGTCGAGGTCGGGATCGGTTGCCAGCGCATCGGTTTCGTCGACCACCGAGCCATCCATCCAGTTGGTGAGGACGTCCGGACGGCCGGGATGCGCGGCGCTGGAGATATAGCCGTCGGCAGGAAGCAGATCGTAAACGCCGGCGGCCGGGCGCATTCCGTCAAATGGGGTGAGGTGTGGGGTCAGTGCCTGAGCTTGATAGGCGGCCATCAGCGAGCCACCACCCGAATTGCCCAGCAGGATCACGGTTTCCACCCCGGCCACCTCGCGCAGCCAGCGGACCCCGACACCGATGTCCACCAGGGCATGGTCCAGCAGGAAACTGGATTCGTAGCCGCGGAAGCGCGTGTTCCAGCCGAGGAAACCGATACCCCGGGTAGCCATGTAGTCGGCGAGGTAGTGCTCGGAGAAGTCGATTTGGTAGTGCGCGGCGATCATCGCCACTTTGGGCTTGCGGCCCATGCCCCGGTAGTAGATGCCCTGGCAGGGGTGTCCACCGGACCCGGCACGCAGCGCGGTGGGAGAGTCCATCCCGATGAACTCTCTGGTGACGCCCGCGGCAGACGAACTCCCCGACTTGTTCATGTACGCGGATTCTCCTCGTAGTAAATGGTCCGGTAGAAGATGTTGGCCAGCGTGGTGACGCAGGCGTCGTCGTCTGCGGTGGTGGCACCCTCGCCGGATAATTGGGTATAGCAGAACTGGTTGAGCATCGACACGAGCGCCACGGCAACAAGGCGTGGATCGTCGTCAGGACAGAAGCCTTGCTGCTGAGCATGTTTGACCATCGACACGATCAGCGCAATCGGGAGTTCACAGATTTCCGCCCAGTATTGCGCGAAATCGTCGTTGACCATGGCCAATTGGGAGATGCTGATGACCTCGGCCAGCCGGTGCCGGTAGGTCTCCCAGTGCGCGGCGGCGGCGTGGTGCGCGCGTTCGGCGTTGGTGAGTTCGGGTCCGGCGGCATCGAGGGCCCGGTCGCGGGCTTCGTCGCGGAAGCGTTCCGCCCACTCGCGGACCATCGCCTCCTTGGAGTCGTAGTAGTTGTAGAACGACGCGGTGGACCGCCCGGCTTCTGCCGCGATGTCCGAAATGGTGGTCGCCAGAATGCCTTTGCGGGCAATGACGGTGCGGGCCGCGCTATCGATCGCCGCCTGCGTCTGGCGGCCCCGGGCGGTGGGGAGCTGCTCGCGGGGTGCGACGGTCACGGCAACGTCCTTTCGCGGTGTCCTCGGGGTGTCATTGACAAAACTGAACCTGATGTTAGATTCAGATTCGGTTGTTGACCAGACCCTGGCGTCAGGAGTTGCACGATGATCAAGCCCGACAATCGCAATGCGGAATTCGAGTTGGGTGGCATCAACCATGTCGCTCTGGTGTGCGCGGACATGGCGCGAACCGTCGATTTCTACTCGGGCGTGCTGGGCATGCCGCTGGTGAAATCGGTTGATCTGCCCGGCGGTATGGGCCAGCACTTCTTCTTCGACGCCGGTAACGGTGACTGCGTGGCGTTCTTCTGGTTCACGCAGGCGCCGGATGGGGCGCCCGGCATCTCACAGCCGGCGGCGCTGCCCGGCATCGGCGAGTTCATGAGTGCCGTCGGGTCGTTGAACCACTTGGCTTTCCACGTGCCGGCCGAGAAATTCGACGAGTACCGCAAGCGGCTCAAGGAGAAGGGCGTCCGGGTCGGCCCGGTGCTCAACCACGACGAGAGTCCCATGCAGGCCTCGCCGACGGTGCATCCCGGGGTCTACGTGCGGTCGTTCTACTTCCAGGACCCGGACGGCATCACCTTGGAATTCGCCTGCTGGACCAAAGAATTCACCGAAGCCGACACCGGGACCGAGCCGCGGACGGCAGCCGACCGGCGGCCGGCGGTGGCTCCGGTCTGAGGCACTGACGCGACCAGCCCCACCCATCTGACGCGCAGGAGGCGGTCAGGCATGACCGGGCGCCCGCTATCGTCCGAGGACTGCGACCGGCTCTGGAAAGCCTGGACGCCCGGGCAAGTCGCCGAACGACTCTCGGACACCTCGACATGCTGGTACGTCGCGGCCGGGTGGGCGTTGGACCTGTTCGTCGGTGGCCTTGGACGCGAGCACGACGATCTCGAAATCGGAGTTCCTCGTGAACGATTCGGCGAGATCGTCGACGCGTTTCCTGGCTTCGAATGGGATGTAGTCGGGAACGGGCACGTCTGGCCGTTCCCCCAAGAAGCGGACACGATGCACCAGACGTGGCTGCGCGAACCAGCGACCGGACACTATCGCCTCGACGTGTTCCGTGAGCCGCACTGCGGCGACCAATGGGTGTGCCGCCGCGACGCCTCGATCACTGTGCCCTACAACGAGCTGATCCTTCGCACAGGCGACGGCATCCCCTATGTGATTCCTGAGGTCGTGCTCTTGTTCAAGGCGAAAGCGCCGCGAGCCAAAGATCACGCGGACTTCAGCCACGCACTCCCTGTGATGGACCGGTCACGGCGAGCTCGACTGGCCGGGTGGCTATCGCGAGTGCATCCCGGCCATGCCTGGCTGGACGCGCTCAATGCGTGACGGTATGGGCAAGCGCCCCAGCGCTGCGTGTCGTGGTGATCACTGCATCTTGATCTCAACCTCGGTTGAGGTTGCAGGCTGGGTGCATGCCTACTTGGATTTGTGATGGATGTGGAGTCGAGCACGCTGACACCGAAGTGCGGCCGCCGGAGAACAGCTGTGTTTTCACCTCGGAGGCCGTCTCGATAGAGGAGCGTGGCGATCTGCCACCGCACGGCACCTGGACGACGCTGAAACTCCTTGCCGAGCAACCGCATCAGACTGAATATGTCAACCATGGCCGGGGAGTCCACAGCCTGCGCCGAACGCCTCGGTTCGGGATCGGGCACCGGTCGTATCTGGTGCAGACCGCAGCCGGCAACATGTTGTGGGACGCGCCAAGCTATTTGGATGACTCGATAGTCGGACTGGTCACCGCACTTGGCGGGGTCGCGGCGATTGCCTCGAGTCATCCTCACATGTTCGGAGCGCAGCTGTCCTGGAGCAAGGCGTTCGGCGGGGTTCCGGTCTACGTGAATGTTCTTGACCGAGAATGGGTTCCCGTTGCCGATCCGGTGATCGAATACTGGGACGTGGAGATGGAGCCGTTGCCGGGAGTTCGGCTGATCCATGTGGGTGGTCACATGCGGGGCAGCGCCGTAGCGTTGACTCCGGACGGAACCCTGCTCGTCGGTGACAGCATCTCGGGCGGCCTGGCCAAGAACTGGGTGTCGTTCCAGCGCATGTATCCCAAGCACTTGCCGTTATCGGCGGCGGTGGTGCGACGCATCGTCGAGCGCCTTGATGCCTACGACTACGACCGGCTCTACACCCTTGGTGGCGACGAGATCGATCAGGACGCCAAGGAGGTCGTCCACCGCTCTGCCGACGCTCATATCCGCCATGTCAGCGGTGAATTCGACCACCTCACCTGATCTGCTTCATGGCTGCGGCGCAGCAGCTTTCGTCGCTTCGACGAAGTAGCCGCGCGGCACGTCGGGCACGTCCATGGGCACCGCGGGGGTGAACCAGCGGTCCCAGGCGTTGCCGGGCACAGCGACGTCGGTGACGACCGCTGACCACCCGTGGCGCTCGGACAGCTCACCGGGTTGGTCAGTGCCGAACAGCCACGGTGCGCCCTTCTGCTTCATCGACTGACGTACCGCGGCCAGCACTTGCGCATCCAGCAGCGTCTTGCCGACGACGTCGTACAGCAGCACGGAACCGGGCGCCGACAGTCCGTCCACCCGCTCGAACACGGTCCGGACCGCGGCCTCGTCGAGGTATTGCAGCAGCCCCTCGATGAGCCACACCGTCGGGCGATCGGTGTCAAAACCGCCTGACCGCAGCGCATCCGTCCAGTCACCGGTGAGGTCCACGCCGATCGCGAACCGGCTGCAGCGGGCGTCTTCGCCGGCCAACGCCGCGGCCTTGGCGTCGATCACCGCGGGCTGGTCCAGTTCGTAGACCGTGGCGCCGTCGGGCCACGGCAACCGGTAGGCGCGCGCGTCCATGCCGGCGGCCAGGATGACGACCTGCTGCACCGATTCCGTTGCGCGCAACAGGGCTTCGTCCCAGAACCGGGTGCGGACCACGATCTGCCGGGTAGGCCGGTCTCCGGCCGCAGCGACGGCTTCAGCGAGGAGCTGACGGCCGCTGTCGCCGGCGAGCCGAGCCGCGAACGGATCGGTGAAAAGCCGGTCGGGGCGGCGAGATTCCTCCTCGCGGATGGCTGCGACCAGAAGGCCGGTGTCCGCGACCGCTTGTCCTGCGTTGTCCATGCCTCCATGGTGCTGGCCCGCGGCCGGGAACGCTTGGATATTTATGCCGTCAGCCCGACGTGGCTGGGCAATGCCGTCCGTCGTTGCGCGTATTGCGTGGGCGTCAGTGCGGTGAATTCCCGGAATTCGCGGACGAAATGGGGTTGGTCGAAGTATCCGAGGCCTGCGGCAATCTCGGCGCCGTCGGCGACGTCGGCATCGAGCAGCCGCAGCGCGGCCTGCAGCCGCCGCACGCGCAGATACGTCTTCGGGGTCAGGCCGATCTCGCTGCGGAACGTTGCGATCAATCGCTTTGGGGTGAAGCCGGTCAGCTTGGCGGCCTCGGAAACCCGAAGCGACGGTTGGCTTTCTGCTGCGGCCAGGACGGGCGCGAGCAGCCTCGGCTGTGGCTGCAGCCGGGTGAGTAGGAATGCCTGCAGGAGGTCGACGCGCTGCGCGGCCGTCGGTGTCGCCACCAATTGCTCACGGAGGACGACGGCGGCGTGCCCCCAGAGGTCGGTGAGGCTGACACATGCATTTTCCAACTCGTGCAACGGGATTCCGAAGAAGGGCAGTGCGCCGCCGGGGCGGAAGTGGATGGTCAGCACTGTCTGCCCCGGGTCCATCCGGGTCAGGTACGCCCTCGTGCCCGGCCCGGCGATGAACGCGGGCGCGGACGAGGCGAGGGTGAGGCCGTCGGCGGCGTGAAAGTTCATCCGGTCTCGCTCACCGATATCGATGACGACGGTGGCCGCACCGCGGGGCAGGGCCTTGCTGCGGTCTGTCGTGGTGCCGCCGTACAGCCAGTAGCCGAAGAAAGCGATGTGCTGGTCCAGCGGCGGTCGGGGCCGGTGCAGCTGGGGCCCGGTCATCGGTGGACCGTGCGCTTGCCCAGCGTGTCCAGCAGGAGTGCCAGATGATCGATCAATTCGTCTGGGGTGTAGGTGATTTCATCGGACAACCACGCGCTCAGGGTCTGGCCGACGCCACCGACCGCGAAGTGCGTGCTGGCCCGCAGTCGTTCGCCGGACGGTAGTTGCAGCGCGCCGCCGGCGTGTTGGCCCAGCAGCATGGCGAAGAACGCCGTTGATTCGTGACGCTTGCGGGCCACCACCTCATTGGATAAGTGGGCGCTGAACAGCAGCCGGCCCACCCGCGCGTCGTCGGCGATGGCGTGGACGATGTTCGCCATACCGGCGCGGCTCTGCTCGGCTGGCGGAACCGCGGCCACCGCGGCCTGGGTCGTGGTGGCCAAGCCGGTGATCACGTGATCGAAGACAGCTGCGACGAAATCGTCCTTGTCAGTGAAGCTTTCATAGAAGTACCGCATCGCGACGCCGGCCCTGCCGCAGATGACGCGGACGGTGAGTTCCGGCGCGGGCGGCGCGGCACCGAGTAGGTCGAGGCCGGCATCGATCAACCGGGCCCGACGTTGGGCCAGGCGTTCTGTCGCGTCGATTCCGCGGTACGGCCGCACCTGTGGCACCCCGCCATCTTGACACCTGTGCCCCGCCGCAGGCAATATCAGGAATCAATCGTTCTCACTTTTGCGAGGAGTGACCTATGACGGTCGATCTGGTGGAACTGCCGGTCAACGCATGCGCGCCGGGCCGTCGGGTGCGTCGCGACGTCCAGTACTCCGACGGATTGATCGGCGCTGCGCTGCTCGCGGGCCCGGCCAACGTGATCATGCAGCTGTCCCGACCGGGTGTCGGCTACGGCGTCGTCGAAAGCCGGGTGGAAAGCGGCCGCACAGACCTGCACCCGATCAAGCGGGCCCGGACCACGTTCACGTACCTCGCGGTGGCGATCCTCGGCTCCGATGACCAGAAGGCGGCCTACCGGAGCGCGGTGAACAAGGCGCACCGGCAGGTGTACTCCACCGAGGACAGCCCGGTGAAGTACAGCGCCATGGACAAGAATCTGCAGCTCTGGGTGGCGGCGTGCCTGTTCAAGGGTGCTCTCGACGTGTACCGCCTGGTCGTCGGAGAGTTGGACGACGAGAGTGCCGAGGAGTTCTACCGGCAGGGCATGACCATGGGCACCACCCTGCAGGTGACGCCTGAGATGTGGCCGGCCGACCGCGCCGCGTTCGACAAGTACTGGCAGGAATCGCTGGATCAGGTGCACATCGACGACACGGTGCGCGATTACCTGTATCCGATTGCCGCAGTGCGGATGAAGGGTCTGCAGCTCCCGGGTCCGCTGCAGCGCCGGTTCGAGGCAATCTCCCTGTTGCTCACCACCGGTTTCCTGCCGCAGCGCTTCCGTGACGAGATGCGGCTGCCGTGGGATGTCAAGCGGCAGAAGCGGTTCAATCAGCTGATGGGACTGGTCAAGGCGGTCAACCGGGTGCTGCCCGGGCCGCTGCGGCGCTTTCCGTTCAACTGGATGCTCATGGATCTGGACTGGCGTATCCGGACCGGCCGCCCGTTGGTCTAGCGCAACACCAAGGATCCGGGCGTACCCTCGCGCGGGTGCGAACCGACAATGACAGCTGGGACATAACGACGAGTGTTGGATCGACCGCGGTGATGGTTGCCGCGGCGCGGGCGTTGGAGGCCGCGAAGCCGAATCCGCTTGCGGTAGACCAATATGCCGAAGTATTCACTCGTGCGGTCGGCGGCGACTGGGCCGGTGTGCTCGACGGCAAGGCACCGCAGCATCCGCTGGCGACTGCGGAGTTCGGTGAGCCGTTCATCAACTTCCAGGGCGCGCGGACCAAGTATTTCGACGCCTATTTCCACAGCGTGATGGCTGCCGGCGTACGGCAGATTGTCCTGCTGGCAGCGGGTTTGGATTCTCGGGCCTACCGTCTGGACTGGCCGGACGGCACGACGATCTACGAGCTGGATCAGCCACGGGTGCTGGAGTTCAAACGAGAGGTGTTGGCGCTCAAGGGTGCCGAGCCAACGGCGCAGCGGCGGGAGATCGCCGTCGACCTGCGGGATGACTGGCAGACCGCGCTGACCGACGCCGGTTTTGATCCAGCACAACCGTCGGCGTGGATCGCCGAGGGGTTGCTGATCTATCTGCCGGCGACCGCGCAAGACCAGTTGTTCACCGGTATTGATGCGCTCGCTGCGCCAGGCAGCTGGGTGGCGGTCGAAGAGGGCGAGCCCATGCCGGACGAGGTGTTCGCCGCCAAGCGGGCCGAGGGCGACGAGATGTCGGAAGGCTTTTTCAAGCTCATCTACAACGAGCAGATCGCTCCGGCGGCCGAATGGTTCGGCTCGCGAGGATGGCGCGCGGAGGCCACCGGGCTCGCGGACTACTTCCGGACGGTTGGTCGTCCGGTGCCGACAAACCCGGAGGCAGCGGCGATGATCGCATCGAACAGCCTGGTCACCGCTATTAAGGGGTGACCGTCGTCACCTGAGTCCAGGTGGGGGAGCGTCTCGACAAGTTAAGTTATGCAATGCTAACTTCTGGGAGTTAGCTTAGGCATACTTAAGGAGATGCGCGGGGGCTTTATGCCCTTGTGAACACCACCATGGGCACTGACACATTCGCGGCAGCCGGAACTACGCGCATCGATCGCGACGTCCCCGGACACCGTCTCGTTGTGCTGGCGCACGGCGATGTTCCGCGTCACACGTGGGCTGAATCCGAAGACCCCCGGGAACCATTCCGTCCCGCATGGCGACTTCTTCTTAGTGCGACCCCGCGACCGGCAACCGGGCGGGCTTCTGGCACAGGGGGGATCGCCGCGTGACCGGTGGATCGTTCTCTGGCGCGGTGACGACGGAAAGGACCCACGTGCGATCGAGCAACGGGGGCGGCAACACAGCGGTTGCCGATGTGGATGCGGCGGGGCGGGCAGCTCGCGTCGATCGCGACGTGTTGACGCGCTTCGCGACGAGCTGCCTGTCACTCGGTCTGGCCGTCGACGGGCGCCGTCGCCCCGCCGATCTCAAGGCGGCCGTTGGTAGCTTCATGACGTTGACCCGCATCGCCGGTGAACACTGCGATGCCTGGACCGGGCTGGCTGCCGCCGGTGCGGCGACGCCTGACGTGGTTGAGGCGATCTGGCGGACGGCCTCGACCGCGGGTGTGCTGCAGCAGGCGCTCGACCTCGCCGACGGCGACCTGGGCTTCAGCTACGACAGCGGCCTGTACCTGCAGTTCCGCGCTGCAGACCGCGATGGCTTCCAACTCGCTTACGCCGCAACGCTTGCCGGCGCTGGGGTGTACGAAGAGGCTGACGAGCTCGTCGACGAAATGCTCGACCGCAAGCCCGGTTGGCTGCCCGCGCGGTGGGTGCGGGTGGCTATGTACCACCGCACCCGGCGGTGGTCGGACGTGGTGCGGCAGCTGACGCCGCTGGTGAGCGATCCGAACCTGGACCCGGCCTACGCGCATGCCGCGCGGGTGGCATTGGGTATTGCGTTGGCGCACTTGGGCATGTTCGCCCCGGCGCTGTCACACCTGGAAGACCCTGAGGGACCGGTCGCGGTCGCCACGGTCGACGGCACCTTCGTCAAGGCCTTGTCTCTGCGGGCGCAGGGCGAGGACGACGAGGCCACCGACGTCTTGGCGGAGTTGTACGCCGCGCATCCGGACAACGCCGCTGCCGAACATGCGTTGACCGACACCAGTTTCGGTATCGACCCGACCACCGCGGCGCGGATCGAGGCCCGCCACAACCTGTGGGATCCGGAGACCGAACCGACAGAGGCCGACTTCGTCGACCCGGATGCCAAGTCGCGCAAGGCGCATCTGCTCATCGAGGCTGAGGCTGAACTGGCTGAGTTCATCGGCCTCGAAGAGGTCAAGTATCAGGTGGCCCGGCTGAAAAGCTCTGTGGCCATGTCGATTCGACGCCAGGAGCGCGGCCTGGCCGTCGCCCAGCGCACCAACCACTTGGTGTTCGCCGGTCCGCCCGGGACCGGTAAGACCACCATCGCCCGCGTGGTCGCCAAGATCTATTGCGGCTTGGGTCTTTTGCGCAAGGAGACTGTGCGCGAGGTGCACCGCGCTGACCTGATCGGCCAGCACATTGGTGAGACCGAGGCCAAAACCAACGCGGTCATCGACAGTGCGCTCGACGGCGTGCTGTTCCTCGACGAGGCATATGCGCTGGTGTCGACCGGTGCCAAGAACGACTTCGGGCTGGTCGCCATCGACACCCTGCTGGCGCGCATGGAGAACGACCGCAACCGCCTGGTCGTGATCATCGCGGGCTACCGCAAGGACCTGGACATGTTCCTCGATACCAACGAAGGTCTGCGCTCGCGATTCACCCGCAGCATCGACTTCCCGTCCTACTCGGCGACCGAGCTCACCGAGATTGCGATGCGCATGGCCGAAAAGCGCGACAGCGTCTTTGAACCCGCGGCGCAGACCGAGATGGAGCAGCTGTTCGGGCATCTCGCCACTGCGACGACGCCTGACACGGCGGGCGTCGCGCGCCGCAGCCTCGACATCGCGGGCAACGGCCGCTTCGTGCGAAACCTGGTGGAGCGCTCAGAAGAAGAACGCGAGTACCGGCTCGACCATCTCGCCGAACACGACTTCACCGACGACGAACTGATGACGATCACCGCGAGTGACGTCAGCAACTCCGCCGCGCCGTTGTTGCGTGGGCTCGGCCTGGAGGTGCCGCAGTAATGAGTGGCGATCGCAAGAGCTTCAGTTCGCGGACTCCGGTCAACGACAATCCCGATCAGGTCGAATATCGCCGCGGGTTCGTCACGCGTCATCAGGTGTCGGGTTGGCGGTTCCTCATGCGGCGCATCGCATCTGGGGTCGCGCTGCATGACACCCGGATGCTGGTCGACCCGCTGCGGACTCAGAGCCGCTCGGTTCTGGTCGGCGGGCTGGTGCTGGTCACCGGATTGGCAGGTTGCTTCGTCTTCTCGCTGATCCGGCCTGGCGGTGTGGCGGGCACCAACGTCATCCTCGCCGACCGCGATACCTCCGCGCTCTACGTGCGCGTGGGCGACCAGCTGCACCCGGTCCTCAACCTGACCTCGGCGCGGCTCATCGCCGGGCGTCCCGACAACCCCACGACGGTGCCAAGTGCCGAGCTGGACAAGTTCCCTCGCGGCAGCCTGATCGGCATCCCCGGCGCACCGGAACGCATGGTGCCCAACACTTCTCGCGACGCTGACTGGACGGTGTGCGACGCGGTCACCGGCGCTGAGGTCGGCGTCACGCTGATCGCGGGCCCGCTGGCCGCAGGCGGCGCTCGCGCCGCAGCGCTCAGCGCCCACGACGCGGTCCTGGTCCGCAATGACGGCACCGGTTCCGCTGGGGTCAACGGTGGCAGCTGGCTGTTGTGGGACGGCAAGCGCAGCGCCGTCGACATCGGAAACCGTGCGGTCACTGCAGCACTTGGCTTGGGCGCCAACGGGACCGCGCTCCCGACGCCACGCCCGATCGCCGGTGGCCTGTTCAACACGATTCCGGAGTCGGCCCCCTTGACCGCGCCGGCCATCGCCAATGCCGGCCAGCCGACGCCGTACCCGATGCCGGCCGCGGCACCGGTCGGTGCGGTCATCACCGCGATCACGACCGGAGCGGGTTCGGACAACGCCGACAACTCCCTCCAGTACTACGCCGTCCTCGACGATGGCCTGCAACCGATTTCACCGGTCGTCGCGGCGATGCTGCGGAACACCGATTCGTACGGCCTGGACCAGCCGCCGCGGCTGAGCGCCGACCAGGTCGCCCGCATCCCGGTCTCCACGGCGATCGACACGGCGGCCTACCCAGAGCGCCCCGTCACCGTGGTGGACGCGGCCAAATCCCCGCTGACGTGCGCCCGCTGGGCCAAACACGATGGCGCCACGACGAATTCGCTCACCTTGCTGGCCGGCGCAACGCTGCCGCTGCCCGACGGTGCGCACGGTGTGGCGTTGGCCGGCCCGGCTGGGACAGCACAGCGCGTCGTGGTGACCCCGGGCACCGGCTACTTCGTCCAGGCCACAGGCCAGACCGGGATGCCGACGCTGGCCGGCTACTGGATCAGTGACACCGGCGTCCGTTACGGCATCTCGACCGAAGGCGACGCCGCCAATGCCAATCGGAAAACCCCTGCCGCGCTGGGTCTTACCGCCGCACCGCTGCCGGTGCCATGGTCGATCCTGAGCCAGTTCACGCCTGGCCCGACGTTGTCGCGGGATGACGCGTTGCAGGTCCTACCGCTGGCCCGGCCAGCTGTCGACACAGTTTTGAGGGAGAACCCGTGAGCCGTCTGATCTTTGAAGCGCGGCGACGATTGCCGGTCCCGGCGTCCCGCGCGGGCGTCATCGCCATCGAGCCGCCGCCGGAGCTGCCCCGGCTGGTGCCGCCATCCTTGCTGCGCCGGGTGCTGCCGTTCCTGATCGTCATCCTGATCGTCGGCATGGTGGTGGCGCTGGTAGCCACCGGCATGCGGGTCATCTCGCCCCAGACGCTGTTCTTCCCCTTCGTACTTCTGTTGGCCGCCACCGCTTTCTATCGTGGGTCGGACAACAAGACCCGGACCGAAGAAGTCGACGCGGAACGTGCTGACTACCTGCGCTACCTGTCTGTGGTGCGGGACAACGTGCGGGCGCAGGCAGCCGAGCAGCGCACGGCCCGCGAGTGGTCGCACCCCGCGCCCGACACGTTGGCGGCCGTCGCAGGAACCCGGCGCCAGTGGGAACGCGATCCGCACGACCCCGACTTCCTTGTGGTGCGCGCTGGGCTACATGACGCGCGACTGGAAACTGTGTTGCAGGTCAAGGACACCGCCGCTGAGATCGATCTGGAGCCGGTGTCGCACAGCGCGTTACGCAGCCTGCTCGATGTCCAGCGGACGGTCCCCGCGGTGCCCGGCGGCATCGATCTGACCAAGGTTTCGCGCATCACGGTGCTCGGCGACGCCGACGATGTGCGGGGTGCCCTGCGCTCCTGGATCAGCCAAGCGGTGACGTGGCACGACCCGGCCCTGCTGGGAGTCGCGCTGACCACGACGGATGCGGAGGCTCTGGAGTCTGAGAACTGGGCGTGGCTGAAGTGGCTGTCGCACAGCGATATTCCGGGCCAGCTCGACGGCGTCGGCCCGGCCCGGTACCTGGCCGCCGGCGTTCCGGAGCTTGCCGGCCTGCTCGCCGGCGAACTTGCTGACCGGCAGCCCTTTGGCGTCGACGACACCACCCCGCGGCGGCACCTGCTGATCGTGGTGGATGATCCGGACGCCGAAATCAGCGCGCTGCTGCCGCGCGCCGGGATGGCCGGTGTCACGGTGCTGCAGCGTGGTACGCAGCAGCCGGAATACCCGGACCCGGAACGTCCGGTACTGCGGGTGACCGATGGCCGCATCGAGCGGTGGGCAGCCGCCGGCTGGCAGCCGTACTTCGATGTCGCCGACGAGTTTTCGTCGCACGCCGCCGCGCACCTGGCGCGCAGTCTCGCCCGCTGGGACTCCAACCCGAACCGGGCGCGTAGTACCGGCGCCGGACTGGCGACCTTCGGCACGCTGCTGGGTATCCCGGACGCTGCGGCGCTGGACGTCGCGGGGCTATGGGCGCCGCGCGCGCGCACCGAGGAGCTCAGGGTGCCCATCGGCGTCACCGCCACCGGTGAGCCGCTGATGTTCGACCTGAAGGACGAAGCCGAAGGCGGCATGGGTCCGCACGGCCTGATGATCGGTATGACGGGCTCCGGCAAGTCGCAGACCCTGATGTCGATTCTGTTGTCGCTGTTGACGACTCACTCGGCCGAACGCCTCATCGTGATCTACGCCGACTTCAAGGGCGAGGCCGGCGCCGACATCTTCCGGGATTTCCCGCAGGTGGTCGCCGTCATCTCGAACATGGCCGAGAAGCGCTCACTCGCTGACCGATTCGCGGACACTTTGCGCGGCGAAGTAGCTCGGCGCGAACAACTGCTCATGGAGGCCGGACGCCGCGTGCAGGGCAGTGCCTTCAACTCGGTGCTGGAATACGAAGCGGCAGCGGCGGCTGGGCATGACCTGCCACCGATTCCCACGCTGCTGGTGGTCGCCGATGAGTTCTCGCTGATGCTTGCGGACCACCCCGAGTACGCGGAGCTGTTCGATTATGTTGCCCGGAAGGGGCGTTCGTTCCGCATCCACATCTTGTTTGCGTCGCAGACGCTGGACGTGGGCCGGATCAAGGACATCGACAAAAACACCTCGTACCGCATCGGTCTCAAGGTTGCGAGCCCGTCGGTCAGCCGCCAGATCATCGGTGTCGAGGACGCGTACCACATCGAGGCCGGCCCGGAACACAAAGGCGAGGGATTCCTGGTCCCCACCCCCGGCGCGGTGCCGGTCAAGTTCCGCAGCACCTACGTCGACGGCATCTACGACCCGCCGCGGGTCGAGAAAGCCGTTGTGGTGCATGCAGTTCCGCAGCCACAGCTGTTTCCGGCCGGGCACGTCACGCCGGCTCCCGACACGGTGATCGTCACCGACGAAATGCCCGATCTGCGTCCGCCGCGCAAGCTGGTTGCCACCATCGGGGAGCAGCTGGCGCAGTACGGTCCGCATGCACCGCGGCTGTGGCTGGCCCCGCTGGACGAGCCGATCGCCCTGCCGGAGCTGTTGGCCCGCACAGAGATTCCAGCCGGACGTGGGCGCTGGGCGCTGGGCGAGATCGATCGGCCGTTCCAGATGCGCCGCGACCCGCTGGTCTTCGACGCCACGTCGGCGGCCGCCAACGTGCTCATCCACGGCGGGCCGAAGTCCGGCAAATCGACTGCGCTGCAGACGTTCGTCCTGTCCGCGGCAGCGACACACTCGCCTCGTGCCGTCACGTTCTACTGCCTCGATTACGGCGGTGGCGGACTGCGGTCGCTCAAGCCGCTGACTCACGTCGGCAGCGTCGCGTCGCCGCTGGAACCGGAACGGATCCGGCGCACCTTTGGTGAACTGGAGCAGCTGCTCGCTGCCCGCCAGGCACGCGCCGCGGCCGGTGATGGTGACCTCCGCGATGACGGCTATGGCGATGTGTTCCTGGTGATCGACAACTTGTATGCGTTCAGCCGCGACAACGCCGACATGTTCAACACCCGTAACCCGTTGCTGGGCAAAGTGACCGAATTGGTCAACACCGGTATGGCGTACGGCATCCACGTGGTGATCACGACGCCGAACTGGCTCGAGGTGCCGCTGGCAATGCGCGACGGCTTGGGGCTGCGGCTCGAACTCAAGCTGGCCGACTCGCGCGACAGCAATGTGCGGGCCCCGGGTACTCCGGGTGCGGCAGCCCTGACCCGGCCTGCCGACGGCATCCCCGCCGACCAGCCGGGCCGCGGCCTGACCATGGCTGCCGAGCATTTCCTGTTCGCAGAACCGGACTTGGGTGCCATCACGTCGATCAACGCTCGGTACCCCGGGCAGAGCGCACCGCCGGTGCGGCTGCTGCCGACCGACCTGGCGCCGGAAACCCTTGCCCCGCTGTATCGCAACCCCGAGTCCGTGGTGATCGGTCAGCGCGAGCAAGACCTAGCGCCGGTCGCCGTCGACTTCGCGGCCAACCCGCTGCTGATGGTGCTGGGCGACTCCAAGTCCGGCAAGACCACACTGCTGCGGCACCTGATCCGGACGATCCGCCATAACTCGACGCAGGAGTCGGTGGCGTTCACGGTGATCGACCGCCGCCTGCACCTGGTCGACGAGCCGCTGTTCGCCGACAATGAGTACACCCCGAACGTCGACCGGGTCGCCCCGGCGATGCTCGGCCTGGCTGGCTTGCTCGAAAAGCGTAGGCCGCCAGCGGGTCTCACCGCGGCGGAGCTGAGCGGGTGGACATACCGGAATGGGCACGACAACCACGTCCATTACCTGATCATCGACGACGTCGACCAGATCCCGGATGCCCCGGCAGTCAGCGGACCGTTTGTCGGGCAGCGCCCGTGGACGGCACTGCTGGGCCTGCTGTCCCAGGCTTCCGAGCTGGGACTGCGCGTGATCGTCACCGCCCGTGCCGCCGGTTCCGCTCACGCGATCATGACGGCCCCGCTGCTGCGCCGGCTCAACGAATTGCAGGCCACCGCGGTCATGTTGTCGGGCAATCCGCAGGACAGCGGCCGCATCCGCGGACACCGGTTCAACCGGTTGCCGGCCGGCCGCGCCATGTTGCTCGGCGACAGCGACGAAGCCACGTATGTCCAGTTGATTAATCCGCTGGTGGCTGAACCGATTACGGGGCAGGCCACCGGACCACAACGAGGGGAGTTCCACTGATGACCTTGCGCGTCGTTCCCGAAGGACTGACCGCGGCCGGTGCCGCCGTCGAGGCACTCACGGCCAGGCTGGCGGCCGCTCATGCCGCTGCCGCACCGGCGGTTACCGCCGTGCTCCCGCCTGCTGCCGACCCGGTGTCACTGCAGACGGCTATCGGCCTCAGCGCCCATGGCGCAGAACACGAGGCGGTTGCGACGCAGGGCGTCACCGAACTCGGCCGCTCCGGCGCTGGTGTTTCCGCAAGCGGAATCAGCTACGCCACAGGCGATGCCGAAGCCGCCGCCTCATACGTGACGGTGCTGGGCTGACATGACCGCCCCGATCTGGATGGCGCTGCCACCGGAGGTTCATTCGACGCTGTTGTCCAGTGGCCCCGGTCCGGGTTCGTTGCTGGCCGCGGCGGCTGCGTGGCAGTCGCTGAGTACCGAATATGCCTCAGCGGCAGCCGAGCTCACCGCGTTGTTGGGTGAGGTCCAGGCGGGTGCTTGGGAAGGCCCCAGCGCTGAGCAGTACCTGGCCGCGCACGTTCCGTACCTCACGTGGCTGGCCCAAGCCAGTGCTCAAGGTGCTGCCACGGCGGCGCAGCATGAGACAGCAGCGGCGGCCTACAGCACGGCATTGGCCGTCATGCCGACGCTGCCCGAGCTGGCCCTCAACCACGTCGTGACCGCGGCCTTGGTCGCGACGAACTTCTTTGGCATCAACACCATTCCGATCGCGCTGAACGAGGCTGACTACGCCCGGATGTGGCTGCAGGCAGCGACGGTGATGGGTACCTACCAAGCGGTCTCGGCAGCGGCACTGGCGGCGACTCCGGCGACGACGCCGGCCCCTATGATGCTGGCCCCTGGTGTCGGGGAGGCGGGAGCCGCGTCGGCGAGCGCCACGCAATTGATGGCGCAGGGGCAGGCGGCCGATGCGGGCTCGTCGCTAAACGCCTCGGATGCAATCACCGATTACCTGTACAACTACATCAAGACCCTGCCCGGCGGCGATTTGATCTGGAAGTTCCTGCAGGACCCACTGGGCCAAATCCGGCAGATGGTGTTCGACTTCCTCACCAATCCTTCGGAGGCGTTGACGACCTGGGGGCCATTGCTTTTCGCGCTGGGCTATCAGGTGTTCTTCCAGCCAATCGGCTGGACCACGTGGGGTGTCGGGCTGACCGCGCCGCTGTGGGGGCCGGCGCTGATCGCGGTCGGTCTGTCCAGCCTGGGGCTGCTGGCGTTGGTGCAGCCCGACTATGTGCCGGATCCTGAAGTCGCTGAGGCCTTCCCACCGCTGTCTCAGTTGCAGGCTGTCGATCACCAGATGCCGGTGGTCAGCGTCGCACCGACGGTGCCGGCCACCCCGGCGTCGCCGGCCAGCGCGCCTGCGCCGGCACCGGCCTCGGTGGCAGCGCCCGCACCGGCGGCCCCCGCACCGATGATGGCTTACGCGGTGGCGGTGGACGATCCGGGCGGCGGCTTCACCCCGACGCTGCGAGACAGCACCGGCGCGAAAGCTCCGGCTTCCGGGATCGCTGCTGCGGCAGCAGCTGCTGCCGCAGCGGCCGCGACGGAACGCCGCCGCGCCCGTCGTCGACGCGCCGCCAAAGAACGCGGCGTCCGGGACGAGTACATGGACATGAATTCCGAGGTGGACCCGGACTTCGGGGAGGACCCGGAGCCTAAACCTGAGGTGCTGGCCTCAGCCCGCGGTGCCGGACCGATGGGATTCACCGGCACCGTGACCCAGCAGGAGCGCAAAGCGACCGGCCTGAACCGCCTGTCCGGCAACGGATTCGGCAGCGAAGTCACCGAACCGATGCTGCCGGGTAGTTGGGGTAAGGAAGGCGGTTCCCGCCGCTGAACCTGACACCGAGACCAAAAGCCTTGACCACCAATAGAAAACCGCACGAACCCCGAGAGGAACCACAATGAGCATGCTCGACGCCCACATCCCGCAGCTGGTCGCTTCCGAGTCGACCTTCTCGGCCAAGGCCGCGCTGATGCGCAGCACCATCGGTCAGGCCGAGCAGGCCGCGCAGTCCGCCCAGGGCTTCCACCAGGGTGACTCGGCCGTCGCGTTCCAGGGGGCCCACGTCAGATTCATGGCGGTCGCTGCCAAGGTGAACACGCTGCTCGACATCGCGCAGGTCAACCTGGGCGATGCCGCCGGTACCTACGTCGCGCAGGACACCGCCGCCGCCGGCACGTACACCTCCGTCTAACTGGCGCCCCTACTTCGAAGCGAGGAAATCCCATGTCCCAGATCATCTATAACTACCCGGCCATGCTGGCGCACGCCGGCGAAATGACCGGCTACGCCGGGGCTTTGCACGCTGTCGGCCTCGACATCGCGAGCGAGCAGGCCGCCCTGGCCGGTGCCTGGCAGGGTGACACCGGAACCAGTTACCAGGCCTGGCAGGCCCAGTGGAACACGGCGATGGAAGAACTCGTGCAGGCCTACCGTGCGATGGCCACCACGCACGAGACCAACACCTTGTCGATGAGTGCGCGCGACAGCGCCGAAGGCGCCAAGTGGGTTTAAATCCTGCGGTTTCGGCGCGTTCGGTGTCGCATAGCGATGCCGAACGCGCCGAGATCTCGGTCTCCGCGGTCGAACTCTCCGCGGAGCAAGCCTGGTTCCTCGCCGATCGTCTTGGCGCGGGCGGCTTTCCGTGGGTGCTGGCCATCACGCAGCCCTACAGCGAGCCCGCCGCGAAGGCGGACTTTGATGCGGACCAGGTCGCCGCGCTGACGCGGATGGGCGTGCTGTCACCTGACGGCTCGGTGCATCCTGCTGTCGCGCACTGGATTCGGATTGTGTGTCGGCCTCGACGCCATCTGGAACTGCGCTGGGTGTCCGGGTCCGGCGCCATGCTGCGCGGGATTCTCGCCCGCCGCGGCGACGACACGGTCGCCGCGTTGCGTAGCGACCAGCTGATGACCTGCAGTGCACTGACCATCGCGTCCCCGGAGGCGCTGGTGCCGGTGCTGACTGCGGGACTGTCCGGCCGCGCCCCGGCCCGGTTCGACGAATTCGCCATGCCCGCCCACATCGGGGCCCGGGCCGACGAACGGCTACGCCGCGGGGAATCGCTGGACGATGTCATGGACCATCTCGGCATCCCGCCGACCGCACATGCCGTCGTACGGGCCGCATTCGCTCCCGGTCGCAGTTACGTGGAGATCGTCGCCGGCGATCACCGTGACGGCCATCGCGTCAGTACCGATGTCGGCGTGAGCATCGTCGATACCAGTGCCGGCCGCGTCGTCGTGGCACCGGTGAAAGCGGCTGACGGTACGTGGATTTCAACTTTCGCCCCCGGCACCGATCTTGCGGTGGCTGCAGCCGTGGCGCGCCTCACTGCGACGTTGCCCGACGGCCCCTGGTTCCCGACGGCGAACCTGACCCGAGACTTCGAGACCTCGAAAGTAGAACGGAAAGAACATGTCCCAGAACACGTCTGGTAGTACCGCGATGCCCATTGTGCGGGTCGCGGTGCTCGCTGCGGGCGACGAACCGGGTGGCCGCGGGCGTCTCACTGATGTGGCGCTGCCGGTCGGCTTGCCGCTGCGCGAGATCGTCCCCGCGGTGCGGCGCATCATCGGAGTCAACGGGGCACCCGACTGCACAGCCTCTGCCGAGCTGTCGCTGGCCCCGCTGGGCGGCGCCGCGTACAGCCTGGACGCCACCCTGGACACCGTTGGGGTGGTCGACGGCGACTTGCTCGCGCTGCAGCCGGTGCCCGCTGGTCCGCCGGCTCCGCGCATTGTCGAGGACATCGCCGATGCGGCCGCGATCTTCTCGACTGCCCGCGAAAACCCGTGGGGCAATGCGCACATCCGTCGGTATGCGGCGTGGGCCGTCGTTGCGCTGACCGTGCTGGCCACCGCCGTGGCGACGATCGTGCGGGTGCGCACCGGCCAGCCGGCGGGGCTGTTCACGCTTGTGGGCATCGCTGTCCTGACAGTCGCTGCCGCACTGCTGACCCGTCCCGCCGCGCCGCGGCTCTCGACGGCATTGAGCCTGGCAGCACTGTTGCCCGTCGGAGCGACGTTCGCTCTCGCGGTTCCGGGCCCGTCCGGTGCCGCCGGGCTGTTGCTCGGTGCGGCGGCGGTTGCTGCCTGGTCGATCGTCAGCATCACGCTGGGTGGGCGTGCCATTGCGGCATTCACCGCCACGACCGTTCTGGGTCTCGCGGGCGTCATCGTTGGCGGTGCCGCCTCGGTCTGGCAGCTGAACAATGTCGTGATCGGCTCTGTGCTGGTGGTTTTCGCGCTGCTGGTCATGGTCCAGGCTGCGCAGCTGTCGACGCTGTGGGCGCGGTTCCCAGTGCCGAACATCCCGGCGCCGGGCGATCCGACGCCGTCGGCCCCGCCGCGTTCAGTGCTGGCTGACCTGCCGCGACGCGTTCGCGTGTGTGATGCGCACCAGACCGGCTTCCTCGCCGGTGCGGTGCTGACGATGACGGCCGGCTCGGTGGTCCTGGTGGCGGGGACGGGCCCGTCGCCGTGGGCGTGGTACGTGGTGGTGGCTGCAGCTCTTGCGACCGCGCTGCGTGCCCGGATCTGGGATTCGGCGCCGTGCAAGGTGTGGCTGTTGAGCGAGCCGTATCTGGTTGCGGCAGTGCTGATTGCGATGTTCGTAGCTGGTGGGCAGTACGCGGCAGTGTGGTCCTCGCTGGGCGCGCTGGCGCTGCTTGTGGCAGTCGCGGCAGTTGCAGCACTCAATCCCCAGGTCGCCGACCCGCAGACCTATTCGCTGCCGACGCGTCGCCTGGTGGGCTTTGCCGCGACCGCGCTGGACGCGTCACTGATCCCGGTGCTGGCCTTCCTGGTGGGTCTGTTCACCTGGGTCATCAACCGGTGATGGTTGGGATCAGGCGCGGAATCGCAGTCCTGACAATAGTTTTCGCCGCGTCCGCCACGTCGTTGCCGACCGCCGCCGCGGTAGCGCCCCCGCACGTCGACGAGCACGCGGTGCCTCCGTCGGGCGGCGTCGGCCCCGTGTCCCCGATGGGACAGCGCGGACAGTGCGTCACCCCAGGCGCGCTGCCGGGCACCGATCCGGCGACGCCGAGCGCGGGCCAGTCCTTGCTCAATCTGCGAGGTGCGTCGGGCTTTAGCCGGGGAGAAGGCCAGACGGTAGCCGTGCTCGACACCGGCGTGCGTCCAGGACCGCGGCTGCCCAACGTGCAGGCCGGTGGCGACTACGTGGAAAGCACTGACGGACTGACCGATTGCGACGGCCACGGCACCCTGGTGGCCGGGCTGATTGCCGGGCAACCGGGCCCGGACGGGTTCTCCGGCGTCGCTCCGGCGGCCCGGATTCTCGCGATCCGGCAGACGTCCGAGCGCTACTCACCGCGCGGCGGTGCCACGGACCCGGCCTCCGCGCGAGCGGCGGTCGAGGTTGAGACGCTGGCCCGGGCCGTTGTGCACGCGGCCGACTTGGGTGCCAGGGTCATTGCCGTCACGGCGGTCACC
>NZ_MPKW01000012.1:0-75461 GCF_009729415.1 Mycolicibacterium sp. CBMA 234
CTTCCCGTCAGGTCCGCGTGCACCCACTGCAACCTGTGCATGCCCACCATCTACAGCCACACCCACTGCGTGGTCACCGGCAAGCCCGACTCCTGACCCGACACGTCTACCCGATTCTCGATTACTGCGATAGGAGTTGTATGGGCGACTTTGATGGCCTCGTTGCATTGATTACCGGTGGGGCCCGGGGCATGGGCAGGTCGCATGCGGTGGCGCTGGCCGAGGCGGGTGCGGACATCGCGATCTGTGACCGGTGCGAGAGCACTGAGCAGATCGCCTACCCGCTGGCGACGGAATCGGATTTGGTGACCACTGCTGAGATGGTCGAAGCGACCGGAAGGCGTTGTCTCACAGCGAAACTGTCGACCAGCGACCGCGGCGCGCTCGAGAATTTTGTGGCCGATGTGGAATCAGAGTTCGGCCGCTTGGACATCGCGGTCACCAACGCTGGTGTGAGCGCGATTGCGATGCTGCCCAACGTCCCCTCGGCACAGTGGGATGAAGTGATCGGGTCCAACCTGACCGGCACGTTCAACACCATCGCTGCGGTGGCGCCAGGCATGATCAAGCGCGGGTACGGGCGGATCGTCACGGTGTCCTCGATGCTCGGCCGCAGCGGAAACTTTGGCCAGGCCGCATACGCCGCCTCGAAATGGGGCGTCATCGGGTTGACCAAGGTCGCCGCACACGATCTGGCCGGATTCGGCATTACCGTCAACGCCGTCGCGCCCGGCAATGTGGAAACCCCAATGACTTTCAACGACGCGCTGTTCGGGGCCATGCGTCCTGATCTGGAACGCCCGACGCTCGCCGATGTCGAATCGGTGTTCTCGTCGTTGCATCTGCAGCCCGTTGCATTCATGAAACCGGCCGAAATCACCCGGGCCGTAATGTTTTTGGCGCACCCGGACAGCACTCACATCACCGGAACGGTGCTGCCGGTCGATGCGGGTGCCACCGCCCGATTGACCGGCTGACATTGCGCCGCTGATTATCGCGGCCGCAACTGGCATCATCGAAACCATGACTGCGCACCCGATCTGGTTCACAGCCTGCGTCACCGCCGCGCTTGCGCTGGCACCGGCGGCGGCAGCCAAGCCGTCGGATCCGGGTGTGGTGTCGTATGCAGTCCTCGGTAAGGGCTCGGTCGGCAACGTGGTCGGCGCACCGATGGGCTGGGACTCCACATTCACCGCGCCATACCAGGGCTACTTCGTTGACCTGCCGGCGTGCAATAACTGGGCCGACATCGGGCTACCCGAGGTCTATGGCGATCCGGACCTCGCGTCGTTCAATGGCGCCGTGACGCAGACGACAGCCACGGATGACAGTCACATGGCCAAGCAAACGGTGGGCGTGTTCGCCACCTCAGATGCCGCGTCGCGGGCCTTCCGCCGCGTGGTCGACCGCACGGCCGGGTGTTCGGGGCAGACGACTGCGATGCATCTGGATAACGGCCGGACCGAGGTGTGGAGTTTTTCAGGTACGCAGATCGACGGCACCGACGCGGCGTGGGTGAAGCAGGAAGCGGACACCGATCGGCGCTGTTTTGTGCAGACCAGGCTACGGGACAACGTTCTGCTGCAGGCGAAAGTCTGCCAGTCCGGCAACGCCGGTCCGGCGGTTAATGTGCTGGCTGGCGCTATGCAGAACAGTTTGGGGCAATGACCCTGCTCAGGGCGTGCAGCACTGCCCAGAAATATCGAGCAGAAATTGTCAGTGCCTCGTGGCATCGTCGGACGAACACGAAATGCTCGGGACGTGTCTGAAATGGGCCTGGTCCGAGAACACCACCGGGGATAACCCCAATCTCGGGAGGGACTGTTCAGATGGGCATCGCTACCGCAGTGCGTCGGCCGCACGCTTCGTACCCCGAATTGTCGGGCGCGTACAGCGCTGCCCTGCTGGCCGGCGGTGATTGCCTGCGGGACGGGCCGGTCGGGCGAGTCGGGATTGAACTCGAGGCCCACTGTTTTGATCTGTCGGATCTGACGCGTCGGCCCAGCTGGGACGAGCTGAGCGCGGCCGTTGAATCAGTGCCACCGCTGCCGGGCGGCAGTGCGATCACCATGGAACCGGGCGGTGCCATCGAGCTGTCGGGGCCGCCGTTGGCCGGCGCCGGGGCCGCTGTTGCCGCTATGCAGGCCGATCAGGTGGTGGTGCGGGAGGCGTTGCGTCGCCGGGGATTGGGCCTGATCCAGCTTGGTGTGGATCCGCTTCGTCCGCAGGCCCGGGTGAATCCGGGCGGTCGGTATCGGGCCATGGAGGCGTTCTTCGCGGCAGGTGGGACGGGTGCGGCCGGCGCGGCGATGATGACGTCGACGGCCTCGTTGCAGCTCAATCTCGACGCCGGTCCTCGCGATGGTTGGGCCGACCGCGTGCGGCTGGCCCACGCGCTGGGCCCGACCATGATCGCGGTGTCGGCGAGTTCGCCGATGCTGGGCGGTGAGTTCACCGGATGGCAGAGCTCGCGACAGCGGATCTGGGGGCAATTGGACACTGCCCGCTGCGGACCGATCCTTGGCGCCAGCGGCGACGATCCGGCCAGCGACTGGGCGCGCTACGCGCTCAAGGCGCCAGTGATGCTGGTGCACACACCGGAGGCCGAACCGGTCACCGAATGGGTGCCCTTCGCCGACTGGGCCGACGGCCTCACGCTGCTCGGGGGCCGACGGCCGACCGAGGCGGACCTGGCATACCACCTGACGACGTTGTTCCCGCCCGTACGGCCGCGCGGCTGGCTGGAGATTCGCTACCTCGACGCCGTGTCCGACGACTTGTGGCCGGCCGTGGTGTTCACTCTGGTCGCCATGCTGGACGACGCCCGGCTGTCGCAGATCGCCTGGGAGGCAACCGAATCCGTTGCCACCGCCTGGGATCAAGCGGCCCGGGTTGGGCTGGCCGATCCGCGGCTGCAGGCCGCGGCACAGCGGTGTGTGGAAGCAGCGGCTGATGTGGCGCCGGCCGAGTTGGCCGGCGCGATGGAGCGGCTGCGGTGGCAGGTCGAGCACGGGCGCAGTGCCGCCGACGATTTCGCAGATCAGGTCGTCGGGCACGGAATCGATTCGGCACTCACTGGGTTGGCACTGGGTGACCGGCTGAAAGGTGAGGTGTGAGCACACGCGAACTGCTGGCCCGCGGGCTGGCCAGAGCCCGGGATCGGACGCTGGCCCTTGTCGAGTTCGACGATGCTGAGCTGCTGCGCCAGTACGACCCGTTGATGAGCCCCCTCGTGTGGGACCTCGCGCACATCGGACAGCAGGAAGAGCTGTGGCTGCTGCGCGGTGGCGACCTGCGTCGTCCCGGGTTGCTGCCGCCGGAGGTGGACGGCCTGTATGACGCGTTCGTGCATTCCCGAGGTAGCCGAGCGAATCTGCCGCTGCTGCCGCCGACCGATGCCCGCGCCTTCTGCCGGACCATCCGGTCCAAAGCCCTTGACGCGTTGGACCGGCTGCCAGACGAGGACGGCGCGGACTTCCCGTTCGCTCTCGTGATCAGCCACGAAAACCAGCACGACGAGACCATGCTGCAGGCCCTGAGCCTGCGCAGCGGGCCAGCGATTCTGGGTGCCGGTGCTGCACTGCCGGCTGGCCGCGACGGGGTGGCGGGGACGTCGGTGCTGGTGCCCGGTGGGCCGTTCACGCTCGGTGTCGATGCGGTGGATGAACCGTTCGCGCTCGACAATGAAAGCCCTGCGCACATTGTTGACGTGCCGTCGTTCCGGATCGGGCGGGTGCCGGTGACCAACGCCGAATGGCGTGACTTCATCGCGGACGGCGGCTACCAGCAACGGGATTGGTGGTCGGCGGCCGGGTGGGAGCACCGGGAGCGGGCAGGCCTAGTGGCACCGCAGTTCTGGAGTGCCGACGGCACCAGCCGGGTCCGGTTCGGGCACATCGAAGAGCTGCCGCCTGACGAACCCGTGCAGCACATCAGCTTCTACGAAGCAGAGGCGTATGCCGCCCGGGCCGGCGCACGGCTGCCCACCGAGGTCGAGTGGGAAAAGGCCTGTGCCTGGGACCCGGTTGCGGGCGCCCGGCGTCGATTCCCTTGGGGTGCAACCGAACCTGACGCACAGTTGGCCAATCTCGACGGGAACTCGCTGCGCCCGGCGCCGGTTGGCGCCTATCCCGACGGTGCCTCGGCCTACGGCGTCGAGCAGCTGCTGGGCGACGTGTGGGAGTGGACCACCTCGCCGCTGCGGCCGTGGCCGGGCTTCGCGCCGATGATCTACGACCGCTACTCGCAGCCCTTCTTCGAAAGCACTGGTGGCGGCGACTACCGAGTGCTGCGCGGTGGGTCCTGGGCGGTGGCCGGCGATATCCTGCGGCCCAGCTTCCGGAACTGGGATCACCCGATCCGCCGGCAGATCTTCTCCGGGGTGCGACTGGCCTGGTCCGTCGAAGGCGAGCGCCCCTGATGTGCCGTCACCTGGCTTGGCTCGGCAGTCCCGTCACGGTGTCGTCGCTGATCCTGGAACCAGCGAACGGCCTTCTGGTGCAGTCATATTCGCCGCGGAGGCAACGGCACGGGCTGCTCAACGCCGACGGCTGGGGCGTCGGCTTTTTTGATGGCCCGACCCCACGCCGCTGGCGTAGCGCCGCGCCGCTGTGGGGCGATGCGTCACTGGCTTCGGTGGCGCCGGCGTTGCGCAGCGAGTGCGTGGTGGCGGCGGTCCGGTCGGCCACCGTCGGGATGCCGATCGAGCCGTCGGCGTCGGCGCCGTTCAGCGACGGTGAGTGGTTGCTGTCGCACAACGGCGTCGTCGACCGTGCGGTGTTGCCGGTTTCGCGCGATGCCGAATCGACCGTCGACAGTGCGGTTTTGGCTGCGCATATCTTCGCCGAGGGGCTGGACAACTTGGCGGACACCGTGGGCAAGGTCGGTGCCGCCGACCCGCGTGCGAGGCTGAATATTCTGGCTGCCAATGGTTCTCGGCTGCTGGCCACGGTCTGGGGCGACACATTGTCGGTGTTACGTCGGCCTGACGGCGTGGTGCTGGCCAGTGAACCGTATGACGACGCCCCGGATTGGCAGGACATTCCGGACCGGCACCTCGTCGAGGTGACGGCCGCTGGCGTGAACGTGACAGCACTGACATGACTTGGACGAGAGGACTGTAATGACCCCGAGCAAGACGGCACCGCTGCTGACCAATCACCTCGCTACGGACTGGGCGCCCCGCGCACTGCGGCGAGATGTCCGTGACGGATTGGCGCAGTTGCCGAAGTCATTGCCGCCCAAGTGGTTCTACGATGCCGTCGGCAGCGATCTGTTCGACCAGATCACCCGATTGCCCGAGTACTACCCGACCCGTACCGAAGCGCACATCCTGCATGAGGCGGCGGGCGCCATCGCCGCGGCCTCCGGCGCCGACACGCTCGTCGAGCTGGGCAGCGGCACGTCGGAGAAGACGCGGATCCTGCTCGACGCCTTCCGGGACGCTGGTGCGTTGCGCCGATTCGTGGCGTTCGATGTCGACGAGAACGTGCTCACCGCGGCGCTCGCCCAGCTGTCCGACGAGTACGACGGTGTCGAGATCAGTGGTGTGCGAGGCGATTTCGAGCAGCATCTGGGCGAACTCCCGGTGGTCGGCCGACGGCTGATCGTGTTCTTGGGGTCGACGATCGGCAACTTGACGGCAGAGCCGCGGGCAGAGTTCCTCGCGACCTTGGCCGGGGTG
Organism: Mycolicibacterium sp. CBMA 234; assembly: GCF_009729415.1. Lineage (GTDB taxonomy): Bacteria > Actinomycetota > Actinomycetes > Mycobacteriales > Mycobacteriaceae > Mycobacterium. Next base: position 5,684 of record NZ_MPKW01000012.1, read on the forward strand.
ATGCAACCGGGCGACACCCTGCTGCTCGGCACCGATCTGGTGAAAGACATCGCGCGGCTCGAGGCGGCCTACGACGACGCCGCGGGGGTCACCGCGCAGTTCAACCGGAATGTCCTGGCTGTGGTGAACCGCGAGCTGAACGCTGATTTCGATCTCGATCGCTTCGAACATGTGGCACGATGGAACACCGAGCACGAGCGGATCGAGATGTGGCTGAGGTCCGTTGCAGCGCAACAGATTAAGATTCGTGATTTGGATTTGTCGGTGGACTTCGAGGCGGGTGAGGAGATGTTGACCGAGGTGTCGTGCAAGTTCCGCCCGCAGGGTGTGGCGGCTGAGCTGGCGACGGCCGGGCTGCATCAGACGGAGTTCTGGACCGATCCTGCCGGTGATTTCGGGCTGTCGCTCGCGGTCAAGCCGGACCAGCGGACGTGAGCGAAGCCGATCCTGCCGTCGCGCGTCTGTGGCGCGCCGCCAGGCCCAAACCGCTGGGTCTGCACTTCGACAATGCCGCCTGCTCGCGGCAGAGCTTCGCTGTCATCGACGCCGCAGCGGGGCACGCGCGACTAGAAGCACAAGTCGGCGGGTATGTGGCGGCCGAGTCGGCGGAACCAGTGCTGGCGGCGGGGCGGTCCGCAGTTGCCACGCTGACGGGGATGGCCGCCGGTGACGTCGTGTTCACCACGGGGTCGGCCAACGCGCTCAACCTGCTGCTCAGTAGTTGGGACGACGAGAAGACCGTCGCCTGTCTGCCGGGGGAGTACGGCCCGAACCTGGTTGTCATGGAGGCCAACGGGTTTACCGTCCGGCACCTTCCGGTCGACGATCAAGGGCGACTCGACGTCGAGGTCGCTGCCGCGGTGATGAAGGGCGATCCGCCGGCGCTGGCCCATTTGACCGCGCTCGGCAGCCACAGTGGTGTGGCGCAGCCGTTGGCCGAGTTCGTCGAGGTCTGTCGCGCCATCGGGGTGCCGGTGGCGGTGGATGCGGCGCAGGCGCTGGGGCACCTCGATTGCCACGTAGCACCCGACGTGATCTATGCGTCGTCGCGGAAATGGTTGGCCGGCCCTCGTGGGGTCGGGGTTATGGCCATCAGTTCTTCTGTGTCGCACCGGCTTCGGCCGCGCATTCCGCTGCCGGAATGGGGGGCGCCGTTGCCGGTGCTGCGGCGGTTGGACCTCGGTGAGGCCAATGTTGCTGCGCGCGTGGCATTTTCGCTGGCCCTCGAAGAGCATCTGGTCGCTGGACCGGAAGTGGTGCGGGCGCGGCTGGCTGACGTCGGCCGGCTTACTCGGACGGTGCTGGCGACGCTGCCCGGCTGGCGGGTCGTCGAAAATGTTGACGAGCCCACCGCGATCATCACGCTGGAACCGACGCGTGGTGCAGACCCGAATGTCGTGCGCGCCAGGCTGATTGCCGAGCACAGCATCGTCACTACGGTGGCCGGGGTCGACCGCGCGCCGTTCGAAATGAAGAATCCGGTGCTGCGGGTGTCGCCGCACGTCGACGTCACCAGCGAAGAACTGGAGTCCTTCGCTGGCGCGCTGACTGCTGCGTCGGCCTGACTGGCGCCGTTAGGCTTTGTGCGCGGTGAGCAGGAATGCCGGCATCTTCATGCGGCCCTTCTCATCGAGGGCGTGCGGCGGCATTTCAAAGGTGGGTTGCCCGGGGCCGGCGGGTGCGCGGCCGGGCATGCTCGCGTGGATGAAGGCCGGCCGAACCTCGTCGATGGTCCAGTACTTGCCGACGGCCTCGCGCAGCTCCGCCTCGGTGACTTCGTTCGGTTTCTGCTCGGCCTCGGCAGGGAACGCGCCCTTGGCGAAAACCAGGATGTAGTACGCGGCACCCGGCGCGGCGGCGCGGAAAACCGACTGCTGGTAGCCGTCCCGACCCTCTACCGGAAGCGAGTGAAACAGCGTCGAATCCATGATGGTGCCGAAGCGGCCGTCGAACCCTGTGAACGTGGTGATGTCGTCCTGGACGAACGTGGCGTTGGTCAGATTCCGTTCGGCCGCAGCCTTTTTCGCAGCGGCAACAGCGGTGGGCGTGAGTTCGATGCCGACCACGGTGTAACCATCCGCAGCCAACGCGAGCGACAGCTCGGCGTGGCCGCAGCCGGCGTCGAGCACCTCGCCGGTGACCTTGCCCGCGGCGATCAATGCGGCCAGCTCCGGCTGCGGTTCGCCGATGTTCCACGGGGGCGGGCCGTCGAATCCGCCTTCTTCGCGGTAGGCGCTGTCCCAATCCATCACTTCGTTGGAGTCCGTCATGGTGTCCAACGTACGCGCGAGAATTGGCGGCAAATCTAACGTCGGGTGACGACCGCGATCTGCGGCGTGCACAGTCCACCGCGCAATGCGATGTCGACACCGGCCGCGTCGGCCAGGGCCCGCAGCGCCGACGGGCTGTAGGCACGCAGTGAGCTGATGACGCCGTCGTGCACGAACGGCACGAACGGCGCCAGGGGCACCATGGCGGCCAGTCGCATCAGGTGCAGCGGCGACGGGGGCCGCGGCAGGTCGATGATGAGCAACTTGTCGGCGACCCGGGTGCCTTCGGCCAGTACCCGCACCGCGGCGGCCGGGGGCAGGTGGTGGAAGGACAGCGCGAAAACCGCCAGGGCATAAGCACTATCGGCGGCGTCGATGGCGGTGGCGTCCATGCCGCGCACCGTCACCCGCGGATCCGAACCCAGATCACCGGCAGTGATCGCCGCGACCGAGTCTGGCTCCAGGTCGGTGACCGTGAGGGTTGCCGTCGGGTGCATTTCCAGCACCTTCCGCGACAGTCCGCCGTGGCCGGCCCCGAGTTCGAGGATGCGCGGATCGGGGACGTCGGCCACTTCGTCCATGGCGATGGTGGCGAACCGCTCGTGCAGACCGAACCAGTCGCCGACGAGCTCGAGGGCACGCACCACGCTGCGCTTGACCGCAGGGTCGACGTCGTCGCGGTCGAGATACTCGGGTTCGTTGGTCTGCAACGCCCGATCGAGGCAGGACGCGTCGGGACCTCCGCGGGGCATCCGGTCGATGTCGGCGCTCACGCGAGTGCGGCTGTCAGGGCGGCGGGCACGTCGATGTCGGCCACTGCGAGGTTCTCTTCCAGATGAGCGACGGATGACGTGCCTGGGATCAACAGCATGTTGGGTGCGGCCGCCAGCGTCCAGGCCAACGCGACCTGCGCGGGAGTCCGTCCGAGTTCGGTTGCGGCCTTTCGGATTTCGGGATGTCCGAGCACCGGGTTCTCCGCATTGAACGCTGAGCCGAGCGGGAAGAACGGAACGAACGCAATACCTCTCGCGACACACGCGTCCAGCACCGGCTGCGACGAACGGTCGAGCAGGTTGTACGCGTTCTGGACGCACGCGATAGCGGTCCGCTCCAGCGCGATCTCCAAGTGCTCGAGGGAGATGCTGCTCAGGCCGATGCCACCGATCAGCCCCTCATCGCGCGCCTCGATCATGGCGGTGAGTTGGCGCTCGAACAGCTCCCGGTCGACCTCGCCGGGCGCGCTCGGATCGCCTTCTGGGCTCATCACCCGCAGGTTTACCGCCGCCAGCCGGTCGGTGCCGAGCGTTTCGAGGTTCTGCTCGATGGCGACCCGCAGTTCGTCGGGTTGTTGCGCCGGTAGCCAATTGCCGGTCTCGTCCCGGCGAGCGCCGACCTTGCTGACCAGCGCGAGGCCCTGCGGATAGGGGTGCAGGGCCTCGCGGATCAGCTGGTTGGCCACGTCGGGACCGTAGAACTGTGCGGTGTCGATGTGGTTGACGCCGAGCTCGATCGCGCGTTGCAACACGGCGACGGCCTGCTCGCGGTCGCGCGGTGGGCCGAAAACGCCGGGCCCGGGAAGTTGCATGGCCCCGAACCCGACGCGGTGAACCTCGTGTCGGCCGAGCGCGTACGTCGTCATGCAGTCAGGCTAGCGCTAGTCGGACTCGCCGAGAATCTGGTAAATCTCGCGGCGGGCGTTGTTGACGATGTCCAGGATGCGTTGCTGCTGTTCGGTATTCGCCGAGTGCATGGACTGCCCGACCGCGCCGAACAATTGGCCGAGCGCATTGCGCAGGTTCAAGGCAGCAGGGTCGGCGCCTTCGGCGATCTCTTCCCAAGGCGCGGTCTCGATCGCCTCGGCGGTCGTGCGCCCTTCCTCGGTGAGTTCGAAAGTCTTTTTGCTGCCGCGACTTTCGGTCGGCTGGATCAGGCCCTCGTCCTCAAGGAGCTGCAGGGTCGGGTAGATCGAGCCGGGGCTGGGCTTCCACAGGCCGTCGCTGCGGGCAGCGATCTCCTGCGTCATCTCGTACCCGTGCATAGGGCGCTCGGCGAGCAGCTTCAGGATGGCGGCGCGGACGTCGCCGCGGCGGCTACGGCCATTGGCGCGACCGCGGCCACCATGGCGCCTGCCGCCCGGTCCGAACGGACCGGGACCAAAGCCAGGGCCGAAGCCGAATCCAGGGCCGAACCCCGGTCCGAAGCCGAAGCCCGCGTCGCCACGATGTTCCCGCACGTGCTCGCGGAACTGGTCGCGCATTTCGCGACGGGCGGCGCGGCGCTCGTCATGCCGGGCGCGGCGGTCATCGGGGCGCAGCGGGGTGCCGTCGCCGTCGCCGGGGCCTGCCCCGGTAAACAGTCCGGGCTGGGGAAAGCCGAAGCCGGGACCGGTGAAACGGCCGCCGCCAAAGGGGCGGCCGGGTGGGTTGAATGGGGTGTCCATAGATGTGTTCTTTCTTTCGGGAGGGAGGCAGCTCGTGCGCCTCCGATGCATTAACGATATATCGCAAACTATCGGGAAGCAATAGTTCGCGGCGTGATGTACGCCGATGTCTGAACGTCCGCTGTGAGTTCAACGCGCTGGCCGCGCAGCCAGCCGGCCGCGGTTAGGGTGTGGCGATGGCTGTGAAGTGGCTTGACGATCCCGAAGATCATGATTACGACGCGGCGGCGGCCTACCTGACCATGGTGGCCGCCAAAGACGAAGTCGCCCACGTCGTGGATGCGCTGAAGTCCGCGAAAACGACGACGCGCAAGGCCAAGGACATATTGCGCGCGGCGCAGCTGCCCCTGTTGCCGGAGGCCAACGCCCACGTGCGGGCGGACCTGAGCAAGATCAGCGAGGGCAAGAAGCTCTCGCCAATCCTGTTGGTACGCGGCGATGTTCACCGAGACTCGCCACTGCAGATCGCCGACGGCTATCACCGCGTGTGTGCGAGCTACCTGACCGACGAGAACACCGACATTCCGTGCCGGCTCGTGTCGTGGCAGTCCTGACTGCTGCGCTGACGGGCTGACCCGTGGGCGATTTCGGATTCCACGCCCTGGCAATACTGGCCATTGTCGGGCTGGCGGGCCCCTTGTTCGCGGCGGTGCCGCGGCTCGGGGTGCCGGTGATCGTCGGCGAACTGGTGGCCGGAATCGTGGTGGGGCGGACCGGTTTCGGCATCGTCGACGCCGGTAACCCGACCTTTGCGCTGTTGGGTGACATCGGCTTTGCGCTGGTGATGTTCCTCGTCGGCACGCATGTACCGGTGCGGGATCAGTCGTTGCGAGGCGACCTGCCGAAGGCCCTGCTGCGCGTGATCATGGTGGGTGCGTTCGCGGCGGTGCTCGGCGTCGTCATCGCGCATGTGTTCCACACTGGTCACGCTCCGCTGTTCGCGGTGCTGATGGCCTCGTCGTCGGCTGCGCTGGCGCTGCCGGTGATCCAGTCGTTGGGGCTGACGGGCCCGCCGGTGCTGTCGGTCACCGCCCAGATCGCTATCGCGGATGCCTCATCAATTGTGTTGTTGCCGTTGGTCATCAACCCGGCGGGTGCGCCGCGCGCCGCCCTGGGTGCTCTGGCGATCGCGGCGTGTGCGGCCCTGCTGTTCGTCTTCCTGCGGTACGCGGACAAGCACGGGTGGATGAAACGGATGCACGACTACTCGCACAGCCGGCACCTGGCGCTGGAGCTGCGGATCAGCCTCATTGTGTTGTTCGGGCTGGCGGCCCTCGCGAAGTCGACCCACGTGTCGATCATGCTGGCAGGTTTTGCCCTGGGGTTGTGCCTTTCGGCCATCGGCGAGCCGCGCCGGCTGGCGCGCCAATTGTTCGGCATCACCGAGGGATTCTTTGCCCCGCTGTTTTTCGTCTGGCTGGGCGCGTCGTTGCAGGTGCGGGAATTGGGGGAGCGCCCAGGCCTCATCGGACTGGGCGTGGCGCTGGGTGTGGGTGCGGTACTCGCGCACCTGAGTGGTCGGCTGTTCGGGCAACCTCTGCCGCTGGGGGTGCTGGCCTCGGCGCAGCTGGGGGTCCCGGTGGCTGCTGCCACGTTGGGAACGCAGCAGCATCTGCTGGGGCCGGGGGAGCCGTCGGCCTTGATTCTGGGTGCGCTGCTGACCGTCGTGGGGACCTCTGCAGCGGGTGCTGTGGCAAAGCGGCGGCAAAGTGCCGCGCCCGCCGAAAGCGGCGCTGCCTGACCCGACGCACCGTCTCAGTATGTGGACTGAGTCCAATCGACCCATGCCCCGAAACGGCCAGCGACGGCAATTGCTGACGCACGCGCAAATGCGGGCGCTGTGAATTTGCTGGGATGGCAAATTATCGACGGATCTTGGGGGCGGCCCGTCGCCCTGTGCCGCTGTGACGTGGATGACCCTGCTCCCGCCTCGGTGCTGTGGCGCATTTGCTGACTCTGTGGGTTGCTGAATTGGGTCGCAGAAATAGCAATCTAACGCAATTGACAATTTCGTAATCACGCAATTTTGGTTAGCTGCGAAATGCTCGGGTTCGTCAAAAGTGCTGATTTACAAGGGGTAAGTTTCCTCGCCACACGGGTTTCGTGATAACTGGGAGGATCGAAATGCAGCTCACAATGAAGCCGTATATCACTGCGGGCGTTGCCCTCGCCGGGGCGAGCGTGATTGCGGTGGCGCCGGTAACGGCGGTGACGCCGCACACCCAAATGAACTTGCCGGCCGTCTCTTCGGTGCATGTTCCCGATATGCAGCTGACGGCACTGGTCAACCCGATCGTCGCATTGGGGAACATCTACAACTCCGTCGCACAGGTGGTCGGGCAGACCAGCTACATGGTGGAAACCACCGTGAACCCGCTGGTTCGCCAGGTGGTGCTCGATGCGAACTACGGTGTGCAGCAGGGCATGCAATTGATCGGCAACATCACCGGCGCCACGTTCACCCTGGGGGGTTCGCTGCCGGGCACGCTCACCAACGTGTTGGGCAACCTGGGCACCCTCAACGTGAACGGCGCCATTGACGCACTTGTGGGTGGTCTTCTTCCCGGCGGACTGCAATTGATCACCGGACTCAACGGCCCGCTGCAGAACATCCTGCAGCAACCGTTGGCGGTGGGCGAGGCATTGGTCCCGGCAGTGCTGGATTCGGTAACCGCACTGGTCGCCGGTTTGGCGATCTCCACCGTTGGCATCGGGTGCGGAGCGTGCACCGGAACTACTCCGTTGGTTCAGCAGGTCGTCAATAGCGTGACGGGCATTGTGAAGTCGGTGCTCACGCTCAATCCGGGCGCCATCTATAACGGCTTGCTCAACAACGTGGTGGACCTGGTGAAGAACGTGCAAGCCAATGTCACGAATCTGGAAACCGGGACCATTCCGTACATCGTGAATCGGATCATTTCTGCGCTGAATGTGAATCCGAACGCTCCCGGTGGAGTCACCGTCCCGGCTGCTGCGGTCGCGGCGACGGCAGCAGTGAAGGAGCTGGCAGCGGCGCCGGAGAAGGCGAAGACCGCGGCCACGACGGAGTCGTCGACCACGGAATCGTCGTCGACGACCGCGGCTGCTGATCCCAAGCCGCTTGCCGCGAAGAAGGGCGCCGAGGTCAAGGCCACGGCAGCAACTGGCTCGTCGACCTCGGCGGAGGGGACGTCGTCCTCGACGTCTTCGACCGACTCGACCAGTACCTCGAAGGGTGCGACCAAGACGGGCACTGACGCCAAGGGTGCCGACGCGACGGGTACGGCCAAGGGTGCCGACGCGACGGGTACGGCCAAGGGTGCCGACGCGACGGGTACGGCCAAGGGTGCCGACACGGCGGGTACGGCCAAGGGCACTGACACCAAGGGCGCTGACACCAAGGGTGCTGACGCCAAGGGTGCTGATGCGACGGGTACGGCCAAGGGTGCCGGCGCGACGGGTACGGCCAAGGGTGCTGATAGCGGCACCGACAAGGCGACGACGTCCAAGGACAGCGCGCCGAAGACCAAGAAGGCGCAGAACCCCGCGGCCAAGGTGTCGAAGGCGATCTCCGACGCCGTCAAGGGTGCCACCACGGGCAAGTCCGGAAAGTCCGGCGACAGCAAGTAGCCAATCACTGAAATTGTGGCCCCACCGCTGGAAAGCGATGGGGCCACAATGCTTTTCAGCGTCGGTCGCGGCCCCGGAATGCGGCAGCCACGATCACCGTCGCAATCAGGGTCAGCGCGGCTGCCGTCGACGCGGTGGCTGCGATCCCGGAATCGAACGCGGCACGTGCTGACTCGACCAGCCGGTCGCCGAGTTCGGTCGGGAGCGTCCGGGCCACTGAGATGGCGCCGCCGATGCTCTCTCCGGCGTCGGCCGACTGCGCCGGCGAAAGTGCCGCGGGCAGTTCGATGTTCGTTCGGTAGAAAGCTGTGAACATGGTGCCCAGCGCGGCGGTGCCGATCACCGCGCCCAGCTCGTATGCGGTCTCCGACACCGCCGACGCCGCGCCGGCCTTCTCTGGCGGGACTGACGAGACGATGGTGTCATTCGAAATCGTCTGCGACACCCCGATACCCAGCTCGAGCACCGTGAACGACGCGATGACCGCGACGATGGTCAGGTCGTGCCGGAACAGCAGGATCAGCAGGAAGCCGGCCGCGACCAGGATCAAACCGGCCACGATCAACGCCTGCGGCGAGAACCGCCTGGTCAGCCGCACCACGCCGATACCGGCAACCGTCGAGGCCGCCGCGCCCGGCAGCATGACCAGCGCGGCGGTCAGCGGATCCAGACCGAGCGCCAGCTGTAGGTGCTGCGAGATGAAGAACAGGAACCCGATCAGCCCCACCATGGACAGGAAGTTGGCCAGGATGGACGCGGTGAACGGTCCGTGGCCGAACAATCTCATGTCGAGTATCGGTGTGGCACTGCGGTTTTGCCGCCGCACAAACCAGATGCCCGCGGCGACCCCGAGTGCGACGGCAACCAGCGTCACCGCCGACAGGCCGTCGTGCGCTGCGGTTTTGACCGCCCACACAATCGGCAGCATCGTCACCAGCGACAGCAGAACGCTGATCGCGTCGACGGGGCCCGGATTCGGATCCCGTGATTCGGGCACCAACTTCGGCGCCAGCACGAGTAGCGGCAGCAGGATCGGCACAGCGATCAAAAACACTGAGCCCCAGTGGAAATGCTGCAGCAACAGACCGCCGACGATGGGGCCCAGTGCCGAGCCTGCCGCGAAGCAGGACGCCCAGATGGCGATGGCCAGCCGGCGCGCAGTGGCTTCGGTGAAGATGTTGCGGATCAGCGACAGGGTGGATGGCATCAGCATGGCGCCGAACACACCGATCGCGGCGCGCGCGGCCACCAGGTACCCGGCGCTGGGCGCGAAGGCCGCCGCCGCGGAGACGACGGCGAAGCCGACCGCGCCGATCAGCAGCAGACGACGACGGCCGAAGCGGTCACCGAGGCTGCCCATGGTCACCAAAAGCGTTGCCAGCACCAGTGAATAGATGTCGACGAGCCACAGCTGGGTCGCGGCCGACGGGCGGAAATCTTCGGCGATGCTGGGCAACGCAAACGCCAGCACCGTGTTGTCGATGGAGATGAGCAGCACGGGCAGCATGAGGACTGCCAGCGCCCACCACGAGCGTTGTGGGGTCCGGTTCGTCACGGCGCCCGTGACGAGACTGGTGGACATGAGAACTCCTTAGTTGTTCATGCGGCGGCCGTCAAAGCCGTCGTCAGCATGAAATCTGTTGTTTTGAAACAAAATTCGGGATTGCTCAGGATGGGTCCGGGGCAATGGTGCCGGAAGTCAGACTGGCCATGATGGCGTCGATGATCTCGACTCTCGGCGCGGTATTACGGCGCAGCGCCGCGTATCCCGCGTCGAGGAGGGCCCAGAACGCCAGGCGCGGCCAGCCCGGTGGGCTGGTCTGCGGCTGTGTTGAAGCCCGTTCCAGCAGCTCGGTTATCGCCTCATCTCCGGTATCGAGGAACGCGGACAGTTCGGGGTCGGCCATGATGGTCGGCTCGTTGTAGATGAACGGCACGATGGGCCCGAGATCCAATTGGGCCTCGACCACCCGGCGAAGTGCTGCCAGTGGCGCGCCGCACGCGGGTTCGGCCCGGTCGATGGCGGCGTTACACATGTCGTGGACGTGGAGGGCGACGGCGCGCATCAGCGCAGCGCGCTCAGGGAAGTAGCGGTGCAGCGTGCTGCGTCCGACGCCGGCGGCGGTGGCGATATCGCTCAACGACGCGGCCGGGCTGGTCGCCAAGACTCCGATGGCCGCCTCGAGGATCGCTTTGCGGGTGCGCGAACGCACACCAGTGTCGAGCGATTTCAGTTCAGCCATGCGTCAAAGCTAGCGCAAATTGACTTAAAATGGGACATCTATGTCCCAAATCACCGGTCGGTGGGATCGGACAGCCTTCCGGCCGCTGCGGCTCTCGGTCGAGGTGATGATCGCGTCGGAATCACTGCGAGGACCGGGTTCAACCGGTCAATCCGGGCCCTCAGGCAGTGCCATCCGCAGCGTCAAATAACTACACTTGACGGTATCTATTACTAATTAGGTTGGGGTTGTTTCCGGAGGCGGGCCATGGCCACGTACAGGAAGATTGCATCGACAACAGCACTGGCCGCATGCGTTGTAGCTGCGGTTTTGGGCATTGGATCGGGAAGTGCCAGCGCCTCGCCGGCTACCGACCCTGGCATGGTCCCGATGGACCATGGTTGGGGCGGTGGCGGCGACTGGGACGACCACCACGGCTGGGGCCACGGTGGTTGGGGCCACGGTGGCTGGGGCGGCGGCGACGATCAGGGCTGGGGTGGCCCCGGTTGGGGTTGGCCTCCGCCGTGTCTGACCGTTCCGTACGTCAGCATCTGCGCATAAGCGGACCGGGCCTTCGGCGGTAAGGCCCGCCGCGCGTCAGTTTCCGAGTCGGGTAGCGACCCGGAAGGGTGGCCGCTGCGTACGCGCGCCTAGCGCGCAAGCCTCCGGAAACGAAGAAGGCCCTGACCAGTTTTCCCTGGTCAGGGCCTTGCTCACTTGTCGGGGTGGCGGGATTCGAACCCACGACCTCTTCGTCCCGAACGAAGCGCGCTACCAAGCTGCGCCACACCCCGTGTGAAGCTTCGACAGCGTATCGCACCGAGGCCCTCAGAAGCCAAACGGCCTCGGCCAGGTGAGGTAGCCGCTGGTACAGGCGGTGAGCGGTGAAGATCACGCCCGCTGACGGGATGGAATTTGGCGCATCGTGGGTTTAATCAAGTAACTCTGATGAACGACAGCTGAACGTGACAAAGCGAGGAACGATCATGACCGGATTGGGAGCCCTGCTCTACTGCGGATTCTTCGGTCTCGCAGCCCTGTGGCTGTTCGTTACTTCGGACTACCGCGCGGCCATGCATTTTGGTCAGTCCCAGCGCCCGGAGCGCTCGAACTCGGCCAGCGCGGCCACGGCGTCGGGGGAGTCCAGCCCTCTGCTGCTGACCCACGCGTCGTCGAAGTAGGTGTCGGCGTAGCGGTCGCCACTGTCCGCCAGGAGCGTCACCACCGACCCGCTCCGTCCCTGCGCCACCATTTCGGCCAGCAGCCCGAATGCGCCCCAGATGTTCGTTCCGGTCGACGGACCCACCCGACGGCCCAGAACCTTGCTCACGTGCCGCGCTGCGGCCACTGAAGCCGCGTCTGGCACCGACACCATGGCGTCCACGACACCGGGCAGGAATGACGGCTCCACGCGCGGCCGGCCGATGCCCTCGATGCGCGACGACGCCCCGGTGTACACCTCCCGGTCCCCCTGGACCCAGGACGGGTAGAACGCGGAATTCTCCGGATCCACGACGCAGAGTCGGGTGGCGTGCCGCCGGTAGCGGAGGAAGCGCCCGATGGTGGCACTGGTGCCACCCGTGCCCGCGCCGACGACGATCCACTCCGGGATGGGGTGCGCCTCGTCGCGCAATTGCGAAAAGATGGACTCGGCGATGTTGTTGTTGCCGCGCCAGTCCGTGGCCCGCTCGGCATTGGTGAACTGATCCAGGTAGTGGCCGCCGGTCTCCTGCGCCAGCCGCTCGGCCTCGGCGTACACCTCGGACGACTGCTCGACGAAATGGCAACGGCCACCTTGTGATTCGATCAGTGCGACCTTGGACGGGCTCGTCGATCCCGTCATCACCGCGATGAACGGCAGACCCAGCAGCGCCGCGAAATACGCCTCGGACACGGCAGTCGAACCGGACGAGGCCTCGATGACGGTGGTGTGCGGGCCGATCCAGCCATTGCACAAGCCGTACAGAAACAGCGACCGGGCCAGCCGGTGCTTGAGGCTGCCGGTGATGTGCGTGCTCTCGTCTTTGAGATACAGCTGCACGTCGACGCCGGCGCTCCACGCGGACGGCAGCGGGTAGCGCAGCAGGTGGGTGTCGGCACTGCGCCGGGCGTCGGCCTCGATGAGCCGGACAGCGTTGTCTACCCAGAGCCGGTCGCCGCTGTGTATCGACACCCCGAGGGTCACCGAGCGGAGACGGCCGGCAGGGTCATGTCGGCACTGATTCCGGCATGCCCGCCGCCGGTCGGCGCCGCCACCAGGGTCAGCAGCGTCACCTCGGGCCGGCAGCAGAAGCGCACCGGCGTGTACGGCGACGTGCCCAACCCGGCGGACACGTGCAGCTGCGTCTGCGAGCCCCAGCGCGACGGGCCTTTGACTCGAGAGGTGTCGATGTCGCAGTTGGTCACCAGCGCGCCGTAGAACGGCACACACAGCTGCCCACCGTGCGTGTGTCCGGCCAGCACCAGCTGGTAGCCGTCGTCGGCGAAGCGGTCCAACACCCGCGTGTACGGCGCGTGAGTGACGCCCAGCGACAGGTTGGCTGCGGGGTTGGGGCGGCCGGCGATGGTGTCGTAGCGGTCGCGGTTCAGGTGCGGGTCGTCGACCCCGGCCACGGCGATGAGCTGACCGTTGATCTCGATCTCGCGCCGAGTGTGGGTCATGTCCAGCCAGCCGCGCTCGGTGAACGCCGCCCGCAGGTCCTGCCAGGGCAGCGGCGCCCCGGTGATGCGCTTGTGCGTCTTGAAGAGGTAGTTGGCCGGGTTCTTCGGCTTGGGGGCGAAGTAGTCGTTGCTGCCGAAGACGAAGATGCCGGGCACCGCCAGCAGATCGCCCATGGCCTGCACGACAGCCGGCACCGACTTCGGGTGCGACAGATTGTCGCCGGTGTTGACCACCAGATCGGGCTCCCAGTCGGCCAACTCGCGCAGCCAGGCCTGCTTGCGCCGCTGCGCCGGCATCATGTGCAGATCGCTCAGGTGCAACACCCGCAGCGGCGACGAACCGGGGGTCAGCACCGGCATGGTCACCTCACGGACCACGAACGCATTCCGCTCGATCAAGGACGCGTAGGCGAGCCCTGCAGCGAGTGAACCGGCAACGGTGACGGCGGCATTGCGGACGATGGCAGACATGCAGGCAGCCTACTTGGTTGCCATCGAAAAAGACGCGTTGTCGCTGGTCATCGTTAGAAAGCCCACAGGGTTGGCTTATGCCGTTCTGAGGATTTCAGTCGGGCTTATGGGGGCGGCGGGCCCAGCACCGGCACAGTGATGGGCGGCAGTCCCGGAATCTCCACGACCGTCGAACCCACCGCTATCGGTGGCAGCCCGTCCAGGCCCGGAATTCCGACTGGCGGTGGTGGTGGCGGCGGAGGCGGCGCGATGCCGTTGCTCACCAGAACCGTGATGATCGAGCCCGGGATGGTCTGTCCCGACGGCGAGGTGCCGATCACTTGGCCCGACGGCGCGGCGCTATTGACCCACGACGGCTGCGGAGACAGCTGGAAGCCGGCCTCCTTGACTCGGGTCTGGGCCATGTCGACGTCCATGCCCGCGACGCTCGGCACCTTCGAGCCCGGCCCACCGTCCACGTAGCGCGGATCGGTCGGCGGCATCACGACGCCCGGAGGGGTGAACTGCTTCATCGCGGTGAACCACGTCCGGGCCGGCTCGTGGCCGCCGTAGAGATCACCCTTGCCGCACTGGCGCAGCGGGAACGAGCACAGATCGGACGGCGTGGTCGAGTCGTCGTAGATGTAGTTGGCCGCGGCGTAGGCGCTGGAGAAGCCGAGGAACGCCGACGACCGGTGTGCCTCTGTGGTGCCGGTCTTGCCGGACACCGGGAAGGTCCAGCCCACCGACTGTGCGGCGCCGGCGCCGGTGCCGCTGAGGGCGTCTTTGCTCATGGCGTTTGCCAGCGTGTTGGCCAGACCCTCCGGGACCGCCTGCTCGCATGTCTGGGTGGTCACCGAAACCTCGTTGCCGTGCCGGTCGAGGACCTTGTCCACCGGGTTGGGCGGGCACCAGGTGCCGCCCGACGCCAGGGTCGCCGCGACGTTCGACAGCTCCAGGGCATTGACCTCAAACGGGCCGAGGGTGAACGAGCCGATGTTCTGCCGCTTGATGAAGTCGGCGAGGCTCTCATTGCTGTTCGGGTCGTAGGCACGAGCGGTGCCGGGGTCGCCGTAGGAGCGCAGCCCCAGCTTGATGGCCATGTCGACGGCGCGCGGTACGCCCACCTGCGAGATGAGCTTGGCGAACGCGGTGTTCGGCGAGGTTGCCAGCGCCTCGGTGACGTTCATGGAGCCGCGGTAGCGGCCGTCGTTCTCGACGCACCACTTGTCCTTAGGGCAGCCCTTGGCGCCACCGCTGCCCAGGCCCTTGGCCTCGAACCGGCCCGGCACGTCCAGTTGGGCGTTGATGCCCATGCCCATATCCATGGCCGCGGCCGTGGTGAACAGCTTGAAGATGGACCCCGCGCCGTCACCGACCAACGAATCCGGTTGGGGCTGCATGGTTTCCCCGGCTGCGGTGTTCAGGCCGTAGGTCCGGTTGCTGGCCATGGCCACGACCTGGTGGCTGTCCTTGCCGGGTTTGATGACGCTCATGACGCTGGCGATGCCGTCAATGGTGGGGGAGGCGATGCCGTCGATGGACGTCTTCACCGAGTTCTGTATATCCGGGTCCAGCGTGGTGCGGATCAGGTAACCGCCCTTGGCTACCTGATCTTTGCTGATGCCCGCCTTGGAGAGATAGTCGAGCACGTAGTCGCAGAAGAACGCCCGATCGTTGGCTGCGATGCAGCCACGGGGCAACTGGTTGGGCTGCGGCAGGATGCCCAGCGGTTCCGCCTTGGCTGCCCGCAATGCGTCGGCTTCCTGCGGAACGTTCTGAATCATGGTGTCCAGCACCAAGTTCCGGCGTGCCAACGCGCCTTGCGGATTGACGTAGGGGTCCAGCCCGCTGGTGGACTGCACCATGCCGGCCAGCAGCGCGGCCTGCTGCCAATTCAGCTGAGAGGCATTGACACCGAAGTACGTCTGGGCGGCGTCCTGAATGCCGAAGGCGCCATTGCCGAACGACACCAGATTCAGATAGCGCGTCAGGATCTCGGATTTGGTGAACGTCTTGTCCAGGGTCAGCGCCATCCGGATCTCGCGCAGCTTACGAGCCGGAGTGGTCTCGATGGCGGCGCGGCGTTCGGCGTCGGTCTGGGAGACCACCAGCAGCTGGTAGTTCTTCACATACTGCTGCTCGATGGTGGATCCACCGCGCGTATCGGAGGCGCCGGACATGTAGCCGGACAGGCCCGTCAGGGTGCCTTTCCAGTCCACGCCGTTGTGCTCGGCAAACCGTTTGTCCTCGATCGAGACGATGGCCAGCTTCATGGTGTTGGCGATTTGATCGCTCGGTACTTCGAATCGGCGCTGTGAATACAGCCAGGCGATGGTGTTGCCCTTGGTGTCCACCATGGTGGACACCGCCGGTGCGTCACCTTCGACGAGCTGGGCCGAACCGTTGGCCACGACGTCGGATGCCCGGTTGGACATCAGACCGACACCCCCGATGAGCGGGAACATCATGGCTGCGAGGACCACGCTGGCGAGCAGGCAGCACCACGTCATCTTGATGATGGTGACCGCGGTCGGCGGACGATTCTGCGGTCGCTCGGACATGGGGTACAGCCTAGCGACCGTGGCCGTCAGCAGCCGCGCGCCCGTGGATTACCACGGCCTGGGGGGATCTAGTGGGCTGCGACACGGGCAAAAATTAACGTTTGGACACACGTCCCAAAAAAGCGGCTGCTGAACCATTGCGCAACAGGCCACTGACCACCTAACTTGAACACACAATGCGATCTAGGTAACACTACTAGCCGCAATGTGGCGTAGATCGCACGAGTGATCTACGAGGGAGGACACGGCCGTCGGGAGACGGTGTGACGAAGGGATCGCTGGTGGCGGGTACACAACCAGTAGTTCGCGCAACAATCGCTCCTCAGGCCGGAAACGGTGCGATTCCGGGTGGTATCCAGCCCGAAGCCGAAGCCCGAATCGCCTGGGTCTCTCAGGCCCGTTGCCGCCAGGCTGACCCGGACGAGCTGTTCGTCCGCGGCGCAGCGCAGCGCAAAGCGGCCGTCATCTGCCGACATTGCCCGGTGATCGTCGAATGCGGCGCCGATGCCCTCGATAACCGCGTCGAATTCGGCGTCTGGGGCGGCATGACCGAGCGGCAGCGCCGTGCCCTACTCAAGCAGCACCCCGAGGTGGTGTCCTGGGCGGAGTTCTTCGCCACCCAGCGCAAACACCGCAGCGCGGTCTGAACAGATACCTAAATAGTTGTGCCCGGGATTTCTACGGAAATCCCGGGCACAACTATATGAAACTCCGGGGTTAGCCGGCCTTCGCGACGTCGCCCGTGATCTGATCGGCGATCGCGCGCAGCGCCTCCAGATCAGACACCTCGAACGGCAGTGACGGCACACCCACCAACGCCACGTGCGGGTTGGCCCCGGTGAACCGCGACAACAACCGCACTTCGCGCTTGGAGATGACGCTGCGGTTGGCGTGAATCCGCAGCGTCGCCGCCGTCAGCGCATCGCCATCCTGGCCGGACGTCTCCAACTTCGCGGCGGCCTCGTCGGCCGCGTCCGCGGTCAGCTCGCACAGCATCGGGTGGGTGCGGTTGAGAATCAGGCCGGCCAGCGGCATCTGCTCCTGCGACAACCGGTCGACGAAGAACGACGCCTCACGCAGCGCATCGGGCTCAGCCGCCGACACCACGACGAACCGGGTGCCCGGCCGCTTCAGCAGCTCATAGGTACGGTCGGCCTTCTCCCGGAACCCGCCGAACGTGGCATCCAGTGACTGCACGAAACCGGCTGCGTCCGAAAGCATTTGAGAGCCCAGGACGGTGGACAGCGCCTTCATCGCCAGGCCCATGGCCCCGGTGACGAGGCGGCCGATGCCGCGGCCCGGGCCCAGCAGCAGGCGCCACAACCGGCTGTCCATGAAGTTGCCCAGGCGCTTGGGGGCGTCCAGGAAGTCCAGCGCATTGCGCGACGGCGGGGTGTCGACGACGACCAAATCCCACTTGTCCTCGGCCAGCAGCTGGCCGAGCTTCTCCATCGCCATGTACTCCTGCGTGCCCGAGAGCGACGTTGCGACGGTTTGGTAGAACTGGTTCTCCAAAATCGCGTCGGCCCGATCCTCGCCCGAGTACTGCAGGACCATCTCGTCGAAGGTGCGACGCATGTCCAGCATCATCGCGTAGAGCTCGCCCGGCACCTCAGGAGCCAACGGCACCCGCTGCGGGGTGTTGCCGAGATCCTTGATGCCGAGGGCCTGCGCCAGGCGCTTGGCCGGGTCGATGGTCAGCACCACGACGGTGCGGCCGTATTCGGCGGCCCGCAACGCCATTGCGGCGGCCGTGGTGGTCTTGCCGACGCCGCCGGCGCCGCAGCAGACCACGACGCGGTTCGCGGTGTCCGACAGGATCGCGTGCATGTCCAGCGCCAATAGCTTCTGGCCGGGCTTACCGCTCATTTCGTCCCAACCCCTTGCTGCTCAAGCGCTTCGGCGAGTTCGTACAGACTGCCCAGGTCGACCCCGTCCGGCAGGGCAGGCAGTTCCAGGCGCGGCACTTCGAGGGCGTCGAGCGCCTCGGCGCTCTCGGCGCGCGCCATCATGCGCGTCGCATGCTGAATGGTTTCGGTGAGCAGTCCGGCAAAGTCAGTGTCGGACAAGGTGATTCCCGTCTCCGACAGTCCGGTGCGCACCGCGTCGGCGTCGACGACGCCCTCGGCAGCCTTCGCCAGATCCTCCGGCGACAGGTACGCCGGGATGTTGCGGTTGACGATCACGCTGCCGATGGGCAACTCGAGCTCGCGCAGTTCTTCGATGGCCTCGAGGGTTTCCTGCACGGGCAGCGCCTCCAGCAGGGTGACCAGGTGGATGGCCGTGAGTTCCGAGTGCAGCAGCTTCACGACACCGTCGGCCTGGGAGTGCACCGGGCCGCCCTTGGCCAGATCCGAGACGGCCTTGGTGACATCGAGGAAGCGGGAGATGCGGCCCGTCGGCGGGGCGTCCACGACGACGGCGTCGTAGGGGCGCTGGCCCTTGAGTTCTTTGGCGGTCTTGCCGTTACGGACCACGACCTCTTTGATCTTGCCGGTCAGCAGCACGTCACGCAGGCCGGGGGCGATGGTGGTGGCGAACTCGACGGCGCCGATGCGCTTCATGGCGCGCCCCGCAATACCGAGGTTGTAGAACATGTCCAGGTATTCCAGGAACGCGGCCTCGGTGTCGACGGCCAGCGCGTTGACCAGCCCGCCGCCCTCGGCGGTGGCGATCTTCTGCTCCCCATACGGCAGTGGTGGCACGTCGAAAAGCTGGGCGATGCCCTGGCGTCCCTCGACCTCGACCAGCAAAACGCTGCGACCGCGGGCGGCCAGCGCCAGCGCCAGCGCCGCGGCGACCGTGGTTTTGCCAGTGCCGCCCTTACCGGTGACGAAATGGAGGCGCGCCTGGTCCAGGCGCGCGGGCCAGCCGTTATGGATTTGGCCCGTGGATTCGGATGTCACTCCAGCATGTTAACCATGCGGTACCCCACGGCCGATAAGCTCGGCGGCATGAGCGAACCGACCCGGTGGGAGTACGCCACCGTCCCGTTGCTGATCCATGCCACCAAACAGATCCTGGACCAGTGGGGCCAGGACGGCTGGGAGCTGGTTTCGGTGTTGGCCAACCCGAGCGGTGAGCAGCACGTCGCCTACCTGAAGCGGCCGAAGTGAGCGTCACCGATCGGTTGGCGGAGCTGGGCATCGAACTGCCGGAAGTTGTTGCGCCCCTTGCGGCCTACGTCCCCGCGGTCCGGACGGGAAACCTCGTCTACACCTCCGGTCAGCTGCCCATGCAGGGCGGCAAGCTGCTGGGTGAAGGCAAGGTCGGCGCTGAGGTGACTGCCGAAGACGGCAAGGCCATGGCCCGGGTGTGCGCGCTCAATGCGTTGGCCGCCGTGCACGCGCTGGTCGGCATCGACTCGGTGGTGCGGGTGGTCAAGGTCGTCGGCTTCGTCGCGTCGGCGCCCGGCTTCAGCGGCCAGCCCGCGGTGATCAATGGCGCGTCCGAGCTGCTGGGTGAGGTGTTCGGCGCCGCCGGCGCGCACGCCCGGTCGGCGGTCGGGGTGTCCGAACTGCCGTTGAACGCTCCGGTTGAGGTGGAGCTGATAGTCGAGGTGGTGTGACCCACCCCGCGTATGGCGTGCTGAGGCCGGTGACGGCATCGGCTTCGGTGCTGCTGTGCGACAACCCCGGCATCATGACGCTGGACGGCACCAACACGTGGGTGTTGCGGGGGCGGGGCAGCGACGAGATGGTGATCGTCGACCCAGGACCTGACGACGATGCGCACTTGGAGCGCATCGCTGCCCTCGGCAAGATTCCGTTGGTGTTGATCAGCCACAAGCACGACGATCACACCGGCGGTATCGACAAGCTCGTCGGCCTGACGGGGGCTGTGGTGCGGTCGGTCGGCAGCGGGTTTCTGCGGGGCCTGGGCGGGCCGCTCACCGACGGCGAGGTGATCGACGCGGCGGGCCTACGGATCAAGGTCATGGCGACGCCCGGGCACACCGCTGACTCCCTGTCGTTCGTCGTCGACGATGCGGTCCTGACCGCCGACACCGTCCTGGGGCGCGGCACCACCGTCATCGACAACGAGGACGGCAGCTTGCGGGACTACCTGGAGTCGCTGCGCCGGCTGCAAGGTTTGGGCAACCGCACGGTGCTGCCCGGTCATGGGCCCGACTTGGCCGACCTGTCTGCGGTGACGGCCATGTACCTGGCTCACCGCGAGGAACGGCTGGGTCAGGTGCGGGGTGCGTTGCGCGAGCTTGGCGACGACGCCTCAGCGCGGCAGGTGGTGGAACACGTCTACACCGACGTCGACCAGAAGCTGTGGGACGCGGCCGAGAAGTCGGTGCAGGCCCAGTTGGAGTACTTGCGGGCTATCTAGGCCCAGAAACGGCGAAACTGCATTCCAGCAGCGGAAGTTCGAGAACTCGCCTGCTGGAATGCAGTTTCGGCGGAAGGACTACCTCGCTCGGCGCGCCAGACGCTCCGAATCGGAGATCAGCACGCTCTTGCCCTCGAGTCGGATCCAGCCACGGTGCGCGAAGTCGGCGAGCGCCTTGTTCACGGTCTCGCGGGAGGCGCCGACCAGCTGGGCGATCTCTTCCTGAGTCAGATCGTGGGTGACGCGCAGCGCGCCGCCCTCCTGCGTGCCGAACCGCTGGGCCAGCTGCAGCAGCTGCTTGGCCACGCGTCCGGGCACGTCGGTGAAGATCAGGTCGGCGAGGTTGTTGTTGGTGCGGCGCAACCGGCGGGCGAGCACGCGCAGCAGCTGCTCCGCGATCTCCGGCCGGTCCGCGATCCACGCCCGCAGTGCCTCACGGTCCATCGAGACGGCACGCACCTCGGTGATGGTGATGGCGCTCGAGGTCCGGGGACCCGGATCGAAGATCGACAGCTCACCGAACATGTCCGACGGACCCATGATGGTCAGCAGGTTTTCCCGGCCGTCCGGTGACCGGCGGCCGATCTTCACCTTGCCGGAAATGATGATGTAGAGCCGGTCGCCGGGCTCGCCTTCGGCGAACACGGTGTGTCCACGCGGAAAGTCGACCGGTTGCAGCTGTTTGGTCAGTGCGGATACCGCGGTGGGCTCGACACCCTGGAAGATTCCGGCCCTCGCCAGGATCTCGTCCACGTTGCTCCCTAAGGCTGGTGAGTGATAAAAAACGCGCGCAGGCTAACCAGTGAACTGGTTAACAAAGTCAGTCTAGTGGTAAGCCGTTTCGCAACAGGCCACGCTACACACGATTTGCATGGCGAGTCTCGCGAAATTGCGGATTGCCCCCATAACGGGGATGCGCGAGGTTGGGTAATTCGGGTTCACCGAAGGCTCCGAGCGGGTTGTCGCGCATCGGCGATGGGGCCGCGAGAGCGCGGGGTTCCTCGAATCGGGGCGCCGATCGGTGCGGCAAGGTGCTACTCGTCGACTCGGCCGGCTGCGACCATGCAGCCTTGACCTTGTCCAGAAACGCCTTGACGTCCGCCGCCGTATACGTTTCCTTGGACGTATCCAGCATGGCTTCGAGGCGGCTCAACCCGAAGGTTGCGAGCATCAGCAACCCCGGAATGCACACTACGAGCAACCACGACACACGCAGAAGTAAACACGCCGAATGTCTCAGGGTGATCACGAAACGTCACCGGTCAAAGTATCCTTAGGCGTTTCTCTCAGTACGCTTACCGGCGTGCCTGCGCGACGATCCACCACCAAGTACGACAACGAAACCCACCTGGGTCTGGTGCGTCGCGCCCGACGAATGAATCGTGAACTGGCACAAGCCTTTCCGCATGTCTACTGCGAGCTCGATTTCACCAATCCGCTGGAATTGGCGGTGGCCACAATCCTGTCCGCGCAGTGCACGGATAAGAGAGTCAACCTGACGACGCCGGCATTGTTCGCCAAATATCCGACCGCGCTGGACTACGCGCAGGCCCACCGGACCGAGTTAGAAGAGTTGATCCGGCCCACCGGCTTCTACCGGAACAAGGCCACGTCGATCATCGGGCTGGGGCAGGAACTGGTGGCCCGCTTCGACGGCGAGGTGCCGGACACCCTGGACGAGTTGGTCACCCTGCCGGGCGTGGGCCGCAAGACCGCCAACGTCATCCTCGGCAACGCCTTCGACGTCCCTGGAATCACTGTGGACACCCACTTCGGTCGGCTGGTGCGCCGCTGGCGCTGGACCGCCGAGGAGGACCCGGTGAAGGTGGAATTCGCGATCGGGGAGTTGATCCCGCGCAAGGAGTGGACCCTGCTGTCGCACCGCGTGATATTCCACGGTCGGCGGGTGTGCCACGCCCGTACGCCGGCGTGTGGGGTCTGCGTGCTGGCCCGGGACTGCCCGTCCTACGGCACCGGACCGACTGATCTCGCGGCCGCTGCGGCGCTGGTCAAGGGGCCCGAGACCGAGCATCTGCTGGCACTCGCCGGGATCACCGAGTGAGCAGAGCGACCCGCTGGACCGTCGTAGTCCTGGCCGTCTTCGTCGTACTCGGCGTGGCGTTGTGGCGGCAGCTCGGTGATGACCAGCCAGGTGGTGGCCAGTTGCCGTGGGGCCAGCAGAGCCCAGCGCGGGCGCATCGGGACGCCGATACCCCGGCGGCGCTGGCCGGTCCGCGGGCCAAGGCCGCGCTGCCGCCCTGTCCCGCGCCGCTTGCCCAGGCGCCGGCCGGACCGCAGGCGCTGCAGGGCATCTCGCTGGACTGCGCCGGTGACGGCTCATCAGTCGACTTGGCGAAGGCGCTGGCCGGCCGGGCAGTGGTGTTGAACCTGTGGGCCTACTGGTGCGGGCCGTGCGCCGACGAGCTGCCGAAACTGGCCGAATACCAGCGCAGGATGGGTGACAAGGTGACGGTGCTGGCCGTCCATCAGGACGAGAACGAGACCGCGGGACTGCTGCGCCTCGCTGAGCTCGGCGTGAAACTGCCGATGCTGCAGGACGGACGCCGGCTGGTCGTCGCGGCAGTGCACGCCCCGAACGTTGTGCCCACGACGGTGGTACTGCGCCCGGACGGTAGCGTGGCGCAAGTCCTGCCCCGGCCGTTCACCAGTGTCGACGACATCGCCGCGGCGGTGAACCCACAGTTAGGAGTGTCGGGGTGAGCGCGCTAAACCCGGAGGCTGCCCCGGCCTGGCTGAGGTCGCTGGTCGAGAACGCGCCGCAGATGCAGCAGGCTTACCGCAGGCGAGTGCCGGCCAGCGTGCTGGCCGCGATCACCGCCGCCGGCGCCACCGCGACGTTGACCGGAAACAAGCGGGACGCGGCGGTCCTGGTGTTGTTCTCGGGTGCACCCGACGCGCCGGCCGGCGCATTGCCGCCCGACGCCGACCTGCTCGTGACGGTCCGTGCGTCGACGCTGCGGCACCATGCCGGGCAGGCCGCGTTCCCCGGCGGCGCCGCCGACCCCGGGGACGGTGGTCCCGTCGGCACGGCGTTGCGTGAGGCGACCGAGGAAACCGGTCTCGACTCCTCCCGGTTGCAAGTGCTGGCGACGCTGGACCGAATGTTCATCCCGCCCTCGGGTTTTCACGTGGTTCCGGTGCTGGCGTACTCGCCTGATCCGGGCCCGGTGCTGGCGGTGGATCCGGCGGAGACGGCGATCGTGGCCCGGGTTCCGGTGCGCGCCTTCGTCAATCCGGAGAACCGGTTGATGGTGTACCGCAAGGAGAACACACGGCGGTTCGCCGGCCCGGCGTTCCTGCTCAACCAGATGCTGGTGTGGGGATTCACGGCGCAGGTGATTTCGGCGATCCTCGATGTCGCAGGGTGGGCGAAGCCGTGGAACGCCGACGAAGACTACGAACTCGATGCGGCAATGGCGCTGCTCGGGGACTCCAGCAGCTACCGTGTGGATCAACCATGACACCTTCACAATGGCTGGATCTGGCCGTTCTGTCCGTCGCCTTCGTCGCCGCCATCTCGGGCTGGCGGTCCGGGGCGCTGGGTTCCCTGCTGTCTTTCGTCGGAGTAGTGCTCGGTGCGGTGGCCGGGGTACTGCTCGCGCCGCACGTGGTGGCGCATGTCGACGGCGCCCGCAGCAAGCTGTTCATCGCGCTGTTCCTGATCCTGGGTCTGGTCGTGGTCGGCGAGATCGCCGGCGTGGTGCTGGGCCGCGCGGTGCGCGGTGCCATGCGCAACGAGGTGGTGCGGGGCTTTGACTCGGTCGTCGGAATGGCACTGCAGGTGGTCGCGGTCTTGGTCGCGGCCTGGCTGCTGGCCACTCCGCTGACCTCCTCTGATCAGCCGAATCTTGCTGCGGCAGTGAATGGTTCACGAGTGCTGGCGCAGGTCAACGAGATTGCGCCGGCCTGGTTGAAGCGGGTGCCGACGCGGCTGTCGGCGCTGCTGAACACCTCGGGGCTGCCCTCGGTGCTGCAGCCCTTCGGCCGGACCCCGATCGTCAGCGTCTCGGCCCCGGACCCGGCCTTGGCGTCCGAACCGGCGGTGGCCGCGGCCAAGGGCAGCGTCGTGAAGATCCGCGGCGTGGCGCAGAGCTGCCAGAAGGTGCTCGAAGGCACCGGCTTCGTGGTCGCACCGGGCCGGGTGATGTCGAACGCCCACGTGGTGGCCGGCTCCAACAGCGTCACCGTCGAGGTCGACGGCAAGACCTACGACGCCAAAGTGGTCTCCTACGACCCGGACGAGGACATCTCGATTCTCGACGCGCCCGAGCTGCCCGCGACGCCGCTGAAATTCGATGTACAAGAGGCAGCGAGCGGTACCGGTGCCGTCGTGATGGGCTACCCGGGTGGTGGCGAATTCGCCGCGACGCCGGCCCGCATCCGCGAGGTCATCAAACTCAACGGCCCGGACATCTACCACCAGTCGACCGTCACTCGCGAGGTCTACACCATCAGAGGTAATGTCCGCCAAGGCAATTCGGGTGGTCCGCTGATCGACGGCAATGGCCAGGTGCTCGGCGTGGTGTTCGGCGCCGCGGTCGACGACGCCGATACGGGCTTCGTCCTCACCGCCCAGGAAGTGGACAAGCAGATGGCCAAGGCCGGCAACACCGATCCGGTGCCGACCGGTAAGTGCATCTCAGCGGGCTAGCTGCGCCACGAACGTCGACAGCTCCGCGGTGACCGTGTCCGGTTGTTCTTCGTGCGCGAAATGGCCTGCGCCCGTGACAGATACGAAGCGAGCCTGCGGGGCGTAGCGCTGGGTTCGGCGCACCGGGTCGTCCAACACGTATGGGTCGGCAATGCCGCGCATATGCAGGACGGGGACCGTGGTGCGTTGTTTCATCCCGCGCATGAAGCGCCAGCCCTCGCTGCGGGTCTGGCTGCGGGCTGCCCACCGCTGGTACTCCAGTGCCGAATGTGCCGCCGATGGAATCTGAATTGCGGTGCGCGCGTGCCGGATTGTCTCGGCGAAATCGTCCGACGCGGGCCAGGCGGCGCCGGCACGGCTGCGCGCCAGCTGCTCGACAAGGGCACCGTCATGCCGCGTCAGGACGTGCTCGGGCCACCACGGCAGCTGATTGCGCAACATCGCCGGCAACAGCGCCCGGCGCTGGCCCCGATTGGTCAGGGTCGAGGTCCGCAACGCCACCGGGTGGGGCGAGCTGACCAGAGCAATGCCCCGCACCACGCGGGGGTGCAGCGTCGCCGTGGCCCAACAAACCAAGCCGCCGTCAGCGTGCCCGACCAAGATGGCCGACTGATGGCCCAGCGCGCGAACCAGGCCGGCGGTATCCCCGGCCAGCGTCCAACCGTCGTAGCCGGTGGGCGGTTTGTCGCTGCCGCCGTAGCCGCGCAGATCGACAGCGACCACCCGGGCGCCACGCAGACCCCGCAGCTGATGCCGCCACGAGTACCAGAACGACGAGAACCCGTGCAGCAGGATCACCAGCGGGCGCTCAGTGTTAGAGGAACCGCCCGCAGTCCGACGGTCGGGCTCCGAGGTCTCGCCCTCCACCACGTGGAAGCGAATCCCGTTCGCGTGCACCTGGAGATGTCGCCACGGACCGTCGATGTGGACGACCGACGGATCGGGTGGCGGCACTACCAGCCTGAGGTGTCGCTAGAAGCAGAGCGAGTGCCGGCGGCGATGTGACCCGAGTGCTTGTCGTGGCCCGGTGTCAGCGCCACCTTGGCCTCCTTGACCGTGGCGATGGTGTCCCGCGGGCCGCGGATCTTGCGGACCTTGAGGAAGCCCAGGAATGCCAGCGCGCCGGTGGTCAGGACCATCAGGGCGAAAACGATCAGGTACGACGCCCAGTTCGGCAGCCACAGCTCCAGCAGCGAACCGAGGAAGAAGAAGAAAAAGAACGTCGAGTAGAACAGCACCACCAGGGCGGCGATGAACAGCACGCTGCCGGTCAGGCCCTTCTTCACATCAGCGGTGATCTCGGCGCGGGCCAGCGCCACCTCGGCGCGCACGAGCGTCGACATCTGCGCGGTGGCGTCCTTGACCAGGTCGCCGATCGACGGATCAGCCTTCGGTGCATGCGGATCAACCAGCGGGATCGAGGTCACCGTGGCTGGAACTGCGCCATTCTTGCGGTCGCCATTGCTCACGAACACGTCCTCCCGGCGTCGGTGTAGTCCTGGCATATGTTGCCACGTGGGGCGCCGGTTAACGATCCGGGCCGACGAAAGGCGCGGGCTAGAATGGCCGCGCCTGGCGACGGCTCCGTCGTCACCCCGAACCTGGAGAAGGTTGACGATGCGTTTGGCACCCCTGTTTGCGACGGCCATAGCCCTTTTCGGCACGTCGGTCGGGGTGCCCGCACACGCCGCGGACGCGCCGGTGCCGTTGGGTGGCGGTTCGGGCATCGTCGTCGACGGCGACACCTTCTGCACCCTGACCACCATCGGGCATGACAACCGCGGCAAGCTCGTCGGTTTCACCTCGGCGCACTGCGGAGGGCCGGGCCATCAGGTGGCCGCTGAGGGCGCCGAGAATCGCGGCATCCTCGGCGTCATGGTCGCCGGCAGCCAGCCGCTGGACTACGCCGTCATCGAGTTCGACCCCGCCAAGGTGCAGCCGCTGAACACCGTCAACGGTTTCCAGATCGACGGCATCGGGCCGGATCCCGCGTTCGGTCAGGTGGCCTGCAAGCTGGGCCGCACCACGGGCTATACCTGCGGTGTGACGTGGGGGCCCGGACAAGATCCCGGCACCATCGTCGACCAGGTGTGCGGCCAGCCGGGCGACTCGGGCGCACCCGTCACCGTCAACAACCAGCTGGTCGGCATGATCCACGGTGCCTTCAGCGATGACCTGCCGACGTGCGTGGTCAAATACGTGCCGCTGCACACCCCGGCGGTAACGGTGTCGATCAACGCCGTCATCGCCGACGTCAACGCCAAGAGCCGTCCCGGCGCGGGCTACGTCCCGATCGCCTGACCACACGCGAAAAGCCCCCAAAATCGAGTGATTTTGGGGGCTTTCGCGTGTTCGCCTACCTACTGGCGCGGATGGCTTCGAAGACGCTGGGGTCGACCAGGGTTGAGGTGTCACCGAGGTCGCGACCTTCGGCGACGTCGCGCAGCAGCCGGCGCATGATCTTGCCGCTGCGGGTCTTGGGCAGCTCGGGCACGATGTGGATTTCCCGGGGCTTGGCGATGGGGGAGATCTCCTTGGAGACCTGGGCCCGCAGTTCGTCGACGATGGTGTCGGACCCGCCGTGCGCCGACGCCTTGAGGATGACGAACGCGCAGATGGCCTGGCCGGTGGTGGCGTCGGTGGCCCCGACCACGGCGGCCTCGGCCACGCCGGAGTGCCCGACGAGCGCCGACTCGACCTCGGCGGTGGAGATGCGGTGCCCGGAGATGTTCATGACGTCGTCGATGCGGCCCAGGACCCAGATCTCGCCGTCGCTGCCGTAGCGGGCGCCGTCACCGGCGAAGTACCAGCCCTGCTCGGCGAAGCGGGACCAGTAGGTCTCCTTGAAGCGCTCGTCGTCGCCCCAGATGCCGCGCAGCATGGCCGGCCACGGCTTGTCGAGTACCAGGTAGCCGGTGACGTGTTCGGCCTCGTCGGCGCCGGGGACCAGTTCGTTGCCGTCGTCGTCGACGATCTTGGCGCTGATGCCGGGCAGCGGGGTCATGGCCGAGCCGGGCTTGGCGGCGGTGACGCCGGGCAGGGGCGAGATCATGATGGCGCCGGTTTCGGTCTGCCACCAGGTGTCGACGATGGGCGTGGTGTCGGCGCCGATGACCTCGCGGTACCAGCGCCAGGCTTCGGGGTTGATGGGCTCGCCCACGCTGCCCAGTAGCCGCAGGCTCGACAGGTCGTGCGCCTCGGGGATCTGGCGGCCCAGCTTCATGAAGGTGCGGATCAGCGTCGGCGCGGTGTAATAGATTGTGACGCCGTACTTTTCGATGATGTCGAAGTGCCGGTGCTCGTTCGGTGAGGTGGGGGTGCCCTCGTAGAGCACCTGGGTCACACCGTTCGACAGCGGCCCGTACACGATGTAGGTGTGGCCGGTGACCCAGCCGATGTCGGCGGTGCACCAGAACACGTCGGTGTCGGCTTTGATGTCGAAGACGTTGTGGTGGCTGTAGGACGCCTG
The DNA here is from genome assembly GCF_009729415.1 of Mycolicibacterium sp. CBMA 234. GTDB lineage: Bacteria > Actinomycetota > Actinomycetes > Mycobacteriales > Mycobacteriaceae > Mycobacterium. Next base: position 34,379 of record NZ_MPKW01000012.1, read on the forward strand.
GGTCAGGAAGCCACCGCTGGTGTGCACGATGCCCTTGGGCTTGCCGGTGGTGCCGGAGGTGTACAGCAGAAACAGTGGCTGCTCGGCGTCGAAAGCCTCAGCATCATGATGCGGTGACTGTGATTCCACAGTCTCGTGCCACCACAGGTCGCGCCCGTCGGTCCAGTCCACATCGATGCCGGTGCGCTTGACCACCAGCACGTGCTGAACGCTGGCCGCACCCGCAACGGCTTCATCGACAGCGGACTTGAGCGAGGCGGCCGCACCGCGGCGGTACTGCCCGTCGGTGGTGATGACGACCTTGGCTTGGGCGTCGTCGACGCGCGCCCGCAGAGCCGATGCGGAGAACCCGGCGAACACCACCGAGTGCATGACACCCAGGCGCGCGCAGGCCAGCATCGCCACAATGGCTTCGGGCACCATCGGCATGTAGATGGCGACGCGGTCCCCAGCCTGCAGACCGAGGGCGGTCAGCGCGTTCGCGGCGCGGGAGACGTCGTCTTTGAGCTGTGAGTAGGTGATGTCGCGGGCGTCGCCGACCGGTTCACCTTCCCAGTGGATGGCGACGCGATCGCCGTTGCCGGCTTCGACATGGCGGTCGACGCAGTTGTAGGCGACGTTGAGCTTGCCGTCGGCGTACCACTTGGCGAACGGTGGGTTGGACCAGTCAAGAACCTCGGAAAACGGCGTGGCCCAAGACAACCGCTCACCCTGGCGGCGCCAGAAGTCCAGACGGTCGGCCTCGGCTTCCTGATACAACGCGGCGGTGGCATTTGCCTGCGCGGCGAACTCGGCAGGCGCGGGATAAGCCTGTGGCACAGCGGTGTCTTGTGTCATAGCTGTGAGCGTAGTCACTGGCACGTTGCAACGACGTTGGTGGTGACCACCTGGTGGCACTACCGTGTGCGGACGTGGCTGCACCTGACCCGCTGGCTCCTTTGGCAGAACTGCCCGGCGTGGCCGAGACCGGGGACGAGGCGCGTGAAGCGCTCGGCCGGGCTCATCGGCACAAGGTCAATCTCCGAGGTTGGCCCGCGACGGCCGCCGAGGCGTCGATGCGGGCGGCGCGCGCGTCGTCAGTGCTCGACGGTGGCTCGCTCAGTTTCAGCAAGGACGGTGAGGCGCCGGCCAAGGGTGAGCGCGCCGATGCCGTGCTGGCCGGCGCGCTTCGCGTCGCCGAGGCGCTGGAAGGTGGAGCGACGGCGCTGGTTGGCATCTGGCAGCGTGCACCGTTGCAGGCGATGGCTCGGTTGCACACCTTGGCGGCAGCGGATCTGGCTGATGAGGACCAGCTCGGCCGGCCTCGCACCGACGACCCGGATGTGGGGCGGCGGTTGGAGCTGCTTGGCGAGATCGTGGGTGGCGGCACCCGCGTCCCAGCGACGGTGCTCGCCGCTGTCGCGCATGGCGAACTCTTGACCCTGGCTCCGTTCGGGGTGGCCGACGGTGTGGTGGCGCGGGCGGTGTCCCGGCTGATCACAATGGCCAGTGGATTGGACCCGCACGGTCTGGGTGTGCCGGAGATGTACTGGATGCGGGAGGTCGGCGAATACCGTGCCGCGGCACGGGGCTTCGCGTCGGGGACAGCTGACGGGCTGACGGCATGGCTGATCTGCAGCAGTCGTGGTCTGCATTCGGGGGCCCGCGAAGCGCTGTCGATCGCGCAGGCTTCTGCGAAATAGCGGCTCGGCTCAGGCCGGAGCCAGCAAACATCCACACATAAAAGCGGGCGACGCTCCGTCGTCAGATTGCATCTGACTCGGCTCGTCGCCCGCTAGCACGGAACCCCGGTTACCAAGCGTGCTTGTTGGGTTGTGTGGGTGGCCTCGGCGTCCCTGCAACGCGCTGCGGCTTCAACTCCACCCAAGGAATTCTATTAGCCGTTCGCTCTTCGCAATTACGCAGGCCCACAACGCTTTTACCATTGTCGCGGTATGTGCTCCGCGTGGGTGCCGGTATTCCGTGCTGGGATGCCTGCTTCGGGAGGTCGAACCTTCTCTTCTGGTTCGGTCTTGGCCTTGGAGGCTTCCGTGCTTCCTTTGTACTACGTGACCGCAGTCACATCAAGGGCCAATTCGCGGCGATTCGTGATTGTTACTAAGGCAACCTCAGCAACTCGCCAGTAGCTTTCTACAAGTTCAGACGACGAAGCAGCGAGTACGTCACGGCGCCGGCCGCGAGGGCGCTGGCGCCGACGGCCAAAGTGGTGGCGACGGCAGCTCCGGACGGCGCCGGAAGCCGGTCCCGCAGCGATACCGGTCGAGTGAACGTCAGCACGGGCCAGCCCCGCGCGACGGCTTCCTTGCGGAGTGCGCGATCGGGATTGACGACGGTCGGGTGGCCGACCGCGGCGAGCATCGGCAGATCGGTGATGGAATCCGAATACGCGTAGCAGTGCTCGAGCGCGTAGCCCTCGCGGGCGGCGAGCTCCTCGATGGCCTGGACCTTGCCTTCGGCGAAGCAGTAGAAGTCGACATCGCCGGTGTACTTGCCGTCCTCGACCACCATGCGGGTGGCCATGGAGTGGTTGGCGCCGAGTTCGCGGGCGATGGGCGCCACGATCTCCTCGCCGGAGGCCGAGACCACCACGACGTCGCGGCCGCACAGCTTGTGATCGGCGATCAGGTTGGCGGCTTCGGCGAACACCAGCGGGTCGACGATGTCATGCAGCGTTTCGGCGACAATCGACTTGACTTGCTCGACATCCCAGCCGGTGCACATGTTGGTCAGATACGACCGCATCCGGTCCATCTGATCGTGGTCTGCGCCGGACATCAGGAACAGAAACTGTGCGTACGTGGACTTGAGCACGGCTTGCCGATTCAGCAGACCCTGATTGAAAAAAGGTTTGCTAAAAGCGAGGGTGCTCGACTTGGCGATCACTGTTTTGTCGAGATCGAAGAAGGCTGCGGTGCGCACCGGACCGCCGGACTCGGCCTCCCGGCGCGGCGCGGCCGCGGCCTTGGCGGCCGGATCGGATGCGGTCACGGCTCCAAGCATAAGCTCAGGAACCCAGGTGCAGCGTTGAACGCGACCGTGCCGTGTCGGTCGCCGGTGGCGTGACCGTCGTCGTAAATGGCGTGCTGACACGCCCATTTCACAGGCAATCAACAGTTGCGCAGAGCCCTGTTGACGTGTGTATAGTGGGCTTTACCCGGCTAGCGCCGGGTGTGCATCAGCCCGACCCCCCGGGGCTGATCCACGACGACCTCCGCCTCCTCCCCCCCTGGCGGGGGTCGTCCCTTTTTCAGGGTCAATCGAAATTCTCTTTTCACCCTTTCTTTGGCGCGTGTCCGTCGGCGTCGTCGCGTTCGTGCCTGGCCCAGTCGTCGGCGTCGTGATCGCGGACCGCGGAATCTCGCGCGAAGTACGCCAAAAGTTGCGGAACGTCATTCTCACTGGTGCGTAAACGGGGTTGTGCACAGTTTGCGATCTATCCACAATTTGGGATCGCGCACTGGTGTCGCCGAACGCCGCGGACCACCGTGAATGCATGGCAACGAATGGGGCACTGGCGCTGATCGCCGACGGGCGTCTGCGTGCGGACGTCGAGCGCATCGCCGCGGCCGCAGGCATCCGGGTGGTCTTCGCAGCCGAGCCGTCCGGCCGGAAGGTGTGGGCCGGTGCCACTGCCGTGCTTTTGGATGTGGCGGCGGCGAAACGCTGTCGTGAACTGGGCATGCCGCGTCGAGCCGCAGTGTTACTGATCGCTGCGACAACCCCGGCGGCAGCCGATTTCGAAGCGGCGATGGCCATCGGGGCGCAGCAGATCGTCACCCTGCCCGGCCAGGAGTCCGTCCTCGTCGGCGTGCTGTCCGAGGCAGCCGCCGGCGAATCGGATGGCTGCCGTGGCGCGGTCGTCGCGGTGATCGGCGGGCGTGGTGGTGGTGGCGCCTCGGTGTTTGCGATTGCACTGGCGCAGGCGGCCGGCGAATGCCTGTTGGTCGACGTCGACCCCTGGGGCGGCGGCATTGATCTGGCACTCGGGGCCGAGGGCGAGGCCGGGCTGCGTTGGCCGGACTTGGCGGCTGCGGGCGGGCGGCTCAGCTATCCGGCCTTGCGCGACGCGCTGCCGCAGCGGCGTGGCGTGGTGGTGCTGTCGGCCGGGCGAAGCGGCGTCGAGCTGCGCCCGACGGCACTGGCCGCGGTGGTTGAAGCTGGCAGTCGCGGTGGTGTCCCGGTGATCTGCGATCTGCCGCGGCAGTCGTCAGCCGTGGTCGAGACGGTGCTCGCCGCCGCCGATCTGGTGGTCGTCGTGGCGCCGGCGGAGGTACGGGCCTGCGCCGCGACGCGGGTGGTGGCGGACTGGGTGCTGACGCTGAACCCGAACGTCGGCCTGGTGGTGCGGGGTCCGGCACCAGGCGGGCTCCGTGCCGTGGAGATGGCGACGCTGCTGGGGCTGCCGCTGCTCGCGGCCATGCGGGCAGAAAGCAATCTGGACGAGGCGCTGGAACGGGGCGGTCTCGCTGGTGGCCTGCGGCGCCGGTCACCGCTGGCCGCGGCGGCCCGCCGGGTGTTGGCAGTGCTGCCTCAGCAGCCGGGGGAGGCGGCATGACGTCATCGCTGGTCGACCGGGTCCGCGAACGCCTGGCCGCGCAGGCCGGGCTGGAACCCGGGGTGCTGCATCCGAACGCCATGGCCGCTGCCATTCGCGCGGAGTCCGCCGGGGTGGTCGCCGACAGCGATGTGCTGGCCGGCATGCGACTGCTACAGACCGAACTGACCGGCGCCGGGATCCTCGAGCCGCTGCTGCGGGCGCCGGGTACCACCGATGTGTTGGTCAGCGCGCCTGACGAAGTGTGGGTTGACGACGGAAACGGGTTGCGCCGCAGCACAATCCGATTCGCTGATGAGACGGCCGTCCAGCGTCTGGCGCAACGGTTGGCGCTGGCCGCCGGGCGGCGGCTCGACGATTCTCAGCCGTGGGTCGACGGCCACCTCGGTGGGCTAGGTGAAGGCGGCCTGAGCGTGCGGTTGCACGCCGTGCTGCCACCTATCGCTGCGGCCGGCACCTGCCTGTCGTTGCGGGTACTGCGGCCGGCCGCCCAGAACCTCGCCGCCCTCGTCGAATCGGGAGCCATCGCGGCGCCCGCCGCCGCGTTGATCAGCGACATCGTGGCCGCGCGTTTGGCCTTTCTGGTCTCGGGCGGTACCGGCGCGGGCAAGACGACCGTGCTGTCGGCGTTACTAGGCACCGTTGATCCCGCAGAACGCATCGTGTGTGTCGAGGACGCTGCCGAGTTGGCTCCGCAGCATCCGCATTTGGTCCGGTTGGTCGCTCGCGGCGCCAACGTCGAAGGCGTCGGCGAGGTGACGGTGCGCGACTTGGTTCGGCAGGCGCTGCGGATGCGCCCGGACCGCATCGTGGTCGGCGAGGTGCGCGGTGCAGAGGTCGTCGACCTGCTGGCAGCGCTCAACACCGGCCACGAGGGTGGCGCAGGAACTGTGCACGCCAACAGCCCCGCCGAAGTGCCGGCCCGGATGGAAGCGCTGGCGGCGGTGGGTGGTCTGGATCGGGCGGCGCTGCATTCGCAACTCTCGGCCGCGTGCCAGGTCGTGTTGCACACCTCGCGGGCCCGTGACGGACGCCGCGGACTGAGCGAGATCGCCGTGCTTCGCCGTGCCCCGGACGGCACCGTTACCGTCGAAACCGCGTGGCACGCCGACCAGGGGTCGGGGCCGGGGATGCCGGCGCTACGCCAGCTGCTGGTCGAGCGGGGCCGGCCATGAGCCCGGTGTTGATGTTGGCGCTGGCGCTGCTGGTGGCGCCCCCGCCCGGCGGGGTCAGCCGGTTGGGGCATCGAAACCGGTTGGCGAACATCGGGTTTCGTGGTGGGTCTCGGGTTCTCTGGTTGGTCGGGGCGGCGGTTGCCCTGCTCGCAGTGGTTCTTCTTCCGCTACTGGTGACGTTGGCGGGTGCGGCCGTGGTCGTGACTGTCGGGCTCAGGTGGCGACGCTCGCGTCAGGTTGCGGCCCGCGCCCGCGAGGCACAGATCTTGCAGGGCGCCCTCGGCATCCTGGTCGGAGAGTTGCGCGCCGGGGCACATCCGGTCGCCGCATTCGATGCCGCGGCCGGTGAAGTCGACGGTCCCGTTGCCGCGGCGTTGGGCGAAGTGGCAGCGCGGGCCCGGTTGGGCGCTGACGTCGCGGCCGGCCTGCGCGCCGTTGCCGCTTCGTCGGCGCTGCCCGCGCATTGGCAGCGGCTGGCGGTGTATTGGCAACTGGCCCGCGATCATGGCTTGGCGATCGCGCCGTTGATGCGTGCAGCGGAACGCGATGTTGTTGCCCGCGAACGCTTTTCGTCTCGGATCAAGTCGAACATGGCTGGGGCGCGGACGACGGCGGCTGTGCTGTCCGGGCTGCCCGCGCTGGGAATTGTCTTGGGGCAGTTGATCGGTGCGCATCCGGTGCAGTTCCTGCTGGGTGACGGCGCGGTGGTGCTGGTGGTCGGGGTCATCCTGTGCTGCCTCGGATTACTGTGGTCGGACCGGATCATTGCGCGGGCGCAGCGATGACGGGAATCCTCTTGCTCGCCTTGGCGCTGCTGGTGATGCCCGGCACCGCGGTGCATCGCGTCAGTCGCCGCGTGCCGGGCCCGGCGGTAGTCAGTTCTGAGCTGGTGCGCGACGACCCGCTGGCGGTGCCGTCCAGCCTGGATGTGCTCGCGGCGTGCTTATCGGCGGGCATGGCGACCAGTAGTGCGGCGATGGCGGCGGCGCCGTCGGCTCCGGCCGGTCTGGCTGGCGTCCTGAAGCGTGCGGCCGAACTTCTCGCCTTGGGGGCGAGTCCGGCGGCGGCCTGGTCTGAGAGCGCTGTCGGCGCCGATCCGCACGTCGTAGCGCTGCTGCGGTTGGCGCGACGGTCGGCCTCGTCGGGAGCCGCGCTGGCGCAAGGCGTGGCAGAACTGGCCGAGCAGGCCAGAGCCGATGCCGGTGATGCGGCAGATGCAGCCGCCGAGCGGGCCAACGTCTTGATCGCCGGTCCGCTGGGGCTGTGTTACCTGCCGGCGTTCGTGTGTCTTGGCATCGTGCCCGTGGTCGCCGGTCTGGCCGGTGACGTGTTCCGGTCGGGGGTGCTGTGAGATGTCGGCGCCACGAGGCGCCACCACTAGGGGAGGAAACACCATGAGAATCAACAGCTTTCGTAGGTTGGAAGCCCGCGCAACCTTGTTGCTTACCGACGAGAGCGGGATGTCGACCGTTGAGTACGCCATCGGCACCGTGGCGGCCGCGGCCTTCGGTGCCGTGCTGTACACGGTGGTCACGGGCGACTCGATCGTCGGTGCGTTGGGCAACATCATCGCCCGTGCCCTCAATACCAGTGGGCGGTGAAGAAGGCGGTGTCACGGTCGAGGCCGCGTTCGCCGTTGCTGCGCTCATCGCGGTAGCCGTGCTGGGTATCGGCGGGCTCGCCGCGGTGTCCATGCAGGTCCGCTGCATCGACGCGGCGCGCGAAGCGGCCCGACTGGCGGCCCGCGGCGACGACCGCGCGGCCGTCGACACCGCCCGGCGCGCTGGGCCTGACGGGGCGACGGTCGAGGTGCGGCGGGATGGCGGGCGGATCGTCGCGCGGGTTCGGGTACCGGCGCCATTGCTGCCCGGTATCACGGTGGGTGCTGAGGCGGTGGCGGCCGATGAATCGGGTGCGTGACGATTCCGGCTCAGCGACTGTGCTCGCCGTCGCGTTGATCGTGGTCCTCATCGGGCTCATGACTGGGGCGGCCGCGGTCGGTGCCGCGGTCATCGGCCGGCACCGCGCGCAGTCGGCAGCCGACCTGGCGGCGCTGGTCGCTGCCGGGGCGTTGGCCTCGGGGCCCGGGCAGGCCTGCACGCGTGCAGCCGTCAACGCCGAAGCGATGGGCGGCCGGCTCGGTCAGTGCTCGGTACAGCGGCTGGACGTGGTGGTCGACGTCGAGGTCGCGGTGCGCTTCGGTCGCTGGACTTTGGGCGTGGCACACGGTCACGCCCGTGCCGGGCCGACGACTCAGCCGGCGACGGGATCCGTTTTGCGCAGCCGCGGCAGGCTCGCGGCAGACCCGATGGCCACGATGATCGCGAGCCCGGCGGCCATGACTTGAGCAGAGGTCAGCCCGGCGATGTGGGTTGCGAGCAACAGTCCACACAGCGAGGTGAAGACGGCGTTGCTGAGGAGCTCCACCGTGCTGATGCCGGCAGAGATCTGCGCAGACTCGGTTTCGTCCCGCCCCTGGGACATGGCGGCGACGGCGAGGTGGGGGAAGGCGACGCCGACACCTGCCCCGATTGCGAGGAGGGCGGGCAGCCACCACAGCGCCCACGGGCCGGTCATGATGCCACTGATGGCGAGGGTGACGAACCCGAACAGGGTCACGGCGGGGCCGACACTGCAGAGGCGCCGCTGGGTGTGCGGATCGGTGACGGAGGAGCTGAAGAGTTGCCCGAGGGTCCAGCCGATCGACGGGATGGCGCCGAGGTAGCCGGCAAGGAAGGGGGACAGCCCACCGAGCTGTTGGCCGAAGAGCGGGATGAACGCCTCGATCATGATGCCCCCGGAAAGGACCGCGGCGAGCAGATACAACCAGCCGAGTCGGGACTGGCGGGCGTAGGCCGCGCGGGGCAGGAGGGACGCGCGGCTGCGTGCGTCGATGAAGAAGAAGACAACCAGGAGCACGACGCCGGCAGCGAACAAGGCCAGCCGTGCAGAACCTTCGACGAGGACAGCGAGGCTGATCGCGACGACGGCGGCCAAGACCACCAGCAGTGACGCCGGCGCGGCCGGCGTCGACTCGGTCCTGCTTCGGTGATCGTTGACCGTAACGACGGCTAGCGCACCCAATGCGGTCGCCGCGACCGCAAGGATGACGAAGGGGGTCCGCCACGCGGCGCCGGTGCCGAAGATGCCACCGACGGCAGGCCCGGCGATGCCGCCGATGCCCCACATCGCAGTGATCAGCCCCGTGGCTCGACCCCAAAGACTCTGTGGCAGAAGTGCGTTCACCGCGACGTAGGCGAGCGCGGACAGGAGGCCGCCGCCGATACCTTGGACGGCCCGTCCGGCCACCACAATGCTCATGGACGGCGCAATGGCGATGATCGCAGAGCCGAGGGCGAAGACAGTGAATGCCGTGAGGTAGGCCTGCCGGAGACCGCGGCGTGCGGTGAAGGTGCTCGCAAATGCGGTCCCGGCAATCGAGGCGGCCAGGAACCCTGTGTTCACCCAGGCGTACAACCGTGCCCCGTGCAACTGGGCGGACATGGCGGGGAGAACGGCCCCGGTGACATAGACGGTGATCGCGTACATGGCGACGCCGCCGGCGAGCACCAGACTCACTCTGCCGTTCCCATTGGAGAACAGGTCTCCCCATCCTGGCTTGGTCGCGGTTCGATTTGTCGCAGTGGCACTTGGCATATCGCCACCGTAGAATCTCAACCATGGTTGAGATCAAGCGCATGGGTCCGACCGACCTCCTGACCATCGGGGAGATCGTGCGACGAACCGGGGTTTCCGCATCAGCGCTGCACTTCTACGAGCGAAAAGGGCTGATCCACCCGGAGCGCACGTCCGGCGGGACGCGGTTGTATCCACGACATCTGGAGCGGCGTATCGCCGTCATTCAGGTGGCGAAGCGTCTCGGCATTCCGCTCAGCGAGGTCGCCGAGCACTTTCGAACGCTCCCGGCCGACCGGATGCCGTCACTGCGCGACTGGAGCAGGCTCAACCAGCGGTGGCGTGCGCAACTCCACGACCGGCAACTCGAGTTGGAGCGGCTGCAATCTGAGATGGACCAATGCATCGGGTGCGGGTGCATCTCGCTGAGCCACTGCCTCGTCATCAACCCCGGCGACGAACTCGCGGCCGAAGGGCCGGGAGCGCGGCGGCTAATGCCCATCGATGAGGTGGATTAGTCAGGTACAGAACAGGATTCGACCGCAGCGCGCCTAGTCGCTGGTGTCGTCGCCCAGCCGGTCTCCGGCCTCGATCAGTTCGCCATAGGTGGGCAGCCGCAGCGACAGCAGGCCGGAGAAGGTGTCGTCGGCGACTTCGAGTCGATGTGCGGTCACGTGAATGGGTACCCAGCCGCCGTCGTTCGCGCGCAACCGCAGCACCCGTGAGGTCGGCCCGCTGGCGAATTCGACTGTCATGACGGCCATTTCGGCCATTTCGTCAGGGTGCACCACGGACTCGGGTGCCTCACCGGTGTTCCAGTCGAAGAATGGGCAGGTCTCGTCGATCCACTTGATCAGCTTCCAACTGTTCAGATCCACCATGGCCCGGTACACCCCGGGCACGGGTGGGCCGTTGACGATCCGCCGCGCCCGATCGAGCGGGGTGGCCGACGAATTGTCCCGTACGCCACGCCAATTCATGGCTCGGCAGATCAGGCGGTCCCGCCCGTCCTCGTCGGGTTCGTTCAACACCCGTGCGGCAAATCCGACGGAGATGGGCCGACCCCGGAAATCGGTCATATCCCAAGTGCTAGTGAAGGTTTGGCCGGGCTTCGGGGAGATCACTGCGGAGATCACCCTGGCCTCGTTCGGCTTGAGCTTGCGGGTCTGCAGGTCGTCGGCGAAGGCGCGGCCGTGGGTGGCCTCGGCAGCCGGGTTGAGGCCGCTGTTGGCCAACGACTCCATGGTGTCGGTGGCGACGCCGTTGGTCAGGTCCCACTTGAGCGGACCCGGGATCATCCGGTCCGGCGGATCGGCGTTCGGGCCGCCAACCCACACGTGGACGCCGTGGATGCGGCCGTCGGTCATCTGCACGACTTCGGTCCGGATCACCAGGTCGCTTTTCGGCGTGATGCTGGTCAGGGGCAGGCCGGCCCGCACGGTTTCGCCGATGGCCGACTGAATCGCCATCAGATTGGAGTTGCGGCGCAGAAAAGTGCTGATGGGCACCATATTCTTGGTTTGCTGCCCCTCCGCGACGACGGCAGGTTCGGCGCCGAGGGTCTCGACGAGGAGCCAGTCGTCCGTCATGGGCGTAGTTTATCCGTTTCGGCGGGCTTTGCCCTGTTCGACGTTGGTCACGCGCTGCTCCCGCGGCCCGTCAGGGCGTCGATGACCAGGCGAAGTACGCGAATCGCACCGGCCTTGTCCAGCGGATCGTTCGCATTGCCGCACTTGGGCGATTGCACACACGACGGGCAGCCGTGACGACACTCACACGCTTCGATGGCCGCGGCGGTGGCAGACCACCAGGTGGCCAGCTGCTGGAACCCGCGATCGGCAAACCCGGCGCCGCCTGGATACCCGTCATAGACGAAAATCGTTGGTAGACCGGACAAATCGCCGGGTGCCGGACCCGATGCGGTAGATACCCCGCCGATGTCGCCACGGTCGCAGCTAGCGACCAGCGGCAGCAGGCCGATGGCTGCATGCTCGGCGGCATGCAGCGACCCGGGCACCCGCAGCGGGTCGATTCCGTTGTCCAGCAATATCTCCGGCGTCATGGTGCACATGACCGCCATGGTGTCCAGAGTGCGCGTGGGCATATCCAGGTCGACGAAATCGAGCACCCCGCCGCTGATTCCGCGGCGCAGGAACCCGATCACGGTATTGGACACCGATACCGGCACAAGCCCGATGGACACTGGCCCGAAGCGGCGGATGTCAAGCGCTCCGGTCGCGGTGTCACGGACAGCGATGTCCGTAACCTCCCGGGCTGACGTCGTGTAGCCGGGATTCTCGGCGTGCACGAATGCCACACCGGCCTCGAAATCGAGCGTATCGACCAGATAGGTCTCGCCTTGGTGCAAGTGGACGGCACCCGGATGGACTGACGCCGGCGCCTGGCCTGCCCCGACGCTGCCCAGGATGCGCCCGGTACCGGACTCCAGGATGGCGATCTGACCGCCCGACGAACCCCGAATGTCCACGGCGGGATGCGGATCCACGCCGGGTGCCGGGAAGTAGCCGCCTGGTCGCTTGCGCAGCAGGCCGTCGTCGACCAGCGATTCGGCTACCGACTCGGCATTCCACACCCGAACCTCGGCCGGGGTCAGCGGGAGTTCGGTTGCAGCGCAAAGCAATTGCGGCGAGAGGACGTACGGGTTACCGGGATCGATGACGACGCGCTCGATCGGCTTGTCCAGCAGGGCGGCCGGGTGGTGCACCAGGTAGGTGTCGAGTGGATCGTCGCGGGCGATCAGCACGATGAGGGCGCTCTGGCCGCGCCGGCCGGCTCGCCCCGCCTGCTGCCAGAACGAGGCCACGGTGCCAGGGAAACCAGCCAGCACCACCGCGTCCAGCCCTGCGATGTCCACGCCCAGTTCCAGCGCGTTCGTGGTGGCCAGGCCGCGCAGTTCTCCTTCTGCCAGTGCGTGTTCCAGGGCCCGGCGATCCTCGGCCAGATATCCGGCGCGGTACGACGCCACCAGTGGGGCCAGCTCGGGTGCGATGGTCTCGAGTCGGTCCCGGGCCCCGATCGCGGTCAGTTCGGCACCCACGCGGGATCGTACGAAGGTCAGGGTCCGCGCGCCTTCGGCGATGAGATCCGCCATCACCCGAGACGCCTCCGTCCCCGCGGATCTGCGCACCGGAGCACCGTTTTCGCCGATCAGATCGGTGAGCAACGCGGGCTCCCACAGCGCCACGGTGCGGCCACCGTGCGGTGACCCGTCCTCGGTGACGGCAGCCACCGTCTCGCCGAGCAATTCGGACGCCGTCTGCGCCGGAGCAGCGGTGGTAGCGCTGGCGAACACCACGGTTGGGGTCGACCCGTAGCGTTCGCACAGGCGCATCAGTCGGCGCAGCACCATGGCCACGTTGGATCCGAAAATGCCTCGGTAGTAATGACATTCGTCGATCACCACGAACTTCAGCTGACGCAGGAACACTGCCCAGCGGGCATGGTTGCGCAGCAGCGACAGGTGCACCATGTCTGGATTGGAGAAGATCCAGCGCGACCGTTCTCTGGCGAATTGCCGTGCCTCCGTGGAACTGTCGCCGTCGTAGGCAGATGGCGCGGTGTTGTTGAGGCCGGGAATCGAGGCGCACAGCGATTGCGCGGCGCGGAGTTGGTCATGGCCCAGCGCCTTGGTCGGGGACAGGTACAGCGCGCGGGCGTGCGGATCGGACTGCAGCTCATGCAGAATCGGCAATTGGTAGGCCAGCGATTTGCCGGACGCGGTGCCGGTGGCGATCACCACATGTCGGCCGGAGTGGGCCAATTCAGCCGCCGCCACTTGATGCGACCACGGCTGCGCCACACCACGATCCGTGAAGACGCGCACCACGCCGTCGTCAACCCAAGGGGGCCAGGGAAATTGACGCGCCCGACGCGGAGCCAGGTCGGCAACGTGGCGCAACGGCTGTTCGTCGGCCGCCGTGCCGTCCAGTGCGCAGGACAACAGCTCACGTCCAAAGTTCGCCTGTGCGGCAGCGTCATCGGACTCCGCGTGCGTCACCGTGATCCCTTCTCTTCCATGGTTGCCGCCTGCTGAAAGCAGCCAAGATGAATTGTTCACCACAGATCACGATGTCTCTGTTGCGGCAGCGTTTTACGTGGTTGACTGAGCTCGGTCGCAGCTTCTGTGTTCGTGTGTCAGCACTCGCAGGAACGACGTTGCGGTCGCGGTTCCTGCGAGGGTTGTAGATCGGGCATCCGATGACTCGTCGAAGGCATGGCGGTCGGAACGGGCCCGGTACACCGGAAGACTCGGTGGATCGCACCCGCAGGAACAAGAAGGAAATGAAGGACAAATGCCACAGGGGACTGTGAAGTGGTTCAACGCCGAGAAGGGTTACGGCTTCATTGAGCAGGATGGCGACGGCGGCGACGTCTTCGTCCACTACAAGCAGATTCAGTCCAACGGGTTCCGCACCCTCGAGGAGAATCAGAAGGTCGACTTCGAGGTCGAGCAGGGCGCAAAGGGGCCGCAGGCTCTCAACGTCCGCCCCATCTGAGGTCAGAGACTGACAACGCCCCCGCATCGTCTGGTGACGAAGTGGGGGCGTTTCGCATCGGCTTGGTCTGATTGCCGTACTCCTCAGCGCGGCTCGTTCCTCGCCGCTTGATCGTCGTGCGGCTTGGCCTCCACTTGTTTTTCCGTGAGCTGGCCTACTGTCGGCAGGGTGAGCCAGCTGTCCTTCTTCTCGGCCGAGTCGGTGCCGCCCGCGGTGGCCGACCTGACCGGGTTGCTTGCTGCGGCGGGACAGGTGGTCCAGGCCGGCGGCGAGGGAGACGGCCGCAAAGTGCGAGTGTCGGTGGTCGTCGATGCGCTGTGGCGAGCCGAGTCGCTGGCGGAGATGATCGCCGAGACGGGTCTGACGCCCGAGATCACCCACACCGACGAGAAGACGCCGCTGGTGCGTACTGCGGCTGACGCCAGGCTGGCGCCGATGGCGCAGGACTGGACCCGCGGGGCCGTCAAAACCGTGCCGGAAGGGTGGCTGCCGGGTCCCCGAGAGCTGCGCGCCTGGGTGCTGGCCGCCGGCATCGCGGAGCCGAACGGCTACCTACTGGGTTTGGATCCTCACGCACCGGACACTCATTCGACGTTAGCGTCGGCACTGATGCGGGTCGGTCTGGCACCGACTCTGATCGGCACTCGGGGCGCCCATCCAGCCCTGCGGATCAGTGGCCGTCGGAGGCTATTACGCCTGGTAGAGAACGTGGGGGAGCCACCGGGGTTCACCGAGGCGTTCCTGCAGTGGCCCCGGATTTAGGGGCCGTCCACTGCATATCCAGGCCGTGTCCGGTTTGCGTAGGCTCGCGCAGAGTGTCAAATTGTGACTTGCCTTGGGACCGGATGACCGTTAGGCATTCATTCGGTGTCGTAATGCAGACCAAGAAGTGGAGCGTATAGATACGGTGGCTGACCACGACGGTGCCGGTAGCGGCGGCCGGGTCCGGCGACTCGTCATTGTCGAGTCGCCTACCAAGGCGCGCAAGATTGCGGGTTACCTCGGCTCCAACTATGTCGTCGAGTCCTCGCGCGGACATATTCGTGACCTCCCGCGCAACGCTGCGGACGTGCCCGCCAAGTACAAAGGCGAGGCCTGGGCCCGCCTCGGCGTGAACGTCGACGACAACTTCGAGCCGCTGTATATCGTCAGCCCCGATAAGAAGGGCACGGTCACTGAGCTCAAAGACCTGCTCAAGGGCGTCGACGAGCTCTACCTCGCAACGGACGGTGACCGCGAGGGCGAGGCCATCGCGTGGCACCTGCTGGAGACGCTGAAGCCCAAGGTGCCGGTCCGGCGCATGGTGTTCCACGAGATCACCGAGCCCGCGATCCTGGCCGCGGCCGAGAACCCGCGCGACCTGGACATCGCGCTGGTCGATGCGCAGGAGACGCGCCGCATCCTGGACCGCCTCTACGGCTACGAAGTCAGCCCCGTGCTGTGGAAGAAGGTCGCACCAAAGCTCTCGGCGGGCCGTGTGCAGTCCGTCGCGACCCGCATCATCGTGCAGCGCGAGCGGGAGCGCATGGCTTTCCGCAACGCCGGGTACTGGGACGTCACCGCTGAGCTGGACGCCAGTGTGTCCGACCAGGCCGCCTCGCCGCCCAAGTTCACCGCCAAGCTCAACACCGTCGACGGTCGTCGGGTGGCCAGCGGCCGCGATTTCGACTCCCTCGGTGCGGTCAAGAAGCCCGACGAGGTGCTGGTGCTCGACGAGGCCGCCGCCAGTGCGCTGGCCGCGGGCCTGCGTGGCGAGTCGCTGACTGTCAGCTCTGTGGAGCAGAAGCCGTACACCCGCAAGCCCTACGCGCCGTTCATGACGTCGACGCTGCAGCAGGAAGCCGGCCGCAAGCTGCGGTTCTCCTCCGAGCGCACCATGAGCATTGCGCAGCGGCTGTACGAGAACGGCTACATCACCTACATGCGTACCGACTCCACGACGCTGTCGGAGTCGGCGATCAACGCCGCGCGCAACCAGGCCGGGCAGCTCTACGGCCAGGAGTACGTCCACCCGACTCCGCGCCAGTACACCCGCAAGGTCAAGAACGCCCAGGAAGCGCACGAGGCCATCCGGCCCGCGGGTGACGTCTTCCAGACCCCGGGCCAGCTGCACGGCCAGCTTGAAACCGACGAGTACCGGCTCTACGAGCTGATCTGGCAGCGCACCGTCGCCTCCCAGATGGCCGACGCCCGGGGCACAACGCTGTCGTTGCGCATCTCCGGTCAGGCCAGGAGCGGCGAGCAGGTCGTGTTCAGCGCTTCCGGCCGCACCATCACGTTCGCCGGCTTCCTCAAGGCCTATGTCGAGAGCCTCGACGAGCAGGCCGGTGGCGAGGCCGACGACGCCGAGAGCCGCCTGCCCAACCTGACGCAGGGCCAGCGCGTGGATGCCGCCGAGCTGACCGCGGACGGGCACACCACCAACCCGCCTGCTCGCTACACGGAAGCCTCGCTGATCAAGGCGCTGGAAGACCTCGGCATTGGTCGCCCGTCGACGTACTCGTCGATCATCAAGACCATCCAGGACCGCGGCTACATCTACAAGAAGGGCAGCGCCCTGGTGCCGGCCTGGGTGGCGTTCGCCGTCATCGGGCTGCTGGAACAGCACTTCGGACGCCTGGTCGACTACAACTTCACGGCCGCGATGGAAGACGAACTCGACGGCATCGCCGCCGGGACCGAGCAGCGCACCAACTGGCTGTCGAACTTCTACTTCGGTGGCGAGCACGGCGTCGAGGGCTCGGTGGCGCGCGAAGGCGGCCTGAAGAAGCTGGTCGGCGTCAACCTCGAGGGCATCGACGCGCGAGAAGTCAACTCCATCAAGCTGTTTGACGACGCCGAAGGCCGCGCCATCAACGTCCGGGTCGGCCGTAACGGGCCGTACCTGGAACGGATGATCGCCGACGACGAGAACCCGGGCGAGCTGAAACCGCAGCGCGCCAACCTCAATGACGACCTGACGCCCGACGAGCTCACCCTTGAGCTGGCCGAAAAGCTTTTCTCCACACCCCAAGAGGGTCGGGTGCTGGGTGTCGACCCCGAGACCGGGCACGAGATCGTCGCCAAGGACGGGCGCTACGGGCCGTACGTCACCGAGGTGCTGCCGGCGCCGCCCGAGGAGCCCGAAGAAGGCACGGGCGCGAAGAAAGCCAAGAAGCCTGTCGGCCCCAAGCCGCGCACCGGATCTCTGTTGCGTTCAATGGATTTGGAGACGGTGACGCTCGACGACGCGCTGAAGCTGCTGTCGTTGCCGCGCGTCGTCGGCGTCGACCCGGAGAACAACGAAGAGATCAGCGCACAGAACGGCCGCTACGGCCCATACCTCAAGCGCGGCACCGACTCTCGTTCGTTGGCCACCGAAGAGCAGATGTTCACGGTCACGCTCGAAGAGGCGCTGAAGATCTACGCCGAGCCGAAACGCCGTGGGCGCCAAGGTGCGGCCACGCCGCCGCTGCGTGAGCTGGGCACCGATCCGGTGTCGGACAAGCCGATGGTGATCAAGGACGGCCGATTCGGCCCGTACGTCACCGATGGCGAGACCAACGCCAGCCTCCGCAAGGGCGACGACGTCATGTCGATCACCGACGAGCGGGCCTCGGAGTTGTTGTCCGACAGGCGAGCTCGTGGCCCGGCGAAGAAGGCCGCCAAGAAGACTCCGGCGAAGAAGACGGCGGCCAAGAAGACCGCCGCCAAGAAGGCGCCGGCCAAGAAAGCCGCTGCCAAGAAGGCTTAGGCGGCGCTAGCTGGCGGCTTCAGCCTGAGGGCTGGGGTTCGGCGAAGCCAAGGACAACGGACGCGCGAGCTGCGTCGGCGCGGACCGGCCGCGCAGCTCGACCGTCTCGCCGACGTCCCAGCACAGGGCCTCGGCGTCCACGGCACCGCTGACGGCGATGGCCGACGCCAGCACGTGGCCTTCTTCGAGCTTGGCCAGCTCGGTGAGGCGCGCGGCCTCGTTCACCGGGTCGCCGATGACCGTGTATTCAAAGCGGGCCAGTGCGCCGATGTGGCCGGCGATGGCCCGGCCCGCAGAGACCCCGATGCCGAATTCCGTGGTGCCCAGCACCGTCACCAGCTCGTCGTGCAGCTCACGGGACGCAGCCAGGGCCGCGCCCGAGGCGTCCGGGTGCTCGATGGGGGCGCCGAAGATGGCCAGCGCCGCGTCGCCCTGGAACTTGTTCACGAAACCGCCGTGGCGGTTCACGGTGTCCACGATGATCCGGAAGAACTCGTTGAGGATCGACACGACCTCGGCGGCGGGCCGGGTGGACGCCAGCTGCGTCGACCCGATCAAGTCGATGAACAGCACCGCCACATCGCGTTCCCGGCCGCCGAGTTCGGTACCGCGCTCCAGGGCACGGCGGGCGACGTCCTCGCCGACGTAGCGGCCGAACAGGTCGCGCAACCGCTGCCGCTCGGACAGGTCGCGCACCATGTCGTTGAATCCGGCCTGCAACAGGCCCAGCTCGCTGGCGTCGTAAATCTGCATGTGTGCGTTGTAATTGCCGCGCTGGACCTCACCCAGGGCCCACCGCAGCTGGCGCAGCGGGTCCGCGATGGACATGGCGACCAGGATGTTGCCGGCCAGGCCGATGGCCAGGGCGGTGATGGCGAGCAGCAGGATGGGGGTGTTGAGCCGGTCGTTCTGGCTCACCAGGATGGAGTACTGACCGGCCAACCGGGCGACGATGATGGCCAGCAGCGGCACACCGGTGGACAGCACCCAGGTCAGCACCTGGCGCTGGATGACGCCGGGCGCCTTGAAGTTCTCGGGCACGCCGTCGCGCAGGGCGGCGACGGCGACGGGCCGCAGCACGCGCTCGGACTGCAGGTATCCGATGATCGCGGTGGCAGTGGCCCCGAGCGCGCTGGCCACGGCCACGAAGGGTGCCGAGCGGCTGGCCACCGGCCAACTGGCGATGATGAACACCACCGAACCCAGGAACCAGTTTCCGGCGCTGATCAGGGTCCGGTAGTACGGCATCTTCAGCGCCCGGGTACGGGCCAGCTCAGTGAACGCGGGGTCGTCCGTGCCGCCGTGCAGGGTGTCGCGCCGTTGCCAGCGGATCACCGGGATCAGCAGCCGCAGACTCAGCCACGCCGCCACCACGAACGCGACGGACAGAACCGTCAGGAACACCGCTAGATTGACCGCCGGCAGGTCCTGTAGCTGGATTCGGTCTTCGGCGGGCAGACCGAATCGGAGGAAACCCAACACGAACAGCGCACCGATGATGTCGGCCTGTAACAAGCTGAGGGTGAAGACCGGCCACGGGGTGCGCGCCACCCAGCGGACGAACCCCCGGATTCGCCCGATGCGCTGTACATCGGTGGCCACCAGGTAACCGTATCCGGCCGGGGCGACCGATATCGCCGCTGCGCGCAGGTTTGTGTCGTGGACGACGGTTACTGTGGGGCCCGATGAGCGGAGTTTTCTCGCGTTTGGTCGGCCAGGATGCCGTGGAAGCCGAGTTGGTGGCCGCAGCGCGGGCCGCCAGGGGTGATTCGGCTCACAGTGGCGTCACTACCGGCAGCATGACGCATGCCTGGTTGATTACCGGTCCTCCCGGTTCGGGTCGGTCCATTGCGGCCGTGTGCTTTGCTGCGGCCCTGCAGTGCACCGCGGAGGCCGCTGACGGTGGCCCGGGGTGCGGCGCCTGCCGGGCCTGTACGACGACCATGGCCGGCACTCACGCCGATGTCCGGCGCGTCATTCCGGAGGGCTTGTCCATCGGTGTCGACGAGATGCGGGCCATTGTTCAGACGGCGTCGCGGCGGCCGGGCACCGGGCGTTGGCAGATCGTGGTGGTCGAGGACGCCGACCGGCTCACCGAGGGCGCGGCCAACGCGCTGCTGAAGGTCGTGGAGGAGCCGCCGCCGTCGACGGTGTTCCTGCTGTGCGCGCCGTCCGTGGACCCCGAAGACATTGCAGTGACGCTGCGGTCGCGGTGCCGGCACGTCGCGTTGACCACGCCGCGGGTCGACGCCATCGCGCAGGTGCTGATGGACAACGACGGCCTGCCCGAGGCCGACGCCCGTTGGGCAGCCTCGGTCAGTGGGGGACACGTCGGGCGAGCTCGTCGGCTCGCTACAGATGAGCAAGCCCGGTCGCGACGCGAGCGGGCCCTGGGCCTCGCTCGGGATGCCGCGACGCCGACGCGGGCGTATGGGGCCGTCGAAGAGCTTGTGGCGGCCGCAGAGGCCGAAGCGGTGGCGCTGACGGCCGGCCGCAACGAGGCCGAGACCGAGGAGCTCAAGACGGCGCTGGGCGCCGGTGGCACGGGCAAGGGCGCTGCGGGTGCGCTGCGGGGCGCTGCAGGCGCACTGAAGGACCTGGAGAAGCGGCAGAAATCGCGGCAGACCCGGGCGTCGCGCGACGCGCTGGACCGCGCATTGATCGACCTGGCCACCTACTTCCGGGACGCGTTGCTGGTGTCGTCTGGGGCGTCAGGCGCGGCCGCGGCCAACCATCCGGACATGTCCGAAAAGGCCGCCGCGATGGCTGCGCACGTGCCCGCCGACCGACTGCTGCGCTGCATCGAGGCGGTGCTGGAATGCCGCGAGGCACTGGCGATCAACGTCAAGCCGAAGTTCGCGGTAGACGCCATGGTGGCCACCATGGGACAGGCCCTGCGGGCCGGACAACGGAACTGACTTTGGCGGCTCGGGACCTGTCCCGTAGACTCGTCCCGCCCCGCCTCGGTGGGGCGTGCCACCCTAGCTCAGTCGGTAGAGCAATTCACTCGTAATGAATAGGTCAGGGGTTCGATTCCCCTGGGTGGCTCCACAACTTTCGTTGACTTTGCGTCTACGCACACCTTCACTCGGACTTGGTTTGCGTAGACGCAATCTCAACGCCCCGCCTCCGTCGAGTGGTGATGATGAGCTTCCCGATGGCTATTGCGCCGACGACCAGAAGGCCAGGTAGCAGGAGCCAGATGCCAAAGGCGATCGTGCCGCCGGCGTCGTCGTGCTCAAGCGCCCGCATAGCGTCGATATCGCGCACCATGATTCGGTCTTGCGCTTGTTGCAGATCCGGTGGAAGTACAAGCGGCGCGAGTGGTGCGCCTGCGCGGGACCAGGATTCGTAGCGGCGGTGCTTGAGCCGGATGGTCGCGCATGAGTCGCCGGGGCTCATCGCCACGCCATTGCAGGTGACGGTGGTGTTGGCGAGGCCTCGAATGCCCTCGACGAATTCGTAACTGCCCAGCACCGCCATCGCGATGATTATTGCGAGGCCAAACAGTTGTCGCACGCGGCCGGGTTTGCGGCGCCCTGTGGGCTCCTCTGATGGACTCAGACTGCTCAGCGCGGCGCCAGGAACCCCAACGGCCCGGAGGCCACGCATACCGACAGCGCCGACGTGTTGGCCTTCACCTGGATCGCGGCCCCGGCGCCGGGCAGTCGGACGAAGACGCGATTCAAGCCGGGGTGCACCGGAACTCGCGCCTCGCGACCTTCCGGCAGCGACATCGTCAACGACCCGTCGCTGTTGGCCAGGTAGTTGATCTCGGCTGTCCAGTCGGCTGGTAGCAGCGGGCCGTCCAGTGGCATGGTCACCGGCGCATCGGTCTGCACCAGGTAGCCGCAGTTCGGGGCCGGGCCCGGCGCGATGGTCCGCGTCCACGTCACTTTGGCGGAGACGAGTTGGCCGGCGGAGGTGAGCATCTGCAACGACGTTGTGCTGGAGTCGAATTGGGGGCGGTCCTGCAGCAGCGCGAACATGTGACTGGCCAGGTTCTCCGGCCAGGCCACGCGTTGCAGCACCAGGGGATCGACTTCTTGATCCAGCAGCGGCACGTCCCGGGGCGCCGCGGCCAGTGACGCTTGCACGTTGACCAGATACGCGCGCGTCGGATTGTCCCGCCAGCTGGGCAGGAACGTCGCCCACGAATACAGGCTGCTGGACACGAATAGCGTTGCAGCACAAGCCACCGCAACACTGCGGTGCCGAGACGAATCGAACCGACTACTCCGGTTTGGCGCACAGAACGCGACCGCCGTCAACAGCGCGAGCACTACGACGAGGTCGGACAGGTAGCGCAATGTCTGCGCGAGCTCCAGCGCGGTGAACTTCGACGACCGCATCAGATAGATCGGCACCTGGCACGCCACCACGTATCCCACCGCCGCCAGCCAGACCGGGCCCAGCCGTCGCTTGCGACCGAAAGACAGCGCAGCCAACCCGGCCAGCACCAGCCAACCCAGCACCATGGCGGCCAAACCAGGTGTGGCCCATGGCGACGCCGGGGCCCAGCGCTGCCACTCCCAGGGTCCGCCGACCAGCGTCGGCACCAAGCCGTGCGTCACCGACCGGGCCAGCAGCTCCCACGTCATATGCAGATCGAGGGTCCAGCGCTTCTGGTTGACCACCAGCAGATAGACGCCGACCCAGCCGATCGTCATGGTGAGCAGTCCGAGCCACAGTCGCAAACCCTTGAGCCACACCGACTTCACTGAGCCGGTGCCGGTCACGTACGCCAGCAGCCAGCACACCGCGAACGCGGTGAACGGAATGACCGCCGACTTCTCGAAGAACAGCAACCCGCCGAGGTAGGCCACGCACCCCGTCCACACGTACCGCGGATTTCCGGTGCGCACCAACAGGATTGCGTCGGCGCAGACCCACGCCATGGCCGCGGCCATGGGTAGCGCGTTCAGCCCGGACGACCACCAGGCGAACGCCGGCACGCCCAGGGACGTGAAGAGCGCGAATGTCAGCGGCACCAGGAGCACCGGGCGCCAGCCAAGGATCACGCGCAGCGCGCGCACCAAGGCCAGTGACGCGGCCAGTTGTAGCACCACCAGACTGACCGCCGGCCAGAACCAATTCAGTGGCGCCAGCCGGGTGATCACCCCGGCGAGGAGGAATCCGCCGGGCATCACGTGACCGTCGTGGTCATTGAAAAGGAAGTCGGATGACAGCAGGGAATGGGTGCCGGCCTTGCCGATCAGGATCAGGTCGTCCCAGTAGAAGTAGCCGGTGAAAGCAAGGACCGCCCGCAATATCAGCTGCAGCACCACCAGCGCGGCGGCAGTTCGGGCGACCCAGTTCACTCTTGTCGACTGTACGGGCCGGTTGGCGGTGGTCGTCGGTATGGTGGCTCCGTGCGAACACTTGTCACTGGTGCTGCCGGGTTCATCGGGTCGACGCTCGTCGACCGGCTTCTCTCGGAGGGCCACGATGTCGTCGGGCTCGACGACTTGAGCAGTGGCAACGTTGACAACCTCGTCAACGCCGAGCAGAACCCGAAGTTCGAGTTCGTCAAGGCGAACATCGTCGACGCCGATCTGCAGGCCATCGTGGCCGAGGAGCGGCCGGAAGTGATCTTCCACCTGGCCGCCCAGATTTCCGTCGCGCGCTCGGTGACCGAGTCGCCGTTCGATGCCGCGGTCAACGTCGTCGGCACGGTTCGGCTGGCCGAGGCGGCGCGCAGCAACGGTGTCCGCAAGGTGGTCCACACGTCGTCGGGCGGCTCCATCTACGGCGTCCCGCCGGGCTACCCGACCAACGAGGACATGCCCACCGATCCGTCGTCCCCGTACGCGG
The DNA here is from genome assembly GCF_009729415.1 of Mycolicibacterium sp. CBMA 234. GTDB lineage: Bacteria > Actinomycetota > Actinomycetes > Mycobacteriales > Mycobacteriaceae > Mycobacterium. The sequence goes on from NZ_MPKW01000012.1 coordinate 57,809, forward strand.
CCAGCAAGGTGTGTGGCGAGGTCTACCTCAACATGTTCCGCAACCTCTACGGGCTGGACTGCTCGCACATCGCGCCGGCCAACGTCTACGGCCCCCGTCAAGACCCGCACGGCGAAGCCGGTGTGGTCGCGATTTTCAGCCGGGGCCTGCTCGCCGGCAATCCCACCAAGATTTTCGGTGACGGCAGCGACACCCGTGATTACGTCTTCGTCGACGACGTGGTGGACGCGTTCGTCCGGGCGGGCGGAGAGGCCGGCAGCGGCCTGCGGTTCAACGTCGGCACCGGAGTCGAGACCTCAACGGCGCAGCTGCACACCGCCATCGCCGCGGCGGTCGGCGTGCCGGATAACCCGGAGATGCACCCGCCGCGCCTCGGTGACCTGCGCAAATCCTGCCTGGACAACAGCCGGGCCAACGCGGTGCTGGGCTGGAGTCCGAAGGTGGCGCTGGCCGAAGGTGTTGCTCGGACGGTCGACTTCTTCCGGTCCTGACCTGCGAATATGCAGAAAAAGATTGTGAGTACTCACTTTCTGTTTTAGTCTCACGTCATGACCTACGACGTGATCGTCTCTGGCGGCTTGTGGTTCGACGGCACTGGCCGCATGCCGCAACGGCGCAATCTGGGTATCCGCGACGGTGTTGTCGCGACCGTGTCCGCACAGCCGCTCGATGAGACGGGCTGCCCCGACGTCATCGACGCCGGTGGCAAGTGGGTGACGCCGGGCTTCATCGACGTGCACACCCACTACGACGCCGAGGTGCTGCTCGATCCGGGCCTGCGTGAGTCGGTCCGCCATGGCGTGACGACCGTGCTGCTGGGCATGTGTTCGCTATCGACGGTCTATGCCGAGAACGACGACGCCGCCGACCTGTTCAGCCGCGTCGAGGCGGTGCCGCGCCAGTTCGTCGTCGGTGCGCTCGAGCAGAACCGGAACTGGTCCGGCCCGGCCGACTACGTGAAAACGCTCGAGGCGCTGCCGCTCGGCCCCAACGTCAGCTCGCTGCTGGGCCACTCGGACCTGCGCACCTCGGTGCTGGGCCTGGACCGCGCGACCACCCCGAACGTCACCCCGACCAACGCCGAGCTGGAGAAGATGGCGGAGCGGCTCGAGGCGGCCCTGGACGCCGGCATGCTCGGCATGTCCGGCATGGACGCGGCGATCGACAAGCTCGACGGCGACCGCTTCCGGTCCCGCGCGCTGCCGTCGACCTTCGCCACCTGGCGTGAGCGTCGCCGCCTGATCAAGGTGCTGCGCAAGCGCGGCCGCATCCTGCAGAGCGCGCCGAACGTCGCCAAACTCCAAGAGGCACTGAACTTCTTCCTCGAGAGCAGCGGCTGGTTCGGCCGTCGTCCCGGCGTGCGGATGAGCCTGCTGGTGTCGGCCGACGCCAAGTCGTCGCCCGCTGCGGTCTACGTGCTGGGCCCGGTGACCCGGTTGGCCAACAAGGTCCTCAACTCGAAGGTCCGCTTCCAGCATCTGCCGGTTCCGTTCGAATTGTATTCGGACGGAATCGATCTCCCGGTTTTCGAGGAGTTCGGTGCGGGCACCGCGGCGCTGCACTTGAAGGATCAGCTGGAGCGCAACAAGCTGATGGCCGACCCCGAGTACCGGCGCCGGTTCCGTAAGTCGTTCGACAAGCGCGTCCTGGGCCCGACCCTGTGGCACCGCGACTTCCACGACTCGACCATCGTCGAGTGCCCGGATAAGTCGTTGGTGGGCAAGAGCTTTGGCCAGATCGCCGACGAACGCGGCAGTCACCCGCTCGACGCCTTCCTCGACATCCTGGTCGAGCACGGTGAGCGCAACACGCGCTGGACCACCATCGTCGCCAACCACCGGCCCAAGCAGCTCGACAAGCTGGCCAAGGAACCGTCGGTGCACATGGGCTTCTCGGATGCCGGTGCGCACCTTCGCAATATGGCGTTCTACAACTACGCGCTGCGGATGCTGCGACGGGTGAATGACGCCGACAAGAGCGGCCAGCCGTTCATGACCACCGAGCACGCCGTGCACCGGTTGACGGGCGAGGTGGCCGACTGGTTCGGCCTGGAGGCCGGCACCCTGCGGCAAGGCGAGCGCGCCGACTTCGTGGTGATCGACCCGGCCGGGCTGAACGCCGAATTGGAGGCGTACCACGAGAATTCGGTGGAGTTCTACGGCGGGCTGAGCCGCATGGTGAACCGCAGCGACGCCGCCGTGGTGGCGACGGGTGTGGGTGGCCAGGTGGTCTTCCGGGACGGCGAGTTCGTCGAGGGCTACGGTGAGACCGTGAAGTCCGGCCATTACCTGCCGGCCCGCGGGGCGAAACTACCGGTGGCGCAAGCGGTCTGAGATGGCCAGAACCCAACAGCAACGCAGAGAAGAGACGCGGGCTCGGCTCCTCGACGCCGCGATCGAGACCATCGTCGAGGTCGGCTACGCCCGCGCCTCGGCGGCGGTGATCGCGCGTCGGGCCGAGGTCTCCGACGGCGCGCTGTTCAAGCATTTCAGCACCATGGGTGACTTCATGGCGGCCACCGCACTGGAAGTCATGCGCCGTCAGCTGGAGCAGTTCAGCAAGCAGGTTGCCGAGATCCCGTCGGATACACCGGCTCTGGAAGGGGCGTTGACCGCACTGAGAGATATCAGCGGCAACGCCACCAACGCGGTGATGTACGAGCTGATGGTCGCGGCGCGCACCGATGAGAAGCTGCGGTCGACGCTGCAGGGCGCACTCGCCGAGTACGGCCGCAACATCTACGAGACCGCGCAGGAGATGCCCGGCGCGGACCAGCTACCGCCCGAGCTCCTGATGCTGGTGGTCGCGGTCATGGTCAACACGTTCGACGGCGCGGCGCTGGTGCGCGCCGTCCTACCGCAGCCCGACCTCGAAGAGGGACGCATTCAGCTGCTGATGGCGATGCTGGGCGGCCTGGGCGCTCAGACCTGACGGACGTCGTCCTCCGGCGGCACCCGGGCACCTTCCAGCGCCACCGCGCGGGCCAGCTGGGCATAGCGCAGTTCCAGGTCCTTGAACCGCATGTAGGCGCTGATCGTCGTGAACAGGAACGCGATGACCAGCGCGTACAGCAGCAGGTCGGCGCCGCGCCCGATGCCGAGCCAATGCGCGATCACCGTGGTGTCATTGGGCCGCACGATCGCGTAGATGGCGCCGACCACGAACAACACGTAGCCGACCTTCACCCAGGCCCGGGACTGTGCGTTGCGCCGCGAGCGGAACAGATACACCAGCAGCAGGACGACCGAGCCGATCAGTAGTGCCTTGGTCCAGATCATCGGCGCAACCTTCCGCGCAGCAGTCCGTCAACGATGATGTTGACCCCGTTGACCAGCGGCTGGCCCTTCGACATCGAATAGTCGGTGTACAGAATCTGCACCGCCTGTTCGGCGACGCGCCAGTGGTTCTCCACGATCAGCGTGACGAACTCGCTGGCGTGGCTCATGCCGTTCATGGTCAGGTGCAGTCCGTCGGCCACGGTCTTGTTGAACACCCGCAGCCCGTTGTGCGCGTCGGTCAGGTGCAGCTTGCGGCTGGAACGACTGAGCTTGGCGACGATGGGCAGCAGTATCCGTTTGAGCATCGGCATGCGCTCGGGCGGCTGGTCGGCGAAGCGGGTGCCGATGACGATGTCCAGGTCGTCGGCCTGGAGCCGGTCGATCATGCGCACCACGTCCTTGACCCGGTGTTGGCCGTCGGCGTCGAACGTGGCGAAAACCTGTGCCCCGGGCCGGGATCGGGCGTACTCGACACCGGTCTGGATGGCCGCCCCCTGGCCGAGGTTCACCGGGTGCCGCACTACGTGCGCGCCGGCTGCGAAGGCGCGGTCGCCGGTGTCATCGCGGCCGCCGTCGTCGACGACAACCACATTGGGGAAGACGGCGCGAACGTCTGCGACGACGTCAGCGATGACGCTCGCCTCGTTATAGGCGGGGATGACGATCCAGACGTCGTGATAGGAGGACATGTTGATGCCGAAAATACACGCTCAGCGGCGTCGGATCGCGATGAGCGCGGCGAGGTGGACGGCGATTCCGACCAGCGGTCCGCACATCAACGCCACGATGGTCCGCGTCTGGAGGTCCAGTGGCAGCAGCAGCAACAGGGTTGCGGCCAGGGTGGCGCTCACCCAGCCCACCGCGTAGGCCCGGTGCTGTGCGGCTGCCACCGTCGCGGCGCCGGTCAGGGTCAGGAATGCGATGGCGACGGCGCCGGCGGTCAGCCAGGCCAGTAGCGCGCCGTCTGCGGCGTACTGGGGCCCGAACAGCGTGCGTAGCAGCCACGGACCCAGGAGCCCTGCTGCCAGCACCGCCAGCGCCCCCAGGACGGCCAGGACCAGCGCCGGAGTGACCAGTGCGCGCAGCCGGCGGTTGTCGACGAAGTGGGCGATCAGGTTGCCCTGCATGGCGGTCAGCGGGACCAGCAGCGGTGCGCGGGTCAGCGTCACGGCCAGGATGATGACGCCGCCGGTGGCACCGAGGTCTCGCGAGGTGGCCTGCAGCAGTACCGGGAAGCCCATGACCAGGATGGCGCTGGCTCCGGCTGCGGCGATCGAATGTGCGGACCCCGATAGAAAAGTCCGTGCGGTGCCCGGGGTACGGATCGCGGCCGCGGCCCGGGCCACCGGCGAGGCCAGCAGCAGGATCAGCCAGGACATCGAGCCGGCCACGGTGGCCCATAGGAAGCCGTCCAGCCCCCAGCCCAGCACGAACGCCGCGACCGCGACCGCGACTCGGATGCCCGCGTCCGTCACCATCAACGTGCCGTACTGGGTCCAGCCGTCGGCGCCCGCCAGCGTGCCGAGCAGGGTGGCATGCAGACAGAAGCCGGCCAGGCCGACGCTCAGCAGCATCACGCTCAGCGGGGTGGATTCGACGAATACATGCCCGGCCCACAGCGGGGCGGTGGCGGCGATCAGCAGTCCCGAGGTGACGGCGACCAGCGCGGCCACCCGGATCGGCTGCAGGTGCGGCCCCGGCTGGGGCGCAGCGGCGCGGGCAAGGCGGACCTCCCGGGTCGCCTCCTGCAACAGCCCGTTCGCCGCGCCGGTGAACAACCCGAACGCGCCCCAGAAGACGCTGAACAGGGAGAAACCGGCTGGGGCCAAATCCCGGGCAGCGAGATACAGGATCACGTAACCGCAGAGCGCGCTCAGTACCGTCGCGACTCCGACCCGGACGACGCCGCTGGGGTTCACAGCGCCGGCAGCTCCGCCGTGTAGAGCCACGTGTTCCACAGCCCACGCAGCGACTGCTCGGCGTAATTGGCGGCCAGGCCGGTGAAATCGTCGGTCACTGCGGTCGAGTGCCGGTACCGCGTGGTCCAATCACGCAGCAGGGCAAAGAAATTCGCGTCGCCGATGGTGCGGCGCAGCACGTGCAGGGTCAGTGCGCCGCGCTTGTACACCCGGTCGTCGAACATGTCCTCGGGTCCGGGGTCGGCCAGCAGCAGGTCCTGCGGCTGGCCGCGCAGCTTCTGCAGATTGTGCGCCGCCAGTTCGTCGGCGCTGCGCCAGCCCGATTCCTCGGCCCACAACCACTCGGCGTAACAGGCGAATCCCTCGTGCAGCCAGATGTCCCGCCAGCGCCGTACCGTCACCGAATTGCCGAACCATTGGTGGGCCAATTCGTGCGCGATCAGCCGCTCGGCGCTGCGCCGGCCGTCGCAGTGGTTGGCGCCGAAGATCGAAATCCCTTGGGCTTCAAGCGGAATTTCCAGCTCGTCGTCGGTGATGACGACGGTGTATCCGCTGGACAGCGGATACGGCCCGAACAACCGCGTGAACAGCTGCATCATCTGCGGCTGACGGCCGAAGTCGTACTCGAAGTTGCGGATCAGCCGCTGCGGCAGGGCTGCATTCATCGGCACCGGCGATTTGGGCAGCCGCACCGACTCGTACCGGCCGATCTGCAGGGTGATCAGGTAGGTCGACGTCGGCTCGGGGAGTTCATACACCCAGGTGGTCTGTGCCGCACGGGTTTTCCGGCTCACCAGTTCGCCGTTGGCGACTACCCGGTACGGGCTGTCGGCACTGATCTCGATGCGGTAGCTGGCCTTGTTGCTCGGGTGGTCATCGCACGGGAACCACGACGACGCACCGTTCGGCTGCCCAGCGACCAGAGCACCTTCGTCGAGCTCTTCGAAACCGACTGTGCCCCAGATGGATTTGATGGGCCGCGGGTTGCCGCCATAGCGGATCGAAATCTTCAGCGCGGCCCCGGCCGGCAATTCCGTGGCCAGTGTGATGTGCAACTTGCCGTTGACGGTGCGGTACTTGGCCGGCCGACGGCCGTTGACCTCGACCTTGGCCACCGACAGTGCATCGGACAAATCCAGCGTGAAGGACCTGAGCGACGCCAGCGTCACCGCGGTGATGGTGGCACTGCCGGTCAGGCGGTTGCTCTCGACCTTGTATTCGAGGTCGAGTTCATAGCGGGACACGCGGTAACCGAAGTTGCCGGTGTTCGGCAAATATGGATCGATCACCGGCGCAATGTCTTTGCTCTGGTCCTTCTTGTTTGTCCGGGTCACGCGGCGGACGCCTTTTGTCGGCCGCCACCGGACTTGCGTTTCTTAGCGACCCACGGCGCAATCGGATTGCCCTGCCAGCGTGTAGACGCCGGCACTGCGTCGCCGCGCATGACCAGCGAGGCCGGACCGACCGTCGCACCTGATCCGATGCTGGCGGCCGGCAGCGCCACGCAGTGGGTGCCGAGCGTCGCACCTGCCTCGAGCACTACGGTGTCCAGCTGCATGATGCGGTCGTGGAACAGGTGGGTCTGCACGACGCAGCCCCGGTTCACCGTCGCGCCGGGGCCCAGCGTCACCAGATCTGCCTCTGGCAGCCAATAGGTTTCGCACCACACACCACGGCCGATGGCGGCGCCGAGGGCCCGCAGCCAGAGGTTCATCACCGGGGTGCCGCTGGCGGCGCGCGCGAACCACGGGCCGGCCACGGTCTCGACGAAGGTGTCGGATACCTCGTTGCGCCACACGAACGGTGACCACAGCGGGTGCTCGACGGCCCGAATTCGCCCGACCATCAACCACTTCGCCACCACGGCGATGGCGCCGGCGATCGCGCCCGCGTTGAGCAGCACGAGCCCGGCGCCCAATGACGCCCACACCCAACCGAATTCGCCGGCCAGCGCCTGCAAGACGCCGAACACTGCCACGCCGATGCCGAACGACATCATCACCGGGACGATACGCAGGGTCTCGACCGTCGACCGCATCACCTTGAGCCGCATCGACGGGTGGAAGGTGCGAAGCGCATCCGTTTCAGTTGGCTGGCGGCGCAGCCGGATTGGCGGGCTGCCCAGCCATGATGAGCCGGCCTTGGCCTTGTGCGGGGTGGCGGACAACACCGCGACGAGCCCGTCGTCGGGGACGCGGCGCCCCGGTTGGGTGATGCCGGAGTTGCCCAAGAACGCCCGACGCCCGATGGTGGCTTTGGCCACGTGAATCCAGCCGCCGCCCAGTTCGTACGACGCCACCATGGTGTCGTCGGCCAGGAATGCGCCGTCGAGCACTTCGGTGAACTTGGGTGTCAGCAGCGCCGTCGAAATCTCGGTGTCCTTACCGACTTTCGCGCCCAGGATCCGCAACCACCATGGCGTCAGCAAGCTGGCGTAGATCGGGAACAGGTAGTTGCGCGCGGCGTCCATCAGCCGCTCGGTCGCCCACAACTGCCAGCCCACGCGGCTGCGCACGGGGTGGTAGCCCTCGGTCAGGCCGAGGGCCAGCGTGCGTACTCCGATCACGGTCAGCGCGGCGTACACGGCCATGGCCACCACGGCGGCGACGGGCGTCCACAACACGACCGGCAGGATTGCCTCTGGCAGCGAATGGGTATGGCGCACCGGAAGAATCAGCACTGCCAGTCCCGCCGCGAGAGCGAGCGCCGGCAGCCCGCCCAGCAGAATCGACGTCAGGCCGTACATCGCTACCCAGACCGGCGCGCGGCCCGGCCGTTCCTCCGGCCACGGGTGGTGGGCCTTGCCGGACTTCACGGCCGGTGAACCCTTCCAGTACTGCCCGGCTTTGACCTTGCCGATCACGCCGGATCCCGGTGCCACGTCGGCGTTTTTGCCGATCACGGCGCCCGGCAGCAGCGTGGTGCGGGCGCCGATGGTGGCGTCGTTGCCGATGCTGATGGGCCCGACGTGGAACAGGTCGCCGTCGATCCAGTGTCCGGTGAGGTCGACCTCCGGTTCGACCGAGCAGCGGTCCCCGAGGGTGAGCATGCCGGTGACAGGCGGGGCCGAGTGCAGGTCGACGGCGTTGCCGACCTGGTTCCCCAAAGCCCGGGCGTAGTACACCAACCATGGTGCGCCGGCTTGGTTTTCGGCGCCGCTGGCCTCACCGAGCCGCTCAGCGAGCCACACACGCAGGTGCTCGGAGCCCCCGCGCTTGTAGGTCCCCGGCTCCAGGCCGGACAGCAGTGCCCTGGCGCAGAACACCGCGATACCCATGCGGCCGATCGGCGTGACGAACACCAGGAAACCGACCAGGATCCACCACCAGTTGACGGGGTGGGCCCACGACAGCAGGTGCAGTTCGGCGGCGATGTTGTTCAGCAGCGCCAGCCACACCACCCACTGCATCCCGGCCACGGTGGCGAGCGGGATCGCCAGCAGCGTCTGGGTCAGCTGGGTCAGCAGCGAAACCGGTGCGACGTCGCGGGTTTCGACCACTGGCGGCGGGTCGAGTTCGTCGAGGTAGCCGGCGAGTGAGCCCAGGCGCGGGTGGTCGTAGAGATCGGCGACGGTGACCTGGGGGTACTTCTGACGCAGCAGCGACACGAGTTGTGCCGCAGACAGCGATCCGCCGCCGAGAGCGAAGAAGTCGGCGCCGGGACCGTCGACCGGAGAGGCCAGCACGTCGCGCCATAGTCCGGCGAGCCATCCCATGGTGCCGTCGAGGTCGGGGCTGTCGTCGCTTCCCGAGTCAACGGGCCAGGGCAGCGCGTTGCGGTCGACCTTTCCGGATGTGCGCGTGGGCAATTCGTCGACCAACACCAGCCGCGGCACCAGCGCGGCCGGCAACGACTGGGCCAGCGCTTTGCGGGCCTTGGAGATGTCGAATTCGGGGTCGGCGCTGGCGATATAGCCGACCAGCAGGGGAGTGCCGGTGGCGGTCTTGCGCACCGCGGCGGCGCCGCCGCTGACGCCCGGCAGGTTCACCAGCGCGGCGTCGACCTCACCGAGTTCGATGCGGCGGCCGCCGACCTTGACCTGATCGTCAGCGCGTCCTTGGAAGTAGAGGCCGTCCGGCTCGAGCCGGACCAGGTCCCCACTGCGATACGCGCGGCCCCAGCCGAGCGTCTCCATGGGGGCGTACTTCTCGGCGTCCTTTTCCGGGTCGAGGTAGCGGGCCAGGCCGACGCCACCGATCACCAACTCGCCGACGTCGCCGTAGCCGACCTGCTGGCCGTCCTTGTCGACGACGGCCAGGTCCCAGCCGGGTAGTGGCAGACCGATGCTGACCGGGCCGCCGCCCAGCGGCGCCAGACACGCGACGACGGTGGCCTCGGTGGGACCGTAGGTGTTCCACACTTCGCGGCCTTCGACCGCGAGACGCTCGGCGAGCTCGGGCGGGCAGGCCTCGCCGCCGAAGATCAACAGCCGGACCGCTTCGAGGGCCTCGGCCGGCCACAGTGAGGCCAGCGTCGGGACGGTCGAGACGACCGTGATGTCGCGGGACACCAGCCACGGCCCCAGGTCCATGCCGCTGCGCACCAGGGAGCGGGGCGCGGGCACCAGGCAGGCGCCGTACCGCCAGGCCAGCCACATTTCCTCGCAGGACGCATCGAACGCGACCGACAGCCCGGCGAGCACCCGGTCACCGGGGCCCAGCGGGTTGTCCTTGAGGAAGATTTCGGCTTCGGCGTCGACGAATGCCGCAGCGTTGCGGTGTGTCACCGCGACGCCCTTGGGGGTACCGGTGGAACCAGAGGTGAAGATGATCCAGGCGTCATCGCGGGTCAGTGGCGTGCCGGCCTGCCAGCCGCGGGTCGAACCGGGCCCGCGGACCAGGCCCGCCTCGGTGATGATGCCGACCACGCCGGCCTCGCCGAAGACCAGCGCAGCACGTTCCTCGGGATCGTCGGCGTCGACGGGGACGTAGGCGGCGCCGGTCGCCAGGGTCGCCAGGATCGAGACGTACAGCGCGTAGCTGCCCGACGGCATCCGGATGCCGATGCGGTCACCGCGGCCGATGCCTCGCGCCGCCAGCCAGGCCACGCTCTCCTCGATGTCGGCGATCAGCTCGGCGTAAGTGAGCTGAATAGTGCCGTCATCGATGGCCGGAGCGTCTGGGTACCGCTCCGCTGTGGCGTACAGAATGTCGATGAGGGTCCGAGCCTGCGGTGCGTTGGCCGAACGCACGTACTGCGGGGGGATCTCCTGATGCACGGGTACAAACTACTCAGGGTTGGTGAAGTGTTCCTGCTGGCGGGCGTGCCGTGGCGGCTTCGTTACCAGTTCTGATAGCCGCCCTCGGGTCCCAGCATCCGTTCTAGCCGCGTCCGGTTGATGCGGGCCAGCTCATTGCGCACGACCTTGCGTTCGGTTTCGTTGTCATGGTGCAGGCGATCGGCCATGGCGGTCAGCACGTCGTCGGCGCACATGTCGCCGACGTACATGACGAAGTCGAATCCGAACTGGTCCCGATAGGTGGCGGCATGGGCGCGCAGGGTGGTCATGAGGGCGGGGTCGCGGTCGCACACCGCGCACTGTTCGAACTGCGAGCGCACGCTGCCCGGTCGCCGGCCGAGTTGCGGGTAGGCCTGCAGGATCGCGTCGATGGAAGCGTCTCCCAGCGAGAACAGGAGATCGTCGGCGCGGCGGAACAGCTGGTCGTGGTCGGCGTACGGCCGGCCCCGAGCCAGGTCAGCGCCGAGGGGCACGCTGTAGCAGCACTCGTACAGCGCGTGCACCGCCCGCGGTGTTCGCATGGCGTTGAACGCGTCGAGACCGATGCCCTGATGCATCAACACATGGACATCATCGAATGTGCAGGGTACGGGCAGATTTCGTCGTGTTAAGGCGGGGAAAATTAGTTGTGGTGTGGGGTGTGAATCTACGGTATTATCGAACGTAGGTTCGAAGTTCTGGCGATGATCGATCCTGACGCCTCTGATGAGGCGCTGGTAGATCGCATCGCTGAATTCGAACGTGCCAAAGCCGCGGCAGCGGCTGGGCAGGCTGTCGCAGCGGCGGCACTGGCGGCTCGGCGGGGCAAGGTGACCACACGGCGGCGGTCGGTGGGTTCCGAGGTCGGGCTGGCGCGGCGGGAGTCGCCGCAGCAGGGTGCACGCCGGGTGGCTATGGCGCAGCTGCTGACTACCGACATGCCGCACACCCTGGCCGCGTTGGCGGCCGGGGTGCTCTCGGAGTATCGGGCAGAGTTGATCACCAAGGAAGCGGCGTGTTTATCTCCGCAGGACCGGCGGAAGCTAGATGCCCAGATGTGCGCCGACTGGTCCGGCCTGGACGGGTTGGGTGACAGCAAGATCGAAGCCCGGGCCAAATGCATCGCGTTACGGCTCGATGAACAGGCCGTGCTTGAGAAGGCCCGCCGTGCCCTGTCGGAGCGGCGGGTGACGGTCCGGCCGGTGTTCGGTTCCATGGCGTACCTGACGGCGCTGCTGCCGGTGGTCGAGGCCTACGAGACGTATGGGGCGTTGAACGCCGCAGCCCGCGGCGCCGGCGTCGACGGACGGACCCGCAACCAGGTCATGGCCGACACTCTGGTCGAGCGGGTCACTGGCCGCGCGATCACCGCGCCGACGCCGGTCGCGGTCAGCCTGGTCCTGTCCGATGAAACCCTGCTTGCCGGTGGCCCAGAGCCCGCGCACCTAGCGGGCTCTGGCCCTATCCCGGCGACCCTGGCCCGCCACCTCATCGAACGCGCCGTCCTCGACGAACACACCGAAGCCTCCCTGCGCCGGCTCTACGCCCAACCCGCCACAGGCAATCTCGTCGCCATGGAATCGCGCTCCCGCACCTTCCCGACGGGCCTCGCCAGGTTCATCGCCAACCGCGACCAAACCTGCCGCACGCCCTACTGCAACGCCCCCATCCGCCACCTCGACCACATCACGGCCCACATCCACAGCGGACCCACCACCGCCCACAACGGCCAAGGCCTGTGCGAACACTGCAACTACGTCAAAGAAGAACCTGGCTGGCACTCGCGGACCACCTACGACCGCTACGGCCGCCACAGCACCGAACTCACCACTCCCACCGGCGCCATCTACACCTCAACCGCGCCACCGATGCCCACCGGGCTGCGAATCCTCACCCGCAGGGTCCACGTCGCCATCATCGAGAAAGGCTCGCGGCCAAGGATCCTGCGGGATTAATGGACCGGCACGTCGACCGCGAGTTCGCGGGATGTGTGGCAGCTCACCGCAACTGGTCGAGCGCAAAGGCGCATGATGAAGTCATGGACGGCGTCCTGTTTTTCGACGGCAAATGCGGAATGTGTACTCGAGCGCGTAATCGGTTGCTGCGCATGAACCGAACCGGCAGGCTCAGCACCGAACCGTTGCAGAAGCCTGGCACCGCCGAGCGACTCGGTGTGGCACCGGAACATCTGATGGAGTCGGTGTGGTGGCTTGATTCCTCCGGCGAAGTGTTCGGCGCTGCAAAGGCAGTCAACGCTGCGCTATCCGCGGCGCTGGGGACACGATTACCACTGCGGCTCTACGGAATTCCGGGTGTCGCGGCGGTCCAGGAGCGGGTCTACCGATGGGTCGCCACGCACCGGTATCGGTTCCGTGGCGTCACGCCGCTGTGCGAGTCCGCACCGTCGGAATGTATGTCACCGTAGCTGCGCCAGCGCCCGGTATCCCTCAGCCCGTAACGCTGCGGCCTTGGTCTCACTGCGAGCCAGAGCTGTGACGGTGTGACCCGCAGCGATGAGCGCGGGGACCGTGTGAATGCCGATCGCGCCGGTGCCACCGGTGACGAACACCCGCATCAGGCGTCCGCCTTGAACACCACCGGCAGTGTCTGCGGTCCACGAATGGCCGGGGTATCGCGCCAGGTGACATCGCCTGCGATAAGTGGTTGGCGGGCAAGGATTTTCCGTAGTGCGACGGTCAATTCCAACTGCGCTAGCGCAGAACCCAGGCAGAAATGCGCTCCGTATCCAAACGCCAGAGGCGCCGGTCCTGTGCGTCCCAACCGAAAGCGGTCGGGTTCGTCGAACACGGCGGGGTCTCGGTTGGCCGCCGCCACGACGACGACGACGCTGTCGCCGGCCGCGATGCCCAGCGGCTGGTCCTCGGTTGCGGTGCGCACCGTCGACTGGACCGGCCCGTCGAGCCGCAGCAACTCGGTGATGACGGCCCCGTCGACGGTGGACACCTGTTCATCGAGAAGTCGAATCAGCCCTGCGCCAAGCAGATTCGCCGTGGTCTCGTGCCCCGCGACGGCGATCAGAATGGCCGTCACCACGACGTCCTCAAGGGACAGCTCGGGATCGGTGGCGATGAAGCTGAACAGATCGTCCCCGGGATGCGCCCGGCGGTCGGCGGCGAGCGGCAGGAATTCCGCCATCAACGCGGCCGCCGCGCCGAACCCCTCAGCGACCTCCACCGGGTCGGCCAAGGTGCCGAGCATCCGGATGATCGCCGGCGACAGTTCGCGCAGTGAAGCGGCTTGCGCCGGCTCGAGATTGAGCCATTCGCCGACCACTGCGATGGGTAGGGGCAGCGCGATCTGCGACATGAAATCGAAGGCCTCGCCGGTGGGCGCCGCGGCGATAACCTCCGCGGCGATGGTCTCGACACCCTCCGTCAAGCCCGCCACCGTGCTGCGCGTAAAGGCGTCCCGCACCGCGCCGCGCAACCGATCGTGGTCGGCGTCGTCGGTGAAAAGCATTGAGGCCTTGGTGAATTCCGGTCCCATCATGGCCATCGACGCGCGCGCCACTGGATTGGCCATGGGATTGCTCGTCCATCCGGAACCGCCAAGCACCTGCCGGGCGACGTCGTAGCCGAGTACCAGCCAGGCTTGCGCGATGTCGTCCCAGACGACATTGCCGACAAGCCGCCGCGATTCGTAGAACGGGTAGGGATCAGCGGCGTCCCAGGGCAGTCGGGCGCTATCCATGGTCGTCTGTCCCATGCGGCAGACCGCGGTGCTGGACCCAGGCTTCGTGCGCGAGGCCCAATTCCGAGACGGGCGCAGCCACGCCGTCCATGTCATTGAGCATCGCGCGGGCGTGGTACGTGGCATGCAGCGCAGTGAAAATCGCGTTCATCGACAGGTTCAGGCGCGAGAAGAACACGAAGTCGGACGGCACCGTGATGTGCCGCATGGGGTGGTCGGCGTCGCGGACATCAAGCATGGACGCGATGGCCCGCCGCGACGCTTCCGCTGTGTAGGTCACGGGCTGCGGCGCCAGAATCTCGTAGATGATGCCCTCCCACCACCGGTAGGCGTCATCGACGGTCAGCACGGAATCAGCTGCGAAGAAACCGCTTTCGACCATATTCGACCGGAGGTCGTCCCGACGTCCCTCTACCGCGCACCGCATAAGGTTCACAATGCGCTTGCGCTGGCTCTCGACAAGTACCTTCGCGCAACCGAAGTCGACGAAGCCGACGGTGCCGTCGAGCCCGAAGCGGTAGTTGCCCGGGTGTGGGTCGGCGTGGAACAGATGGCCGTGCCGGTAGGAGCCGGTGACGAACCGGCCGATCACCTCTGCCCAGGTGTCTTTGACGTCCTGGTCGGCGTCTTGTGCTGCGGCCCAATCCAATCCGTCGAGGTAGGTCATGGTCAGCACCCGCTCGCCGGACGCCTCGCTGATCAGCTCGGGCACTCGAATGAACGGGTGATCCCGCCAGAGCTCGCTGAATGCGGTGATGTGGGCGGCCTCTCGGCGGTAGTCGATCTCCTCGCCGATGCGTTCGGAGATCTCGGCGGAGATGGGCCCCACGTCGGGAAGCGAGGCGCCCAACGCGCCGGCCGCGCCCGCGGCGAAGCGGAAGAGCGTCGCCAGCAGCTCGGTGTTGGAAAGGTCGTCGCGAATAGCTTCTGCCACACCGGGATACTGAATCTTCACGGCGACGTCGCGGCCGTCATGCAGCGTCGCGCGATGGACCTGCCCGATGGATGCCGCCGCCATCGGTTCGTCGGAGAACGACGCGAACACCGCGGCGACCGGGCGGCCGAGATCGTCCTCAACGACCTGTCGCGCCAGGGCGGTGTCCATCGGCGGGGCGTCGGCCTGTAGCCGGGTGAGTGCGCGCTGGTAGGGCGAAAGTTCGCCTGAACCAATGGCATTTGCGTCGACCATGGACACCAGCTGCCCGGCCTTCATCAGGACGCCCTTGGAGTGGCCGAGGAGGTCGGCGTACTGCTCGGCGGTGCGCTCATGGAAGCGCTCGACCGCGCCAGTGTTGCCGGCTTTCTCCCGCAGGGCTGCGACCATCCGGCCGCCCGCGGCGCGCGCGGTGAAGCCGGCGACCGGCATGGTGCGGCGGATGCGTCCGCGCGGCACATTCCCGGCCATTTCGCCTCCGTGCGTTGTATGGTGACCTAGTACGAAACATATGACAGTTCTTATAGGCGGTCAAGAGTGCAGACGTCGACCAAAGAGCGGCTGGTCACCGAGGCCATGCGGCTGTTCAGTGAGCAGGGCTACAAGGCCACCAGCATCACGCAGATCGAGAAGGCGGCCGGTCTGGTGCCAGGCTGCGGTGCGCTCTACAACCACTTCAAGACGAAGGACGCGCTGCTCACCGCCGGTATCGACCGGCAGCTCGACCGGCGCCGCGCGATGCGCGACATCAGCGCATTGTTCGCAGGCGAGGGCGAGTTGCGGACCGAACTCACGTTGCTCGGCCGGTATCTGCTGAGTGTGCTGAACCAGGAGAGTCAGTTCCTGCAGGTAGCAGCCCGCACGCCGACGGATCAGTCGGATCGCCTCAATGACGCCTATGCGGCTCTGGTCGACGGGCTCTACACCGAACTGTCTGATTGGATCAGGGGCTGCGCGCCCGCCCTCGAGCCGGCCGAGGCCAGGCGGATCGCGGTGGTCGGGGTCAACGCACTGCTGGGCAAGCAAGCCACGCGTGTGGTCTTTCATGCCCCGCAGGCGGACACCCCGGATGAGGAGTTCATCGCGGACTGGACCGCGATGCTGGCGGGCTGGATCGAAGCGGCCCGCTGATCCGTCATCGAGCGTCAACCGCCCGTCGGAAGCGAAGCCGGCGGGAAGAATTCGCCTTCGGGGGTGCGGTGCCACCACACGCGGTCGTGCCGCAGCTCTCGCGGGGTGCTGTAGCGGTAGCGGTAGAGCCGCGCGCGGACATATTGGGGCGGTGAATCCGGAAACGGATTGTGCCGCAGCAGTTTCAGCGTCGCGGCGTCGTTGCGCAGCAATCGCTCCAGGAGGCCGACGAACCAGTGACGTCCGTAGGTCGGCGAGATGGCTGCGAACCACATCATCCAGTCGAGACGCAGATGATAGGGCGCCCATTGGCGCGGCAGCAGCCCCACCGCCCCGGGCTTGCCCTTGAATTCGTATTCCTGCCAGACGGTCTGATCGGTGATTTCCGAGTCGGCGGTGCCCTCGATCACTATCTCCCGGCGGATACGGCCGACCGAGCCGAACGCGCCGTACGTATTAACCAGGTGGAACGGGTTGAACGACGCGTTCATGCGCTGCCGCGGCGAGATCAGATTTCGCACCGGCCAGTAGCTCAGCACCACGACCAGCACGCTGAACCCGATGACGAGCGCGACAAACCACGTCGGCGGTGCCACCCGCGTGAGTGGTGCCGGGCTGGCTATCGCGCTGACGGCCAGCACCATTGTCAGCCAATTCAGCCACGCGTAGTTCCCGGACATCACGAGCCACAACTGGGTGATCACGATGATCGCGCCCGCAACACTGGCTATGGGCTGCGGCGCGAACAATCCGAACGGCACGACCAGTTGAGTGACATGGTTGACCGCCACCTCGACCCGGTGCAGGGGCCTGGGCAGGTGATGAAAGAACCAGCTCAGCGGGCCGGGCATCGGCTGGGTCTCGTGGTGGTAGTAGAGGCAGGTCAGATTGCGCCAGCACGGGTCGCCGCGCAGCTTGATCAGTCCGGCCCCGAATTCGGTGCGGAAGACGAGCCACCGTGCCAGCCAGATCACCAGCACCGGCGGCGGCACCGATTCGTTGCCGAGGAAGACCGCCAGAAATCCGGCTTCCAGGAGCAGGGACTCCCAGCCGAACGCGTACCACCGCTGCCCGACGTTGACGATCGACAAGTACAGCGCCCACAGCAGCAGCCACATGAGCATGATTGCCCACAGGGGCACGAGATCGCCGGCACCCGCGACCAACGCGGCACTGAGCGCGGTACCCAGCCACGCGACGGCGGCGAAGAACCTATCGGAATAGTGCCAATGGAAGATGCTGGGCGCTTGCCGGAAGGACACGGCGGACAGATAGCGCGGAATCGGCAGCATGCCGTGTTCGCCGAGCAGTGCTCGGAATTGCCTTGCGGCGCAGACAAATGCGACCAGATAGACGCCGGCGATGCCGCGCTCCAGCACCAGCCGGCTGAGCCAGTATTCCGGTGCTGTGAACCATTCCATCTGGAGCCCTGACCCGCCGCTACTCCTCAGAATACGGCGGG
>NZ_MPKW01000012.1:75471-254481 GCF_009729415.1 Mycolicibacterium sp. CBMA 234
CCCCCCGCCGCTACTCCTCAGAATACGGCGGGTCAGGCCCCAGGGCTAAAGACTTAGTGCTCTTCGGTCTCGAACCGGGCGATCGAGCGCGCCAGCTCTTCTTCGGCCTCTTGGCGGCCGACCCAGTCAGCAGCCTTGACGTACTTGCCCGGCTCCAGGTCCTTGTAGTGCACGAAGAAATGCTTGATGGCATCCAGCTCGAACTGCGAGATGTCGCTGACGTCCTGAATGTGGTCCCAGCGCGGGTCACCGGCGGGCACGCACAGCAGCTTGTCGTCGCCGCCGGCCTCGTCGGTCATCTTGAACATGGCGACCGGGCGCGCGTCGACGACGCAGCCGGGGAACACCGACTCGGGCAGCAGCACCAGCGCGTCCAGCGGATCGCCGTCCTCGCCCAGGGTGTTCTCGAAGAATCCGTAATCGGCCGGGTAAGCCATCGGGGTGAACAGGTAGCGGTCGAGCTTCACTCGGCCGGTCTCGTGGTCCACCTCGTACTTGTTGCGCGAACCCTTGGGAATCTCGATGACGACTTCGTGCTCCACCCGGGAGGCTCCTTCGCTGTGTGCTGACAATCGGGTCCACCTTAGACGAGCGATACCCTGCTCAGTGACATACAAGGACCCCGATCAGTTCAGGAGCAGCATGCGGCCCACCCGGTGGCGCCGATCCACCCATGTGTTGATCGGTGTGGCAGTTCTGGTGCTGGTCGCCGCGGTGGTGGCTGCCGCGGCGGTGATGACGCGCCATCAGGCCGTCCCGGCCGCCGCGCCCGGCGTCAAGCCGCAACCTGCGCTGGTCACGCCGCAGCCTGGCGTACAGCCGCTATCCGACGCTGCTCCGCAACCGGTGCCCGCACAGCTGGCCGCGGTACTGGCTCCGCTGGCGGCCAACCCGAACCTCGGCCAACTCGGGGGCCGAATCACCGACGCCATCACCGGCACCCAGTTGTGGGGGGTCGGCGAGAACACCCCGCTGCAGCCCGCGTCCACCAACAAGACGCTGACAGCTACCGCGGCGTTGCTGACGTTGGACCGCAATGCGCGGCTGACCACCACGGTCCTGACGGGCGACACGCCGAGTGTTGTGGTGCTCCACGGCGGCGGTGATCCGACGTTGTCCGCGGCGCCGCCGGGCACCGACAGCTGGTACGGCGACGCCGCGCGCATCTCCGATCTGGCTGATCAGGTCCGCAAGGCCGGAGCGACTCCCCGGGCAATCCAGGTCGACGTCAGTGCCTTCTCAGGCCCGACGATGGCGCCGGGCTGGGACGTCGCCGACATCGAGGGCGGCGACTGGGCCCCGATCCAGTCGGTGATGATCGACGCCGGTCGCGTCCAGCCGACGACCGTCGAGTCCAAGCGGTCGACCACCCCGGCCCTGGATGCGGGCCGGGCCCTGGCCTCGGCGCTGCGAATCGATCCCGCCAACGTGACGGTCCGGACCACGCCGGCCACCGGCGGCCAGCAGATCGCCTCGGTACAGTCCCCGCCGCTGATCGAGCGCCTGCGCGAGATGATGAGCGCCTCCGACAACGTGATGGCCGAGTCGATCGGCCGTGAGGTCGCCGCCGCGGTGAACGAGCCGCAGAGTTTCGAGGGCGGGGTGCGGGCGGTCCTCGGGCAGCTGGGCAAAGCGGGCCTGGCCACCTCGGGTGCGACGCTGTTCGACGCCAGCGGCCTGTCGGTCAACGATCGGCTGACCGCGACCGTCCTGGACGACGTGGTGAATGCCGCCGCCGGCAATGACCAACCCAAGCTGCGGCCGCTGCTCGACGTGCTCCCGATCGCCGGCGGCAGCGGCACTCTGTGGGACCGGTACGCCGATACCCCGTCCGCCGGATACCTCCGCGCCAAGACCGGCTCGTTGACCGGTACCAATGCGCTGGCGGGCATCGTCACCGACCAGAGCGGCCGAGTCCTGACCTTCGCGCTGATCTCCAATAACGCCGGGCCTGAGGGGCGCACCGCGCTGGATGCGCTGGCCGCAGCGTTCCGGTCGTGTGGGTGCGGCTCGTGAGCCAGAAGCCGACCGTCGGCCGCGCCGTCGACTGGAGCTTCGCGGCCACAGTCGGTGCCAAGCTGACCCGGCCCGAACCGGAGACCACCGACTACACCCGGAACCACTTGCGCGAGCAGCTCGCCGACTCCGCCCGACGTGCCGAACTCCCCGTGCGAGAGGTGACGCTGCTCAACGAGGGCGCCGAGGTCCCCGAGGCCCGCGTCGTCGATCGACCGGACTGGGTGCGGGCCGCCACCGAATCGATGCGCGTGATGACCGGCGGTGAAACCTCAAGTCCCGCAGGCATCGCCGCGATGGTGACCGGTCGGCTCACCGGCGCGCAGACCGGCGCGGTGTTGGCGTTTGTGTCGTCCGGGATCCTGGGACAGTACGACCCGTTTGCGGCCAGCGGTGGCGAACTGCTGCTGGTGGCGCCGAATGTGCTTGCCGCCGAACGGCAACTGAAGGTCAACCCAGCCGACTTCCGGCTCTGGGTGTGCCTGCATGAGGTGACGCACCGGGTGCAGTTCCGCGCCAACCCATGGCTCACCGATCACATGTCGCAGGCGTTGGCGGTGCTGACGGACGAATCGGGGCTGGAGGTCAGCGACATCACCGCCCGGTTGGCCGAGTATGTTCGGGCCCAACGGAACGGTGAATCGGACCCGAATTCGCAAGGCATCCTTGGCATTATGCGGATCATGCAGTCCGATGAGCAGCAACGCGCACTGGATCAATTGCTGGTCCTGGGGACCTTGCTGGAAGGTCATGCCGACCACGTGATGGATGCAGTCGGTCCAGCGGTGGTGCCGTCGGTGGCCACCATCCGCAGCCGGTTCGACGAGCGCCGGCACCGCAAACACTCTCCGCTGCAACGGATTGTCCGTGCGCTGCTGGGTGTTGATGCCAAGGTGGCGCAGTACACGCGCGGCAAGAAGTTCGTCGACGAGGTGGTGTCCACCGTCGGGATGAAGCGGTTCAACACCATCTGGACCGACGCCGAAACCCTGCCGCTGCCAACCGAAATCGACGAGCCGCGGCGATGGATCGATCGCGTGCTCTGAACGCCCTGCGCGCGGCGGTGACGCAGTTCGCACGGCAGCATCCGACCGACCGCTGGTGTGTCGGGCTGTCCGGTGGTGCTGACTCGCTGGCGCTGACGGCGGTCGCTGCCGCGCTCAAGCCGACCATCGCGTTGATCGTCGATCATGGGCTGCAACCAAGCTCGGCCGACGTGGCGTCCACCGCGGCCGCGCAGGCCAGGCAGCTGGGTTGTGTTGATGCTCAAGTGCTTTCCGTCACGGTCGGCAACGACGGTGGCCCCGAGGCGGCGGCGCGCTCGGCGCGCTACGACGCCTTGAACGACGCCCGCGGCGGCGCGCCGGTGCTGCTCGCGCACACCCTCGACGACCAGGCTGAGACGGTGCTCCTCGGGCTGGGGCGTGGATCCGGCGCGAGATCCATTGCCGGCATGCGGGTTTGGGATCCGCCGTGGGGGCGCCCGCTGCTGGAGGTTCGCCGCGCGGACACCGAAGCCGTGTGCGCCGAGCTGGGGCTGACGCCGTGGCAGGACCCCCACAACGCCGACCCTCGCTACACCCGGGTCCGGCTGCGCACCGAGGTGCTACCGCTGTTGGAGGGCGTCCTGGCCGGTGGGGTGGCGCCGGCGCTGGCGCGAACCGCTGCGGCGCTGCGCGAGGACAACGACGCCCTCGACGCGCTGGCCGACAGCCATCTGGCTGCGCTGCGGACCGCGGACGGCCTGAGGGTCGAGGGCCTGGCCGAGCTGCCTGCCGCGCTGCGTCGCCGGGTGATCCGCGGCTGGCTGCTGAGCGTCGGGGCCAGCACGCTCACAGACGTCCAGCTGCGGGCGGTCGATGCGCTGGTCGCGGCTTGGCGCGGGCAGGGCGGGACGGCCGTGAGCTCGCCGCTGCGGTATCAGCGCCTGGTGGTCACCCGCCGCGCCGGGTACCTCACCGTCGCTGCCCAGCCCGTGTGAAGGTCCGTCCCGTGGGACGGTCTTGGTCTAACCCGTGGCGGCGTGGCACCCTAGTGCCGTGGATCTGTACCCCGGTGACATCAAGTCGGTTCTCCTGTCCGAGGAGCAGGTTCAAGCGCGCATCGCTGAGATGGCCGAGCTCATCGCCCAGGACTACCGCGACGACTCCGGCGACCAGGACCTGCTGCTGATCACCGTGCTCAAAGGCGCCGTGATGTTCGTGACCGATCTGGCCCGCGCGATCCCGCTGCCGACCCAGCTCGAGTTCATGGCCGTCAGCTCCTACGGGTCGTCGACCTCGTCGTCCGGTGTGGTGCGCATCCTCAAAGACCTCGACCGCGACATCACCGGCCGCGACGTGCTGATCGTCGAGGACATCATCGACTCCGGTCTGACCCTGTCCTGGCTGCTGCGCAACCTGGCCACTCGCAGCCCGCGTTCGCTGCGCGTGTGCACCCTGTTGCGCAAGCCCGACGCCATGCGCGCCGAGATCGACGTCGCGCACATCGGGTTCGACATTCCCGACGAGTTCGTCGTCGGCTATGGCCTCGATTTCGACGAGCGCTACCGCGACCTGCCCTACATCGGCACGCTCGATCCGAAGGTGTACGAGGCGCACTAAGCCGGAGGCTTACCAAAGGCCGTGGCGCCGGAGGCTTACCAAAGGCCGCGGTCGGGAGCACAATCGCAGGCATGAGCACTGCGCTTCGGATCTGCCCCTTCTGTGAAGCCACCTGCGGCCTGACCCTCACGATCTCCGACGGCCGGGTGACCGGCGCCCGCGGCGACCGCGACGACGTATTCAGCGCCGGCTTCGTCTGCCCCAAAGGCGCCAGCTTCGGCGAACTCGACAACGACCCGGACCGGCTCACGCGCCCATTGATCCGCCGCGACGGCGTGCTCACCGAGGCGACCTGGGACGAGGCGTACGCCGTGGTCGCGGAGCGGCTCGGCGCGGTGCTCGGCGCGCACGGCGGTGCGTCGGTCGGCGTCTACCTCGGCAACCCGAACGCCCACACTGTCGCGGGCAGTCTGTATGCGCCGCTGATCATCCGTGGTCTGGGCACCCGTCAGGTATTCAGTGCCAGCACGCTCGACCAGATGCCCAAACATGTCGCGCTGGGCCTGATGTTCGGCAGCCCCGTGGCGTTCACCGTCCCAGACCTGGACCGGACCGACTATCTGGTGATCATCGGCGCGAATCCGCTGGTGTCCAACGGAAGTCTGGCCACTGCGGCCGATTTCCCGGGCAAGCTGCGGGCGCTGAAGAAGCGCGGCGGCAAGCTCGTCGTCATCGACCCGGCGCGTACCCAGACGGCCAAACTTGCCGACCGGCACCTCGCCCCACGGCCCGGTACCGACGCGGCGCTGCTGTTCGCCGTCGTGCACGTGCTGTTCGATGAAGGTCTCGTCGATTTCGGCGCGCTCGCCGAGCACGTCATCGGCGTCGAACAGGTCCGGGCGCTGGCCGACGACTTCGCGCCGGACGCTGTCGAGCAGGCCTGCGGGGTTCCTGCCGAGGAGATTCGGGCGCTGGCCCGCGAGCTCGCCGCAGCGCCGACGGCAGCGGTGTACGGCCGGATCGGCACCTCGACAGTCGAATTCGGCACCATCGGCAGCTGGCTGGTCGATGTGATCAACGTCCTCACCGGCAATCTGGACCGTCCCGGCGGCGCGATGTTCCCGCTCGGTGCGGCCGCTCCCGCGCCGCGCCCGCCGAAACCGGGCCGCGGCTTCAAGACCGGCCGGTGGGCCAGCCGCGTCTCCGGCTACCCCGAGGCGCTGGGCGAGCTGCCGGCCGCCGCGCTCGCCGAGGAGATCGACACCGCGGGCGACGGCCAGATCAAGGCGATGATCACCGTCGCCGGCAACCCGGTGCTGTCCGCGCCCGACGGCGACCGGCTCGACCGCGCGCTGGAGCGCGTCGACTTCATGCTGTCCATCGACCCGTACCTGAACGAGACCACGCGGCACGCCGACGTCATCCTGCCGCCGCCTCCGCCGTCGCAGAGCGCGCACTTCGACGTCGCCCTCAACAATCTCGCGGTGCGCAATAACGTGCGGTATTCGCCGCCTGTGCTGCCGCTGGACGGCCGGCCCGACGAGCCGGAAATCCTTTCCCGCATCGCGTTGATCTTGTACGGCATTGGGGCACAAGGTGATCCGGCTCTGGTCGACGCACAGGTGATCGCGACGACGCTGGCCAAGGAAGTCGCTGACGCCGACTCACCGGTCGCCGGCCGCGACGTCGATGAGCTGACCGCAATGCTGTATTCCGGCCCAGGCTATGAACGTCGGCTCGACATGATGCTGCGTCTCGGGCCTTACGGCGACGCGTTCGGCGCCCGCCCTGACGGCCTCGCCATGGCACGGCTGAAGGCCAACCCGCATGGCATCGACCTGGGTCCGCTGCAACCGCGCATCCCCGAGGTGCTGCGAACCCCAAGCGGCAGAATCGAACTCGCGCCCGAACCCATCGTCACTGAGGTGGCGCGGCTGCTGGAAGCGCTCAACCGCTCGGCCGGGGGCTTCCTGCTGATCGGCCGGCGCCACCTGCGCTCCAACAACAGCTGGATGCACAACCTGCCCGCGCTGTCCGGCGGGTCCAATCAGTGCACCCTGCAGATTCACCCCGACGATGCCGCCGATCTCGGCCTCACCGACATCGCCATCATCAAGGGACCGGGCGGTGAACTGCTGGCTCCGATCGAGGCGACGGACGCGATGCGGCGCGGTGTGGTGTCGCTGCCGCACGGCTGGGGCCACAACCGTGGCGGTACCGGTCAGCAGCTCGCGAGCAGCCACCCGGGCGTCAACGTCAACCAGCTCAACGACGGTACCCACCTGGACCGGTTGTCCGGTACCGCGGTGCTCAACGGGATTCCGGTCGAGATATCGGCGGCCGCCGGCTGAGCCGGCAATCAGGCTCGGGCTAACCGAGCTCCCAGATCACCGTCACCGAGAAGTTGACGGTCTGCTGCCCGGGGGTCAGCGGCACCGCTTCGGCCATGGCCATCCTCGGGGCAGGCAGCGGTGTGGGGGTAGTGCCGCCGGTGGCCTCAGAGATCGAGACCACCTTGCCCAGGTTCAGCCCGGACAACTGCGCATACTGCTGCGCGCGGTCCTTGGCGTCGTTGAAGGCGCGGGTCCGGGCGTCTTTGACCAGCTGGGAGTCGTCGTCGATGGAATAGGCGACGCTGCTGATCCGGGTCAGGTTGCCGCCGGTCTGCACGATCTTCGCCAGCACCTGGGACGCGGTGTCGAGCTTGCGGACCTTGATGTCGATGGTGTTGCTGGCCCGGTAGCCGGTGATGACGGAGTCGCGGTAGTCGGGCTGCAGCTCGACCTGCTTGGTGGCGATGTCCTTCTTGTCGATGCCGGCACCGGTCAGTGCATCGAGCACGGCTTGCTGTTTGTCGCTGGTCTGATTCATCGCGGCGGTGACGTCCGGCGCGGTCGCTTCGATGGACGCAGTGATGTTCAGCATGTCCGGGATGCCCTGGACCTTGCCGCTGCCAACGACGGTGACCTGTCGAGTGGTGGGCTTGGTGTCGTCGGAACCACAGCCGGCGATGCCGACGGCTCCGGTGATCGCCAGTCCAGCGAGGGTGAGGGCGGCGGTGCGGCGCGGGGCAAATGACATGGTTTTCAGCGTACCGACGTGTCGTTGGTGTGCTCGGCAATCGCATTGACCACGGCCTCGCCGACCCGGCCGAACAACTGATCACGCAGGCCCTTGGCCCACTCGTGGGAGGCGTGCGGGGCGGTGAGCTGCCCCTTGAAATGGGGGATCACCTCGCGGGCGAACAATTCGTACGAGTGCATCGTGGCGGCCGGTGGCGCCCAGTCGTGGCCGAGCATCAGGAAGGTGCCGAAGCCGCCGGAACGGTCCAGCATGTCCTGGATGTAGACAATGGCGTCGGCTGGGGTGCCGATGCAGCAATTGCCTTTTGCCGCATAGTCTTCGACGAACTGGCGGGACGTCGGTGCCGGGCCGGTCCGGCTGCCCAGCGGGACGAAGCCGGCCGCGCCGAAGTAGTTTGAGAAGTCCTCCAGGCCGTAGGTGCAGTCTTCGATGGCCTGCTCGCGGGTATCGGCCAGGTGTACGACACCCAAGACGCGCCAACCCTGCCGATCCGGTTCGGGCCGTTCGGATTTCGCCGCCTGGTCGCACACGAGGTCCCAGGTGGTTTCCAGCGCGGCGTAGCCGCCCGGCACCGACATGGACAGCGACAGCAGCGACGTGCCCAGCTGGCCGGCCAGTCGCGGCCCCGATGGTGAAACCATTGCCGCCGTGGATATTTCAGGATAGGGCCAGGTGTACGGCCGGATATGCAACGCCGCGTCGCGCAGCGTGAACCAGTCGGTCTCGCGGGTGATCCGTTCGTCCGGCCCGGCCCGGAACAGGGCCAGGATGGCTTCGAGTGACTGCTGCATCATCGGCCGTTGGTTCACCGGGTCGATGCCCATCATGTAGGCGTCCGACGGCAGCGCGCCCGGCCCGGTGCCGAACATCACCCGGCCGCGGGTCAGGTGATCGAGCAGCACCCAGCGGTCGGCGACCATCAGCGGGTGGTGATACGGCAGTGACACCACTCCGGTGCCGAACCGGATGTTCTTGGTGCGTTCGGCCGCGGTGGCGATGAACACCTCGGGACAGGCGATCAATTCGTAACCGCCGGAATGGTGTTCGCCGAACCACACTTCGTCGTAGCCCAGCTGGTCCAGCCGGACGGTGCGTTCCAGGTCGTATTCCAGTGCGGTGGTGGGGGACTGGCCGACCGGGTGGAACGGTGTGATGAAAGCCCCAAAATTCAGTGGGCGACCGGTCATTTCAGTCCTAATCCGTCGATGAATTCGATGAGTGCGGCGTTGACTTCGTCCGGACGTTCCTGCTGCAGCCAATGCCCGGCGCCCTCGAGCAGGATCTCGCGGTACTCGCCGGCCGCGACGTCGTGCACCCGGGTGCGTGGCGTGAAGCTCAGGACGGGGTCAGCCGTACCGCCCACGAAAAGCGTTGGGGCGGTGATGGTCCTGGCCCGAGTCGCGCCCGAATCCGGGTCGGTCAGTGCCCAGTTCCGGTCGAAGTTGCGGTACCAATTCAGCGGCCCGGTGAAGCCGGTCTCGGTGAAAGCAGTGACGTACGCCTCGAATTCGTCTTCGGTGATCCATTCTGGCAGTGGCGGTAGCGGATGGTCGGCCAGTTGGTCCGGCGGCGCGGTGAAGCCCTCCTCCGCAACGATGCGGCGCATCGAGGCCCGGACGTCGCGCGCAAATGCCGCGTCGGCCACCCCGGGCTCCTGGAAATACAGGATGTAGAAGAAGTTGTCGCCGAAGATGCGGCGCCAGATCTGGGTCGGCGGCGCCGTCGCCCGCGGCACCGGCGGCACGCTGAGCGCGGCCACGCCGGCCACCCGGTCGGGATGGAACAGGGGGAAGTTGGTCACCACGGGCGAGCCCCAGTCGTGTCCGACGAACACCGCGCGCTCGGCGCCGACGTCATCGAGCAGTCCGGCGAGGTCCCCGGTGAGGTTGACGATGTCGTAGTCCTCGACGGCCGCCGGCCGCGACGAGCCGCCGTAGCCGCGCTGATCCGGGGCCAGCACGTGATAGCCGGCCGTGGCCAGGGCCGGGATCTGGTGCCGCCAGGAGTGGGCGAGTTCAGGGAAGCCATGCGCCAGGACGACGACCGGGGCGCCGCGGTCGCCGGCTTCGGTGACCTGCAACTGCACGCCGTTGGTCTCGACTAACCGCTTGGTGGACGTGATCACCGTTTCACCAAAGCACAGCGGCGGCCGTCTGGCAGGACGATTTCCTGCCGGGAACTGCCGTTCGTTTGGATAGCGGTAACCTGTGAACTATCCCGCATCTGTGTCTCGGAAGGACCTGGCCGACGAGTAGCTGTCGGCCGAAATATGTCGATGAAGCGAAAAAACGTCATCCGCACCCTGACCGTCGTGGCGGTCGTGTTGCTGCTGGGTTGGTCTTTCTTTTATTTCAGTGATGACACCCGTGGTTATCACCAGGTCGATACGTCAGTGGCGATCGCTCAGATCAACGCAGGCAACGTCACCGGCGCCCAGATCGATGACCGGGAGCAGCAGGTCCGGCTGGACCTGAAGAGCGTCACCCCGGACACCGACAACAGCAACAAGATCATCACGTCGTTCCCGACGGGCTACGCGGTCCCGCTGTTCGACGCGCTGAACGGCAAGAACGTCAAGACCAAGACAGTCGTCAACCAGGGCAGCATCCTCAGCTCGCTGCTGATCTATCTGCTGCCGTTGTTGCTGCTCGTGGGCCTGTTCTTCATGTTCTCCCGCATGCAGTCCGGCGGCCGCATGGGCTTCGGCTTCGGTAAGTCCAAAGCCAAGATGCTCGGCAAAGACATGCCGAAGACGACGTTCGCCGACGTCGCGGGTGTCGACGAGGCGGTCGAAGAGCTCTACGAGATCAAGGACTTCCTGCAGAACCCGAGCCGCTACCAGGCCCTCGGCGCCAAGATCCCCAAGGGCGTGCTGCTGTACGGCCCGCCCGGAACGGGTAAGACGCTGCTGGCCCGTGCTGTCGCCGGTGAGGCCGGGGTGCCGTTCTTCACCATCTCGGGCTCGGACTTCGTCGAGATGTTCGTCGGCGTCGGTGCCTCCCGCGTGCGTGACCTGTTCGAGCAGGCCAAGCAGAACAGCCCGTGCATCATCTTCGTCGACGAGATCGACGCTGTCGGCCGTCAGCGTGGTGCCGGCCTGGGCGGCGGGCACGACGAGCGCGAGCAGACGCTGAACCAGCTGCTGGTCGAGATGGACGGCTTCGGCGACCGCCAGGGCGTCATCCTGATCGCCGCCACCAACCGGCCCGACATCCTGGACCCGGCGCTGCTGCGTCCCGGCCGGTTCGACCGTCAGATCCCGGTGTCCTCGCCCGACCTGGCCGGCCGTAAGGCTGTGCTGCGGGTGCACTCGGCCGGCAAGCCCATCGCCCCCGATGCGGACCTGGACGGCCTGGCCAAGCGAACCGTCGGCATGTCCGGCGCCGACCTGGCCAACGTCATCAACGAGGCTGCCCTGCTGACCGCCCGCGAGAACGCCACGGTGATCACCGGGCCGGCTCTGGAAGAGGCCGTCGACCGGGTCGTCGGCGGTCCGCGCCGCAAGGGCCGGATCATCAGCGAGCTGGAAAAGAAGATCACCGCCTACCACGAAGCCGGGCACACCCTGGCCGGCTGGGCCATGCCACACCTGGACCCGGTGTACAAGGTGACGATCCTCGCCCGCGGTCGTACCGGTGGCCACGCTGTCGCGGTCCCCGAGGACGACAAGGGCATGCAGACCCGCTCCGAGCTGGTCGCGCGTCTGGTGATGGCGATCGGTGGCCGGGCCGCGGAGGAACTGATCTTCCGCGAGCCGACCACCGGCGCGGTGTCCGACATCGAGAACGCCACCAAGATCGCCCGCGCCATGGTCACTGAGTTCGGCATGAGCGCCAAGCTGGGCGCGGTCCGTTACGGCACCGAACACGGCGACCCGTTCCTGGGCCGCACCATGGGTACCCAGGCCGACTACAGCCACGAGGTCGCCAGGGACATCGACGACGAGGTCCGCAAGCTCATCGAGGCTGCGCACACCGAAGCGTGGGATGTGCTCACCCAGTACCGCGACGTTCTCGACACTCTGGCCGGCGAGCTGCTGGAGAAGGAGACGCTGCACCGCGCCGATCTGAAGATCATCCTGGCCGACGTGCAGAAGCGTCCGCGGCTGACGATGTTCGACGACTTCGGGGGCCGGATTCCGTCGGACCAGCCGCCGATCAAGACGCCCGGCGAGCTGGCCATCGAGCGCGGCGAGCCGTGGCCGCCGCCTGCCGAGGAGCCGGCGTTCAAGGCTGCCATCGCCGCTGCCAACCATGCCGCAGGCGGCGTGAACGGCACCAACGGCGTGCACGGCGGGCCCAACGGGCAGCCGCAGCAGCATGGCCAGACCCAGCCGAACTACGGAGCGCCCGCAGGCTGGCAGGCCCCCGGTTGGCCGCCGCAGGGACCGCCGCAGCACGGTCACGCCCCGCAGGGCCAGTGGTACCCGCAGCAGGGCTGGGGTCAGCCCGGTCCGCCGCCCGGCTACCAGCCCTACCCCCAGCAGCCGGGGCAGCCGAACGACGAACAGGCGGATAGATGACGCGGTCGCAGATCCATTCGGCCACGTTCACCGTCCCGAAGTTCGATCACGATCGAGCCGAGGCCGCCGTACGTGAACTGCTGATCGCGGTTGGTGAGGACCCGGACCGCGACGGGCTGCAGGAGACCCCGGCACGCGTTGCTCGCGCCTTCGAGGAGATTTTCGGCGGGCTGTACACCGACCCCGATGCGGTGCTGAACACCACCTTCGACGAGGGCCACGACGAACTGGTGCTGGTCAAGGACATCCCGATGTATTCGACCTGCGAGCACCACCTGGTGTCGTTCCACGGCGTCGCGCACGTGGGCTACATCCCGGGTGAGGACGGCCGGGTCACCGGGCTGTCCAAGATCGCCCGGCTGGTCGACCTGTACGCCAAGCGGCCGCAAGTGCAGGAGCGCTTGACTGGACAGATCGCCGACGCCCTGATGCGCAAGCTCGATCCGCGGGGCGCCATCGTGGTGATCGAGGCCGAACACTTGTGCATGGCCATGCGCGGGGTGCGCAAGCCCGGCGCCGTCACCACCACGTCCGCGGTGCGTGGCCAGTTCAAGACCTGCGCATCGTCGCGAGCCGAGGCGCTGGATCTGATCCTGCGGAAGTGAATCCCGTCGCTCCGCTCGCCCAGGCCGTGAGTCCACTGCGCACGCAGGTGATGGGCGTCGTCAACGTCACTGCAGACTCGTTCTCTGACGGCGGATGCTTCCTGGACCACAAGCGTGCGATCGAACATGGGCTGGCGCTGGCGTCCCAGGGGGCGCAGATCATCGATGTCGGCGGGGAATCCACCCGGCCCGGTGCGGCCAGGCTGGACCCGCAGGTCGAACGGGGCCGCGTGCTCCCAGTGATCAAAGAGCTTGTCGCCCACGGTATTACCGTCAGTGTCGACACCATGCACGCCGACGTCGCCGAGGCCGCCCTGGAGCACGGGGCGCACATCGTCAACGACGTCTCGGGTGGCCGCGTCGACCCGAAGATGGCGCCGCTGCTGGCTGAAGCGAAGGTGCCGTGGGTGCTGATGCATTGGCGGGAAGTCGACGCCGACCATCCGCACCAGATTCCCGACTACCGCGACGTGGTGGCCGATGTGCGGTCGGAACTACTCGCCGCAGTCGACGACGCTGTCGCTGCCGGGGTGGAGCTGGGGAACCTGATCATCGATCCAGGTCTGGGTTTCGCCAAGTCTGCACAACACAATTGGGCCCTGCTGCGGGCCCTGCCGGAACTGGTCGCCGGCGGCATCCCGGTGTTGGTCGGGGCGTCGCGAAAGCGATTCCTCGGCACCCTGCTGGCCGATGCTGACGGCACGCCGCGACCGCCCGACGGCCGCGAGACGGCGACCGCGGTGATCTCGGCTCTGGCCGCGCAACACGGTGCGTGGGGCGTTCGAGTACATGATGTGCAAGCCTCAGTGGACGCGTTGAAAGTAGTGGAGGCCTGGCGCACGTGAGGAGCAAAAGGGTGCTGCAGCATGGCTGATCGAATCGAGTTGCGCGGCTTGACCGTTCGCGGTAACCACGGGGTCTTCGACCACGAGCGCCGGGACGGGCAGGACTTCGTCGTCGACATCACCGTGTGGATCGACCTGGCTGCCGCCGCAGTCAGTGACGAGCTGGCCGACACCCTCGACTACGGCGAACTGGCGCAGCAGGCGGCGAAGATCATCGCCGGGCCGCCACGCAATCTGATCGAGACGGTGTCGGCCGAGATCGCCGACTCGGTGATGGCCGACCAGCGCGTACATGCCGTCGAGGTGGTGCTGCACAAGCCGAGTGCGCCGATCCCGTTGTCTTTCAAGGACGTTGCGGTGGTGGCGCGGCGGTCGAGGCGGGGCGGCCATGCTGGAGAACGTGGATGACCTCCGCGGTGCTGTCCATCGGCTCCAACCTCGGTGACCGACTCAGTCAGCTGCAGTCGGTGGTCACTGGCCTCGGTGGTGCGGTCCGCGCGATATCGCCGGTCTACGAGACCGACGCCTGGGGTGGCGTCGAGCAGGGGCCGTTCCTGAATGCGGTGTTGCTCGTCGACGATGCCGATCTGGACGGCCCGGGCTGGCTGCGACGTGCCCACGAATTCGAGAACGCGGCGGACCGGGTCCGCGAACAGCGTTGGGGCCCACGCACTCTCGACGTCGACATCGTCAGCTGTCACGACAACGGCGCCGAACTGCGCTCCGATGACCCGACTTTGACCCTGCCCCACCCGCTGGCCCATCAGCGGGCGTTTGTGCTGGTGCCGTGGCTGGCCGCCGACCGCGACGCGACCCTGACCGTCGACGGGCGGCCATTTCCGGTCACCGAGCTGCTGGCGGCGCTGGACGCCGGGGAGCGCGGCCTGCTTGCTGCTGTCCGTCGCACCGACCTCGTGCTGGTGCCCTGATGGGGCCCACCCGCAAGCGGGACCTCGCGATCGGCACGGTGGTGGCCACCGTCGTCGCGTATGGATTGGTGATCCTGTTGTATCACTGGTTCCCGCCGATCACGGTGTGGACGGGGTTGTCGCTGTTGCTGTTTGCCGCCGCTGAAGTGGGGTGGGCGTTCTACGTGCGCGCCAAGATCCGTGCCGGTGACATCGGAGTCGGCGGCGGCCGGATCCACCCGTTGGCCGTGGCGCGGTCGTTGGTGGTGGCCAAGGCGTCGGCCTGGGTGGGTGCGCTGGTTCTGGGTTGGTGGCTCGGCGTGCTGGTCTACGTGGTCCGACGGCAGTGGCGCGCGGATGCCGCGGCTGATACCCCGGGCTCGGTGGTTGCCGCGGTCAGTGCGCTGGCCTTGGTGGCGGCGGCGGTGTGGTTGCAGCATTGCTGTCGGGCTCCGCTGGAGCCGCCGGAGAAGCCTGACGGCGCAACCGAATAGGTAACGATCCGACCGGGATGTGGGGAATCGCCGCATCGGTCGACCTGCGATGGGAACGCAGAACGGTACAGTCAGCGCATGATCGATCCGACCCGAGCGGCGCGCGGCAAGCGTGCAAACCGCAGGCCGGGTTGGTTGCTGCTGACGGCTTTGTTGGTGCTGGCCATCGTCGCCAGTTCCGCGCTGGTGTTCACCGACCAGGTCGAGTTGCTGAAACTCGCTGTGGTGATTGCCTTGTGGGCCGCAGTGGCGGCGGCCTTCGCGTCGTTCGTCTACCGGCGCCAGGCTGATCTCGACCAGGCTCGGGCCCGGGATCTCAAGCTCGTCTACGACCTGCAGCTGGACCGCGAGATTTCCGCGCGTCGCGAGTACGAGCTGTCCCTGGAATCGCACCTGCGCCGGGAGCTGGCATCTGAGCTACGCGCCCAGTCGGCCGACGAGGTCGGTGCACTGCGCGCTGAGTTGGCGGCGCTGCGCGCCAACTTGGAGTTCTACTTCGACACCGATCTGGCGCACCGTCCCGCGCTGGAGACCGATCGCACCGGGCAGGCCGTGCCGGTGGGCCGCGTGCTCGCCAGCCGCATCGACACCGAGGATCGGCCGGACCTTTCGTCGGAGCCGAACACCGAAGAGAGCCCCATCATCGACGTGGCCGCCGAGCCGCATCCGACTGCGGACCCCTGGGCGCCGCCGCCCCCGCCGCCCGTACAGCCGCCGTTCGGCGGGGCGCATCGTCGTCCTGGCCAACCGGCGAACTCCGACTGGCAGCCGGCGCCCGCCGAAGGCCAGTGGATCCCGGCCGGCCAGCCGGGCAGCAATTGGGCCGACCGGGGCCCTGCGCCGACGACGACCATTCCGGTCGTCCCGCCGGCGCCCGTCCCGCCCCCTGCGCGGGAACCCGCACCCGCACCCGGACCGATTCCCGAGCCGGTCCAGGAACCCCGTCGAGGCCGTCACGGAGCGCCCGCGGAGCCGGATCAGCCAGAGACTCGCGTCACACCCGGCCGCCGGCGTCGTGTCGAGGTCGAGGAAGAACCTGCAGGTCAGCACGTTGGCGGGCAGCCGGCGGCCGAACTTCTGGCGCGGCTGCAGGCAAATACCACCGGCGGCGGCCGTCGACGGCGCCGCGAGGACTGAGCTACGCTCTGCGTTGACCGTCCGGTACCTGCGGAGCAGGACTGGAACGACTAAAACCACCATTTGTGAGGACGCTGCAATGAAGCAGCTCGACGGACTGCGTCCGGCCCGGCTCACTGTCGGAATCATCTCCGCGGGGCGGGTCGGCAGCGCACTAGGAATTGCGCTGGAGCGCGCCGACCACGTCGTCGTCGCGTGCAGCGCCATCTCTCAGGCCTCGCGCCAGCGCGCCGAGCGTCGGCTGCCCGACACCCAAATCCTGCCGGCGCACGACGTCGCCGCGAAAGCGGAACTGCTGCTGCTGGCCGTCCCGGACGCCGAACTGGCGTCCGTCGTAGCGGGGCTGGCGACCACCGGATCCGTGCGCCCCGGCACCATCGTCGTGCACACCTCCGGCGCCAACGGCATTGCGGTACTCGCCCCGTTGACCGAGCGGGGCTGTATTCCGCTGGCCATCCACCCGGCCATGACCTTCACCGGTGCGGACGAAGATGTGAGCCGTCTGTCCGAATGCTGCTTCGGCATCACCGCGGCCGACGACATCGGCTACGCCATCGCGCAGTCCCTGGTCCTGGAGATCGGCGGCGAACCGTTCCGGGTTCGCGAGGACGCCCGCACGCTTTATCACGCGGCGTTGGCGCACGCCGGCAACCACGTCACCACCGTCGTACTCGACGCCGTCGAAGCTTTGCGCGGTGCACTGACCGGGCAGGAACTGCTCGGCCAGGAACTGGTCAGCAGTGACCCCGCCGGCATCGCCGAGCGCATCCTTGCGCCCTTGGCTCGCGCGTCCCTGGAGAACGCGCTGCAGCGCGGGCAAAGTGCACTGACGGGTCCGGTGGCGCGCGGCGACGGCGCCGCGGTGGCCGCCCACCTGCACGCCCTGAACGAGGCGAATCCTGAACTGGCGCAGGCATATCGGGCCATCTCGCTGCGCACCGCACAACGCGCCCACGCACCCGCTGAAGTATTCGCCGTATTGACCGACTCAGGGAGAACGCAGTGACCGATCGTAGGCCGCCGAAGTTCACCGCCGGTGAGCTGAACCTGTACACGAATCCGACTGACGTGTCGGACGTGTCACGGGTGCTGCGTGCCACCGGCCGGCGGGTGATGCTGGTGCCGACCATGGGGGCGCTGCACGACGGCCACCTGGAGCTCGTGCGTGCCGCCAAGAAGGTGCCCGGCGCGGTCGTAGTGGTGTCGATCTTCGTCAACCCCTTGCAGTTTGGCGCGGGGGAGGACCTGAACGCCTACCCGCGCACCCTGGACGCCGACGTCGAGCAGCTCCGTGCCGAGGATGTCGACATCGTCTTCGCGCCGAACGCCGCCGACATGTATCCGAACGGCCAGCGCACCATGGTGATGCCCGGGCCGCTCGGTGCTGAACTCGAGGGCGGCTCCCGCCCGACGCACTTCGCCGGGATGCTGACCGTGGTGCTCAAGCTGCTGCAGATCGTCCGCCCGGACCACGCGTTCTTCGGCGAAAAGGATTACCAGCAGCTGGTTTTGGTGCGCCAGATGGTCGACGACTTCGATCTTGACGTGCGGATTCAGTCCGTGCCCATCGTGCGCGAAAACGACGGTCTGGCCATGTCGTCGCGCAACCGGTTTCTGGACGATGAACAGCGCGAGCAGGCCGGGGCGTTGTCCGCGGCACTGCTGGCCGGCAAGTACTCCGCGCCGCACGGCGCGGCCGCCGCACTCGATGCGGCCCGGGCCGTCCTCGATGAGGTACCGGCCATCGACGTCGACTATCTGGAGGTCCGGGACCCCTGGCTGGGGCCGGCACCGGCGTCGGGTCCGGCCCGCATGCTGGTCGTCGGCCGGCTCGGCGCCACCAGATTGTTGGACAACATCGCCATCGACATCGGCGCATCCGCAGGGATCGACGGCCACCCCAATGTGGGGTCTGCCGTAGGCCATGACGGAGTCAACGCCGGTAATAACGAATTACCTTGGAGGAATTGATGTTTCGCACCATGTTGAAGTCCAAGATTCACCGGGCGACGGTGACACAGGCAGATCTGCATTACGTCGGTTCGGTCACCATCGACGCCGATCTGATGGACGCCGCCGACATCCTCGAGGGTGAGCAGGTGACCATCGTCGACATCGACAACGGCAACCGGCTGGTCACCTACGCGATCACCGGCGAACGCGGCACCGGCATCATCGGAATCAACGGTGCCGCAGCGCATCTCATCCACCCCGGCGACCTGGTGATCCTGATCGCCTACGGCTCCATGGACGACGCCGAAGCCCGCGCATACCAGCCGAACGTGATCTTCGTCGACGCGCAGAACCGGCAGATCGACTTCTCGCACGACGCCGCGCACATACCGGACGGTGTCGACGGCCTGCTGTCACCGCGGTAACGCCGGTGCTGCTGGCCATCGATGTCCGCAACACCCACACCATCGTCGGGTTGATCTCCGGGGCCGGAGATCACGCAAAGGTGGTGCAGAACTGGCGGATTCGCACCGAATCGGAAGTGACGGCCGACGAACTCGCGCTGACCATCGACGGCTTGATCGGTGATGACGCCGAAAGTCTGGTCGGGGCAACGGGTTTGTCCACGGTGCCGTCGGTGCTGCACGAAATCCGCGTGATGCTCGAGCAGTACTGGCCGAAGGTGCCGCATGTGCTGATCGAGCCGGGCGTCCGTACCGGCATCCCGCTGCTGGTCGACAACCCCAAAGAAGTCGGTGCCGACCGGATCGTCAATTGCCTTGCGGCGTATCACAAATACCGGACGGCGGCCATCGTCGTCGACTTCGGTTCGTCGATCTGCGTCGACGTCGTCTCGGCCAAAGGCGAGTTCCTCGGCGGCGCCATCGCGCCCGGTGTCCAGGTGTCCTCTGATGCTGCCGCCGCGCGCTCCGCGGCGCTGCGTCGCGTCGAACTGACCCGGCCCCGCTCGGTGGTCGGCAAGAACACCGTCGAGTGCATGCAGGCCGGCGCGGTGTTCGGCTTCGCCGCCCTGGTGGACGGTCTGGTCAACCGGGTGCGCGAGGACGTCGAGGGATTCGACGGCCACAACGTCACCGTCGTGGCCACTGGACACACCGCACAACTGGTGCTGCCCGATCTGCGGACCGTGCAGCACTACGACAAGCACCTCACCCTGGACGGCCTGCGCTTGGTGTTCGAACGCAACCAGGCCAACTCCCGCCGCAACGGCGGCCGCTAGCTCCGAAGAGTGTCGCCCGCTCCGAAGAGAGTCGCTCGCTTCAGAAGAAAGTGCGGACCAGCTCGACCACGCGGTGATCGGCGTCGAGCACGGGGATCAGCTGCCACTTGTCGAACACCGTGCACGGGTGCGAAACGCCGAACTCCAGCCAGTCGCCGACCTCGATGCTCTGATCCTCCGGGGCCAGCCGCAGGTAGGCGTGCTGGTCGTTGAGCTTTTCGACGCGGCTGTCCGGCCGCCCGTACGGCACGGGCAGGTCCTGGTCGAACGACACGTCCCGCCGGCCCATACCCACGATGGCGAGGTCGGGCTCGGGCCGCGACAGCACCTGCGCCCAGACGCTCAGCGCGGGTTCCAGGTGCCCGTCATCGCTGCGGCCCAGTGGCGTCGTCCGCGCGTAGAGACCGTCATCGTGCGTCAGATAGCAGCCGCTGCGCAGCACGGTGTGTACCGACATGTCGTCGGGCCAGTCGGTCAGCACGTCGGCGACCAGGTCGAAGTAGGTGCTGCCGCCGGCCGTCACCAGAATCTCGTCGGTCTCGAACAGCGGGCGCAGCCGGAGCACCGTGTCGCGCATCGTGTTGAGGTATGCGGTCACTGCTGCCACCCCCGACTCGCTGATCTCGTGCCCTGTCGCGGCTTCATAGCCGGCCACACCGATCAGCCGCAGCCGATCCGACGCCACGACCGCGTGCGCTACCGCGTCCACGGTGTCGGCGTCCCGGCAGCCAGTACGGCCGCCCTGCTGGCCGACCTCGATGCAGACGTCCACCTGGCGCCGCCGGCCCGTCAGCGCGGACGTCATCAGTGCGGCACCGCGCACCGAGTCCACCCAGCAGGTCAGCTCGAAATCGGGGTTGGCGTCCAGCTCGGCCGCCAGCCACCGTAGCGCGGCGACGTCGACCAGTTCGTTGGCCAGGATGATCCGGCGAACCCCGAAGGCCCGGAAGACGCGGACCTGGCTGATGGTGGCTGCGGTGACCGCCACGGCTCCCGCGCCGAGCTGGCGGGCCAGCAGCTGGGGAGCCATGTGGGTCTTGCCGTGCGGCGCGAGCTGCACGCCGCGGCGCCGGCACCAGCGCGCCATGGTGACCATGTTGTGTACCAGCGGCTGCGTACGCAGCGTGCACACCGGTGATACGGCGCCCTCGTCGAACAGACTCGGCCGTCGACGGCACACCTGGGCGGGGGTCTGACCCCACCACGAGGAGGGCAGCCCCTTGTATTTCCAGTCGATCGGTTCGTGGTCCAGCGCGTCGACGGTGGCCTGCTCCAAACTGGTTGCCATGGCCTTCATTTAAGCTGGCACTTCGTGAGCGACGCCGAAAGCCCCGACATTCCCGAGCAGTTCCGCATCCGCCAGGCCAAGCGTGAGCGGCTGCTCGCCGAGGGACGGGATCCGTACCCGGTCGAGGTGGCTCGTACGCACACCCTGGCTGAGCTGCGGGCGGCGTATCCGGAGCTCGCTGCAGACACCGCGACCGGCGATATCGTCGGCATTGCCGGCCGCGTCGTGTTCGCCCGGAATTCGGGCAAGCTGTGCTTCGCGACGCTCCAGGAGGGTGACGGCACGCAGCTGCAGGCGATGCTCAGCCTCGACAAGGTCGGGCAAGAATCGCTGGATGCCTGGAAGGTCGACGTCGACCTGGGCGACATCGTGTTCGTTGAGGGCGAAGTCATCAGCTCCCGCCGCGGCGAATTGTCTGTGCTTGCTCAAAACTGGCAAATTGTGTCCAAGGCGCTGCGACCGCTTCCCGTCGCGCACAAGGAACTCAATGAAGAGACCCGGGCCCGGCAGCGATACGTCGACCTGATCGTGCGTCCAGAGGCCCGGAACGTTGCTCGGCAGCGCATCGCGGTGGTGCGGGCGTTGCGGTCGGCCCTGGAGCGACGCGGCTTCCTGGAGGTCGAGACGCCGATGCTGCAGACGTTGCCAGGCGGCGCTGCGGCCCGCCCATTTATCACGCACTCGAACGCGCTCGATACGGATCTGTACCTGCGGATCGCGCCGGAGTTGTTCCTCAAGCGCTGCCTCGTCGGTGGCTTTGAGAAGGTTTTCGAGCTGAATCGGAACTTTCGTAACGAGGGTGCAGATTCTACCCATTCACCGGAATTTGCGATGCTGGAGACATATCAGGCCTACGGCACATATGACGATTCCGCGCGAGTGACGCGCGAGCTTATTCAGGAAGTTGCCGACGAGGCCATTGGGACTCGAATGGTGCCCCTGCCGGACGGCTCCACCTACGACCTCGACGGTGAATGGGCCTCCATTGAAATGTACCCGTCGTTGTCGGAAGCCCTGGGTGAGGAGATCACTCCGGAGACCTCTGCCGAGTACCTGTGGAAGGTTGCTGATCGACTTGGCGCCGAGATTCCCCGCGACCGCGGATATGGACACGGGAAATTGGTGGAGGAACTGTGGGAACACACCGTCGGTGACCACCTTTGGGCCCCGACCTTCGTCAAGGATTTCCCAGTAGAGACCACGCCGCTGACCCGCGCTCACCGCCGTATTCCGGGGGTTACGGAGAAATGGGATCTGTATGTTCGGAAGTTCGAGCTGGCGACCGGATATTCGGAGTTGATCGATCCCGTCATTCAACGCGAGCGTTTCGAGGACCAGGCGCGTGCGGCTGCGGCCGGTGACGACGAGGCAATGCGACTCGATGAGGATTTCCTTATCGCATTGGAGTACGCGATGCCGCCGACCACCGGAACAGGAATGGGACTGGATCGGTTGCTGATGGCGTTGACGGGGTTGACGATTAGGGACACGGTTTTGTTCCCGATTGTGCGCCGACAGGCCGACTGAACACTGCGCTTACGGCGGACTTGTTGAAGGAATTGCCGTCCTATGCCAGCATTGTTACTGGCAGAGGCGATTCTGCCTTTTTATCCTCGTAGAAGGGTTAGTGTGGGCCGATGGCAAAGAAAGTGACTGTCACACTTGTCGACGATTTCGACGGTGAAGGTGCGGCGGATGAGACGGTCGAATTTGCTCTCGACGGAGTGAACTACGAGATCGATCTCACCTCCAAGAACGCCACCAAGCTCCGGAACGATTTGAAGAAGTGGGTCGAGGCCGGCCGGCGCGTCGGTGGCCGCCGTCGCGGTCGGGCCAGCGCCGCTACTTCGGGTCGTGGCCGCGCGTCGATCGATCGCGAGCAGAGCGCTGCCATCCGCGAATGGGCCCGTCGCAACGGCCACAATGTGTCCAGTCGCGGTCGCATTCCGGCGGAGATCATCGACGCGTTCCACGCCGCAACCTAACGTCCGGGCAACGTCAGTCGGGGTTGCCCGAGGTATTTCTGTTCGCTTTCGGCGTAGCCCGATGAGGTTGATTCGGGAAACGTTTCGTAACCGCAGCGCGTTGGGGTTTTTGCACCGCTGAGTGGCCTTGCGAGCTAGGGGATACCGCAGCACACGCAAGGTCGCCGCCCATTAGAGTGGACGGTAGGCGTCCAGCGTCGCGAAACGCGAAGTGACGTGGCAGGAGCTGCGCTACGAGGGAAGCAGGTAACACCGATGTTCGAGAGATTCACCGACCGGGCCCGTCGGGTCGTCGTCCTGGCTCAAGAAGAAGCCCGGATGCTCAACCACAATTACATCGGCACCGAGCACATCCTGCTTGGCCTCATTCATGAGGGCGAGGGCGTGGCCGCGAAGTCGCTGGAATCGCTGGGCATCTCGCTCGAAGGCGTCCGTAGCCAGGTCGAAGAGATCATCGGCCAGGGCCAGCAGGCGCCGTCGGGCCACATTCCGTTCACGCCGCGCGCCAAGAAGGTGCTTGAGCTGTCGCTGCGCGAGGCGCTGCAGCTCGGCCACAACTACATCGGCACCGAGCACATTCTGCTTGGCCTGATCCGTGAGGGTGAGGGCGTCGCCGCTCAGGTGCTGGTGAAGCTGGGCGCCGAACTGACGCGCGTTCGTCAGCAGGTCATCCAGCTGCTCTCGGGCTACCAGGGCAAGGAGACGGCTGAGGCCGGCACCGGTGGCCGTGGCGGCGAGACCGGCAACCCGTCGACGTCGCTGGTGCTCGACCAGTTCGGTCGGAACCTGACCGCTGCCGCTGCAGAGGGCAAGCTCGATCCGGTCATCGGCCGTGAGAAGGAAATCGAGCGGGTCATGCAGGTGCTGAGCCGCCGCACCAAGAACAACCCGGTGCTGATCGGTGAGCCCGGTGTCGGTAAGACCGCCGTCGTCGAGGGCCTGGCTCAGGCCATCGTGCACGGCGAGGTCCCCGAGACGCTCAAGGACAAGCAGCTCTACACGCTGGACCTGGGTTCGCTGGTCGCCGGCAGCCGCTACCGCGGTGACTTCGAAGAGCGCCTCAAGAAGGTGCTCAAGGAGATCAACACCCGCGGCGACATCATCCTGTTCATCGACGAGCTGCACACGCTCGTCGGTGCGGGCGCCGCCGAGGGCGCCATCGACGCCGCCAGCATCCTGAAGCCGAAGCTGGCCCGTGGCGAGCTGCAGACCATCGGTGCGACCACCCTCGACGAGTACCGCAAGTACATAGAGAAGGACGCCGCTCTGGAGCGCCGGTTCCAGCCGGTCCAGGTGGGCGAGCCGACCGTCGAGCACACCATCGAGATCCTCAAGGGTCTGCGCGACCGCTACGAGGCACACCACCGGGTGTCCATCACCGACGGTGCGCTGGTGGCTGCCGCGACGCTGGCCGACCGCTACATCAACGACCGCTTCCTGCCGGACAAGGCCATCGACCTGATCGACGAGGCCGGTGCCCGCA
This sequence comes from Mycolicibacterium sp. CBMA 234, assembly GCF_009729415.1. Lineage (GTDB taxonomy): Bacteria > Actinomycetota > Actinomycetes > Mycobacteriales > Mycobacteriaceae > Mycobacterium. The sequence goes on from NZ_MPKW01000012.1 coordinate 99,575, forward strand.
TGCGCATCCGCCGGATGACCGCTCCGCCAGACCTGCGCGAGTTCGACGAGAAGATCGCCGATGCCCGCCGGGAGAAGGAATCGGCCATCGACGCGCAGGACTTCGAGAAGGCAGCGCGGCTGCGCGACTCGGAGAAGACGTTGGTCGCCCAGCGCGCCGAGCGTGAGAAGCAGTGGCGTTCGGGTGATCTCGACGTCGTCGCCGAGGTTGACGACGAGCAGATCGCCGAGGTCCTGGGCAACTGGACCGGCATCCCGGTCTTCAAGCTGACCGAGGCCGAGACCACGCGTCTGCTGCGCATGGAAGATGAGCTGCACAAGCGGATCATCGGCCAGGTCGACGCCGTCAAGGCGGTCAGCAAGGCCATCCGGCGTACCCGCGCCGGCCTGAAGGACCCGAAGCGTCCGTCGGGCTCGTTCATCTTCGCCGGCCCGTCCGGTGTCGGTAAGACCGAGCTGTCCAAGGCGCTGGCCGAGTTCCTGTTCGGCGACGACGACGCGCTCATCCAGATCGACATGGGCGAGTTCCACGACCGCTTCACCGCGTCGCGGCTGTTCGGTGCCCCTCCGGGATACGTCGGCTACGAAGAGGGCGGCCAGCTCACCGAGAAGGTGCGCCGCAAACCGTTCAGCGTTGTGCTGTTCGACGAGATCGAGAAGGCCCACCAGGAGATTTACAACAGCCTCCTGCAGGTCCTCGAAGACGGCCGCCTGACCGATGGTCAGGGTCGCACCGTCGACTTCAAGAACACCGTGCTGATCTTCACCTCGAACCTCGGCACCAGCGACATCAGCAAGGCAGTTGGCCTCGGCTTCACCTCCGGTGGCGGCGAGAACAACTACGAGCGCATGAAGCTCAAGGTGCACGACGAGCTGAAGAAGCACTTCCGCCCGGAGTTCCTGAACCGTATCGACGACATCATCGTGTTCCACCAGCTGACGCAGGACGAGATCGTTCAGATGGTCGAGCTGATGATCGCTCGGGTGGGCAAGCAGCTCAAGGCCAAGGACATGGAGATGGAGCTGACGCCGAAGGCCAAGGCGCTGTTGGCTCGTCGCGGTTTCGATCCGGTGCTCGGTGCCCGTCCGCTGCGTCGGACCATCCAGCGCGAGATCGAGGACCAGCTCTCCGAGAAGATTCTCTTCGAAGAGGTCGGGCCCGGACAGATCGTCACCGTCGACGTCGAGAACTGGGACGGCGAGAGCAACGACACCGAGGACGCGAAGTTCACGTTCGTCGGCCGTCGCAAGGAATCGGCCGACTTGGCCGAAGCCGGAGCGACTGCGTCCGAGTAACAGATCGACCGAAAATGCCCTTCCCCGAATTCGGGGAGGGCATTTTCGTGTTGGGTGTATCTTGATGCCGGTATGACGGTGCATGGAAGCCGGTGAGAATCCGGCACGGTTGCGCCACTGTGAGCCTTCGGGCCAGTCAGATCTTTGGCCGTCGTACAGAACCGAACAATGTAGGGGCGCGTGACCCCGTAGGAGGTTTAACCATGACGAGCATTTCGGTTTCCAAGCCGCGGGTATCGACCGAGGCGCTTTCAGGCACGCGGGTAGCCGTGCTGCTCGGCGTGACGATCTTCTTGGCCGTGCTGGCGTACTACCTGGTCGGTGTCGACGAGGGCATGATGTCGGTGTTCGGCAAGACCATGGTGGTCCACGAGTGGGTGCACGACTCGCGGCACTTCCTCGGCTTCCCCTGCCACTGATCTAGGGGACTTTTGTGGAAATCCGCGTCATCGGGCGCGGAGCCCTCGCTGGCTTGATTGCCGGCATTCTGGGGTTCCTGTTTGCCCGAATTTTTGCTGAGCCGACCATTGACAAGGCCATCGACTACGAGTCGGGTCGTCAGGACGTACTTTCGACCATCCACACCAGCATGGGGCAGGCGGTCGAACCGGACGGCCCCGAGCTGTTCAGTCGGTCCATCCAGTCCGGCATCGGCGCTGCCACCGGCATCATCGCCTTTTCGGTAGCGATGGGTGCGTTGGTTGCGGTCGCCTATCTGGTGCTGCACGGCCGGTTCAAGGTGCGGCCGAAGGTGCTGGGCTGGACCGTCGCCGGCTTTGGCTTCCTGGGCGTGTACCTGCTGCCGTTCGTGAAGTATCCGGCGAACCCGCCGGCCATCGGCCACGACTTCACCATGGAGACCCGCGGCGCGCTGTACCTCGGGATGGTGTGGGGATCGCTGACCCTGCTGGCCCTCGCCGTGTTCGTGGCGCGCAAGCTGTCCGGGAAGCTCGGCTGGGCCCGTGCGGTCGCCATCACGGTCGTTGGGTTCTTCGTGATCTACGGAGGCGTGCTGGCCGCGCTGCCGTCGCTGGGTGACCTGGCGGCCAACGTCGAGCACTCCGATGAATTGGGTTTTGCGCGCGCCGCAACCGAGACACCGCAGCCGATCACAAACACGTTCTCCACGCCGGTGACGGTCGACGGCAAGGTCTATGCACCAGGGCAGCTCATCTACCCGGGCTTCGACGCCGACCTGTTGTGGAAGTTCCGGTGGTACTCGTTGATCAACCAGATTCTGGTCTGGACCGTCATCGGTCTGGTGTTCGGTGCGCTCCTCGATCGCTACTTCGGTGGCGCCAAAAAGACGGAGCCTGCAGCGCAAGGCGTACCGGTCGCCTAGCGACCACCCCAAGCCGCCCAGATCCGAGTCCGAATCTGGGCGGCTTCGCGTTACCTAAGCCCATTACAGTGCGAAGCGAACCGTTTACAGAAAGGCGGCAGCATGCTGGTTGTCACGACGAATGACTTGCCCGGGTGGGAGATTCAGCGCGTCTGCGGTGAGGTGTTCGGGCTGACCGTCCGCTCGCGGAATGCGTTCGCGCAGATGGGGGCCGGCTTGAAGTCGATGTTCGGCGGCGAACTGCAGGGCATGACGAAGAACCTGTCCGAGAGCCGTAATGAGGCCATGGGCCGGCTAATCCAGGAGTGTCAGGCGCGCGGGGGCAACGCGATCATCGGGATGCGGTTCGACACCACGGAGATCGGCGACGTGTGGACCGAAATCTGCGCGTATGGCACTGCGGTGCAAGCGGTTCCGGTGACCGACGCCGCCCGCTACACCGCGCAGCAGTTGGGCTACGGCGGCGGCCAGGGCCCGACAGGGTAATCTCCTCGGCGCAGCTGGTTTGCCAACGACGCTCGGCGTTTGCGGCATCGAATGGTGGGTAATCCGCCATGAGAGGGAACCCGGTGAGAATCCGGGACTGTCCCGCAGCGGTATGCAGGAACGAACGCCGTCATCAGCACTGGTCCCCTGAAAGCCTGGGATTGGGAAGCGACGGCCACTAGGTGCACCGAAGGTGCGTGCCTGCAAGTCCGAAGACCTGCCAGCTGTGCCGGATGCGCCGCGTCCGGCGGTGCATCGCCTCGTGGAATGGGCAGATCGCCGAGGGCGGTTTGGCCTGCCCTCGATGGATGTCCTTGGGCTGTGCGCACTTCCGTCGCGTTTAAGGACGTCGCATGTCAACACCATTCACCGCAACCATTCTGGGTGCGCCTCGCATTGGCCCGAACCGTGAGCTCAAGCGGGCTGTCGAGCGCTATTGGGCGGGCCGGATCGACCGGGCTGCGCTAGAAGAGATCGCCGCGGGTCTGCGTCGCGATACTCTCGCCGCACTTTCCCAGGCGGGTCTGGACTCCATTCCGGTCAACACCTTCTCGTACTACGACCAGGTACTCGACACCGCGGTGCTGCTGGGCGCCCTGCCCGTCCGGGTGCAGGGCGTGGCCGACGACCTGGACCGCTACTTCGCCGCAGCACGGGGCACGGCGGACATCGCTCCTCTCGAGATGACCAAGTGGTTCGACACCAACTACCACTACATCGTCCCGGAGATCGGTCCGGATACCACGTTCGCGCTGAATCCGGCCAAGGTGCTGACCGAGCTCAAAGAGGCTCAGGCACAGGGTGTTTCGGCTCGGCCGGTGATCGTCGGGCCGATCACCTTCCTGGCCCTGAGCAAGGCGGTCGACGGCGCTGCTGCGCCCATCGAGCGCCTCGGGGAGCTGCTGCCGCTGTACACCGAGCTGATGGGCCAGCTGGCCGATGCGGGTGCGGAATGGGTGCAGATCGACGAGCCGGTGCTGGTCACCGACATTCTCGACAATGGCGCTGAGCTGGCCGAGCAGGTTTACACCGCGCTCGCGGGGGCGGCCAAGCGCCCGGCGATCCTGGTGGCAACCTACTTTGGCGAGCTGGGCGACGCATTGCCGGCGTTGGCCCGTACCCCGATCGACGGCATCGCGGTCGACTTCGTCGCCGGTGGTGACCAGCCGGTCGCCGGCCTGGCGGACAAGCTGCTGGTGGCCGGCATCGTCGACGGTCGCAATATCTGGCGCACTGACCTCGAAGCCGCGCTGACCCGGCTGGGTGCACTGGTCGGAAGCGGCGCGGCCGTTGCCGTGTCCACGTCATGCTCGACGCTGCACGTGCCCTACTCCGTCGGCCCGGAGGACGGTCTCGACGACGCGCTGCGCAGCTGGCTGGCATTCGGTGCGGAGAAGGTCCGGGAAGTCGCGACGCTCGCGGTAGCGCTGCGTGACGGCCGGGAAAAGGTCGCTGCCGAGATCGAGGCGTCCAACCGGGCCGTGGCTTCACGGGCGCAGGATCCGCGCCTGCACAACAACGCCATCCGGGCGCGTCTGCAGACGGCACTGGCCGGAGGCATCGAGCGTGGACCGGCCGCCGAGCGTCGCAAGGCGCAGGATTCCCGGTTGAACCTCCCGGCGCTGCCGACCACCACCATCGGTTCGTTCCCGCAGACCGTCGACATCCGCAAGGCCCGTGCCGCGCTGGTCGCCGGCGAGATCGACGATGCCGAGTACACCAACCGGATGAAGGCCGAGGTCGAGGCGGTCATCCGGCTGCAGGAGGACCTGGGGCTCGACGTGCTGGTGCACGGCGAGCCTGAGCGCAACGACATGGTGCAGTACTTCGCCGAGCAACTGGATGGCTTCTTCGCCACCAAGAATGGCTGGGTGCAGTCGTACGGCAGCCGCTGCGTGCGTCCGCCGGTGCTGTTCGGTGACGTCACCCGGCAGCAGCCGATGACGGTCGAGTGGGCCAAGTACGCGCAGACGCTGACGGCCAAGCCGGTCAAGGGCATGCTCACCGGTCCGGTGACCATCCTGGCGTGGTCGTTCGTCCGCGACGATCAGCCGCTGGCCGACTCCGCCAACCAGGTGGCGCTGGCCATCCGGGACGAGACGGTCGATCTGCAGACGGCTGGCATCGCGATCATCCAGGTCGACGAACCCGCACTGCGCGAGCTGCTGCCGCTGCGCAACGCGGACAAGGCGGCGTACCTGAAGTGGGCAGTGGACGCGTTCCGGCTGTCCACCTCGGGCGTCAGCGATGCCACCCAGATCCACACGCACCTGTGCTACTCGGAGTTCGGTGAGGTGATCGGCGCCATCGCAGACCTCGACGCCGACGTGACGTCGATCGAGGCGGCCCGTTCGCATATGGAGGTGCTGGACGATCTCAACGGGATTGGGTTCTCCAATAGCGTTGGCCCGGGTGTGTACGACATCCACTCGCCGCGGGTTCCCACCGCCGACGAGATGGTGACGTCACTGCGGCATGCGCTGGGCGCCGTCCCGGCAGAACGGCTCTGGGTCAACCCGGACTGCGGTCTGAAGACCCGTAAGACCGACGAGGTGACCGAGTCGCTGCGGCACATGGTGCAGGCGGCGCAGTTGGTCCGCGCCAAGTAGTAGTAGGCCAAAGGCTGTGCCCCGGAATCTGATTCGGATTCCGGGGCACAGTCGTTTGCACCAGAAATAAATGTCGCGGTCGACGCCTTGTCTTCTTTAGGCTTTCTTGCGACTGCTATCGGAACCCGATTGGAGACGAGTCGATGTCGAGAATTGTGCAATTCGCCGAGTACGGCACACCTGAGGTCTTACGCGTGGTCGACGCCCCGCCGCCGGCTCCCGGGCCGAACCAGGTGCGGATCGCGGTACGTGCCGCGGGCGTGAACCCCATCGATTGGAAGATCGTCGCCGGATACATGCGCGAAGTGATTCCGCTTGAGCTACCCGCCGGTGTGGGCTCGGACGTGGCGGGTGCCATTGATGCAGTCGGATCTGAGGTCACCGAATGGGCGGTGGGAGACGAGGTGCTGGGGCGTTCGACGACCGGGTCGTTCGCCGATCACGCGCTGGCCGAAGCTGCCGACGTCGTCCGCAAGCCCGAGGGAGTCAGCTGGGAAGTGGGCGGCTCGCTGGCCGGCGCCGGCGGTACCGCGTATGCCGTGCTCAAGAGGCTTGGTGTCAAGGCGGGCGAGACGCTGCTCATCCACGCGGCTGCGGGAGGCGTCGGCACCTTCGCCGTGCAACTCGCAAAGGCTCAGGGTGTCAATGTCATTGGCACGGCGGGTGAATCCAACCACGAGTATCTGCGTTCGCTCGGTGCGACGCCGGTCACCTACGGCGACGGTCTGCTCGAAAGGGTCCGCGCTGTCGCACCCGGGGGAGTCGACGCCGTTCTCGATGCCTCTGGCCGCGGCGAGATTCCGTTGTCCATCGAACTCACGGGGAACCCAGCGCGCGTTCTCACGCTGGTCGCCTTCGATGCTGCCGACACTGGCATTCAAGTACATGTTGGCGGTGCGGGAGGTGAACTGGGCGCAGCCCTTGGGGAACTCGCCGCACTCGCAGAGCAGGAGCGACTCGTCGTCTCGATCAGTCAGACCTACCCGTTGACCGACGCAGCGGCCGCGCTCTCCGCGAGCATGACGGGCCATGGTCACGGCAAGATCGCCATCGTGCCGTGACCATGACCTCATCGGTCAGCTCACAACCACAAGCAGGTCGTTGCCTTCGACGCTCGCGGTGGGAGCCACCGCAATCCGCTTGACGGTGCCGGCTTTCGGCGACGTGATGGCGGCCTCCATCTTCATCGCTTCGATGGTTGCCACCGTCTGACCAGCCGCTACGGCGTCCCCGACCGCTACCCCGATGGTCACTACGCCCGCGAAAGGTGCGGCCACATGTTCTGGGTTGCCGCGGTCCGCCTTCTCCGCGGCCGGGACGGCGCTGTCGATCGACCTGTCCCGCACCAGGATTGGGCGGAGCTGACCGTTCAGGAGGCACAGCACTGTGCGCATGCCGCGATCATCGGGTTCGGAGATGGCCTCGAGCCCGATGAGCAGCTCGACGCCCTTCTCCAGCTTGACCCGGTGTTCTTCACCGCGCCGCAGCCCGTAGAAGAACTGGTTGGCGCTCAGCCGTGAGGTATCACCGAATTGTTCTCGGTGTGAGAGGAATTCGCGTGCAGGTCCGGGGAACAACAACCGGTTGAGCGCCGCCCTGCGGGTCGGTCCCGGTTCGGCCAGTTCTGCTTCGTCATCGGCGGCCAGCTCGGCCGTCGGCTTCGCCGGAGCCCTGCTCTGAAGCGCCTTGGTGCGCAACGGCTCCGGCCAGCCGCCGGCGGGATCGCCGAGTTCGCCGCGTAGGAACCCGATCACCGACTCCGGGATGTCGTAACGGTCCGGATCGGCTGCGAACTCCCCGGCGCTGATCCCGGCACCGACCATGGCCAGCGCCAAGTCGCCGACCACCTTGCTCGACGGCGTGACCTTCACCAGTCGGCCGAGGACGTGATCCGCTCCGGCGTAGGCGTTCTCGATGTCCTCGAACCGGCCGCCCAGCCCGAGAGCGACGGCCTGGGTGCGGAGGTTGCTGAGTTGTCCACCCGGGATCTCGTGGGTATAGACCCGCCCCGTCGGCGCCGGCAACCCGGCTTCGAACGGTGCGTAGACCCGGCGCAGGGCCTCCCAATACGGTTCCAGTTCACAGACATTCGTCAACGACAAGCCGGTGTCGTGGACGGTGTGTGCGGCCGCCGCCACGATCGAACTCAGTGCCGGCTGGCTGGTGGTGCCGGCCAGGGGAGCTGCTGCCCCGTCGACCGCTGAGGCACCTGCTTGCCAGGCGGCGAGGTACGTCGCCAGCTGGCCGCCCGGGGTGTCGTGCGTATGCACGTGGACCGGCAGGTCGAAACGAGAACGCAACGCGGACACCAAGGTTGCCGCAGCGGGTGGCCGCAGCAGCCCGGCCATGTCCTTGATCGCCAGCACGTGAGCACCGGCGTCGACGATCTGCTCGGCCAACTTGAGCCAGTAGTCCAGCGTGTACAGCGTCTCGTTCGGATCAGACAGGTCGCCCGTGTACGACATGGCCACTTCGGCTACCGCAGAACCGGTTTCGCGCACGGCATCGATGGCCGGACGCATCGACTCCACGTTGTTCAACGCGTCGAAGATTCGGAAGATGTCGATTCCGGTGGCAGTCGCTTCCCGAACGAACGCGGAGGTGACCGATACCGGGTACGGGGTGTAGCCCACGGTGTTGCGTCCGCGGAGCAACATCTGCAGACAGATGTTGGGCATCGCCTCGCGCAGGGCGGCGAGGCGCTCCCACGGGTCTTCCTTCAGAAAGCGAAGCGCCACATCATAAGTCGCACCGCCCCAGCATTCGACTGAGAGCAGCTGCGGCGTCATCCGGGCCACGTACGGCGCCACCTTGACCAGGCCCGAGGTGCGCACCCGGGTCGCGAGCAGCGACTGGTGGGCATCGCGGAACGTGGTGTCGGTGACCCACAGTCGCGGCGATTCCAGCAGCGCGGCCGCAAAACCTTCCGGCCCCAGCTCGGTCAGCAGCTGCTTGCTGCCTGCCGGTGGTGGGCCGCTGAGATCGATCTCCGGCAGCTTGTCGCGCGGATATACCGTCGACGGGCGCCCACCGTGCGGCTTGTTCACCGTGACGTCGGCGAGGTAGTTCAGGATGCGGGTGCCGCGGTCGCTCGGGGTATGCGCCGTCAGTAGCTGTGGCCGCTGGTCGATGAACGATGTCGACACGTTGCCCGCGGCGAAGTCCGGATCGTCCAGAACCGCTTGTAGGAAAGGGATATTCGTCGACACCCCGCGAATGCGGAACTCGGCAAGGGCCCGTCGGGCTCGCTTGACCGCGGTGGCGAAGTCGTGACCCCGGCACGTGAGCTTGACCAGCATGGAGTCGAAATGAGCGCTGATCTCCGCGCCGACGTTGGTGCCGCCGTCCAGCCGCACGCCGGCACCGCCCGGACTGCGGTAGGCGGTGATGCGACCGGTGTCAGGCCGGAAACCGTTGGCGGGATCCTCAGTGGTGATCCGGCACTGCATGGCTGCACCGCGGATTCGCAGCGTGTCCTGTCTCAATCCGAGGTCGGCCAACGATTCTCCGGCGGCGATCCGCAACTGCGAGGCCACCAGGTCCACGTCGGTGATCTCCTCGGTCACCGTGTGCTCGACCTGAATTCGCGGATTGCATTCGATGAAGACGTGGTGCCCGCGTTCGTCGAGCAGGAACTCGATGGTGCCTGCGCAGAAGTACCGGATCTGGCGGGCGAATTTCACTGCGTCAGAACAGATGCGAGCCCGGAGCTCGTCGCTGAGGTTCGGGGCCGGTGCCAGTTCGATCACCTTCTGGTGCCGACGTTGCACACTGCAGTCCCGCTCGAAGAGGTGGATCACCTCGCCGGCGCCGTCGGCCAGGATCTGTACCTCGATATGGCGCGGATTGAGAACCGCCTGCTCGAGGTAGACCGTCGGGTCACCGAATGCCGACTCCGCTTCCCGTGAGGCCGCTTCGATGGCCTCAGCCAGGTCGCCGGCATCGGTCACCCGGCGCATGCCGCGGCCGCCGCCACCGGAGACGGCCTTGACGAACAGCGGAAACTCCATATCGGCTGCGGCCGTGAGCAGTTCCTCGACCGAGGCCGACGGTTCCGATGAGGCGAGCACCGGCAGCCCGGCTGCCCGGGCTGCCGCGATGGCGCTCGCCTTGTTGCCGGTCAGCTCCAGCACGTCGGCGCTGGGGCCGACGAACGTGATGCCCGCAGTGGCACAGGCCGCCGCCAATTCCGGGTTCTCCGAAAGGAATCCGTACCCCGGGTAGACGGCGTCGGCGCCGGAAAGCTGGGCCACCCGAATGATCTCGGCCACTGACAGATAGGCCCGCACCGGGTGCCCCGGTTCGCCGATCTGATAGGACTCGTCGGCCTTCAACCGGTGTGGCGAGTTCCGGTCTTCGTGGGCATACACGGCCACCGTCGCGATGCCCATCTCGTAGGCCGCCCGGAAGGCCCGGATCGCGATCTCACCACGGTTGGCGACAAGGACTTTGGAGATGGCGCGTTCAGGCAATGGAACGTTGCGGTTGGCCCGAGTACTCACTCAGGGGGCGGATCAGCGCGTTGGATGCGGCTTGTTCCATGATGTGCGCGGTCCAGCCGGTGATGCGGCTCATCACGAAAAGCGGTGTGAAGACCGGAATATCGAAGCCCATCAGGTAGTAGGCCGGACCGGTCGGGAAGTCGAGGTTCGGCTTGATGCCGGTGGCGGCGAACATATCCCGCTCCAGCACGTTGTAGATATCCAGCCATTGTTGGCCGCCGCGCGCTTCCACCACTCGCTCGAACGCGGCTTTCATCGTCGGTACGCGTGAGTCGCCGTTCTTGTACACCCGGTGCCCGAAACCCATCACCTTGTCCTTGCGGGAAAGCTTGCCGTGCAACCATTTCGACGCGTTCTCGGCCGAGCCGATCTCCAGCATGTCGTGCATGACCGCTTCGTTGGCGCCGCCGTGCAAAGAGCCCTTGAGCGCTCCGATGGCCGCGGTCACCGCGCTGTAGATGTCCGACTGCGTGGAGGTCACGACCCGGGCGGTGAAGGTGGACGCGTTGAAGCTGTGCTCGGCGTACAGCACCATCGACTGGTTGAACGCATCGACGATGGCGCGCTCGGGGACCGCCCCGAAGCACATGTTGAGGAAGTTCTCCGAGTAGCCCAGTTGGCTGTGCGGTGCGATGAGCGAAAGTCCTTGCCGGCGCCGGATATCAGCGGCGACGATGGTCGGCAGGACGGCCAACATCCGCAGCGACTTGGCGTAATTGGCCGGTACCGTGCTGTCGTCCTCTTCCGGGTCTTCGGCACCCAGATAGCTGATCGCGGTGCGTACCACGTCCATCGGATGGCAGCTCTCCGGGAGCTTGGCCAGCAGCGAGTACATCGACCGGTCGACCCGACGCGACGCGCGCTCGCGCTGGCAGAACATCGCCAGCTCCTGTTCGGTCGGCAGTTCGCCGTGCCAGAGCAGGTAGGCCACCTGCTCAAAGCTGCAGCGCGCAGCCAGTTCCTGCACCGGGTAGCCCCGGTAGGTCAGGCTGTTGGTTTCGGGGACGACCTTGGAGATGGCGGTGGTGTCGACGACGACACCGGCCAGCCCCTTGTGAATACGTGATGCCTCGGTGGCAGCGGTAGCGGTCATGCTTTCACGTCCTGGAGGGTGAAATTGAAGATGTCGGAATCGAATTCGTTGTATTCGGCGTAGCGCAGCAGCTCGTATAGCCGGCTGCGGTGCTGCATCTGGTCCAGCAGGCCGGCTTGCGTTCCAGCAGTGTGGATTTCCCGCAAGCCCACCTCGACGGCGTACATCGCCAGGCGCAACGTGGTGACCGGGTAGATGACCATGTTGTAACCGATGTCGGACAACTGCTGGGCGCTGACGAGTTCGGACTTGCCGAACTCGGTCATGTTGGCCAGCAGGGGAGTATCGACCGCCGCCCGGAAGCGCTCGAATTCACCTGGGGTGGAAAGTGCCTCGGTGAAGATCAGGTCGGCGCCGGCGTCGGCATAGGCCTTTGCCCGCTCGATGGCCGAGTCGATGCCCTCGATACCTGCGGCGTCGGTCCTGGCGCAGATGATGAAGTTGGGGTCCCGGCGGGCGGCGACCGCCGCGCGCAACCGCTTGATCATCTCGGCCGCGGGTACCACGGCCTTGCCGTCCAGATGGCCACACCGCTTCGGGTTCACCTGGTCCTCGAGGTGGCAGCCGGCCAGCCCGGCATCCTCCAGGATCGTGATGGTGCGGGCGGCGCTCATCGGCTCGCCGAAGCCGGTGTCGGCGTCCACCAGGGTGGGCAGCTCGGTGGCTGCGGCGATCTGGGCGCTACGGCCTGCCACCTCACTCAGGGTGGTCAACCCGATGTCGGGCAGACCCAGATCGGCGGACAGCACGGCGCCCGAGACGTAGACCCCCTCGAATCCAATCTCGGACACCAGTTTTGCCACCAACGGTGAGAATGCACCCGGATAGCGCTGCAGCTGACCGGAATTCAGGCCGGACCGGAACACGGTGCGCTTGTCGGCGGCCGAGACCGCCGAACCCAAAAGGCCGCTCATCTGTGTACTCCTCTCTTCGCGCAAGCGCTCATCGGAAGATCCCCGAGGGGATCGTCGGAGCCTTGTCCAACACGACCTGCTCGACCCGCAGGTTCAGCGTGTCGAGGCTGCCGGGCTTGAGGGTGGAGAGTCCGTCGACGACGGTCAGGAACCGCTGCTGCTCGGCTTCGGCGATGACGCCGTCGGCCAGGGTGGTGAACTTGTTGCGGTACTGCTCACGCTCGAAGGGGCGTGCGCCCAGCGGGTGCGCGTCGGCCACGGCCAGTTCGTCGACGATGACCTCGCCGCTCTTGAGCGTGATCACAGCCTTGGCGCCGAATGCCTTCTCCGCCGGGTCATTCGAGTGATAGCGCCGGGTCCATTCCGGGTCCTCGACGGTGGAGATCTTGTTCCACAGCTCAATGGTGTCCGGGCGGTGGGCCCGCTCGGGGTCGTAAGACCGCTCGTGGTGCCATTCACCGTCCTGCAGCGCCACCGCGAAGATGTACATCACCGAGTGGTCCAGCGTCTCGCGCGAGGCATCCGGGTCGAACTTCTGAGGATCGCCCGAGCCGGTGCCGATCACCACGTGCGTGTGGTGGCTGGTGTGCAGCACGATGGTGGCGATCTGGTCGAGATCGCCGATGCGCGAACGCATCCGGCGAGCGAGGTCGATCGGCGCCTGGCTCTGGTACTCGGCCGAGTGTTCCTTGGTGTAGGTGTCCAGGATGGCGCGCTTGGCCTCGCCGGGGCCGGGCAGCGGCACCTGGTAGGTGTGCTCGGGGCCGGAGAGCAGCCACGCGATCACGCCGTCTTCGCCCTCCCAGATCGGAGCCGGTGAACCCTCGCCGCGCATGGCGCGGTCGACGGCCTCGATGGCGACCTTGCCTGCCAGCGCCGGGGCGTACGCCTTCCAGCTGGAGATCAGGCCCTTGCGGGACTGGCGGGTCGCAGTGGTCAGATGCAGGGCCTGACCGATTGCGTCGTAGATGGTCTCGGGGTTCAGCCGCAGCATGGTGCCGATACCGGCCGCGACCGCCGGCCCGAGGTGTGCGACGTGGTCGATCTTGTGCTCGTGGAGGCAAATGCCTTTGACCAGGTCGACCTGCACCTCGTAGGCGGTGGCGATGCCACGGATCAGGTCGGCGCCGCGGACGTCGAGCTGCTGCGCCACCGCGACCAGCGCCGGGATGTTGTCCCCCGGATGCGAGTACTCGGCGGCCAGGAACGTGTCGTGGAAGTCGAGCTCGCGCACGGCCACGCCGTTGGCCCAGGCAGCCCACTCGGGGGAGTAGGTGCCGTCGATGCCGAAGACGCTGGCACCGCGCTGGGTGCGGTGGGCCTGGGCCTGGGTACGGGCGACGGTGACCGGCCGGCGGATCACCGATGCCGCAGAGACGGCAGCGTTGTCGATGATGCGATTGATGACCATCGCCTCGACCTCGGGAGTGACCTCGACCGGGTCCGCGGCGATCTCCGCGATCTTCCAAGCCAGGTGTTCCGAGCGGGGGAATTCTTCGGCGCTGCGTCGGGTGCGTACCTCGTGTGTCTGCATGATTCGCACCGTACGCAGCTGGTCGAGCCGCCAAAAGGCCCTGTAAATGCGTAATTTTGTGTCCTCGTACCTGAAAGTTTGCAAACTTTGTGTAAGGCGTACGGGTTACGCTGGCGCCAGTGGCAAAGACATTCGTGGGCGCCCGTCTGCGACGGTTGCGCGAAGAACAAGGCCTGACTCAGGTCGCGCTGGCGCGCGCCTTGGATTTGTCGACCAGCTACGTCAATCAGCTGGAGAATGACCAGCGCCCGGTGACTGTGCCGGTGCTGCTGACGTTGGCCGAACGGTTCGATCTGCCGACCAACTACTTCGCACCCGATTCTGATGCGCGCCTGGTATCGGACCTGCGCGAGATCCTCGCCGACAGCTCCGCGACCGCCGGTCAGATCGAAGAGCTCGTGGCCAGAATGCCGGCGGTGGGCCAGATGTTGGTCAGCATGAATCGGCGATTATTCGATGCGACAACAGAACTCGACGCCATGCACACCCGGGCCAACGTCGATGCGTCGGTGTCCTTGCAACAGCCCATGCCGTTCGAGGAAGTGCGGGACTTCTTCTACGACCGTAAGAACTACATAGGCGAGCTGGACGAGGCTGCGGAATCGTTGTTCGTCGAGCACGGGATGCGGCTCGGCGGTCTGGACGCTCAACTCGCTGACCTGCTGGCCGACGAGTTCGGCGTCACGGTGGTGATCGACGACGGTGATGTGTTGGGCCCCAACGCTCAACGGTCTTACCGGCCTGACACCGGCGTGTTGTACATCGCGCGCTGGCTGCATCCAGGGCAGCGCGCCTTCCAGCTAGCCACCCAGGTGGCCCTGCTGCGGCATTCCGAATTGATCTCCGCCATTGTGGCCTCGGCTGACCAACTCAGTTCCGAGGCAACGGAAGTCGCCCGCATCGGCTTGGCCAATTACTTCGCTGGTGCCTTGTTGCTGCCGTACCGGATGTTCCTGGACGCCGCTGAGGAACTGCGTTACGACATCGATCAGTTGGCGCGGCGGTTCGAGGTCGGGTTCGAGACCGTCTGCCATCGGTTGTCGACGTTGCAGCGCCCCGACGCTCGCGGCGTGCCGTTCATTTTCGTCCGTGCCGACAGTGCCGGAAACATTTCAAAGCGCCAGTCCGCCACGGCATTCCACTTTTCTCGAGTGGGTGGCAATTGTCCGTTGTGGGTGGTGCACCATGCGACTGAGCGGCCGGGTGAGTTCATCACCCAGGTGGCGCAGATGCCCGATGGTCGTTCATATTTCTGGATCGCCCGCACCACGACATCGGCGCCGAGTCGATATCGCGGGCCGCGCAAGCGATTTGCCATCGGGTTGGGCTGCGACCTGGTTCATGCCGAGAAGTTGATCTACGCGGCAGGAATCGATTTGACGGATCCTGCGGCGGCGGTCCCTATTGGCGCGGGCTGCAAGATCTGCGACCGTCCGGCGTGCCCGCAACGGGCCTTTCCCTACGTTGGCCGGCCCGTGCATGTCGATCCGTACAACAGCAGTGACTTGCCATACTCGTCCGCCGGACAGGCGTAACTTTGCCGATTTTATTCAGATGTGGAGTTCTTGCATGCCTATGAAAACCATTGCCCTCGAACTGGTTCCACCGAACGTTGCGCTCGGACCTCAGTTTGCGGTCGACGAGGCGCGCAAGGTGCTGTCCAACGCCGCCGCGGTCGGTATTGAGGGCCGGATTCGGCACGTGATGATCCCAGGGATGATCGAGGAAGACGGCGATCGCCCGGTGGAGATGAAGCCGAAGATGGACGTCCTGGACTTCTGGCAGTTGATGAAGCCGGAGCTGCCAGGCATGCATGGGTTGTGCACCCAGGTGACGTCGTTCCTGGATCAGGAGGCGCTGGCCAAACGGCTGACGATGTTGCAGGAAGCCGACTTTGACGGCATCGCCTTCGTGGGGGTGCCGCGCACGATGAGCGACGGTGAGGGCTGCGGCGTGGCGCCGACCGATGCCTTATCGATCTACCGCGATCAGGTGGCCAACCGTGGCGTCATCTTGATCCCGACGCGCGACGGCGAACACGGCCGCTTCAGCTTCAAGTGCGACCAGGGCGCGACCTACGGCATGACCCAGCTGCTGTACTCGGACGCCATCGTGGGGTTCTTGGAGGAGTTTGCCAAAACGACCGAGCACCGGCCCGAGATTCTGCTGTCGTTCGGGTTCATCCCGAAGATGGAGTCCAAGGTCGGCCTGATCAATTGGCTGATCCAGGATCCGGGCAACCCGGTGGTCGCCGCCGAACAGGAGTTTGTGACGCGGCTGGCCGGGGAGGAACCGGCGGTGAAGCGCCGGCTGATGCTGGATCTGTACAAGCGGGTCGTCGACGGTGTTGGGGAATTGGGCTTCCCGATCAGCATTCATCTGGAAGCTGCGTACGGGGTGTCCATGCCGGCGTTCGAGACGTTCGCCGAGATGCTGGCCTACTGGGCGCCCGACGCCAACTAACTGACCGCCGAAACGGCATTCCAGCAGGGAAAGTACGAGTACGAACCTGCTGGAATGCCGTTTCGGCGTTTTGCACTAATGTCGAGTGCGTCAATATTCGGGCCTTGCCGAACCAGTTGGTTTGGATCTACCCTCGATTCAGTATCCAAACCAACTGACTTGGGAGATTCTGTGAACGTTGATACCGCGCGTGCCCGCTTCGCTGAGCTCCGGGGTCAGGCGAATGTCGATCCCGCTGAACTCGACGAGATCTGGTCGGCGTTGGACACCGTCCGTGCCGAGGAGGTGGTGGGGCGCTGGAAGGGCGACGAGTTCCACACCGGGCACAAGATGAACGGCCAGCTTCAGGCGGCACGCTGGTATGGCAAGTTCTTCGACTCGATCAACGACGTCGAACCGATCGTCTGCTATGACGATGCGGGACAACTGTTTTCGAATCACGAACTGAGTCGTGGCGGAGCATCGTTGTGGGACATCGAGTTCCGCGGTGAGGTCACCGCGACCATGGTTTACGACGGTCAGCCGGTCTTCGACCATTTCAAGCGGGTCGACGGCGACACGCTGATGGGCATCATGAACGGTAAGCGGCAACGTAGCGGCGCCGGCTTTCTGTACTTCATCCTCGAACGCGACGCCTGACCGTACGCCGGTGTTAGCCTGTTAGGCGCTATGAGGGCGGCCGGACATGCAACACGTGAGCGCATCATGGTTGCCGCGAAAGCGGAGTTCTCTGCCCTCGGATTTGCCGGTGCGCGGCTGAATCGTATTGCCGCCGAGGCCAATGCCAGCAAGGAGCGGTTGTACAGCTACTTCTCCAGCAAGCAGAAGCTTTTCGAGGCCGTCGTTGAGCAGTGGGTTCAGGACGCGCCCTACGACGCGATCTTCAAAGCCGACGATGTGCCCGGCTACACCGTCGCGCTCTTCGATTACATGGTGGCCGACCCGGCCGGCGCCCGGTTGCAGCGCTGGATCGAGTTGGAGGCCGCCGACGGAATGTTCGGCGACCACGTGCTGCGCCGGATCTTCCAGGCCAAACTGGACCGGATTGCTGAAGCGCAGCAGACCGGCGTCATCGACCCGTCGTGGCGGCCGATGGACCTGCTGGTGCTGCTCAACGACATGACTTACGCGCTCGCCGCCGGGGGATTCGGCATCGACCGCATCGTCGATCAACCGCTGTCCGCCGAGACTGTCGCTGTCCGTCGGGCTGCTGCTGTCGAAGCCGCTCGCCGACTGGTGCAGCGGCCCCGGCAGTGACTGACCGCCTGGCCGCGTTCGGTCCCTTCTTTGCCGTTGCGCGGCACCATGATTCGCCGGTGGCTCCGTGGCTTCCGATGACCGAACTGATCGGCAATCCGGACGTCCTGACCGCCCGCGTCCAGAAGGTCCGGTCTGCGTTGATGGGCAACGGCGAGCCGGAGCTGCGCGTCGTCGCGTCCGTCGCGCACCTGGGACTGGTGGCGCGGCTGATCGCGCCGATGATCGGTTCCGCCGCGCTCGGGGAACCGGTGTCGTGGTCCGTGGCCGACCTGGCTTGGCAGGACCAGTTGGGTGGACCGTATCCGCTGACGGTCTCCGCGGCACCAACCGGCGGCCCGCCCGCCGTCGAGGTGCTCACGGCGGCGTTCGAGCGATTCGGCATCAGCCGAAAAGTCTTGTGGGGCAACGTAGGATCGGCCGCAAACAGTGCGGCCCAGCAGATCAGCCGGGCACGGCCGGATTTGACCGCAGCCGCCCAAGCGGCAGCCGATGTGGTGCTCGCCGACCCCCGTGTCGACGGGGGAGCGCTGCGCTCGGGGCCGACGTTCCGCAGAAACAGCTGCTGCCTGATCTACCGATTGGCCGGCGACCGAGCGGCCTGCTGCGGTGACTGTGTGCTCGTCGACTGTTCCGCATGACGATTGACCGCCTGTTCGTGTACGGCACGTTGATGCCTGGCCAGACCCGCTGGCCGGCATTGGCGCCATGGATTGTCGGTTCACCGATACCTGACTCCGTCGTCGGTGAGTTGTTCGATACCGGTTACGGATGGCCAGCCATCGTTGTGCGGCCGGGCGAGCCGATCGCAGGTTTCACGGTCCTGCTGGCGGCTGACTCTCTGTCAGCGGCGCTCGATGCACTTGACGAAATCGAGGGGACCGACAAGGGCCTCTTCCAGCGGATTCCAGTCACGACAACTCTGGGTTCCCGCGCATGGATATATCAATGGGCAAGCGCGACAGCACAATTCACGAAGATTGGCAGTTGTGGCGCCGCCCCGTAGTCCAGAACTACTGCACCGGAATCAGATTGAACGCCTGCTTGATGATGCTCAGTAGCCACTGCGCCGCCGTCTGCCCCTTGAATTGCGGCCAGGTCAGTTGGAAGTTCACCACCCACGGCTGACCGGTGTGGTCGATGGCGTACCAGCTGAAGCCCAGGTCGCCGGGCAGGTTCCCGCCCTTGGCGCCGAGGTACGGCCACTTGGCGCGGTCCAAATCGATGCCGGCGACTTTCGACATGATGTCGCGTACCGGCGCGGCCGGGCCGACGGCTGCGGCCTGCACCGCGACGTGCTCGCGGCAGATGTCGGCGGCGCTGCCGTACCACTCGGCCCCGATGCTCGAGGCCGGTGTGCGGGTGCGGTACGGATCCGGCTCGTACGGGCGTGAACTCACCTGCTGCAGCAGCGCTGTGCGCTGGTCCTTGGTGCCGTTCTTCCACTGGTCCCGGACGTCGGGCTTGCCCCAACCGATCGAGAACAGCTCGTGCATGGTGGGGTACGGCGTCAGGCTTGCCGGATCGTGATGCCCGGCGACCTCCAGGGCCTCGTCGACCGCGGCGGGACCCACCTTGTTGATCAGCATGTCGGTGGCCATGTTGTCGCTCACCGAGATCATCTGCTGCGCCGCGTCGCGGACCGTCACTTCTGTGCCGGGGGCCAGATTGTCGAGGCCGGCTGACCCGAGCTTCTTGCCCTCGGCGGTGACCGTGACCTTGTCGTCCCAGCTGAGGGTGCCGGCCGAGACCGCACGCGCAACGGCAAGCAACACATACAGTTTCATGATCGACGCCAGTGGCATCGGCTCGTCGACGTTGGTACCGGCGACCTTGACGCACTTGCCGTCGACGACCTTGGCGACCTGATACGAGTAGTGGGCGCCGGACTTAGCGATCTGCGCATCGACGTCGGCCCAGGACTTCACCGGCGGTGGCACCAGGGTCACTTCAAGCCGGTCGACGGTCCCCTTGCCGTTGACGTGCAGGGCGATGTCCTGGTTGACGCCATAGGAATTGGTGACGTGCAGCGTCGACTGCCCGGCGCCGATGTCGATCCCGGTGAGCTTGAACGGACGGTCCCACCAGATCCACTTGAGCCGGTAGGTGATGTCGTCGACCTGGTCAGGTGCGGCCAGCGTTTTGACGCCGGCGGGCTCGATGGACCAGTCCGAATTGAGCATGTCCATGGTCTGTCTGGACCGCATGCCCTGCGGGGTGCTCATATCGATCAGCGCGCCGTAGGCAGCGCTCGATGGTGGCGGGGCGGCTGCGGGCGTGCTGCAACCACCCAGGAAGACGATGACTGCGCCGGCGGTGGCCAGCGCAGTCCGGGTCTTACGCTTGCTGGCTGGAACCAGCAACGTCCAACACAACCTCGAATTCAAGAAGCGATGCACCAGTGGCGACCGGGTTGGCGTGCTGCCCGGCGTGTGCTTCGGCGGCCCGGCCGGTGGCCCAGGCTTGGAAGGCCTCGTCGGACTCCCACTGCGTCACCACGAAGTAGCGGTTCTCGCCCTTGACCGGGCGCAGCAGCTGGAAGCCGAGGAAGCCGGGCTGGTCGTCGACGGAGTGAGCGCGGTTCGCGAACCGCTTCTCCAATTCCGGGCCGGCGTTGGGCGGAACTTCGATCGCATTGATCTTCACCACAGGCATGGGGTTCAGGCTACCGCGCTGGGCACCGTGCCGGGGGTGCGCGTTAGGCACCGTGCCGGAGGTGCGAGTTGGGCACAATGCAGGATGGCTGCATGGCTAATAACCTGCTCACCGCCCGCGGCGGCACGGGCGAGCCGATTGTGCTGGTGCACGGATTGATGGGCCGCGGTACGACCTGGGACCGGCAGTTGCCCTGGTTGACCGAGTTGGGCGAGGTCTATACCTACGACGCACCCTGGCACCGCGGCCGCGGGGTCGACGATGCCGAGCCGATCAGTACCGAGCGTTTCGTCGCAGACCTGGCCCAGGCGGTCGAAGAACTGGGCCGTCCGGTGCGGTTGATCGGACACTCGATGGGTGGGCTGCACAGTTGGTGCCTGGCCGCGGCCCGTCCGGAGCTGGTCACCGCGCTGGTGGTCGAGGACATGGCGGCGGACTTCGTCGGCTTCACCATCGGCGCCTGGGAGCCGTGGGCGCACGCCCTTCCGGTCGAATTCGATTCTGCGGAACAGGTTCTCGACATGTTCGGCCCGATCGCCGGCCGGTACTTTCTAGAAGCTTTCGACCGCACCGCCACCGGTTGGCAGCTACACGGCGAAGCCGGACGGTGGGTGGCCATCGCCGCTGAATGGGGCACCCGGGACTACTGGCATCAGTGGGCTGCGGTGCGGGTGCCGACGCTGCTCATCGAGGCCGGGAACTCAGTGGCGCCGCCCGGGCAAATGCGCAAGATGGCTGAAATCGGCCATCAGGCAACGTATTTGGTAGTACCGGGGGCGGGTCACCTGGTGCACGACGACGATCCTGACGCGTACCGACGGGCAGTCGAGGATTTTCTGTTGTCCAACTGACTATTCGTAGCGGGACCGGATGGCTGCCAGGTCATGTGCGGCGCGATCGAGGTCGCGGCTGTCACCCACGTCGGTCCAATCAAAATTGCCGAAACCGTTGCGGGCGCCCGGGTTTCGAGTGATCGCGCTCAATATGGCGGCGATCACGAAAGGGGCGACCATGATCGCGACCATCGCGACCAAGGTCAGGATGGTGTTCATACCGATAATTGTCGGTTCGCGGGCAACCGAATAAACAGTGGCAGTACTGACGGCAATCGATAAAATACAGCCATGATCAAGAGTGTCTCGGTGCTGGTGCTCGACGGGTTGGCGCCGTTCGAGTTCGGTGTGGTGTGCGAGGTGTTCGGCATCGACCGGTCGGCCGACGGGGTGCCGAACTTCGACTTCAAGGTCTGCGGGCCCGAGCCGGGCCGCCCGGTGCGCACCACTGTCGGCGCCTCGCTGATCCCCGATGACGGGTTTGACCAGCTCATGGGTGCTGATCTGGTGGCCATTCCGGCCATCGAGTTTTCTGATTACCCGCAGCCGGCGCTGGACGCCATTCGCAAAGCGGCGGACTCGGGGTCGATCATCCTGACCATCTGTTCGGGCGCGTTTGTCGCGGGCGCTGCCGGCCTGCTCGATGGCCGGGCGTGCACCACGCACTGGATGCACGCCGATCGCCTGGCCCGCCGTTTCCCGACGGCCCACGTTGATCGCGATGTGCTCTTCGTCGACGACGGGAATCTGATCACCAGTGCAGGCACGGCTGCGGGGATCGATGCCTGTCTGCACCTGGTGCGTCGTGAGTTGGGCAGCGAGATCACCAACAAGATCGCCCGCCGCATGGTGGTGCCACCGCAGCGCGACGGTGGTCAGCGCCAGTTCATTGAGCAGCCCATCCCGGTGCGGTGTTCGGAAGGCTTTGCGCCCCACCTGGATTGGATTCTGACCAACCTGCGCCATCCGCATACAGTGGACAGCCTGGCAAAGCGGGCCAGCATGTCCGGCCGTACTTTCGCGCGGCGTTTCGTCGAGGAGACCGGCCGGACACCCATGCAATGGGTGACCGACCAGCGGGTGCTGTTCGCCCGCCGGCTCCTTGAGGAGACAGACCTCGATGTGGACCGGGTGGCCGACAAGGCCGGATTTGGTACCGCCACCTTGCTGCGGCACCATTTCCGGCGCGTTGTCGGTGTCAACCCGTCCGACTATCGGCGGCGCTTCGCGTGTCCTGGTTCTGCTTGCGCCGCAACGGAATAACTATTACTGCGGTCGGCAGGACACGTTCACGTACACAGTGTCGAACTGCCCGGAATCGATCCGGTGGCCCTTGCTGTCGAAGTTGGTGCCGGACAACCCGTGTACATCGGTGACCGAGCACTGCGACAGCGGCGCCGTGGTGTTCGCGTTGAGTTGGACGTGATAGCCGCGGGCCTGCAGCTCGTTGACGGTATCGACGGCTGAGCCGCCGCCGGTCGGTAGTGCCGTGCTTACTGCAGGCGCGATGAGTGCAGTGGTGAATACGGCTGCCGCGGCTCCTGCGATGACGAGGCCGCGACGGTAGTTTGCTTTCTGTTCACTTTGAATTCGGGAAGCGGTCATACTTCCGTTGTAATCGAGGTTTTGGGCCAGTGGGGCTGACTCATACCGTTCTCATGGAAACGACGTGGGCTACGTCTCACCCTCGCCGGCCAGCGCGAACCGGTCATCTGCGGTCTGTTCGACGAGGCCGTCGACCAGCAGCGAATCCAGGGCGCGGTCCCGTTGAGCGGTGTCGGTGAGCCAGGCCACATCCAGCTGGGCGCGGGTCACCGGAGATGCGCTGCCGCGCAAGACATCCAGCAGCCGGCCGCGCACCTGCCGGTCGGTACCCGCATATTTCTGCACCGGCCGGACCGGGGTTTCCGACTCCGGGTATCCGGCTGTTCGCCAGGCGCACGTCGTCAACGGGCACACCCCGCATTTCGGTGTGCGGGCAGTGCAGACGATCGCGCCCAGTTCCATCAGTGCCGCCGAAAACACATGTGCTGTGCCATCTTTGGGGTGCAGCGCGGCGACGTCGTCCAGGTCTCGGGTGCGCGCCGGGGTGTCGGCCACGCCGCGTACCGCGCGAGCCACCACCCGTCGCACATTGGTGTCGACGACCGGGACATCCTGCTGGTACGCGAAACACGCTACGGCCCTTGCGGTGTAGGCGCCGACGCCGGGCAGCGTCAGCAGGGTCTCGACGTCGCGGGGCACCTCGTCGCCGTGATCGGTGGCGATCACCTGGGCGCACTCGTGCAGTCGTTTGGCGCGGCGCGGATAACCCAATTTGCCCCAGGCGCGCAGGACATCAGCGGCGCCGGCCGCTGCGGTCGCGGACGGGGTGGGCCAGCGAGCAATCCAGTCCCGCCAGATCGGTTCGACCCGCGACACAGGGGTCTGCTGCAGCATGAACTCGCTGACCATGATCTGCCATGCGGTGACGGTCGGGGCGCGCCAGGGCAGGTCGCGTTGCGCGGTGCGGTACCAGCTCAGGAGTTCGTCGACCGGGATGAGAATTTGCCCTGAAGTCATTGCACGCCCCAAGGGGCATCAGGGCACAATGAGCGGTATGCCGAACTCGAGCCCGATAAATGCCTGGAAAGCACTGAGAGAGGGTAACGAGCGCTTCGTTGCCGGTGAACCGGCGCATCCGAGCCAGAGCATCGAGCGGCGTACCCAGTTGGCCGGTGGGCAGCGGCCCACGGCAGTGCTCTTCGGCTGCGCCGATAGCCGCGTCGCGGCCGAGATCATCTTCGATCAGGGACTCGGCGACATGTTCGTGATCCGCACTGCGGGTCACGTCATCGACTCGTCGGTGCTGGGCTCCATCGAGTACGCCGTCGATCTGCTGAACGTGCCGCTGATCGTCGTGCTCGGGCACGACAGCTGTGGCGCGGTGCAGGCCACCATTGATTCGCTGGACACCTGTCAGGTGCCCGGCGGTTACATCCGGACCATCGTGGAGCGGGTGACCCCGTCGGTCCTGCTCGGCCGCAACGAGGGGCTGACCCGGGTCGACGAGCTAGAGGCCCGGCACGTCAACGAGACCGTGCAGCAGTTGCGCATTCGTTCGTCGTCGATCGCCGAGAAGGTGCTCAGTGGCAAGGTCGCGATCGTCGGTGCCACCTACCACCTGGCCGACGGCCGCGTGACCAAGCGCGACCACATCGGCGATATCGGGGAGTAAGGGAGTAAGACTGCCTGGCGGCGTGGCGAATACCACCGCAGTTCACATGCGACACGCCGCAGCAGGTCAGGGCGCACCACGTTTTGTGCCTTTACCGTGACAATGTGCCGGATCTAGAACCAAATGGCCCGCTGCCATCCCAAATCTATTTCCGACGGCGGATGCTGGCGATCGGTGTCGGCGCAGTCGTCCTGCTCCTGGTCGTGATCATCGGGGTCGTTGTATTCAGCAACAGCACGGGCGATTCCAAGCAGACCCAGCCCACCGCGAAGACGTCGACCAGCGCAACTCCGCTACCGGGTGAGACGCCCGGCGTGAAGAGTCCGATCGAGCCGCCGCCGGGCGCTAGTCCGGCGCCTGTGCCCACGCCGACCTCGGCCGTCACCCCGCCGCCGGTGCTCAAGGCCGGTGACGACTGCCCGGACACCACACTTGCCGCCAAGGGCATCACCAACCAGCCCACCTACGTGATCGGTGATCAGCCGAAGTTCACCATGGTGGTCACCAACATCGGCCTGGTCGAGTGCAAGCGCGACGTCGGCGCTGCAGTCCTCGCCGCGTACGTGTACTCGCTGGACAACCAGCGGCTGTGGTCCAACCTGGACTGCGCGCCGTCCAACGAGACCCTGGTTCGCAGCTTCAAGCCGGGCGAGCAGGTGACCACCGAGGTGACCTGGACTGGCATGGGCTCGGCGCCCAACTGCCCGTTGCCGCGTCAGGCGATCGGGCCGGGTACCTACAACCTGGTGGTCCAGCTGGGCAACCTGCGATCGGCCCCGGTGCCATTCATCCTGTCCGAGGCCAAGCAGCCCGGCCCGGGTGAACCTCCGGCGGGCGAGCCGCCGGCACCTGCGCCCGCGCCGCCGGCCGCACCTGCGCCGGGTGAGCCGACGCCGCCGGGCCCCGCCAACTGATCTCAGGCCAGCCGGTCGGCGATCGTCGACTCAGCCAACAGCGACAAGCCTTCACGGATGTGGCGGGCCCACATAGAGCCGATGCCCTCCACTGACTGCAGGTCGTCTGCGCTTGCGGCAAGCAAGCCCTGCAGCGAGCCGAACGAGCGCACCAGCAGGTCGACGTGCGCGAACTGCAGACGTGGGATGCCGGCCATCGCGCGGTAACCCCGCGAACTCATCGCTGAATCCTGGGCTTCGGCCGTCGACGGGTAGCCGAAAACCCTCGCGAGCGTGGTGAAGTCGAGAAGTTCGTTGTCGCTGAGCGCGTCTAGCTCCTCGAGCGTGGCGGTCACCTGATCAGCGGTCGGCGGCTCCGGGTTGGCGTGATAATCGCGGACGATGAGCTCACGCGCGGGGTCGTTGTCGCCGACCAGCTCGTCGAGCTGCAGCTTGAGCTGACGTCCGTCGGTGCCGAGCTCGACCACATCGGCATCGATCTCCAGGCTGATCCGGCGCACCATCTCCATGCGTTGCACGACGGTCATGACGTCCCGGAGCGTCACGAAGTCTTCGATCTCGGCCATCGACAGCTGCTTGCTGACCTCATCGAGCCGGAATTTGTACCGCTCCAGCGTGGCGATGGTCTGGTTGGCGCGGGACAGGATGGTCGCCGATTCGGGTACTACGTGCCGCTCGCCGGCGACGTAGACGGTCACGATGCTCATCGAGTGGCTGACGGACACGACGGGGAAACCGGTCTGGATGGCGGCGCGCTCGGCGGACCGGTGCCGGGTGCCGGATTCGTCGGTCGGGATGGACGGATCGGGCACGAGCTGCACGTTGGCGCGCAGAATGCGGGTGAGGTCGCTGGAGAGCACCACCGCGCCGTCCATCTTGGACAGCTCGCGCAGGCGGGTCGGGGCGAAGCGGACATCCAGGGGGAAGCCTCCGTCGCAGATGGCCTCGACG
This sequence comes from Mycolicibacterium sp. CBMA 234, assembly GCF_009729415.1. GTDB lineage: Bacteria > Actinomycetota > Actinomycetes > Mycobacteriales > Mycobacteriaceae > Mycobacterium. The sequence continues at coordinate 125,640 of NZ_MPKW01000012.1, forward strand.
CTGTCGTCGTAGCCCAGCACGACCAGCCCGCCGGTGCGGCCGCGCAGGATGCGTTCCAGGCCGTCTCGCAATGGGGTTCCGGGTGCCAGCTTGCCCAGCGTCTCGCGCAGGTTCGGTCGGGCCAGATGCACGACATTGCCGCGCCCGGCTCGGGTCCCCGATTTCACCGACATCGATGCACTCCTCGGTGGTTCTGAGGCCGGGCTCTACCCGGTCCGGTCCACATTCTCTGTGATCTTGCGTAACACTCGCAACGCCGCGGTGATGTTCTCGGCCGGAAGCACTCGAAGGCCCCGCGGCGGCGACTCGACTCCGGTGGGGACCACTGCTGTGGTGAAGCCGAGCCTGGCGGCCTCGGCGAGCCGGCGCTCCATGCCGGTTACGCGCCGCAGATCGCCCGCCAGACCCACCTCGCCGATGGCGATGGTGGTGGCCGGCAACGGCAGATCCGTATATGCGGACGCGATGGCCAGTGCCACCGCCAGATCCGACGACGGATCGGTCAGCCGCATACCGCCGACTGTGGACAGGTAGATGTCGTTGGTGCCGACCGGCAGGTGCGCCCGTTTCTCCAGCACGGCGGTGATCATGGCGGCGCGTGCTGAGTCGATGCCGCTGACCGCCCGGCGCGGCGACCCGGCCGAGGGGGAGCCGATCAGCGCCTGCACCTCGCCGATCAGCGGCCGCTTGCCGTCCAGGCTGACCGTCACCGCGGTGCCGGACACTGGTGCCGGCCGCTGGTCGAGGAACAGGCCCGACGGATCGGCCACGCATTCAATTCCGTTGTCGTGCAACATGAAACAGCCGACTTCGTCGGCCGCGCCGAAGCGGTTCTTCACCCCGCGGACCATGCGCAGTGCCGACGCGCGGTCGCCCTCGAAGTGCAGAACCACGTCCACCAGGTGCTCCAGCGAGCGCGGGCCGGCGATGGCGCCGTCCTTGGTGACGTGACCGACCAGCACCATCGCGATGCCGGTGGTTTTCGCGGCCATGGTCAGCGCGGCGGTGACCGCACGCACCTGGGTGACCCCGCCGGTGACGCCGTCAGCTTCGGCGGTGGACATGGTCTGCACCGAATCGATCACCACCAACGTGGGCTGGACTGCTTCGATGTGGCCGAGCGCGGTCTGCAGGTCGGATTCAGCGGCCAGATAGACGTTGTCGTGAGTGCAGCCGGTGCGCTCTGCGCGCAGCCGGATCTGTCCGGCCGATTCCTCTCCGGACAGATACAGCGCGCGCCGGTCGGACATGGCCCAGCGGTGCGCGACTTCCAACAGCAGCGTCGACTTGCCCACGCCGGGGTCGCCGGCCAGCAGTGTCACCGAACCTGGCACCACACCGCCGCCCAGGACGCGGTCCAATTCGCTGATACCGGTGTGGAAGTGCCTGGTGGTGCCCGGGTCGATGGAGCTGATCGGAACCGCAGGCGATGAGGGTGCGACGGCGCGGTGCGTCGCGGGCGTCAGTGAGCTCAGAACGGCTACTTCATTGACCGTGCCCCAGGTGCCGCAGTCCGGGCAGCGTCCCACCCATTTCGCCGTGGTGTGCTGGCATTCTGAACAGCGAAATTGCGAACGTACTTTCGAACCGGTTCTGGCCATGCCGCGAACTTAGTCGTCGGCACCGACAGATTGCGGCAGGCTGGACGGCGTGGGTGCGTCGACTATCGACGTCCGAATCCCAGACGCCCGGCCAGCCGTCGTAGTGGGCCCGGTCGGTCGGGTTCGCGGTCCTCGATGACGCGAAAATCTATGTGTACGGCGACGGGCGAGTCATCGCGGTCATAGGTCGCCAAAATCGGGAATCCGCCGTCGCCCCAGCCGGATCCGCTGATGGCGATGTTGGCGCCGGATGTCGGGTCCAGCAGTTCGTTGGCGTAGCCCAGCCCGAAGTCGGTGTTCCATAGGCTGCGGTCGAGCGCGTCGGCACGAGTCGCGAGTACCGCATCCTCGACCGCAGCGTCGTGGACCGCGAGCAGGCCGTGGTCGGTGCCCGTATACGCGCCGAAACTCGGTACGGGCGGCACCAACAATTCGTCGGCATCGCTGAGCAGTGCTGCCTGACCCTCGCGGAATGCCACGCTCAGGTATGCCTGGCGCAGTTCAGGATTGACGTCCTCGCTGACATCGACCACCGTCGCCCACACGCGATGTGAGCCGTTGGGCACGGTGAGTATGCAGCCAGCGCTCCTGGGTCCGAACGGATCCCGCGCGATCATGGCGCCAGAGCTGATCTGCACCGCGCCGAGTTCGACGACGGTGCACCCCGCAGCACGACCGCTGGTGGCCGCGAGGAACGATTCGAGGTTAGTGATGTTCCTCGCCGCCGGCCGGCGCAGCTGCGCCAGCCTCGCGACGCGGGGCGTTGCCGGCCGAGATCGGCACCGAGATGGTCTTCTCGCCGGCGTTCTGGAACTTGAAGGTGAAGTCGTAGTTCAGGCCGTTGCTGATCGGCTTGGTCAGCGCCACCATCGCCACGGAGGTCGTCGCGTCCTCGGACCGCGGCAGGGTCTGCTTCTGGCCGTCTGGGCTGCCGACCAGCAGCACGCCGCCCGCGGGCACCGAGGTTCCGCCGTTCAGAAGCACCTCGCCGGCGTCGGAGGTGACGCTGAGCAGCTTGTCGGCCGTGTCCGCCGACTTATTGGTCGCGACGAACAGCAGCTCGACCATGGTGCCCGGCTTGACGAAGTCGCGGGTCTGCGGCGCGCGAAGGTACACGTTGCGCAGGTCGACGCCAGCCGTCTCGTTGCTGATGGTGGCGGCGGTGCCGTTGACCGCAGGCAGCTGGTTGGCGCTCTGCGAAACCTGTCCAGCGCCACACCCGGTGAGGGTCACCGCGGTGGCCAGCCCGAAGGCGGCCAGCGTGACGGCAGAAGCGCGCGATTTCATGCGGTTCACTCAAGCCTCCTGCTTGGGCGCCAGCGGCGGTGCGCGTGACGGCCTCGATTGTGTCCTGCTGTGCTCCCCGGACGGGTCCGGCGTTCGACTATGCAGAGTAGTAGGTGGCGTTTCGCGGCGGTAGCGGAGGCCCGTTATCGGGCTGGCTCCGGCGTGTTTTTTTGCCGTTCTGGGGGCGGCCGGCGGGTGTTCCGGCGGCTGGCGACGGGCCGCGAATGACCGGTGAATGGGACATGAATGGGGTCCAATTACGCCGTATTGTGGCCCTCGCCACTGCACGTAAATGCCGCCCTGTCAACCCCTTTCGCGCATCTGCAGTGCCCCTGACCTGCATTGTTGATCCGCGGGTGTCGGACGCCCGTGCTAACATTGCTATGTGAAAGGGGCCCGAATCTGATGATTTTCAAGGTCGGAGACACCGTCGTTTACCCACACCACGGTGCAGCATTGATCGAGGCGATTGAAACCCGGACCATCAAAGGCGAGCAGAAAGAATATCTCGTCCTCAAGGTTGCGCAGGGCGATCTGACTGTTCGAGTACCCGCAGAAAACGCTGAATACGTCGGTGTTCGCGACGTGGTGGGTCAGGAAGGCCTCGACAAGGTTTTCCAGGTGCTGCGTGCCCCGCACACCGAGGAGCCGACCAACTGGTCCCGTCGTTACAAGGCGAACCTGGAGAAGCTGGCTTCTGGCGACGTGAACAAGGTGGCCGAGGTTGTTCGCGACCTGTGGCGTCGCGACCAGGAGCGCGGTCTGTCCGCCGGCGAGAAGCGCATGCTGGCCAAGGCTCGTCAGATTCTGGTTGGTGAACTGGCCCTGGCCGAGAACACCGATGACGCGAAGGCTGCGATCATCCTGGACGAGGTTCTCGCCGCGGCGTCCTGAACGCTGGAGTGAATTTTCGTATCGGTCTTGGGACCGACGTACATCCCATCGAGGCAGGGCGGCCATGTTGGCTGCTCTGCCTGTTTTTTGACGACGCTGACGGTTGCGCTGGGCATTCGGATGGCGACGTCGCCGCGCACGCCCTCTGTGATGCTCTGTTGAGTGCGGCCGGCCTCGGTGACCTGGGCAGTGTCTTCGGTACCGATCGTCCCGAATGGCGCGGCGTTACCGGCACCGACATGCTCAAACACGTTTCTACGTTGTTGACCGCTTCCGGTTTTCGGGTGGGCAATGCGGCCGTCCAGGTGATTGGCAACCGCCCGAAAATCGCTCCCCGCAGGGAAGAGGCCCAGCAGGTGCTGTCGGCTCTCCTGGACGCTCCTGTCTCGGTTTCTGCGACAACCACCGACGGCCTCGGACTCACCGGCCGGGGCGAGGGTCTGGCCGCGATTGCGACGGCGCTGGTGGTCTCACTCGATTAGGCCGGTAAGCTGGCCCGTCGTGACCGAACACCGTCTCGAGGGCCTACGGCTCTACGACACCATGACCGGTGCCGTGCGGGACTTCACCCCGGTGCGGCCCGGACACGCATCCATCTACCTGTGTGGCGCAACTGTGCAGGGACTGCCCCACATCGGCCATGTGCGCAGCGGCGTCGCGTTCGACGTGCTGCGGCGCTGGTTGATGGCCAAGGGCTACGACGTCGCCTTCATCCGGAACGTCACCGACATCGACGACAAGATTCTCAACAAGGCTGCCGACGCCGGCCGGCCCTGGTGGGAGTGGGCCGCGACCTTCGAGCGGGCCTTCACGTCCGCCTACGACGCGCTGGGCGTGCTGCCGCCGTCGGCTGAGCCGCGTGCCACGGGACACATCACGCAGATGGTCGAGGTCATCGAGAAGCTGATCGAACGTGGCCACGCCTATGCCGCAGGCGGCGACGTCTACTTCGACGTGCTGAGTCAACCCGACTACGGCAAGCTCTCAGGCCACCGCATCGACGACGTGCACCAGGGCGAGGGGGTGGCGACGGGCAAGCGCGATCCGCGGGACTTCACCATGTGGAAGGGCGCCAAACCTGGTGAGCCGTCATGGCCGACGCCGTGGGGCCGCGGTCGCCCCGGCTGGCACACCGAGTGCGTGGCGATGTGCCAGGAGTACCTGGGCTCCGAGTTCGACATTCACGCCGGCGGCATGGACCTGATCTTCCCGCACCACGAGAACGAGACCGCCCAGGCCAACGCCTGCGGTGACGAGTTCGCGCGCTTCTGGCTGCACAACGGCTGGGTCACCATGGGTGGCGAGAAGATGAGCAAGTCGCTGGGCAACGTGCTGGCGATTCCCGCTGTGCTGCAACGGGTTCGGGCTGCCGAGCTGCGCTACTACCTGGGTAGCGCGCACTACCGGTCCATGCTGGAGTTCTCCGAGAACTCGCTGCAGGACGCGGCCAAGGCATACACCGGCATCGAGGAATTCCTGCACCGCGTGCGCACCCGGGTGGGTGCGGTTCAGGTCGGAACCTGGACCGAGAAGTTCGCGGCCGCACTGGACGACGATCTGGCGGTGCCTGCGGCACTGGCCGAGGTCCACGCCGCTCGCGCCGAGGGCAACCGGGCGCTGGATTCGGGTGATCATGGCGGCGCGATGGCGGCAGCGTCGTCGATCCGGGCCATGATGGGCATCCTGGGCTGCGATCCGCTCGACGAGCGCTGGGAATCCCGCGACGAGACGTCAGCAGCGCTGAATGCTGTTGACGCGCTGGTGCAGTGGGCACTCAGGAGTCGCACCGAGGCCCGGGAGAACCGCGACTGGGCTGCTGCCGACGCGATCCGGGACCAGCTGAAGCTGGCCGGCATCGAGGTCACCGATACCGCTGATGGCCCGCAATGGGCCCTGACTGATGGGGCCTGACCATGGCCGGAAACTCCCAGCGCCGCGGCGCAATTCGTAAAGAGGGCACCAAGAAGGGCCCGCAGGTCGGCTCCGGCGGGCAGCGCAGGCGCGGGCTCGAGGGCCGCGGCGCCACGCCGCCGGCGAGCCAGCGGCCCAACCACAAGGCCTACAAGCAGGCCGCGAAGGTGGCGCGCTCGAATCAGGGGCGGCACAAGAAGACCGACGATGTCGAGGTCGTGGTCGGCCGCAACCCGGTGGTGGAATGCCTGCGGGCCGGCGTGCCGGCCACGGCGCTCTACGTGGTGCTGGGCACTGAGGCTGACGAGCGGTTAACCGAATCCGTCACGCGCGCAGCCGATGCCGGCATCGCCATCATGGAGGTGCAGCGCCACGATCTGGACCGCATCACCAGCAACGGCATGCACCAGGGCATCGCGTTGCAGGTGCCGCCGTACCAGTACGCGTACCCGGACGATCTGCTGAAGTCCGCGATGTCCGACTCCACCCCGGCGCTGTTGGTCGCGCTCGACAACATCTCGGATCCGCGCAACCTGGGCGCCATCGTGCGTTCGGTGGCGGCGTTCGGCGGCCACGGAGTGGTGATCCCGCAACGACGTTCGGCTTCGGTCAGCGCCGTGGCGTGGCGCACCAGCGCGGGCGCGGCGGCGCGGCTGCCCGTGTCCCGGGCCACCAATCTCAATCGGACGCTGAAGGATTGGGCCGACGCTGGACTGATGGTCGTCGGGCTGGACGCCGGCGGCGACACCACCCTCGACACGCTGGACGCGTCCGGGCCGATGGTGGTTGTGGTCGGCTCCGAGGGCAAGGGCCTGTCGCGACTGGTGCGGGAGAACTGCGACCACATCGTCTCGATCCCCATGGCCGGCCCCACCGAGTCGCTCAACGCGTCGGTGGCCGCCGGTGTGGTGCTGGCCGAAATCGCCCGTCAACGAAGGGACTAGCGGTCGGTGCGGGGCCGCGTCAGGGTGAATTTATCGACTGCCGTCATCTCGCCGAACGGACCAGTCACCGCGTAGTAGGTGGCGTCCATCGACGTGTTGCCACCAGGCTGGCCGGGGTCGACATCGAAAGCCACGAAGCCGCAGGGATTGTCGCGATCCCGGAAGACGGACCAGGGCGCCGCTTCCTCGATGTAGTTCGGCGTCTTCCTTCCGGTGCTGGGGTTCATCCCTCCCACGGACATGAGGACGCGGCATCGCGGCTCGGGAAAGAACATCGCGTTCGACGGAATCGACGTGCCGCCACCACCGATGACCAGATGTACCGTGCCTCTGCTGGTATCGATCGAACCAGATTGTGCATCAACCGGATTCGGCGTCAGGGTGTCGGTCGGTAACGTGCCGCGAATAGCATGACTACGTTCGTAGTGGTGCTCGTGCCCGCAGACCACGAGGTCGACGTTGAACCGGTCGAACAGGGGCAGCCAGTTCTCGCGGATGCCGAGGTCGGCGCCGTTGGTCTTGTTGCCCGTGGAGACCGCTGTCTGGTGCATGCACACCACAACCCAGTCGACCTCTTTGTTGCTCCGGGTCCGTTCGAGTTCTTGTTCGAGCCAACGTTTTTGGGCTCCGGCCGAATAGCCGCGCACGTATGAATTACCGCCATCCTGGTAGCACACGTCGTCGTTGGCCAGGATGATCACGCGAACCGAACCTGCGGTGAAGGCGTACCACAGGCCGCGGAGCCCCGGATCGGAACCGGAGTCCGGCAGCCCGAAGTAGGCCTGGTAGGCGCCGTAGCCGATCGGGCCGTTGCCCAACTCGTTCTCGTGATTTCCCGGCGCCGGCATCCACGGTCGATGCCGCGCGGAGCGGGTGTTGTTCTCGAACCATTCCGACCAGGTGCGGACCCGGTCGTGAGCGAGGTTGGCGTAGCAGAGGTCGCCGTTGACCAGGTGAAACAGCGGGGCCACCCGCTCAACTGCGGTCGTGATGTCACCGGCAGACGGGGACCCGACGTGGTCGCTGCCGAAGGATGCCGCCACCTTGGCGTCCAGCATGGGGGTTGATTGATCGCCGAAGCTGGTGAAACGGATAGGTGCCCGGCCGCGCGGCGCGGTACGCACTGTGCCTAGCTCAGGACTGGCGCCGTCATGTACGGCGGCGTAGACGTAGTCGGTGTCGGGCGCGAGGCCGGTCAACCGTGCATGGTGAGCGCGAATCTCGGTGCGTGACGCCGCATCTCGGTAGGTGACGGTCTCGGCTGCGACGGCGTTGCCAACCCCGTCGTCAGGGGTGCCCACCATGACGTGTGGGTTCTGCACTGCGGCGGCAGTGTGCCAGGACACCACGACCTCGGTGGCCGCGTCGGCGCCGAACTGGGTGTGCAATCCGGTGACCGGAGGTGCGCCGCTGCGGTCAGCGCGCTGCCAGAGCATCGGACCGGTGCGCTTGGTCGTGTAGTACCGGTCGGTGCCGGCTCCGACGCCTGCGCCGACGAGCGCCGACGTACCTCCCACGATCAGCGTTCTGCGGCTCACGTCCACGACGGCCATCTTGCCTACGATGCGGCCGGTCGGTCCGGCTGCAACGCCGCCGGGTCACGAATCGACGTGCGCTGTCCGATTGTTGTTCTCGTTCAGGTAACCGCGCTGATTCAGCGCCGCCGTAGTTCCAAGACCGGGATGATCCGGTCGGTCCTCGTCTCATACTCGGCGAACGTGGGTGCCTGTTCGACGATGCGGGCGTAGGCCGCGTCGCGTTCGTCACGCGGGAGTTCACGCGCGACGACGTCGTATTCGTCGGTGCCGATTTCGATGTGGGCGTTGGGGTTTGCCCGGAGATTATGCAGCCACGCCGGGTTGGCATCGGCGCCCGCGAGCGACGCGACGATCAGCATCTTGCCGTCGATGTTGAATACGCCAGCCGGGTTCACGCGTGGCTGACCGCTCTTGGCGCCCGTGGTGTGCAACAACAGCAGCGTCATGTGCCCGAAGGGACCACCGACTTTGCCGCCGTTGGCGCGGAATTCGGCCATGATCTGCTCGTTCCAGTTGTCTGCCATGATCGTGCAGTCCTTCCGGTATTCAGTGCATCCCCAACAGCGAACAGCCCAACCATAATCCGGCCACGGCCAAAATCAGTGTGGCCGGCACCGTCACCAATCCGATGGCGGTGAACTCGCGGCCCGGAGCGGCCAGCTGGCCGCGGGCCGCGTTGCGCCACAACAGGTTCGACAGCGATCCGGGGTAGGTCAGATTGGGCCCGACGTTCACGCCGATGAGTACCGCCAGCACGGCGACAGGGCTGGACGCCGCCACCAACGGCACCAGCACCAGCACTGCGGGCAGATTGTTGATCACGTTGGACAGCACAGCAGCCACTGCCGCGATACCGAGCAGCGCCAACAGCGAGGTGCCGTGCGGCAGCAGCTGAGATACCGCGCGGCCGAGGCCGAGGTCCAGTACGGCACTCACCAGCACGCCGAGCGCAAGGACAGCGACCAGGAACGGCACGTTGGCCGCCCGCACGATGCCCATCGGTGTCTCGTGACCGCGGACGACGGCCCGTACCGCCAGGACCGCAGCACCGGCGAAGGCAGCCCAGGCCGGGGCCAACCCGAGCAGTGACGTTGCGGCGAAACCGATCAGCGTCAGGATCAACACCGTCAGGACGAAGACAGGAACTTCAGGCGGCGGTGGGGCGGGCCGGTCGGCGGTATCGACCCGCAACTCGCGCCGGAAAAACCAACGCAGCAACACGAATTCGGTGACTACGGCGAACAACCACGGCAACGTCATGGCCGCGGTGAACTTGGTGAAACTCAGGCCGGCAGCCGAAAAGGCCAGCAGATTGGTCAGATTCGACACCGGTAACAGCAGCGACGCGGTGTTCGCCAGGTGGGCTGCGGCGTAGCCATGCGGCCGCGGTGGCACACCCAACGTGCGCGCGGTGGTCAGTACGACGGGCGTCAGCAACACCACGGTGGCGTCCAGGCTCAGCACCGCGGTGGTCCCGGCGGCGATCACGAATACCGTGACCAGCAGCCGCCGGGCCGCGGATTGCCCTGCGCCCCAACTATGTCGGGCCATGTACACGCCTGCGGCGTGAAACAACCCTTCGTCGTCGCAGAGTTTGGCCAGCACCAGGACCGCAGCCAGAAACCCGACCACCGGCAGCAGCCGGCCAACCTCCTGCAGCGCGGCGTTCACAGCCAAGGGTCGGCGCACTGCCAGAGGGCCGGAAGGTGCAGCGGCAGGCCATCTTCGGCGGCCAGGCGGCTCAGCGTCCGCATCGAGACGTCGAGGTCGTCACCGACATAGGGCAAGGCGCGCAGCGGTTCGTGCAGCGGGCGGAAGAAATCGTCCCAGTGGGTCAATATGACGCGCCGCGCACCCACCATGCGGACCGTCTCGTTCCAGTAGTCGACGAGATACCGCTCGGGCTGCAGGCCGAGCTGGCCAATCCCGAGGTACACCACCTCGGCGTGCTGACCGGCCAGCGCGCCAGGCACGAATCCGGCGCTGCCGACGGCCAGCAGGCTGCGGCCGCTGTTGCGGTGATGCACGAGCGTCGACCAGGCCTCGCCGCACTTGTAGGCCGAAGCCCGTACCGGTGGTACCACCGGTGCCGAGATGGTGCCGGGGAAGCGGTCCGGCGGGCAATGGTGGCCGGTGAACAGTGTTACGTCGAAGGCGCCCAAGGTGATTGGTTCTCCCGGCGTGACGACGGTCAGCTGGTCGTCGGTGAGCCCACCGCCGCGCCCGATGTGCGCCGCCGACGTGCCGCCGACCAATTTCGCGCCGGTGCGCGCGGCCACCGCAGCGGAGTCCATGGCGTGGTCGAAGTGAGTGTGCACCGGTAGCACGGCGTCGAGCCGGTCGATGCCGAGGCGGTGTAGGCAACCGTCGATGCGTGGCAGCGACGGCGATAACCGGCCCAACCCCACCGACAGCAGGCCGGGTCTGGAGAAGAACCCGTCGGTCAGTAGCGCCGACGAACCGTCGGAGACCAGCATGGTCGTGACCCCCGCCCACGTCACGGTCACTGGCGAGTCAGCGGCTGCCGCAGGCTGATCGAAGCGGTCGGCATAGTCGGCCAAATTGGGCCGCCCGGATTTCAGTCGCATCAGCAGAAAGCCTCGATCTGGACGTTGTCGGTGGTCAAGCGTTCGCGCACGGCTCGGGCGATGTCCACCGCGCCGGGCGAATCACCGTGCACACAAACCGATTTCACGGTGATCTTGATGGTCGAGCCGTCGACCGCCGTGACCCGGCCGGCGGTCACCATGGACGCCACCCGATCGGCGATGGTCGAAACGTTGTGCAGCACGGCATTACGTTGCGTGCGCGGCACCAGTTGGCCGTCGGGCCGGTACGACCGGTCGGCGAAAGCCTCGGGGACGGTGCGTAATCCGAGTTCCTCGGCGGCGGCGAAGAACGCTGAACCGGACAGTCCAAGAACGGGTAGCGTTGGGTCGACGGCATGCACCGCGGCCGCGACCGCCCGGGCCTGCGTGTGGTCAGTGACGATCGTGTTGTACAGGGCGCCATGGGGTTTGACGTAGCTGACCCGGGAGCCGGCGACCTGCGCCAGGGCCTGTAGCGCGCCGATCTGATAGATCACCTCGGCGGTCAGATCCTCGGAGCTGACGTCGATGTACCGGCGACCGAAGCCCGCCAGGTCGCGATAGCCCACCTGCGCGCCGATCCGTACTCCGCGTTCAGCGGCCGCCCGGCACACCCGCAACAGCCCAGCGGGGTCGCCGGCGTGGAAACCGCACGCGATGTTGGCGCTGGTGACCAGATCGAGCATTGCGTCGTCGTCACCGAGGCGCCATACCCCGAAACTCTCGCCGAGATCGGCATTGAGGTCCACCGTGCCGGCTTTCCCGTCGTTTCGCTCCTCCGTCGCCACGCCAGTCAGCCTAGGCTGCGTGCATGTCCACCCGTGACGACATTCTGATCACCGCCTTCGGCCTGGCCCAATTGATCGCCGCCGGTGACGTGACGCTGCTCGATGTGCGTTGGCAGCTGCCGAAGCCCGACGGCCGCGACGACTACCTGGCCGGGCACATCCCGGACGCGGTGTACGTCTCGCTGGAGGACGACCTGTCCGACCACACGGTCCAGGGACGGGGCCGTCATCCGCTGCCCTCGGGTGCGGCGGTGCAGGAGGCCGCTCGCCGTTGGGGCGTGCGCGACGGCGTGCCGACCGTGATCTACGACGACTGGAACCGGGCCGGCTCGGCTCGGGCCTGGTGGGTGCTGCGCGCCGCGGGCATCGAGAACGTCCGCATCCTGGACGGCGGCCTGGCGGCGTGGACGACCTCGGGCGGGCCGCTGGACCGCGGTGACGTCGAACCGGAGCCGGGCGACGTCACCGTCATGCACGACGACCTCTACTCCGGCGCCATGCCGACCCTGACGGCCGACGAGGCCGCCGCGCTGGGCCCGCGGCTGGGCGACGTCCGGGCGCCGGAACGGTTCCGTGGCGAGACCGAGCCCCTCGATCCGATTGCCGGGCACATTCCGGGGGCTGTCAATCTGCCCAGCGTGCTGGCGGCCGACGGCACGCTGCGCACCGATGGTGCCGACGTGGCGGGTGTGTACTGCGGGTCCGGCGTCACCGCCGCGGTGGCGGTCGCTGCGTTGGCCGCAGCGGGCCAGGAGGTGGCGTTGTTCCCCGGCTCGTGGTCGCAGTGGAGCAACGAGCCCGGACGGCCGGTGGCTACCGGCGACTGAGCCTTCCGGCGCCCCAGCACAGCAGGTAGATGCCGAACGAGATCGACGTGACGAACACTGAAACCGGGACGCCCGGCGCCAGGGACAGCACGATGCCGCCCACGGCCGCGATCTCCGCGAACACCACCGACGCCACCAAGGTGGTGACGGGGGAGCTGAACACCCGGCCCGCCGCGGCGGCCGGCGTGATCAGGAGCGACATCACCAGCAGCGCCCCGACGATCTGCACGCCCTGGGCCGCCGCGACGCCGACCAGCGCGGCGAACACGATGCCCAGCGCCCGCACCGGAACCCCGCGGGCCGCAGCCACTTCCGGGTCGGCGGTGGCGAACAGCAGTGGCCGGTAGCAGGCCGCCAGGATCGCGACCACCAGCACGGTGACGACCGTCAGCAGCGCCAGCCCGGAATAGCCGACGCCGACGATCTGTCCGGTGAGCAACGCGAAGCTGGTGCCGGTGCGGCCGGGATACAGGTGGATGAACAGCACTGCCAGACCCAGACCGAAGGCCAGTACGACGCCGATGGCCGAGTCGCGTTCTCGCGATCGCTGCCCGAGGATGCCGAAAAGTATTGCTGCCAGCGCACTTCCGACCAGGGCGCCGAGGCCGACGTTGAGGCCGGTCAGCAGCGCGAAAGCAGCGCCGGTCAGGGATAGCTCGCTGGAACCGTGCACCGCGAACGACATCTGCCGCATCACGATGAACGGCCCGATCAGGCCACCGAGGAGTGCCAGCAGTGCGGCCGCCAGCACGGCCTGCTGGACGAAGTCGCGGCCCAGCAGGTCTGCGGTCAGGGCGGGGTTGAAAAAAACACTCATGGCCTCACTCATGACAGTGCCCGCTCGCGTGCTCGGAGTTGTCGACGCCGGCGCCGTCCTGGCTGACCACGACGTACTGACCACCGATGCGGGCGACCTGAATGTCGGCGCGGTACAAAGCCGAGAGCGTCTCGGAGGTCATCACCTCGTCGACGGTGCCGATCCGGAACCGGCCGTCGACCAGGTACAGCACCCGATCCACGTACGGCAGGACGGGATTGACCTCGTGAGTGACGAACAGCACCGCGGTGCAGGCGTCCCGGCGGCGCTGGTTGATCAGGCTCGACACCAGTTTCGCGTTGGCCGGGTCGAGGTTCAGCAGCGGTTCGTCGCACAGCAGCAGCGCGGGGTCGGAGGCCAGGGCCTGCGCGATGCGCACGCGCTGCAGTTCACCGCCGGACATCACCGACACCGGTACATCGGCCAGTCGGGCGCCGTCGACCTGGCTCAGTGCCTGGGTCACCAAAGCGCGGCGCCGCGCCCGCTGGCGCAGACCGGCGAAACCCCAGCGGTGTCCGTCGCACCCGAGGCCCACCAGATCACGGCCCCGCAGGGTCAGGCCGGTGTCCAGCGAACGATGTTGCGGCACATAGCCGATGGCGCCGGTGGTGGTCATCCGCCCGGCCGTCAGCAACTGTTGACGCAGCAGCACCTTGAGCAAGGAGGTCTTGCCGGTGCCGTTGGGGCCGAGTACCGCGATGAACTCGCCGCGGCGCACCGTCAGATCCAGTCGGTCCCACAGCACGCGGTCACCGAATGACAGGCGCGCACCGGTCAGCTCAGCGACCGCAGTGGACGGGGCGCTGGTCGGATCGGAAGGCACGGCTACAAGTTATCCCGGCTTATCGCGCCGCTACGGACGCGGTATCCAACTGGTGTGCCAGTGCCTCGGCGGCCTGGCGCTGCCAGGTCAGGAAGTCCTGTCCGTCGGGCAGCGTTTCCGTGACCTCGACGATGGGCAGCGCGGCCTTGTTGGCCGCATCCTGCAGCTGCTTGGTGACGGCCGTCTCGGTCTGCTTGTTCACCACGAGCGCGTCGACCTTGTGGCCGTTGATCAGGTCCAGCATCGCGGCCAGGTCGGCCGGGGCCGGGTCGTGGCCGTCTTCAGCAGCGGCGGCGAACCCGTGTGGAGTGCTGTCGGTCACGCCCGCGGCGGCCAGCAGGTAGTGCGCGACGGGCTCGGTGGAGACCACCGCGGCGCCGGGGTGCTTCTGTCCGATGGCGCGTTCGGTGGCTGCGATGGAGTCCGTCTGCTTGCCGAATTCGGCGGCGTTGGCGCGGTAGGCGTCGGCGTGCGCGGGGTCGGAGCCGGCCAGGTCGTCGGCGATCTTCGCGGCGACGGCCTTGGCTACCGCCATGTTGTAGAACACGTGCTCGTTGGCCTCACCTGCGGCGCTGTGCGGCAGCAGCGAGTAGGCGTCCACCGTGGTGACGTTCTTGTGGTTCGCCAGGACGTCGTCGGCCCAGTGGTCGTAGCCGCCACCGTTGATCACGACCAGGGTGGCGTCGGAGATCGCGGCGGCGTCTGCCGGACTGGCCTCGTACGAGTGCGGGTCGGCGGCGGCGTTGGTGAGGATCGACTTGACGTCGGCGTGCCCACCGGAAACTGCAGTGGCGACACTGCCCCACACGTTGGTGGTGGCGACTACCTTCGGAGACGCGCTGGCGTGCCCGCTGTCGTTCTGCGACCCGCAGGCGGCCACGGTGAACGCGGTGATGGCAGCCAGCGTGATCAGCCTGGTCCGGGTCATTGTGGCTCCTGCCGGTTAGTGTTAATGAAAACCGTTTGCAATAAATCTAGTGCACCATGGCTTGCGACGCGAATCGCATGCGCTAGCGTCAGAAACATGCCGAGGAGCCCCAACCCGAGGCGTCGGGCCACGCTGGCCTCTCTGGCTGCCGAATTGAAGGTCTCGCGCACCACGATCTCCAACGCCTACAACCGGCCCGACCAGCTGTCCGCCGACCTGCGTGAGCGCGTGCTCGCCGCGGCCAAACAGATGGGTTATCCCGGGCCCGACCCCGTGGCGCGCTCGTTGCGTACCCGCAAGGCCGGCGCCTTCGGGCTGATCATCACGGAGTCGCTCAACTACTCGTTCCGCGATCCCGCGGCGCTGGATTTCGTTGCCGGACTTGCCGAATCGTGCGAAGAGGCCGGCCAGGGGCTGCTGCTGGTGGCGGCCGGGCCGAATCGGTCGGTCGAAGACGGCACCGCGGCCGTGCTGTCCGCGGGGGTCGACGGATTTGCGGTCTACGCCGCCTCTGACGACGATCCGTATTTGCCCGTGGTGGAGCAACGCGGCGTGCCGATCGTCATCGTCGACCAGCCGAAGGACGTGCAGGGTGCCTCGCGGGTCTGTATCGACGACCGGGCGGCCATGCGGGAGATCGCGGAATATGTTGTCGGCCTTGGGCATCGGGAGATCGGGTTGCTGACCATGCGGCTCGGGCGGCACTGGCCGCACGGCGGCGCGCAGTCGGCCGTTGCGGACCCGGAGCGGCTCACGTCGCCGCACTTCCACGTGCAACGCGAACGTATCCTCGGCGTCTGCGATGCTATGACCGCTGCCGGACTGAACCCGGACGCGCTGACCGTGGTGGAGACCTACGAGCATCTGCCGACCTCCGGCGGTGCTGCGGCAGCCGTTGCGCTGCAAGCCAATCCGCGGATTACGGCGCTGATGTGCACCGCCGACGTGCTGGCCATGTCGGCCATGGACCACCTGCGGTCCCGCGGCATCTACGTGCCGGGGCAGATGACAGTGACCGGATTCGACGGCGTACCCGAAGCTCTGGCCCGGGGGCTGACGACCGTCGTGCAGCCGAGCCTGGAGAAGGGCCGGCGTGCCGGCTACCTGCTGAACAATCCGCCACGATCGGGCATCCCGGTCATCGAGATGCTCGACACCGAACTGGTCCGCGGCCGCACCTCAGGCCCGCCGGCTTAACCGGCCCGGCGGCCCGCCAGGTACGCCAGCACCTCCGCGACGTCTTCAGGGGAGTCGACGCGGTACTGCGCAGCGGACGGCCCGGGACCAACCTTCACGCCGACATCGCCGTCCCGCAGCCGCGCGAAAGCCTTCTCGTCGGTGACGTCGTCGCCCAGGAAGACCACCGCGGTCGCGTCGTCGCGCTCCCGCAGCACATCGATGGCCGAACCCTTGTTGGTGGCGACCACCGCGAACTCCAGCACCGCTTTGCCCTCGGTGGTTTCGGCGTCCCACTCTGTCCCGGCCAGCCGCGCCGCTGTCAGCGCCGCCACACCGTCGGCCGCGGAGGCATTCCGGACGTGCAAGGCGACGCTGGCGGGCTTGGGCTCGACCGCGACCCCTGGATATTGATGAGCAATCTCGGTGAGCGAATCGGTGATCCGGGCCAGCAGGACGCCGTCGACCGGCTGGGTGAACCCGGTGTTGAACTCGGCGCCATGGCTGCCGACCAAATGCACCGACTCAGGCATGCCGGAGAGCTCTCGCAGGACCTCCAGCGCGCGGCCGGACACCAAGGCGACAGAGGTGTGGGGCAGCGCGACCAAGTCCAGCAGCGCGGCGGACCCAGCGGGCAGCGCCCGCGCGTCGGCGGGGTTGTTGACGATCGGCGACAGGGTGCCGTCGAAATCCGAGGTGACGAGCAGTCGGGGCGTGGTGGCCACGGCGTCGAGCGCCGTGACGAGATCAACCGGGAGCACCGGTCAGATTTTAGGGTGCTCCCCGTCGCCGATCAGCAGACGCACTGCCAGATCGAGTCGCTTGCTCACGTCGGTGGCCGACGCGCGGCGGGTCAGCCAGGCCAGCAGGTTCGACAGCCAGACATCCGAGATCACGCGGGCGATGTGGTACTGGTCCTCGGTCGGCTCGCCCTCGCTCATGGCGCGGGCGAACATCGAGTCCATCAGCTTGCCGACGTGATCAACCTCACCGGCCGCAGACGCGTCGGCGAACACGAAGGCCCGGGTCATGGCCTCGGTGAGTAGGGGGTTGCGCTGCATGGAGCGGTTCAGCTTGCTGACCATGATCTGCAGGCGCTGGTACGGCGTACCGCCGGTCAGCGCGGCGCGGTCGGTCTTGGCGTCGATCCGCTCGAACTCGCGGCCGAGCGCGGACACGAGTAGGTGCACCTTGGACGGGAAGTAGCGGTACAGAGTGCCGACCGCGACGTCGGCGCGTTCTGCCACCGCACGCATCTGAACAGCCTCGTAACCGCCCTTGGAGGCGATGGCCAAGGTTGCATCGAGGATGCGCTTGCGGCGCTCACGCTGGGCTTCGGAACCGAGCTCGGATTCGGTGAGGACGGCCATGTTCGTCACCTCCCGTGGGCGAACGGCGGAGTCGGACTCTGGTGTTGCTGGCGTCGGCATGCGGCGGTCAGCTCCTTCGGGTAGCGCATTGGGTGGAAACGATACGCAAAGTGATCGGTAATTTCCCACCTCCAGGCGCCCCGGGACACCCAAGTGTCCTGCTGTAATAGCGATCGACTTGACGTCTGATTGCTGTCACCATTAGAACACGTTCTAGTGAGAAGCGTGTTCTTCTCGCCCAAACGCTAGGAGCGCATGGTGTCCATCACTTCCACAACTATCGACTCCGAGCGGGCCGAGGTCCGCGAAATGGTCCGTAGCTGGGCCGTCGCGTCGGGTTCGATCGCTGCGGTCCGCGCGATCGAGGAAGACGATGCCGACGCTTGGCGTGCCCCGTACAACGGTCTGGTTGAACTAGGGACATTCGGCGTCGCGGTCGCTGAGGACCTCGGCGGCGCCGGCGGTTCCATCGCCGATCTGTGCGTGATGGTCGACGAAGCCGCCGCCGCGCTGGTGCCCGGTCCGGTTGCCACGACCGCACTGGCAACGCTGCTGATCACCGATACCGGTCTGCTCGAAGCGCTGGCCTCCGGACAACGCACCGCCGGCCTGGCGCTGCGCTCCGACATCGCCTTCGACGGCCAGTCCGCGACCGGCACCGCCAAGTTCGTACTGGGTGCGCTGCCCGACGGCCTGCTGATCCTGCCCGCCGGCGATCAGTGGCTGTTGGTGGACGCCACTGCTGCCGGTGTCACCGTCACTTCGCTTGCCGCCACCGACTTCTCGCGTCCGCTGGCCCGCGTCGAACTGAGCGGCGCCGCCGCGACCGTCATCGACGCGCCGGTGGCCGACCTGGCCGTCACGGTGCTGGCCGCAGAGGCCGCGGGTCTGGCCCGCTGGCAGCTGGAGACGGCCGCCGAATACGCCAAGGTGCGTGAGCAGTTTGGCAAGCCGATCGGCAGCTTCCAAGCCATCAAGCACATGTGTGCCGAGATGCTGCTGCGTTCGCAGCAGGTTGCGGTGGCTGCGACTGATGTCGCGGAGGCCGCTATCGAATCCCTTGGAGCCGGTGATACTGCCCAACTCTCCATCGCTGCCGCGGTAGCTGCTGCGGCCGCCATCGATGCCGCGAAACACAATGGGCGCGACTGCATTCAGGTGCTCGGCGGTATCGGCTTCACCTGGGAACACGACGCCCACCTGTACCTGCGCCGGTCGTACGCGACCGCACAGATCCTGGGGGGCCACGGCACCTGGTTGCGCCGGGTGGCTGCGCTGACCCGCTCGGGGCTGCGTCGCCAGCTGGACGTCGACACCGGTGAGGCCGAGACGATTCGTCCCGAGATCGCCGCCGTGGTGGCACAGATCGCGGCGCTGCCGGTCGAGAAGCATCAGGCCGTGCTGGCCGAGGCCGGCCTCATGGCGCCGCACTGGCCCGCGCCGTACGGGCGCGCCGCGTCGCCGGGCGAGCAGTTGGTCATCGACGACGAGCTGAGCGCCGCAAGTGTTGTGCGCCCGGATATTTCGATCGGCTGGTGGGCTGCGCCGACCATCCTCGGCCACGGCACCCCCGAGCAGATCGACCGCTTCATCCCCGGCACGCTGACCGGCGACGTGTACTGGTGCCAGCTGTTCAGTGAGCCGGGCGCCGGATCGGACCTCGCGGCCCTGCGCACCAAGGCCGTCAAGGTCGACGGGGGCTGGAAGCTGACCGGACAGAAGGTGTGGACGTCCAACGCGCACCGTGCCAACTGGGGAATCTGCTTGGCGCGCACCAATCCTGACGCGCCCAAGCACAAGGGCATCACCTACTTCGTCGTCGACATGAGCTCGCCGGGCATCGACATCCGTCCGCTGCGCGAGATCACCGGCGAGGCGCTGTTCAACGAGGTGTTCCTCGACGACCTGTTTGTGCCCGACGACTGCGTGATCGGTCCGGTCGACGGCGGCTGGCCGCTGGCCCGCACCACGTTGGCCAACGAGCGCGTCGCGATGGCCGCCGGTGGCGCCCTGGACAAGGGCATGGAGCACCTGCTGGACGTGCTCGGCGACCGCGAGTTGGACGCTGCGGACTCGGAACGCCTTGGCGGACTTATCGTTGCGGCTCAGGTGGGTTCGCTGCTGGATCAGCTGACGGCCCAGATGGCGGTCGGTGGACACGATCCGGGTGCGCCGTCGAGCGTCCGCAAGCTGATTGGTGTGCGTTACCGCCAGGCGCTGGCCGAGACCATCATGGACGCGCACGACGGTGGGGGCATCGAGGATTCGCCAGACGTCCGGTACTTCCTGAACACCCGCTGCCTGTCCATCGCTGGTGGCACCGAACAGATTCTGCTGACCGTGGCCGGCGAGCGACTGCTGGGGCTGCCGCGCTAGCTGTACGGCTAGCGCCGCATGCGATGTGCGCCGGCGATGATCGCGTCATGCAGCGCCACCTCGGCTTCGGACGGCGTGCTGCGTCGGTGCAGCAGGACGAATTCCAGGTGGCCCAGATTCGGTAACCGGCTGTCGGTAATCGGTTGAAGGCCTTGCGGCAGCACCGATTCGGAATGCGCAATGATGCCCAGCCCGGCCAGTGCCGCGGCCTGCAGGCCGAGCAGGCTGTCGCTGACACAGGCGATGCGCCAGCTGCGGCGTTCGCGTTCCAGTTCGCGGAGGGCGATGTGCCGGGTCAGGCTCGGCGGTGGGTAGGTCACGATCGGCACGGGGTCGGTGATGTCGGTCAGACCGGGGCGGCCGGCCCAGACGAGGCGGTCCCGCCACAGCAGTTCGCCGTGTTGTTCGCCGGGCAGGCGTTTGGCCACGATGAGGTCCAATTCGCCTGCGGCCATTCGGGTTTTGAGGTTTTCGCTCAGGCCCACGACCAGTTCCAGGTCGACGGCGGGATAGGACTGCCCGAATTCGACCAGCACATCGGAGAACATCCGGCCGACGAGATCGTCGGAGGCGCCGAGGCGGATCAGGCCGGTGGGTTGTGATTCGGAGAAATAGCGGTCGGCCTTGGTTTGGGCGTCCAGAATGTCGCGGGCGAAGCCGACCATCGCTGCGCCATCGGCGGTCAGGGCCAGATTGCGGGTGTCTCGCCGGAACAGCTCCCGGCCGACGGCCTGCTCCAGGCGCGCGATATGCCCGCTCACTGTCGACTGGCGGAGACCCAGCAGACGCCCGGCGGCGGTGAATCCACCGGCGCGCTCGACCGCGAGGAAGGTGCGCAGCAGTTCGGGGGCCAACATATTTATCACGATATCCGTTCAGAGATATCGAATACATCGCCTATCGCTATGAATGGTGGCAGCAGTACGTTTGCCCGGTGAACTTGCTCGCCAAACTCCGGATCGACGGCTTCCTCTTGGGCCTGTTCGCCGCGATGGCAATCGGCGTGCTGATTCCGGCCCGCGGCGACGCCGGCCAGGCAGTTGAGACGGCCACCAAAGTCGCGATCGCCGTGCTGTTCCTGCTGTACGGCACCCGGCTTGAGCCGCGCGAGGCCATCGAAGGGCTGAAGCACTGGCGGCTGCACACCACGGTGCTGGCCGCGACCTTCGTGCTGTTCCCGCTGCTCGGGCTGGCCATGAAGGTGCTCGTGCCCTCGGTCCTGACCGACGAGCTCTACACCGGCATGTTGTATCTGTGCCTGCTGCCGTCCACGGTGCAGTCGTCCATCGCATTCACCTCGATCGCCCGCGGCAACGTCGCGGCGGCCGTCGTAAGTGCATCGGCGTCGAACCTGTTGGGCATCTTCCTCACCCCGCTGTTGGTGACCCTGCTCATGACGACCACCGGCGCTGCCACGGTGTCCGCGACCTCGATCCTGGAGATCGTCGTGCAGTTGCTGCTGCCGTTCCTCGCCGGTCAGCTGTTGCGGTCCAAGTTGAGCCGGGTGCTGGCCCACACCACTCTGACCAAGGTGGTCGATCGCGGCTCGGTCTACCTGGTCGTCTATTCGGCGTTCAGTGCCGGCATGGCCGAACACATCTGGACCGGAATGAAGGTCACCAACGTGCTCGCGGTGATCGCCGTCAGCGTGGTGCTGCTGGCACTGGTGCTCGGCATCACCGCAGGGGTGGCGCGGCTATTCAAATTCGACCGTGCCGACCGCATCGTGATCATCTTCTGTGGATCGAAGAAGAGCCTGGCGACCGGGCTGCCGATGGCCACCGTGCTGTTCGCCGGGCATCCGGTGGGTCTGATTGTGTTGCCGCTGATGATCTTTCACCAGATTCAGCTGATCACCTGCGCGATGTTGGCTGGGCGCTGGGGGCGGCAGGCCGAGGCCGCGGAGCAGGAACAAGAGCTCGCGGTCGCGCAGAGCTGAACCACTAGCCCCGCAGATATGTCGCGAGCATCGCGACGATCGAATCCTCCAGCTGCTGCGCGTCCGCAGGCTGCTGGCAGGCGATGAGCCGGTGCGTGAGCGACTCGATGGTCGCGACCGTCATCCGCGCGGCGAATTTCAAATCGGGCACGCGAACTTCGGGATGCTGAGCCAATAGCTCGTGTGCGGTCGCCACCGCGGATTCCTCGGCCTCGCGTAGCCGTGCCAACAGTGCTGGTGACCGCGGCGCCTCGGCGAACAACACCTGGTGCAGATGCGGATCGTCGCGGTGATTGTCGATGGTCGCGCGCGTGAACAGCCGCAGCTGATCTTCCAGGGAGGTCGGCATCCCGGCCGCCACCCGCGCCACCAATAGCGTTGCCCCGGCATCGATGTGGGCGTCGGTGAGCGCGGCCAGGATTGCGTCCTTGTTCGGAAAGTACTGGTACAGCGAGCCGATCGAGATGGCCGCCGCCTCGGCAATGCGATTGGTGGTGCCGCGGCGGTAGCCGAACTCGGCGAAAACGTGAGCAGCGGCTTCGAGGACCCGTTGCCTCGTCTCAGCTGACCGTTGTTGTTTGGGCTGCTTGCGGGCGCGAAACCGATCCGATGGGGCCACAGTCACCTCCGCGCAGAAAGCGAGTAGTCACCGACCTTTCGCCGGTCGATGATTAGGTGACCCTAACTCAAAGGAGTGTCGCCGTGAAGAAGGTGTACATCGAGTCCGAACTGGCAGCCGATCTTGAGCACGTATGGCACGCCATGCAGTTGCCGGCGACATTTCTCTACGTGTGCCGCGGTCTGTTCGGGGTGCCGGCGCTCGCCGGCCGCACCGAGCCGTTGCAGGCAGGCGAGCGAGGGAGTGGTTGGCTCATGGCCTTTCACGTGTTGCCCGCCTATCGGCACACCATCGAGGTGCTGTCGGTCGACGATGCCACTCACACCATTCGCACCCATGAGTACGGCGGGCAGATCAGATCGTGGAATCACACACTGCACGTCGAGTCTGCCGGCCCGGGGCGCTGCCGGTACGCCGACACCATCGAGATCGACGCTGGGTGGTTCACCGGTGTGGTCGCCCTCGGCGCGGCCGGCATCTTTCGGTACCGGCATCGCCGGTGGCGCAAGCTGATTCGGGAACAGGCGATGCGTCAGACGCCGAATATGCGGGCCGCGTTCCCGCCGAGGTAGAGTTCGCGCGCCTCGGTGCCTAGGTCCAATTCGTCGAGCTGTTCCAGGCATCGCTCGGCGGACAGCATCGGCCAGTTCGTGCCGAAAAGCACTCGGGTACGGCCGGATCCGCGCAGATAGTCGATCAGCGCCGGAGGTAGTCGGTGCACAGCGTAGGCCGAGGTGTCGATGTAGAAGTTGGGGAACTTCTTGGCCAGGAACAGGACTTCGTCGATCCATGGTGCCCCGACGTGGCCGCCGATCACCACCAGCTCGGGAAATTCGAGCAGCACCGTCTCCAGATAGGGGATCGGCCTGCCGGGCTCGGACGGGCACAGCGGTCCGGTATGCCCGATCTGCGTACAGAACGGGATATCGAGGTCGACGCAGGCCTGCAACAGCGGATAGTAGCGGCGGTCGTTGGGCGGCAGGTTCCACAGCCACGGGACGACGCGCAGCGCGACCATGCCGAGATCGGTTACCGCACGGCGTAATTCGCGCACGGCGTCGACGGGTCGCGTCAGGTCCACGGAGGCGACGCCGGCGAACCGGTCTGGGTGCGCCCGGACGTGAGCTGCTGTTTCGTCGTTGTCGATCAGCGGTCCGTACGGTCCGACCCAGGCGCACAACAACGACTTCTCGACGCCGGCGTCGTCCATCGCTTTCAAGGTGACGTCGACCGGCAACGCAGGCAGGTCTTCTTGTCGGGTCCAGCGCAACAGCGGCCGCAACCACGGCTGACGCACGAACAACTCATTCGGCTGTTGGGACCACGCGTCGATAACTCGTGTCATCCATCAATTACTTCACTAGTGAAGTAATAATGCAAGGGTGAATTCGAAGGACAGCTCGCCGGCGGGTCGGCGGCGCGCGTATTTCAATCTGCAAACCGTGGCCCAGAGCCTGCGTGCCACCGCCGACCGGCAGTTCATCGAAGAGGCGGGCATTTCCACGGCCCAGGCCGCGGCGTTGATGCTGATCGCTCGTCACGCCGGGTGCCGGCAGTCGCAGATAGCGGCTGAACTCGGTCAGCGCGAGTCGGCCATCACGGCGATGGTCGGACGCCTGGAGAAGGCCGGTTTCGTTGAACGCCGGGCCAGCCAGCGTGACGGCCGCGCGTGGGAATTGTGGCCGACGAAAGCCGGGACCGAGGCGCTCCGCCGCCTTGATGCGGCACTGGCGACCGTCAACAGCTACATCGATCAGGCCGTCGGGGTAGACGACGTGGACGGTTTCGTCGACGCGCTACAACGGCTGAGTGATCTTCTGGACGCGCCTGACCGCCGAACGTGAACTAGATGCGCAGAAATACGCGAAAGTTCGCGATCTACTTCACGTTCGGCCGCAGGATCAGTAGTGAGTCGTTGCGCAGGCCGTCGGCGTCGTGAGGTTCACGCCGGGGTAGGTGACCTGAATGTCCGCGCAGGCAATGAAATTCGCCTGGGTGTTCGGCTGACCGGTCCGCACATCGAGCGTCTGTGAGGTGCCGTCGACCGCGAACTCTTCAAACGTGCCACCGCCGTTGAAGGTGACCGAAACCAGCGCGCTGTTCTCCGACTTGAGCTGCCGCGAGTTGACCGGTCCGTTCCACGAGCCGCGGTTGACGGGCGCGGATCCGGACGGCGCGCTGTACGAGACGTCTTGGTACACATTGCGGTTGGAGCTGCGCAGCGTGATGTTCTGGCGGGCCCAGGTGCCGGGCGGCAGCGGCACCGGGTTGCCGCCGACCACCAGGTTGGTGGCCGTGTTGAACGTGCACGTGGTGCCCGCGCAGTTCGCGGTCACGTGGATCTGAATCTTGGTGCCGTCGTCGACCGGCACGAAGGCGTCGGCCGAATTGACTGCAGCAGCAGCCGTCACGGGGGACATCAGGGCGGTCGCGGTCAGCAGGGCGCCCGCACATGCTGCAGTAAGCCGGTTCACAGTCAAGAAAGTAATCCGTTCGCTACTCGTCGTAGGTGACTTCGACGGAATCCGTCTTCGGCACCGCTTGGCAACCGAGGATGAGTCCCTCTGCGAGGTCGGACGGCTCCAACACGTCGTTGATCGCCATGTCGACCTCGCCGCTCTTCATGAGCACCGCACATGCGCCGCAGTGCCCCTCGCGGCAAGAGAACGGTGCGTCCAATCCCTTGTCGAGCAGTACGTCGAGCAGTACAGCGTTGCGCGGCCAACGCAATTCGTGCGTCTCGCCGTCAAGCGTGACGATTGCGGTGGCCGGGCCCTCATCGCTGTCATCTTCAGCGAGTACGACGGCCGCGAAAGGATCGGAGTCCAGTGACTGGAACACCTCGAGATGGATTTTTTCCTTGGCCGCACCGGAGTTGAGCAGCGCTTCCTCGGTAGCGGCCATGAACGGCGCGGGGCCGCAGATGAAGGCTTCACGGTCCGCGAACGGCTCCAGCAGTGTCGCCAGCATCTTCGGGTTGGGCAGCCCCTGTACCGATTCCAGCCAGTGCACGACGGACAGCCGGTCCGGGTACAGCGAGGTCAGCTCGCGCAACGCCTTGCCGAAGATGACCGAGGCCTCGTCGCGGTTGGCGTAGAACAGCGTCACCTTGCCGGTGCCCTCGGACAGCGCGGACTTGCAGATCGACAGCATCGGGGTAATGCCGCTACCGCCGGCCAGCAGCAGGAAGTCGGCGTCGAGGTTCTTGGGGACGAACGTGCCGGACGGCGCCAGCACATGGATCCGCATGCCGACGTGGGCGTTGTCGCACAGCCAGTTCGACGCGTAGCCGTCCTTGGTGCGCTTGACCCCGACGGTCAGTGCTTCGTCGGCGTACGGCGAGCTACACAGTGAGTAGCAGCGGGCCACTGACCCGGTGCGAGTGCTTGGGACGCGCAGGGTCAAGAACTGGCCGGGGGAGTACTTCAGTCGCTCCGGCGGAATGTCGCTGCCATCGGGCGTCTTGAAGACCAAGACTCGTGAGTCAGAGGTCTCAGCGACGACGTCGGCCACCACAAGTTCCAGCACGTGGCTGCCCAACGGCTCGTCCACAACCATCACCCTTCTTTCAAGCCTGCCCACGGTCCGTAACTAGAACAGGTTATAAAAGCCTACTTTTGTAGGTCTACCTGCTGTAGGACTGCCGTGCTCGACACAAATCGTAACGTGTTCTAATCTTCTGTCTAGATGACCACTCTCCGGGAGGCAATCCGTGACGTCAATTGAACAACGCGACGTGCAGGCCGTGCTGGCAGGTATCGACGACCTGTTGCCGGTGCTGCGCGAGCGCGCACAGCTGACCGAAGACCTGCGTCAGGTGCCGCAGGAGTCTATCGACAGTCTGAACGAAATCGGCTTCTTCAAACTGCTCCAGCCCGCACAGTGGGATGGCCTTGAGGCTGACCCGACGCTGTTCTACGAGGCGGTCCGCCGGATCGCCAGCGCGTGCGGCTCCACCGGCTGGGTCGCATCGATCATCGGCGTCCACAACTGGCACTTGGCTCTGTTCGATCAGCAGGCCCAGGAAGACGTCTGGGGCGACGACTCGACCGTCCGCATCTCCTCCTCCTACGCGCCGATGGGCGCGGGTGTGGTGACGGAGACCGGCGACGGCTACATCGTCAACGGCGCCTGGAACTGGTCGTCGGGCTCGGAGCACGCCACTTGGGCGTTCCTCGGCGGCCCGGTGATCAAGGACGGCCGTCCGGTCGACTTCGGTAGCTTCCTGATCCCGCGCACTGAATACACCATCGATGACGTGTGGAACGTCGTCGGCCTGCGTGGCACCGGCAGCAACACGATCGTCGTCAAGGACGTGTTCGTGCCGCGGCACCGCTTCCTTTCTTACAAGTCCATGAATGACGGCACCGCCGGCGGCTACCAGACCAACACCGCCCCGGTCTACAAGATGCCGTGGGGCACCGTGCATCCCACGACCATCTCGGCGCCCATCGTCGGTATGGCCTACGGCGCCTACGAGGCCCACGTCGAGCACCAGGGCAAGCGGGTCCGTGCCGCGTTCGCGGGCGAGAAGTCCAAGGACGATCCGTTCGCCAAGGTCCGCATCGCCGAAGCTGCCAGCGACATCGACGCCGCTTGGCGTCAGCTGATCGGCAACGTCGGTGACGAGTACTCCCTGCTGCTGGATGGCAAGGAGATCCCGTTCGAGCTGCGGGCCCGTGCCCGTCGCGACCAGGTTCGTGCCACCGGCCGGGCCATCGCGTCCGTCGACCGACTCTTCGAAGCAGCTGGTGCCACCGCGCTGGCCAATGGCACTCCGCTGCAGCGTTTCTGGCGTGACGCCCACGCCGGCCGGGTGCACGCCGCCAACGAGCCCGAGCGCGCCTACCTGATCTTCGGCAACAACGAATTCGGTCTGCCCCCGGCCGACACGATGGTCTGATGACCGCGGTAGCTGAGGTCACTTTCGAATCCACCTCGCGCTACGCGCAGGTCAATGCTGACCTGCGCCTGCACTACCACGAGGCCGGCGACCCGGCCGCCGAGACGATCGTGCTGTTGCACGGTGGCGGCCCGGGTGCGTCGAGCTGGTCGAACTTCTCGAAGAACATCGCGGTGCTGGCCGAGCACTTCCACGTGCTGGCAGTGGACCAGCCGGGTTACGGATACTCGGACAAGCCCACCGACCACGTGCAGTATCACCGGCACAGTGCCACTGCGCTGCTCGCGCTGTTCGACCACCTCGGTATCGAACGTGCTGCGCTGGTGGGCAATTCGCTCGGCGGCGGTACTGCGGTGCGGTTCGCCCTGGACCACCCCGAGCGGGCCGGCCGGCTGGTGCTGATGGGCCCGGGCGGGTTGAGCGTCAACCTGTTTGCGCCCGACCCGACCGAAGGCGTGAAGCTGCTCGGCAAGTTCGCCTATTCGCCGACGCGGGAGACCCTCGAGGCGTTCGTGCGGATCATGGTCTTCGACCAGAGTCTGGTTACCCCGGAGCTGATCGACGAGCGGTTCGCCATCGCCAGCACACCCGAGTCGCTGGCCGCGCTGCGCGCGATGGTCAAGTCCTTCGCGGGGCCGGACTACGAACTCGGCATGATGTGGCGCGAAGTGCACAAGCTGCGGCAGCGGGTGTTGTTGATCTGGGGCCGTGAGGACCGGGTCAACCCGCTCGACGGTGCGCTGGTGGCGCTCAAGCAGATTCCGCGGGTGCAGCTCCACGTGTTCGGTCAGTGCGGCCATTGGGCGCAGCTAGAGAAGTTCGACGAGTTCAACAAGCTGACCCGCGATTTCCTGGGCAGCTAAAGGAGACATGGCATGACGACGATCAAGGCGCTGGGATACATGCGCATTGAGGCCACCGACATGGCGGCCTGGCGTGAGTTCGGGCTCAAGGTGCTCGGCATGATGGAGGGCGAGGGCACCAACCCTGACGCTCTCTACCTGCGGATGGACGACGTCGCAGCGCGCCTGGTGATCGTGCCCGGTGAGAAGGACAGGCTGCTGGCCTCCGGCTGGGAGGTCGCCGATGCGCCTGCCCTGGAGCAGCTGAAGGAAACCCTGACCGCCAACGGCGTCGCGTTCGCCGAGGGCACCAAGGACGAGCTCGCCGACCGCAAGGTCGAGGGCATGATCAGCTTCCAGGACCCGGCCGGCAACACCCTCGAGGTCTTCTACGGCATCCAGTACCTGGGCCGCCGGTTCGTCAGCCCTTACGGCCACAAGTTCGTCACCTCGGAGCAGGGCCTTGGGCACGTCGTCCTGACCTGCGACGACGATGCCGCGGCGCAGGCGTTCTACCAGAACGTGCTGGGCTTCCGGCTGCGTGACTCGATGCGGCTGCCTCCGCAGCTCGCCGGCCGCCCGGCCGATGGCGACCCGGTGTGGCTGCGCTTCTACGGCTGCAACCCGCGCCACCACGCGCTGGCGTTCATGCCGATGCCCAACCCGACCGGCATCGTCCACCTCATGGTCGAGGTGGAGAACTCCGACGACGTCGGCCTGTGCCTGGACCGCGCGAACCGCAAGAAGGTCAAGATGTCGGCCACGCTCGGCCGGCACATCAACGACAAGATGTTGTCCTTCTACATGAAGACACCGGGTGGCTTCGACATGGAATTCGGTTGCGAGGGACTCGAAGTCGAGGACGAGAGCTGGATCGCGCGCGAGAGCGTCGGCATCAGCCTCTGGGGCCACGACTTCAGCGTCGGGTTCAAGTAGGCTCGCGCGGCATGACCGAGACACCACAGATTGACCCGCGCACGTTCCGAAATGTGCTCGGGCAGTTCTGTACCGGCATCACCGTCATCACCACCGTGCATGACGGTGTGCCGGTCGGTTTCGCCTGTCAGTCGTTCGCGGCGCTGTCGCTGGACCCGCCGCTGGTGCTGTTCTGTCCGACGAAGCACTCCCGGGCGTGGAAGGTCATCGAGGCCAGCGGCAAGTTCTGCGTGAACATGCTGCACGAGAACCAGCAGCACGTGTCGGCGCAGTTCGGCTCGAAGGCTGACGACAAGTTCGCCGGGATCGACTGGAGCCCTTCAGGGTTGGGCTCGCCGGTGCTCGACAACACGCTCGCGCACATCGACTGCACGGTCCACTCTGTCCACGACGGTGGCGACCACTTCGTGGTTTTCGGTGCGGTCCAGTCGATGTCCGAGCCGCAGGCCATCAAGCCGCGGCCCCTGCTGTTCTACCGCGGGGAGTACACCGGCATCGAGCCGGACAAGAACACCCCGGCGCAATGGCGCGATGATTTGGAGTCGTTCTTGACCACGACGACCGAGGACACCTGGCTATAGTCGCGCCATGAGCGCGCCGATCCGGTCCGGATTGCGACGGGTCGTCCTGGCCTCCATGGCCGGCACCGTCGTGGAGTGGTACGAGTTCTTCCTGTACGGCACCGCTGCCACCATCGTGTTCAGCAAGGTGTTCTTCGGGCAGAGCGGCAGTGACCTCGACGCCATCTTCGCGGCCTTCGTCACCTATGCGGTGGGGTTTGTCGCGCGTCCGCTCGGCGGTGTGGTGTTCGGGCATTTCGGCGACAAGTTCGGCCGCAAGACGCTGCTGCAGTTCTCATTGCTGCTGGTCGGTTCGTCCACCTTCTTGATGGGCTGCCTGCCGACCTTCGCGCAGATCGGTTACTGGGCGCCGGCGCTGCTGGTGGTGCTGCGATTCATCCAGGGCTTCGCGGTCGGCGGCGAATGGGGTGGCGCGGTGCTCCTGGTTGCCGAGCACAGTCCCGCCGCTCGGCGCGGGTTCTGGGCGAGTTGGCCGCAGGCGGGGGTGCCGGTGGGCAACATCCTGGCGACGGTGGTGCTGCTGACTTTGACGGCGACGCTGTCCGATTCGGCGTTTCTGTCCTGGGGCTGGCGGGTGGCGTTCTGGCTCTCAGCGGTAGTGGTGCTGATCGGCTATTACATCCGGACCAAGGTGACCGATGCGCCGATTTTCGTTGCGGCACAACAAGAGGCCGAGGAGTTCAAAGCGTCGTCGTTGAGCGTGATGGAGGTGCTCAGGTACTACCCGGGCAAGGTGCTGACCGCGATGGGCCTGCGGTTCGCCGAGAACATCATGTACTACCTGGTGGTCACCTTCTCGATCACGTATCTGAAAGTACATGCGGGCGTGAGCACTTCGTCGATCCTCTGGTATCTGCTGGTGGCGCACGCAGTACACCTGGTGGCAATTCCGTTGGTGGGCGCGCTTTCTGACCGGATCGGCCGTCGTCCCGTGTACCTGATCGGCACGTTGCTCACCGCGGCATGGGGTTTCGTCGCGTTCCCGATGATGGACAGCAAGCACTACGTCGTCATCGTGGCCGCCATCACGACCGGCCTGGTGGCGCACGCCTTCATGTACTCGCCGCAGCCCGCGTTGATGTCCGAGATGTTCCCGACCCGGATGCGTTATTCCGGTGTGTCCCTTGGTTATCAGGTGACGGCGATCTTCGCCGGGTCACTCGCGCCGATCATTGCGGTGCGGCTTTTGCAGGACTACCACTCGTCGGTCCCGATAGCGCTGTACCTGGCCGGGGCCTGCGTCGTCACGTTGGTGGCGTTGGCGTTCGCGCGCGAGACCAAGGGGATTGACCTGGCCGACGTGGACCGGGCTGACAGTGAGCGTGCTGCGGTCGGGTGAGCTAGGACTCGTCCTGCATCGCTGCTTCCCACAGCCCGCGGCCCAGTTCCGACAGCCGTAGCGCGAGCTTCTCGACGCGCGCCGGGAACGGTCCTCGGGAGGCGTCCTTGATGGCCTTCAGCACCATCGATTCTGCGCTGAGGATCTCGTAGTCGGCCTTCAAGTCGGGGTCTTCGGGGGTGGTCTCGACCAGCCCGAGGGCCAACAGGTGGCTGACGTACTGCGGCACCATCTGCGGCAGGGCGACGTTCGCGGTGCGGCCGATGAGGCACGCGTTCTCCAACGTGGCGATACTGCGGTTCCGCGGGTAGATGTTCACCAGCGGCGACGATTCGTTGTCCGACAGCGCGCCGACGATGCGGGCCTCGTCGGCCACCAGCTGATCTAGCAGCCGGTGGTAGAGCTCGGTCCGACCGTCGGAAGTGCTCTGGTCCAAGGCGCGGTCGAGTAGTCCGCCTAGCTTGCCGTGCAGTGACTGCGAGGCGGGCTGCTTCTGCGAGGTGGGCTGCTTCTGCGATGCCGGAGCCGGCGTGCGCTCGGGGGCCATCTCGATGGCTTCGACGGTGGTCTTGGTCGCGATTGCGATCTGCTCGCCACCCCAGGCGGCCAGCTTGAAGCCGAATTTTGCGACCCCGAGGGCGCGGTTGGCCAGGCCCAGCGGGTCGAATCGCTTGGGGATCGTCAAACCGCCGCGCGGCGTCGAAATCGCGATGGCGATCTCACCGATGGGCGTGGACAGCTTGATGCCGTGCCGTTCGAGGCCCTCGCGGTTGACCGGTAAGTCGTCAGTAACTTCCGGTGCGGGGTTGTCGGTTTCCTGGGACATTGCGGACCGATGGTACCGGCATCCCGTTCGTTCTTGTCAGTTGTGTGGCAAACGCGACAGCGGCCCTGATCAGAACGCGGCGAGCCAGGGACCCAGGCGGCGCAGTGCCTCTTCGACGTCCGACTTCGGCCCGGCGAAGGACAGCCGCACGAACGATCCGCCGTGCTGGGTATCGAAGTCCACCCCGGGCGCAATCGCCAGGCCAGTGTCGGCCAGCAGCTTTTCGCAGAACGCGAGCGAATCGGTGGAGTACTTCGAGATGTCCGCGTACACGTAGAATGCACCGTCGGCGGGCGCCAACTTGTCGAGCCCAACTTCGGCCAGCCCGCTCAGCAACAGCGCCCGGTTCTCCGCGTAGTGGTGCACCAGGGCATCGGCCTCGGCAATGGACTCCGGGGTGAACGCGGCAACCGCCGCGTACTGGGGGAGGGTCGGCGGGCAGATGCTGAAGTTTCCGGTCAGGCAATCGACCGCGCGGCGCAGCGGCTCGGGCACCAGCAGCCAGCCGAGTCGCCAGCCCGTCATGGCGAAGTACTTCGAAAAGCTGTTCACCACAATGGCATTGCGTGAAGTCTCCCAGGCGCAGCTGGTCGCGGGCGCGTCGTCGTAGATGAGGCCGTGGTAGAGCTCGTCGCTGATCAGCTGCACGGAGTTGTCGTCGCACCAGGTGGCGATGGCGGCCAGATCCTCGGCGGGCAAGACAGTGCCGGTCGGGTTGTTCGGGCTGGCGATGATCAGACCCTTCACCGGCGGGTC
This sequence comes from Mycolicibacterium sp. CBMA 234, assembly GCF_009729415.1. Lineage (GTDB taxonomy): Bacteria > Actinomycetota > Actinomycetes > Mycobacteriales > Mycobacteriaceae > Mycobacterium. The sequence goes on from NZ_MPKW01000012.1 coordinate 158,249, forward strand.
CAGTTGTTCCAGCATGGAAATGGTTGGGTGGAAACGGGTTTCGGGCCCACACGGCACCTCGACAACCTCGCAGCCCAAGGCGGACAAGATGTTTCGGTAGCAGGGGTAGCCGGGGCTGGCCACCGCGACGCGGTCACCGACGTCGAAGCAGGACAGGAACGCCAGCAGGAAGCCTCCGGTGGACCCGGTGGTGATGACGACGGCGTCGGGCTCGACCTCGACGCCGTACCGGTCCAGGTACGACTTGGCGATCGCCTCGCGCAGCTCCGGAATGCCGAGCGCGACGGTGTATCCGAGGTTGTCGTTGGCCAGGGCCTCTGCGGCGGCGGCCCGGATGGGCGCCGGTGCCTGTGCGGCGGGTTGCCCCGCCGACAGGTTCACCAGGTCGCCGTGGCTGCGCTGGCGCTCGGCCGCGGCCAGCCACACGTCCATCACATAGAACGGCGGGATTCCCGCGCGCAGCGCTACCGGATTGGTCATACCTCGACGTTAGTGCAGGACCTCGGCTTCGAGACGACGCAGGTGCTCCCGCGACGACCCGAGCAGCTGGGCACTGCCATGCGCCCGCTTGAAGTAGAACTGAATGTCGCTTTCCCAGGTGATGGCGATGCCGCCGTGCATCTGGATCGCTTCGCCGGCAACGGCATTGAAGGCCTCGGTCGCCATGTACCGGGCCAGCGACGCGTTCGTGGGCGTCGGGTCGGCGATGGCGTCGTTGACGATCGAGCGCGCGGCCGACACCTTGACGTACAGGTCCGACATGCGGTGCTTGAGCGCCTGGAAGCTGCCGATCGGGCGGCCGAACTGCACACGGTCCTTGGAGTAGGCCACGGTCAGGTCCAGGCAGCGGCTCGCGGCGGCGACCTGCTCGACGGCCATCAGGATGGCCGCGGTGTCCGCCAGGCCCGGGTCGGCGCCGAGGGCAGCGGTGCTGCCCGGAGCCACCGCGGCGAGACGACGCGTCGGGTCCATGGCGGTGGCCGGGGTGACGGTGACGTCGGTCCACCGGGTCAGCTGACCGTCCTGCGCGGCGATCACCACGTCGGCGATGTCGCCGTTGATGACGTAGCCGGCGTCGAAAACGACTGCGCCGATGGAGGTTCCCTCAGCCAGACCTTCGAGAGGCTCCTCGTCGCCGACGGCGAGCAGGGCCAGCTCGGCCAGCATGGTGCCGAGCAGCGGCGTCGGGACCAGGCCCTTGGCCAGTTCCTCGAGAACGACTGCGGCGTCGCCCAATTCGCCACCTGCACCACCGAGTTCCTCGGGGACGATCAGCGCTGCGGCGCCGACCTGCTCGCAGAGAAGCTGCCAGAGGTTCTCGTCGTAGCCCTTCTCGGACTCGATGGCGGCCCGGACGGCTTCAGGGTTGGCGTGCTTCTCGACCAACGCTGCGACGGTGGCGCGCAGCATCTCCCGTTCTTCGCTCATTGCTTACAGTCCTTCCAGAACCCGAGTCCGGTGCCACGTCGAGTCGCCCCATGCCGAGCGCAGCGCCTGGGTGCGCAGCAGCAACAGGGACAGGTCATGTTCCTGCGTGAAACCGATGGCGCCGTGCGTCTGCAGCGACGAACGAGCGGCCAGCAGAGCAGCCTCGTTGGCAGCGACCTTGGCGGCGCTGACGTCCCGAGCCAGCGTGGGCGAGCCGTCGGCCAGCGCCAGGGCGGCGCCGTAGACCAGCGGGCGGGCCAGCTCGACGGCGATGTGCACGTCGGCCAGCTTGTGCTTGATGGCCTGGTACGACCCGATCACTGTGCCGAACTGGGTGCGCTGCTTGGCGTATTCGACAGCCATGTCGAGCATCGCCTGGCCGGCGCCGACCAGCTGAGCCGCGGTAGCCAGCGCGCCGAACTCGAAAGCCTTTGCGGTGTCGGCGGCTTGGGCCTCACCGGTGGCCGTCACGTCGAACAAGTGACGGGCCGGGTCGACGGACTGGTGCTCTTCGCCGGCGGTAGCGTCCTGCACCTGGCCGTCGCCAGCGAGCAGGATCAGGCCAGCGGTGTCGGCGTCGACGGCGCGCGGGGTCAGCGGCGGCTGGGCGACGGTGGCGATGAGCTCACCCGAGGCCAGCCCTTCCGACCGGGAATCGCTCGCCAGCAAGACCGGGGCGACGGCGATGGATTCGGTGACCGGACCGGGCACGGCCCAGTAGCCCAGACGCTCAAGGGCGACAACCAGATCCACCGGATGTGCGCCGATGCCGTCGAACTCTTCCGGCACGTTCAGTGCGGTGACGCCGAGGTCGGCCAGGGTCGACCAGACCTTGCGGCCCGGCGCGGCGTCGGCCGCTTTCTCGACCCCACCCCATGCGCGCACCGCCGCGGGGACATCGGCGGCACCCAACGCGGCATCGATGCTCGCAGCGAAATCGCGCTGTGAATCGTCCAATTCAAAGAACACGTGAAGTATCTCTCTTATTTGCGGGGCAGGCCCAGCAGGCGCTCGGCGATGATGTTGCGCTGAATTTCGTTGGTACCGGCGTAGATCGGACCGCCAAGGGCGAACAGCAGGCCCTCGGTCCAGTGGTCGTACAGCTCGGCGTCGGCGCCGCGCAGGTCCAGCGCGGTCTGGTGCAGGGCGACATCCAGGTCGGACCAGAACACCTTGGTCACCGAGGACTCCGCGCCCAGTTCGCCGCCGCTGGCCAACCGGGTGACGGTGCCGAAGGTGTGCAGCCGGTAGGCCTGGGCCTTGATCCAGGCGTCGGCGACACGCTCGGCGTAGGCCGGGTTCTGATCGACTTTCCATTGCGCGACAAGGCGTTCGGCGGGCGCGACGAAGCGGGCCGGGCTACGCAGCGACATGCCGCGCTCGTTGCTCGACGTGCTCATGGCAGCTGTCCAGCCGTTGTGCACCTGGCCGATGACGTCCTCGTCGGGGACGAACACGTCGTCGAGGAAGATTTCACCGAAGCCGGTCTCGCCGCCCAGCTGAGCGATGGGGCGGACGGTGATGCCCTCGGCCTTCAGGTCGAACATGAAGTACGTCAGGCCCTTGTGGCGCTGGGCTTCTGGGTCAGAGCGGAACAGGCCGAAGCCGCGCTCGCCGAACGGGGCGCGCGAGCTCCAGATCTTCTGGCCGTTGAGCTTCCATCCGCCCTCGACCTTGGTCGCGGTCGAGCGCAGGGAGGCCAGGTCACTGCCGGACTCGGGCTCGGACCAGGCCTGGGCCCAGATCTCTTCGCCGGAAGCCATTTTCGGCAGCACGCGCTGCAGCTGCTCCGGGGTGCCGTGCGCGAACAGCGTCGGCGCGAGCATCGCGGTGCCGTTGGCGGAGGCCCGGCCGGGAGCGCCGGATTTGAAGTACTCCTCCTCGTACACGACCCACTGCAGCATGGTGGCGTCGCGGCCGCCGTACTCCTTGGGCCATGCGATGACCGACAGGCCGGCGTCGAACAGCACCTTGTCCCAGACGCGGTGCTGCTCGAAGCCCTCGAGCGTGTCGTAGGACTTGGTGGGGAACTTGTCCTTGTTGGCCGCCAGGAAGTCGCGGACCTCGGCCCGGAATTCCTCGGTGGCGTCGTCGAATGTCAGATCCATTTACCGATTCATCTCTCGTTTGTCTTCCCCGTCGCTTCGCTCGCCCTGGAAGTCTTTCCCGTTGCTTCGCTCGCCCTGAGTGCAGGTTTGACCACTTTGCCTCCAGGGTTACGTGGCAGCGTCTCGAGAAACGCCACCGACCGCGGCGTCTTGAAGTTAGCCAAATGTTCTTTGGTGTAGGTCTGCGGTGGGGTCTGCCGACCGGGCTGCTGGGTGCCGTCGGACCCACTCATCGGAACTCCCTCTAACAAAGCAAGTGCTTGGTAGGTTAGCCTACAAGGGTGATAGAGGTCCAGACGTTCCGGGCTGAGGTCCGGCAATGGCTCGCAGACAATCTCGTCGGTGAATTCGCAGCTCTCAAGGGCCTGGGTGGCCCCGGTCGTGAGCACGAGGCTTATGAAGAACGACGTGCGTGGAACCAGCATCTGGCTGCGGCGGGGCTGACCTGCCTGGGCTGGCCGGAGGAGCATGGTGGCCGCGGCCTGTCGGTCGCGCACCGCGTCGCCTTCTATGAGGAGTACGCCAAGGCGGACGCCCCGGACAAGGTCAACCACCTCGGTGAGGAACTGCTCGGGCCGACGCTCATCGCGTACGGCACTGAAGAGCAGAAGAAGCGCTTCCTGCCGAACATCCTCAACGTCACCGAGCTGTGGGCCCAGGGTTACTCCGAGCCCGGCGCCGGTAGCGACCTGGCCAACGTCTCGACGTCGGCTGAACTGGTCGGCGACGAATGGGTGATCAACGGCCAGAAGGTGTGGACCTCACTGGCGCACTGGGCGCAGTGGTGCTTCGTGGTGGCCCGCTCCGAGAAGGGCTCCAAGCGCCACCACGGCCTGTCGTATCTGTTGGTGCCGCTGGACCAGCCGGGCGTCGAGATTCGTCCGATCGTTCAGCTGACCGGTGACTCCGAGTTCAACGAGGTGTTCTTCGACGACGCCCGTACCGACGCGTCGCTGGTGGTCGGTGAGCCCGGGCAGGGCTGGGGCGTGGCGATGGCCACCCTCACCTTCGAGCGTGGTGTTTCGACGCTGGGCCAGCAGATCCGTTACAAGCGTGAGCTTGAGGGCCTGATCGACGTGGCCAAGCGCACCGGCGCCATCGAGGATCCGCTGATCCGTCTGAAGCTGACCGAGTCCTGGACCGGCCTGCAGGCCATGCGGTCCTACGCGATGGCGACCATGGACGTCGAGCAGCCTGGCCAGGACAACGTGTCAAAGCTGTTGTGGGCCAACTGGCATCGTGAACTCGGCGAGATCGCCATGGAGATTCAGGGCATGGCCGGTCTGACGCTGCCGGGTGGCGAGTTCGACGAGTGGCAGCGCCTGTTCCTGTTCTCGCGTTCGGACACCATCTACGGCGGGTCGAACGAAATTCAGCGCAACATCATTGCCGAGCGGGTGCTCGGCCTACCCCGAGAGGCTAAGGGCTGATGGACCTTTCTGTAGCTCCCAACGAGATTGAGGGCCACGGCCTGCTCAAGGGCAAGGTTGTTCTGGTGACTGCCGCCGCCGGTACAGGCATCGGTTCGTCGACCGCGCGTCGTGCGCTTCTCGAAGGTGCCGATGTTGTGGTGTCGGACTACCACGAGCGGCGTCTGAATGAGACCCGTGATCAGCTGGCGGAGCTTGGCCTGGGCCGGGTTGAGGCTGTGGTGTGTGATGTGACGTCGACCGAGGCCGTTGACGCGCTGATTGCGTCGGCCGTCGAAAAGATGGGCCGCCTGGACGTATTGGTCAACAACGCCGGCCTCGGTGGCGAGACACCGCTGGTCGACATGACCGACGACGAGTGGGACCGCGTCCTGAACGTCACGCTGAACTCGGTGATGCGCGCGACCCGGGCGGCGCTGCGGTACTTCCGCGGTGCTGAGCACGGTGGTGTGATCGTCAACAACGCCAGTGTCCTGGGCTGGCGCGCCCAGCACTCGCAGTCGCACTACGCCGCCGCCAAGGCCGGGGTGATGGCCCTGACCCGTTGCAGCGCAATCGAAGCCGTCGAGTACGGGGTGCGGATCAACGCGGTGTCCCCGAGCATCGCGCGGCACAAGTTCCTGGAGAAGTCGGCCGATGCCGCGCTGCTGGACCGGCTGTCCTCCGACGAGGCATTCGGCCGTGCCGCCGAGCCGTGGGAAATCGCCACCACCATCGCGTATTTGGCCAGTGACTACTCCAGTTACCTGACCGGTGAGATCATTTCGGTGTCGAGCCAGCGGGCGTAGTTTTCATCCGGCCGCGAGGTTCGGATATATGCACTTGCCCGCCTAATTGCGACAACGTTGTCGCAATTAGGCGGGCAAGTGCATGTGTGGCTGGATCGCGATCTCGCGAGCCTGACCTGGTGGCGGACCCTCTCGATCAGATGATCGCCTGCTCCTGCAAGCTCGCGATCCGCGCCGCGTCATAGCCCAGTTCGCCCAGTATCTCTGCGCTGTGCTCGCCGATCAGCGGCGGCGGGCGGCGGATCGTCGCAGGCGTCGCGCCCATGCCCGCCAGCGGGCTGCCGATCAGGTCGACCGATCCGGCGGCGGCCCACATGTGCGGAGTCGTGGCGCGCAGGCCCCGGTGCTGCACCTGCGGATCATCCCAGACCTCCGCTAGATCGTTATAGCGCGCGGCCGGGATGCCCACGCTGTCGAACTTCGCCTGAAGCTCCTCCGTCGTGAACTGCCGGCTCCACACGTTGATGATGTCGATCAACTCCGCGCGATTGATCTTGGCCCGCTTGGCGTTGGTGTCGAAGCGCGGGTCGGCGTAGAGCTCGGGCCGGCCCATCAACTCCGACATGCGCCGCCAGTGGGCGTCGCTGCCGGCCGTAATGTACGTCATGCCGTCGCGCGCGTGGATGAGGTCGGCGGGTCCGCCGCCGTTGCCGCCATTGCCCAGACGCTCCGCCTGGACGCCGTTGATCAGATAGTCCTGCATGATGTGGCAGATCATCGCCACGGAACTGTCAAGCAGCGCCATGTCGATGTGCTGGCCCTCGCCCGTGCTGTTGCGATGGTTCAGCGCGGCGAGGATCGCGATGGCGCTGTTGTGGCCGGTCACGAAATCGACCAGGCTGGGACCGGCCTTCACCGGACCCGCGCCGGGCTGGCCTTCGGGGATTCCGGTCACGGCCATCATGCCGCCGCTCGCCTGGAACAACCCGTCGTAGCCCGCGCGCGCCGCCATCGGCCCGGTCTGGCCAAAGCCGGTGATCGAGCAATAGATGAGGCGGGGATTGATCGCCTTCAGGCTCTCGTAGTCCAGCCCGAACCGCTTGAGGTCGCCGACCTTGTAATTCTCGATCAGGATGTCCGCGGTCTTGACTAGGGCACGCAGGATGTCCTGCCCCTCCGGCTTGGAGTGGTTGACCGTGATCGACCGCTTGTTGCGGTTCGACGCGGTGAAGAAGCCGGACTGGCGAAGGTCCTTGCCATCCTTGCCCTCGACCGAGGCAAGACCGTAACCGCGCCCTTCGTCACCGCTGCCCGGTCGCTCCACCTTGATGACGTCAGCGCCGAGGTCGCCCAGTATCTGCGCGCTGATCGGGCCGGCGAAGACCCGGGTCATGTCGATGACCCGGATACCCTCCAGGGCAAGCTGTGTCGTGCTCATGATCTCCTGATACTCATCCATTTCACATCGTGCCCCATCTATCGGTCGCGGTCGAGAACCGCGCGCGTGACCTCGCCCGCCCTCAGGGCCGCGATCGCCTCAACGTGCGCGACCCAGGTGAGCACTCGATCTTTGTGTACGTAGTGGCCAAGTCAACACCGGCCCGACCTACCCTAGCAAGCGCTTGGTTGCTATGCTGTGGCGATGGCGTCATTATCGCCCAGCCAGGCCGCGAGCAGGCGCGACGAGCTTCTTGAGCTCGCCGCGGCGATGTTCGCTGAGCGTGGACTGAAGGCAACCACCGTCCGTGACATCGCGGACTCGGCGGGAATCCTGTCGGGCAGTCTCTACCATCACTTCAAATCGAAGGAACAGATGGTCGAAGAGATCATGCGTGACTTCCTCGATTGGCTGTTCACCAGGTATGAGCAGATCATCGCCACCGAGCCCGATCCGTTGGCGCGCTTCAAAGGTTTGTTCATGGCGTCCTTCGATGCCATCGAGCATCGGCACGCGCAGGTCGTCATCTACCAGGATGAGGCCAAGCGGCTGGGGATTTTGCCGCAGTTCGCTTTCGTCGACGATCGCAACCGCGAGCAGCGCAAGATGTGGGTCGACGTCCTGAAACAGGGGATGGCGCAAGGAGTTTTCCGGTCCGACCTCAACGTCGACCTGGTGTACCGCTTCATCCGCGACACCACCTGGGTGTCGGTTCGCTGGTACCAGCCGGGTGGCAAGTTGACCGCGGAGGACGTCGGTCAGCACTACCTGACCATCGTGCTCGGCGGCGTCGCGGTTACCCCGTAACGCCTTGCCTCTAAATGAGTTTCACCCAAAGAAGGAGATGAGAAATGGCCGCATCTGAGGCGTACGTCATCGACGCTGTGCGCACCGCCGTCGGCAAGAAGGGTGGTGCCCTCTCGGGCTACCACCCGATCGACCTCGGTGTGGAGGCTTACCGCGGAATCTTCGCCCGCAACGACATCGACCCCGGCGCCTTTGATGACGTCATCGTCGGTTGCGTCGACGCGATCGGTGGGCAGGCCGGCAACATCGGCCGTCTGACCTGGCTGGCCGCTGGCTACGACGAGGCCGTCCCCGGCACCACCGTCGACCGGCAGTGCGGTTCCTCGCAGCAGGCCATTTCCTTTGGCGCACAAGCCATCATGTCCGGTACCGCAGACCTGATCCTGGCTGCCGGCATCCAGAACATGAGCCAGGTTCCGATCAGCTCGGCCATGATCGTCGGCGAGCAGTTCGGTTTCACCTCGCCGACCAACGAGTCGAAGCGCTGGGTGGAACGCTATGGCAACCAAGAGATTTCGCAGTTCCGCGGCGCCGAGATGATCGCTGAGCAGTGGGACATCTCCCGTGACGAGATGGAAGAGTTCGCGTTCAACAGCCACCAGCGCGCGTTCACCGCGATCCGTGAGGGCCGCTTCGACAACGAGATCATCCCGGTCGGGGACTTCAAGGTCGACGAGGGCCCGCGCGAAAGCACCCGGGAGAAGCTGGCATCGCTGAAGCCGCTCGTTGAGGGTGGCCGGCTGACTGCCGCTCTGGCGAGCCAGATCTCGGATGCATCGTCGGCGACACTGCTGGCCTCCGAGGCTGCGGTCAAGGCCCACGGTCTCAAGCCGCGCGCCCGCATCCACCACATCAGCTGCCGTGGCGACGACCCGGTGAAGATGCTGACCGGCCCCATCCCCGCGACCAAGTACGCGCTGGAGAAGACCGGCCTGAGCATCGACGACATCGACGTCATCGAGATCAACGAGGCGTTCGCGCCCGTCGTCCTGGCGTGGGCCAAGGAGCTGAAGGCCGATCTGTCCAAGGTGAACCCGAACGGCGGCGGCATCGCGCTGGGCCACCCGCTCGGCGCCACCGGCGCCAAGCTGTTCGCCACCCTGCTCAACGAGCTGGAGCGCACGGGCGGCCGCTATGGCCTGCTGACCATGTGCGAGGGCGGCGGCACTGCCAACGTCACCATCATCGAGCGGCTCTCCTAAGCCTCACGAACAGACGCAAAACTGCCCCTTTCCCTTGGGAGAGGGGCAGTTTTGCGTCTGTTCGCCAGAAAACCTCAGCCGCGATGCCCGAGCAGTGCGCCGATGGCCTGCTCGGCTTTGCCGGCCTCCAGTGGTTCGCCGGTGATGATGTCGGCGTACAGGAATGACTCCACGATGCGCACGATGAGGAACGCGAGGTCGCGCGGCGGGAGCGGCGGATCTAGGTGACCTGCGGCGATTTCCTCGTTGAGCAGCTCTTCGATGGCGGCGACCAGGCGGCCCTGAACAGTTCCGGCGCGGGTGGCCAGAATCCGGAGCGCGCGTTCGGGTTCGCGGCGCAGGAACGCCTGGAAGAAGCCGGATTCATCGATCACGGTCGTGTAGTGGCCCACGGCTCGCGCGATGTGTCCGGCGCCGTGCCCGGGTGCCGCGTCGATCGAGGCCTTGAGGGTCGGCTCAGCCAGCGACCACAGAATCTCGGCGATCAGTTCGTCACGGCCACCGACCCAGCGGAACAGGGTGGCACGGTTGATGCCGAGTTCGGTTGCCAGTTCCTGCATTTCGATGCGGCGACCCTCGATGAACCAACGGCGCGCAATGCGGAACGCCTCCAGCGGATCGGGCCGCCGCTCGGTCGACGCGAGCATGCGACCCAACGGTGTCTCGCTGATGGCGCACCTCCTGTTCATCTCGATGCCTTCGCATCATGGTATCGCTTGGTGTCTGAGTGAGATATATCTCGATAGGTCTCGTATGTGCAACATATCCGAATATGATGCACGAGTGACCCAGAGCGAAGCATCGTCGATCCTTGATCTCTTCCGTCTCGATGGCCGCGTCGCGGTCGTCACCGGCGCTTCCAGTGGCCTCGGCGTCGGATTTGCGCAGGCACTGGCACAAGCCGGCGCCGACGTCGTGCTCGGCGCGCGTCGCGAGGACCGTCTCGCGGAGACCCGCGCGCTGGTCGAAGCCACCGGTCGCAAGGCCGTCGCGGTGCGCACCGACGTCACCAATCCCGACGACTGCAAAGCCTTGGTGCAGGCGGCTGTCGATTCCTTCGGACGCGTCGACATTCTGGTGAACAATGCCGGGGTGGGCACTGCCGTTCCGGCGACGCGCGAAACGCCCGAGCAGTTCCGGTCGGTCATCGACCTGAACCTGAACGGGTGCTACTGGATGGCGCAGGCTTGCGCCGCCCATATGCAGCCGGGCAGCTCGATCATCAATGTCAGCAGCATTCTCGGCCTGACGACAGCCGGTCTGCCGCAGGCCGCTTACGCGTCATCGAAGGCCGGGCTGATCGGCCTCACTCGTGACCTGGCTCAGCAGTGGACGGGCCGCAAGGGCATCCGGGTCAACGCCTTGGCGCCAGGCTTCTTCGCTTCCGAGATGACCGAGCAGTACGAGGACGGCTACTTCGAGACCACCGTTCTGCCCCGCACCTTGGCCGGAAGGCTCGGGCGCACAGAGGAACTCAGCGCCGCGCTGATCTTCCTGGCCAGCGATGCCAGCAGCTACGTCACCGGAATCACCCTGCCCGTCGAGGGCGGATTGCTCACCAGCTGAGCCTAAAACCAGTCTAGGAGAAGAACACTCGTGAAGCAGCTCAGCGGCTTGGACGCCACGTTCCTCTATCTGGAGACGCCGACGACGTTCGGTCACGTCACCGGACTCATGATCTTCGAGCGGCCCAGCGAGGAGTTCGACCCGTACCCGGCGGTCTACGCCAAATACAAGTCCCTGATTGGTGAACTCGAACCGCTGCGCCGGCGCCTCGTAGAGGTGCCGCTCGGGTTGGATCATCCGTACTGGGTCGACGACCCGAACTTCGATCTTGACTTCCACATCCGCGAAATCCATTTGGCGCGACCGGGAATGGTCGACCAGCTGGCCGACCAGGTATCGCGCATCGTCGGGCGGCCGATGGACCGCAGCCGGCCACTGTGGGAGGTCTATGTCATCGACGGCCTGGACAACGGGAACTGGGCCATGCTGACCAAGTACCACCACGCCACCATCGACGGGGCTGCCGGGCAGATCATGCTCAACGCCCTCACCGACACCGAACCGGACACCACGCCTCCGGGTCCCAGCCCCGCATGGGAAGCCGAAGCGCTGCCGGGCAACATCGAGCTGCTGCGTAAAGCTGTCATCAACCTTGCCGGCCATCCCGCCAAGGCACTGCGGTTCCAGACCCGGCTGGTCGGCCAACTTGCCGACGCCGCCGGGATTGATAGCGTCGGCAGCGCCGCCAGCAAGGCCGGCTCGGCCATCAAATCCCTTGCCCGCCTTGGTAAGGACGACGGACCGAAGATTCCGTTGCCGATGTCGGCCGCGCCGCCCACGCCGTGGAACAAGCCCATTACCGGGCACCGTCGCTTCGCCATGCGCACTGCGTCCTTGGAGAACGTCAAGCGGCTCAAGACCGCTACCGGCGGCACGGTCAACGACATCGTGATGGCGATCTGCGCGGGCGCGCTGCGCCAGTACCTGTTGGCCCACGACGCCCTGCCCGATGGTCCGTTGCGGGCCATGGTGCCGGTGTCCATCCGCACCGGTGACGAAGCGGACCCGTGGACCAACCGGGTGTCGGCGATCTTCCCTGAGCTGCCGACGGATTGCGAGGACCCGGTCGAGCGGGTGGCGCGCTGCCGCGAGGCGATGCTCGACGCGAAGCGTCTGCTGGATCTGGTGCCCGCCAGCCAGCTCGGCGACATGGCGCAGGTCTCCGCCCCGGTGTTGTCGACGTCCGCGATGCGGCTGGCGTCCCGTTTCGGGCTGGCGCACCGTATTGCAGCCACGCCGTTCAATCTGGTGATCTCGAACGTGCCCGGGCCGCGTAAGCCGCTGTACTTCGCGGGTGCGCAGCTGGTCCATCAGTTCCCGGTGTCGATCGTCACCGAAGGCCAGGGGCTCAACATCACCGTGGTGAGCTACCTGGACCGCCTGGACTTCGGCTTCATCGTCGACCGCGGGCTGGTGCCCGACGTGTGGGACCTGGCCGACATGCACATCGACGAGATCGGCCGGCTGATGGCGGCCAGTGGCACCGAATGGGCGCAGGAGCCGCAGCCCGCGCCGCCGCGGCGCGCCAGGGTGCGCGCGGTGCAGCCCGACGACGTGTACTGAGGGCTGCCGCTAACCGTCCAGGTTGACGGTGTGCGCGGTGGAGACGAGCGCGCGCGCCAGCACCGAGCCGGGTTCGGCGGCGCTGGTGACCAGCGCGACCGTCGTCGTCACCTCGGGGTTTTCCAACGGCACCACCCGAACCCCGGTCGGCTGACGCCAGTCCCGCAGCCAGGCCTGCGGGACAATCGTGGCCCAGCGGCCGCTGCTCACGTGCGCCAGGAGGGAGACGAAGGAGTCCGCCTCGAGCCGCGGCGTTGGCGTCAGATCGTGAGCCGCCAGCGCGTCGTCGAGGATCTGACGTCCGCGCATGCCTGAGTTCAACAGGCACAGCGGTAGTTCCAACGCTTCGGTCCAGGTGATCGAATTCGCTTGGCTGACAAGCAAATCCGCACCGACGATAAGCACATGCCGCTCCTGGTAGAGCGGTATGACGGTCAGGCTGGCGGTGTCGATCCCGTCGGGATAGATGATCCCGGCGTCCAGCTCGAAGCGCCCGATGCGTGCCACGATGTCCGCCGACCGCAGACTGCTCTCCAATTGCACTCGTACCAAAGGATGTTCGGCGCAGAACGGATCGGTGAGTTGCGCGACGGTACCCGATGCGCCGGGGATGACGCCGAGGCGAAGCTCACCGGTCAGGCCGGTCTGCAGTGCGGTTACCTCGTGGATGAGGGCGTCGTGGTCGGCCAGAATCCGGCGCGCCCACAACACCAGTCGTTCGCCTTCGGGAGTCAGGCCTTCGAAGCTCTGCCCCCGCCGTACCAAGGGAACTTTCAGCTCGTTCTCAAGTTTTCGGATGGCTTCGGACAGCGCCGGTTGCGACACGTAACAGGCGGCGGCAGCACGCGCGAAGTGCTTCTCGCGGGCGAGCGCCACGAAGTATTCGAGCTGACGGAACAGCATGAGACATTCGACCACGAGCGATAGGTGTGACCTATCGACGCGTCGAGAATTGCCCTTGGGCAGGGCTCAGGTCGCGGCCCGCTCGCGGCCTGGCAGCAGCAACGCGACGGCGATGGCCGCGGCCACGCCGATGATGGTGTCCAGTCCGCGGTACGTCAGTAGGTTCAGCGGTGAGGTGGGCTTGGCTAAATCGGTCATCAGCATGATCAGCGGGGTGAAGAAGCCGAGCGCCACCGCGTGGTGGTGCGCCATGAACAGCTCGGTCGGAAACAGCAGCAACATGACGCAGACCGCCAGCACGTACGCGCTGGGTTGGGGGACCAGCAGGACCGCCGCCACCACGAGCCCGGCGAGCGTGCCGGCCAGGCGATGGATGCCGCGCTTGATGCGGCCGCTGGCGTCAGCGGCGGCCAGCGGACCGGCTGCCGCGGCGATGGCCCAGTTGGCATGGTCGATACCGAGCGCCACACCGGCGGCCCCGGCTGCCGTGATGGCGATGGCGTAGCGGCTCGCATGGAGCAGCACGTCGCGAACATCCGGCATCGGCAGCCGCGTCGCCGGCTCGGAGCCCCGCGGGGCATCGAGGATTCCGAGCAGGACGGCAAGTAGAGCCGTTGCGGCACAAATCAATATGGCTGACGACGGGGCCACCCGGCCGGCCGGTACCGTGGCGATGGCGCCGAGCGCGAACACGCCGTAGAACGGCCCCTCTGGTTTGAGCGCGAGGTAGTCGGTCACCACGGAGCCGACGGTCGCGAATGCCACTGCGGCAATCACCAGCACTGCGGGCGCGACGTGGAAGTCGGCCAGGGCCGCGCCGATGGCGACGCCGAGCACGAGGATCAGGCCGCCCTGCGTCTGGTGCGCGAACCGACGGCGCCGGGTATCGGTGCGGCCATACATGCCGGTGATCGCACCGAACACCGCGTAGATGATCAGATCGGGACGCCCGGCCGCCAGCAGCGCGACGCCAGGGACGGCCAACCCCAGTGCGACCCGCAGGGCCGGGCGGTGGTCCGCCATGGGCGGGGTCATGGCGCTGCGCACCCGCGTGTAGACGGTGCGCATGGGTTCACTCCGATCGACGAAAAGTGCTAGCTGGCAACAGCAATAAGGCTCCCGTGCAGCGGGTTGTCAGTCAAAGTGAAGTTTCCGAGCGGGTGATCGGCAGAGCCTATCGGTGCAGTACGCCGGTTCTTGATCGGCGGTACCTATCGATCGATCGGAAGTTCATCTCGGATTTGGGCGGTTCATCAGGAGCAAACGGCGCGCCGCTGATCGATCCGGTATTAGGGTCGAACCCATGACTGGACTGAGGCTTTTCCTGGAGTGGCCCGTCGTTCGTCAACTGCGTTCCGGTGACCGTCTCGGTCGTGGACCCGCGGTCGCTTCCAAACAGACGCGCGAGATGCAGCCGCGGACGGCCACCGCCGATCGCATGGTGCAGAGCGTGTGTCCGTACTGCGCCGTCGGCTGCGGTCAGCGCGTGTACGTCAAGGACGAGAAGGTCGTCCAGATCGAGGGCGATCCCGGTTCGCCTATTTCGCGAGGCCGCTTGTGCCCCAAGGGTTCTGCCAGCGAGCAGCTGGTCAATGCGCCAGGTCGGCAGACCGAGGTGCTGTACCGCGCGCCGCGCGCCAAGGATTGGCAGCGGCTGGACCGCGAGCGGGCGATCGAGATGATCGCCGACCGCTTCATCGAATCCCGCCGCAACGGTTGGCAGGACTTCAACAAGGACGGCCTGACGTTGCGGCGCACCATGGGTGTGGCGTCGCTCGGCGGCGCCACCCTGGACAACGAAGAGAACTATCTGATCAAGAAGCTCTTCACCGCTGCCGGGGCCATCCAGATCGAGAACCAAGCGCGTATTTGACACAGCGCAACGGTTCCCGGTCTGGGAGCCTCGTTCGGGCGCGGAGGCGCGTCGCAGCCATTGCAGGACATGGCCAACGCCGATTGCATCGTCATTCAGGGCGGCAATATGGCCGAGGCGCACCCGGTGGGATTCCAGTGGGTGTCCGAGGCCAAAGCCCGTGGGGCGCGGATCATTCACGTCGACCCGCGGTTCACCCGTACGGGTGCGGTTGCTGATCGGCACATCGCGATCCGGGCCGGGTCCGATGTCGTCGTGCTCGGTGGGTTGATCAATTACGTGCTGTCCCACGACAAGTGGTTCCACGAGTACGTCGTCGCGTTCACCAACGCCGCGACGCTGGTCAACGAGGAGTTCCGCGACACCGAGGATCTGCACGGCCTGTTCTCCGGATTCGACCCGGACACAGGCAAATACGACCCGACGACGTGGGCCTACGACAGCGGCGAGCAGGACGAGACGCTGCAGCATCCGCGCACGGTGTTCCAGATCCTCAAACGCCACTACTCCCGGTACACGCCGGAAATGGTGCAGGACATGTGCGGCATCAGCCTGGAGGACTTCGACTACCTGGCGCGGTCGGTCACGGAGAATTCCGGGCGGGAGCGTACGACGTGCTTCGCCTACGCCACCGGCTGGACGCAGCACACGCTGGGCGCGCAGTTCATCCGGACGGCGGCCATTCTGCAACTGCTGCTGGGCAATATGGGACGTCCGGGTGGCGGCGTCATGGCTCTGCGCGGCCACGCCAGCATCCAGGGCTCCACCGACATCCCGACGCTGTTCAACCTGCTGCCCGGATATCTGCCGATGCCGAATGCGGGTGATCAGGACACCCTTGCCGACTACCTGCGCACGGTGCACTCGAAGTCGGAGAAGGGTTACTGGGCCAACACCGACACCTATCTGATCAGCCTGCTGAAAGCATGGTGGGGTGACGCGGCAACAGCCGAAAACAATTGGGCCTACGACTATTTGCCGCGGCTCGACGGCCCCGCGGGGACGTACCAGACCGTGCTGGGCATGCTCGCCGACGAGGTCGAGGGGTACTTCATCCTGGGCCAGAACCCGGCCGTCGGGTCGGCCAACGGTCGTATGCAGCGGCTCGGCATGGCGCACCTGAAATGGTTGGTGGTGCGCGATTTCGCGATGATCGAATCGGCGACCTGGTGGAAGGACAGTCCCGAGATCGAATCCGGTGAGCTGCGCACCGAGGACATCGAGACCGAGGTGTTCTTCATGCCGGCCGCCACCCATGTGGAGAAGGCAGGCTCTTTCACCCAGACCCAACGCCTGGTCCAATGGCGTCACCAGGCGTTGGCCCCGCCGGGAGAATGTCAGAGCGAGCTCGACTTCTTTTACAAACTGGGCCAACGGATTCGGGCCAAGCTCGCCGGTTCCACCGACGAGCGCGATCGGCCCTTGCTGGACCTCACCTGGGATTACCCGACCGACGAACACGGGGAGCCGGAACCGGAGTCGGTGCTTGCCGAGATCAACGGGCGGTATGTCACCGGACCCGATGCCGGGAAACCGATTTCGTCGTTCACGGAGTTGCGGGCCGACGGCTCCACCATCTCCGGGTGCTGGATCTACGCCGGCGTGTACGCCGACGGCATCAACCATGCCGCCGACAAGGTGCCTGGCGGTGGCACGGGACCTGTTGCGGCCGAATGGGGTTGGGCCTGGCCGGCCAACCGCAGGCTCATCTACAACCGGGCCTCGGCGGACCGCGACGGTCGGCCGTGGAGCGAGCGCAAGAAGTACGTCTGGTGGGATGCCCAGCAGGGCCGCTGGGTCGGTGACGACATTCCCGACTTCCCGGTCGGGCTGGCACCGCACACCCAGCCGGACCCGGGAACCGGTGGGCCCGAAGGGCTTTCCGGTGACGACGCGTTCATCATGCAGTCCGACGGCAAGGGCTGGCTGTTCGCGCCGACCGGTCTGGTCGACGGACCGATGCCGACGCACTACGAACCGTTCGAGTCCCCGGTGCGCAACGCGCTCTACCCGCAACAGCAGAGCCCGACCCGGGTGATCATCTCCCGCGACGACAACCTGGGTGCGCCCAGTGCGGGGGAGCCGGGTGCGGACGTCTACCCGTACGTCTTCACCACCTACCGGCTCACCGAGCACCACACCGCGGGCGGCATGAGCCGCTGGCTGCCGTTCCTGTCGGAGCTGCAACCGGAGATGTTTTGCGAAGTCTCCCCGGAGTTGGCGGCCGAACGCGGTCTGGAACCGAACGGCTGGGCGACGCTGATCTCGCCGCGCGCGGCCATCGAGGCGCGCGTGCTGGTCACCGAGCGCATGAAACCGCTGACCATCGGCGGCCATACCGTCCACCAGATCGGCTTGCCGTATCACTGGGGGGTTGGGTCCGATGCGGTTGTGAGCGGCGATGCGGCCAACGATCTGATCGGGCTGTCTCTCGATCCGAACACTCAGATCCAGGCGTCCAAGGCCGGCAGTTGCGACATCGTCGCCGGCCGTCGCCCGACCGGTCCGGCGCTGATGGAACTGGTACGGGAGTACCAACGACGGTCCGGGACCACCGTCGAGACCGACAGCGCTCGCATCACCGATCCGGCGGAGGAAATCGTGTACCCGGATCCGAGCCGCGACGATCCGGACAAGGAAGGCAGAACGACATGGTGAGCCTGGTGCCCAAAAAGGAGACGCACTGATGGGGCAGCTCTCTGGGCCGACCGACCCCGCCGCCGACGCACACTGGCAGGTGCATGAATCCCGCAAGGGCTTCTTCACCGACACCTCGATCTGCATCGGTTGCAAGGCCTGCGAGGTCGCGTGCAAAGAATGGAACCGCAACCCGCGTGACGGCGATCTCGAACTGCTCGGCTCGTCGTACGACAACACCGGCTCGCTCGGCGCCAGCACCTGGCGGCACGTCGCGTTCATCGAGCAGGACCACGAGCGCATCGAAGAAGCCCGCGAGACTGGCCGCGCCCTGGTCGGTCTGGGCATGCCCGCTTTCGGGGCGCCCGCGGCGCCCCCGGTTGACACCAGCCCACCGGACACCCCCGAATTCCGTTGGCTGATGGCCTCGGACGTGTGCAAGCACTGCACGCACGCGGGCTGCCTCGACGTCTGCCCGACCGGTGCCATGATGCGCACCGAGTTCGGCACCGTGGTGGTGCAGCACGACGTGTGCAACGGCTGCGGCACGTGCGTTGCGGGTTGCCCGTTCGGAGTGGTGGAGCGCCGCAATGACGGCACCTTCGCTGCGACCACCGGCCGTGGTGAGCGCAAGGGCGAGCAGCCCGAGGTACCCCGTCGTGGCATCGCGCAGAAGTGCACGCTGTGTTACGACCGCTTGCTCGACGACGAAACCCCGGCCTGCGCCAAGACCTGCCCGACGACGTCCATCAAGTTCGGCGACCGGGAAGACATGGTGGCCGAGGCCCGCGAACGTGTTGCGCAACTGCATGCCCAGGGCATGGCCGAGGCGCGGCTGTACGGCGCCAACGATCTCGACGGCGTCGGCGGCACAGGATCGGTGTTCCTGCTGCTCGACGAACCCGAGGTCTATGGCCTGCCGCCGGATCCGCGGGTCTGCACCGCCGACCTCATGACGATGTACAAGCGCGCCGGAGTCGCTGCGCTGGGAATGGTTGCAGCCGCAGCCTTTTCGTTCCTCCGAGGCCGCCCATGAGCGACTACGACAGCTTCCGCCCACCCGAGCCGCCCCGTAAGCCGGGCGGTAAACGTCGTCGCCGTCGCACCGGTATCGACACCGGAGGCGACGGCGCGCGCGAGATGACCTTGGTGCCCGAAGCTGAATTCACCTCGTATTACGGGCGCCCCGTCGTCAAGCCGCCGCCATGGGGCCACGAGGTCGCGGCGTACCTGTTCCTCGGCGGGGTGGCTGGTGGCTCTGGGCTGCTGGCCGCCGGCGCCCAGTTGACGGGGCGAAAGGCCTTGCGGCGCAATGCCCGGCTGGGCGCTTTGGGCGCCGTCGGGCTGGGTGCGGTGGCGCTGGTCGCTGACCTCGGCCGGCCTGACCGGTTCTACAACATGATGAGGACGTTCAAGGTCACCTCGCCGATGAGCGTCGGCTCGTGGATCCTGTCGGCGTACAGCGGCGGCATCGGGGTCGCGGCGGTTGCGGAGATCGACCGGATGACGGGGGAGCGGCTGCCGCTCGGTCCGCTGCGTCGCGTGCTCCAATTCGCCGAAGCGCCAGCCGGTTTGGCGGGCGCGGTCTTCGCGGCGCCGCTGGCGGTGTACACCGCGGTGCTGCTCGGCGATACCGCCACCCCGACCTGGAACGCCACGCACCGCGACCTGCCGTTCGTGTTCGTCAGCTCGGCCAGCCTGGCGGCCTCCGGCTTGGCGCTGGTGACCACGCCGGTCGCCGAGACCGGCCCGGCCCGCACCCTCGCCGCGCTCGGAGTGGTCGGGGACCTGACGGCCATGAAGCTGATGGAACGCCGCATGGATCCGGTGGCAGCGGAGCCGCTGCATCACGGTCATCCCGGCGAGATGCTCAAGTGGAGCGAACGTCTCGCCGTCGCAGGAGGTTTGGGCGCGCTCATTGGCGGCCGGAACCGGTTGGTGGCGGCGCTGTCCGGGCTGGCCCTGCTGGCGGCGTCAGCGCTGACGCGGTTCGGGGTGTTCGAGGCAGGTATCGAGTCTGCGAAGGATCCGCGCTACACCATCGAGCCGCAGAAGCGGCGGCTCGCGGAGCGCCGGGCAGCGGGCGAGACGGGGGATTCGATCACCACGGCGGGCTGAGGTCAGCGCACCTCGATGCCGCTGCCCGCCACCGTGTGCCCGATGACCGGATAGCCGGGCACCTCGCCGACAACCAGCAGCCCGCCCGACGTCTGGGCGTCCGCCAACAGCAGCAGGTCGTCCTCGGTGACATCCGATCCGGGACGCAGGTGCGGCCGCACCCAGTCCAGATTGCGCCGGGTTCCGCCGGACACAAACCCGTCGCGGAGGGCGTCGAGCGCGCCGTCGACAAGCGGGACCGCGCTGCGGTCGATCACGGCGCCCACGCCCGAGGCCCGGCACATCTTGTAGAGGTGCCCGAGCAGCCCGAAGCCGGTCACGTCAGTGGCGGCGCGGGCACCGGCAGCGAGTGCGGCCTCAGCAGCATCGCGGTTGAGCGCGGTCATGGTGGCGATCGCCTCAGCGAACACCTCACCCGTCTGCTTGTGCCGGTTGTTCAGCAGCCCCACGCCGAGGGGTTTGGTCAGCGTCAACGGCAGCCCCGCCGCGGCAGAATCGTTGCGCAGCAAGCGGTTCGGATCGGCCACGCCGGTCACCGCCATGCCGTACTTGGGTTCGGGATCGTCGATGGAATGCCCGCCGATCACCGGGCAGCCCGCCTCGGCCGCCACCGCCAGGCCGCCGCGCAGCACTTCGGTCAACAGCTCCATCGGCAGGGTGTCGCGCGGCCAGCCGACCAGGTTGATCGCGACCACCGGCCGCCCGCCCATGGCGTACACGTCGGACAGCGCATTGGCCGCGGCGATCCGGCCCCAGTCGTAGGCGTCGTCGACTACGGGAGTGAAGAAGTCGGCCGTCGACAGCACGGCGAGGTCGTCGCGCACCAGCACCGCGGCGGCGTCGTCGCCGTCGTCGAGGCCCACCAGGACGTTGTCGGCGGATTGCCCGACCAGCCCGCGGACCGCTTCCTCCAACTCGCCCGGCGGGATCTTGCAGGCGCACCCACCGCCGTGCGCGTAACTGGTGAGGCGTGCTGGTCCCATGGCGTCAATGTAGCCGCCGGGGGCTAGGTTTAGCGGCGGAGGTGTCTGGGTCCTGGTGGGCTCCCCGGTCTTCAAAACCGGTGAGGCCGAGTATCTCGGTCTGGCGGGTTCGATTCCCGTCCACCTCCGCCAGATGTTGTGGCCGGCACTTCAGGAGGGCATGTGAGCGAGCTTGACCCGCGCCGGCTGATCCCGCGTACCGACCAATTGCTGGCGCTCCCCGAGGTCTGTGATGCCCGAAATCGATTGGGCGACAGCGCAGTCCGAGCCGTCTTGACGCAGACGCAGGAGCGGGCCCGGCAGGGTGACTTGCCGCCCGGTGAGGTAGCGACCGTGGTGCTTGCGGCTCTTGCACAGCGGGCCCCCGTGTCGCTGCGGCCGGTCCTCAATGCCACGGGTGTCGTGGTGCACACCAATCTGGGCCGAGCGCCGCTGTCCGCTGCGGCCGTCGACGCCCTGGTCGCCGCCAGCGGATACGTCGACGTGGAGATGGACCTGTCCACCGGTGTCCGGTCGAAGCGCGGCGTCGCGGCCCGGGCGGCGTTGCTCGCCGCCTGCCCCGCGGCCGAGGATGCGCTGGTCGTCAACAATGGCGCCGCTGCGCTGGTCTTGGCGACCACTGCGTTGGCGGCAGGGCGTGAGGTGGTGGTGAGCCGCGGCGAACTGATCGAGATCGGTGCGGGCTTCCGTCTGCCCGACCTCATCGCATCGACCGGAGCCAGGCTGCGGGAGGTCGGTACCACCAACCGCACGCACCTGCGGGATTACGCCGACGCGCTCGGGCCGGACACCGGATGTGTTCTCAAGGTGCACCCGAGCAATTTCCGGGTGACGGGGTTCACCTCCGGGGTTTCGTTCGGCGAGCTTCAGAATCTGTTGCAGGACAGGGAAGTACCGCTCGTCGTTGATTTGGGCAGCGGGCTGTTGGCGCCTGACGCATTGCTGCCCGACGAACCCGACGCCGCCACCGCGCTGGCCGCCGGCGCCGACGTGATCACGGGCAGCGGAGACAAGCTGCTCGGTGGTCCGCAGGCCGGCATCGTGCTCGGGCGGGCCGACGTGGTGGCCCGCATGGCGCGGCACCCGCTCGCGCGCGCCGTGCGGGCTGACAAGCTGACCCTCGCCGCGCTGGAGGCCACGCTGTGCGGCGGCCCGGTGCCGGTGATGCAGGCGCTGCACGCGGATGCCGACCGGTTGCGGGCCCGGGCCGAACGGATCGCTGAAGCCGTGGGGGCCACCGTGGTTCCGCACGACGGGCGCGTCGGCGGTGGTGGCGCTCCGGGCGTGCCGCTGCCCGGATGGGCGGTCCGGTTGCCGGAGGCGACGGCGACGGCGCTGCGGGCCGGGAACCCCGCCGTCGTCGCGCGGGTGCATGACGGCGCGTGCCTGATCGACTTGCGCTGCGTCCCAGAGACAGACGACGAGCACATCCTGACTGCCGTCCAGATCGCCCTGGACGGCTGACGGTGCCGTACGTCGTCGCCACGGCCGGCCATGTCGACCACGGCAAGAGCACGTTGGTGCGTGCGCTCACCGGTATCGAGCCGGACCGGTGGGCTGAGGAACGTCGTCGCGGCCTGACCATCGACCTCGGCTTCGCGTGGACCACTTTGCCTTCGGGCCGGGAAGTCGCCTTTGTCGATGTGCCCGGCCACGAACGATTTCTGGGAAACATGCTGGCCGGGCTCGGGCCCGCGCCGGTGGTGTGCTTCGTCGTCGCCGCTGACGAGGGCTGGCAGGCGCAATCGACTGATCATCGAGATGCGGTTGCCGCCTTGGGGATTCAGCATGGGCTGGTCGTGATCAGTCGCGCTGACCGGGCACCCGACCGGGTCGGTGACACCCTGGCTCAGGCGCGCGCGGAGCTAGCCGACACCGGCCTGCGCGATGCCCCGGCGGTGGTGGTGTCGGCTGTGGACGGCGCCGGTCTGCCGGAACTGCGAGCGGCATTGGACGACGTGCTGGCTGTGGTGCCGCCACCGTCAGCCACGGCCCGGGTGCGGTTGTGGGTCGATCGGTCGTTCACCATCACCGGCGCCGGCACCGTGGTGACCGGAACACTGGCTGCCGGCACCGTGGCCGATGGCGACCGACTGGCGTTGAACGATCGCGATGTCGTCATCCGGGGGCTGCAGTCACGCCGCGAATCCAGCACCACGCTCGGGCCGGTGACCAGGGCGGCGCTCAACCTGCGGGGCGTGGCCGCAGAGCAGGTGCATCGCGGCGACGTGCTGTTGACGCCCGGGGCGTGGGAGACGACCCGAACGTTCGACGTCAGGCGCGTGAGTGGAGCGGCGTTCACCGAGATTCCCGAACAGCTCACCGCGCACGTCGGCACCGCAACGGTGGAGGCCAGGCTGCGCCCTTTCGACGACGACCATGCCCGGCTGGTGATGGATCGGGAGCTGCCGTTGGTGCTCGGCGATCGGCTCGTATTGCGACAGCCGGGTGGCCGGGTGCTGGGTGGCGCGCAGGTGCTCGACGCGGACCCGCCGCCGCTGCGCCGCCGTGGTGACGGCACTCGTCGGCGTGAGGCGCTGGCGGCGATGTCCGCGCGCGGCGATGTGCTCGGCGAGGTGGCCCGGCGCGGTGCGGTGACGGTAGATCACTTGCACCGGTTGGGATTTGACACGTCTGAGCCACCCTCCGGCGTCCAGGCGAGCCACGGTTGGTGGATACATGCCGCGACATATGCGGCCTGGCAACAGCGGTTGCGCACTGCGGTTCAGGATCTGCACGACCGGGATCCCTTGGCGGCCGGACTGTCTCGCGGCGCCGTCAGCGACGTCCTGGTCTTGCCTGACCCGGCACTGCTCGACGACATCAGCCGCGCGGCAGGCATCGAGCAGGCCGGCGGCCTGTTTCGGTTGCCCGGGCGCTCGGCGGACCTCGGCCCTGCCGAGGCGTCGCTAATTGAACTCACAAAACGGCTGCAGGACAATCCTTTTCACGCTCCCGAAGCCGAAGACCTAGCTGCCCTGCGGCTCGGTGCGCGGGAGCTGGCGGCGGCCGAACGCGTCGGCCGCCTACTCCGCTTGGGCGACGGCGTGGTCCTGTTGCCGACGGCGCCTGCCCTGGCCATGCGTGAATTATCCAGGCTGGCACAGCCTTTCACGACGAGCGAGGCGCGGCAGGCGCTCGGAACCACCCGTCGGGTCGCGATCCCACTGCTGGAACATCTCGATTCGCGCGGCTGGACCCGCCGCCTCGACGCCGGCCATCGGGAGGTCGTGCGCCGCTGACGCCTGTCCTTACCCGAAGACGGTGTCGTGACCACCGCACGTCGCTACTGGGCCCGTCGGAAGCGGCGGGGCAGCCAGCGCGGTCACCAGTCCTCGTTTGCTGAGCGGCGGGGTCCACGGCGCCTTCCAATAGCGCGGACGACAGCGTTGATGGCGGCGAGCGTCAGAACCGGGAGCAAGGTGACGATGATCATCGATACTCCGCCGATGAGAGTCATTCGACCAGTTACCTCTCTGACGCGCGGTTTCGAGCTGTTGCAGCTGTTCGGAGGCTTTACGCTGCGATCGAGGCTACGTTACGAGGGACCGGATGGTCGTGACGACATCCCCTGAGACCGAAGATCGACCCCATTTCCGTGGCTGCGTTGTCGTCGGAAGCCAAGATGACGGTCCAGGCTTGACACCCTGTGTGAGTGTTGCCAGCCAGCCGTGAAACCAATGAGCAAGACGCAAAACCCCCTGAATCCGAAGATTCAGGGGGTTTGTGCTGGGGGCACCTCCCTCTGGGGGACTGCTGGCGCAGAAAATTACACGACGTAGCTCGTCGCAGCCTGCAGGTGCTCGATGGCCTCGGCGGCGATCTGCGGCACCAGCTCGGCGCAGGACGGCAGGCTGTCGATGATGCCCGCCACCTGGCCCGAAGCCAGTACGCCCGCTTCGGTGTTGCCTTCCACCAGACCGGCTTTCAGCAGCATCGGGGTGTTGGCGGCCATCACGACCTGCGACCAGGTCAGGTCCTTGCCGTGGCGCATGGCCAGGCCATCCTTGACCATGGAGCGCCAGGTCATGCCCGACATCTTCTTGAACTTCTGGGCGTTGCCGATTGCGGCGGCGAAACCCCGTACGGGGGAGCCACTTTCGAGCTTCTCCACCAGGCCGGTGCGCAGCACGCGGTGCGGCATGCCGTCGACGCGGGTCGACACCACGGTGCCGTCCAGAGCGGCGTCCAGGTACCGCTGCTTGACCGCATCGGGCACCGTCGAGTCCGACGTCAGCAGGAAGCGCGTGCCCATCGCGACGCCGGCGGCGCCGTAGGACAGCGCGGCCGCCAGGCCACGGCCGTCGAAGAAGCCACCCGCGGCGATCACGGGCATGCCGGTGTCCTTCACCGCATCAAGCACCGACGGCAGCAGCAGTGTGGTGGCGATCGGGCCGGTGTGGCCACCGCCCTCGCCGCCCTGCACGATCACCGCGTCGGCACCCCAGCTCGCCACCTTCTTCGCGTGCTTGGCCAGGCCGACCGACGGAATAACCACGACGCCTGCGTCTTTCAACTTGGCGATCAGTTCGGGCTTGGGAGCTAGGGCGAAGGAGGCGACTTTGACTCCTTCGCGGATCAGGAGGTCGCAGCGGGCGCCCGCATCACCGGCGTCGGCACGCATGTTGATGCCGAACGGCTTATCGGTGGCCGCCTTGACCTTGGTGACCGCGGTCTGCAGCTCGTCCAGCGTCATCGTGGCCGAAGCCAGGATGCCGAGGCCGCCGGCATTGGAGGTGGCGGCGACCAGTCGCGCGCCGGCCACCCAACCCATGCCGGTCTGCACGACCGGGTACTCGATGCCGACCAGCTCGGTCAGCGGGGTCTTCAGCTTGCTCATGGCTAGGCCTTGACTTCCTTATCGCGGAACGACTTCGGGTCAATGACCTCGCGCAGCAGCTGCAGTTCTTCGGCGGTCGGCAGGCGGGTCTCGCCGGCAGCGTCCAGGCCGTGCACCTCGAACGAGGTGTTGTCGGCGACCTCTGCAGCCGTCACACCCGGGTGCAGCGACACTGCGCGCATCTGGTGCTCGGGGCCGTTGAAGTCGAAGACGCCGAGGTTGGAGATCACCTGGTACACGTTCAGGAAGCGGTACGCGGGGTTGGCCGGATCGACCTTGTCCCAACCGATTCCGGAGACGATATCGACCGAATCAGCGAACACGCGCTTGGTGTGGTTACCCACGAAGTAGCTGGTGGCGTGGTTGATGCTGTTGCCGGGCGCGCCGCGGACACCGAACATCTGGCGGGTCGGCTGCTGGATGGGGCCGAAGGCCGACAGGTTCTGGTTGCCGTAGCGGTCAATCTGGTTGGCGCCCATGACCACATGGCGACGGCCCCAGGCCAGCGTCTCGAAGACCCGGTTGAACGGCATCCAGCCTTCAACGGCGAACGGGGCGCCGATCGCCGGGGTGTCGGCCAGCATCCGGGCCTCACCGTCGGTGATCACGATGTCGGGGGAGAAGGTCAGCCGAGCCAGCCGGGCACCGATCTGCACGACGGTCGTCATGGGGCTGGCCATGATTTCCCCTGCGTCACGGAATAATTCGGCACAGGCGACGGCACAGACCTCGGCGCGGGTTGCGTCACTCACTTGGCGGCCTCCTTCTGAGCCTCGGCGAACTTACGGACCGCGGCCTGGTAGTCGGCCTCGGTTCCGGACAGGTAGGTCTTGACGAACTCGGCCCAGGTCTCTTCCGAGCCAGCGGCTTCGGCGTAGTGACGCTGGAACTTCTCGTCGCGCCGGTAGTCCGGCTCGTTGGTGGTGAAGTGGGCGCCGTTGGGGGCCTCGACCACAGTGTCGACCATCATGCGGTTGATGACCTGCTGCTGCGGCACAACCGATTTCACCAGTTCCTCGGTGGAGACGATCTTCTCGACCGACAGGTGGCGGCGCTTGGCCGACATCAGGAACAGGTCGTCGAAGTAGGGGTCGATGCCGGTGTAGGCGGCATTGCCCTTCACATCACCCAGGTTCATGTGCACGAACGCGGCGTCGAGGTTCAGCGCCGGCATGGCGATGAGTTCCTCATGCGCACCGTCGGTTTCGTACGGCGAGGTGACGGTCTTGAGCTCGTCACCCCAGAAGGTGCGGACATCGCTGCCGAGGCCGGCGCGGATCGGCAGGAACGGAAGGCGTTGGGCGGCAGCCTGCAGACCGCAGCGCAGCATGCCCTCGTCCATCTCGCGGGCCTCGATGGCGCCGCTCATGCGGGCCTTGGCGAACCACGGGTCGTAGAACGGCGGCGAGTCCAGCGACACGAAGCCGTAGTAGGCGCGCTTGACCTTGCCTGCGGCACACAGCAATCCGAGGTCCGGGCCGCCGTAGGTGACCACCGTCAGGTCAGTGACGTCGGTGCGCAGCAGGGCGCGGATGAACGCCATCGGCTTGCGGCGCGAACCCCAGCCACCGATGCCGATGGTCATGCCGCTTTCGATCTCGGCGACCGCCGCCTCGAGAGTTGTTGTCTTGTCTGCCATTATTTCGCAGCTCCCTTCTGGGTTCCCGCGAACTCGTCGCGGTGCTCGTCGGACACGCCGGCCAGATTCAGTTCGAAGGTGAAGCCCTGCTCCATGCGGTAGCGCGCGTTGACGGGCTGCACGTCGATGAAGTTCAGCGCTTCCTTGGCGGCGCGGATGACGCGGGTGTCCTTGCTCGCGATGTCGCGGGCCACGCGCAGCGCGGCCTCGTCGAGCTCCTCGCGCGGCACGACCTCGTGCACCGAACCGAAGTGCTGCAGCGTGGTCGCGGGCACCGTGGCGGCGGTGAAGAACAGCCGGCGCATCATGTGCTGCGGGACCAGGCGGGACAGGTGGGTGGCCGCGCCCAGGGCGCCGCGCTCGACCTCGGGCAGGCCGAACTTGGCATCGTCAGAAGCCACGATGACGTCCGAGTTGCCGACCAGACCGATGCCGCCACCGACGCAGAAGCCGTTGACTGCCGCGACGACCGGAACCTGGCATTCGTAGACCGCGCGGAACGCCTCGTAGCAGCCGCGGTTGGCGTCGATCAGCGCGCCGAAGCCCTCGGTGTTCTGCATTTCCTTGATGTCGACGCCGGCGTTGAAGCCACGTCCCTCGGCCCGGAGGATCACCACGTGGGTGCTCTTGTCGCGCCCGGCGGCGGTGATCTGGTCAGCCAGTTCGAACCAGCCTGCCGACGGGATCGCGTTGACCGGCGGGTAGTTCACGGTGACCGAGACGATGCCCGGCTCGACTGTCTTGGTGGTGATGGTCATCAGTCACTTCCTGGGGGACGGGTACCTAAGCAAGCACTTGCTTGGTACGCTAGCACAGTGACTGCTGGAATCAATCTGCAATTGGCCGGTCGAGTGGTGCTGGTCACCGGCGGTGTGCGCGGCGTCGGTGCAGGCATCAGTGCCGTGTTCACCGAGCAGGGCGCCACCGTCATCACCTGCGCGCGGCGTGAGGTCGAGGGGCTGCCCTACGAGTTCCACGCCTGCGACGTTCGCGACGACGCAGCGGTTAAGGCGATGATCGACGCCATCGTGGCCAAGCACGGCCGGCTGGACGTCGTCGTCAACAACGCCGGTGGGTCGCCGTTCGCGCTGGCCGCTGATGCGTCGGCCAAGTTCAGCACCAAGATCATCGAGCTCAATCTGATTGCGCCGCTGCTGGTTTCGACTCACGCCAACGCGGTGATGCAGCAGCAGGAGACCGGCGGCGTGATCGTCAACATCTCCAGCGTCAGCGCGCACCGGCCAACCCCGGGCACCGGTGCCTACGGCGCCGCCAAGGCCGGCATCGACAGCCTGACCACGACGCTCGCCGTCGAGTGGTCACCCAAGGTTCGCGTCAACTCCGTCATCGTCGGCATGGTGGAGACCGAACAGTCCGAACTGTTCTACGGCGACGCCGAGTCCGTCGCCGCCGTGGCTGCGACTGTGCCGCTGAAGCGGCTGGCCAAGCCGGCCGATATCGGCTGGGCCGCAGCATTTTTGGCTTCCGAGGCCGCGTCGTACGTCAGCGGTGCATCCCTCGAAGTGCATGGCGGCGGCGAGCCGCCGCAGTACCTGAAAACGTCAAGCGCCAACAAATAAGGAGAGATCAATGGGATTGCTCGACGGCCGCGTGGTCATCGTGACGGGTGCCGGTGGCGGAATCGGGCGTGAGCACGCGCTCGCGTTCGCCGCCGAAGGTGCCCGCGTCGTGGTCAACGACATCGGTGTCGGCCTCGATGGTTCGCCTGCCGGTGGCGGTAGCGCCGCGCAGAACGTGGTCGACGAGATCGTCGCCGCCGGTGGCGAGGCCGTGGCCAACGGTTCGAACGTCGCCGACTGGGGCCAGGCCGAGGCCTTGATCCAGCAGGCTGTCGACACCTACGGCACGCTTGACGTGCTGGTGAACAACGCCGGCATCGTGCGCGATCGCATGTTCGCCAACGCCACCGAAGAAGAGTTCGACGCCGTCACCGCGGTGCATCTCAAGGGCCACTTCGCCACCATGAAGCACGCCGCCGCGTACTGGCGCGCCAAGTCCAAGGCTGGCGAGACCGTTGACGCCCGCATCATCAACACCAGCTCGGGCGCGGGCCTGCAGGGCAGCGTCGGTCAGGCCACCTACAGTGCTTCAAAGGCCGGCATCGCCGCGCTGACGCTGGTCGCCTCGACCGAGATGGGCCGCTACGGCGTCACCGCCAACGCCATCGCGCCGTCGGCTCGTACCCGCATGACCGAGACCGTCTTCGCCGACGCCATGAACACCCAGGACCAGGCGTTCGACACCATGGCCGCGGAGAACATCTCGCCGCTGGTGGTGTGGCTGGGCAGCGTCGAGTCGCGCGACGTCACCGGCAAGGTATTCGAGCTCGAGGGCGGCAAGATCCGCGTAGCCGAGGGTTGGGCGCACGGTCCGGAGATCGACAAGGGCGCCAAGTGGGACCCGACCGAGCTGGCCCCCGTGGTGGCCGACCTGCTCAAGCAGGAGCGCCCGCCGGTTCCGGTCTACGGCGCGTAGCGGTCGCCCGGCCGTGCGGCGTCAGTCGCGATGGGCCACACGCGTCACCGCGCAGGCAAGGGCCGCAGGCCACTTCCCTGGCCGGTTGCGATTCGGAGCTGTCAGCATCGGTTGACGATGTCAACACGTGCTGACAATGTCACGTTTTGCGACAGGTCTGGATCGAACATGTGGTTGTCAGCGGTCGCGCAGTCAAAACGAAAAAGCTCCCCCAGAACGAATCTCGTTCTGGGGGAGCTTTTTTGGTGCTGCTACTTGGCGTCGCCGTGGTTGGCTGAAGCCTTGTCCTTCTTCTGATTGTCGGTCTTCTTGGGCTTCTCGACCTTGGGCTGGTCCTTCTTGAGCTTGGTGCCCTTGTCGTCGGTGCCCTTGTCGCCGGTGTTCGGCTGCGGGGTGTCCCCAGCCTTCGGAGTGTCAGCCTTGGGGTCGTTGGCCGTCTTCGGGTCGTCAGCCTTGGTGTCATCGACCTTCTTGGTGTCGACCTTGGCGGCATTGCGGGTCTTGGTCACCGGGTCCTTGACGCCCAGGTCGGCAGGCTTCGTACCGGAGACCGGCTTGGCACTCAGCGGCGTTACCACCGGCTTGTCGTTCTGCGATGCGGCAGGCGGGTTGGGCGCGACCTCGGACGCGGGTGCTGGCGGAGGTGCGGCCTTGAGCACGGTGCCGGTCTGGATCGACTGCACGACGCTCTTGACCACCGCGACCGGGTAGTTGACGACGGCTTTGACCGTGTCGTATACGCCGTCGCGAATGGCGGTGGCGATGGTCGAGACATTCCGGGTGCCGATCGCCTGGATGACGTTGTAGACCGCCATCTGCGGCACGGTGATCATCTTGCGGGTGTCGACGAACAGCTTGGTGAGCAGCGCCGGGTTCTGGCTGACGGCCGCGCCGTCCCAGTTGACCAGGGTCCAGCCGTCGGTCGGGTTGCCGTTGACGGTGACGACCGAGGTGTTGTTCAACGGGTGGCCGAACATCAGGGTCAGGTCAGGGTTGTCGACGTTCATCAGGGTCCAGGCCATGATCGCCAGACCGTGGGAGAACACCACGGGATTCTGGTTACCGGAGTTGTAGATGGTCTGGACTGCGCCGTTGAACCGGCTCTCGAAGTTGGCGCCAGTCAGGTCAGGTGAGCCAGGAATCGGCACCGCGTAGTTGCCCATGGCCCAGAACAGCGCGGGCAACGCGTACAACAGGCGCGGGAAGCCGGAGTTCTGTTGCATGCCTTCGTAGATGCCGGCCTGGACCTCGTGCAGGCCCGGCAGTTCGGTCTCCGGCAGCCCGGTCAGCGCCTCGAACGGGGCTGCGGTCTGTTGGGTCCGGACCATGTCGGAGTAGTAGATGCCGTCATAGGCCACGCCGTCGGTGGCCAGCTGCTGAGCGCGGGCCTGCGCCTGAGCCTGGCCGTTGGCTGTCAGATTGGGGCCCGGGATCGAGCTGTCGATACAGCACGACACATTGCCTTCGGACTCCCCGTGCCGGACGAACGTGATCGTGATGTTGGTGGCGGCCCAGGCGGCGAAGGCCGAGCCGGCGAACATGAAGGTGGCGGTGACGATAACGACGAGACCCTGCAGTGCCCGTTTGAGTCTCCGGTGCGGGGAAAGCCCCCTGCGCATTGATGACATAGACGCCCCGATCTGTGAACCACGGAATGTGCGGGCACACGTGCGCCGTTGAACGTGTGCCACGCCACACTATGTACAGATCTACAAATCTGTCTAGTGCTGAGCGTCAATAAAAAGCTCCCCTGGCACGAACTGCGTTCCAGGGGAGCTTTTTGCGGGTGATCAGGCCGGATCGAGAAAGACGATCGGAATCTTGCGCTCGGTGTAGGAGCGGTAGTCGACGAAGTCCGGGTACATGGCGTCAAGCTTCGGCCAGTACTCCTCGCGCTCGGCGTCGGTGGCTTCGCGTGCGGTGAGCTGCAGCGTTTCGCCGCGGAGCTGGAACTTCACCTGGGGGTTCGCGACCAGGTTCAGGTACCACATCGGGTGGGTGTGGCGACCGCCCTGCGAGGCGACGACGACGATCCGGTCGTCTTCTCGCAGGTACAACAGCGGACTGTCCCGCGGCTCGCCCGACTTGCGGCCAATGGTGGTCAGGATGCCGACCGGCGGGAGGGTGGCGACCGGCTTGGAACCCAGTCGCCACTTGCCGCCGAGTCGGCCGTCAGTGGCGCGGAATGCCCAGGTATTGATCCGTGACATCCATTTGAAGCCGACGAGCATAGCGCTGGAGTTAAGCGCCTTGATCTGCTTGTCGTTCAGTTGCCGATCGGCCATAGCGGTGACTCCTACTCCTAGATCCGCTCGATGATCGTGCCGGTGGACAGTGCGCCGCCGGCACACATGGTGATCAGTGCGGTCGACTTGCCGGTGCGCTCCAGCTCGTGCAGCGCGGTCGTGATGAGCCGCGAGCCGGTGGAACCGACCGGGTGGCCCAGCGCGATGGCGCCGCCGTTGACGTTGACCTTATCCATGTCGGCCTTGTGCACCTGCGCCCAGGACAGCACGACGGAGGCGAAGGCCTCGTTGATCTCGACCAGGTCGATGTCGGCCATGGACATGCGGGCCTTCTCCAGCACCTTGGCGGTGGACTGCACCGGGCCGTCCAGGTGGTAGTAGGTCTCGGCGCCGACGTTGGCCTGCGCGATGATCCGGGCGCGCGGCTTGAAGCCGAGAGCCTTGGCCTTGTCTTCGTCCATCCACAGCACCGCGGCGGCGCCGTCGGAGATCTGCGACGAGGTACCTGCGGTGTGGATGCCGCCTTCCATGACGGGCTTGAGTGCGGCCAGGCCTTCGAGGGTGGTGTCGCGCAGGCCCTGGTCGCGGCTGACCATGTGCAGCTCGGCGGTCGGCTGCTTGTTCTCGTCAATGACCGGAGCCTCGATGGGCGAGATCTCGCGGTCGAAGCGGCCTTCGGCCCAGGCCTGCTTGGCCTTGGCCTGCGAGGCGAAGCCCAGCGCGTCGATATCGGCGCGGGTGATGCCCCGGCGATTGGCGATGCGCTCGGCGGCCTCGAACTGGTTAGGCAGGTCGATGTCCCACGACGCGGCCCGGGCACCGCCGCCGTTGGCGCCGAGCGGCACCCGGCTCATGGCCTCGATGCCGCAGGCGATGCCGACGTCGATGGCACCGGTGGCGATCAGGCCGGCGATCAGGTGGTTGGCCTGCTGGGCGCTGCCGCACTGGCAGTCGATGGTGGTGGCGCCGACATGCTCGGGCAATCCGGCGACCAGCCAGGACTGGCGGGTGATGTTGTTGCCCTGCTCGCCGTACTGCGTGACGCAGCCGCCGATGAGCTGTTCGACGTCGCCGGCATCCAGCCCGGCCTTCTCGATGAGCGCCTTCTGGGTAGCACCCAGAAGTTCGGTGGCGTGCAGGCCGGACAGCCAGCCACCCCGCTTACCGATCGGGCTGCGAGTGGCTTCAACGATGACAGGATTACCCATGAGGTCAGGCTAGAACACGTTTCATTACTCTGACAAGCAATGATCGGTACGTGCCTTTTATCTGCGGTGAAGGCATGTTTCAATGGTCGTAACTGGAACTAGAAGGATTTGTCTCGGAACGCGTTCTGAGGCGCTGGATTCCCCGAGGAGACACCATGCCCTGCCCGATCCCGTCCGATCTCGACTTGCTGGACGCGACCCGTAACCTCCAAGGCCTGCCTGTCGAAGAACTCGCCGAACTGCGCAAGTCCGAGCCCGTGCACTGGGTCGACGTGCCCGGCGGCACCGGCGGCTTCGGTGACAAGGGCTACTGGATCGTCACCCGCCACGAGGACGTCAAGGAAGTTTCCCGGCGCAACGATATCTTCGGCTCTTCCCCAGATGGCGTGATTCCGGTGTGGCCGCAGGCCATGACCCGCGACGCCGTCGACGTGCAGCGCGCGGTGATGCTCAACATGGACGCCCCGCAGCACACCCGGCTGCGCAAGATCATCTCCCGCGGTTTCACCCCGCGTGCCGTCGGCCGGCTGCAGGAAGAACTGAACGAGCGCGCGCAGAAGATCGCTGCGACCGCTGCGGCGTCCGGCACGGGCGACTTCGTCGAGCAGGTCTCCTGCGAGCTGCCGCTGCAGGCCATCGCCGGTCTGCTCGGGGTGCCCCAGGAAGACCGCGACAAGCTGTTCAACTGGTCCAACGAGATGACCGCCGGTGAGGATCCGGAGTACGCCCACGTCGATCCGGCGGCGTCGTCGATCGAGCTGATCATGTACGCCATGGGCATGGCCGCGGAGCGGACCCAGAACCCGACCGACGACATCGTCACCCAGCTGGTCCAGGCCGACATGGACGGCGAGAAGCTCTCCGACGATGAGTTCGGCTTCTTCGTGGTGATGCTGGCGGTGGCCGGCAACGAGACCACCCGCAACTCGATCACCCACGGCATGATCGCCTTCGCGCAGCATCCCGAGCAGTGGGAGCTGTACAAGAAGGAACGTCCCGAGAGCGCCGCGGACGAGATCGTCCGTTGGGCCACACCGGTTTCCGCGTTCCAGCGCACCGCGCTCGAGGACGTCGAGCTGGGCGGCGTGCAGATCAAGAAGGGCGACCGGGTCGTCATGTCCTACCGCTCGGCCAACTTCGACGCCGAGGTGTTCGAGAACCCGGACACCTTCGACATCCTGCGCACCCCGAACCAGCACGTCGGCTTCGGTGGCACCGGTGCGCACTACTGCATCGGCGCGAACCTGGCGCGCATGACCATCAACCTGATGTTCAACGCCATCGCCGACAACATGCCGGAACTGGTCTCGATCGGCGAGCCCGAGCGGCTGATGTCGGGGTGGCTCAACGGTGTCAAGCACTGGCAGGTTGACTACACGGGCAAGTGCCCCGTCGCTGCCGGCGAGCCGGCAAATCAGGCCTGAGCTGACTGCTCGTCGTTTTCGTTCGAATCAAGGAGGATTCGGGTGGATTTCACCCCGAGCCCGGAGCAGCAGGCCGTCGCCGATGTGGTGACGTCCGTGCTGGAGCGGGAAAACACTTGGGACGCACTGGTTTCCGGTGGCGTCGTGGCACTCGCGGTGCCGGACCGGCTGGGCGGTGACGGGCTGGGGCTGCTGGAGGCGGCCACCGCGCTGACCGAGGTCGGTCGGCGCGGCACCACCGGACCGGCGCTGGCCACCATCGGTCTCGCCCTGGTCCCGTTGGTGGACCTGGCCACCGATGCGCAGCAGGACCGGTACCTGGCGGGTGTGGCCGAGGGTGCCGTGCTCTCCGCCGCGCTCAACGAAGCCGGCAACCAGTTGCCGGAGAAGCCGTCGACCAGCTACGCCGGTGGCAAGCTCAACGGCACCAAAATCGGTGTGCCGTATGCCGAAACGGCGCAGTGGCTGCTGGTCACCACCGACAACGGTGTGGTCGTCGTTTCGCCCAAGGCTGCCGGTGTGACGGTCACCAAGACCCCGACCGCCAACGGGTCGGACGAGTACGTGGTGACTTTCGCCGACGTCGCGGTGTCCGGCGAGGACGTGCTGGCCGGTGCCACGGTGGGCCGGGTGAACGAGCTGGCGTTGGCCATGATCGGTGCGTTCGGTGCCGGTCTGGTCGCCGGTGCGTTGCGGCTGACCGCCGACTACACCGCCACCCGCGAGCAGTTCGGCCGTCCGTTGTCCACCTTCCAGACCGTGGCAGCGCAGCTGTCCGAGGTCTACATCGCTTCGCGCACAATCGCTCTGGTGTCGACGTCCGTGGTGTGGCGGCTGTCCGAGGGGCTCGACGCCACCGAGGATCTGGCGATCCTGGGCTACTGGCTGACCTCGCAGGCCCCGCCGGCCATGCGGCTGTGCCACCACCTGCACGGCGGTATGGGCATGGACATCACCTACCCGATGGACCGCTACTACTCCTCGATCAAGGATCTCAACCGGCTGCTGGGTGGTCCTTCGCATCGTCTCGATCTGGTGGGAGCCTGAGATGTACATCGAACTGACCCCGGAGCAGCGGGCGCTGCAATCCGAACTGCGCGAGTACTTTTCGACGCTGATCACGCCCGAAGAGGCGGCGGCGATGGAGACCGACCGGCACAACGAGGCCTACCGCACCGTCATCAAGCGGATGGGCAGCGACGGCAAGCTCGGTGTGGGCTGGCCCAAGGAGTACGGCGGCCTGGGCTTCGGTCCCATCGAGCAGCAGATCTTCATCAACGAGGCCAACCGGGCGGATATCCCGCTGCCGATGGTCACGCTGCAGACCGTGGGCCCCACCCTGCAATTGCTGGGTACCGAGGCGCAGAAAAAGCAGTTCCTGCCCGGAATCCTCGCCGGTGAAGTGCATTTCGCGATCGGCTACTCCGAGCCCGAAGCCGGCACCGACCTGGCCTCGCTACGGACCACCGCGGTGCGCTATGGCGACGAGTACGTCGTCAACGGTCAGAAGATGTGGACCACCGGCGCCCATGACGCGGACTACGTCTGGCTGGCCTGCCGTACCGACCCCACCGCGGCCAAGCACAAGGGCATCTCGATCCTGATCGTCGACACCAAGGATCCGGGTTACTCCTGGACCCCGATCATCCTGTCCGACGGTGCCCACCACACCAATACGACGTACTACAACGACGTACGGGTGCCCGCCGACATGCTGGTCGGTGAGGAGAACGGTGGCTGGAAGCTGATCACCACCCAGCTCAACCACGAGCGAGTCGGCCTGGGCCCGGCGGGCCGAGTGGCCGGTATCTACGAGCAGGTCCACGCGTGGGCTTCTGAGCCGGGCTCCGATGGTGTTGTGCCGCTGGACAACCCGGAGGCCAAGCGGCTGCTGGGGCAGATCAAGTCGATCTGGCGGCTCAATGAGCTGCTCAATTGGCAGGTCGCTTCGTCGGGCGAGAACATCGCCGTCGCCGACGCGGCAGCGACGAAGGTCTTTTCCACCGAGCGCATTCAGGAAGTCAGCCGGTTGGCCGAAGAAGTCGTCGGCCGCTTCGGCAACCCCGTTGATCCAGCCACAGCCAAGCTCCTTAGCTGGCTGGACACCATGGCCAAGCGCAACTTGGTCATCACCTTCGGTGGCGGGGTCAACGAGGTCATGCGCGAGATGATCGCGGCATCCGGTCTCAAAGTGCCGCGGGTTTCGCGGTAGGAGGGGTTAGCGATGAGTGACCTTCAGGCTGGCATCGACGAGATCGTCGCTGCCGGGCGTAGCAAGCCGACCCTGAGCCGGGATCCGGTGAACCAGCCCATGATTCACCACTGGACCGATGCGATCGGGGACAAGAACCCGATCTACGTCGACGAGGAAGCTGCCAAGGCTGCCGGGCATCCCGGCATCGTGGCGCCGCCGGCCATGATCCAGGTCTGGACCATGATGGGTCTGGGCCGCACCCGGTCAGACGACGATCCGCTGGCCCGGATCATGAAGTTGTTCGACGACGCCGGGTACGTCGGCGTCGTCGCCACCAACTGCGACCAGACCTACCACCGCTACCTGCAGCCGGGCGAGAACGTCAGCATCAGTGCGGAGGTCACCGATGTGGTGGGCCCGAAGCAGACCGCATTGGGCGAGGGCTACTTCGTCAACCAGAAGATCCGGTGGCATGTCGGTGACGAGGAAGTCGCCGACATGGACTGGCGCATCATGAAGTTCCTGCCGGCGAACAAGCAGGGCAAGGAAGCAGCTGAAACCGGTTCGATCCCAGCTGATCTGGACCCCGACAAGCTGATGCGTCCGTCGTCGTCGCGGGACACCCAGTTCTTCTGGGACGGCGTCAATGCGCACGAACTGCGCATCCAGAAACGGCCCGACGGCTCGCTGCAGCACCCACCGGTGCCCGCCATCTGGCAAGACAAAGATGCCCCGATCGACTACGTCGTCTCGTCGGGTAACGGCACGGTGTTCAGCTACGTCGTGCACCACGCCCCGAAGGTGCCCGGCCGCAGCCTGCCGTTCGTCATCGCGCTGGTCGAACTCGAAGAGGGCGTGCGCATGCTCGGTGAGCTGCGCGGCGTCGAGCACGACGACGTGAAGATCGGAATGCCGGTCCAGGCAACATATCTCGACTTCCCGGACAGTGACGTCAGTCCGGCCTGGAGCCTGTACGCGTGGTCGGTAGAGGGGGCATCAGCCAAGTGACAACCGCTGAAATTGGCACCAAGCTGCCCGAACTCTCCATCTACGGGGACCCGACGTTCATCGTCTCGACGGCCATCGCCACGCGGGACTACCAGGACGTGCACCACGACCGGGACAAGGCACAGGCCAAGGGCTCCAAGGACATTTTCGTCAACATTCTGACCGACACCGGTCTGGTGGGGCGGTACGTCACCGACTGGGCCGGCCCGAATGCCGTCATCAAGTCGATCAAGCTGCGCCTCGGGGTGCCGTGGTACGCCTACGACACCATCACCTTCCGTGGTGAAGTGACTGCGGTCGAAGACGACCTGGTGACGCTGAAAGTGGTGGGTAGCAACAGCCTTGGCGATCACGTCATCGCCACTTCCACGCTGACCATGGGAGCCGCACTGTGAGTATCTCCGGCAAGGCGGCCATCGCCGGCATCGGCGCCACCGACTTCTCCAAGAACTCCGGCCGCAGCGAAATCCGGTTGGCTGCTGAGGCGGTCACCGACGCGCTGAACGATGCGGGCTTGTCGCCCAAGGACGTTGACGGTCTGGTGACCTTCACCATGGACTCCAACCTGGAGACCGCGGTGGCCCGGTCCACCGGCATCGGTGAGCTGAAGTTCTTCAGCCAGATCGGTTACGGCGGCGGCGCCGCGGCCGCGACGGTCCAGCAGGCAGTGCTGGCGGTGGCGACCGGCATCGCGGAATGCGTTGTGGCATACCGGGCATTCAACGAGCGCTCGGAGCACCGCTTCGGTCAGGTGATGACGGGCCTGACGGTCAACGCCGACTCACGCGGCGTCGAGTACAGCTGGTCGTATCCGCACGGGCTGAGCACCCCGGCGGCGTCGGTGGCCATGGTCGCGCAGCGCTACATGCACGAATACGGCGCCACCAGTGCCGATTTCGGTGTGGTGTCGGTGGCCGACCGCAAGCACGCGGCGACCAACCCGAAGGCGCACTTCTACGGCAAGCCGATCACCATTGAGGATCACCAGAATTCGCGCTTCATCGCCGATCCGCTGCGGCTGCTCGACTGCTGCCAGGAAACCGACGGCGGCGTCGCGATCGTCGTGACCACGCCTGAGCGGGCCAAGGACCTCAAGCAGCGCCCGGTCATCGTCGAGGCGGCCGCGCAGGGCGCGGGTGAAGACCAGTTCACCATGTACTCGTACTACCGCGACGAGCTCGGCCTGCCCGAAATGGGACTGGTTGGTCGGCAGCTGTGGGGCCAGAGCGGCTTGACGCCGAACGACATTCAGACCGCGATCCTGTACGACCACTTCACCCCGTACACGCTGATCCAGCTCGAAGAGCTCGGCTTCTGCGGTAAGGGCGAGGCCAAGGACTTCATTGCGGGTGGTGCGATCGAGTTGGGCGGCAAGCTGCCGATCAACACGCACGGCGGTCAGCTCGGAGAGGCGTACATCCACGGCATGAACGGCATCGCCGAAGGCGTTCGCCAGCTGCGCGGGACCTCCGTCAACCAGGTGCCGAACGTCGAGCACGTGCTCGTCACCGCCGGTACCGGCGTCCCGACGTCAGGTCTGATCCTGGGCTGAGTTCCCTCGCGAACAGTCACAAATGTCCCCCAAACCAAGCGGTTTGGGGGACATTTGCGTGTGTTGGTCGGTGGACCTACCGCATTCATCGCTGCCGGTGCACCGATCTTCGGCGCGAGCCATCCGTTTCTTTGCTGTCAGCAAGTCACAAGCTTTGGGGGAACGGTTGCTGACGCGGACGATGTTCGCCAAGATTAGCTAGGAAGCGCCGTAGCAATCGAAAACGGGGACGCTGTCCCGCTCCGGCGAAACATCGGCTCTGGGGCACGTATGCGTAACGAGGGCGAGGGGCGACGCGTCGCGAACCTGCGCTGGATGGCGCACTGTCAGCCACCTCGTGGAGCGCTGTCGTGACGAGTAGGGCTGACGGCAGGCCCACCGCCAAGCGCAGCCGATGTACAGATCGTGCGAACATCCTGATTCTGTCCGCCGGACGACGCGTGGAACTCGTGCAGGAATTTCAGGCGGCGACCAGACGCTTGTTGCCTGGCTCGCGGGTGATGGCCGCTGATGCGTTGCCGGAAGGATCGGCAGCCTGTCACATCGCCGATGCGTACGCACAGCTCCCACGCGTGGGAGACCCGGCATATGAAGACGATTTGATTGCCTTGTGTGACCGGCTGGCCATCGGCCTCATCGTTCCGACGATCGACACCGAACTGCACACGTTGGCCGGGTTGCGCGACGCGATGTCCGCGCATGGAACGTATGCATGCGTATCCGACGCGCCTCTGGTGACGCACTGCCGGGATAAGCGGCTGACCGGAGCAGTCTTCAATGGCATCGATATCCCATACCCGCGCATCTATGACCGTCACGATGTGAAGTTTCCGTGCTTTTGCAAGCCATTTGACGGCAGCAGCAGTGTGGGCGTGGAGGTGCTGCACTCCGCGGCCCACCTCACCGACCGTCAACTCAGCGACCCCAAAGTGATGTTCATGGAGTTGATCGGCAGCGATTTTCATGAGTACACCGCCGACGCGTACTACGACCGCGGCGGGCAGCTGAAGTGCCTGGTACCTCGCGAAAGACTCGAAGTTCGCAGCGGAGAGGTCAGCAAGGGCATCACTCACGGCAGCTTCGTCTACCGGTTCCTCTGGCCGCGGTTGCAGAGGCTAGCCGGAGTACGGGGTTGCTGCACGGTCCAGGTGTTCGGCAATCCCGTGACGGGTGCGGTCGTCGGCTTGGAGATCAATCCCCGTTTTGGTGGCGGATACCCGTTGACAGCGGCAGCAGGGGCGAACTACGCAGAGTGGCTGATCCGCGAGTACCTCCTTGGCGCTGATATACCCGTATTCGACGGGTGGGAACGCAATCTCCTTATGCTGCGCTACGACGCGAAAGTTCTTGTCCATGCACCTGATTGACGCTTCGGTGTTCGTCGTCATGGACCTGGACGACACCCTCTACGCCGAATCGGATTACCAACGGTCCGGCTTCACGCATGTCGCCGGCCTCGTTGCGGAACTCTTCGGCGTCGACGTCGAGCTGCTGCTCATGACCTGGCACCAGGCCGGCGATCCTGACGTATTCGGCACTCTCGCAGCGTATTTGGGTCTGCACCCCCGGGCGAAAGAGTCCTTTCTGTGGTCCTATCGTCTGCACCGGCCAGCAATCACCTTGGCCGATGGCGCGGTCGATACGGTGAACAAACTCAAACAGGCCTGTGCCGGCGTCGCGGTGTTGACCGATGGGCGGTCCATCACTCAGCGCGCGAAACTCGCCGCACTCGGCCTAACCGGTATCGAGGCCTATATTTCCGAGGAGTGGGGCGGGGCAGACAAACCGGACGCGCGCAGATTCAACGAGATCATGAGCAGAAACCCCGGCTGCGAATTCTTTTATGTCGCAGACAATCCGGCCAAGGATTTTCTGGCCCCCAACAACCTCGGTTGGACCACGATCGGCGTGGGAGACGGTCACGGTGAAACGCGCACCAGCGGACAGGGAGATCATCTGCCTGATACCTGGATAAGCGAGTTCCGTCAGTTGGACGCGCTGATAGCCCCGGTGAACGCTGTCGGTCGCAGGGGAATGCCGTAGACCAGGGCCTACCCAACTTCTCCGCGATCGCCAACTTTCTGATCGGTGCTATCCGGTACGTGTTGTCGATGCTTTGTCGCAACCTTGGCGGACCAGTTCGGCCCGTCGAAAAGCCAGCTGAGGCCGGCCCTGCGGAGTGCTGTCGACACCAGGAGGGAACCAGCGATGCTGACAAGGAAAGACAGCGTCAGGATCACCCACAGGTTCACCACACCCAACTTGATCAGCACGATTCTGGCGCCGGAGGAAAGCACGATGTGCGCGAGGTAGATATCGAGCGACCGTCGTCCGCACAGCGACAGAAACCGAGAGTTTCGTGCGGCATGTCCGAACAGCAGGATCGCTGGTGATGCCACCAACGTGAGTGCGATACCGATCACCACCCGCGTCGGGGTGTGCTGGAACCAGAAATAGGTCGGCAGGATCGCGGTGGTGTGCGCGCACAGGAAGCCGGTCACTGGGAGTAGCACAACGCTGATGGCTGCCGCCTGGGCCGCCCCGAAACGATCAAGCACCGACTGCACCTTGGCTGTGCCCGCGACCAATCCCGCAACGAAGAACACCACCAAGCCAGTACCTTGCGTACCGATGTAGCCACCGTCAAAGCCCCAATAGGTGATGCTCACGGCCGCAGCTATGGCCAACGCCCAAGACGCATGGTTCGCAAGCCATGGCTGCATGGGGACGAAGAACAGGGTGACCAGGACCAGGAAGGGCAGGTACCACAGTTGAACGTCCGGCCGCCAGAAGTCGAACGTCTCAACGATCGAACGGTGGTGATTTGCGTCGCCGCCGGCAATTAGGCGGACAGTTCCCTGGATGACTTCCCAGATCAGATACACCACGACAATGCGGGCGATCCGCTCTTTGAGGTACGGCTGCAGCCCATCTCTCTGGACGGCCCGGGGAACGAAAGTTCCGCCCACGAACGCGAAAACGGTCAGGCACCACAGGCCGACGCTTCGCGCGACGACATCCGCATACGCACTGTCGAGGCGGCCGGACGCCGTCAGCCCCCGCACCACGTGGACCAGAGCGATCGCGATAATCGCGACGCCTCGAGCGACGTCGAGCCGGCCATCGCGTGGCACGGCGCCAGTTTTGTTCGTCATTGGTGGGTCTTTGCCTCCATCCAAGCGACCCGACGCTCTGGGCGTGAGATCGCTGTAGGCAATACCGAAGTCCTGCTCGGTATCTTTACTCCACTTCAACGCATTGAACAACACCACCATTCAACAAATCAGGTGCTGCACCGGCCATTTGAATTTGCCGCGGTGTTCTAATTGATCCGATCGCACGTTTTCTGCCTCAACTTTGTCGCGGCAGCGGTGTTAGAGGATGCCATAGATTGACGCTCTGGCTAATAATTTGATTCGTAGCTGGCCCGGGATTTGAGGCGTTGACTTTATTTGCTCGTAACCGCCTGTTCGATCTAGCGGAGCTAGTTCTCGTAGGGCAGGGCGCCGGGACCCGTGGGGTCGGTATTCACGGCTTCTGTCAGATGGGCGCGGTACGAATGTCTTGCGCCGCA
The DNA here is from genome assembly GCF_009729415.1 of Mycolicibacterium sp. CBMA 234. GTDB lineage: Bacteria > Actinomycetota > Actinomycetes > Mycobacteriales > Mycobacteriaceae > Mycobacterium. Next base: position 201,214 of record NZ_MPKW01000012.1, read on the forward strand.
TAGTGGGAGCTATCCGCGCCCCTCGCGCTGAACATGCCTGAGTCTTGGGATGCTGCGTGATGGATCTGACCTGTGGCACCGGATGTTACGAGCCGTCGCCCGTTGCTCCGGGCGTCAACGACGATGATGCTGAAGGCCATGCGGGCGTTCGCCGCCTGGGCGCATGTGCACCGGGTACCCGAGCTAGTCCGCGTGGTCCGGGGAACTAGGTCGGTCTAGTGCGGGTCCAGTGCGAATTCGGCTCTGAGGGTCTATATACGGTCCGGTCAAAGTTAGCCGATAGTTAGGCCACTGCCGATAGTGAGGCCAAAGATGCTGCACTCAGCAATTGTTCTCTTGATGGACCGCATGTCGCCGCTGCGAACGCGGGGTACTGCGGGTGATGAATCGCCGCCGCTGCAGTGGCGATTCTTGTGGGTCGTCCGGAAGTCCACTGCGCAGACTCCGGAATTTCGTTCATGGGTAAGGCCGCGCCGGTGCAACTGGTCGCTCGCTCACCTGCAACGTGGATCTTTCGGCGCGACGACGTGGCAGGGAGATCGGTCATGTGCGGTGTGATCGCATGTCGGACAAGTGAACCGGCGATCGACTACTTGATCGCTGCACTGCGTCGACTGGAGTATCGCGGTTACGATTCGGTCGGTGTCGCGGTACGGACCGTCACAGGTGATATCGCCACGGTGCGAACCGTCGGGCGAATCGGCGCTCTCGACAAGCGCGTTCGGGAGTGGGCTGGGCCCGCTTTCGGTTCAGTGGGTATCGGTCATACCCGGTGGGCGACCCATGGCACGGTCACCGAACGCAACGCGCACCCGCATGTCGACTGCACGGGTCGTATTTGTGTGGTGCACAACGGAATTATCGAGAACGCCGACAAACTCCGGCGCGCGCTCCGAACCTCAGGCCACTTGTTCACCTCGGCTGTCGACAGCGAGGTGATTTGCCACCTGGTGGAAGAGCAATTGCAATTCGGCGGAGATTTACTCGATGCCGTCGAGGACGCTCTGGCTGCGGTAGAAGGTTCGTGGGCGCTGGCGGTGTTGGAACAAACCACCGGTCAGCTGGTGGTAGCCGCCAATCACTCGCCACTCCTCGTGGCGCACACTGTACTTGGCGATTTTGCGACCAGTGACATCGCGGCGATCGCCGACTGGACGGAGCGGTTCCGGGTTCTCGAAGACGGCGATGTTGTCGATCTCAGCGGCAGTGGCCGCTGGCGCAATCACGGGGCGGATGTCGCGCCCCAGGCTCTGACCCCGTGCCTGATGCGCGGCAATGATGTCGAGTTGGCGGGCTATTCCGACTACATGGCCAAAGAGATCGACGAGCAACCGCAAGCGGTGGCCAGGGTGCTCGACGAGCTCGGAGGTGGGATCGCCGATGGCAAGCTGTGGAGCGATCTCGGCTTGATGCCATTCGACCGGCTGCAGGTAATCGGTTGCGGCACTTCACTGAATGCTGGGACGGTCGTTGGCAACTTCCTGCGTACCGTTGGCGGGCTACCTGTCATGACCACGGTTGGCAGCGAATCCGATGACGCACTTTTGGAACCGCATACTCTGACTGTCGCGTTCAGCCAGTCCGGAGAGACGGCGGATGTTCTTAACGCCCTGGCGTCGCGGGGGCTTTCGCAACCGCCCGTCCTCGCCATCACCAACAGCGCGCATTCCACGCTGGCCCGTCGAGCGGAGGCGGTGGTGACGTGCGCGGCCGGTCCGGAGATCGGGGTGGCGGCGACGAAGACCTTCGTATGTCAGATCGTTGCCGGTGTCGCGGTGATGATCTCGGCACTGGTTGCGCGACGCAGACTCTCGGAGTCCGCCGCCGGCCAACTCGTCGACGCCTTGCGGCGGCTTCCGGATCAACTGGACACCGCCTGCACGACAGCCAAATGTGTTGTGCCCTCGCTTGTTGACGGGCTGATGACGGCTTCGGGCTTCATCTTCATCGCCAGGGGCGCTGGACTTCCTTACGCCGCCGAAGGCGCTTTGAAGCTCAAGGAGCTGACGTACCAGTGGGCTGAGCACTATCCGGCCGGTGAGCTCAAACATGGACCGCTGGCCCTTGTCGGTACCAGTACGCCAGTGGTGGTGATCGAGAACGCGGATCGGAAACTGGCCGGCAACGTCGCCGAGGTCATGGCGCGCGGTGGGCAAATCATCAGTATCGGTGGGCCGGGCAGCACCCTGCCTGTCGTTGATGACCTGATGTCGCTATGGGGCCCTCTGGCGGCCGCGGTACCGCTGCAGATCCTGGCTCGACAACTCGCGCTCGCCTTGGGACGGGATGTGGACAAACCCCGCAATCTGGCCAAATCCGTGACAGTGGATTGATCCGGTGGCCGCCGCCCGATGGTGTCCATCGAATCCGAAAATGATTGTTGTGCATTGATATTCGATACCAGCCGGTTCAGGTTGGACGGCTGGCAGTAGGCAAACTCCAAACGAGAGGTTCATCTCAATGCGAGCACTCGTCACCGGCGCCGCCGGGTTCATCGGGTCGACACTTGTCGACCGTCTCCTCGCGGACGGCCATCAAGTGGTCGGCATCGACAACATGAGTGCTGGCTCTGCGGACAATCTCCAGGAAGCTCTCGCCGCGAACGAGACCCGCAAACATCGATTCACGTTGGTAAATCTCGACATTCAGGCACCCGAACTGGTCGACGTCTTCGCAGGCGCCAACCCGGACATCATTTTCCACCTCGCCGCACATGTGGATCTGAGCGCATCGGTTGCAGATCCGAACTTCGATGCACGGAACAACGTGCTGGGCACCATCAACGTCTGTGAGGCGAGCCGGCTGGCCGGCGTGCGGCGGATCGTCTACGCGGCCTCGGGTAGCTCGAGGTATGTGCCGACGGACGAAAGTCATTCCGTCGCCCCGGTTTCACCCCACGCAGCGGCAAAGCTGGCCGGCGAGTTCTATCTCGGGGCATACGCGGGCCTGTACGGATTGGCGCCGATATGCCTCGCACTGGCCAATGTGTACGGTCCACGGCAGAACCTGCACGGTGAGGCCGGCATGGTAATCGCCTTCGGCAGCGCGGTCATTTCGGGTCGTCCGGTGACGATCTACGGTGAAGCCACCGCTGTCCACGAGTTCGTCTACGTCGACGATGCCGTAGACGCATTTGTGCGCGCTGCCGAGGCGCCCATGCAGATCACCGGCACGTACCGCATCCGATCCGGGCGACCGGCGACCGTAGCGCAAGTGCTCCAGATGATTTCGTCGGTGCACGACCACCCGGGGTCCCTGAACGTCGCTTCGGCCTGCACAAATGATGTGCAATCCATCGCCATGGACGCGACCCACGCGTACGAAACGTTGGGATGGCAGCCCGGCGTCGGCCTCATGGACGGAATACACCGCACCATGCAGTGGCTGCGCACCGTTGTCGATCCCGCACCGACATTCTTGCCAGTCAGTTGGGACAGCCGAGCCATTCAGGAGACCTGCCGTGCTTCTTGACGCTCAGGGAATGCCGGATACGCTGCCCCCCTTGGGGCTTATCGATGTCGACACCGTCGTCACCGACATCGGTGACGTGGCGACGGACTTCGCCGCGGTCGCTCGAGTCCAGCACCAGAACAGCGCCGTCGTGCACAACGGCATCTCGATCACCTATGGAGCACTTGCCGCACGTGTCGACTGCGCCGCGGTTCGGTACCGGTCTCGCCGCGACGGGCGCTCCGCTCTGGTCGGCGTAGTGGTCTCGCACACCCCGGCTGTGGTGGAACATCTGCTTGCCGTCATGGAGGCAGGCGCCACCTATTGTCCGATGGACGCAGCACTGCCTGCGGCCCGAAAACTTGCGTTGGCCGGGGTGATGGGCCTGGACCAATTGATCACCGCGGACCTCGATTCGGGTGCACCGGGTGATGGGGCAATCGAGACCCTCGACTGCCGGGCAATGACTGCGGCACAGGAACATTGGCAGCCATTCGGGCAGCCCGAGGCCCCGGCGTATGTGCTGTGCACCTCAGGCTCGACCGGGGCGCCGAAGCCGGTGATGGTCTCGCGAGGCGCGCTGGTCGCCACGGTGCGAGCGCTGCGTCAGCTTTTCGCACTCACCCCGGATGATCGGGTGCTGCAATTCGCTTCACTCGGCTGGGACACCTGTCTGGAGGAGATCTTGCCCGCGCTCACCGCCGGCGCGACATTGATCTTCGACGACGCCGCATACTCCGGTTCCTTCCCGCGCTTCGTCCGCATGCTGGCCGAACAAGCAGTCACCATGCTCGATCTACCCACGGCGTTCTGGCACGAACTGGTTCTGTACCTGCACGAGGAGGGGACAGCCCTGCCGGACAGCGTCCGTCTGGTGGTGATCGGCGGTGAGCGGGTTGATCCGACCCGGCTACGACAGTGGCGGGGCCTCGATCTCGGAGACGTTCGCTTGCTCAACACCTACGGCTGCACCGAGACCACCATGGTGACGCACGCGGTGCAGCTCAGCGGCCCAGGGACCGAACCCGACGTCATAGCCGCAGACGTCGAGGCGCCCCTCGGGCGCCCATTGCCCCATATCCGCGATCACGTCACCGACGACGGTGAGCTGCTGGTGTCGGGTGCGTCGCTGGCCACCGGCTACCTTGGGTTGCCGGAACGTACCGCCGCAGGATTCTCCGTCAGCGATCACGGTGACGGGCCGACGCGGTGGTTCCACACCGGCGACATCGTCACCCGTGGTCGGAGCGGCCTGCTGTACGCCCATGGTCGGGTTGACGAACAGGTGAAAGTCCTTGGCGTTCGGGTACATCCGGCCGAGGTCGAGGCACAGCTGAATGCCCACCCGGCGGTCGCCGGCGCTGTCGTGGTCGGAGAGCGGTTACTGGCTCGGACTGCGCTCGTCGCATATGTCGTGGCTGCCAAGCCGGTCACATCGGGCGAACTCAAACGGCACCTAGCGGAGCGACTACCGCGCCAGTTCGTGCCATCGCGCGTGAAATTCATTACCGCGCTGGCTTATACGACCAGCGGAAAAGTTGATCGGGCGGCGACGCGCCGTGCGGCAATGGAGCACGACGGTAAGGGAGCTGATCAGTGAACACCGAGCACATCATCCGGATATTCCAGCGAGTCCTGAACACACCTGCGGTGGATACCTACTCAGACTTTTTCGAACTGGGCGGTGATTCCTTGTTGGCCACCCGCGTACTCAGTGCGATCGCAAGGGATTTCGGCACCGAGTTGTCCTTCGAGGACTTCCTCGATCAGCCCACACCGGACGGGCTGTTCGACAAGGTTCTCGCCGTGGCGGGACGGGCGGGGCTGACATGCGCTTAGTCGCCGAACCCACAGACATCGGATTCACCGCGGCGGCGGATCAACCGTATTCGTATGTGCGTCAACCGTTGTCCGAGCCCGATTGGCGGCGTTACCCGGGTTGGGCGACCGTCACCGATGCGCAGTGGCGTGACCCGCAGTGGCAGCGCGCGCACTCGATCAAGAACGTCAAGCAGCTGTATGCGGTAACGGGGGACCTGCTCGACGACCTGTTCTATGAAGACCTGGTGGTCGATCAACAGCAACGGGCCACCATGTCGATGTTGCTGCCGCCGCAGATGCTCAACACCATGGCTCCGCACTGCGTGCCGGATCACCACGGGCTCACTGCGGCCTTCTACACCGACCCGATCCGTCGCTACATGCTGCCGGTGCTCAGTGATCGTGACCCGGCGTGGTGCTCACACCCGTTCGCCGAGCGAGATTCGTTGCACGAGAGCGATATGTGGGTGGTCGAAGGATTGACCCACCGATACCCGACCAAGGTACTCGCAGAGCTGCTCGCCACGTGTCCGCAATACTGCGGGCACTGCACCCGGATGGATCTGGTGGGCAATTCCACCCCGACGGTCGCCAAGTCCAGGTTGTCACTGCAGCCAGTCGACCGTCAGACCCGAATCCTGGAGTACCTCCGTGCCACGCCGGCCGTGCGTGACGTCGTCGTGTCCGGTGGTGACGTGGCGAATGTGCCGTGGCCGCGGCTGGAAGCGTTTGTCACGCAATTGCTCGCCATCGATACCATCCGCGATATCCGTTTGGCGACAAAGGCACTGGCTGCCCTGCCCCAGCACTGGCTGCAACCGAAGGTCGTCGAAGGCGTCAGCCGGTTGGCGCACCTCGCGGCAAGTCGCGGGGTCAACCTGGCGTTGCACACACACATCAATCACGTGCAGTCGGTGACGCCATTGGTCGCGGCAGCGGCGCGCGCCCTGCTCGACGCCGGACTACGAGACGTACGAAACCAGGGCGTGCTGATGCGTGGGGTGAACGCCACCGCGGGCGACCTGCTCGACCTGTGTTTCGCGCTCCAGGGTGAAGCCAACATCCTGCCGTACTACTTCTACATGTGCGACATGATCCCCAACGCTGAACATTGGCGGACTGCACTGTGGGAGGCGCAAGAGCTGCAGCTGGCGATCATGGGTTATCTGCCCGGCTTTGCGACGCCGCGAATCGTCTGCGATGTCCCCTATGTCGGGAAGCGATGGGTCCATCAGGTGGTGCGTTACGACCGCACTCGTGGCATCTCGTACTGGAACAAGAATTACCGCACCGGTTTGGATTCGTCCGACCTCGATGTGTCGAACGACGTCTACCCGTTCTACGACCCGATCGGCAGTCTGCCGGCGTCGGGACAGGACTGGTGGCGAAAGAGCTGCCAACATTCCTGTGGCACAACAGTGTCCGCCGTCGGAATGGGCGGTGTGGAGGGTATCGCCGCGGCCCTTGCCGCGCACACCGGGCCGGTCTGGCGATGAGCGTCGAACTCGCTCCTATCAGAGACACGGATGTGGCTGCAGTGGCGGACTTTCTGCACACCCATCACGATCCCGACGTCTCGTGGAGCCAAGCATGCTCGGCGGCGTTAGGCGCGGTTGAAGTGCCCAATCACGGATTCATGCTGCGCGACGGACAGGCCGTCGTCGGCACGCTATTGGCCCTCTACTCCGAGCGGCTGGTGATGGGACGGGTCGAGCGATTCTGCAACATGGGATCGTGGTGCGTGCTGCCGAACTACCGGTCGCGCAGCATCCTGCTGGTCAATGCGCTTTTGGCGCAAAAGGATTACCACTTCACCGTCCTGTCGCCCACTGTCGGATCGCAGGAAATTCTTGCCTGGCTCAAGTTCGGGTTTTTCGACACGTCCGCCGTCCTGATCCCCAACCTGCCGTGGCCGACTCTGGGCCGAACGAAAATCAGTGCCGACCCGGAAGTTATCGAAAGTACGCTCACCGGAGCCGAATTGGAGCTTTACCGCGACCATGCGCAGGCGCTCGCAGCGCATCACCTCGTACTGATCCGAGGTGGAAAGTCCTGCTACGTCATCTACCGGAAGGCTTGGCCGGCGCTCGCCAACATCCTTCACGTCAGCAATGCTGATCTGTTCCATCGCGCGTTGATTCCGCTGACTCGCCATTTACTGATTCGGTGTGGGCTGGTGGCAACCCTGGCCGAGTTGCGAATCATCGAACGTGCACCGCGGTTGTCCTTCGGGCTCAACAGCTGGCCGAAAATGTACCGCAGTTCCAGCTTGGAACCGGGGCAGATCGATTATCTGTACAGCGAACTCGTCTGCGTGTGAGATCGTCTGCGTAGGAAGGGAATTGGGGTCGCCATGGTCGAAATGATGATAGAGGTGATCGCCCTGTCGGTCGGTGCGTACCTGGCTGCGTTTGCAATTCTCATTGCCATCGATGTCGCGATTCTCCTCAAGCTCCGCTCGAGTTTTCCTCAACGTCTTGTTCAAATTTCGAGTATGCGATAAAGAATGATCACCGCCCAGATGTTGCAGCACAACCGAACCCGCCATCGACCGTGGGTTTTGGACCCGACGAACATGTCCGAGGCACCCGGCCCGTTTGAGGAACTGCGAGGTTGCTCGATGATGGAAATGCAAAATGCGGTCATGGTCGTCGCTCATCCCGACGATGAAATACTTTGGTTCAGCTCAATATTGCGTCAGTGTAAGCGTGTTGTGGTGTGCTTCGGCGCATCCGCGACGTCAACGGAGAGCTGGGACGACGGTCGAGCCGTAATGATGGACACGTATCCGTTGAGCAAAGTCCGGTTTTTGAGATTGCGACAGTCCGATGCGTTCGAGGCCTCCAACTGGAATAAGCCCAGAGAGGCTGATTGCGGATTGCAATTACCGCGGCGAAAATGTCCGCTTTATGAGAAGAACGCAGAGGAACTGTTACAGCTGCTAGCGGTGGAATTGCAACAGGAGCGTGTGGTCGTCACCCACAATCCGTGGGGCGAGTACGGCAATGAAGAGCATGTCCAGGTTTTTCGAGTGCTGACCGAGCTGAAGGAAAAACTTGGATTTGATCTCTATGTGGACGGCTACGTCAGTGACCGGAGTGCCAAGCTGATGTCGAGGTCCGCACATTCGCTGGAGGGGAATCCTCTGGTGTACAAGACGAACAGGGCGCTGGCACATGCCTTGCGAAACCAATATCTGAAGAATGACTGTTGGACCTGGATGGTCGACTATGTGTGGCCGTCGTACGAGTCCTTCTATCGCGTTGCGGCTCGGGCTTCCGGGGCTGAAACCGGAATTCCGGTTAGCATCCCGTTGAATTACATTACGTATAACTTCAATCGCAGCCCGATCAGAAAGATCGTAAGTAAGACGTTGCCTGCGTCGGTCAAATTGCGCATGAAGCGAGTCGGCCATGTTTAGCACCGGGTCGGTGGCCTGGCGTCGACGTGCGCCACCGCTCCGTGGTCGACGGTTGTGCTGTCCGCAGTGCGCGGCAGTACCACTCCCGGAGTGTGCCGTCATATTTAGATAAATCCATGTAGTCACCATCTGTGGCCCTTACCTGGCTGATCGCCGAAGGTATTCAGGGCGTTCTGAAAGCTTGCTATTTCCCTGAGGGGATTCACTATGTTGGGCCACTCGGTTATGTACAACATTCCTGCATTCTCGGTTCGAAAGTCAGCCGCTGCGATGCTCGCGAATCGTTTCCCGAGGGAAACGGTACAAGCGATATCCATATCACCGTGGTGGGTGGTCGATGTCGTCATCGGATTTACTGCGGTATGGATTGCGACGTGGGCGCGATTCGATTTCGAACCAGACCTCATGAAATTTGGTTCCACGCTGATAGTTGCGGCAGCTGCCGCTGCACTGGTCGCTGCGGCCGGTAGCGCCAAAGGCATCTATCGACACCGATACATCGTGGCGAGTTTCGACGAATGCACGGCGTTGGCGATGGTCGCCGGGGTCTCGTCCGCGTTGCTGCTGGTATTCGTCAGCGTTGCCGCGTCCCATCCGGTGCCGCGCGGCGTGCCGGTCCTCTCGGCGGCATTCACGCTGGGCGGCATGCTGGCGGCTAGATGGCTCGGTCGTACCTTGGCGGGGCGGCAGCGGAAGAACGCCGCGGACCGCCGTAAGGTCGTCATCCTGGGTGCAGGCCGTATCGGCCAGAATTTGGCGCGACAGATGCAGCTCGATGAGCGCATGCCGTTCGAGCCCGTGGCCTTGCTCGATGATGACCCAGCCAAGCGGCACCTGCATGTCGCCGGCGTACAGGTGCGCGGGACGCGACGTGATTTAGCCTGTGTTGTAACGCGTTTCGAAGCTGATGCAGTGGTCATTGCCATCGCTGATCCGGATGCCGAACTGATCAGGGACGTCTCTTCGCAAGCTGCACTGCTGGGCATTGGAGCGCTGATCGTGCCACCGGTCGCGGAATTGATCCGCAGCGCGCGGCCTACCGGCGACGTGCGGGACCTCAAACTCAACGATCTCCTCGGCCGGCCGCCAGCTCACTTGGATCAGGAGGCGATTACCGCCCAAATCATCGGGCGCCGCGTCTTGGTTACCGGCGCGGGTGGCTCCATCGGCTCTGAACTGTGCCGCCAGATCCATCGGCTCGGCCCCGCGACACTGACCATGCTCGACCGTGACGAATCGGCGCTGCACGCTACGCAACTGTCGATCTACGGCCGCGCGATGCTCGACAACGACGACACCGTCTTGGCCGACATCCGCGATCCGCTCGCTATGCGGCGGGTATTCGAGGCATACCGGCCTGAGGTAGTGATTCACGCAGCGGCGCTCAAACACCTTCCCCTGCTGGAGAAGTATCCGCTTGAGGCGTGGATGACCAACGTTGTCGGCACCTGGAACGTTCTGTGCGCGGCGCGCGAAGCGCGGGTGGGTACGTTCGTCAACATCTCCACAGACAAGGCGGCGAATCCGATCAGCGTCCTCGGGTTCAGTAAACGAGTGACCGAACGTCTCACCGCATCGGTCGCGAGTCGCGGGGACGGTAGATATCTCAGCGTTCGGTTCGGCAACGTGCTTGGGTCCCGCGGCTCCGTCCTGGAGGCGTTCGCCCGGCAGATCGAAGAAGGCGGTCCCGTCACGGTCACGCACCCCGAGGTCACCCGCTTCTTCATGACGATCCCTGAGGCCTGCCAATTGGTGTTGCAAGCGGCCGCCATTGGCAAAGGCGGCGAAGCCTTGGTACTGGATATGGGGGAGCCGGTCAGAATTGCCGACGTTGCCCGGCTGCTGATTTGTCGGGCACAGCGCACCGATGTCGATATCGTCTGGACGGGGATGCGCGCAGGCGAGAAGCTGCATGAGGAACTGTTCGGCGCGGACGAAATCCGTGACCACCGCCCGGCGCACCCACTCATTTCCCACGTGAGTGTGCCTCCACTTGCCTTGCTTGACGGCGAGGCGAGCATGGTCCGCTTCGCCGACCATGCGGCTGCGCTGCGATGGCTGGCGTCTGAAGGGCGGGTGAGCGCTGCGGCGCCTGTCGAACTGACGTCGCGCCCTGCACCGCCCGAACTCCGACTCGTCGGCGTGGCGGCCGACGCGCACCAGTACGCGGCGTCATGACTCGTATTTACCTGTCCGCTCCCGATGTCGGTCCTCGGGAAGAGGAATGGTGTGTTGCCACCCTGCGCTCAGGATGGGTTGCGCCGGCGGGCCCGATGGTGGACAGCTTCGAAGAAGCGCTGGCCCATCAATGCGCGCGTCGATACGCGGTGGCTCTCAGCTCCGGCACCGCGGCATTACATCTGGCGCTGCTCGGGCTGGGTGTCGGGCCGGAAGACGTGGTCATCGTTCCCACCATGACCTTCGCCGCCACCGCGAACGCCGTCGTATACACCGGGGCCACACCGGTATTCGTGGATTGCGAGCCGAACTCTGGAAACCTTGATCCAGCACTCCTTGAGGGCGCGCTGCGGTCACTGGCGCGCGAAGGTCGCCATGTCGCGGCAGTGATCGCAGTGGATTTGCTGGGCCGCTGCGCGGACTACAGCCAGATCGAGATCATCTGCGAAAGTGCGGGATTACCACTGCTTTCCGATGCCGCGGAGGCTCTCGGTGCCGGTCACGTCGGCAGGCCCGCCGGCTCGTTCGGCATGGCTGCGGTGCTGAGTTTCAATGGCAACAAGGTGATTTCGACCAGCGGCGGGGGAGCGCTGCTCACTGATGATGAGCGGTTGGCTGAGAGAGCGAGGTATCTCAGTACACAGGCGAGGGAACCCGTTGCGCACTACGAACACACCGAAATCGGTTACAACTACCGGTTGAGCAACATTCTGGCCGCACTGGGCATCGCACAATTGGAACGGCTGCAAGCGATGCTCGTGCGCCGCAGGCAGATACGAGAGGGCTACCGCGAGGTCTTCTCCGATGTCGATGGTGTGCAGATCTTCCAGGGCGACGACGACGTCGAGGACAATTGCTGGCTGACCGCCATTCTCGTGGATTCGATTGCAGCGGAGTGGAAGCCGGAAGAACTCTCGGCCGCGTTGACTGTCGCGGACATCGAGAACCGTCCGCTGTGGAAGCCCATGCACCAACAGCCCGTATTCGCCGGCGCTCGGTCGTTCCTTCGTGGAGACGCTGATCGGCTGTTTGCGACCGGCATTGCTCTGCCGAGCGGATCCGCACTTTCTTCCGACCAGATCGATCGGGTCCACACCGTCATCCGATCGTTCCTTTCTGCGCGTCGGGGCCGGGGAGGGGTGAATCATGCGGCCTGATCGCGCTCCGGGCTCAGTGTTGAAGCGAGCCTTTGACCTGTTGGCGGCGTCCGCGCTGCTCATCGTCTTCTCGCCGGTGCTCGCGACTGTCGCGGTACTGATCCGGTACACCTCCGGTGCTCCCGTCATTTTCCGGCAGCAACGGCCAGGACGGCACGAACAGATCTTCACGATGTACAAGTTTCGGACCATGCGTCCACCCTCACCTGGTGAGAACCCTTGGACCACAGACGATTTGCGGTCGACTCGGATCGGGAAGCTCCTCCGGCGGACAAGCCTCGATGAACTGCCTCAGCTGATCAATGTCGTCAGTGGGCGGATGAGCCTTGTCGGCCCCCGCCCCTTGCTTGTGGAGTACCTCGGCAGATACTCGCCTCGCCATGCTCGCCGGCACGATGTCCGGCCGGGAATCACGGGCTTGGCACAGGTGAGCGGCCGGAAGTCAGTGGCTTATTCGGAAAAGCTCGACCTCGATGTGCGCTATGTGGATGAGTGGTCGTTCCGGCTCGATCTGCGCATCTTGTTCCTGACGCTCGTCGAACCTTTCAAGCGCCCGGAGACGCGGGGCTACGAGGAGTTCGATGACCTGGGACTGACTGTGGGGTTGGGCCCGGAGGGCCGTGCCCATGTCTGAGCTCCACGTCTGTGTCGTCGGGGGCACCTTTGACCGACCCGAGGATTCCCGGCGCAGATCGACGCCCGAGACGGTCCTGGCGGAGGGACTTGCCGCACGGGGCGTCCACGTAACGACGGTTGGTCATCGCTCGTTTGTGCCGAGCGAGAGATACCAGGTCGTTCACGTCCATCACCTGGGGCGGGCCGCGCTCTGGATGGCCACCGCGGCAACCGGCGCGCGATTTGTCTATACCCCGCACCACGACCCCGCGCTGCTCGACCCGGCACGCCATGGAGACCGGCTGCGGGCCAGGATTCGCGCCACCCAGATGATCGCGGCCAGGGCCGACGCCGTCGTCACCCTCAGCGCGATCGAGCGCGAGACTCTCCGGCTGCACCTCGACTGCTCGCCGGCAAAGATGCACGTGATCCCGAACGGCATCCCTGCACAGATATTCTTTCCAGCCGACCAGCATCCGGTCCTCGGGCCGACGCGACGTGCTCGCCTTCTTTATGTCGGACAGCTCATCGAGCTCAAAGGAGTGGATGTCCTCCTGCGAGCGCTGGCGCAGGTCGAGGATGTCGAACTGCTGCTGGTCTACCAGGACGCGACCTTGGAGGCCACTTTCCGAGCGCTGGCCGCGGACCTGAACCTGGGCGACCGCGTGCAGTTCCTCGGGATCCGTTCTGCGGCCCAATTGGCGGATCTGTATCGGCAGGTGGATCTGTTCGTGCTCCCGAGCCGGTCAGAGGCACTGCCGAGTGTGATCAGCGAGGCGATGCTGAGCGGACTGCCGGTCGTGGCTTCGGCTGTCGGCGGTATCCCGGAACAGGTCGGGGAGTACGGGCGACTTGTCCCGACTGATGACGTCGACCGGCTGGCCACCGCGCTGCGGTCAACGATTCTCGAATTGCGCGCGAACCGAATCGACCATGCGGCGATCCATGCGGCTGCCGTCCAGCGGTTTGGCGTGGCCACCATGGTCGAGCGCCACCTTCAGCTGTACCGCGGTCTGCTCGCCGCTGGAGAAACACCGGCTCGGCGTCGCATCCGCTACGGGCCGGCCAACGCCGCAGCGCGCCTGGCCCTGCGAACCGTAGGTGACCGGCTCACCGGCCGCGGTCTGCTCGAGCGTGACCTACCGCGGCTCGTCGGGATGTCCTGAATTACTTCCGCGGTTGCATCGCGTACACGTGGACGCCAAATGGGGGAACGGTCGCATCGACGACCACCTCCCCACCTGCAGCGACTGAGCTCGGCACGGGTGTGTCCGTGGTCCATTCCGACGCGGACGCGAACTTCGCGTTGTTCCGGAAGCGCAACCGGCCGTGCCACTCCGCGCCCCCAAGATCGGTGTTGATCAAGGTCACCACAGTGCTTGTGCCGACTGTGCTGACGAGGTACTGCAGCGGCGGGCCGTCGACGGTTACCGTCGCGACAGAGTTGTACAGCTCGTCGAGGAGCCGCTGGTATGCAGCGAGCAGGCCGCCTTGGCCCGTGTCGTCGAGCATTGCCGCCGTCAGATATACCGAGCCGGCGCCGATCTTGCGGCGGATGATGAGCGGATCACCGTCGGCCGTTGCGGCGACGACATCGGTGTCCTTCCCCGGGGTGATGCGGGAGTAGCCGAACGTCTTCTCCGCAACAACCGTGCCGTCCGACCACCTGACAGAATCCGCCTCACCGTGGTCCGCGGAAATCCTCGTATCGGTCAGTGCGTCGAGACCCGGCTTGAGTTGGCCGGTGGTGGCAACGACGGTCCCGCCGCGCCGCACATACTCCCGCAGATCTGTCAGCAGGCCTGCAGAGATCGGCCCGCTGCCCGCGAGAACCACGATCCGGTATCGGAGCAGGGTGTCCAGCCTGGCGTGATCGGTAATCACATCGAGCGACTCACCCCACCGGGTGTTCCCCATGGGTTCCCAGCTCCGCGGGTCCGGGTTTCCAGTAGCCAGCGCACGGCGGTACGCGGCTTGAGTGGCGTCGACATCCACCGGCCCATCGGCGCTGCCCATCCGCCACGGGGCGTTCGGCACTATCGTTCCCCACGATTGATGGCCCGGATACGCCACGTCGAACAGGCTGCTCAGCATGCGGTCACCGGGCGTGTAGGGGTTTTGGCGATACCACTTGAGTGGGTCCTGGTCGAATTCGCCGAATTGCGGCTCGTACCCGGAAAAGTGGTCCTGCAAGATGGCGATTGGCACCTCGGGGGCTCCCCGCGCCGGATGCCGATGCAGACTGAAATCGGCAAAATCGCTTACGGCCACGCCCAGGGGATTGAGGTTGTGCGGCGGCGCTTTGGAGTAATAGTCGGAGGCCTCGTTCAGCACCACGTCGGCGCCGGCCATATACGCCGCATACATGTTCCGCCGGACCATCGACGGTGACCAGCCGGTGACGAGCCGGCCAGTGGCGTCGAACACGGTGGGACCGTCGTTCCAGTAGCGGTACGTCGAAATTTCGATCCCCCATTGGCGGTCGTGATGCTGCCCGGCCGCACCTCGGACCATGGCGAGTCCAGGACTCATCCCACTGACCTCATCGTTGTTGCGTTCAAGGAGTACGGCATCGGAGCCGAGGT
The DNA here is from genome assembly GCF_009729415.1 of Mycolicibacterium sp. CBMA 234. GTDB lineage: Bacteria > Actinomycetota > Actinomycetes > Mycobacteriales > Mycobacteriaceae > Mycobacterium. The sequence goes on from NZ_MPKW01000012.1 coordinate 216,441, forward strand.
CGTATGCGTACTGAGGGCAGAACGTGTAGACGCACACCGACATCCACTTGTATCCGCGTTGCTGGGCGGACTGCGCAAGATAGGGCCGAAGGGCTTTCGCGTCGAGGTAGTACCGCGACCACGTCGTATACGCCTGCTCGTCGGGCATGCCCTCGACGTTCGGGCGGTCCTGCGCCCAACATCCTCCGGCTTGGTCGAACTCCGGCATGCCGAGACGCCAGGCCGAAGACTGCGCTGTGACCCCGAGCTTTGCGAGCGTCGTGGCGGCATCCGGATCGGTCGACGCCGGGTAGCAGGCTGCCACATTCGCTTCTGGGGGAATGGCGAAGTAGACGAATGGCCGGCCGGTGCCCGCCACGGCGCTGCGGTCTTGCTCATCAAGGACTGGATGCAGGCTGGCGCCATTGGCCAGTCGGTCATGCAGTCGTTGGTTGAGGAGTTTTCCGCCCTGGCTGTATACCTCGGTCAGGAGGGCGAAATCGCCCGCTTCAGATGCAGGGTTCAGCTGTCCGGATCCGGATGCTGGATCCGGCTGTGCGGATTCGTGGGATGGCGACCCCGGTAGCGGAACGGAGTCACATGCGGTAATTCCGACGGCGAGGGCGATCGCGAGCAGCCGCGTTACCCAGGCGCCTGGCTTCATGGCGCAGTCAACTCCGCCCATAGCGCGGCCCAGGTGGCGATCTCGGACGGGGATGCGACCCGGTTGCGACGGTCGAGCACGAGATCTTGCCGCCGTGCCAGCACCGCCAGGGTGTCGCGAGCAGCCCTGCCCAGCTGGCCGGCCGACCCGATCAAACTGGACATCACCTGGCGATGTCGAGCTCCGTAGCGCAGCAGGAAGAGCATCTGGTGCTGCCGCGCCTCGACGCTGCCACGCAGCTTGATCCGATCTTCCCGGTACCCGAGCAGCACGTTGGGCAGGCTTGCGTAGCGGCTCGACGTGTGTGCGCGCAGAAGGACCTCCCAGTCCTCACAGCGATGAGCGTGCGGGTCGTACGGAAACCGCAGAAACCATGAACGTCGTCCCATCCAGGTGGGGTGCGCCAAGCCGATCTCGCTGCGGAGCGGGCGCGCGGTGAGCTCCTCATGCCCGCCCGCCCGAGAACGCGGACCACGGGGCGTGCCGTCAGAGGTGAACACCATCATTCCCGCTCCCACGACGTCGACCTCCGGATTTTCATGCAGGAAAGCGAGCTGGGTCTCGAGCCGGTGGGGATAACAGACGTCGTCGCCGTCCATCCGCGCGATGATGGGCGCGTGGCTGTGCCGCACGCCTTCGTTCAGTCGAGTCGGAAGTCCGAGCGGTCGGCCGTCGATGAAGGGCCGGATCCGATCGTCGAGATCGGCAAATTCCCGCAGCCGCTGCGCGGTGCCATCGGTGGACCCGTCGTCCAGGACAACGAGTTCCCACGCTGTGCAGGTCTGCGCCAATATCGAGCGAATTGCCGGGTCCAGGGTGCCCTGCACGTTTCGGACCGGCATGACGATGCTGATCGCGGGTTCCATGATGCCGTCATCTCCCGGTCACGCGGGCTGCCTGGAGGCGCCTCATGGCAGGGCTTCCACTGGCTGCGAACGGGCCAACAGGTGGGAACGGGCCAGGTACCCGATGGCGGACATTGCGAATATCGGCCAGAAAAAATAGACGACGATCTGCGAGAGAATCGAGATCGAATTGATGACCATCAACGCCACCCAGGTGCCGCAATACGACCAGTTGTAAGCCGCCAGCGCATCGGGCGCCGCCTCGAGGCCGTCGTCGAATCTGCGTACTGCCAAACCGAGCAGGAAGTAGCCGACGACAATCCCGGCACTGCCATAGTTCCAGTAAAGTTCCGCGCCGAATCCCAGGATCTGGTCGATGATCTCGGGCTCTCCGTAGATCAGCGCGTTGTACTCGATGGGCGCGCTGTCATTTCGGAAGGCCTTCCCGAGCTCTGGAACGGGATACATTGCGGAACTGACGACGGAATCGCTCTGACGCGTTCCGGTCCGGTCAACTTCCTGGACTATGACGGCCCAGAACTGTGGGCCGTTTCCATAACTCTGCAAATAGTCGGCGAATGTCGGACGGGGATGGTCCAACCCCGCGGCGGATTCGCTGATGGCCCCGCCCCGGGTGCCCTGGTAGATGTCCCGGTATCCCCCGAACAAGAAACCGGCGAAGGCGACGGCCCCAAGTAACGCAACAATGCGAATCGGCGACAGCCGCCGTCCAAAGCGGCTGTAGGCCGTGACGAGGGCCAGTAGCGGAATGGCTGCGGAGGCGCGGTTGTAGTCGTAGATCGCTGAAGCGGCGATGGCGACGACGATGAGGCCCGCTTCCATTGGTTGCAGGCGCGCACCCGGCTGCCGGCGCGCGACCCGCAACGCCCACAGAACGATCACTCCGTACGCCAGAAATGGGCGCAGGAACTGCGCGGCGAAGCTGCTCGCCGTGGTCGGTTCCGGGTCGGTGAGGATGGTGGCTTGTCCGCTGAAGTAGGCGACCAATGCGCCGATGGACCCGAATGCCAGTGCAACCCCTACCGCGCCGAACGCAATGAAGTAGAAGGCGACTCCGGTGGTGAATCGCGGTTCGAGCAAAAAGGGTTTTGGCCGGGCAGGTTTCGCCCAGGCCACGTACCCAACGGTGTAGCACGCGTATGCCCCTACCTGTAGCAGCAAGGCGTGGTTGATGTAGTTGTCCGACGGACGGAATCGGAGCGTGCCGAGAATCGGGCCGGAAAGCACGAACAGCGTTGGGATGACCACGAGCTGGAGGAAAAAGAGCAGCGCGGCGACATTGCCCGGCCCGAGGACCCGGTCACTGTTCCATCGGACCCGCGGAACCAGCAGCTGAATGCTGAGGAAAGCTGCGAAAGCTATTGGCACAGCGGGGTATCTGGTGGCGTAGCCCTCTTTCTGAAGGGACACCGCCCACAGGACCGCCGCCGCGCCGACGGTCACGACGACTGGCCAGACACTTGGCTGACGACGGACCGCTGCGGTCCGCGCGGTGGTCACGTCGGTTCCTCTTTCGACGCCCGAGCCGCCAGTGCAATGGGCAGCAGGACCAGACAACTCACGACGTACGCGGTGAGATATGCCGCCGCCAGGCCGACGTCGTTCAGTGCGGGTACCAGCGCGATTGCACCGCCGGCGAGCGCCGCCGCGAGTGCGAGATCGCTCCACATCCAGATCGCCACCCGCCCTTCGGCCAGAGCGCGGCTGCCGAGAACGTTGTTCAGCGCCACCGGCACGGTGGCGACGGCGAGTATGACGAGCACCATTGACGCCCGGGAGTACTCGGCCCCTTGCAGACCCATGATCGGGCCGGCAAATGCGATGAGACCAAGGCCTGTCGTCGTCGAGAACACCGCCGTCAGCACGCCGTACCGGACGAACAACGCGCGAGCGTCCAAGTCGCGGCCCGTGGCCCGCAACCGGCCGAGCATCGGTAGCAGGACAGAACCCATGGTCGCCGGCACAAAGAGAGCGATTGAGTGCCATCGCATGGCCACGGCGAAGGTACCGATGTGCTCAAGACCGCCTGATTGCCTGCCGAGTAGCACTTGGCCGAGCCACAACGACGGTTGCAGTGAGACTCCGGCGATCAATGCCGGTCCCGAGATCCGCAGCAGCGACTTGGCCTCAGCCAGGCGGACCACGCTGCGGTAGCGGCCAATTGACCGGGGACCGCGGGCCGATCTGAGCAGACGGAGTCCGAACACGCACGTCAGCGCCTCGGCACCAGACAACCCCCAAAGCGCCTCCTTGGCGCCGGGTGCGCTGAGCAGAACGATGACCAGCACCGCGCCGCAGAGGCATCCGTAAACGGCTCGGAAGAGTCCGACCATGTCGAACCTCTCCAGCGCGGCCAACACCGCGGCGAGCACCTCCACCATCGGTGTGGTGAGGATGAATATCGATGCCACGGCCACCAGCGGCCCGACAGCCGGCTGGTTCAATATCCGATCCGCCACCCAAACACTGGTCAGCGCACCGCCGATCATGGTGAGGAAACCAACGGATGCTGTCAGCCCGAGCGCCAAATCGATCAACCGGTCCCGGCGAACAGGATCGACGTCGCGCGCCTCGGCAACCAGCTTCTGGACCGCAACCGGTAACCCGAGGGCACTTACCGAGGTGACGACCAATGCGGTCGACAACGCCAGTGACAGTCCGCCGAACTGCGCGCTGCCCAACCGGTTGGCCGCGAGCAGCAGCGCAGCGACGTGCGCGACACGGCCGACGGCTGTGCCGGCAAGCGCCCAGCTGCCACTTCGCAACGCGGTGCGTAGCGTCATATCGCGCAGCGGCCAGGACAGGACGGCCGTCCAGGGGCGCGTCACATGGAGCACTCTTCGCAGTTCATTGCCTCAGTACCTCGCGATACAGCGTCTCGGCCCGGTCGGCGATGGCGATCCAGGTGAACTTGCTGGCCTCGCCCGGCGCCGCCGCAGCCAACCTCGCCAATGCGGCGCGGTCGTCGCACAGGGCGATCAGCTCGTCGGCCAGCGCCTCCGCGTCGCCCGGCCGCACAAGGACGCCGGCCGACGGCGAGACCACCTCCGGCAGGCCACCGAGGTTGGAGCACACGACGGGCGTCCCGGATGCCAGCGCCTCTGCGGCCGCCATGCCGAACATCTCGTCCTGGCGGGTCGGCATGGCGCAGATATCGAGTGAGCGAAACACGTCGGCAACCTCGTCCTCAGGTACCGCACCGAGCCAGCGCCCGCCCAGCTCCTCGATCTGATCGGTCAGCGGGGTCCCTCGCGTCTGGCCGAAGATGTCGGCCGGACCCGCGACGAGCAGGGCGGCGGAGGGATGCGCTGCCTTCACCGTCCGGAACGCCTCGGCCAGGGTGTCGGAACCCTTTTGCGTGCACACGCGGCCGACGTATCCGATCACCAGGTGCGTATCCAGCGCGTACCGTTGCCGAGCGGCTTCGCGTCGCGATTCGTCGGGGCTGAACTGCTCGACGTTGACCCCGTTGGGAAGTACGCGGAAGTCTGCCAGAGGGAGGGACCAGAATTCGGCAGCTTCGCGGGCGCAGAAATCCGAGACTGGCATGAGCCTGTCGAATGACTTCAGCGCCCGCCGGTAGGCGGCCTTCGCGAGTGGATGTTCGGAGCCTCGATACCGGAAGAAATCGAAGGTGAGGACCTTCGGGGCCGGGAGCCCGGCCAGGCATAGTGCCGCCGCGGGACTGTTGTGGACGTGAATGATGTCGGGGGCGAAGTCGCTGATTCCGGGGCGGGCCCTGGTCAGCAACTCGATGTCGCGCAGCGGGCGTCGCGTTCGACATGCGACGTCGAGAATGGGTACTTGTTGAGCGGCTCCGGCCGCGCGCACCTCGTTCGGCTTTGCGGCGAGGGACACAAGCAGGACGTCGTCACCGCGATGTAGTTGTGCTGCGGCCAATTCGAGCATCCGCCGCTCGACCGCACCACCGAACGAGTACCCCACAGGCAGCACCGCGGGGCCGATATGAGCGATTCTCATCTAGCCGCCTGTCGATCGACCGCCGTCAGATGCCGGCGCGTGGGGATCGGTCAGCGACTGCGACCGCCGGGCACTGTCTGGCCGGTGGGCGCCTCGTTCGTAGTCGTCGTACTCGTCTTCGCTCGAATCACTGGCCTCGCCATGCGCGGTGTCTCGTCGCCCAGGATAGAAATCAGTTCGCGGTTGGCCGTTTTCGCGCCTTCGCCGGGGCATCACGAATACGCAGCCGAGCGTGTTTGCCGATACCGCTCGCAATGCAGCGAGGGCGGCTGTGACTTTCGAATCAGTTGTGCGTCCCTGCCTCACCACGAGCAATGCCGCGTCGCACAAATAGGCGAGCACACTGGCATCGGCCACCGCCAGCAACGCTGGTGAGTCGATCAGTATTAGGTCATATCGACTCTCGACTTCGGCAAGCACCAGACCCATGGAACCCAGTAGCTCGCCCGGGTTGTCGGGTACCGGCCCGCTCGTCATGACGTCGAATCGTCCTTCTTTCCAAGGGCTGATTGCGTCGGCCGGCTCGCACTCGTGGCGCAGGACCGTGCTGAGGCCGGACGATGGATCCATCCCGAGGTACTTGCCGACTTTTGGTTGACGCAGGTCGGCGTCGACCAAAAGGACTCTCTCGCCCTCTAAGGCGAACGCGGCGGCGAGATTGCACACCAGCGCCGTCTTGCCTTCGCCGGCCAGCGCGCTTGTCACGACGAGGCTGCTACAGCTGCTCGCCATCCCGGCGGAACGAAGATTGATCCGCAACTGTCGGACGGCCTCCGCTACGTGCCCGCGGGGTTTGGCCGTAATGAGAATCGGAGTCCGCCGAGACGACCGATCGTGGGGAATGGCTCCTAGCAGCGGTAGCCCAGTGAGCTCCTCCAAGGCTTCGGGCGTGCGGACCGACCGGTCGAGACTGCGCCGAATGAGAGCAACCGACAAGCCGAGGAAGGTGCCGACCGCCGCGCCGATCGCGAGGTCAGCTTTGCGGTTGGGAGAGGCCGGCGTTTTCGGCACGGCAGCGGGCGCGAGTACCCGCAGCGTCACCACCGTGGAAAGGATGGGATCGCGGGGGCGCTCTAGGTCTCCGACGAGGTTGACGCTCCGCGTGGCGAGGGCGTCGGCGATCTGCGCCGCTCGTTCAGCGGACGGGTTGGCAACCTTCACCGTCAACGTCGGGGTGCCCGCCGTGGACTGAACGGTGATCGTGCTTCTGGGAACCGGCCCGCCGACGTCGAACCCGACTTCGGCCAGCACCCGATCGCTGACTATCAGCTCGGAATACGTGTGGGCCTTGACGACGGCCAGCTGTGCCCCTTGGTACGCCTGCCCGGGCTCACCGCCACCTTCGATTGCCGCGAAATACAGCGTGGTGCTCGCGATGTAGGTCGGGACAATGGCCTGTGCGACGAAGTGGCCACCGAGCGCACCCAAGAGCAGTCCGGCGGCAATCCACCATTTGCCGTCGCGAAGAACCTGTAGATACTCACGCAGGGACAAGACGCCCCTTTCGTCCGCATGCCACATTTGCTGTAGTCAGACGCTCGCGACAGCAATGGCGATACGGTTTGCCATACGTGTCGACCGAACTGGGTACATACTCGACGTTTGCCACGCTAGCATTGGCGCATACCGCCCGCAAGCAAAATATGCCGCGCGGTAAGCCAATTCGACTTCCGGATTGGTCATGCTAGTGCGAAACCGCGCGCAAGCTGTATATACGCTGCATATGGTAATGATTTGGGCGGCGATTCGAAATTCTCGGGGCGATGGCGGAGCTGGATATTTTTGCTGCAGCGGCAATTTTTAGCAAAGTAGCGCCAGAGCTTGTTTGGAGCCTCTCGCGACGTTGCCAAATTTGTTTATAGCAATGATCTGCGCCGTCGATTCAGTGGCGCCTGGTCCGGCTTGATCGAATGACGGACAGCAGCGCTCCCAACGCGAACCCGATGCCCAGTCCGAGCAAATTGTCGACGACATCAGCGCTCTCGCATCCGCGCCCGAACATCGGTAGCAGCGATTGGACGCCTTCGATGACCGGCGGCAGGGCAGCGGCCGCCACGAGCAGGCGAGCGGTGGCGCCAGACCGGCCGAGAAGCCCGATGGCCAGGCCGAGTGGCGCGAACAAGATGACGTTGAGGCCGGGCTCGCCGGCGTGGAGGTAAGTGGAGAGATGCGCTGGGCTGATGCGGCTGAAATCGCACTGGCCGAGTGGGCGATGCTGCTCCCTGAACTGGCCGTTTACCGGAGTGAGCGTCGCCGCGAGCACGACTCCCACGCTCATGATCAGGACGAACGCGATCCAGCCCTCGGTACGTACGCGCCGTGCCACACGGCCGGCGGCGGCACAAGCGATCACGGTAGTGGCGGCCATCCCGGGGATAACCCACGGCAGGGCCTCCACTAGGGATATCAATGGCGTCAAAAGCTGGATGGCAGCGGTGGTGGCAATCGTCGGAACGCTCTCGTCAGATTGATCGGCGATAAGCCCGATCTTCACCGGTTGGGGTGGGTCAAGAACGGGCCAAATTGGTAGCTGCGAATTCGAACGCGGACCTGTTTATGAGGTAGTACCATACGCCATGTGGGGGACGGCCTTTGCCGGATTGGCTGACCCCTGCTCCTGCGTCACCTTTGTGTGGGGAGTGAGCAGGCATGACAACGAAGGCGCGGTGTCTCGTGTCGATACGACCGTGCGCGTCGCGCTGATCGAGCCGACCGATCAGCGTTGGCGAGACACGCTGGCGGCGATCAGGCACGACTTCTATCACCTGCCCGAGTACGTCTCGCTTGAGTCGTCTCGCATGGGTGGCACGGCAGTTGGCGTCTACGTCGACGAGCCTGGTGTGCGTCTGCTCATGCCGCTCATTCGTCGAGCGATTCCCGGCAGCGATGCAAGCGACCTCATTTCCCCCTACGGATATGCCTCGCCGATCGCACAGTTCGACGACGTCGCATTATTGCGAGGCGCGTTGTCCGCGGTTGTGCAGAACCTGCGTGACAGCGGTTCTGTGTCTTTGTTTGCGCGACTCCATCCGATCCTGGAGTTGCCCGACGGCGCATTCAAGGACCTGGGCGTCCTTGTCGAACACGGGCAGACGGTGTCAATCAACTTGCGCCAGAACGATACTCGGCAATGGAGCGGTATCCGGTACAGCCATCGAAGGTCGGTCAACCACAGTGAGCGGTCGGGACACCGAGCGTTCATCGACGACACCGGTCAACACTTCGACAGGTTCATCACTCTCTATCTCGACACCATGCGGCGCAAGAACGCGGCGGCCGAGTACTTCTTCTCCCAGGACTACTTCTCGGGACTCCGGCTGGGATTGCGCGAAAATCTGCACCTCTGCGTCGTCGAAATCGACGGGTCGATCGCCTGTGCAGGCCTGTTCGGCGAAACCGACGGAATCGTTCAGTACCACCTGTCAGGCGACGACGAGCAGACGCTCAAGCTCAGTCCGTCGAAATTCATGATCAATCATGTGCGGCAGTGGGCGACGGGGCGAGGCGCAGAAGTCCTGCATCTGGGGGGTGGAGTCGGCGGCGCCAACGATTCGCTCATGTTTTTCAAGGCAGGTTTCTCTCACTGCAGGCGCCCGTTCAAGACTTGGCGCGTGGTGTTGGACGAGCGGCGATACGCAGAACTGTCTGGCGCCGACCCCGACCCGACCGGTTTCTTTCCCGCTTATCGCGGGGCGCCGTCCCATGCGTCGTGACCACGTAGGTCGCCGGCGGATCGCGTTCGTGGTGTCCGAACCGGTCACTGCGACGTCGTTCCTCGGCGGGCATCTGCGAGCCCTCGCCGCAATTTATGACGTGACTCTGATCGCCAATACGGACGACCCTGGGCTGCTGCATTCGCTCGGTGTCGATGGCGAGACCGTCGGAGTCGGAATCGAACGGCGCATCAGGCCGGTCCGGGATCTGCGGGCCCTGCTCGAACTGGTCGTGCTGTTCCGTCGCCGTGGCTTCGATGCGGTGCATTCGCTGACCCCCAAGGCGGGCCTGCTGTCGATGACTGCGGCGGTGCTGGCGCGCGTGCCGCTGCGGACCCACACCTTCACCGGCCAGGTCTGGGCCACGCTCAACGGTCCGAAGCGAGGCCTCCTGCGGCTCCTGGACAGGGTGAACCACCGGTTCAGTAGTTTCAGCCTGGTCGACAGCCCCTCCCAACGCGCGTTTCTGATTCGCGAGCGGGTCGTTCGGGCGGAGCGGTCGGGCGTGTTGGCCGACGGTTCGATCTGCGGCGTGGATACCGACCGTTTTCGGCCCGACCCGGTGGGCCGAAAACGGGTACGCGTCGAACTGGGACTGAGCGAGGATGAGCTCGTCTTCCTGTTTCTCGGGCGCCTCACGGCGGACAAGGGCGTGCTCGATCTCGCCCAGGCCTTCGCGCTCGCGCGCGAGCGTCATCGCGACATCAGCCTTGTGATCGTGGGGCCCGACGAGGAGGCACTGCGTCCGCGGATCATGGCCGAGCTGGGGCGGCATGAGGGTGCCTGCACGCTGGTGGGCTTCACCCCCGACCCCGAGCGCTACTTGGCCGCCTGCGACGTCTTCTGTCTCCCGAGCTATCGCGAGGGTTTCGGCTCTGTGCTCATCGAGGCAGCGGCGACGGGTGTCCCGTCGCTCGCGTCGAACATCTATGGCATCGACGACGCCGTCATCGACGGGACGACCGGCCTGCTTCATCCGCCCGGCGACGCCGAGGCCATCGCCGGCCAGATGGAGCGTCTGATCGTTTCACCCCGGCTGCGAACCCAGCTCGGGGAGGCGGGCAGGCGGCGGGCCCTGGAAAGCTTTCCGGCGGAGCGAGTCGTCCATGCCATGGTCGATTACTACTCGGACCGGCTGCCCCCAAGGACCTAGCGCGGACCAGTCGGAGTCGGGTAGTCCTACTCATCCGCATGTGGGTAGGTCGGCGCGATGATTTCGGCATGACTGAACCGCAGCGGGCGATTGTTGCCCGGCTCTCCCAGGAGGTCGCGGCGATCTCCCATCAGTTGGCGTGGGTCTCGGCCTGGCTCACCGAACTCGATCGGTCGCTGGCGCAAGAAACAGTTCCGACACCGCCGCCCGTCACGTACGCGGCGCCGCCGGCACCGCACTGGCAGGCACCGCACCGGCAGGCGCCGCCGGTCACCGCACCGCAGGCACCTCAGCCCGCGCCGCCGCAGGCACCACAACTCCCACAGCCGCCCCGCCCCGAACGCTCGGACGGCTGGATCGGCAAGGCGCTGGCCGCAGCCGGTGTCGCGGTGACGCTGATCGGCGTCGTACTGCTATTGGTGCTGGCTGCTCAGGCCGGTCTGCTGCGCCCCGAGTTCCGGGTCGGCGCAGGCGCGGTACTGGCCGCGGGTCTGGTCGTCGGGGCGACCCGGCTCAACAAACGACCTGGTGGACAGGTCGGGGCCGTCGCGCTGGCCGCCACCGGTATCGCCGCGGCGTACATCGATGTTGTCGCAGTCACCACCGTCTACGAATGGCTTTCTGCGCCAATCGGTTTGGTGTTGGCTGCGGTGGTCGGTGGCGGTGGCCTGACGCTGGCCCGACGGTGGGATTCCCAGCAGCTCGGGTTGCTGGTGCTGGTGCCGTTGGTAGTGCTGGCGCCGGTGGTCGCCGACGGTGTCTCACTGTTGCTGATCGGGTTCATGCTGGCGCTGTCCGCGGCATCGCTGCCGGTGCAGCTCGGTAAGGACTGGGTCTGGCTGTATGTGGCCCGGACCGCGGCGTGCACCTGCCCGCTGCTGGTAGCGCTGGCCGCGGCCGCGTTCGACAGCGGTCACAAGCCGGGGATCGCCGGCGCCTGTGCTGCGGCCGCCGTCCTGGCCATCGCCGGCGCACTGATGCTGTTGCGCGGCACGACCAACCGCACGCTCCTGGCATTGGCCACCGCGGGAGGGGCACTACCGGTGTTGTTCCTCTCGGCGGTGGTGCGCCCGACGATCGCCGCGTCGATCATCGCCACAGTGGCGGCTGTCTTCCTGGCGATCGTGGTGGTCGGCCCCCGACTGCCCGGCGTCGACGTGGCGGTGCAGTGGATCTGGTCGGTTGTGTCGGCGGTCTGTGCGCTCGTCGCAGTGACGGTGGCCGTCAACGGCAGGACTGCCGGCGCGGTGCTTCTCGCCATGGCCGTCGTGGTGGCGGTCGCCGGCCGGCGAGAGGTGATCGCTCGTTGGGTGGCCACCGGGTTCGGGTTCGTCGGTGGTGCGTTCTACCTCGACTACTCACCGCCGGAGCTGCTGCTGCGGGCTACGGAACTGAAAACCGGCAGCGCCGTCTCCACCATCATCTCCAGCGTCCTGGCGGTGGCGTGCGTGGTGGCAGTGGTGTGGTCCTGGGTCGGCCGAGGCGACGACCGTCGGCTAGGTGACGACGAAGTCCGGGTGCTGTGGGCCGGTGCCGTCGCCGTGGCTGCGTATGCCTCGACCATGCTGACCGTCACCACGGGTGTGCTGATCGGCGGCGTGGGCGGCGGGTTCTTCGCCGGGCACATGGTTGCCACCATCGGCTGGATCGCGGTGGCGGCCGCGTTGTTCGGATACGCCACGCGCCGGCCGAAGGCGCAGCGGTCGCTGTTCATCGGCGGTGGTCTGGTCCTGGTGGCCGCCGCGATGGCCAAACTGTTCCTGTTCGATCTCGGGACGCTGGGTGGCATCTTCCGGGTGGCGGTGTTCATCGTCGTCGGCCTGGTGCTGTTGGCCATGGGCGCGGGTTATGCCCGGTTGCTTGCCCGGCAGGATCAGCCGAATCCAGAGCTCAGGCAGTGATCCTGCGCAAACGACCACGCCGTCAGTTTGCGTCGGGTGGCTACCCGTTGAGGCGGTAGTCTCGAACCGACGCGGTATGTGTGGGGAAGGGGGCCGTGTCTATGGGGATTCAGCCAGACAGCAGTCCGTTCGGGTCGCAGACGGTGACGGGGCCGGGCTGGCCCAACGTCAATGAGGAACAGCTTCAAGAAGCGGCTGCTCACTATCAGACGTTGGCCACCAAGATCACGGGTTCGGTGGTGCCTCAGCAGCACGGCCAGCTGATGAACCTGACCGATCAGTGGACCGGCGCTGGTTCGCTGGCGGCAGCCGGAGAGGCCGGCACCATCATCGGCGGTCATGAGGCCAACGGCGCGCAGGCGGCGGCCATCGCCGCCAAGCTGCAGTCCATGGTGGCCTCGGTGATCAAGACCAAGAATCTGGTCAACGCCACTGCTGAGGAAGTCCAGCAGGAATGTATGGCCCTGTCGGCGGCGCCGTTCCCGAATGTCCAGGAGCTGGTCCAGAGCCGCATCAAGATGGGGCTGTCCCAGAACATCGCCGCGGTGACGGCCAGTGCCACCGAGGTGGCCAACTTCGTCGGCGCTCCGCCGAGCATCCCTACGGCGGGGGTACCGCCGCAGGTCGAGCAGACGGCGCAGAAGTCCGCGGAATCTGCTTCCAAGGGCGGCGATCAGATGGGCCAGATGATGGGTCAGATGATGCAGATGGCCGGGCAGATCCCGCAGATGCTCGGCCAGTTGCCGCAGCAGGCAATGCAGCCGCTGCAACAACTTTCGCAGCCGCTGCAGCAGTTGACGTCATTGTTCCAAGGCGGCGGTCAGGGCAAGGCCGGCCTCGGCGCCTCGCCGTTCGGCGCGTTCTCCAACCATCCGCTGGCCGGTGGTTCCGGTGCGTCAGGAGGGGCTGGACTGATGAAGGGCGGCATGCCCGGTGGTGGCGGCGTCGGGGCGGCCTCGGTGCAGACGCCGTTGTTGGCCAAGATGGTCGGCCCGGGACCGAGTGGCGGGCCTGGCGTGATGCCCGCGGGCGCAGCCGGTGGAATGGGCGCCGGTGGCATTGCCCCGGTTGCCGCAGCAGCTGGCGCCGGTGGCGCGATGGGGGCGGGCGGCATGGGACAACGTGGGGAAGGCGGTGGCGGCGGCCGGATCAGCCAGCTGGCCGTGCCGGGATCGCTAGAACATGGGTCGTATGACGAAGACGTCGACGACGATTGGTGAGTAGGGGGGATATCTGATGTCGACACCAATGCAGAAACCGGAGAACATCAACTGGAGCCCGGCGTCGGTCGAATTGCCGGACATGCCGATGATTCAGCCGGGCGAAGACGCGATGAGCGCGACCATCGCGGCGGTGCTGCCGGCCATGGCAGCCGACATGACGGCCAATGTGGTCTCGTTGCAGGCCAAGGAAGGCATGTTCTCGGGCAAGGTTGGCGCTGCCCAGTCGGCGTATGACAATGCCGACCAGCAGGGCGGGCAGGGCGTCGGCGAGATGGGCAAGATGATGGGCCAGCTCGGTCAGATGGCGCAGCAGGCAGGCCAAATGGCCGGCCAGGGCGGCGGTATGGGCCAGATGGGCCAGCAGGCAGGGCAGTTCGGCTCGATGATCCAGCAGGCCATGGGCAAGGGCGGCGGCAAGGAAGGCGGCATGCCGGGCGGTGATCCGGCTCAGGGTCAGCAAGGCGGACCGGCCGGCGGCGGCGCACCCATGTCACCCGAGCAGCGCCAGGCTCAGCAGGATGCCCGGGAGAACCAGCAGAACGACCGACAGTCCCAACAGGACTCTCGTCAGCAACAGCAGGACGACCGTCAGCAGCAACAGGATCGACGCGACACCCAGCAGGACACTCGCGACGACCGTCGGCATGCCGCAGCTCCGGCGCAGCCCCAGCAGGCGCCGTCGGTGGCCGGCCCCAGTGCGGGCTCGCACAACGCCGGTCCCGCCCCGGTGGCTCCGGTAGCACCGCCGCCGCAGCGTGGCGGTGACGTCGGCCGACAGATGTAGCCGCTGAAACAACAAGCCAGACAAAGAAATTGGGGCCAGTCGCGATGATCGCGACTGGCCCCAATTCGATGTTCGACCGATTAGGAAGCCGGTGCCGGGGTCGGGGTGACCGGGGCGGCCTGCTGGTTGCCGGCCGGGGTAGTGGTGCCCTGACCCGCGCTGGATGCAGGCTGGCCGGCGACGGCCTGGTTCGGAGCCGGTGCCGGGGTCACCGGAGCCTGCGAAACGGAGCCACCGGCGGTGGCAGCGGTGCCCGGGCCACTTTCAGCGGCGGTGGGGACCGGAGCTGCTTCCGGAGCCTGGCCGCCCACCGGAGCCGAAATCGGGGTGCCTGCCGGAACCTGGGCGCCGGCCGGAACCGGGGCCTCAGCTGCCGGAGTACCGGCCGGGGTACCTGCCGGAACCGGAGCGCCAGCCGGAGCCGGGGTGCCGGCCGGAGCCGGAGTGCCGGCGGGAACGGGAGTACCAGCCGGAACCGGGGAACCAGCGGGAACCGGAGCGCCAGCCGGAGCCGGAGTGCCGGCGGGCGTGCCTGCCGGAGCCGGGGTGCCTGCCGGGACCGCGCCCGGAGTGGCGCCCGGCACGGCGCTGCCGAGGCCGGCCGGAGCAGCTACAGGCGCAGTGGTCGGAGCGGGGGCGGCGGTGGGAGCGGCGGCCGGGACAGCGTTGCGCGACGGAGCTGCTGCCGGTGCCGAGCCGGTGCTCTGCGGGGCCTCGGTGCCCTGCCACTTGAGCAGGTCACGGTCACCATCGGCGTAAACGACAGCGGTCGGCGCGCCGCCCGTCACGTCGAAGTAAACCTTGCCTTTGGTCTTCTGGCCCTCACCGATGCCGGCCGGGTTGATGCCCTGCGGGGTGGCCGCGCCCCACAGCACGCGGTAGTTCTCGCCGTCGGCCGCACGCGCGTTCAGGTTCGGCACCATCGGCTGTGCGCCGCCCTTCTCGGCTTCGAACTCAGCGGTGGCTTCCCACAGGCTGCCCTTGATGTTCTCGGACACGGTGTCGGTGCTGGGCTTCAGGTTGCTGATCTCCCATTCCTGCACCGAGTTGCCGTTGACCAGCTCGGCGCCGTGGCCGAACGCAACGGTGGTCGGCGCAGGTACGGCAGCAACACCGGAGTTGGTGGCATCACCGAATGCGAGCGGCGCCCCCAGCACGCCGAATGCACCGATCGCAGCGATCGCGGTGGTCGTGATCTTCGTGATTTTCACGTTGGTTCCCTCCTAAGTCGTCCGACGGGCGGCTTCCCCCCACGGAAGTTGAGTCACGCGTAATCGAATAATTACTGACTACTACGCAAGCTAGCAGGTTAAGCGTCCGCTGTGGATGCAGTGTGACGCCACAGCGGTGACCCGGCCGCTGATCCTGGTTTGCCGGAATCGGCCGTCGTGTGGACGGCCGATTCCGAATACGTCCTGGTCAGGACGCGGTGAGTTCGATTCCAGCGAGGACGACGACGTTGTCCCGGCTCGGTGCGGTCAGCACGCCGGTGATTCGTTCACCGTCGCGCCAAAGGTTGGCCTGCAAGGTTTCACCCGGGATGACGGTGCCCGCGAAGCGCGCGCCGTACGACCGGACCCGGCCGGCGTCGCCGTCGAGCACGTTGTCGACGATGGCCTTGCAGCCGATGCCGTAGGTGCACAGGCCGTGCAGGATCGGGCGGTCGAATCCGGCGGCCTTGGCGAAGGCCGGATCCGAGTGGAGCGGGTTGCGGTCACCGCACAGCCGGTACAGCAGAGCCTGCTGCGGCAGCGTGGGCAGCGAAATCTGCAGGTCCGGGGCCCGATCGGGCTCGGCAGCAGAGGTCGACGGGCCACGGTCGCCGCCGAAGCCGCCCTCACCGCGGGCGAAGATGGACCGCTTCTGCTTCCACAGCGGCGCACCGTCGAGGGCGGTCACGGTGGTTTCCGACCAGATGACTGCGGCCTTGCCCTTGTCCCAGATTTCGGTGAACTTGGTGACGGCGCGGCCGGTGCCAGACGGCGGGATGGGCGCGTCGGTGTAGATGGCCTCGCTGGCGTGCAGGACCCGGCTCAGCTCGATGTCGATGCCGGGGAACTTGACCGTCGGTGCCTTGGTCTCGTGGAAGCTCTGCGCCACGTTGCCGAATGTCGGCAGGACCTGCGGCTTGTCGTCGATCAGGTAGCGCAGTTCGCGCTCGCTCATCGGGTCGGCGCCGGCACCCAGGCCCAGGTGGTACAGCTGCACGTCGCTGCTGCTCCACGAGAATTCGACCGGGGCGAGTTCCGCTCCGATGGCCTCATCGAGATTGATCGGCATGTCAGCCCTTTCCTGCCACGTGTAGTGCCGCCAGGTATCCGAAGGTCATGGCGGGGCCGATGGTCCCGCCGGGGCCGGGGTAGGTGTGACCCATCACCGGCGCACTGACGTTGCCAGACGCGTACAGGCCCTCGATCACCGAGCCGTCCTCGCGCAGCGCGCGGCCGTGGATGTCGGTGACGATGCCGCCCTTGGTGCCGAGGTCGCCGGGCACCATCTTGGCCGCATAGAACGGGCCGTGCTTGATCTCGCCCAAGTTCGGGTTCGGCTTGTTGGTCGGGTCGCCGTAGTAGCGGTCGTAGGCACTGTCGCCGCGGCGGAAGTCCTCGTCGACACCGGTGCGGGCGAAGCCGTTGAACCGCTCGATGGTGGCCTTGAGCGCGTCGACGGGCAGGTTGGTCAGCTCCGCTAGCTCGTCCAAGGTGTCAGCCTTGACAACGACGCCGGACTCCGACCACTTACGCGGAATACGTTGTCCCGGTTGCAGACCCGCGAAGATGTAGCGGTTGCGGTACTGCTGGTCGAACAGCAGCCACGCCGGCACGTTCTCGCCCGGGCCGTCGCCCTGGCCGTACTTGCCGCCGTACATGTGGTGGCAGGCCTCGACATACGGCATCGACTCGTTCATGAACCGCTTGCCGTTCATGTTGACGATGATCGAGCCGGGGGAGTTGCGCTCGGACAGCGCGAACCACGGGCTGTCGACGAGCGGGACCGTCGGGCCCCACCAGGCGTCTTCCATGATGTCCATTGCGGCACCGAGCTTTTCGGCGGCCAGGATGCCGTCACCGGTGTTGGCCTCGGCGCCGACGGTCCACTCGGTGGTGATCGGCTGACGCTGGTACTTGGTGCGCATCTCTTGGTTCTTCTCGAAGCCACCGCTGCCCAGGATCACCGCCTTGCGGGCCCGGATCAGTTGCGGTTCAGCATTGTTCGGGTCGCGGGCGTCAACCACATAGATGCCGCGGACGACGCCGTCCTCGATGTACAGGTCGGTCAGCGCGGTGTTCAGCTGGACCGGGACACCGGCCTTCTGCAGGCCGACGCGCATGGGCGCGATCAGGGCGCGGCCCATGCCCACCAGGTTCTTCCCGGTGATCCCGGCGAGGGTGGCGCGGATGCCGACCTTCAGGCTGCGCAGCAGACCGCGCGGGTGGCGCTTGAGCTGGTTGAGCCGCACGTAATCCTGTTGCATCACAACCATGTTCAGCGGCACCTTGCCGTACGCCGGCTCCAGTCCGTCCATGTCGGCGCCGAGCTTTTTGGCGTTGAACGGCTTGGGCTCGACGGACCGTCCGCCGGCGCGGCCGCCCTCGGTCTCCGGGTAGTAGTCCGAGTAGTTGGGCACCCAGCACAGCTTCAGCGGCGAGTTCTTGAGGACGAACGACAGCATCTCGGGGCCGCGCTGTAGGTAGGTGTCGATCTTCTCGGCGGGGACCACGTCGCCCACGATGTTGTGCAGGTAGGTGCGGGCCGCTTCGGGAGTGTCTTTGACCCCTGCACGCTGCAAAATCTCATTGTTCGGGATCCAGACGCCGCCACCTGACCGCGCAGTGGAACCTCCATAGTGTGGGGCCTTTTCTACGACTACTGTCGAAAGGCCCTCATGGGCTGCGGTGAGGGCGGCGACCATGCCGGCTGCGCCGCTGCCGACGACGACAACGTCGTACTCCTGTCCAGTCATGTAGAACACGTTATAGAATTGCCCGGCCTGTGGACAACTGCGCCGGTCCATGAAGTTAGGGGAATTCACGAATGCTGCCCGACAACGTCCGTGCCGAGCTGGCCGCTGCGCTGGCCCAAGCTGAGCGCAGCCGGGTCGCGATGACGCCGATGACCGACGACTACGCCGACATCGACGTCGTCGACGCGTACGAGATCCAGTTGACCAACATTCGTCAACGTGTCGCAGAAGGTGCCCGCGTGGTGGGACACAAGGTTGGCCTGTCCAGCGAGGCCATGCAGAAAATGATGAATGTGGATGAACCCGACTACGGGCACCTCCTCGACGACATGCAGGTTTTCGAGGACCAGCCTGTGCTGACCTCGAAGTACCTGCTGCCGCGGGTCGAGGTCGAGGTCGGTTTCGTGCTGGCTGACGATCTGCCGGGCGCCGGCTGCACCGAGGACGACGTGCTGGCCGCCACCGCTGCGTTTGCGCCGGCGATCGAGCTGATCGACACCCGCATCACCAACTGGCAGGTCAAGTTGTGCGACACCATCGCAGACAATGCCTCCTCGGCCGGCTGGGTGCTGGGCAAGGAGCGCGTGTCTCCGAAAGACATCGACATTCGCGCCATCGACGCCGTGCTCAAGTGCAACGGCGAGGTGCTCGGCGAGGGTCGCAGCGATGCAGTCCTGGGAAACCCGGTCACCGCGGTGGCGTGGCTGGCTCGCAAGGTCGACCAGTTCGGCGTGCGCCTGAAGGCCGGCGACGTGGTGCTGCCGGGTGCCTGCATGCGTGCGTTCGATGCCAAGCCGGGTGACGACTTCGTCGCAGAATTCGCCGGATTGGGTTCTGTCCACCTGTCTTTCGCGTAATACCCAAAGTTTCAAAAGAGGAGTGAGCATGCCGTCCAAAGCGAGCGTCGCGATCGTCGGCTCGGGAAACATCAGTACTGACCTGCTGTACAAGCTGCTGCGGTCGGACTGGCTCGAGCCGCGCTGGATGATCGGTATCGACCCGGAGAGCGAGGGCCTGGCCCGCGCCCGCAAGCTCGGGCTGGAGACCAGCCACGAAGGAGCGGACTGGCTGCTGGCCCAGGCCGAGAAGCCGGACTTCGTCTTCGAGGCCACCAGCGCCTACGTGCACAAGGCCTACGCGCCGCGGTACGAGGAAGCCGGCATCCGGGCCATCGACCTGACCCCGGCCGCCGTCGGCCCCGGCGTGATCCCGCCGGCCAACCTGCGGGCGCACCTGGATTCGATGAACGTCAACATGGTCACCTGTGGTGGCCAGGCCACCATCCCGATGGTCTACGCGGTGTCCCGTGCCGTTGAGGCACAGGGCGGCGTGCCCTACGCCGAGATCGTGGCGTCCGTGTCGTCGGCTTCGGCCGGCCCCGGCACCCGGGCCAACATCGACGAGTTCACCAAGACCACCAGCGCCGGCGTGCGCGACATCGGTGGGGCTCGCGATGGCAAGGCCATCATTATCCTGAACCCGGCCGAGCCGCCAATGATCATGCGCGACACCATCTTCTGCGCCATCCCCGAAGATGCCGACCACGCCGCCATCACGCAGTCCGTCAAGGATGTGGTCGCCGAGGTGCAGACCTACGTGCCCGGTTACCGGCTGCTCAACGAGCCGCAGTTCGACGAGCCGTCGGTGGTCAACGGTGGCCAGCACGTTGTCAGCATCTTCGTCGAGGTGGAGGGTGCAGGCGACTACTTGCCGCCCTACGCTGGAAACCTGGACATCATGACGGCCGCGGCCACCAAGGTGGGCGAAGAGATCGCCAAGCAACTCGTGGAGGTTAAGGCATGAGCACCGCACTTCAGCCCGGAGACATCTTCTTCGACGCCGCCTGGGACGTCCGGATGACGGACACCTCGCTGCGCGACGGCTCGCACCACAAGCGCCACCAGTTCACCGGTGACGAGGTCCGGGCGATCGTCGGCGCCCTCGACAACGCCGGTGTTCCGGTCATCGAGGTCACCCACGGTGACGGTCTTGGCGGTTCGAGCTTCAACTACGGGTTCTCCAAGACCCCGGAGCAGGAGCTGATCACCATCGCGGCAGAGACCGCGAAGAACGCCAAGATCGCCTTCCTGATGCTGCCGGGTGTGGGCACCAAGGAAGACATCCGCATCGCGCAGGGCAACGGCGGCTCGATCTGCCGGATCGCCACCCACTGCACCGAGGCCGACGTCTCGATCCAGCACTTCGGCTTCGCCCGTGAACTGGGCCTGGAGACCGTCGGCTTCCTGATGATGAGCCACACCATCTCCCCGGAGAAACTGGCGAAGCAGGCCCGCATCATGGCCGACGCCGGCTGCCAGTGCGTTTACGTGGTGGACTCCGCGGGTGCGCTGGTGCTCGAAGGTGTCGCCGACCGGGTCGCCGCTCTGGTGGCCGAGCTCGGTAACGATGCGCAGGTTGGTTTCCATGGCCACGAGAACCTTGGTCTGGGCGTTGCCAATTCGGTCGAGGCCGTGCGCGCCGGGGCCAAGCAGATCGACGGGTCCTGCCGTCGGTTCGGTGCCGGTGCGGGCAACGCGCCGGTCGAGGCGCTGGTCGGGGTGTTCGACAAGATCGGCGTCAAGACCGGTATCGACTTCTTCGACATCGCGGACGCCGCGGAAGAGGTTGTCGCCCCGGCGATGCCGGCCGAATGCCTGTTGGACCGCAATGCGCTGGTGATGGGCTACGCGGGTGTGTACTCCAGCTTCCTCAAGCACGCGGTGCGCCAGGGCGAGCGCTACGGCGTGCCCGCCCACGAGCTGTTGCTCCGCGTCGGCCAGCGCAAGCTGATCGGTGGCCAGGAGGACCAGTTGATCGATATCGCGCTGGAGATCAAGCGGGAGCAGGCCGAGGCCGGCGCCTAGATCGACGTCAGTGAGTGCTATGCACGGTATTGAGCCAAATTCCGTGCGTAACAATCACATTCGTTAGCCAAGACACTAAAACGCCGGCCGCCCAATGGGGCAGCCGGCGTTTTGCGTGTCCGGGGTCGCCGAGGTCAGCTGTTGACGGAGTCCGTCGCGGGTTGGCAGCGAGCCACCAGCTCGGCCAGGGCCGCGGGCAGACGGTCGGCGATGGTGTGCGGGTCCTTCACCTGGTCGGTGCAGGTGAGCACGCAGATTTGCATTTCGCCTTCGTAGCTCCAGCCGGTGATGTTCATGCCCATCGGAAAGACAAGTGGCCCAGTCGAAATCAGCTTCTCGACCGGCGCCCCACCGAAGTGCAGGCGCTGCTGCGGGCCACGCATGTTGGAGGCGATCATGCTGAACATCGGGCGCTTCTTGACCTGTGCCCCGATGGTCGGCAGCACCCGGGAGTAGACCTTGAACAGCGGCCAGTACTCCATCCAGTCATGCTGCAGCCAGGCGTCGCGCTCGCTCTGGACTTCGCGTGCGGTGGTGGTGTTGGTCGCGATGGCGCGGAGGCGCTCCACCGGATCGTCGATGTTGGTGGCGAGCTCGACATTCCAGCGGGCCACCTTGTTGCCCCAGCGGTCGCCGTCCTGTGGGCGCATCGACACCGGCACCACGGCGGTCTGGCTGTCGTCGCCGAGCGGTCCGCGGGAGGCCTCGTACTCGCGTAAGACGGTGCTGCACATGGCCAGAAAGACGTCGTTGACGCTGACGCCGAAGGTCTTCGACACCTGCTTGATCTGGTCCATGTCGACGGCGCGGAACGCGAATCCGCGCTTCGCCGTCAGCGGCTCGTTGAACGGCAGAGCCGGCGGGACGAACGCCTCGGCATAGCCGGGCTTGCCGGCCTTCTGCCTCCGCTGGATGGTGCGGGTGACCTTGGCCGTACGGGCCAGGACCTTGGGAAACTTCGTGAGCGACTTGACCTGCTGACGCGCCACCATCGGCAGCCATTCCGCGGTCGGGGGACGGTGCTCGTCGGCTGCCGGGTGGGCGGACGGCTCGGGCAGCCGGGCCTCCGGGTCGGCGCTGTACAACATCTCGAGCAGGTTCAGCGAAGCCATGCCGTCGGCTACCGCGTGGTGGATCTTCAGCACCAGCGCGACCCGGCCGTCGGCCAGGCCGTCGATGTACCACATCTGCCAGGCCGGCCGATTGCGGTCCAGGGGCTCCTCGAACAATGTGGCGATCGCTGCACCGAGCTCACGGTCGGTTCCCGGAGCGGCGGCAGTGGCTCGCTGCATGTGGTAGTTCAGGTCACCCCGGGCGCGGGTGATCCACCACGGGCGGCCGGCGCCGAACCGCGGCGACATCAACTGCCACTGCAGTGGCTCGACTCGGTCGACGAGACCGGGCAGGGCGGCCCGGACGGCTTCGAAGGTGATGGGCTCGTGGCCCTGGGCGGGATCGAGCACGACGGCCTTGATGGTGTGCTGCGGTTGGACAGCGCTCTCCCATGCCAGGAAGCTGTTGTCCTCGCCCGATAAACGTCGCATACGTCACTATGATGGCAAATGTGTGAGGCAGCGAACATCATGTCTCGGTGATTGGGAAGTGGCTATGAACTCCCTGCGATTCCCGGCTTAGCGTGCACAACATGAGCTGATGCAGCGTCCGTCTGCGGAGCTTGAGGGGGCTCCCCGACGCCGTCCGTTGTCTGCACGATTTTGATTGGAGTAGGGAAATGCAATTGAGGAACAGCCGGGTCCTGGTGACCGGTGCCAGCCGTGGTCTGGGTAAGAACATCGCTCAGGCGATGGCCCGGCACGGCGCCGAGGTTGCGCTCGTCGCCCGCAATGCCGAACAGCTCGAAGAGCTGGCGAAAGAGCTTGGCGGCAAGGCATATCCCGCCGATCTGATGGATCCGGCGGCCGTCGAGTCGCTGATCGGTCGCGTCGAGGCCGACGGCCCCATTGATGTGATCGTCAACAATGCCGGCATCGACCGGGTCGGCCGGTTCTACGAGGCCTCGTCGGAGGACGTGCGAGATCTGTTGCAGGTCAACCTGATTGCCCCCATGGAGCTGTGCCGTCAGGTGATGCCGCTGATGATCAAGCGCGGTCGCGGCCACATCGTCAACGTGTCCTCGATGGGCGCCATCTCCACCGGGCCGGGCGTCACGCTGTACGGCGCGTCAAAGGCCGGGCTCAGCCACTTCACCGCAGGTATCCGTTCCGAGCTGCGCAGCAAGCCGGTCAACACCACGCTGGTGCAGATCGGTGAGGTCAAGACCGACATGATCGATCACATCCGGGCGTTCGGTCCGGCGCGCCGCACCATCGAACGGTCGCTCAAGTTCCGGATGATTCCGCAGCAGCCGCTGGACGCTGACATGGTCGCCGAGGCTATCGCCGACGCCGTGGAAAAAGAGAAGAAGCACGTCATCCTGCCCAAGCGCATTGCCGCGATGGCCTACCTCACGGAGACTCCGCGCCGGGTTTCCGAACTCATGCTGACCGGCATCGACCAGGACAGCGACTAGCCATGGACCTGACCGGCAAGGTCGCGATCATCACGGGTGCGGCGCGCGGTCAGGGGGAGGCAGAAGCACGACTGTTCGCCGCCTACGGTGCCAAGGTCGTGCTGACTGATGTATTGGTCGCGGAAGGGGAGGCGGTCGCCGCTTCGATCGGCGCCGCCGCCCGCTTCCAACGCCACGACGTCGGCAGTGAAAGTGATTGGCAGACAACGGTTGAGCTCGCGCTGAGTCAGTTCGGCCGGATCGATGCGCTGGTGAACAACGCGGCGATCTGTACCGTCGAACCGCTCATGGACCACACCGCGGAGTCGTGGGAGCGGCAGCTGCGCGTCAATCTGATCGGGCCCTTCCTGGGCACCAAGGCCGTCGTCGAACCCATGCGGGCGGCAGGCGGCGGCTCGATCATCAACGTGTCGTCGCAGGCCGGTCTGCAGGGGCTGGCAGGCTACAGCGCGTACGGTGCCTCCAAGTGGGGTCTGCGTGGATTCACCAAGGTGGCCGCAATCGAGTTGGGCCCCATGGGAATTCGGGTCAACACCGTATACCCCGGCATGATCGACACCCCGATGGTCGCGCACCTGCCCATCGAACGCGGCCTGGGTGGACATCCGGGAGCGCCGCTGACTCGGGTGGGTGCCCCGGAGGAAGTCGCCGAGGTGGTCGCGTTCCTGGCGTCGGACGCATCGTCGTATATGACGGGCGCCGACCTGGCCGTTGACGGCGGCGCCAGCGCCGGCCGCATCCCGGTCGTCCCGACGTAACGAGCGACTTGTCAGACTTCCCCGGCAAGATGGGCGCATGGCCGGGGACGAATCCACACTGGCGCCCGACCGCAGACGTCGCGCCGGGTCTATGGAACTGCTGCTTGTCAGCCTCATCGGCTTGGCGTTGTCGGGTTCGTGGGTCAGTGGCCTGCTGACCGATCACGCTCGGCTGGCCGCTGCAGCCACGGTGTTCTGCGGGGTATTCGTGCAGGCTCTACCGTTCCTGGTGCTCGGCGTCATCGTCAGCGGGCTGGTGGCGGCGTATCTCACCCCGGAGCGGCTGGCGCGCCTGCTGCCGAAACAACCCGCGCTCGCGGTGGCGGTCGCCGGGGTCGGTGGTGCCGCACTGCCAGGGTGTGAGTGCGGGTCGGTGCCGGTGGCGCGCCGGCTGTTCAGCGGGGCGACGGCCGGGGCGGCCCTGACCTTCATGTTATCGGCGCCGGCGATCAATCCCGTTGTCTTGGTCGCGACGGCTGTCGCATTTCCCGGGCAGCCGCGGGTGGTGCTGGCGCGGTTCCTGGCATCGCTGCTGACCGCCGTGGTCATGGGCCTGTTGTGGCAGCGCTGGGGGCGGACCGAATGGGTGACCCGGACGCTGCCCCGTCACCACGACGAGGGCGCGTCCCGATTCACCGTGTTCACCGAGGCCGCGCGCCATGACTTCCTGCAGTCCGCGTCGTATCTGGTGGTCGGCGCCGGCGCGGCGGCGGTCCTGCGCGCGGCGGTGCCGCCCTGGGTGTTCGGGCATATCGCCGGCAATGTGGTGGTCGGTGTCGTGATCATGGCGCTGCTGGCCGTGGTGCTGGCGTTGTGTTCGGAGGCCGACGCCTTCGTCGCGGCCAGCCTGACCATGATTCCGCTGCTGCCGCGGCTGGTGTTCCTGGTGGTCGGGCCTGCCGTCGACGTCAAGTTGTTCGCGATGCAGACCGGGGTGTTCGGCCGACCGTTCGCGGTGCGGTTCGCCCCGGTGACGTTGGTGGTGGCCGCGGTCTGCGCGACGGTCGTCGGGCTGCTGATCCTCGGGGGCGCGCAGTGAGCCGGGAAACGCAGAACCTCCTGGTGCTGTTGATCGGGCTGAGTATGGGCCTGATCGCGGTGAAGGGCACCTACCTGAACTTCGTCAAGCCGGCGCTATTTCCGTTTCTGATCGTGGCGGCCGTGCTGCTGGTGGCGCTGGCTCTGGTGTGCCTGGTGCGGGATCTGCGTAACGGCCCCCCTCTCGGGCATCACCACCACCGGGGGCTGTTGGCATGGCTGCTGCTGGTCCCGGTGGCGCTGACCGCGTTCGTCAGCGTGCCGCCTATGAGCGCCGTCGGTGCTGAGACCGTCACCGCGGCGGTGGCTCCGCCCAAACGGGCGTTTCCGCCGCTGCCGGCCGACGGCGTGGTGTCACTGCCCGAGGTGGTCATGCGAGCGGCCGCCGACTCGACCAAAAGCCTTGAGGGACGGACCATCACCGTCACCGGTTTCACCATGGGCACCGACCTGGCCCGGGTGGTGATCGTGTGCTGCGCTGCCGACGCGCAGCTGGCTCGCGTCCACTTGGCCGGCGCCATCGGTCCGCACCCGAATGACACCTGGCTCAAGGTGCAGGGCAAGGTGGTACCCGGGACGTCCAATCCGTCCACGAATTTCGTCCCGACCATGGAAGTGACCCGTGCCGACCCAATTCCCAAGCCCCGCAATACCTACGCGTACTGACGCGCAGGCCCTACTCGAGCAGCTCGCCGGCCCCGGCGCGGTGCTGCGCGACGACCAGTGGGTGGCCATCGAAGCGTTGGTGGTCGGTCGTCGGCGAGCATTAGTGGTGCAGCGCACCGGGTGGGGTAAGTCCGCGGTGTATTTCATCGCGGCCAAACTGCTGCGGGCCGCCGGCCGCGGCCCGACGGTGATCGTCTCGCCGCTGCTGGCATTGATGCGCAACCAGGTGGCCTCGGCGGCACGGGCCGGGGTGCGTGCGGCGACCATCAACTCCAGCAACGTCACAGAATGGGACGAGGTGCATCAGCGGGTGTCAGCCGGTGACCTCGATGTGCTCCTGGTCAGCCCAGAACGGTTGAACAACCCCGACTTTCGTGACGCAGTGTTGCCGGCGCTGGCCGCGGACGCCGGCCTGGTCGTGGTCGACGAAGCGCATTGCGTGTCCGACTGGGGCCACGACTTCCGCCCGGATTACCGGCGCATCCGCACCCTGATCGGTGAGTTGGGTTCGGGCATACCGGTGTTGGCCACCACCGCCACAGCCAACGACCGGGTGGTGCAGGACATCGCCTCGCAGTTGGGCGTCGGCGGTGCCGACAATGGGCCGGGTGGCGGGACCGACACGCTGGTGTTGCGCGGAGGCCTGGACCGCGAATCGCTGCGACTGTCGGTGGTGCAGGCCGGGGGACCGGCGCAGCGTGCGGCATGGCTTGCCGCGCACCTGGATTCGCTGCCCGGGTCCGGCATCGTCTACACCCTGACGGTGTCTCAAGCCCACGACATCGCCGCGCTGCTACGGGAACAGGGCCACACCGTCGCGTCCTACACCGGGTCCACCGAGACCGCCGAACGCGAACAGCTCGAAGCTGACCTGCTGGGCAACCGCGTCAAGGCACTGATCGCCACGTCGGCGCTCGGCATGGGCTTCGATAAACCGGACCTGGGCTTCGTCGTGCATCTCGGTGCCCCGTCGTCGCCGATTGCGTATTACCAGCAGGTCGGTCGTGCCGGACGCGCCACGGCCAGCGCCGAGGTAATCCTGCTGCCCGGACGCGAGGACGCGGACATCTGGCGGTATTTCGCCTCGGTGGCATTCCCGTCAGAAGCTCTGGTGCGCAAGGTTATTCAGGAATTGGAGCCAGACCGGGCGCTGTCCACAGCGGCGCTGGAGCCGCTGGTGGATCTCAATCGGTCTCGGCTGGAGATGGTGCTCAAGGTGCTCGACGTCGACGGTGCCGTGCGCCGCGTCAAGGGCGGCTGGATCAGTACCGGCCAGCCGTGGTCGTACGACGAGGAGCGGTATCGCAATCTCGATGCCGCCCGGCAGCGTGAACAGCAGGCCATGCTGGACTACCAGTCCACGACCGAGTGTCGAATGGTGTTCCTGCGCAGCCAACTTGACGACCCTGAGCTGGGTGGCGACGGCTGTGGCCGGTGCGACAACTGTACCGGGTCGCGCTACACCGCGGAGGTCGATGCCGGGGCCGCGTCGGCGGTCCGCGACCAGTTGATGCGTCCGGGCGTGGAGATCGCACCCCGCAAACAGTGGCCGACGGGTTTGCGCTCCTTGGGAATTGGTATGTCAGGCCGCATTTCCGATGGACCCGAGCCGGGCCGGGTCATCGGGCGGCTGACTGACCTGGGGTGGGGCGCGCGGTTACGTCAACTGCTCGTCGAGCCCGACGGCGAGGTGCCCGACGCGGTGGTGCAGGCTGCCGTTGCGGTACTGAAGGCCTGGAGCTGGGATGCCCGCCCCGTGGCGGTGATGGGCCTGGATTCCGCGGGCCACCCGCAGCTGATCCGCTCTTTGGTGACCCGGCTGTCGGAACTGGGCCGGCTGCAGAACCTGGGCACGCTGCCCTATCGGCCGCAGCGGCGGCCCGTCGCTGCGGCCAATTCTGCGTATCGAGTTGCGGCGCTGGTGGATTCGTGGGAGGTGCCGGCGCTGGACGTGAGCGGCCCGGTGCTGCTGGTAGACGACCTGGTCGACACCGGCTGGACCATGACCATGGCGACGCAGGTGCTGCGCGCCGCCGGGGCGCCCGCGGTCCTGCCGTTCGCGATCGCGTCGGTCAGTTGACGCACTAGAACTCGAGGCGTTGCCATTGTTGGGCTTGCAGGAGCGGGGCCTGCGGCCCGTGCTCGAGCCAAGCTGAGATCAGGCGTGGCACCAACGACCGGTCTGGAGTGATCGTCTGAAAGTGCTGATCGGCGCTGCCCGCTCGATACTCCACCTGGCATGGCTCGCCGGGTTCGTACAACGATTGGACGTACTCGTTCTCGGCCCGCTCGGCGATGACGTAGTCACCGTAGTAGCGCTGGTTCGCCATCACGTCGACGACGATCTGTTCCGTGAGGTACGGCAGTTTGGTTCCGTTGGCGATCATCACCTCGGCGTCGACATGTCCGCGAGGGTCGAACACCTGCCGCTGCTGCAGATCCACCAAGGCGAGCTGTCGATCTCGGGTCATCTCCAGTAGCTCGTAGATCGTGCGGTCCCACTCGGGCCAGCGGGTGCACAGAATCGCCCCGTGGACGCCGGCGTCCACGGGCCACATCGAGAGAAAGCCTCCGTCTTCGGCGATGGCATCGATGCGGTCAAGCTCCGCGATCAGGTCGGTGACGGGCTCCGGTGGAACGCCCCCTGACTCGCGGTACATGGCGTCGCAGGCTTTCAGAGCCTCGTCGACGGTGGAGAACACCGCGGGAAGCACCGCGAAATCCATAGACATGCCACCGACCTCCTCACGAACTTCTTGCTTCTTGCGGACAGTGCTATGCCGGGCTGCCGGACCGCCACTCGGCGTACAGCTCGTCGATCATCTGGGCGACCTCGTCGTAGGTCTCCCAGGTGTCCGGTTCGCCGTACGGCTCGCCATGGCGCGCGACAGCCGGCACGTTGCGGTACCACTTGAGATAGATCCCGTAACCCGCCTGCGCGAAGGAGTTTCCGGTATCGGTCAGCATCGACGGATCGATCTGGTCGACGCAGTACCGGCGCAAGTACTCGCCCGGGGTGACGGCCCGCGCATGCAATTCGGTTGGATTGCAATCAGATTGGGCCAGGCCATGCAAAGCCAACCAGGCCATGAACATTCCGATGTGCGTGCTGGCGGCAGTCACATCGAGGCCGAGCTCACCCACGCTGTCGTAGTGCCACCCGGCGTCGTCGTACGTCACGCTTCGAGCCTACGAGAGCGGCAGGGAGCTGCCGGACGCCAATTTTCGGCCGGATGCCGAGTCAGGTGCGGCCCAGCTTTAGTTGGTCGGCCACTGCGTCGACGCCACGTAGTTGGATATCGTTGCGGCGCACCGTGTTCCACTGGTCGCGGGTCATGGTGAACTCCACCATGGTGTCGAGAACACTGCGACGGACCTGCCGTGACGTCCCGATCTGCCGATACGGCAGGGACTGCGTCACGCGAAGCGACGCCGCATTGTCGTGCCACGCCGCGGTGCGGGCCAGATCGGCATCGAACCCGGCGAAAATCAGGTGCAGCGCGGCCTGCCGCATCTCCCGACCGAGGCCGCGACCCTGATAGCGACGGCCCAGCCAGGAGCCGGTCGACACGATCCGTCTGGAGGGGAAGCCGTCGGCGTTCACTGCGCACACGCCCACGGGCTCGTCACCGACGATGACGGCCATCGGCACGTCCCAATGCTCGGTCGACACTTCGGCCCGCGTCTGCTGGAAGTAGTGGACCGTGTTGCGTTCCAGTTCGGGCGAGACCGCGTCGGTCCACGGGACCGCGAACGGCATGGTGGCCGGATCGTGGATGCCGGTGGCAGCCAGGCGTGCCAGTGCGTCGGCCAGGGCATCGGTCACGTGGCAGATCCGCAGAACCGGGGTGATCACCTCCAGTTCCGCCAACGGCCACGGCGAGTGCTGCATGGTCCCATAGGAACACACGCGAGCTAATGCGGGAAAGTGAATTTAGCCGATATGCACCGACGCTGACCTGCAACGTTGATCGCTTGTGTAACAGCGGCGCCGCGGCGAGCGAAATACCCGCAGAGGCCGGGGAAGACCGATGCGGCCAGAACCAAGGAGGAATCCATGACGCGTGCCGACATCTTCGGGCGGTCCACGCTCGGCTTCATCGCGGTGGGTGCGGCCTGCGCTGCGCTGGCCATGCCCAGTGCACACGCTGACCCGACGCCCGTGACGCCGACCTCGCCGGCCGCACCGACAACCTCGACCACCACTCCGGCGGCCACCTTGACGCCGGCAACCCCGGCCGCCGCTGTCGCCGATTGCAGCACCGCGACGCTGTCCAAGACCATCAGTTCGGTGACCCTGCAGCTGTCCGACTACTTCGCCGCGCACCCGGATGCCGACAGCGCGCTGCTCGATGCCACCCGCCAGCCGGCGTTCACCGCAATGGGCCAGTTCGACAATTACTTCAAGGCGCACCCGGATCAGGCCGACGCGCTGCGCGGCATCCAGGCTCCGCTGGCCGCCTTCAAGGACCGCTGCGGCCTGCAGGTCGCGCCGACCGACGCGCTGGCAGTGCTTAACGGCGTCTGATCGTCACCCGTCGAACGTGAGCGAATGTGCCATTTCCGCACTGGATTTCGCACATAAGCTCACGTTCGGCCGGGCTGTGACCCACCGAGCTGCGCTGTGAGCGCCGCCGCTGCGGTCACCAGCCCACGGGCGCGCTTACTGATCTCCGCATCGGTCAGCGCGCGACCGATCTGCAGCGACAGCACCATCACCTGGCGTTGGTGATGGTCGAACACCGGTGCGGCGATGACGCTGATGTCGTGCTTGGCCCGCCCGCTCGACTCACTCGGCAGGTACACGCGCTCACCGATATCGGAGACGAGTTCGCCTAGTAGAACCCGCAATTCGTCGGGCAGGTTGCTCGACATGCCCGCCATCATGGCGTAGAGGCGCCGGCCCCCGGGCGTCAGTCGCTCCACGAGATAGCCCGATTCGCGGCACTCGGCGATCACGCGCTCCAACCGCGCGCTGTCGGTACGCAGCGGGATCGTCGGCTCCTTGGCCAGCCAGTCCCGCACCGCGCGCTCATCCCACAGCACGAACATGAGGCCGACGGGCGGGGCGAACGGATAGCTTTGCCCGACCTGCACCGGCTCCGGACTACCCTGCGGCGCAACGAGTTCCAGCAGAGTGATGCGGTCGTCGACCACCGCAGACAGCGCTGCGGTGGCATTGAACTGATCACACAGCCGGCGCAGTTCTGCGCGCGCGGCCGGGCTGATGCGCATGGACTCCTGCGCGGTGTGGCCGAGTGTGATCAACGCAGGGCCCAACCGATAGGTCTTCTCGGCCGCGTCGCGCACCAGGTAGCCGGCGTCGGCCAGGGTGGTGACGATGCCCAGGCAGGTGGGCTTGCTCAGGTCGAGCCGTCGCGCCAACTCGGAGAGACCGAATTGGTCATGGGGGTGACTGGCCAGGAAATTCAGCACTGCGACGACGCGAGCGGTGGGCGGCGAGGCGCGACCGGAGTCAGTCATGGCAAGGAATGTACGACATCGGTCCATATATGGACCGAAACTGCGCATTCAGCCAGGCCAAGGCGCTGCGCGGCATTGACGGCGACTGCAACGCGTTCTACTCTTCAGTCGGAATATCTACCGATGCGTTCCAATATTGGAACGAAAGGATGTTTACCGTATGTTCTCGCAATCGTTCGTCGATGCCGTTGCCGAGGCTGAGCGCCTCGTCGCCGCGGCGCCGTTCATCGAATCCGAGGCCGACCTGCTCGAAGGCCTGCAGTACCTGGCCGGCTGTATCGCGTCGTGCACGCACGTGGCCTTCGACTTCGACAAGGACCACCCGTTCCTGCACAGCGGCACCGGCCCGTTCGAAAAGATGGGCCTGGACAACCCGGACACCATGTACTTCGGCACCCGGGTGCAGCCCGGTCACGAGTACGTCGTCACCGGTCGCCGCGGCACCACCACTGACGTCAGCTTCCAGCTGCTCGGCGGTGAGTACACCGACGCCAACGTGCCCGACAGCGAGACCGCGTTCGACGACCGCAAGCTCACCATCGCCGAGGACGGCACCTTCGAGTGGCGGTTCACCCCGGCTACGCCGGCACAGCTGGTGATCCGTGAGGTCTACAACGACTGGTCCGCGCAGCGCGGGAGCTTCGCGATTCACCGGACCGACACTGTCGGTACCGCGCCCGAGCCGCTGACCCGTGAGCTGATCGAAAAGCGTTACGCCGTCGCAGGCAAGCAGCTGGTGCAGCGCGTCAAGACCTGGTTGCAGTTCCCGAAGTGGTTCTACGACAACCTGCCGGTCAACACGTTGACCGCGCCGCGCCTGACCCCTGGTGGGCTGGCCACGCAGTACTCGGCCGTCGGGCACTACGACATGACGCCGGATCAGGCCATGATCATCACCCTGCCGGTGGCGGACGCGCCGTATCTGGGCTTCCAGCTGGGCAGCCTCTGGTACATCTCGCTGGACTACATCAATCACCAGACCTCGCTGAACGGCACTCAGGCGCAGGCAGATCCGGACGGCAAGATCCGGATTGTGGTGTCCGAGGACAACCCGGGCGTGACCAACTGGTGCGAGACCCTGGGCCACGCCAAGGGCTACCTGCAGTTCCGCTGGCAGCGAGTGTCTCGTGAGATGACGCCCGAAGACGGGCCGACGTGCGAGGTCGTCGACCTGGACGAGGTGGCGTCGAAGCTGCCGTTCTACGAGAGCAACAAGATTTCGGACGAAGATTGGCGCGCGCGGATTGCGCTGCGGCAGAAACTTATCGGCGAGAGGATGGTGGGCTGACCGTGACTGGACTGCTCGATGGCAAGGTAGTCGTGATCAGCGGTGTCGGGCCTGGGCTCGGGGCGACGCTGGCCCGCCGCTGCGCGGAGAACGGCGCTGACCTGGTGCTGGCCGCCCGCACGGTGGAGCGGTTGGAGACTGTGGCCAAAGAGGTGACGGCGCTGGGCCGTCGCGCGCTGGCGGTCGGTACCGACATCACCGACGAGGAACAGGTCGCCAACGTGGTGGCCCGCACCATGGAGGAATTCGGCAAGGCCGACGTGTTGATCAACAACGCGTTCCGGGTGCCGTCTATGAAGCCCTTCGCCAACACCACCTTTGAGCACATGCGGGACGCCATCGAGCTGACGGTGTTCGGCGCGCTGCGCATGACGCAGGGCTTCACCCCGGCACTGGAAGCGGCCAAAGGCTCTGTGGTGAACGTGAATTCGATGGTCGTGCGGCATTCGCAGGCCAAGTACGGCGCCTACAAGATGGCCAAGTCCGCGCTGCTGGCCATGTCCCAGACGCTCTCGACCGAGCTGGGGGAGAAGGGTATCCGCGTAAACTCGGTCATGCCCGGCTACATCTGGGGAGAAACCCTGGAGGGCTACTTCAGCCATCAGGCGCAGAAGTACGGCACTACCGTCGAGCAGATCTACGCCGCGTCGGCGTCCGGCTCCGATCTCAAGCGGCTGCCGACCGAGGACGAGGTGGCCTCAGCCATCCTGTTCATGGCCAGCGACCTGTCCAGCGGTATCACCGGCCAGTCGCTGGACGTCAACTGCGGAGAGTACAAAGCATGAGCATGGCGCGCACCAACGTGGGCACCATCGAGGACCTGCACGCCTCGGCCGTCAAGGCCTGCGGCTTGGAGGACTTCGGCGGTGACGACGACAACTACCTGGAAGCCCTTGGTGTGCTGCTGGATGCCTACCAGCGCGAGGCCGATCTGACCGAGCTCGGCAGCAAGATGCAGCGGTTCTTCACCCGCAACGCGCTGGTGGCCCGGCTGGTGTCCAACGCCGCGTTCAAGCAGTACCCGCAGCATGCCGACGTGCCGATCGAGCGGCCGATCTTCGTCACCGGCCTGCCGCGTACCGGTACCACGGTGATCCACCGGCTGTTGACGGCCGATCCGGCGCACCAGGGTCTGGAAATGTGGCTGGCTGAGTTTCCGCAGCCGCGGCCGCCGCGCGAAACCTGGCCGGACAACCCGGTTTTCAGTGCTTTGGATGCCCGCTTCAAGCAGGCGCATGAGGAGAACCCGGACTACACCGGCCTGCACTTCATGACCGCCGACGAGGTAGAGGAATGCTGGCAGCTGCTGCGGCAGTCGTTGCATTCGGTGTCGTACGAGACGCTGGCGCACGTGCCGTCGTACGCGAAGTGGCTGGCTCAGCAGGACTGGACGAAGTCGTATCAGCGGCACCGCAAGAACCTGCAGCTGATCGGGTTGAACGAGCCCGAAAAGCGGTGGGTGCTCAAGAATCCCAGCCATCTGTTCGCATTGGACGCGCTGTTCAAGGTGTACCCGGATGCACTCGTCGTGCAGTGCCACCGGCCCGCCGAGACCATCATGGCATCGATGTGCTCGCTGTCGCAGCACACCACGGCCGGCTGGTCGAACTCCTTCACCGGCAAGGTGATTGGTGACGACTCGCTGGAAACCTGGTCGCGTGGGCTGGAATTGTTCGACGCCGAGCGGGCTAAGCACGATCCGAAGCAGTTCTGCGATGTGGACTACTTCGAGTTCATCAAGGACCCGGTGGGCGCTGTGGAAGGCATTTACCGCACCTTCGAGCTGGACTTCACCGACGCCGCGCGGCAGGCGATGCTCGACAGCCACGCCCAGACCCAGAAGGGCCCGCGGGCGCCGAAGCACACCTACGCGCTGTCCGACTACGGGCTGACCGAGGAGCAGGTCAAGGAGCGCTTCGCCAACCTCTAACCGCCCAGCAGACAGAAATGTCCCCGACACACCAAAGTGTCGGGGACATTTCTGTTCTGCTCGCGGGAGAAACCTAGCCGTCGACGGGGGCTGTCACCGACGCCGCGATGCCCCGACGGACCACCGAAACGAAAAGTGTCAGGCTGGCGATCAGCGTGTCGACGCTGGCCCGGGGCCCTCCGTCGGGCGGTTGCAGCCAGTCGGCCACGCCCTCGAAAAGGCCACCGACAGTGGATATGGCCAACGCATGGATGTCGAAGTCGGCCGAGGCCGGCAACCAGGATCCGCGACGCCAGAGTTCCTCCATGAACGACGCGGTCCAATTCCGATTCTCGCGGCGAACGCGCTCGACACGTGGCGAGATTCCGGCGCATTCCCCGAAAGCGATGACTGCCACCCGGGGATCGTCGACCAGCGCATGGACAAAAACCGAGACGAGCAGCCGTTCGAGCTCTTCGTCCGTGATGTCATCGGCTTGTGCCAACGCGGCGGCCGCCAGCGTTTCGGTCCGCTCCGCTACCTGGCGCAACAACACCAGGTAGCAGTCCTCCTTGCTGTCGAAGGCCTCGTAGAACGCTTTCGTGCCGACGTAGGCCGTCTGACAGATCTGTTCGATCGACGTATTCGCATAGCCGTCGCGAGCTATGAGTTCGAAGGCCGCCGTGAGGAGTTGCTCGCGGCGATGGGCGCGGCGCTGATCGGCATCAAGCCCCCGGATCACCCGTTTTCCCTGCGCCGTTTCGACAGGCCCCGATGCGCCGGTGACACTGCTGGTGGGCGGAGAGCTTGCCATGTTCTCGCAGTGTAGTGGTGACGCGCGCGGTGCGGCGATCACCGGGTCGGGGCGTGCTCTCGGCCGGCAGAGGTGTCGTCGTGGCGGTGCGCCGCTTGACGGTCTGCGGGTCCCGCTGATGCATCGCGTGCCGCCGGTGCTACTGCGGGCGCAGGCTTCTTGCCGGCGCTTCGTCGTTGTTGCTTATCGGATATTGCTGTCGCAGAGGCCGATTCGGGAGATCGCTGGATGGCACTGGTCGCCGTGGGCTTGGCCGCCGCGGGTGCGGGGACTGCGGCCACCGCGGTGGCCCGAGACGGCGAACTCTTCGCTACGGCGGATTGTGCGGACTGCGGTGCGGCGATGGCCGGTGCCGTGGTCGGACTGGGCGACGCTTTTCCGCCGATGATCTGCAGCAGCTTGGACAGTGGTGCGACGAGCTTCGTTATTGCCGCGGAAATTTTGACGACCGCCGCGCGTACGGCCTGCGCCTGCGGTGAATTGTCGACTGGCTGCGCCGGGTGGTTGGTCACGGGTGTCGTGGGTTCGGTCGTTGAGACGGTCGGCTGAGGCATGGTGGGGCTGTAGGGGGCGCCCGACAAGATCCGCAGGCCCTCGGCAAGCGCCGCGGG
Source organism: Mycolicibacterium sp. CBMA 234 (assembly GCF_009729415.1). Classification (GTDB taxonomy): domain Bacteria; phylum Actinomycetota; class Actinomycetes; order Mycobacteriales; family Mycobacteriaceae; genus Mycobacterium. Next base: position 252,631 of record NZ_MPKW01000012.1, read on the forward strand.
TAACTGTTGCAAGCCTTGGCGAATCTTCTGAGTCGGTGTCCCCCAACTGAATTCGGCGACCTGGCTCGGATCTGCGGTGCGGTTGTACCCCATCTCGACGAACACTCGCAGGATCGGATCCAGAGCGTTGACGAATCTCTGCGCACCGAACAGTGACGCCGCCAAACGGAGCGGTGTCAGTAGCGGGAGGTACTGGGGGATGCTGACGTAGGTTGTGTTTCCCGCGGTGGTCGTCACGGTGTTGGGGCCGCCCGGGGATTCGAATACGTAGCCCGGCAGCACATGCTCGAACGCGATGCCGAGCAGTGCGTTGGTGATGGCCAACGGGTTGAAGTATTCGGGGAAGTCGGCAAAGCCGTCGTATTGGTTCTGGTAGTTGGTGGTTTTGAATGGGCTGTCCGATGGGCCCGGGCGGCCCAGCGGAAAGAGATCTCCCAACAGCGGCACACGGGCGAAAGCGGTGAACCGAGAGAGAATCCCGCCGTTGGGCGTGTAGGGGTCGCCGATAAAGACGAAGCTGTAGTCCTGGGCATTGGCGACATAGCCGGCGTTCTTGGCCATATCGGCTCGGGCGATCTCGCCGACCTGTGTCCCTTGGGAGAATCCGATAATCGTCAGCTTCTCACCGGCGGGTTCCTTGCCGATGGCCTGCTCCAGATAGCCCGCTCCGATCCGCTCGGATTGTTTGAGCGTCTCTGGCCAGTACGGGATGGCCGAGACAATGGGCAGACCGGAGATAACCGGATATCCCAGATTGATCATCGCGGGATAAGGCACCGTGTAGAAGGTTTGGCCCGACGGGACGGCAGTTCCGTAGAACAGCAGCGGGATCGTCGCCCCGAATCCATCGAACGACGGCCCTACCCCAATCACCGTGTCCAGCAACCGAACCGCCGCGGTCGATGCCATCGGCGCGGCTGGACTGGGTGTCGTCACGCTGATGCCCGCCGAAACGGCGACGATCGCCAGGCCGCCGCTGAGCATCTGGGAAAGCCGGGCGCCGCGCGGCTGAAGTGTGATGTGTGTTACCCCCATAGCTGGCAAAAGGTACCAGCAAGGAAATCTTCTGACAAGAGCTCTTTTTCAGAACTGGTGTTCTTATTCGATGTAGTCCGCCGAGCAGGCAGAAATGTCCCCGACACGCCAAGGTGTCGGGGACATTTCTGGCTGCTCGCGGGAAAATCTGGCGGGAGAAACCTAGCCGTCGCCGGGGGAGGGGGCGGTGGAGAACTCCTCCAGGCACCCCTCGGCGACCGCGTGCTTGATGCTGTCGGACAACCTCGGGCACGAGGGGCTGCGACTGGGGTCGCCGCCTTCGGCCCGGATCTCGCTGAAATAGGCGCACCGCTGCGTTGCTGCCGAATTCCACTGCACCGCAGTGTGTTCGGGCCCCAGCTTCTTGACCGCCACCGTCGAATGGCAGAACCGGCAGTCCACGGGAACCAGGCCGGCGGTCAGGTATCGCTGGCGGTCGGCCGCGGTGGCCTCGCGAACAGCGGCCAGGCGCACCGGGTCATCGGCGAAATCCGGTGCCTTGGACCAGGATCCGCTCGATGGTGCGTCAGAAGCTGCATGCGAGTGGTCATCGTCGTCACCGTGACCCATCAGCTGCAGCATCGAACGGGCCAGGCTCTCGGCATCGGGAGCCTGGGTCCGTTCGTCGTGCGCGGTCATCAGCTGGACTGCGCTGTCTCTTTTTCAGCCGACTTCCGTTCGGCCTGCACGCGCAGGTTCTCGGCGACCTCGCCCTGCCACTTCTCGTTGGCTGCGGTGGTGTCGATCTCCAGCTCGAAGCGGTCGGTCATCTCCGGACTGATGTCCGCGACGTCGACGTAGAACTGCTGGTACCAA
>NZ_MPKW01000013.1 GCF_009729415.1 Mycolicibacterium sp. CBMA 234
CTTCCCGTCAGGTCCGCGTGCACCCACTGCAACCTGTGCATGCCCACCATCTACAGCCACACCCACTGCGTGGTCACCGGCTCGCCGGACCGAGTTCTGAGCTGACCGTCAGCCGGCTGGCCGGCTGACGGTCATCGCTCGGCGGCGAGTTGCAGCAGGTCGTCGACCGACCACTGGTCGTCGGCGTGCTCGCCGTACTTGCGTGCCACCAGCACGCCGTCAGGGGCGACGAGAAAGTCCGCCGGCATACCTAAGTGGTTCTCCGCAGGCCCCAGGCTGGCCACGAGGGATCGAGCCGACCGCATCTGCCGCATGCCTCGGCCGACGGCGAGGGCCACATCGCGGTTGAGCATGCCGCGTACCGAGTTGTGCACACCGAACTCCTCGTAGAGCGTGCGCTCGGGGTCGGCCACCACGGCAAACGGCAGGTCGTCCTGGTAGCGGCGCAGCCGCTCGGCGGAGGAATGAAATAGCACGACCTCGGTGACTCCAGCGGCGGTGATGTCGTCGAGCCGGTTGGCTATCTCGTGCATGTGGAGGTTGCAGATGGGACAGCCGGCGAACCGCCGGAATTGAAGGTGAACCAGTCGATCCGCAGCCGGCAGCTCGATATCGACACCTCCGATCGTCGTCAACGTCTGCGCCCTGACTTTGTCACCCGCATTCAACACAGCTTCCTCCAATATTGAGTCGAACAACTCCATTTATTGATTCCCGAGTATTGAGTAGAGTCACTTCAAATGTCAACCACTCCAGATACCGAGGCCCGCCGACCCGGACGCCCAGCGCAGTTCGATCGCGACAACGCGCTCACCGCACTGTGTCTGCTGTTGTGGAACAGGGGCTACGACGCGGCCACCCAGGAAGAAATGCTGGCCGCGACCGGGCTCTCGTCCTCGTCGCTATACCGCGCATTCGGCACCAAGGCCGACATCCTCGAAGCAGTATTGACGCGATACCTGGCGTGGGCCGATGAGATGTTCGCGCCCCTCGAACACGGCAGCCGGGGCGTGGCGGACGTGCAGGCATTTTTCGACTACTTCCAAGCGCAGTTCGACGGCCCGTTGAGCAACGCCGGGTGTCTGGTGTGGAACACCGCGCAGAACTCGATCAACGGCGATTCACGCATCAACGCCCTGACCGAACAACACATGCGTCGACTGCGCCAGGGCCTGACCGCCGCTCTGCAGCGCGCCGCCGACGCCGGGGAACTGCCGCCCTCAGCGCCGCAATATCTAGCCGACGCACTGCGCGCCGGCATTCTCGGCGTACAGGCTCGCGGGCGGGCCGGCGACACCACGGATGCGGTTGCGATGCTCAATGGACTGCGGACACTGCTGGGCCACGGCAGCCTCTGAGGACCAGAACTGTCGTCGCAGCGCTTCTTCTACGACGTTTCGAGCGACGCGGCGAATTCACGCATCACAGACTTCTCCAGGACCTGACACCCACCTACCAGCATTCGCGGAACTGCTCACAGATACCGATAGAGTTGCCTCCGATGACTGGACCAGCCGCACTGCCAGCGCTCACCGTTCGCCACGACTCCACGACGCGGACCTTCGCGCCAGGAAACGATGTCGTCGTCGGCCGCGATCTACGCGCCGACTTCCGCATCGCCCATCCGCTGATCTCGCGCGCACACCTGATGCTGCGCTTCGATCACGGCCGCTGGGTCGCCGTCGACAACGGCAGCCTCAACGGCATATACCTCAACGGACAACGCGTCCCAGCAGCCGATCTGCACGACGGCTCAGCGGTCAACATCGGTAACCCCGACGGGCCGCTGCTGACCTTCGAGGTCGGCCACCACGTGGGCCCCGCCGGCACCCCGCCGACGACGTCCATGCCCGTCACACCGGCGCCGACGACCAACAGCCGGCCCAGCGCCGCCTGGCCGACGCAGCAGGCCTACACCCCGCCGTCGGCCGCTCAGCAGCGGTACCCGAGCGGGCCCCAGGCGTTCGGCGGCCCGCAGACGTCGGGTCCGCAGCCGCAGTATCCGAGTGGGCCGCACCCGCAGTACCCCAGCGGGCCCCAGCAGCAGTACGGCCAGCCGCCGCAGCCGCGCTACCCGACCGCGCCGCAGCAGCAGTACGCGCCGCCGTCAGCACCGGTGTCCCGGCAGACCATTGCTGCGCCTCCCGAGGAATCCAGCTCGCCGGCAACGCAGTTCGGGCCGACCGCCATGGCCCGGCCCAGCGAGAACAATCTCGGCACCACGATGCTCAAGATCCTGCGGCCCGGCCGCAACGCCGAGGCGCCGGCCGGGGCCATCAAGATCGGTCGCGCCACCGACAACGACATCGTCATCCCCGATGTCCTGGCCTCACGTCACCACGCCACGTTGGTCCCGTCGGCCGGCGGCGGCGCCCAGATCATCGACAACCGCAGCATCAACGGCACCTTCGTCAACGGCCATCGGGTCGAGGAAGCGATGTTGCGCGACGGCGACGTCGTCACCATCGGTAACGTCGACCTCGTCTACTCCGGCGGCACCCTGGCCCGGCGGACCGCCACCACGGCCGACACCCGCACCGGAGGTCTTGAGGTCCATGGCCTGACGTGGACCATCGAGGGCAACAAGACCCTTCTCAACAACATCTCGCTGGATGCCCGGCCCGGCACCCTCACCGCGGTGATCGGCCCGTCGGGCGCCGGTAAGTCGACGTTCTCGAAGCAGGTCGCCGGTCTGACGCACCCGACGAGCGGCACCGTCACCTTTGAGGGCCACGACATCCACGCCGAGTACGCCTCGTTGCGCTCCCGAATCGGCATGGTGCCGCAGGACGATGTGGTCCACGGTGATTTGACCGTCCGGCAAGCCCTGATGTACGCCGCCGAGCTGCGGCTGCCGCCGGACACCACGAAGGAAGACCGCGAGCAGGTCGTCATGCAGGTGCTCGAAGAGCTAGAGATGACGAAACACCTGGACACCCGGGTGGAGAAGCTGTCAGGCGGTCAGCGCAAGCGTGCTTCGGTGGCTCTCGAGCTGCTGACCGGGCCCTCGTTGCTGATCCTGGACGAGCCGACATCAGGCCTGGACCCGGCGCTGGACCGCCAGGTGATGACGATGCTCCGGGACCTGGCCGACGCCGGTCGTGTGGTCTTGGTGGTCACGCACTCGCTGACCTACCTGGACGTCTGCGATCAGGTGCTGCTGCTGGCACCTGGCGGCATGACGGCATTCAGCGGCCCGCCGAGCCAGATCGGTCCGGAACTGGGCACCACCAACTGGGCCGATATCTTCTCGTCGGTCGCCGGTGAGCCCGACGAGGCCCACCGCAAGTTCCTGGAACGCAGCGGGCCCACTCCCCCAGTGCCTGCGGCCGCTGAGGCAACCGACCTCGGTAAACCGGCGAAGACCAGCCTGCGGCGGCAGTTCTCCACCATCGCCCGACGACAGGTGAGGCTGGTCGTGGCTGACCGCGCCTACTCCGCGTTCCTGCTGTTCTTGCCGTTCATCATGGGTGTGCTGTCACTTTCGGTGCCCGGCGGCGGCCCGAACAAGTCCGGTGTGGGCTTCGGTAAACCGCTCGCCGCCGGCCCACCTGATTTTGGTGCCGCTCCGAGCGAACCGGGCCAGATCCTGGTGATGATGAACGTCGGCGCGATCTTCATGGGCACCGCGCTGACCATTCGCGCTCTGATCGGTGAGCGGGCAATCTTCCGTCGGGAACAGGCCGTCGGCCTCTCGACCACCGCGTACCTGGCGGCCAAGGTTGCGGTGTTCACCGCATTCGCGATCGTCCAGTCCTCGATCGTGGTGGCTATCACGATCATCGGTAAAGGCTGGGGTCCGGGCGCGGTCACCAGTGGTGCGGTGATCCCCGGCCGCAGCCTCGAGATGTTCGTCGATATCTCGATGACGTGTGTGGCTGCGGCCATGACCGGTCTGGCGTTGTCAGGTTTGGCCAAATCCGCCGAGCAGATCATGCCGTTGCTCGTCGTGGCGGTGATGAGCCAGTTGGTGTTCTCCGGCGGCTTGATTCCCGTCACCGGCCGGGTGGTGCTCGATCAGTTGTCCTGGTTCACCCCGGCACGGTGGGGTTTCGCGTCGTCAGCCTCGACCATCGATCTGACCAGATTGGTGCCCGAGCCGGTGCTGCCCAATGACGGGTTCTGGCATCACACCACCGGAGCCTGGTGGGCCGACATCGGCGCCTTGCTGCTGCTCTCGGCGTGCTATCTCGGCTGCGTGCGCTGGAGGATCCGCCTCAAGTCCGGAGAGTAGTGAGTCCGAAACGGCGCTAGGACGACAAATCGAGCCCGTGCGCGACGGCGTAGGCGATGGCCTGGTCGACGTCGATGCGGGCACCACGCACGCCGGCGGTGGTCCAGAACGTCGCGTCGGTCCGGGCCGCCCGCAGATCCGCCTGCTCGAACTTCGCGTTCTGCACCCGGGCGCCGCGCAGATCGGCAGCGCGGAGCACAGCCTTACGCAGATCGGTGCCGACCAGGGATGCCTCGGACAGCCGGCAGTCGGTCAAGTCCACCGACCTCAGGTCGCAGCCGGCCAGCACGGCGAGCCGCAGGTCGACCTCGACCATCGTGATGGGCCGCAGCGAGCACTCGGTGAACGTCGACCCCAGCAAGGTGCAGTGGCGGAAGGTGCTGTGCGCCAGCTGGGTCCGCCGGAAGGTGCAGTTGCGGAACGCCGAGCCGGAATGTTCGGACTCGGTCAGGTCGACGCCACTGAAGTCGCAGTCGGTGAAGACCACGCGCTCGGTACGCAGCCGACTGAGGTCCCCGTCGTATTCGTCACGAAAGACGACTCCCGTGAATTCTGTGTCCTGCCAGTGCTCGTCGGAATCCGTCACGGCTCCGTACGATAGCCCGATGGCCGACTCGGCACGCCCAGCTGACCACCTGTCGAGACGTGGTTTCCTCACAGTGACTGCCGCAGGATTGGCTGCGTCACTGACCGCCCCGATTGCCTTGGCCGACAACGGCAAACTGATCGACTTCACCCATCTCCAGGTGCCCGTCGACCAGGTCGCCGCGGCGGGCTACACCGGCGTGATCGTCTACGTGTCGGAACTACGGCCGGGCGCGACGTTCGACTTCAAGCCCGTCACCCGCGGCTATGCCGACGCCGCGCGCGCCGCGGGCCTGCACGTCGTCAGCGTCTACCAGTACGGCAAGCCGGGCTGGGTGAACAGCCCGTCGGACTTCACGCGCGGCTTCGACGGCGGCGTCGCCGACGCGCAGACCGCACTTCGGTTGCACGGCGCGGCCGGCGGCCCGGACACCGCTCCCATCTTCTTCAGCGTCGACGAGGACATCTCCGCCGACACCTGGAAAAACGTTGCGCTGCAATGGTTCAAAGGCATCAACTCGGTGCTCGGTGTCGCGCGCACCGGCATCTATGGCGGCGCCCGCCAGGTCACCTGGGCGTCCGACGACGACGTCATCGGCCACTCCACCACCCCGGGACGCCGCTGGGCCTGGCAGACGCGCGCATGGTCGGGTGGCGCCCGCGCGCCGATGGCCGTGCTGTATCAGTCGACCGTCGTGACGGCGTCGGACCCGGGCAGCATGATCGGCGACATCCACGTTGACGAGGACGACATCCTGGCGGCTGACTACGGCCAGTGGGATTTGCCTCGTTAAGCCGGCGCGCCCAGGTTCATCAACGCGTACTCAGTGACGGTGATCAGCGCGTCACGCGCCGACTGCCGCTGCCGCGCATCGACGGTGACCACCGGGATGTGGTCGGGTAGGGCCAGCGCCTTACGGACCGCATGGCCAGGATGCCTTGGTGCGCCATCGAATTCGTTGACGGCGATGATGAACGGCAGACCACGGGCCTCGAAGAAGTCGACCGCAGCGAAGCTGTCCTGCAGGCGCCGCACATCGACCAGGATGATGGCGCCGATCGCGCCGCGCACCAGGTCGTCCCACATGAACCAGAATCGGCGCTGCCCTGGCGTGCCGAACAGGTACAGAACCAGGTCGTCAGCGAGCGTGATGCGACCGAAGTCCATGGCCACCGTGGTGGTGTTCTTGTCGGGAGTGCCCGCGAGCGCGTCGACACCGGCCGACGCGTTAGTGACGATGGCCTCGGTGCGCAACGGCATGATCTCCGAGACCGCGCCGACGAACGTCGTCTTCCCTGCTCCGAACCCACCCGAGATGACGATCTTCGTCGACGCAGGTGCGTGCCGGTTAGAGAGCCCGTAGGCCACGCAGTGTCCTCCCAATCAAGTCACGCCTGTCGTCGACGCTGGCCGTGGTGCCAAGCGTGGCGTGTACTTGAAGATAACCCTGCGTGACGAGGTCGCCGATCAGCACACGCGCAACACCGAGTGGTATTGCTAACTTTGCCGCGACCTCGGCCACTGAGGGCCGGGTGGAACCGAGTTTGAGAATTTCGCCGCGAACGTCGTTGCCGGGCCAGCTCGACGCCGGCGCCGCCTCCAGCGGGTAGATCGGCGCCTCCAGGGGCAGCTCGATCTCAGCGCTGGTCCGTCCCGAGGTCAGCATGTAGGGCCGCACCAGGCTGGGCTGCTCCGCGCGGAACGCGGCCTCCCAGGCGTCAGATGTCGGCTCCATGGTGTCTCCTACGGCCGGTTCCTGCGCGCTGATTGCACGACGGTGCCGACGCGCTCGACGAGGATCGCCATCTCATAGCCGATCTGGCCGATGTCGCATGCGCGGGTAGCCAGCGTCGCGAGGTTGGAGCCGTCGCCGACGCGCATCAGCAGCAGATAGCCGTGCTCCATCTCGACCACCGACTGCAGCACGTGCCCGCCGTCGAACAATTGGGAGGCGCCGGCGGCGAGGCTGGCCAGCCCCGACGCGACGGCGGCCAGCTGATCAGCTCGTTCGGTTGGCATCCGCGAACTGGCGGCCATCAGCAGGCCGTCAGCCGACACCAGGATGGCGTGCGCTACCCCGGACACCTCGTCGGCGAACTTGGTGACCAGCCAGTCCAGTGACTCGCGCTGGGTTGCCCGGGTCATCACCGGCCTCCGTTGTCTTGGGACTGGGACCGGCCGGCGTGCACGCCACCAAAATGTCCGCCGAGGGTGGCCCGGACGGCGGCTGGGTCACGCTGGGGCAACTCGTCGGCCTCCTGGTCGGCGTGGGCGTCCTCGTCAGGTGCGCCGGGGATCAGCCTGGCGCCAGGCTGACGAACCGGCAAGCCCGCCTCGGTGTGCTCGACGACCGGCGCATCCTGCGCGGCGGCCGCCGCCGACCAACCCTGGTCCCACACGGTCTGCCAGTCGAGGTCGGTGCTGTGCGTGAGCTGCGTGGGGTCGTCGATCAGCCATTCCGAGAGCATCTTCTGATAGATGGCGTCCTCACTTCCGGCGGTGCTCTGGCGCGCGGGCACGGCAGGGCGAGCGGCGGGGCGGGGCGGCTCGATCGGGCGGACCGGAGCGGCGGGGCGCGCCGGCGGCGCAGGTTCTGGAGCCTGGGGCGCCTGCGGAGTCTGGGCCCGGGCCGCGAAGAACGACGATGTATCGGTCGGCCCCTGTGCCGACCGCTCGACCGGCGGCTCGGCGTTGCCGGCGATGCCGCTGGCGCCGGGGTTGCGCTGCGGCAGCAGGGTCCCACTGAGGTCAGCGGGTGCGTCGGCGGGCGCACTGAACGCACTGAACCCGTTGCGCTCCTGGGTCTGCGGTTCGACCGGCGCGGCAGGCTGGCCGACGGCGCCGAACGTCGCAAATCCGCCGGTGTCCGGGCCGAAACTGGGCAGCTCGGTCGCGCCGGTCTCGGCCATCGACGAGCCGTCCCAGTAAGTGCCGAAATCGGGGATGGCGGGCAGCCCGGTCTGCAGCTCGACAGGAACGTAGATGCCGGCAGTGGTGCCCGAGTCGGGCTCGCCTTCGACGGTGTCGCGCAGCCGGACAACCAGACCGTGCTGGGTGGCCAGTCGGCCGACCACGAACAGGCCCATGTGGCGGGCGGTGTAGGTGTTGACCTCGCCGCCGGAGCGCAGTCGACTGTTGGCCATGCGGAGATCGGCTTCGGTCATACCGAGGCCGGCATCGCTGACCTCGATCACCAGGGCGCCGTTGGGCACACGCACCGCCGAGACCTGCACCTCCGAGCTGGGCGGCGAATACCTCAACGCGTTGTCCAATAGCTCGGCCATCATGTGCACCAGATCGCCGGCGATCGAGCCGTGGACGTCGGTGTCGGGGGCCGCCACGATGCTGACGCGGGCGTAGTCCTCGACCTCGGAGGCCGCGGCATTGATGACGGTGGTGACGGGCACCGGTTCGCCCTGCTCCTGCGGCACATTGGTGCCGGCCAGCACCAGCAGGTTGGCGCCGTTGCGCCGCATCCGCGCGGCCAGGTGGTCCAGGCGGAACAGCTTCGCCAGTCGTTCCGAATCCTGTTCGTCGCGCTCGAGCTGGTCGATGACCGTCAGCTGCTGGTCAATCAGTGACCGGCTGCGCCGGGACAGCGTCTCGAACATGTCGCTGACCTGCATCTGCAGCCTGGCCTGCTCGCCGGCGAGCAGCACCGCTTGTTCATGCAGCTCGTCGACGGCGTGCGCGACCTGGCCGATCTCCTCGGTGCTGTGCACGGGCAGTGGACGCACCATCACGTCGGCGCCGGACCTGACCTCGTCGAGTTCCCGGACCAGGTCTTCGTGGGCGACCTTGAGGGCGCCGTTGCGCAGCCGACGCAGTGGCCGAATCAGGGTGCGCGCCATGTACAAGACCACCAGCAGGGCCAGCAGCATGACGACGCCGACGATGACCGAGTCGCGAATGGCTTCGGTGCGCTTGTCGGCGGCCTGATGGTCAACCGCCGAGGTGACGGTCGTGGACACGCCGTCGATCAGCTTCCCGGCGATGCTGCTGGTGGTCTGGATGGATTGGCCGAGGTCGGGGTTGTTGACCAGCTGCACGTTCGGGTCGGACATCATGGCCATGCGCTTGACCATTTCCTGGGCCAGCTTCTGCGCTTCGGGCGAGCCGACGCCCAGCACCTCACTCATGCCGAACAACGTCGACGGCTCGGTGCCCGCCAGCGTCGTCATCGAGTTGCGCAGTTCGGGGTCGGGCAGTTCCCCGCCGAGGCTGACGAGCAGCTGCTGCATCATCATCTGGCCGCGTGCGCCGACCGCCCGGCTCAGGCCCTGCGTCTGGGCGCGGATTTTCTCGTCGTCGACGCGCACCGAACCATTGATGGCGTCTTCCGCGGTCAGCAGGATCGGCGCGTACAGGGTGACGCGCTCGCGCAGCCCGATGCTGCCCGACGCGACCTTGTTCAGCAGCCCCTGCCCGCCGTCGAGCAGGGTCTTGACGCCGGTGCGGACGTCGGCAGCGACGTCGGTGTCCGTCAGCCGGTGCTGCAGGCGTCGTTTGCTGTCGTCGTATGCGCTAAGCGCCTGTTGCGCGTCGCCTCCGGTGGACGTGGCGAGCATGGCCGCGTCGAAGGTGGCCATATAGTTCTCGATGGCCGGCACCATCTCGGCGCGATCGGCCGCGCGACGCAAATCCGATGCGGCAGTCCAGCCGGAATAGATTCGCAATCCGCCGAATGTTCCGGCCAGGACCAATGGCACAAAGGCGATCGCGAAAACCTTCCACGCGACCGGCCAATTCGACGGCGAAAAGCGCGACGGTCGTTTCGCCGGCGCGCGCGTGACCTGATCAGGTGCCGAAAACTGTTGCGCAGCAGTCATCGCGGCTCGGCTTTCCCGCCGGCCATGGGACCGCAATCAGTTAATGGCACATGGTTCATAGTGGTGTTCCCTGCCGGATTTTTGCCCACCCGGGCACGGGGAATCCGCCTGGCAATCTGTCGCAGTATGACAGCGATAAGCAGCCGTTTCCATGGTTCTGATGCTAAGAACAGCGTTCGTAACCGATGTGTTGCACAGTTGTGTGGCAAAAAGCGCGCTGCCCGATCCGCCGCTCAGCGAAGGCGTTTGAGCAGCATCCAGTTGAGCACCGGGACCACAATTTCGACCGGGATCATCAGGACGTAGAAGGCATGAGGGACCCCGGTCTGCCAGATCGCGAGCAGCCGGGCCAGCCCGCCGAGCAGGAACAATCCGCCCAGCACGTTCACCAGCGCGAAGCGGCGCGGCAGATCAGCCGCAGCCCAGACGAATCCCGCACCGAAACCGATGAAGAGCACGGCATAAAACCGCAGGTCACTGTCAATGGTGGCGTTGACCGGACCGCCGCCGATGATCGACGCCGGGCCGATCAACAAATGCGCGAGCCCGATCACCATGCACGCCGCGCCGAAGACGGTCAGCCACCATCGTGTTGCCATATGCCCAACCCCCACTATTAGACGTATTCCAATAGCAGGATATTGGTCTGGTCAGCGGGCGGTCAACGGTCAATTACAGTGCCTAAATGGCACGGAGCCGGCTGACCCCCGATCAACGTCGGGACCAGATCCTCGATCTCGGCATGGAGGCATTTTCGGCCCTGCCATTCGACCAGGTGGCGATGGAAGATATCGCCACGCACGCCGGAATCTCGCGGGCGCTGATCTATCACTATTTCCCCAGCAAGAAGGAATTGTTCGCTGCACTCTGGGCCAGGGAGCACGAGCAATTGGCCCACAATGTCCACTTCATGGCCGGCCACACCGTGCGGTCCCAAGTACGTGCTGCGCTTGTCGCGCACTACACGTTCTACGAACACAACATGACGTTGATGATGATCGCCAATCGCAGCGCCATCGCCGTCGATCCGGCAGTGCGCAGCCCCATCACCTTCGAACTCAACCGACTACGGGACCACACCCTCGACGCCCTGGATTTGGCGGGGTCCAGCCGCGACCTGGTGTCGGTGGCGCTGTCGGGGTGGCTCGCGCTGGTACGCGAGGTGGCGCTGGAATGGCTTGAGCTACACACATTTTCGCGTGATGCGGCCGTCGATCTGTGCATGACCGCACTCGACGCGCTGGTGTCCCCACACGCCGATCTGGACCGGCTGCCCGGTGGGCTCCCCGGTCCAGCAGCTGCGCTCTAACTATTTGGTCCCGTTGCCGGTGTGCGACACCACGCCGGCCGCGTTCCGGGTCGCCAGTGAATTGTTCGTGATCTGCGTCGGCGACATGCTCGTCTGCGCCGGGGTCGCGGTGCCGTTCGCGCTGGTCTTGGCGCAGGCCGTGTCGTACTGCGACGGCGCGCCCAGGCCGTGCCGGGCACTGTTGTAGGCAATTCCGCCCTTGCCGCCGAGCGGGCTGTTGATGCCGCCCTCGTTGAAGACCGAGCCCGGTGACGTCGCGGCGTTGCCGGGAGTGCCACCGCCGCCGGCCTCGATGGCCTGACAGCTGTTGTTGTGGGTGGTGTTGTCGGCGTATGCCGGTACCGCCATACCGATCAGCGCAGCACCCGCCACACAGCTTGCTGCTATCAGCGTGCGCATCATGATCACCTGCCTGTTCGTTGTTCAGTTTCGGGGCGCGCGACATCGAACGCCCTTCTTCAGGGACACGTAGCCGGGCAGGTCGGCGTTCAAACGACCACTACAGCGTGTCCGACGGAATTTGCCGGACCGGTCGATGCTGGTTGACTCTGTCGATGACATCGACGACCCCGTCGGTCGAGTACCCAGGCAGAGAGGCGGCAGGGTGGCACTGAAGGTGCTGTTCTATTCACCCCGGATTGCGCCCAACACCGGCAACGCGATCCGGATGGTCGCGGCGACGGGCGCTGAGCTGCATCTGGTCGAGCCGCTCGGCTTCGACCTGTCCGAGCCCAAGCTCCGCCGGGCCGGGTTGGACTACCACGATCTGGCGTTCGTGACCGTCCACCCCGACCTGCCGACCGCGTGGGAAAAACTGATGCCCGCAAGGGTTTTCGCGTTCACCGCGCACGCAGACTCGTCATTCGCCACCGTTGCCTACCAGGCCAACGACGTCCTGATGTTCGGCCCCGAGCCCACCGGTCTGGACGACGAGACACTGGCCGATCCGCACATCACGAGTCAAGTGCGGATCCCGATGCTCCCCGGCCGGCGGTCATTGAATCTGTCCAACGCCGCGGCCGTCGCGGTGTACGAGGCGTGGCGTCAGCTCGGCTTCGCTGACGGCATCTAGCCGCGCTGACGCGTCAGCTCACCAGGTGTCCCAGTGCGCCAGCCGCTCGGCCGGCAGCCGCTGGGCCTTCTTGAAATCGGTGCCCTTGGTGTAAGCGATGGGGAACAGGCCGCCCTGCGTGAAGCGCTCGAACGGGATACCGAGGAGCTCAGCAGCCTGCCGTTCCCCGTCGCCGAGGAGATGCAGGGTCGTCCACGCCGAACCCAGACCGCGAGACCGCAGCGCAAGCATGAAGCTCCACGCCGCCGGGAGCAGCGAGCCCCAGTAGGACGCCTGCATGCCGGCTTCGGCGCCGTCGGGCCGGCCCTCCAGGCACGGGATCATCAGCACCGGGGCTTTCTCGAAGTTCTCGTTGAGGTACTCCGCCGAGCTCTTCACCGCGCCGGCCCGGTCGTCACGCATATCGCCGCGCTGCGGTGCGTCCATCGCCAGGTACGGGGTGCCATTGGTGCGGTAGATGTCGGCCAGCGCCTTCTTCTTGGCTTCGTCCTCGACGAAGACGAACTGCCATCCCTGGTTGTTGGAGCCGGTCGGCGCCTGCAGCGCCAGATCCAGGCACTCCATGATCAACTCACGCGGCACGGGCTTCTCGAAATCGAGGCGCTTGCGGACCGAGCGGGTGGAGGTCAGCACTTCGTCAGCGGTGAGGTTCAGCGTCATAGCCGCACAGTACCGGCACCACAGATCGAAGCGGATCGCGACGTGACTGATCAGCGGAAATTACCGTCAATCACGTTATAGAACAACGACTTTCAGTTGTCTGGCGCGACCGCGCGGCACACCATGTCGACCAGCGTCCGTCGATACTCCTCGTCCACAGGTTCGTACGTGAGCAGCAACCGCATGTTGATGGGGGCCATCAACATCTGCAGGACTATTCGCGAATCAAGGTCGGGCCGCATCTCGTTTCGAGCGACGGCTCGGGCGAATACGTCTTGCATCGTCGACGCCCGGCGCTGCCATACCTTCTGGCGGATATCGATTCGCATCCCCGAGTGATTCGGGATCACCAACGCTCTCTGAATCCGGCGCCCCGAATGCGTATCGATGTACGCGGCCATGGCCATCACCAGGATCGCCAGATCGCCGGCGAGCGACCCGGTATCGGGTGGACCCACGGTACGTCCCGGCCAATCGAGTAGCACGTCAAGTAGCAACTCTTCATCGTCGAGCCAATGTGCCGCGATGGCCGTTCGATCGATGCCGCTTCGTGCCAACAGGTTTTCCACACTGAAACGCTCGATGCCCCAGTCGGTCACCTCGTCCAGTGCAGCGGCGAGTATCTGCTCACGCGTTACATCTGAGTCGGTCCCCGGTTCGTCCACGGCCCCTCCCCAGGGATGCGTCGATAATCGACACAGTGATACCACAACGCGTCAGAACTGCGACGACGTTGTTGCGCCTAGTGCCGAGGCAGCTTGGTCACCGCGCGCACGATCGGCACCAGCGACTTCTGCCACAGCGACTTCGACAGCCCGAACGGCGGGTCGAGGTTGAGCACCTTCGACGTCGAAATCGTCTGGGATTCAGCGTATTTCAGCAGCCCCTCGGCGCCGTGCCGGCGACCCACACCGGAAATCCCCATGCCGCCCATGGGCGCGCCAAGGCTGCCCCAGGCCAGGGCGTAGCCCTCGTCGACGTTGACCGTGCCGGACCGCAGACGGGACGCGATCTGCTCGCCCTCCTCGATCGAGGCGGCCCACACGCTGGCGTTGAGGCCGTACTCGGTGTCGTTGGCCTTGGTGATGGCCTCGTCAATGTTGTTGACCGGGTAGATGGATACCAGCGGGCCGAAAGTTTCGTTGTTGGCGCACTCCATGTCGGGGGTGACGTCGGTGAGCACGGTCGGCTCGTAGAACAGCGGGCCGATGTCGGGGCGGGCGTTGCCACCGGCAATCACCTTGGCGCCCTTGACCTTTGCATCGTCGACGTGGCCGGAGACGGTCTTGAGCTGACCTTCGGAGATGAGGCTGCCCATGTCGACGGTGAAGTCGTAGGCGGTGCCG
The DNA here is from genome assembly GCF_009729415.1 of Mycolicibacterium sp. CBMA 234. GTDB lineage: Bacteria > Actinomycetota > Actinomycetes > Mycobacteriales > Mycobacteriaceae > Mycobacterium. The sequence goes on from NZ_MPKW01000013.1 coordinate 14,037, forward strand.
AGCTGCATCTTGCGCACCTGGTCACCGAACTTGCGGGTGAACTCGTCGGCGATGTCGCGCTCGATGTAGATGCGCTCGATCGAGATGCACAGCTGCCCGGCGTTGGAGAAGCAGGCGCGGGTGGCGGCCTTGGCCACCTTGTCGAGGTTGGCGCCGTTGGCGACGATCATGGCGTTCTTGCCACCGAGTTCGGCGGAGAACCCAATAAGCCGACGGCCGGCCTGCTCGGCGAGGTGGCTGCCGGTAGCCGAGGAGCCGGTGAACATCAGGTAGTCGCAGTTTTCAGCGATCGCGGTGCCGACCACCGAGCCCGGTCCGGTCACCACGGCGTAGAGCGCACGCGGCAGACCTGCTCGGTACAGCAGTTCGGCACAGGCCAGCGCGCAGTACGGGGTCTGGCTGTCCGGCTTGAGCACCACCGCGTTGCCCGCAAGCAGGGCGGGTACCGCGTCGGACACGGTCAGGGTCATCGGGTAGTTCCACGGCGAGATGACGCCGACGACGCCCTTGGGCTGGTAGGCGACGGTGGTCCGGTTCAGGCCTGGCAGCAGGGGCGCCACCCGACGGGGCTTGAGCAGCTTGGCGGCGACCTTGGCGTAGTAGTCCGCGTTGGCGAACAGGTCGATGATCTCTTCCTGGGCCGCCCATCGCGCTTTGCCGGCCTCGGCCTGCAACAGGTCCATCAGGAACTCACGGTTTTCAAGCACCAGGTCGCGGTAGCGGGCGATCACGGCGGCCCGCTCGGCAACCGGACGCTTGGCCCAATCACGCTGGGCAGCACGGGCTTTGACGAAAGCATGTTCGGCGTCTTCAGCGGTGGCCACCGGGATGGTGGCCAGCGGCTTGCCGGTGAAGACCTCATCGATGGTCCGGGTCTGCCGGGCGTCAATATCCTCGACGGCGGCCAGTTGCCGCAGACGGTCGAAAACCTGCGCTGACGGTGCGGGCATGCTGGCTCTCCTGGATCGGTCGCGGATGCGCGGTAATGCGGTACCGGCGGTCGCGGGTAACACTACGGGACAGCCTGCGGCTACCACGGATCCAGCTTTTTACAAATCAGCCGATATGTCAATGAATTTGGCAAAAATACCCACTTCGTCTGACCTCTGACCTGCCATTAGGGTGATTCTGCGGTTATGGCTGCCACTCTCGCAGGTAGCGACCCGCCGCGCAGGCTCGACGGCATGCCGCCATCTCAACGGAAGTCCCGAGACTTGGCTGTTACCCGCAGATCCAGCCGGCCCATCCGGTCCGCGACCACCGTGACCGCCCCGCTGGCGTTCTGCACGATGCCGCGCACCAGCAGCGCCGGCGCGGTCTGCGCCAGTTTGCGGTGCCGGGACCACACTCCCGGTGCACACAGCACGTTGACCATGCCGGTCTCATCCTCCAGGTTGATGAAGGTCACCCCCTGCGCGGTGGCCGGGCGCTGCCGGTGGGTCACCGCGCCGGCCACCACGATGCGGGTGCCGTCGGGCACCTCCAGCAGCCGGTTGGCGGGTACCACGTCCAGAGCGTCCAGGTCCGCCCGCAGGAACTGGGTCGGGTAGCTATCCGGGGAGATACCGGTGGCCCACACATCGGCAGCCGCCAGTTCCAGCTCCGTCATGCCGGGCAGCGCCGGAATGCCGCCGGCTGACCCGACACCGGGCAATCGATCCGGGCGCTCCGCGGCCGCCGCCCCGGCTGCCCACAACCCCTCACGGCGGGTGATGCCGAAACAGCCCAGTGCTCCCGCGGTGGCCATCGCCTCGGCTTGCGGCACCGACAGCTGCACCCGACCGGTCAGATCGAGCAATGTCCTGTACCGCCCGTTGGCTTTTCGCTCGTCGACGATGCGCTCGGCCAGCTCGTCCCCGATGTGCCGGACCGTCCCCAACCCCAATCGCACCTCGGTGCCACGGTTCTCACACGTCGCATACGCCAGGCTCGCGTTCACGTCCGGCCCATGCACCAGCACCCCATGCCGGCGGGCGTCGGCCACCAGCGACTGCGGCGAATAGAAACCCATCGGCTGGGCCCGGAGCAACGCGGCGCAGAACACCGCGGGATGGTGCAGCTTGAACCACGACGAGGAGAACACCAGCGACGCGAAGCTCAGCGCGTGGCTCTCCGGGAAGCCGAAATTGGCGAAGGCTTCGAGCTTTTCGTAGATCCGTTCGGCCGTAGGTCCGGTGATGCCGTGCAATTCCCGCATGCCGTCGTAGAACCGCCCGCGCAGTTGCCGCATCCGTTCGGGGGAACGTTTTGACCCCATGGCGCGGCGCAGCTGATCGGCCTCGGCCGGGGCGAAACCGGCGCAGTCGACCGCCAGTTGCATGAGCTGTTCCTGGAACAGCGGCACCCCCAGCGTCCGGTCCAATGCCGGCTTCATCGAATCGTGTTCGCAGTCCGGCTTTTCCAGTCCGTTGTGCCGCCGGATGTACGGGTGCACCGAGCCGCCCTGGATCGGGCCGGGCCGGATCAGCGCCACCTCGACCACCAGGTCGTAGAACTTCTTGGGCTTCAGCCGCGGCAGCGTAGCCATCTGGGCCCGGGACTCGACCTGGAACACCCCGACCGAGTCGGCGCGCTGCAACATCTCGTACACCGCGGGTTCGGACAGATCCAGCTTGGCCAAGTCCACCTCGAGACCCTTGTGTTCCTTGGCCAGATCGATCATGTAGTGCAAAGCCGACAGCATGCCCAGCCCGAGCAGGTCGAACTTCACCAAACCGATTGCCGCACAGTCGTCTTTATCCCATTGCAGCACGCTGCGGTTTTCCATCCGCGCCCACTCCACCGGACACACGTCGGCGATCGGACGATCGCAGATCACCATGCCGCCGGAGTGAATTCCCATGTGCCGCGGCAGGTTCCTGATCTGCAGCGCCAGATCCATCACCGCCTCGGGAATATCCTCGACATCCGGCGAGTCGGGCAGACCGTTCCACCGGCTGATCTGCTTGCTCCAGGCATCCTGCTGGCCCTGCGAAAACCCAAGCGCCCGAGCCATGTCCCGCACCGAACTGCGACCGCGGTAGGTGATGACGTTGGCCACCTGCGCGGCGTAGTCACGACCGTACTTCTCGTAGACGAATTGAATGACGTTCTCGCGCAGGTCCGATTCGATGTCGATGTCGATGTCCGGCGGGCCGTCGCGAGCCGGGGACAAAAACCGCTCGAACAGCAGCTCGTTGGCAACCGGGTCGACGTTGGTGATCCCCAGGGCGTAGCAGACCGCCGAGTTGGCCGCCGACCCACGGCCCTGACACAAAATCTTGTTCTCCCGGCAGAACTCGGTGATGCTGTGCACCACAAGGAAGTAGCCCGGGAACTCCAGCTGTTCAATGATTTTCAGCTCATGTTCGATCTGCCGGTACGCCTTCTCCCGCTCCGCATCCGTCTTCCAGTCGTACCGACGGGCCGCCCCGAGCGCCGTCAACTCGCGCAGCCAACTGATCTCGGTGTGCCCTTTCGGCACGTCGAACGGCGGCAATTTCGGTGCAATCAACCGCAATTCGAACGCGCACTGCTCCCCCATCTCGGCAGCGGCCTCGACCGCACCCGGATGGCGGGCGAACAGCCGGGCCATCTCCGCTCCCGATCTCAGGTGGGAACCGCCCAGCGGGGCCAGCCAACCTTCGGCCTCATCCATCGAGTTGCGGGCCCGGATGGCACCCATTGCCATGGCCAGTTTCCCGCGCGCGGGCGCAGCGAAATGCGCTGCGGTGGTAGCGATGACGTCCAGGCCGAACTGCGGGGCCAGCGCGGCCAACGTGGCATTGCGCTCGTCATCAAGCGGGTGTCCGTGATGGGTCAGTTCGATACTGACCCGGTCCGCGCCGAACCGATCCACCAGATCTGCCAGCGCCTTACCCGCAGCCTCTGCGCCACCCGTCGACAAGGCCTGACGCACATGGCCTTTACGACACCCGGTGAGAATCTGCCAATGCCCGCCGGCCGCCTCGGTGAGGGTGTCGAGGTCATACCGCAGCACTCCCTTCTCGCCGCCGGCCAGGTGTGCCCGCGCCAGTTCCCGGGACAGCCGCCGGTACCCTTCGGGTCCGCGGGCCAGGACCAGCAGATGCGGACCGGGCGGGTCAGGTAACTCAGTACGGGCGGTATTGCTGAGTGACAGTTCAGCACCGAAAACCGTTGCCATATCGAGCTCTTTGGCCGCCTCGGCAAAGCGCACGACGCCGTACAAACCGTCGTGATCGGTCAGCGCAATGGCCCGCAGATCCAGCCGGACGGCCTCCTCCACCAGTTCCTCCGGAGTGCTGGCGCCATCGAGGAAGCTGTAGGCGGAATGAGCGTGCAGCTCGGCGTACGGCACTGACGTTCCGGGCCGAGCCGGGCGGTCCACCGGCCGGTAGTCGCCGCGCTTACGCGACCAGGCCGGACTGTCGCCACCGTCGGCCGGCGACTCCGGGGATGCGCCGGCCACCCGAGGCTTACCCTCGAGCACCCGCTGCATCTCCGCCCAGCTCGGCGGCCCGTTGTGCCAACCCATCAGTTCAGGGTATTCGAAAATTTGTTCGAACGCCAGATGACATGGTAGCCGCATTGGCGCACGAGAACCGCGCTGCGGAGTGACCGGAACCGGACCAACAATTGACAGCCTAAACTGCGCAGTTTAGGCTGCTTACATGACTTCGCCCACTCACCTTCCTTCCCGTGTGGCCGCCCGGTCTGCCTACAACCTCCGACTGGTGGTCAGCCGACTTCGGCGTCAGCTTAAGGAGGTCTACGACAGCCACGATCTGACCCCGTCACAGATCTCCGCGATCAGCCGCCTATCGCACGATGGCCCAGCATCCACCAGTGATCTGGCTGTCGCCGAGGGGATTCGCCGCCAGTCCATGGCCTCCGTCGTGGCCACCCTCGAGGAACGCGGCTTCGTCACCCGCCAACCGGATCCCCATGACGGGCGACGCCAGCTGATCACCTTGTCCCCCAGCACGATCGAAGAGCTCGAAGGCAGTCGCCAGCTCCGCGATCAGTGGCTCGCCCAGGTCCTCCAAGAGACCTACAACGATGAGGAACTCGACGTCATCGACCGGGCCCTGGCCCTTCTCGGACGAATCTCTGGCGCGGCCAACAACCCCGGAAAGGAAGTGCAATGACATCTGCATCCGTACTCAACAGCTTGATCCACGCTCCCGAAATCGTGGTGATGCCTGGGGTTTTCGACGCATTCAGCGCAAAACTCGCCGAACAGGCGGGATTCCCGGCCGTGCAATGCAGCGGCGCGGCCATCTCAGGTGTCCATTTCGGCCGACCCGATTACTCCATGATCTCCATGGAGGACATGGCTGCCTGCACGGCTCGCATCGTGCGCAACGTGACCGTGCCGGTGATGGCAGACGGTGACAACGGATTCGGCAATGCGGTCAGCACGCACTACACGGTGCAGGCTTTCGAAGCCGCCGGGGCCGCCGGCATCAACTTGGAGGATCAGATCACCCCGAAACGGTGTGGCCACCTCGACGGCAAACACGTCCTCGACATACACGAGGCCACCGCCAAGATTCAGGCCGCCGCCGACGCCCGAACCGACCCCGATTTTGTGATCAATGCCCGCACCGACGCCCTCGCGGTGGAGGGCATCGACGGGGCAGTCCGTCGAGGTAATGCATATCTCGACGCCGGCGCCACCATGATCTTCGTGGAAGGGGTCACCTCTCGCGAAGAAATCCGCCAAGCGGTCTCCCAGATCAACGGTCCCGTCGCGGTCAACGTGATCGAAGGCGGTAAATCCCCGCAGCGCCTGACCTTCAGTGAGTTGCAGGACCTCGGTGTTGCGCGAGTGAGTCTGCCCGCGGCACTGCTGCTGTCGGCCCTGGCCGGAATGCGCAACGCACTTGACCGCATCCGCGCCGACGACGGCACCGCCGGCCTCGCTGAGGTCTTACTGCCATTCCGGGAAGCACATGACCTCATCGGCATGCGCGATATCGAGGATCTCGAAAAGCGGTACCTGGCATGACAAGACGCCCCCGCACCATCATCGACAAGATCTGGGAGCAGCACGTCGTCGACGAACTCGCTGACGGTACTTCGCTGCTGTACATCGACCGCATCCTGCTCCACGACCGCAGCGGGGGCTTGGCACTACGGTCGCTACGCGACGACGGACGCGAAATAGTCGACCGCCGAATGGTTTTCGGGACCATGGACCATGTGATCGACACCCAGCCAGGACGGGACTCCTCGACTCCCGTCCCAGCTGGGTCCATGTTCATCGATGCGTTCCGGGAGGAAGCCCACCGCCAGAGCATCACCTTGTTCGACATCGGTGATGAGCGTCAAGGCATCTCGCATGTCGTGTTCCCTGAACAAGGAATCGCGTTGCCCGGCACTACGATGATCTGCGCTGATTCTCACACCCCGACCCTCGGCGCCGTCGGCGCGCTGGCCTGGGGTGTGGGCGTCACCGAATGCGAGCACGCCCTGGCCACCCAGACCCTGGTGATGCGCCGCCCCTCCTCCATGCAGGTTCTGTTCACCGGGATACCGGGTGCGCACGTCTACGCCAAAGATCTGATCCTGGCATTGATCGCTACCATCGGCGCCGGCGGAGCCACCGGATGCGCCATCGAATTCACCGGCCCCGCAATCGAACTGCTCGATGTCGAAGCCCGAATGACGCTGTGCAACATGGCCACCGAGGCCGGCGCCCGTACCGGCCTCATCGCGCCCGACGACACCCTCTTGGCTTACCTTGAAGGTCGTCCCTACTGCCCCACTGGCGAGGAGTGGGTCACCGCGTCTCGCACGTGGCTGGATCTGCAGAACGATCCCGGCGCTGTGTTCGACCACACCGTGGCGCTCGACGCCGGATCGCTGGCACCGCAAGTGACTTGGGGCACCAGCCCCCAACACAGCACCGCTGTCGACGCAGTGGTTCCCGACCCTGATGACACCTCTGACCCATCCGCGGCGCGGCGCGCGCTCGAATATATGGGGCTGCGGCCCGGCACTGAACTCTGCGGGCTGCCCCTCGACGCCGCGTTCATCGGGTCGTGCACCAATGCCCGGCTCAGCGATCTCCGGTTGGCTGCCGATGTCCTGCGCGGTCATCACGTCGCCCCCAACATGACCGCCATCGTCACGCCTGGCTCCACCGCAGTCCGTCGCGCCGCCGAAGCCGAGGGCCTCGACAAGGTCTTCATCGACGCAGGGTTCCAATGGCGCGAATCGGGCTGCGGGTTGTGCTTCTATGCCGGCGGCGACCGATTCACGCCTGGCACCCGGGTCATCAGCTCCACCAACCGCAATTTCGAAAACCGCCAAGGCCCCGGCGTGCGAACACATTTGGCCAGCCCAGTGACGGTGGCCGCATCCGCTATCGCTGGGCACATCGTCGACCCGAGACAGGTGTGATCATGCTGCAACCCTTCACCCGCTTTACCGGGCTCGCTGCTCCGCTCCTGCGAGCCAATATCGATACCGACGCCATCAGCCCGTCCCACTTCAAGCCCGCCGAATTGTCCAAGCACGGGTTTGAGAAGGCGCTGTTCCTGGACTGGCGGCGCTGCCCGGACGGAACCGCCGACCCTGACTTCGTTCTCAACCAGGATCGGTATCAGCGAGCCACAATTCTCATCGCGGGACAGAACTTCGGCTGCGGAAGCTCCCGAGAGACCGCCGTGTGGGCGCTGCGCGATGCGGGTTTTCGCGCCATCATCGCGCCCAGCTTCGCACTGATCTTCCAGACCAACTGCATACGCAATGGCCTTCTGCCCCTTGTGCTTACCACCGATGTCCACCAACAACTCATTGACGAGACGTTCGCCACCGGCGCGCCTTCCGACGTCGAGATCGACCTGCTCGGCCAGACCGTCGGGGCAGTCGGCGGTGCGCGGCACACCTTCGCCATCGACGCCCGCACCCGCACTCAGCTGATCAACGGTCTCGACGCCATTGGGCAGACGCTGCAGCACCGCCACCGCATCGACGCCTTCCGTCACCTCGACCAACAGCGCCGACCGTGGATCTATCCGAATCCGACCACGAAAGCGTCCGCCACATGCCGCTGACCTCACTGGACCGCAATTCCGCATTGGTTCTCATCGACCTGCAAAAATCCGTCGTGCAGGCGGCGCCGCTAGGCCCTGTGATCGCACGCGCAGCGCACCTGGCAACCACATTTCGCCTCCGCGGGCTTACCACCGTCCTTGTCCAGCTGGCCCACGACCCCAGCGCATTCCCGCCTGGCCGAACCGATCTCGCGCCAACGCGGAACCTGACACAGGCGTCACAACCTCGTCACGACGACTTCCTCGAGGAGCTGCGCCGCCAACCCGACGATGTCATCATCACCAAACGAAACTGGGGCGCCTTCTACGGAACCGATCTCGACCTGCAATTACGCCGCCGCGGCGTCACCCAGATCGTTCTCGCCGGCGTGGCCACAAGCATCGGCGTCGAGTCCACTGCCCGTTGTGCCCACGAGCGTGGCTACCATCTCGCGCTGGTGACAGACGCCATGGCTGATCTGGACCCCGACGCTCACCGCCACAGCATCACCAAGATCTTTCCGCGTCTCGGCGAGACCACCACCACCGCAGAGGTTCTCACTTCACTTGCGGCTCCGACAACGCCCTGACAGAACCTGCCCATACGGAACTCCGGATGGTGGCACGCCTAGTGGACGTTGTAGAACGACTCGACGTGTTCATGCAGCTTCCTGTACATCGGTGGAGCCTCATAGGCGTCCGTGACGATTTCGATGTAGGCGGTGCTGTCAGCTTGCTCGGCCGTCTTGAGTGCATCGTCCAGCACGCCACAGCTGCTGACTCGCGCGGTAAACCATCCTTGGCAACCCAAGGCGTGCGGGAGTTCGGCGTAGTTCCACTGTGCAATGTCGTTGTATGCCAAGGCCATGTCCTTGCACAGCATCCGTTCACTGAGATAGCCAGAATTGTTGAGCACGAAAACAATCGGCCGTAGCCCCCGCCGATCGAACTGGCCGATCTCCTGGGCGGTCATCTGATGCGAACCTTCGCCGGTGACGAGGATCAGCCGGCGATCACGAGCCCCGACCGCTGCGCCGAACGCCGCCGGGGTTGCCCAACCGATGGACGCCCACAGGGTCTCATTGTGAAATTCCGCGCCGTGCGGCAGTTGCGCCAACGCCAGTCCCAGCGATGACGTGCCCGTGTCGGTCATGATCACGTCACCAGGCCGGAAAAAGTTCGCCAATCGCGGGTACAGCGCATCAGCGGTGATCGAGTCCTCATCGCAACCCACGATCGGCCCGATGGTCTCGGGCGTGATCGCCGGCAGCAGTGTGCGTTTGGTCGCGCGGTCTGTCAGTGCCGCGAGAATGTCGGCCATCTCCACATTGCGATAAGCCTTGGTACCCACGGTCGTTCGATGGTGATCGATGTTGATGGTCTTACCGGACTTCAAGCTGACGGTGCCCCCCGCGGAATTGCCGTCGGTGAGCTTGGCGCCAAGCATCACCACGACGTCACACGATTCGACGAATTGCCTCACCGGTTCGCCCATCAACCGCCCGACGTACATGCCGATGTAGTTGGGGTGGTCCTCCCCCAGCACCGATTTGTCGGCGAACATCGTCGCAAACGGCAATCCCGACGCCTCGACGAACTTCGCTGCGGCGTCTTGCAGCCCCAGCCTCCGCAAAAGCACCCCGGGCAGCACGCAAGGCTCGCGAGCGCCGTCCAGCGCAGACAGAACGGCTTCCGTTGCAGCAGAAAGTGATTCGATGTCGCTCGTCGGCAGTCCGGGCCGCACCGCCTCGCCGAGCACCGGTGTGTCCGCAACGTCGCTGGCGATCGCCATATAGACAGGCCGGCGATGGTAGAGCGCGGCGGCGATCAGGCGCTCGGTCTCCACAACCGCGTTCTGCGGGTTCATGACGGCGCTGGCGCACACAATCGGTTCGGCCATCTTGTGGAACATGCCGAATTCACCGGTGCCGAGCGTGTGGTGCACCAGGGCCCGGGTCTCTTGGGTCACCAGATTGGGCGTACCGACCAGATGGAACACCGCCAGATGCTCGGCGTAGGACCCAGCGATGGCGCTCATCGCGGCCAACTCCCCGACGCCGTAGGTGGTGCACACCGCTCCGACACCGCGCATTCGGGCATAGCCATCGGCAGCGTAGGCCGCGTTGAGCTCGTTGCAGCAGCCAATCCAATTGATCGCAGGGTGCCCGACGATCGCGTCATTGACCGGAAATGCGTAATCGCCGGCGACACCGAAGATGTCGTCTACGCCAATCTCGTTGAGTCGCCGCAAGATATGTTGAATGACAGTCTCGGCCGTCATGTCATCTCCACTCGGGTTCGCAGTGAGCGTGTGTTCGGTTCAGCGATACTCATGACAATCGCTTGATGCCCATAGATGCAGGCCGACAAACGCCAGCTCCGCCTCCGATTCGACCCGGCGATCTGCACGATGTGGCACTTTTTGCCCCGCCGGGCCAGATGTTGCGATAACGCCGACAGCGTCGACTGGTCGGTCCAGCAGTGCGCATTCGGACCGACGGCCAATCAGTTTCATCGCAACCCGCAACACCGCTCCGATCTGGCGCACGGTGACGGTTAAGCGTATGGCCCGGACCTGCTTGTTACCTGCGAGATGCAAATACGCACGACCAGTCCGAGCCCTCTGCGTATGGCACCCGCGGGAACTCAGGCCGCCCCTCGTGCGACTAGATAACCGAGGGCGTCGGAGAGGGATGAAAGATGACCAGGCTGAAGCACTTGGGCAATCTGGAACGCGAGGTGATGGATCAGCTTTGGGCTGCGAACGAACCACTGACCGTTCGCGAGGTCCATCACGCCATCTGCGCGGAGCGCAAACTCGCCTACACAACGATCATGACGGTGCTACGCCGGCTCGCAGGCAAGAGCCTCGTCTTGCAGCTACGCCAGGGTCGGGCTCACCGTTACGCCGCAGCACACAGCCGAGATCAGCTGGTCGCAGGTCTCATGGTCGATGCCCTCGGACAAGCTTCCGACCAAGACGACAGGCACGCCGCGCTGGTGCATTTCGTCACGCAGGTCGCGGCCGACGAGATCGACGTGCTCAGGCGAGCGCTCGCCACGGTGGACCCGCATTCTTCCGAAAACACCGGGCCTGCAATGCGTTTGGTGTCCAGACGCAGCGCCTAGAGAAGCAACGCACCTCGTCAGGGATCGCCACCGTCCACTTGTGAGTAGGTTGCCCAGGAGGCCGGCACCGACGATGCGCTGCCCGGCGATGGCGTGTCCGGGAGGAACAGACATATCTCGAAGCCGAGGTCTGCCGTAGGTCCGGCATCCAAAGTGCCACCGAGCAGTTCGGCGCGTTGGCGGAGCCCGATCAGACCGTGCTGCGCACTGGGCAAATGAAGCGCGGGCCTGGTGGGTGCCGTGTTGGTGACGATTGTCCTGACCCCATCATCCTCGCGGGTGATCTCGACCATCGCGCTGGCGCCGGGGGCGTGCTTGCGAACATTTGTCAGCGCTTCCTGCACGGTGCGGTAGATGGTTCGCTGCATCGGTGTGGGTACATCGATGGCCGAGTCGATCACCAACTCCGCGCTGATACCGCTGCCGGACACCAAGGCGTCAAGCTGGTCCAACGTTGGCTGCGGCGTCAACTCAGTGGAGCGACTGCCCGAAGTTCTGAGCACCCTGACCATGTGGCGAAGCTCGTCGAGGGTGTCCACACTCAAGCGACGGATTGCCGCCGCAGCATCTTTGACCTGTGGTTCGTGGCTACTCACCTGCAACGCACCAGCCTGCACGGCGATCAAACTGACCTGGTGAGACACGACGTCGTGCATCTCACGCGCCAGGTGGGCACGTTCGGTGTCCAGAACCTTCTGGGCGATCAAAAGCCGCTCGTGCTCACGTGTTTCGGCGATCTCGGCGACCTGAGCTCTCAGGTCGTGGCGGGCCTGCACCAACTGACCGAGAAAGACCGGGGCCGCGGCGTTGGCCAGCCCGTATCCCAGCATCACTACGAGGGAGGCCCCGGACAAGAAGTCGACACGTGAAGTGGGCCAGGGCACCATGTAGCACGTCGCGAACGCCAGGATGCAGCACGCCAGCACCGCGCGGTTGCGAGTGCGCAATGCCAGCGTGAACAGCGCGATCTGCGCCGCGATCACTGCAAGGGTAAGCAGCACCGACGGCAACGTGAGCAAGGTGACCAGCAATGGCGCACGGCGTCGGGCAAGCAACGCCACACAGCCGACGACTGCGAAACCGATTGCGACGGGGCCATCCTCGCCGTCGACCATGTTCCACACGTCGACCGCACTGACCGCGACCAGGGCGACGTCTACAACCGGTGCCGGGACTGCCGCCAGCCGCGCGCCGACTGCCGCCAGCCATGCAGTGAAAGACCGCCTGTTCATTGCGCTTCGCGGCTGCGCCGCAGCAGACCCGCACGTTCGGCCAACAAAGCTGCCTGCACCCGGCTCGTCACCCGCGTCTTGTTCAGGATTGCACTGACGTGGTCTTTCACAGTGCCCGTGCTCAAATGCAGGCGCAGCCCGACCCCGGCGTTGGACAACCCCTCGGCAATCAATTCCAGTACGTCCCGTTCGCGCTGCGTCAGGCGTGCCACCACATTCGCGGCGTCCGGGTCCGCCCCGCTGCCCAGATAACCCTCGACGACGGTGCGGGTGACCGCCGACGAGAGCACCACCCCATCGGCGGCCAAGCTGCGCACCAGATGCGGCAACTGTTCGGGATCGGTGTCCTTGAGCAGGAAACCCGCCGCGCCGAGTCGAAGTGCGGCGACGACATATTCGTCGGTGTCGAACGTCGTGAGCATGGCAACCGCAGGGGGCTGCGCCATGCGCCGGATCTCGGACAGGATGGTTAATCCGTCGACGTCGGGCATCCGGATATCCAGGAGCACCACATCGGGCCGCAGGTCCCGGACAGCTTGCATCGCCTGTCCGCCGCACACCGCGTCAACCGTCTCGATGTCGTCTGCCGCTTCGAGAATGTGCCGAAAGCCGGTACGGATCAACGCTTCGTCATCGACCACCAGTACCCGGATCACCATCGCTTCCTACCACGAGAACTCTGGCGCGCCTAGCAGCATCCGCTACCTGGCGGGGGTCACTCCAGCCAGGTGGCGGGGCAAAGCGGAAGTCCAGCGGATGGTATTGGCCGCGCTCCTGGAGAACAGTCGAATCCATGACGCAGCCGAACACTCTGCTCGGTGCCGAAGTCTCGACACGGCCATCCCTCACACTGCCGCAACCACCGCTCTCCAACGCGACCGAACGCGGCGAAACCGCCGATCGTCGCACCGCGACTCGCCTCGTCGGCATCGACTTGGCGCGCGGTCTCGCCGTCTTCGGGATGTACGCCGCACACGTCGGCCCAGATCCGGCCGTCGGCGGTGTGACCGGCGTTGCCATCGAGCTGACCCATGGCCGATCCTCTGCGCTGTTCGCGGTGCTGGCCGGTGTGACTCTCGCGATCATCGCTGGGCGCCGAGTACCCCATTCGGGTACCGCAGGCAGGCAGGCAATCGCCAAGATCGTCATCCGCGCGCTCATCCTGATCGTTCTCGGTACTGCGTTGACCGCAACGGAGAGCCCGATCGAGGTGATCTTGACCTCGTACGGTCTGTTCTTCCTGCTGGCGTTGCCCTTCACCCGAATGAGTGCCCGCACCCTGGGGGTCGTCGCAGCCGGTTGGGCGCTCATCGGGCCGCAGGTGCTGTACTTCGCTCATTCGGCGATGCCCCAATCCACCTTGAACCACGGGGTCCCCGGTGACGACCCGCTGAGCTACAGCCTGACGGAACTGATGATCACGGGAAGTTATCCAGCATTGTCTTGGATGCCGTTTGTATTGGCCGGTATGGCGCTCGGCAGGCTCGATCTGGCCTCGACGGCCGTGCGCGTACGGCTTGCCATCACGGGACCCGCGCTCGCGCTATTCGGTTACGGCAGTGCATGGCTCGCCTTCCACGCGTGCCCGGGCATCACGCCGACGGCGCAGGCACCGCAGGCGTGGTGGTCCGATACCGGCGGCTTCCCAACCAGTGGTGACGCAACCTGGCTACTGGCAGCCTCGCCGCACAGCCAGACCACCCTCTCGGTGATCGCCAACACCGGCGTAGCCGTGACCATCGTCGTCGTCGCGCTTGCCTGTGTTGATCGGCTGCCGGGAATGCAGGTCCTGGCCAGTCCTGCGATTGCGGTCGGCACCATGTCGCTGACGGCGTACGTCCTGCATGTTCTCGCTGTCGCCGCACTGGATATCGACGACATTCCGGACTCAGAGCTCGACGTGCTGTTCACCTTCATCGTCACCATGACCGTCCTCGCATTCGCCTGGTCTCGGTGCTTCCGCCGCGGGCCACTGGAATACCTGATCTACGCCGCCACCAAACCCACCCGCCGCATCCCGTGACAGCGGGCCGGTCGGCGACAGCTGTCAAACCCGAAAAGCCCAGGCGGCCAATTCAGTTCATGTCCCATGGGTCGCCGTAGGTCGTCACAGAATCACCAGTCTTGGACGTCAATCGGGCGAACGGCCGCAGTAGCACTCCACCGGCCGCTCCGGTCACTGTGCCGTGCGCATTGGAAACCGCAACGGATCTGCTCGGGCCGGCCACTGCGACCGAGAACGTCGCGACCTCCTGAACCCCCGGACCGTTGCCCAGATTGGCGGTGATCGATACACCGGGCAGCAAGTTGGGGGTGATGATGCCGCCGCCACCGCCATTGCCGTTGACAACTCTGGAGTTCACCTTGTCGAGCCGCACGTTCGGCGTGGTGTAGGTGAAACGGAAAGCCACACCGAGCGACCACGGGAACGCGATCTGATATCCCAGCTGCAACGTACCGGCAAACTCGTCGCAGCCCGCACCGGCACACGTGTAGGTGGCCTTACCAGAGTGGAACCACTCACGAGTAAGTCTGTTGCGGTCCAACGGAATTACCCCGATGAGCGATGTATCCCACTGCTGAACCTGCAGCTCCCGATGCTGCATGTCAATCAAACGCAGCTCGTTATCCAGACCCGCAGCTGCTGCGCCGGAGCCGTTGAGGGTGCACGCCATACCGACGACCGCCAAGGCGGCGGCGCTCTTCGCAACCAGCGTCCTGCGACGGACACGGCTCGAAAGCCTTTGCCGCGCTTGGGCTGGCTCACCGTACGTGAAGCGACGGACGCACTTTCGATGAACGTTGGGCATCGGCACAGACTTGAATATCTGCCACGCGGCCCGCCGCGCACATCCGCCGCCTGTCCGGTATCGCTCCGCCGCACGGCTGGCCGGAACCCCGCCGACTGGCGGGTAATTCGACTTTCAGTCCGCGATACTCAAACGACTCGAATTCACTCAGTCAGTGAAATCAATCCGAACCGAGACCGGAGTCGTTTCCAGCGCCTTCGCCATCTTGGCCCCAAGCAAACCGAATTTCCGGCCGCGCGCGACGACATCGTCGTCAGGCCTGAATTTCGCAATCCCACTGCGCCATCGATCACCTTGGCGCATACGAACATTCGGGTTATCAGTGATGTTGCTGCCCCAACCAGACCGGGTACCGTGCTGGCAGATCACCCAGGCACCCCCATCGTCGAACTGGGCCGAAACAGGGACGCGACGCACCTGCCCGGTCTTGCGACCAATGGTTTCCAGCTCCGTGGCCATGGCGGTGCGCACACCCAGTCCGGTCAGCGCTTTCACAACAGGGTTGACCAGATAACGGCCGATCGCCCGTTCCCTGCGGAATTTTCGCAACGTCTCGTCCGCATTGACATTCGTCATGACTATCTCCGTAGTCGAAAGGCACTCCACCACCTGATTGGTGGCCTCACACGAAGCCTAGTAGACCGATCGGTATACATCAATCGGTGACTGCCACTGCGGTCGAGCAGGATGAACCGCTAGAAGTCGTCGGGCACGCCGGGAGCGACGGACCAGCCGAACGCAACCGCGGTCCGGTGCACTGCACCCGGGGTCAACTCTTCAACCAATCCTGCGTTCGCCAGCGCTTGCAGACTCACCCCGCCGAGGTAGATGGCCCCGAGATCACGCACTGAGATGGCGATATCGGCTGGAGCCGTGGTGGTTTCGCATTCGGCGCCATCGGGTCCGCCGCGCAGGCGCAACCGTCCGGTGTTCCACGGGCAGAACTCGTCGGTGATGTCCAGCACCACGTCGACAGGAGCGGCATAGCTGCGCAACGTCAGTGCGCGAGGCGCATCGACCAGCCGTACGTAAATACCGTCTCTCACCGCGCATGACAGCGCCCGCTGATCGGCGACCAGATAGCAAAGAGTCTCATCGACGGCAGCACAGTCGTACTCGACGGTCCTGACCAAGTCCACATCTAGCAGGTAGCGCCAAAGCTGTGCGTACGCACGGTGATTGGTAGCTTGCACCTCTCGGATATGGAGTTCGCTGTTCGGTTGGCCGCGGTCCGTCCAGCCATTCTTGGGCCGATAGATGGCAAATCCGCTGGCGGTGCCGTCGGCCTCGTGATGCAGGACGAAGCGCAACTTGCTGGCGTCCTTACGCCTCTTCTCACTGTCGTGAATCCAGTGGTCCCACCACGGGCGCGGCCGATCCATCAGTCCGGGCCGCTGCACCATGGCCTGATGATGAATTTCGGGCGCACTGGCCATCAGCGTCTCGGCGTCGACATGTGTCACCGAACCGTTGCCGAGCTGAACTTCGGGACGGAAGCCAAGCTCGCGTACCTGGCCGGACAACTCAGCGGCCGATGTCGCCATCCCGTAGCCGAAGCGGCCATAGATGGAGGCTTCCGACGCGTACAGCATGGCCAGCGCCTCAGTTCCGCGCGATCGGATGTCGTCGAGCTGATGACGCATCATCGCCGTAAGCAGGCCACGACGCCGATGGCTGGGCGACACCGAAACGGCGGTGACGGCGGCCACCGGGGTAATCCCGCCACCGGGCAACACCACGTGCTTGCTGAACGCTCCAGCAGTGGCAACCCAACGGGCGCCGTCGTGGAAACCAAACATGCGATCGAACTCGGTGAAGGCACGGGCCAAATCGATTTCGTCCTCGTACACCTCATCAAAGAACGCCGCGTACGTCGTCGCCGTGAACGCCTCGTAGTCATCGCCATCGCTGACAGTGCGCAGCGTCAAATCAGTCATGTACCAACGGATATCACAGGGCCGCACCCGGAGTCATCCGAATTTCCTTGCAGCAAACGAAGAATGAACCCACCGCGCCGACACCGCGACCACCAGCGGCACGGAGTCCTTGCTCAACGACGATGGGAACGGCTCGGCACTCGGTTGCGACGCCGCCACGGCCCGGCCCACGACGCCAAAATGACTGCGAAAACGACAATTTGGGCAGCGGTGGCCCAGCCATGCGGGTACAGGACACCGGCGACGTGATGGTCGATGAACCCGGCGCGCGGCAGCGGCGACATCCCCCCGGCATTGCGGGCCCACCGTTCGATCGTGGTCAGCGGGCATTCGACAACACCAGTGAGGATGACGATGGTCCAGATGACGATGAGCACGTGCGCCCAGATCGTGGCGGGCCACCGCCCCCCCGGGGGGCCCCCCCGGCCCCCGCCGCTGGTCATCACCGATGACCAGCTCGACGCATTCCTGACCGCATTGCCCGCCGTACTCGACACCGCAGCA
>NZ_MPKW01000014.1 GCF_009729415.1 Mycolicibacterium sp. CBMA 234
GTGCCCGCCGATGTGCACGGGTATCGGCGATATGGGCTTGGGATAGCAAGCGGCATTGGCGAATTCGAAGAACTCTCCCGAATGGTTGGCGCCGTCGGGCTGATCCGACCAGAGCAATCGCAGGATGTCGATCTGCTCATCGGCACGCCGGCCGCGCGCGTCGAACGGGGCGCCGCAGGCCTCGATCTCCTCGCGCAACCAGCCCATACCCACGCCGAGCCGAATTCGGCCGCCGGACAACACATTCAACGTGGCCAGTCGCTTCGCCAGCACAACGGGATGGTGGTTGGGCAGAACCAGCACTCCGGTAGCCAGTCCTAGCGTGCTGGTCTGGCCGGCCAGAAACGCCAGCAGGTCCAATGGATCGGGCACGGGGCAGTCGGCGGGGATTTCCACCCGGCCCGACGCATCGTACGGATACACACTCGAGTACCGGGTCATCATCACGGTATGTTCCACGGCCACAATGGATTCGAAGCCGCAGGTTTCGAGGTGCCGAGCAAACTCGGTCATCCACACCGGATCGGCCGTCACCCCGGTGGTGACAGGTGTGACCACGGCGAATTTGAGTGACATCAGCGCCTCCGCTCGCTCCGGCGAATTTCTTCCCAGCACTGCAGCCGGGTCATGCCCGTCCGGTCCATGCATTCCCGGATCGGGGTTTCCTGCTCCGGCGCAGGCGATTCGGTGGTCGTGGCTGGCGTGCCGGTGGCCGTGGTGTCCGTGACGGTTACTGTGCTGTCGGTGGGGCTTGGTGGCACCGAAGCTTGAGTGGGAGCCGGAGCCATGGTGGTCGGCGGTGTGGTGGATGCCGGGGGAGTGACAGCAGTCGAGGTGGAGGCCGGTTTCTGTGGTTGCTCATCCTTGGCCCGGTGAAAATCGAAGGCCGCCCAGATAAGTGCGGCGATCAGCAGCACGGTCAGCGCGACGGGCAGTGCCAGGGAGCGCCGTGAGCGGGTGGACGTGTCGGGGCGCAGGATCTCGGTGCGGCTGGTCCCCGCGGCTGGGGCCAAGGTGGTCGCGTCGGCGCCCGTCATCCCCAGTGCGTGCTGCAGTGCCCGGGCGAAGTCGGCGCACTTGTCGAACCGATCCTTGGGGTCCTTGGCCAGTGCCTTGGCCAGCACAGGGTCGAGCGCCGCGAGCTCGGGCCGCCGCTCGGACAGCGCCGGCGGCGCCGCGGTCAGGTGCTGGCCGATGATCACCGCGGGGTTGGAGTTCTCGAATGGTGGTGCGCCACTGAACAACTGAAATGCGGTGGCCGCCAAAGCATATTGGTCGGCCCGGCCGTCGATGACACTGCCGGTCAACTGTTCTGGTGCGGCATAGAACACCGTGCCGACGGTCATGTTCGTCGCGGTCAGCCCGGCGGAATCATTGGCGCAGCGGGCAATGCCGAAGTCGGCCAACTTGATTCGCCGGTTCGCCGGATCGGTGTTGCTGATCAGGATGTTGGCCGGCTTGACGTCGCGGTGCAGCAGGTCGTGTTGATGCGCATAGTCGAGCGCGGCAGCGACCGCAGTGACGATTTCGGCCGCTCGATCGTCAGGCACTCCGCTGCGGCTCCGGACCAGCCGGCTGGCGTCGGTGCCGTCCACGTACTCCATCGAGATCCACAACTGACCGTCGAACTCGCCGCGGTCGTACACCCCGACGATGTTCGGATGCGACAGTGCGGCAGTCAGATCGGCTTCCCGCAGGAACCTTTCGCGGAATTCAGGGTTGGTCGATACCTCGGGGCGCAGGACCTTGAGTGCATCCCGGCGGGGCAAGCGCGGGTGCTGTGCGACGTAGACCTCACCCATTCCGCCGGAACCGAGGCACCTGACAATGGTGTACCCGGCGAAGTCGGTTCCCTCGGCCATTGGCATTGGGGCATCGTAAACCGATGCCACCAGGCCCCTGCTACAGGTCGAGCGTCAGTGGACCGTCGCCTTGGGCGCGGGACACGCAGATCAGTGCCTGCCCGGCCTTGCGTTCGGTTTCGGTCAGCAGGCCGTCGCGGTGGTCGACCGCGCCGGCGAGCACCTTCACCCGGCAGGTACCGCAGAAGCCCTGCTGGCACGAATACGGCGCGTGCACACCGGCTTTGATCAAGGCCGTCAACAAGGTCTCGTCGGCTTGGACCGCCACGGTCTGACCGGTCGAGGCGACCTCGACCTTGAACTCGTGGCCGTCGACCACTGGCGGCGCGGCGAAGCGCTCGAAGTGCAGTTCGATGTCGTCGGCGTCGACCAGCCGGGCGCGGATCGCGTTGAGCATGGGCGCCGGGCCGCAGGTGTAGACGGCGGTGCCGGCCGGGCAATCACCGAGTAGGTCGTCAGCGGTGGGTAGACCGTGGACATCGTCGGTGCGAATCGTCACGCGAGAACCGAACTGGGCGAGTTCGTCCAGGAACGGCAGGGTGTCCGTGCCGCGACCGGTGTAGACCATCGACCAGTCGATACCGAGCTTCTCCGCGCGGTGCAGCATCGACAGGATCGGTGTGATGCCGATACCTCCGGCGATGAACCGGAGCCGCCC
Source organism: Mycolicibacterium sp. CBMA 234 (assembly GCF_009729415.1). Classification (GTDB taxonomy): domain Bacteria; phylum Actinomycetota; class Actinomycetes; order Mycobacteriales; family Mycobacteriaceae; genus Mycobacterium. Next base: position 2,521 of record NZ_MPKW01000014.1, read on the forward strand.
CGTCGGCGAACCGAAACCGGGCACCGTCATCGGGAACGCGTTGCGCGGTCCACTGGTGGTGATCACGTCACCGACGGCGAGCGTGTGGGCCTCGATGGAGCCGCCACCGCCATTGGGGATGCGCCGCACGGCAATTCGGTAAGTGCCCTGTTCGTCCGGGTTGCCGCAGAGCGAGTACTGCCGAATCAGCCCGCTGGGCAGGTGCACGTCGATGTGGGAACCCGGATGCCACGAGGGCAGCGCCGTGCCGTCGGCCGACCCGAAGGTCAGTGCGACCACGTCCTGATCGTGGGCAACCACCCGACGATCCAGCAACCGTAGCCGGACCTCGCGATCCACCGTGGCCAGTGGCCGCGGTCGCCGGATCGCCGTCGTCACCGCCAGCCCGCCGCTGATGATGGCGTCGGCGACGGTCACCAGCATGTCGTGGCGCGTCCGCCCGAAGACGCTGGGCGGGGCCAGCCGCACCCGGGACCGAACGCTCATCAGTGGTGGGCCGCGCGAGCGGCGGGGGAGTTGGCCAGATATGCGACGGCCTGAGCCGTGGAACCCATGTGTTCCGGGGTGTAGCTCGGCTTGAAGTACGGCAGGGTCTGCGCGAACAGCAGGTTGCTGTACGACGGCAGCAGACCGAGCTTGGAATCACGCATCCGCACACGCTGCATCTGCCACCAGGTCAATTGCAACTGCGGGTCCGACTTGACCAGGAACCGCATGCCGCGCTGGAAGAGGACGTACAGGCCGGTCCCGGCCACGGCCATGGCGCGGACCCGGGTGAAGTAGCTGTCCCGGAAGTAGGTGGCGACGTCGTGAGCGACCGAACGGTGCTCGACCTCCTCGGCGCCGTGCCAGCGGTACAGGTCCGTCAGCGTCGGGTCGGCGTCGTAGTCGTCCCACGTGCAGTTCAGCACGAAATCGCCGAGCACGGCGGTGAAGTGTTCGATGGCGGCGATCAGCCACAGGCGTTCGATCAGGTGGTTCATCCGGCGTCGCGGGCTGGTGGTCTTCGTCGGGGCGAGGATCCTCTCGAAGACGAACTCGACCTGGTTCAGCAGCGGCGCCACGTCCAGACCGGAGTCGACCATGTAGTCGTGCATCACGGTGTCGTGTGCCTCGGCGTGCATGGCCTCCTGGCCGATGAAGCCGCGGACGTCCTCGGCCAGCTTCGGGTCCTTGATGAGCGGCAGGGCCTCGTTGAATACTTCGACGAACCAGCGCTCGCCGGCCGGCAGCATGATGTTCAGCAGGTTCACCAGGTGCGAGGACACCGGGTGGCCGGGAATCCACGACATGGGCTTGTCGGCCGTCGCGAACTGCACGTTGCGGGCCTGGATCTGCACCGGACCCGGGTCAACCTCGTCGGCAAATCGTTGTGGTCGCAGCATGGAACAGCTACCTCCGGATCCTCAAGCATCGTTGCAAGTGCATCCAGTGTAAGCGTTTTATATGGGAACGGCGGTACTGGGTTTTTTCTGCCCGTGTCGAAACTGCATTCCAGCAGCCAAAGTTCGAGTGCTGACCTGCGGGAATGCAGTTTCGGCGGAGGACTACATGCCGGGGATCGTCATGCCCGGCTGCGGGCCGACGGGCGTCGCCTGCACCGTCGTCACGCCGTTGGAGCCGACGCGCGGGCCCTGCGGAGCGCCGCCGGGCGCGCCGCCAGAGGCGGGCGAACTGTCCTGAGCGTTCTCGACGGCCTTGGTGGTGCAGTTCAGCATCAAGATGACGCGGCCGTGGCTGCCCATCTTTTCCTGATCGACGATGCACTGAGCCTGCGGCACGTCACTGCCCACGGAGCCGCCGAAGGTGGCCTTCACGCCCTGGCTCTTCAGAATCGAGACGGCGCGCGCGTACGACTCACCCACCACGTTCATGGCGTTGGAGCCGCCGGGATCGGACGCCGCCACCGACGAGCCGAACATCGCATTGGCACCCATCGCAATGGCGCCTGATGCCACGGCACCGGCCGCCAGCATTACCAGCTTCTTCACCTGACCTCCTCGAGTACAGCGAAGATAGCGCAGATGACGGGGTGGAGAAACTCGAATCAGGCTTTTCCCGGCGTCACGGCGTCACCCATCACCTGGGCCAACGTGGCAGCGCGGGGGTCCGAAAACAGGTCCTCCAACAGCACCTTGCTGCCGTCGGGCCCAGCCAGCGGCACCCGCCAGTTCGGATATTCGTCGCTGGTGCCCGGCTGGTTCTGAGTGCGAACGTCGCCGACCGCGTCGGGCAAAGCCAGAGCCAGCAGCCGCGACGGGGTGCGAGCCAGGTAGCGGTACAGGGCGAGCACGATCTGATCGGGTTCGATGGCGTCGGGTGCAATGGGCGGCAGCAACCCGGCGCCGTGCAACACGTCCAACCACCGCTGCTGGTCGGCGTGATCGGCCGCGGCCTCTTCTTCGAAGGGGCGGGTCAGCAGCCTGAGTTCGTGGCGCAGCTGCAGATGGGCCCCGGCCAGGTAGCCGGCCGTCGGCGGGAGGTCGTGCGTCGTCACCGATGACAGGCAGTACTCGCGCCAGCGCGGCGCCGGCAGCGGGCCGCCGTCGCGATCGGCCTCGAACCACAGGATCGAGGTGCCGAGCAGGCCGCGTTCCCGCAGATAGTCCCGCACCCACGGCTCGACGGTGCCCAGGTCCTCGCCAACCACCACCGCGCCGGCCCGGTGCGCCTCCAGCGCGAGGATGCCGATCATCGCTTCGTGGTCGTAGTGGACATAGGTGCCGTCGACGGGCGTCGCGCCGTCCGGGATCCACCACAACCGGAACAGGCCGATGATGTGGTCGATGCGGACGCCTCCCGCGTGCCGCAGCACCGCCCTGACCACGGCACGGAAGGGTTCGTAGGCCCGTTCGACGAGTTGATCCGGGCGCCACGGTGGCTGGGACCAGTCCTGCCCGAGCTGATTGAACTCATCCGGTGGCGCGCCGGCCGACACCCCGGTGGCCAGGACGTCCTGCAGGGCCCAGGCATCGGCGCCGCCGGGATGCACCCCGACCGCCAAGTCGTGCACGATGCCCAGGGACATCCCGGTCTGGATCGTGGTGGCCTGTGCGGCGGTCAGCTGGTCGTCGAGCTGCCATTGCAGCCAGCGGTGGAAATCGATACGGCTGCTGTGCTTTTCGGCGAATCCCTGGACCGCAGGGTGGTCCGGGTGCTGAAACTCCAGGGGCCAGGTGCGCCAGTCGTCGCCGTGCTTCTCGGCCAACACGCACCACGTCGCGAAGTCGTCGAGGGCGCGGCCGGTGCGCTGGCGATAGCCGGCATAAGCTAGCGCCCGCCCGGCCGAGCGGCTGGCGCGGTACACCTCCTTGAGCGCAGTCCGCTTGGACTTCCAGGCGGCGTCCCGATCGATGAACTCGAACTTGTCGGCCCGGGACTGGGCGTCGGTGCGGGCCTTACGCAGCGTCGCGGGGGTGCGGACCGCCGTGTACTCGGGGATTGCCTGAACCCGCAGGTACAGCGGGTTGGCGAACTGCCGTGAGGTCGGCAGATACGGCGACGGTTCCATCGGCGCCACAGGCCCGGCCGCGTGCAACGGATTGACCAGGATGAAATCGGCCTGGTGCAGGGCGGCGGACCACACGGCCAGGTCGGTTAGATCGGTGAGATCGCCTGTGCCCCAGGAGTTTTTCGACCGCACGCTGTAAAGCTGGGTAGCCAGGCCCCAGGCGCGGGAGTTGCCCATGCGGCTCGGCAGGGTCAGGGCATCCGGAGTGACGATCAGTACCGCGTCGGGGTCGCCGGCGGCGCCGGCCTGCACATGCAGCCGGTGATAGCCCAGCGGGAGATCGGCGGGCAGCTCGAACGTCGCCTCGCCGACGAGTCGGCCGTCGAGATTGAACGGCGGCCGGTTGTTCTCCAGCTGGCGCAGCCCGGCACGGACCGAGCCGTCCTCCAACCGGATCCAGACGCCGACGGGCGCGCCGTGGGTGACGTGTACCCAAAAGCTCGACGGCTGCCCCGACCGCGCGACGATGGTCGGGGACAGGGGCTGCTGCCAGTAGGCGCGATCGTGCTGGGCCAGCGCCGCGGCACAGGCGTCCTCAGTGTCGGCGCGCACGCCCAGCCCAGCGAGGACGGCGATGAGCGTCGTCGCGGCGACGGGATGGTGCGCGCCGCGCCAATCGACGTACTCGGTGGCCACACCGTGGCGGCGGGCAAGCTCGACCAGCGACGCGGTGCGAGGTGTCATGCGCGTCATCTTGCCGCGATTCGGAGCACCATGGGAGTTGAAGGCGGACCGGCCGAAGCGCGACATTGCCGTGGATTTTCCACGCGGTGGACGGCCGGTGTCCGGTTAGGCTGCGCGCGGAGGTGTCGACGTGAGTTCCGATTTGTTGTCCGGCGTGCTGCCGACGATGCTGCACGACCCGGTCTCCTACGCCATTCCGTTCTTCGTGGTGGCGCTGCTCCTGGAGTGGGGCGCGGCTCGCAGGCTCGCTCACGACGAACGGCAACGGCCTCCGGCGGGCTCGTACCTTCGGGCCGATGCCTGGGCGAGCATCTGGATGGGTGCGGTGTCGCTGTTCACCAGCGGCGTGCTGAATTTCCTTGCGCTGGTCGGCTATGCGGCGCTTTTCGTGTACGTCGCGCCGTGGCAGCTACCGGGAAACGCTTGGTACACCTGGGTGATCGCGATTCTCGGCGTAGACCTGATCTACTACACCTATCACCGGATCGCCCACCGCGTGCGGCTGTTCTGGGCCACGCACCAGGCACACCATTCCAGTGAATACTTCAATCTGTCGACTGCGCTGCGGCAGAAGTGGAACCCGTCCGGCGACCTGCTGATGAAGGCGGTGCTGCCGGCCCTGGGGGTGCCGCCGTGGATCGTGTTTGCGAGTTTCTCGGTGAATCTGGTGTACCAGTACTGGATTCACACGGAGCGCATCGAAAAACTCTGGCGGCCAATCGAATACGTTTTCAACACCCCGTCGCATCATCGGGTGCACCACGGACGAGATGCGCAGTACCTGGACAAGAACTACGGTGGCATCCTGATCATCTGGGATCGGATGTTCGGCAGCTTCACGCCCGAAATGTCGCGGCCCAACTATGGATTGACCAAACCTGTTGGCACGTACGATATCTGGAAGCTGCAGACCCACGAGTACTTTGCGATGGTCCGAGATGTGCGGCACGCCAAGGGATTCGGCGATCGGCTGGGGTATGTGTTCGGGCCGCCGGGGTGGCAGCCGCAGGATCCGCGGGCCGCGTCGATTCGCTGACTCTGGGGTAAACGCTGCCAGAGAGCTGTGATTTTGTAGCGATAACTCGTTGTTTGCCAACTGTTTTGATTGACGCGAGTGGAAACGCTGACGCTACCGCGGTTCGTCGGTAGTGTCGATGGGTGACAGGGGTAGTTCTCAAACCGAAGGGGCTGGATTTCATGGGTGACACTCTCAACAAGGGCGAGAAGCTCGAGGTTGGCCAGGAGCTGACGTCGAACAACGGCGCCTACCGGTTGGTCCTGCAGGACGACGGCAACCTGGTGCTGTACGTGGGGGAGCAGTCGGTGTGGGCCACCGGCACCAATGGGCAGGCCGTCCAGCGCGCCGAGGTGCAGGAGGACGGCAACTTCGTGCTGTACACCGCGGACCAGCCGGTGTGGGACAGCAAGACCTCAGGCGCCAGCGATGTCCGCCTGGTGCTGCAGGACGACCGCAACCTCGTTCTGTATGCCTCCGACGGCGCGAAGTGGTCGTCGGACACCCGCACCGACGAGGTGCCGGCGCCCGTCGAGGTCGCCCCGGCCGCCGTCGAGGAGGCCGAAGTGGTCGAGGTGGCTGCCGAGCCTGTGGCCGAGCCTGCCCCGGAGCCCGAGGCGCCGGCGGCACGCACCTACACCGTGCAGTCCGGTGACACCCTGTGGGCCATCGCCGAGCAGTTCTACGGCGACGGCAACCGCTACCCGGAGATTGCCGGCGCCAGCGGAATCGACAACCCCGACCTGATCCAGCCCGGTCAGTTGCTGACCATTCCCTGACCTGGACGGACTTGGTGGCCCGGATCGAAAGATCCGGGCCACCAGTGCATTTCAGGGCGGGCTCGGAATGGGTGCGTGACCTGCGCGGTCGGGCGGCACGGCGCCGACCTTTCCCGTACCGCGCTGAGGTTTGCGGGGTAGGCTGGCCCGACGCTCGTCCGGAGTGATGGGAGAAGGTCATGTTGGTGGGGGGTTTGCGCGCCGCGGCAGTGTCGGCGGTCGCAGCACCGTTGTTCGCGCTTGGCGGCTCGTTGCCGGTCGCCGCCGCCGATCCCGGGGTGCTGGTGTTCCCGGGCATGGAGATTCATCAGGGCACCACCCGCTGCACGCTCGGCTACGTGGACCCGGCGGCGCGTACTGGCTACACCGCAGGTCACTGCCGGGGCAACGGCCCGGTGACCGACAAGGACGGCCGCTTCATCGGCACCATGATCACCTTCCGGGACAACACGCCCGACGGCGCCACCATTGCGACCGACCATCAGATCTCCGATTGGGAATCCATCACACTCGCCGGCGATGTGATGGTGAACAACATCCTGCCGGGCGGTCGGGTGTTGGTCACCGATGCCGCGGTGAATCCGCAGCGTGGGGAACCCGTATGCCATTTCGGCGTCGTGACCGGTGAGACCTGCGGCACCGTCGACGCGGTCAACAACGGCTGGTTCACCATGGCCAATGGAATCGTCAGCCAGAAGGGTGATTCCGGCGGGCCGGTCTACACCATCACGCCCGACAACCGGGCGGTGCTGGTCGGCGTCTTCAACAGCACGTGGGGGCGGTACCCCGCCGCGGTGTCGTGGAACGCCACCGACGAGCAGACCAACGACGCCGTCATGCAGCAGACCGCCGCCAACTGACACTCAGGCGGCATGCGCCCAGCACGCAATGCCAGCACGTGAATAACCATTGACTTATATAAGTCACGCCTATAATTTGTTGTGGTGCACGCCTTCGATGTGTTGGGGGACCCGGTTCGCCGGCGAATCCTGGAGCTGCTGGCGGACGGCGAACAGACCGCCGGTGCCGTCGGAGCGGTCATTCAGGCGGAGTTCGCAATCAGTCAGCCCGCGGTGTCGCAGCACTTGAAGGTATTGCGGGACAATGGTTTTGCCACTGTCCGTCCGGACGGCCAGCGCCGGCTGTATGCCGTGGACGGCCGGGGTATGCGTGACATCGATACCTGGCTGGCGGGTTTCCGGCAGTTCTGGCGACCACATCTGGACGCGCTGGCCACCGAGGTGGCGCGCGGGAAACGCAACAAGGGGGAGTGATGATCGACGTCACCACGCAAATCAATGCTGTCAGCCGCACCGTCGGCACCAGAACGTGGCAGGCGGGCGAGGTCCGCGTCGTCACGGTCAGCCAGTCGTATCCGACCGACGCGGCCGACCTCTGGGACGCCTGTACCAATCTCGAGCGCATCCCCCGGTGGTTCCTGCCCATCACTGGTGACCTGTTGCTCGGTGGGAGCTATCAGCTGCAGGGCAATGCCGGTGGCACCATCCTGGACTGCGATCCGCCCCGCAGCTTCACCGCGACCTGGGAGTGCAACGGCCAGGTCAGCTGGATCGAGCTGCGGATCGTCGACGAGGGCCCGGAATCGGCGCGGCTGGAACTCGACCACATCGCCCCATCCGACGACGACTTCTGGGAACAGTTCGGCCCCAGCGCCGTCGGGATGGGCTGGGACGGCGCGCTGGTCGGGCTGGCCATCCATACCACGACCGGGCAGCCGATCGATCCGTCGTTCGGGCCACAGTGGACCGTCAGCGACGAGGGCCGTCGGTTCACCCGGGAAACCGGCGCAGCGTGGTGTGCGGCGCACATTGCCAGCGGTGAGAACCCCGAACAGGCGCGGGCCGCAGCGGCCCGGTGCATCGCGGCATACCTCGGAGAAGAGGCAAACTAGAACACGTTCTAGCCATGGTGCGGTCGCGACGTTATTGTCTAGTCGATTACTTGATCAGACACCTGTCCAGATCGCCCGGGTGACCGCGATCTGGTCGCCACTTGAGACCGGGCCAGGAGACACGATGCAAACAGTTCCCGAGACAGTCAGCGCCGCCGACGTGACTGAATGGTCCGACGAAGCCGACGTTGTGGTGATCGGCTTCGGCATCGCCGGTGGCAGTGCCGCGGTGAGTGCAGCCGCCGCCGGAGCCAAGGTCCTGGTGCTCGAGAAGGCCGCTGCCGCGGGCGGCACGACGTCCATGGCCGGCGGCCACTTCTACCTCGGCGGCGGCACCGCGGTGCAGCAGGCCACCGGGCACGACGACAGCGCCGAGGAGATGTACAAGTATCTGGTCGCCGTCGCCCACGACCCTGAGCATGACAAGATCCGCGCGTACTGCGACGGCAGCGTCGAACACTTCAACTGGTTGGAGGACTTGGGCTTTCAGTTCGAGCGCACCTACTACCCGGGCAAGATCGTGGTGCCGCCCGGCACCGAGGGCCTGTCCTACACCGGCAACGAAAAGGTGTGGCCGTTCTGCGAGCAGGCCAAGCCCGCGCCGCGCGGACACTCCGTCCCGGTACCCGGTGAGGTCGGCGGCGCGGCGATGGTCATCGACCTGTTGGTCAAGCGGGCCGCGGAACTCGGCGTCCAGATGCGCTACGAGACCGGCGCGACCAACCTGGTGGTGGACCAGGACGGCGCCGTGGTCGGTGTCCGGTGGAAGAACTTCGGGCTGACGGGCGCGGTCAAGGCCGGCGCGGTGATCATCGCCGCGGGCGGCTTCGCGATGAATCCCGAGATGGTCGCCGAACACACGCCGGCGCTGGCGCAGAAGCGAAAGACCAAGCACCACGGTGAAGTTGAGCCCTACATCCTGGGCAACCCGAACGACGACGGGCTCGGCATCAATCTCGGGGTGTCCGCGGGCGGCGTCGCCAAGAACCTGGACCAGCTGTTCATGACCGCCCCGGCCTACCCGCCGGAGGTGCTGCTCACCGGCGTCATCGTCAACAAGGACGGCCAGCGCTTCGTCGGCGAGGACTCCTACCATTCGCGCACTTCGGCTTTCGTCCTCGAGCAGCCCGAGCAGATCGCGTACTTGATCGTCGACGAAGCACATACCGAAATGCCCGCGATGCCGCTGATCCGCTTCATCGACGGCTGGGAGACGGTGGCGGAAATGGAAGCGGGACTGGGCATTCCGGCCGGCAACCTGTCCGCGACCCTGGACCGTTACAACGCCAATGCCGCGCGCGGCGAAGATCTCGACTTCCACAAGCAGCCGGATTACGTTGCGGCCCAGGACAATGGGCCGTGGGCCGCGTTCGACTTGTCGCTGGGGCGCGCCCTGTACTCCGGATTCACCATGGGCGGACTGTCGGTCAGTATCGACGGTGAAGTGCTGCGCGAAGACGGCAGCCCGATCGCGGGCCTGTACGCAGCCGGCGCATGTGCGTCGAATATCGCCCAGGACAGCAAGGGCTACGCGAGCGGCACCCAGCTGGGTGAAGGTTCCTTCTTCGGGCGGCGCGCCGGAAAGCACTCCGCCGCAAGCTGATTCGCCGCTGACCCGCCCGGTCTAGACCCGGGCGGGTTCTTGGTCCTCGTCTTCGATTCGGCTGAGCCGCCAGCTTCCGTCGCCCAGCAGTTCGAGCTCTTGCTCGTGGTGCTGTTCGACGGTGCTGCGGTGGCTGACGCTGACCACGGTGGTTTCGGGCAATTCGCTCCGCACCAGTTGGTACAGCATCATTTCCAGTCCCTCGTCGAGCGCCGAGGTCGACTCGTCGAAGAACACGGCGCGGGGCCGGTTCAGCAGCACCCGGGCAAACGCAACCCGCTGCTGCTCGCCGGGGGAGAGCACCTTGGCCCAGTCCTGCGCTTCGTCGAGGCGTCCCAGCAGATGTGGCAGTGCCACCTTGGTCATCACGGCGCGCAGCTCATCGTCGGTCCGCGACCCCTCCTTGCCCGGGTAGCTGACGACGGCGCGCAGGTCGCCCAGCGGCACGTAGGGCAACTGGGACAGGAACATCGTCTCGTTCTCGTCTTGGGGGGAGCGCATGGTGCCGGAGCAGTACGGCCACATCTTGGCCAGGCTGCGCAGCAGCGTGGTCTTGCCGGCGCCCGACGGGCCCGTCACCACGAGCGCTTCACCCGGGGTCAGGCACAGATCCAGCGGCTCGATGAGCTGGCGCCCGTCCGGCGTGCTGACCGCGACGTTCTCCAGCGTGATGGTGTGGTCCGGGCAGTCCTCGACGGTCACGGTGGGCAGCTGTCGCGCGGCCTCGTTGGCGGAGACCAGGCCATGCAGACGGATGATCGCGGCCCGGTAGCCGGCGAACTGGTCGTAGGCGTTACGGAAGAACGACAGCCCGTCCAGGATGCTGCCGAACGCCGACGCCGTCTGGTTCATGTCACCGAGTTTGATCTCGCCGGCCATGAACCGGGGGAACTGCAGGATGTACGGCAGCGGGACGATGATCTGACTCATCGACAGGTTCCAGCCGTTGAAGCCGATCATCCGGTTCACGTACCGCTTGTAGTTGTCCACGACCGGGGCGAACAGCCGGCGCAAGCCCGTCCGTTCCGCGATCTCGCCGTGGTAGAAGGCGACGGCCTCGGCCGAGTCGCGCATGCGCACCAGCGCGTAGCGGAAGGCCGCGTTGAACTTCTCGTTGTTGAACGAGAGCCAGATGATCGGCCGGCCGATCCAGAACGCGAACACCGACGCGATCAGCACGTACGTCAGCCCGATCCAGAACATTGCCCGCGGGATGCTGACCCCCGCGAGGGTCAGGGTGCCGGACAGGTTCCACAGGATCGCGGTGAACGACACCATGGATGTGATGGCGTTGATGGCGCCGAACAGCAGGGTCGAAGTCGACATGTTGTTCGGGGTGTTGGGCAGCGGGCCCACCATCGCGGTGAAGATGTCGATGTCGCTCTGGATGCGCTGATCCGGGTTGTCGATGGTGTCGTCGATAAAGCGGGAGCGGTAATAGGCCTTGCCATCGAGCCAGTCGCCGGTGAGGCGGTCGGTCAGCCAGGCGCGCCAGGCCAGGATGAACCGCTGCGTCAGGAACAGGTCGAGCATGATCCGGCTGATATGCAGCGTCGCCAGCAGCGAGAAGATGCCGATGGTCGTCCAGAAGCCGTGCGCGCCAGACGCTTTCACCGCCTCGTCGTGGCCGGCCAGGCCGGACGCCACCACCTGGAAACTGGTCATCAGATCATTGGCCTGGTAGCTGAAGAGCACCGTCAGCCGCACCCCGGTGACGACCGACAGCAGCAGCACGGACAGCCACAGCCATACCTTGACGCTTTCCCGGCCCACGAAGTAGCTGCCGGTGATCTGCCAGAACTGGCGTCCCCATACGGTGAGCCGGCCGATGGCGACCAGCGCCACCAGCGCGGCGACGGCGGCGATGCCCCAGGCTTTGACGATCCACATCAGTGAGGTCGTCAGCTCACTGCCCCAGTCAAGGGTCGGGGTGAACATGTCCATCCCCGCAAGGTACCCGTGCGCTATTGACGATGTTGTCCCGACGGGCGCGGACCCGCGTCGGCGTCCGTCCCACGCATGCGGATGCATCAGAAGCGCGGCCTGAGCGGCCCGGTACCTTTGAGCTGTGGCGAAAACCAGCACCGCGAAATCCGGCCGGCTGAGCAGCAAGTTCTGGAAGCTGCTCGGGGCCTCCACCGACAAGAACCAGAACCGATCAATGGATCAGGTTCGGGCGTCGGCGGAGTTCGACGACAAGGCCGCCGGGCTGGACGACGAGCAGATCACCAAGGCCGCCAAGCTGCTGGATCTGTCCGAACTCGCCGAGTCCGCGGACATTCCGCAGTTCCTGGCCATCGCCCGGGAGGCTGCGGAGCGCACGACGACGCTCCGCCCGTTTGACGTTCAGCTGCTCGGCGCGCTGCGCATGCTGGCCGGCGACGTGGTCGAGATGGCCACCGGTGAGGGCAAGACGCTGGCCGGCGCCATCGCCGCCGCCGGGTACGCGCTGGCCGGACGGCATGTCCACGTCATCTCGGTCAACGACTACCTGGCCCGCCGTGACGCCGAATGGATGGAACCGCTGCTGGCGGCCATGGGACTGACGGTCGGCTGGATCACCGCTGAGTCAACGGCCGCCGAGCGCCGCGCCGCGTACGAGTGCGACGTCACCTACGCCTCGGTCAATGAGATCGGGTTCGACGTGCTGCGCGACCAGCTGGTCACCCACGTCGACGATCTGGTGTCGCCGCGGCCCGACGTCGCGCTGATCGATGAGGCCGACTCCGTGCTGGTCGACGAGGCGCTGGTGCCGTTGGTGCTGGCCGGCACCACGCACCGCGAGACGCCCCGGATGGAGATCATCCGGCTGGTCGGCGAGATGACCTCGGAGAACCGGGTCGACGACTCGCTGGAGTACTACGACACCGACGCCGACCGCCGCAACGTCCACCTCACCGACGCCGGTGCGCGGAAGTTGGAGAAGGCCCTCGGTGGCATCGACCTGTACGCCGAGGAGCACATCGGCACCACGTTGACCGAGGTCAACGTCGCCCTGCACGCCCACGTCCTGTTGCAGCGCGACGTGCACTACATCGTGCGGGACAACGCTGTCCACCTGATCAACGCATCGCGCGGGCGCATCGCGTCGCTGCAGCGCTGGCCCGACGGCCTGCAGGCGGCGGTCGAGGCCAAGGAAGGCATCGAGACCACCGAGACCGGCGAGGTGCTCGACACCATCACCGTGCAGGCCCTGATCGGTCGTTACCCGACGGTGTGCGGCATGACCGGCACCGCACTGGCCGCCGGCGAGCAGCTGCGCCAGTTCTACCGGCTCGGGGTGTCGCCGATCCCGCCGAACACGCCGAACGTCCGCGAAGACGAGACCGACCGCGTCTACATCACTGCCGCCGCCAAGAACCAGGCGGTCATCGAGCACATCCAGCAGATTCACGAAACCGGTCAGCCGGTGCTCGTCGGTACCCGCGACGTTGCGGAATCCGAAGAGCTGCACGCGAAGCTGGTCAAGGCCGGCGTGCCCGCTGTCGTGCTGAATGCCAAGAACGACGAGGAAGAAGCCGTCGTCATCGCCGAGGCCGGCAAGCTGGCCACTGTCACCGTCTCGACCCAGATGGCCGGCCGCGGCACCGACATTCGGCTCGGCGGGTCGGATGAAGCCGACCATGACGCCGTCGCCGAACTTGGTGGCCTGCACGTCATCGGCACCGGGCGGCACCACACCGAACGGCTCGACAACCAGCTGCGTGGCCGCGCCGGCCGCCAGGGCGACCCGGGCTCGTCGGTGTTCTTCTCCAGCTGGGAGGACGACGTCGTCGTCTCGCACCTGGAGCCGGAGAAGCTGCCGATGCAGACCGACGAGGACGGTCGCATCGTCAGCGACAAGGCCGGCCAAATGCTGGAGCACGCGCAGCGCGTCGCCGAAGGCCGGCTGCTGGACGTGCACGCCAACACCTGGCGCTACAACCAGCTGACCGCACAGCAGCGCGCGATCATCGTCGAGCGTCGAGACACGTTGCTGCGCACCGCAACTGCACGGGACGAGCTCAAGGAACTGGCACCGGACCGCTACCAGGAACTGGTCGACGAGGTCGGCGAGGATGAACTCGAGCGCATCTGCCGGTTGATCATGCTGTACCACCTGGACCGCGGCTGGGCCGACCATTTGGCCTACCTGTCGGACATCCGGGAGAGCATCCATTTGCGCGCGCTCGGGCGCCAGGACCCGCTTGACGAGTTCCACCGGATGGCGGTGGACGCGTTCGGCTCGCTGGCTGCCGATGCCATCGAGGCCGCGCAGCAGACCTTCGAGACCGCGAACGTGCTGGAGGACGAACCGGGTCTCGATCTGTCCAAGCTGGCACGGCCGACGTCGACGTGGACGTACATGATTCACGACAACCCACTGGCCGACGACACGATGGCAGCGCTGAGCCTGCCCGGGGTGTTCCGTTAGGTTTAGCCCTATGGAGCAGCCGCGAGAAGCCGAAGGCGGATCGCATATGGACGTGGAAGCCACAGGCGGATCTCGTATGAATCTGGAAGCCGATTCGTCCGACCGGGTGCTGACCATTCCCAACGCTCTGAGCGCGTTGCGGTTGCTGCTGGTCCCGGTTTTTCTGTACCTGCTGCTGTCGGCGCACGCCAATGGGTGGGCTGTCGCGATCCTGATGTTCAGCGGGTTCTCCGATTGGGCGGACGGCAAGATCGCGCGGCTGGTGCCGAACCAGTCGTCGCGGCTGGGTGAACTGCTGGACCCACTGGTCGACCGGATCTACATGCTGGTCGTGCCGGTGGCGCTGGCCATCGCGCACGTCGTGCCGTGGTGGATTGTGCTCACCCTGATCGGCCGAGACCTGGTCCTGGCCGCGACGCTGCCGCTGCTGCGCGGCCGCGGACTGACCGCGCTGCCGGTCACCTACATCGGCAAGGCCGCGACATTCGCGCTCATGTCGGGTTTCCCCCTTGTGCTGCTGGGGCAGTGGCCGGACACCTGGAGCCGCGTCGTACTGGCCTGTGGGTGGGCGTTCCTGGCGTGGGGCATGGTGATGTATCTGTGGTCGGCGGCGCTGTACCTGATCCAGGTGACCATGGTGCGGCGTCAACTGCCGCCGGTGACGAGGTCCGCGGCGTGACTGATGCCGGGACGCCCCGGGACCGGGCGCTGGGCGGCTATCGGCCGGAAGCCGGCAGCAACAGCCACGTCGCTGATCGGCCGGTCAAGATTCCGGTGCCGTCGCTGCTGCGCTCGCTGCTCACCGACCACCTCGACCCCGGATATGCCGCGGCCGCGGAGCGACGTGCGGCAGCCGATGACGGGGCACCCCGACGCCCGCGGTCCCGGCTCGCCGACGGCGCGTGGCTGTTGGCGGGCGTTGCCGCGGTGTCGGCGGTGTTCGGAACTGCCGCACAGCACGCAGTATCGATGGCCCCGGCCGCCACGAAAACCCAGCACGTGCTGTCGGCCAACGCACGTACCGCCGAAGGCCGGGCCCGGGAGAGCACGACGACGCGCGATGCGCTGGCCGGACAGGTGGAGGCCGCGCGCCGCAGCAGGCTGGCCGGCGACGCGAAAGGCCGTCAGCTGCTGGCCGCGCTGGAGGCGGCCGAGTTCGGCGCCGCGGCGACCGCGGTGGCCGGCCCGGGCCTCACTGTCACCGTCACCGAGCCCGGACCGAGCCGCAACCTGTCCGACGTATCGAAACAGCGGGTCGCCGGCAGCCCACAGATCATCCTCGACCGAGACCTGCAGCTGGTGGTCAACTCGCTATGGGTGGCCGGCGCCGAGGCGGTATCGGTCGGCTCAGTGCGGATCGGCCCGAACGTGACCATCCGGCAGGCCGGTGGCGGCATCCTCGTCGACAATCAGCCGGTGGCCGGCCCCTACGTGATCGCCGCCATCGGCCCGCCGCACGCCATGCAAGAGGTCTTCGAGCACACTCCCGCCATGCAGCGGCTGACGCTGCTCGCCGCCTCGTACGGCGTGGGGACCAGTGTCCAGACTCGCGACCGGCTCACGCTGTCGGCCGCGTCGGTACGAGATGTCAACTTCGCCAGGCAAAGTGGGCCAAAGTGATTGGGGCCGAATTGAGTATGCACACATGATCGGAATCGCGGCACTGGTCGTCGGCATCGTGCTGGGGTTGATCTTTCACCCCAGCGTGCCGGAAGCGGTGCAGCCGTACCTGCCGATCGCCGTGGTGGCGGCGCTGGACGCGGTGTTCGGGGGATTGCGGGCCTATCTGGAGCGGATTTTCGACGCCAAGGTCTTCGTCATCTCATTCGTGTTCAACGTCTTGGTCGCCTCGGTGATCGTGTACGTGGGTGATCAACTCGGGGTGGGTACGCAGTTGTCCACCGCGATCATCGTGGTGCTCGGTATCCGCATCTTCGGCAACGCGGCGGCCCTGCGCCGCAGGCTGTTCGGCGCGTGACGGCGGAGCTGGGGCGAGCGAAGCGACGGGATGAACGACGACATGGCTGATGACGAGCGGCGCCCGGCCGATCTGCCGGACGAGCATCATGGCCGGCACGAGTTGCCCGACGGCGTCCCGGCGCGGCCGCGGCGCACCCGCACCCAGTTGATGTTCGGGGCGTTGGCGGTGCTGCTCTGCACGCTGCTGGGCGTCGCGATCGCGACGCAAGTGCGGCAGACCGAATCGGGCGATTCGCTGGACACCGCCCGCCCGGCCGACCTGTTGGTCCTGCTCGACTCAATGCAACAGCGCGAGGCTGCGCTCAACACCGAGGTGGCCGACCTGCAGAAGACGTTGTCGTCGCTGCAGGCGTCGGGCAACAGCGACCAGGCCGCCATCGAAAGCGCGCAGGGGCGGCTGCGTGCGCTGTCGATTCTGATCGGCACCGTCGCGGCCACGGGGCCCGGCGTCACCATCACCATCGAGGACATCGCCCCGGGGGTGTCGCCGGAAACCCTGCTCGACGTGATCAACGAGCTGCGGGCGGCCGGCGCCGAAGCCATGGAGATCCGGTCTGGCCACGGCGACCAGCAGACCGCGGTCCGGGTCGGGGTGGATACCTGGGTGACCGGTACCGCCGGCGCGCTGGTAGTCGACAACGTGACCATGAACCCGCCGTATTCCATTCTGGCCATTGGTGATCCGCCGACCCTGGCCGCAGCGATGAACATCCCGGGCGGGGCGATGGACAGCGTCAAACGGGTTGGCGGCACAATGACCGTGCAACAGGCCGACACGATTGATGTCACCGCCTTGCGGCAACCGAAACCGCGCCAATACGCTCAGCCCGTCAAATAGACGCCGAGCGCCAATTGTCGAGCCGTATCGTATGTACCCCACCAACACTCAAGGAGCGTCGTGAGCGAAACGCCAGCCGATCTGCTGTACACCACCGAGCACGAATGGGTGCGCCGAACTGGTGAGGGCACCGTACGAGTCGGGATCACCGATTTCGCTCAGGGTGCGCTGGGTGACGTGGTCTACGTTGATCTGCCGGAAGTCGGCACCACCCTTGCGGCCGGAGACGTGTTCGGAGAGGTCGAATCACCCAAGACGACCTCGGAGCTCTACGCCCCGCTCGCCGCGAAAATCGTTGCGGTCAACGGTGATCTGGAAGGCTCGCCTGACCTGGTGAACTCCGATCCGTACGACGCCGGCTGGCTGATCGAACTGCAGGCCGACGTCGACGAATTGGATAGTCAGCTGGCCGGTCTGCTCGACGCCGACGGCTACCGGGCGACCCTGGACGAGTAAGACCTTTGTTAGGGTGCTGCGGTCCGGTTTCGGCCGCGGCGACACCAAAGTCGCCATGGCGGATCCGGCGGTGGCGGGCACACCGGCCCCCGCCGCGCGGTACGGTCAATAGTGGGACGTATGCGACATCGATGACTGCTGGCAGCACATGCCGGCTGGTCGTGCAAAGAGCGCCACAGCAGCCAGTGAGGAGCAGCGCGTGACGGATAATGACAGCGGTTCGGGGACTGATTTCGGGTCTGAGGAGACAACGGTGGAGACCACGTCGGTCTTCCGCGCGGACTTCCTGAATGAGCTCGACGCCCCGGCTTCGCCAAGCGGCACCACTGCCGTATCCGGAGTTGAAGGACTGCCGGTGGGGTCAGCCCTGCTGGTCGTCAAGCGTGGGCCGAATGCCGGCTCGCGATTCCTGCTGGATCAGCCGAGCACCTCGGCCGGACGTCATCCCGACAGCGATATCTTCCTCGACGACGTGACGGTCAGCCGTCGGCACGCCGAATTCCGGTTGGAGTCCGGTGAATTCCAGGTGGTCGACGTCGGCAGCCTCAACGGCACCTACGTCAACCGCGAGCCCGTCGATTCCGCGGTGCTGGCCAACGGCGACGAGGTCCAGATCGGTAAGTTCCGCCTGGTGTTCCTGATCGGCCCCAAGACCGACGACAGCTCGGCTGGTTAGCGTCCCGGTTAGTCCATGACGCAGCCCGACCGCAGTGCAGTGGCCGGGATGTCGATCGGAGCAGTCTTCGACCTGCTCCGACCTGACTTCCCGGAAGTGACTATTTCCAAGATCCGGTTCCTTGAGGAACAGGGTCTGGTCACGCCCGAACGCACTGGGTCGGGCTACCGTCGTTTTACCGCATATGACTGTGCCCGGCTGCGCTTCATCCTGTCCGCGCAGCGGGACCAGTATCTGCCGCTGAAGGTCATCAAGGCCCAGCTGGACGCCCACCCCGACGGCGAGCTGCCGGCGACCGGATCTGCTTATGGCGTACCGACATTGGTGCCCGATCCGGACAGTGACCAGCCTGGCGGCCCCGCCGACGTTGCGCCCGCGCAGATCCGGCTGAGCCGCGAAGATCTGCTCCAGCGCTCCGGCATCAAGACCGACCTGCTCGCCGCACTGGTCAAGAGCGGCGTCATCATCCCCGGCCCGGCCGGGTTCTTCGACGAACACGCCGTGGTCATCGCCCAATGTGCCCACGCCCTGGGCGAATACGGCGTTGAGCCACGGCATCTGCGGGCCTTCCGGTCCGCCGCCGACCGGCAGTCGGATCTGATCGCCCAGATCGCCGGCCCCATCGGTAAGGCCGGCGGCGCCGGCGCCCGCGACCGGGCCGACGAACTGGCTCGCGAAGTCGCGGCGCTCGCTATCACACTGCACACCTCGCTCATCAAGTCTGCGGTGCGCGACGTTCTCGATCGCTGAGGACTAGACTCGAATTCGTTGATGGCACACGGATTGCGGAGGGCAGACGCAGATGGGCGAGGTTCGTGTGGTCGGCATTCGCGTGGAGCAGCCGCAGAACCAGCCAGTGCTGTTGCTCCGCGAATCCAACGGTGACCGCTACCTGCCGATTTGGATCGGCCAATCCGAGGCTGCGGCCATTGCGCTGGAGCAGCAGGGCGTGTCGCCGGCCCGCCCGCTGACGCATGACCTGATCCGGGATTTGATTGCCGCACTTGGTCATTCGCTGCGCGAGGTGCGCATCGTCGACCTGCAGGAGGGCACTTTCTACGCCGACCTGGTGTTCGACCGCGACATCACGGTGTCGGCGCGGCCGTCGGATTCGGTGGCCATCGCGCTGCGCATGGGCGTACCGATCTACGTGGAGGAAGCGGTGCTGGCCGAGGCCGGTCTGCTCATTCCGGACGAGAGCGACGAGGAGTCCTCGGGCGCGGTTCGCGAAGACGAAGTCGAGAAGTTCAAGGAGTTTCTCGACAGTATTTCGCCGGACGATTTCAAGGCGACGTAACGCGTCCCTACAGGCAGCGCACAGGCTTTGTCACGGATGCGTCTCAAGTAGGTCAGGCACGTGTCGACACGCGGTGTGCCGTTGCGTTTTCACCGAATTCGCGCCACATACTTTCCTCAATCTGATGACGCGCTGAACTGGCGCGGCGGGAAGCGTATGCTCGACACATTCGAGCAGCGGACATGCCCGCCGAGCCGTGGCGGTCGCCAGGCACAGGGTTAGTTCGATCGGCGAGAGGACAGGCAGTGGGCGACACGCCACGTCAAGATCAGTTGGACCTGACGACCGACGGCGCGCCTGAGCAGGCAACCGCGGCTCCGGTCGCGGTGCCGGTGCAGGGGGGTCTGTTCCCCGACGATTCCGTGCCCGACGAGTTGGTGGGTTACCGCGGGCCGAGTGCCTGCCAGATCGCCGGCATCACGTACCGGCAGCTCGACTATTGGGCCCGCACCTCGCTGGTCGTCCCGTCGATCCGCGGCGCGGCCGGTTCGGGTAGCCAGCGGCTGTACTCGTTCAAGGACATCCTGGTCCTCAAGATCGTCAAGCGTCTGCTGGACACCGGCATCTCGCTGCACAACATCCGTGTCGCCGTCGACCACCTGCGTCAGCGCGGCGTCCACGACCTGGCCAACATCACGCTGTTCTCGGACGGCACCACCGTCTACGAGTGCACGTCCGCCGAAGAGGTCGTCGACCTGCTGCAGGGCGGTCAGGGCGTGTTCGGCATCGCGGTCTCCGGTGCCATGCGCGAGCTGACCGGCGCCATCGCCGATTTCCCGGGCGAGCGGGCCGACGGTGGCGAGTCCATCGCCGCTCCCGAGGACGAGCTGGCGTCCCGTCGTAAGCAGCGCGACCGCAAGATCGGCTGAGTTTCTTTCACGAGTAGACGCATATGTCCCCGCACGCTCGGCGTGTCGGGGACACATGTGTCTACTCGCACGCGGTGGTGACTGACCGGTAGACTGGCGCGCGCATCGTCTCGACGCGGGAGAGTTCCGTGGCTGCCAGCCACGGGCGCCGAAGGAGCAATACCTCTCCATCAACCTCTCAGGCCCCCGGACCGCGCCGGAGCCCGATGCCTCTGGAAAGTGGCGTGCTTCGACTCGCCCGCCCATGGGGAAAGGCCGATCCACTGCGTCGGGCCGAATCTCTCAGGCACCGACGACAGAGGGGGAGGAACCGCAAGCGGTTCCGTGGCATGCCCGCCCCGAGCCTGCACGTCTGAGAGGCCGTCATGTCTGACACGCAATCTCGTTCCTCCGCCGAGCACCACCAGCCTCGGTTCGTCGACCGGCACATCGGTCCGGACTCCGACGCGGTGACCACCATGCTCGGTGTCATCGGTGTGGACTCCCTCGAAGAACTGGCTGCCAAGGCGCTGCCCGCCGGCATCCTCGACGCGCTGTCCAGCGCCGGCCTGGCCCCCGGGCTCGATGAGCTCGCGCCGCCGGCCACCGAAGAGCAGGCGCTGTCCGAGCTGCGCGCGCTGGCCGAAACCAACACCGTCGCGGTGTCGATGATCGGGCAGGGCTACTTCGACACCCTGACCCCGCCGGTGCTGCGCCGCAACATTCTCGAGAATCCGGCCTGGTACACCGCCTACACGCCGTACCAGCCGGAGATCAGCCAGGGCCGGCTCGAGGCCCTGCTCAACTTCCAGACCATGGTCACCGACCTGACCGGCATGGAGATTGCCAACGCGTCGATGCTCGACGAGGCCACCGCCGCGGCCGAAGCCATGACCCTGATGCACCGCTCGGTCAAGGGCGACTGCCGGCGCCTGGCCGTCGACGTCGACATCTACCCGCAGACCGCGGCCGTGCTGGCCACCCGTGCCGAGCCGCTGAACATCGAGATCGTCACCGCCGACCTGCGCAGCGGCCTGCCCGAGGGCGAGTTCTTCGGCGTCATCGTGCAGTCGCCTGGCGCTAGCGGTGCGGTCGTGGACTGGACGGGCTTGGTTCAGCAGGCCCATGAGCGGGGCGCGCTCGTCGCGATCGGCGCCGACCTGCTGGCGTCAACGCTGGTGACCCCGCCCGGTGAGATCGGCGCTGACGTCGCCTTCGGCACCACCCAACGTTTCGGTGTGCCCATGGGATTCGGCGGCCCGCACGCTGGTTACCTGGCCGTGCACAGCAAGCAGGCCCGTCAGTTGCCCGGGCGTCTGGTCGGTGTCTCGGTGGACGCCGACGGCGCCAAGGCGTACCGGCTGTCGCTGCAGACCCGCGAACAGCACATCCGCCGCGACCGCGCGACGAGCAACATCTGTACCGCCCAGGTCCTGCTCGCCGTGATGGCCGCGATGTACGCCAGCTACCACGGGCCGCGTGGGCTCACCGCAATCGCGCACCGGGTGCACGGCCACGCACTGGCCATCGCCATGGGGCTCAAAGAGGCCGGAGTCGAGGTCGTGCACGACGCGTTCTTCGACACCGTGCTGATTCGCGTGCCGGGCCGGGCCGAGCAGGTACAGGCGGCCGCCAAGGAGCGCGGCATCAACGTCTGGCTGGTCGACGCCGACCACGTCTCGGTGTCCTGCGATGAGGCGACCACCGCCGACCACGTCGACGCGCTGCTGGCCGCCTTCGGCACCACCCGCGGCGGACACCACTGGGCCGGACCCGAAATCCACACGCGCACTTCGGAATTCCTCACGCATCCGGCGTTCCACAGGTACCGCACCGAGACCGAGATGATGCGTTACCTGCGCGCGTTGGCGGACAAGGACATCGCACTGGACCGCAGCATGATCCCGCTGGGGTCGTGCACCATGAAGCTCAATGCGGCGGCCGAAATGGAGCCGATTACCTGGACCGAGATCGCGCGTCAGCACCCGTTCGGCCCAGCGTCGGACACCCCGGGCCTGCGCGCCTTGATCGCTGACGTCGAGGCGTGGCTGGTCAGCATCACCGGCTACGACTCGGTGTCGCTGCAGCCCAACGCCGGTTCGCAGGGGGAGTACGCCGGTCTGCTCGCCATCCGCGGTTACCACGAGGCGCGCGGTGAAGCCGGCCGCAACATCTGCCTGATTCCGTCCAGCGCGCACGGCACCAACGCCGCCTCCGCCGCGATGGTCGGCATGAAGGTGGTCGTGGTGGCCTGCCGCGAGAACGGCGACGTGGACCTGGATGACCTGCGCGCCAAGGTTTCTGAGCACGCCAGTGACCTCGCTGCGCTGATGATCACCTACCCGTCCACTCACGGCGTGTATGAGCACGACGTCGCCGACATCTGCGCCGCGGTGCACGACGCCGGCGGCCAGGTGTACGTCGATGGCGCCAACCTCAACGCAATCGTCGGCCTGGCCCGCCCGGGCAAGTTCGGCGGCGACGTCAGCCACCTGAACCTGCACAAGACGTTCTGTATCCCGCACGGTGGCGGTGGTCCCGGCGTCGGCCCGGTCGCGGTGCGGTCGCACCTGGCGCCGTACCTGCCTGGCCACCCGCTGGCCACGGAGCTCTCGAACGACCACACCGTGTCGGCGGCGCCGTACGGTTCGGCGTCGATCCTGCCGATCACCTGGATGTACATCCGGATGATGGGTGGGGCCGGGCTGCGGGCTGCCACTTTGACGGCCATCGCGTCGGCCAATTACATCGCCCGCCGCCTCGACGAGCACTACCCGGTGCTCTACACGGGCGAGAACGGCATGGTCGCGCACGAGTGCATCCTGGACCTGCGGGCCATCACCAAGGCCACCGGCGTGACCGTCGACGATGTGGCAAAGCGCTTGGCGGACTACGGCTTCCACGCGCCGACCATGAGCTTCCCGGTGGCCGGCACGCTGATGGTCGAGCCGACCGAGAGCGAGAGCCTGACCGAGGTCGACGCTTTCATCGCCGCGATGATCGCGATCAAGGCCGAGATCGACCAGGTCGGCTCCGGTGACTGGCCCGCCGACGACAACCCGCTGCACAATGCACCGCACACCGCCGAGTGCCTGCTGGTCGACGATTGGAAGCACCCGTACACCCGCGAGCAGGCCGCCTACCCGCTGGGCAAGGGCTACCGGCCCAAGGTGTGGCCGCCCGTCCGTCGTATCGACGGCGCGTTCGGCGACCGCAACCTGGTGTGCTCCTGCCCGCCGATCGAGGCGTTCGCCTAAACCCCGCGAGGGTGCTCCGAACAAAAACGTCCCGCTCAGAACTGCTGAGCGGGACGTTTTTGTACGTTCGTAGCGGCGTGTTGCAGGCAAACACGCACGCTCGCGGGAGATGGGTCAGGGCAAGGCAGCGGCGACCGCGGCGGTCAGATCGGGACCCGCGGTGGATTGCAGGTTGGTGTAGGTACCGCCGGTGAGCTGCGAGACAGCCTGCCAGGTCGAGCTGTCGGAGTCCGACCCGATGTCGATGACGCTGACCGCCACCGGGCGGCTCTGATCGAACGCCGACTTGATGTAGTCCTGCAGACCCTGGCCGTCCAGCGATTGGTCGGTGTGCGGGCCCGCGGTGATCACCAGGATGGAATTCGCCTGTCCATCAACGTATTTCGATACCGCATCGGGGTAGAGCATCCGCAGCGTGGTGAACGAAACGTGCCCACCGCCCGACGAACTTTGGTTATTCAGGTTCGACGTCAGCTGCGCGGCATGCGTCTGGCTGCCGCTGGTGTCGCCGAGCGGCGCCAGCGGGATTTCGGTGCGCCCGGACACCCCGTCGAAGGTCCACAGACCCACCGAGCTGTTCGGCGACATCGTCTTGAGCCGGTCCATCAACGCATTGGTGACATTGCCGAGCCGGGTCTTGCTGCCGTCGGCCGCAGGCATCGACTGGTCCAGCAGGATCGTGACGGCGGCGGACTTCGACGTACCGCCGACCGCGTTGGCGAGGGTGGCACGGGTACCTGAGTCGCCGATCGCGAGGGCGTCCGGCAGCGAACCGAGGTTCACCACGTCGTTCTTCGGGGGAGCGCTGCCGCTGACGCGGAATCCCGCGTTGGACAGTTCTGCGAGCTGGTCGGGCTTGAGCAGGAAGCGTTCGAACTCGCTGGCGGCGGCGACCGCTTCGTGTGACAGGCCGTCGCCGGCGAGCTGCACGATCGGGTAGTCAGCGACGGCCGGCGCACCCGCCGGCAGCCAGGCCGCCAGCTTGCTCTTGGCGTCGTCGGTGTGTTGCGACCGCTGGTAGAGCTGCTGCTCGGTGGTGACGACCGCGTGCACCGGCGCGGTGGCCGGATCGCTCGCGGAGGTCAGGGCGTCGAACGCGGTCGACGCCTTGGCGTCAGCCAGCTTCGGCTGCGCGCCCATCAACCGGTGTACCGCGCCCGCACCGGCATTGGCCGGGGCACCGCCCGCGGCGGCGAAGGCGACGGCTTCGGCCGCCAGGTAGGTGGCGTCACCGTTGTCGGCGGTCGGCAGGGCCAGCCGCAGCGACCCCCACCCGGCCAGGTTCAGGCCGTCCAGTGCGGTCGGGGTGGTCTGCAGCGTCGGCAGGGTACCCCAGTTCTGCTGGGCGAGCGCATCTTTGAGCTGTGGCCGCACGGCCAGCACGACCGGCGAGGTAACCAGCGACTTGGTGTCGCCGGTGACCGCCTGCTCGCCGGCGCCGGCGACCAGGCGCGCCTCGGACACCGAGCTGGCCGGAATCCACAGCACCGGCCTCGGTCCCAGATTCGCCGGCCACTTGTTGACGACGCCGTCCACGACGGTGTTCGGGTCGGTCGCTTTGACGTCGATCTTGATGCACTTGTCGCCGATGGGTGCGGCTGTTTGGTTGTACTTGCCGGCCAGCGAGTTCAGCTGATCGGAGATCGATGCGTCAACCATCACCGGGACGCTGACGGAGCCGGACACGCAGCGGGCCGAGGCCTCGCGGCTGCGGTCGGACAGGACACTGCCGAAGAAGCGCCACAGGATCACCGCGGCGACTACGACCACGACCGTGACCAGGGCGGCAATCACGCCGACACTGACACCGCGGCGCTTGGTTTGGATGGCCCGGTGGCTGCCGGTCCATTCGCCACCCTCCCAGTCGCCGCCGTGCGCGCGGACCGACGCCCGGCGCGGGACCGACGGGAAGGCCTGGGTGATCGATTCCGACCCGTCATCGTCGGCCGGATAGTCCGGCTCGTCGGGTTCGTCGGTCGCATACCGATCGCCGGCGGGCGGGGGCGGTGGGGTGGCAGCCGACGGGGTGGCAGCCGGCGGGGTGGCCGCGGGCGGCATCCCGTGCATCTCGGCCCAGTCGTCGGGAACGCGGAAACCCGGTGCGTCAGCGGCGGCATCATCAGCTTCCGGAATGTCCGGCGACAACGCGTCAAAGTGGGATGTTTCGTCGTCGCGTGATTCGTCGTCGTTGGGAGCTCTGTGCCTACCCATTGGTGTCTGCTCCTGGTGTCGGCGTGCAATCGGCGGACCCGGGTCAGAAGACGCGGGCCCGCCGAATTTTAATCAACGATGATGGGGGAGTTAACCATTCACGAACCGGCGTGTGCGGCCTTGAACTCCCGCCGGCGCCGATGCAGGATCGGCTCGGTGTAGCCGTTGGGCTGCGCCGCGCCGGCCAGGATCAGCTCCTGCGCCGCCTGGAACGCGATGCTGCCGTCCGGATCCGGTGCCATGGGCAGGTACGCCTTGTCGCCGGCGTTCTGCTCGTCGACCACTACAGCCATCCGGCGCAAGCTGGCCTTGACGTCGTCCTCAGTGATGACGCCGTGCCGCAGCCAGTTGGCCAGCAGCTGGCTGGAGATGCGCAGCGTGGCGCGGTCCTCCATCAGCGCGATGTTGTGGATGTCGGGCACCTTCGAGCAGCCGACGCCGTGGTCGATCCAGCGCACCACGTAACCGAGGATCGACTGGCAGTTGTTGTCGACCTCTTCGTGGATCTCTTCGGGCGCCCAGGCCAGTTCCTTGGCCAGCGGGATGGTCAGCAGTTCGGCGCGGGTGGTGCGCTTCTTGCCGGCCAGCTCTTCCTGCACCTCGCGCACGTCGACCAGGTGGTAGTGCATGGCGTGCAGGGTGGCGCCGGTAGGCGAGGGCACCCACGCCGTGGTGGCACCGGCCTGCGGCTGGGCGATCTTCTGCTTGACCATCTCGGCCATCAGGTCGGTCATGGCCCACATGCCCTTACCGATCTGGGCGCGGCCGGCGAGACCGTCGGCCAGACCGGCGTCGACGTTGGCGTCCTCGTAGGCCTTGATCCAGGTCTGGGTCTTCATGGCGCCCTTGCGGACCATGGGGCCGGCTTCCATCGAGGTGTGAATCTCGTCGCCGGTGCGGTCCAGGAAGCCGGTGTTGATGAACACAACGCGGTCGGCTGCGGCCTTGATACAGGCGTTGAGGTTCACCGTCGTGCGGCGCTCCTCGTCCATGATGCCCACCTTGAGGGTGGCCGCGGGCAGGCCCAGGACGTCCTCGACGCGGCTGAAGATTTCGCAGGTGAACGCGACCTCGTCGGGGCCGTGCATCTTCGGCTTCACGATGTAGACCGAGCCGGTGCGGCTGTTGGTCAGCTCACCATTCTCTTCGGTCGACTTCAGGCCGTGCATGGCGATCAGGCCGGTGAACAGCGCGTCCTGGATGCCCTCGGGGATTTCGTTGCCGTCTGCGTCCACGATGGCGTCGTTGGTCATCAGGTGCCCGACGTTGCGCACGAACAGCAGGCTGCGGCCCGGCAGGGTCAGTTCACCCTCGCCGTCCGGAGTGGTGAAGACACGGTCGGCATTCAGCGTGCGGGTGAAGGTCTTGCCGCCCTTGCTGACCTCTTCGGCCAGGTCGCCGCGGTTCAGGCCCAGCCAGTTGCGGTAGCCGAGCACCTTGTCGTCGGCGTCGACGGCCGCGACCGAGTCCTCGAAGTCCATGATCGTGGTGATCGCCGACTCCAGCACGACGTCCTTGATGCCGGCTTTGTCGGTAGCACCGATCGGCGACTCGGGGTCAACCAGGATTTCGATATGCAGGCCGTGGTGGACCAGCAGCACCGACCACGCCGCGTCACCGAGCTTGCCGGTGTAGCCGACGAACTCGTCGGGGTTGGCGAGTCCGACCGACGAGCGCTCGCGCGAGGAGTCATCAGCTTCGGCCAGGCCGTCGTCAAACGTCACCTGCAGCTGGTGTTCGTCATCGATCTTCAGACCGGTGATGTCGGCCCACGAACCGGCAGCCAGCGGGGCGGCCTGGTCCAGGAAGTTGCGGGCGTAGGCGATCACCTTGTCGCCGCGGACGCGGTTGTATCCGGAGCCGGCCTCGGCGCCGCCCTCGTCGGAGATGACGTCGGTGCCGTACAGCGCGTCGTACAGCGAGCCCCAGCGGGCGTTGGCCGCGTTGAGCGCGAACCGGGCGTTCAGGATCGGGACCACCAGCTGCGGACCGGCCGTGCTGGTGATCTCCGGGTCGACCCCGGAGGTGGCGATGCAGAACTCAGCCGGTTCCGGCTGCAGGTAGCCGATCTCGGTGAGGAACTCCTGGTACGAGTTCTTGAACTCGTCGGTGTCCACCGGATCGATGACCCGGGCCCGGTGCCACTTGTCGATCTGCGCCTGCAGGTCGTCACGGCGGGCCAACAGGTCCTGGTTCTTGGGCGTCAGGTCGGTGATGACCTTGTCCACCCCGGCCCAGAAGCTATCGGGGTCGACCCCGGTACCGGGCAGAGCCTCATTGGTGATGAAGTCGTGCAGTACGCGGGCCACCCGCAGATTTCCCACCGTCACACGATCAGTCATTTGTTCTTCCTCCTAAGGAGCCCACGCGGCGACACTCCACTTTACCCGCGGGTAACTGCAGCTCACTGGCGTGTCGGCTATTGAGAACCTGGTCACAGTGTCTTCGCCAGGCTGTGCGGGGTGTCATTGCGGGGTGGCACCCGGCAAACCGATCGCCGGGACGCCGGGGGTGTGCACCCGTCCGGCCAGCCAGGGCAGGGCCGCGGCGAATACCTGGGCCGCACTGGGAAAGGTGTGGTCGCCGCCGTGCGGAACCACCGAACACTCGATACCGGCGGCGCTGACCATGCCGCACAGGTAGGTGGCGACGGCGGTGTGGCTCTCCGGGTTGTTCGGCGGGTCGACGTTCGGTGCGGGCCCGACCTTGGCTGGTTCGTGGATCACCGGCCCGGTGTCCGACACCGCGAACCAGCCGGCCACGCCCGAGTACGGCCCGTGCTTGCGGACCACGGTGGACGGATCGAATTGCGCGAACGCTGCCGCGTCACCGCCGAATAACCGCGCGATGGTCTGCGGCGCTGAACCGGCGTTGGGCCCGACCTGCCCGTCCATGTCGACGAACGTCTGGAACAGCTCGGGGTGCATGACGGTGGTCATTACCGCGCAGGTTCCGCCGGCCGACCAGCCGACAATGCCCCAGTGTGACGGATCCGGGCTCGCCGAAAATGTCGAAACAACAAAGGGCACAACGTCTTTGGTGAGGTGGTCGGCGGCCATGCCGCGGGGCCCGTTGACGCACTCAGTGTCATTGCTGAATTGGCCGCTGGTGTCGACGAAAACCAGGATCGGCGCGTTGCCGCCGTGGGCGGCCGCGAAATCGTCGGCAGTGCGTTGCGCGCCACCGGCCGTCGGCCAGTCCGCGGGCCAGCCGAATTCGCCGCCGACCATCACCACAGCCGGAAGCTGGGGGGCGCCGGGCGCGAACCAGGCCGGCGGCAGGTACACCAACTCCGGGCGGCTGCGGAAGCCCGACGCGTTGGTGGGGATCGGCACCGACACCAGCACACCGCGGTCCGGGCGTTCGCCGCTGCGGCGCATGTTGAGCGCGGTGTCCAGGTCGATCTGGCCGCTCAGTTCGGCGCCGGAGCTCCGCTGCCACAGCGCCTCGACGGTCGGGAGGTACCCGGTCCAGGTGTTCACGGCCAGGCCCGCGCAGACGGCACACAGCGGCACCACCGCGACCGCGATGGCGCGGCGCCACCAGCGCACGCCCGGCCAGCCCGCGATCGTCACCACCAGCGCAGCTCCGGTCAAGACCAGCCAGACCCATAGGGCGATGGGGGCCGGGCCGCCCGCGAGGCCCTGATCGGAGATGAACCAACTGGAGGCAAGCGCCAGCACGACTCCGGCGCCGACCGCCGCCGGGAGCCACAGCCGCAGCCAACGTGGGGACCGCCGACCGACCGCGGCGATCAGGCCGAGCACCGTCACGCTCTGAATGAGGATGGGCAGCCAGCCGTCGAGCAGGCTGATGTTCATTACCCGGCTCCGCTGTCCGCTGCGGCCGGCGCCGGCGCCGGCGCCGGTGGCGGTGGCGGGTCGTTGCGCGCGGGCGGCTGCTCGGTTTCTGTATCTGGCTGCTGGGTGACGTGGGTCGTCGCCGTCACCTCTTCGGTGTCCGGGGTCGATTGCTCGGTGTCGTCGGTTTTGGCGCTTGCGGTCGACGTCGGAGTCGAGCTGGTGGTCGTGGCGCCGCCGCAAGTGTTCGGTGCGGGCACGCCGTTGAACCGGTCCGTGATCCACCCCAGTGCGTCGGCGTTATCAGGGTTGGCGACGTAATCGATGACGTCACCCATCGCACATGCCTTGTCGACGGCGGCGGCGGTCTGGTCGGGCGGCACCAGCCCGTCGGGCGCGCCGGCGGTGATCAGCATCGGAGCGGCCGCCGGCGCTTGCGGCAACGTCGCTTTGCGCAGATATCCGCGCAGCGCATCGGTGGCGGCCGGCGTCGTCGGCCCGAGGTCGTGCGGATCGAGGGTCGCCAGCAGGTTGGTCCGGTCCGCGACGGCCGGCCCTCGGCACGCCGACAAGGTGTCCCAGTGGTCACGGGCCACGCCGCGGCGGTAGTCCTCGATAGGGAATCCGGGGTAGGCCTGGGGCATGACCGCGAGGTAGTGCTGGAGCATGACCTCCTGGTCATGGTTCAGGTTCCCGGCGGCGGACGCGTCGGCCAGCCATTCGAGGGCCGCGGTCGGGGCCAGTGCGACGGCGCCCTGCGGGCGAAGGCCGCCGCCGTAGTCGGTGGCCAGCTCGGCGGCGGCCCATGCGGCCTGCCCGCCCTGCCCGGTGCCCACCGCGATCCAATTGGTGGACGCCTCCGGCACCAGCTTGCGGGTCGCGCGCGCCAGGTCGATCAGGTTGAAGCCCTCGGTCGTGGAGTCGAGGTATGGGTGATAGGTCTCCGCGAGCCCGAGGCCCTGGTAGTCGGTGATGGCCACCAGGTATCCGGCGCCGACCATGAGCCGCACGGTCGGCAGCAGGCCCAGCA
The DNA here is from genome assembly GCF_009729415.1 of Mycolicibacterium sp. CBMA 234. Taxonomy (GTDB): domain Bacteria; phylum Actinomycetota; class Actinomycetes; order Mycobacteriales; family Mycobacteriaceae; genus Mycobacterium. The sequence goes on from NZ_MPKW01000014.1 coordinate 32,832, forward strand.
GGCTGGGCGACGACGACGGCGCGCAGTCGGACTGGATGCCGCTGCCCGGGTTGGCCAGCGCGATGATCCGCCAGCCGCCATCGGGGGCCTTGCCCTTGGGCAGGAACACGGTGCCCGTCACCTTGGGGTGGCTGTCGTTGATGCCCGACGTGGAGACGTACGTGATCCGTGCGGAGATCGAGGTCAGCCCGGATAGTTCGGGGTCGACGGTGGTCAGCGGCTGCGCGGCGACGAGGGTGCCCGGACCGCTGCCGCTGTAGTCGCCCGGCAACACCTGGGTGTTGCGTGGTGCGCTGTGCTTGGTCGAATCATTGGAGCAGGCAGTGATGGTTGCTGCCGCGGCAAGGGCGGCAAGGCCGGCGGCAAGCGCGACCCGGGCCGTCACGACATGTCCCCGTCGTCAGCCAGCGCCAGCAGGTGCTGGCACTGATTCAGCATTGAATAACGAAGTGGCACAGCACGATTGGCAATGTCTTGCTGTCGGCGCGCGTACTCGGCGCGGCCGGTGGAATCCTCGATGGCGATCGGCTCGATGCCGTAGGCATGCAGGTCATACGGGCTGGCCTGCATGTCAAGGACGCGCGCGTCTGCGGCGAGGTCAAGGCAATCCATCAACAGATTCGACTCCAGCAAAGGTCCGAGCTTGTAACTCCACTTGTACAGGTCCATATTCGCGTGCACACAGCCCGGCTGCTCGGTGGCGGACTGGGCGTGTCGGGTCAGGGTTTCGCTGTTGCGCGGCACGGCCGCGTCGGTGAAGAAGCGATAGGCGTCAAAGTGGCTGCACCGCAGCGGCATCGACTCGACCACCGCATCGGTGCCCGACGCCCCGAGGCGTAGCGGAACCTGGCCATGGCGCACCTCGGGCGCGCGGTACACCATGGCCCACTCGTGCAGGCCGAAGCAGCTCAGTCGGGCGGGCCGGGAGGCCGTCGCAGCCAACAGTTCGGCAACGAACGCGACGGTGTCGCGCCGGGCGGCCTGGTACTCGGCCGTCACGGTCACCGCGTCCCCGTGGCGGCCATAGCCGGCGCGGTCGGCGAAGCGCAGCGCGTCGGCACCGGTCAGTGCCACGCCGAAACCCGGATGCCACCGGCGCAGCTGACGGGGCTTGAGGCTGTAGTAGGTGAACAAGAAGTCCCACACCGGATGTGGTTGACCTGCCCGCATCCGTGCTTCGTGTGGCGCCAGGAAGGCCTCGACCCGCTCCAGGTAGCGCTGTTCCCTCGGCCGCCACTCGTCCTCGGTCAGGACCCCCAGTGGCGTGCACACCGTGTCAAACACGGTGCGTACCGTCACGCACCACCCCGACCAGGTCCTCCACCAGATCCTCGAGTGCCACCATCGCGGTGACGTAGCCGTCGGTGGTGACCAGGGCCAGGTGGCTGTTGTTGCGGCGCAACCAAGACAGCGCGTCGGCCACCGGCAATATCGACGCCACCATCGGCAGCGGACGAACCATGGACCGGTCCAGGACGGCGTCGTTGTCGTCCATGCACGGCAGCACGTCCTTGATGTGCAGATAGCCGAGGTAGGCGCTGTGGCCGTCGGTCACCGGGAACCGTGAGTAGCCGGTCTCGCGCAAGGCCTGAGCCACCGCGCCGACGGTCGGGCCCGTACCGGGCGCGGCGATGGACACCGCGCGAATGTCCTGCAGCGGGATCGCCACGTCCTTGACCGTGCGGGTGCGGATATCGAGCGCCCGGGTCAGCCGGACGTGCTCCTCGGCGTCCAACAGCCCTTCTGACAGCGACTCCGACAGCATCGCGGTCAGTTCGACGGTGGACACGGTGACGTCGAGCTCGTCTTTGGGTTCGACGCCGACCAGCCGCAGCGTGCTGTTGGCACACCAGTTGTAGAAGATGACGAACGGCCGGGCGATGCTCATGTAAACCAGGTACGGCGGGATCAGCAGCATCGCGGCTTTCTCCGGCCCGGCGATCGCGATGTTCTTGGGCACCATTTCGCCGAGCAGCACGTGCACCGTCACCACGACCGCGAGAGCGATGGCGAAGGCCACTGTGTGCAGCACCGACTCGGGTACGCCGAGCGCATCGAACGGCTGTCGCAGCAGGTCCGCCACGGCCGGTTCACCGATGCGGCCCAGCAGGATCGAGCAGATGGTGATGCCGAGCTGTGCGCCGGCCAGCATCATCGACAGCCGCTCACCGGCCCGCAGCACCGTCACGGCACTGCGCTTGCCCTGTTCGGCCAGCGCCTGCAGGCGGTCGCGGCGCGCTGAGATCAGCGCGAACTCCGCGCTGACGAAGAACGCGTTCGCCCCCAGCAGCACCATGGCCAGGAGGATCCCGAAGACGTCATTCACGATGGGCCCCCGGCTCGGCCTTGAGTTCGGTGAGCTCGAGCTGATCGATGCGGCGTCCGTCCATGCGGATCACCGTGGCTTTCCAGCGCACCGGGTCCAGCTCGGGATTGTCAGGGTCGAATTCGGTGAGGACGACGGTGTCGCCGACGACCGGAATGTGCCCGAGTTCCGTAAGTACCAGGCCGCCGATGGTTTCGTAGTCGCCTTCCGGCGCGCGGAACGGGGTCTCGGTGTCCACCTCGTCGATGCGCAGCAGGCCGGAGACCAACCAGCCGTCGCGCACCTCGACCACGTCGGGGGTGGCGTCGTCGTGTTCGTCGCGGACGTCGCCGACGATCTCCTCGATGAGGTCCTCGACGGTAACCATGCCGGCGGTGCCGCCGTATTCGTCGACGACGAGGGCGGTCTGAACGCCGTTGGCCCGGATCTGGGTCATCACCGCGTCACCGTCCAGGGTCGAAGGCACGGTCGGTACGGGCCGCGCCAGCTGCGCGAGCCGGGTGCCGTCCCGCAACTCGACGGGGATGGCGAAGACCTGTTTGACGTGCACGATGCCGACGGTCTCGTCGAGGTCGCCGGCGACGATCGGAAAGCGCGAGAACCCGGTGCGGATGGCTGTTTCGATGAGGTCGGCGACGGTGTCGGTGACCTCGAGGGTCTCGATCATCGAGCGCGGCGTCATCAGTTCCTCGGCGGTACGGCCGCCGAACTGCAGGGACCGGTCGATCAGCTGAGCGGTCTGCGCATCCAGTGATCCGCTTTCGGCGGAGGTGCGCACCAGCGCCAGCAGCTCCTGCGCGGACCGCGCTGAGCGCAGTTCCTCGGCGGGCTCGACCCCGAGCCGGCGCAGTACCCAGTTGGCGGTCCCGTTGGTGAGCTTGATGACGGGGGAGAAGACCAGGGAGAAGAACCATTGCAACGGCACGGTGGCGCGCGCGGTCGGCACCGGTCGGGCGACGGCAAGGTTCTTGGGGACGAGCTCGCCGAACACCATGGACACCGAGGTGGCGATCAACAACGCCAGCGCCAGCGCCACGGCGTCGGTCGCGCTTTCGGGCAGGCCGACCGCGTGCAGCGGGCCGCGCAGCAAGCGTGCAACGACGGGTTCGGCCAGATATCCGGTGATCAGCGTGGTGATCGAGATGCCGATCTGTGCACCGGACAGCTGGAACGACAGGTTGCGATGCGCGGTGCGGATGATCCGGTCGCGGCGGCCACCGGTGCGCGCGTTGGCTTCCACGGTGGTGCGTTCCAGTGCCGTCAAGGAGAACTCAGCAGCGACGAATACCGCGGTCCCGATGGTGAGGAGGATGAACGCGGCCAGGCTCGCGATGGTCAGCGTAGTGGTCACCGTGCTCCACCACTCGGGGCGCCGGGCTGACGGCCCGGCTGGCTACTGGGAGGTTCGGAGTCGACGGGCTCGGGGCGGTCATCGGCCGGACACGCTCCCGTCGGATTTGGGGCGGTCATCGCCCCAACGGGTGCCTGCGGCACGTGTTCCCTTTCGGTGATTCGATGTCGACGAGCTATCGACCGGTACTCGATCGATAGCCGTTCTCCGGCAATGGTAGCTGGTCGGCGCTGTCGGGCCTGCTCACCAACCGGTGGGCAGCGGGTGTCCCTCGGCGAATCCGGCGGCCGACTGCACGCCGAGCACCACCTTCTCGTGCAATTCGGTCAGGTTGGCTGCGCCGACGTACGTGCAGGTGCTGCGGACGCCGGAGGTGATGTGGTCGAGCAGATCCTCCACGCCACCGCGCACCGGGTCCAGCTCCATCTTCGACGACGAGATGCCCTCCTCGAACAACGCTTTACGGGCCCGGTCGAAGGCCCCATCACCGGCCGTGCGTGCGGCCACCGCACGCTTGGAGGCCATGCCGAAGCTCTCCTTGTACAGGCGGCCCTCGCGGTCTGTCAGCAGATCGCCGGGGGACTCGTAGGTACCGGCGAACCACGAGCCGACCATGACGTTCGAGGCGCCGGCGGCCAGGGCAAGCGCCACGTCGCGCGGATGCCGGACGCCACCGTCGGCCCACACGTGACCGCCGAGTTCCTTTGCCGCCGAGGCGCATTCGACCACCGCGGAGAACTGCGGGCGGCCCACTCCGGTCATCATGCGGGTGGTGCACATGGCGCCGGGGCCGACGCCCACCTTGACGATGGACGCGCCCGCGTTGATCAGATCCCGGGTGCCGCCCGCTGACACCACGTTGCCGGCGGCCAGCGGCAAGCCCAGATCCAGCGCGGCCACCGCGCTCAGGGCCTCGAACATCTTGGCCTGGTGGCCATGCGCGGTGTCGACCACCAGAACGTCGACACCGGCTTCGGCCAGTGCCCGTGCTTTGGCCGCGACGTCGCCGTTGATACCGACCGCGGCGGCGATCCGAAGCCGGCCCTGTGCGTCGACTGCGGGGGTGTAGATGCCTGCGCGGATGGCCCCGGTGCGGGTCAGCACGCCGGCCAGCGAACCGTCGGCGTTGGTCAGGACGGCGACGTCGACCGGCGAGTGCTCCAGCAGGTCAAAGACCTTGCGCGGCTCGGTGCCCGCCGGTGCGATGACGAAATCGGTGGTGGCCACATCGCGGACCCGCGCGAACCGGTCCACGCCGGCGCAGCCGGCCTCGATGACCAGGCCGCGCGGGCGTCCTTCTTCGAGGACCACCGCGGCGCCGTGGGCCCGCTTGTGCAGCAGCGCCAGCGCGTCGGAGACCGAGTCGTCGGGGGCCAGCACCACGGGGGTGTCGACCACCAGATCGCGGCTCTTGACGAAGTCGACGGTGCGACGGACCGCGTCGATCGGCAGGTCCTGGGGCAGCACCACGATGCCGCCACGACGCGCGATGGTCTCGGCCATGCGCCGCCCGGCCACCGCGGTCATGTTGGCGACCACGATCGGGATGGTGGTGCCGGTGCCATCCGAGGAGGCGAGATCGACGTCGAAGCGCGACGTCAGCTCAGAGCGACCGGGCACGACGAAGACGTCGTTGTAGGTCAGGTCGTACGGGGGCTGGTGGCCATCAAGGAACTGCACAGCTTCAGCCTAGTTGGCTGGCCCGACATTTCCGAGCACACACAAAACTGTCCCTTTCACTGGGAAAAGGACAGTTTTGTGTGTGGTGGCGGGGCGGGGTTAGGCCTGGATTTCGGTGCGGTCGCCGCTCCAGAGGGTGTGGAATTTCTGGCCCTCCGGTGCGTCGGTGCGGCCGTAGGTGTGGGCGCCGAAGAAGTCGCGCAGGCCCTGGGTCAGGGCGGCGGGGAGCCGCTCGGTGCGCAGGGCGTCGTAGTAGGACAGCGAGGAGGCGAAGCCGGGGATCGGGATGCCCAGCTCGGTGGCGGTGATCACGACGCGGCGCCAGCTGTCGATGGCGGCTTCGACCGCGGTGCGGAAGTAGGGCGCGGCCAGC
>NZ_MPKW01000015.1 GCF_009729415.1 Mycolicibacterium sp. CBMA 234
TCGACATAATCGGCAACCTTGCCAGCCAACTCAAGAGCGGCCTCAGTGGACAGCAGATCAATAGCAACCTGGAGCTTCATGGTGCTTCCTTCTTTCTGTTAGGGAACTACGAACGAGCGGGAGAACGAGAAGCACCTGCGGGGCCGTTAAGGCCCAGATGATTCGAGGTCGAAAGGCGTGGTCCCACAACGACTGGAACGCCGCCTCGGCGACTTGACCAACGGATGCTTCGTGGTCGATATCCATGATCGCGAGGCAAATGGGTGGGGGTAATACTGTTTTCTGACAGTCGTGACCACCCTTTAGGATTGGTCAGAACTTGCACACAAGGCGTGAGCGGATTGCCTGGCCGCCCGACCCGGAAGCATTCAGACGACCGCGAGGCCAAGGCAGGGACGTCGCGACGGGCCCATCTTTATCGCCTGTATTCAGCCTAAATTCCAAGGCCCGCAACGGGCCTGGGCTCTTCGCCCTCTGCTACGCCAATTGTCCAGTGCGAGAGTGATTCACAGCGTCCGTACAGATGACTTGTCCGAACACGTTCCCCCCGACTTAGCTGTCCGACTACATTGGGTAGGGTGACCGACACCCCGCTGCTGCGCAACACCTCGGGCATCGCTCGGAATCGCGACCCGCACGAGACGTTCGAGGAATTGGAACTCGAAGCGGCCATCGCTCGTAATGTCCGGCAGCTGCGCCTTGCTCAAGGGATGACCGTTGGCGAGATGGCCAACACTGTGGGTATCTCGAAGGCAATGTTGTCCAAGATTGAGAACGCCCAAACCTCATGCAGCCTGTCGACGTTGTCGCTGCTCGCCAAGGGGCTGGACGTGCCGGTGTCGTCGCTGTTCCGCGGCTCGGATGTAGAGCGGCCCGCAGCGTTCGTCAAAGCCGGCACCGGCGCGCGAATCGTGCGTGACGGCACGGCTGAGGGCCACGAGTACCAGCTACTCGGCTCCCTACGCGGTGAGCACAAGCGGCTGGAATGCCTGTACGTCACCTTGACCGAACAGAGCCGGAATTACCCGTTGTTTCAGCACCCCGGCACGGAGTTCATCTACCTACTCGACGGCGTGATGGACTACGGCCACAGCCGCTCGGTGTACCGCCTGCACCCCGGGGATTCGCTCCTGCTCGACGGCGAAGGCACGCACGGGCCGGTCGACCTGGTAGAGCTGCCGATCCGATTCCTATCGGTGATCGCCTTCCCGGAGTCTCGCCTCTAGCACCCCTGAGTTTTAGTCAGCGCAGGACCGCGTCGTGCAGGATTCCCCGCAGGTCGTCTGGGCCAATCGATCGGCGACGAGCCTCAGCACCGCCGGCCAGCAAGCCGCGCTCGGTCAGCGCAGGCAGCAACCCACCGATGAAGGCGCGTTCCCAGTGGACGGCGTCGGCGACCGCGTCCCGGTGCCAACGGACGCGCACGGACCCGCTTTTCGCGAAACCCGTTGCAGCGGCATGTCCATGGGTCACAACCAGAATCGCCGGGCCGCGTGACATCAACCATCGGATCGCGTCACTCGGGCGATCACCTGGCCGCAGCCAGGCGAGGTCAGCGTCACTGAGGACGGCGATGTCACTGCGGGCGATCATTTCGTCAATTCGGGCGAATGCGCCGGCCTGGTCCATCCGAACGTCGCAGCACACCAGTGCGTCAACGATGGCCCCACCGGGGAGATCGGTGCCAAACGTGGTCAGCCACGCCTCCTCAAGGCGGGCGAGGACAGCGCTTCGCGCGGCCACCGTTCCCGTTGTGCCCGGCGCAAGGTCGGTCATGACGGAGACATTCATTTTCTTCCTCCTGCCGCGGGGATCTGGCCTTCCACTGTCCGTCCAGATAGAGGTAAGTCGAAACGCCAAGTTGGGATGGATTGAGCTACCCGTTTGGGTAGGGGCGGGAAGGATCGTCCCACGCGACGTCGGCAAATAGGTCATCGGCAGCCAGTACGACCCCGGCGCTAGTTTCATCCCATTAAATGCTGTTTATTTCAGCGAAACGGTAGTAACGTGGATCACATCCACTAGTAGTGGATTGTGTCAACTAGCAGTACTGGCGCTGTGTGAAGGGAAGCTCATGCGGACCCGAACACCGTGGATCAGGGCACGAGGTTGCACCACCCATAACGTCTGAACCAGAAAGCCACCATCATGTCTGAAACAGTCACCACGACCGACGTCGTCATCGTGGGCGGCGGATTGGAAGGTTGCTCAGCAGCCTGGTCGCTGGCCCAGCGCGGCGTCACCGACGTCACCATTGTCGAGCGCGATACCGTCGGCTCCGGCGGCACCGGGAAGTCTTCTGGCGTCGTCCGCTGCCACTACGGCGTCAGCTCGCTCGCCGCAATGGCAACCCGCAGCCTCGACCTGTTCGAGAACGCTCAGGAGATCCTCGGCGAGGATGTCGGTTTCCATCAGACCGGCTATGTGGTCGGCGTGGGCCCGCAGAACGTCCAGGCCATCCACGACTCCATGGCCGCGCAGCGCGCCGTCGGTGTGCGCACCGAAGACATCGACAAGTCCGAGGTCGCAAAGCTGTGGCCGGTCGCCGACCTGGACCCCTTCGCCGCGTTCGCGTGGGAAGAGCGTGGTGGATACGGTGACGCTTACCAGACCGCGCAGGGCTTCGCCGCCGCCGCTCGTCGCCAGGGCGTCCGCCTGCGGCAGAGCACCACGGTCAGCGAGATCATCGTCGAGAACGGCAAGGCCACCGGCGTGCGCCTGACCGACGGCAGCGTCGTCCACGCCAACACGGTCGTCCTGGCCGCCGGCCCCTGGTCGGTCGCGCTGCTGGCTCAGCACGGCATCGAGCTGCCGATCACGGTGCACCGCGAGCAGATCGTGCTCATCGACCCGGGCCAAGACCTCGGCAAGGTTCCGGTGTTCTCTGACCTGGTGTCGCTGCAGTACGTTCGCCCCGAAGGTTCCGACGGCCAGATTCTGTTCGGCAACTCCGCTCTCGACGTACTCGAGCCCGCGGACCCCGACAACTACCTCAACCGCGCCGACGACGACTTCATCGACCTCACCGTCGACAAGATCGGGACCCGGTTCCCCGGCCTCGAGAACCCGTCGATCGCGTCGACCTACGCCGGCTGCTACGACGTGACGCCGGACTTCAACCCGGTGATCTCCGAAACCCCGGTCGACGGCCTGATCGTCGCCGCTGGGTTCTCGGGCCACGGCTTCAAGATCGCCCCCGCGGTCGGCAGGCTCGTCGCCGACCTCGTCGTCGACGGCAAGAGCTCCGATGCCGATATTCCGGCTGACGACTTCCGGCTGTCGCGCTTCGCCGAAGGCAACCTGCTCAAGAGCCCGTTCCCCTACATCGGTGCGGGACAGATGCGCTAATCAACGATTAGCGCCCTCGAGAGCGCACAGGTCAGAACATGGGTCACACATTCGACGCACTAAGCCAGAACATGACACTGGCCGACGGAGTGGAGCTGTCCCCTGTCTTTGACCTAGGCGCGCTCACGGAAGCGACCCTGGTGCACAGGCCTGTGTGCACCAGGGTCGCTTCCGTTGCCTACCAGGCCGGCTGCCCCTCGGGGATTTCTCCTCGGAACTCGTCGGCCGCAACACCAGCGCATCCGCCCTGCGCACACCGCGCAAGGACGACGAACTACACGCGATAGGGGCATCTAAGTGAGCACCATTCAACGCATCGTGACCAGCGGCACCTTCAGCCTCGATGGCGGCACCTGGGACGTAGACAACAACATCTGGCTCATCGGTGACGACACCGACTGCATCGTCTTCGACGCCGCCCATACCGCCGCACCCATCATCGATGCGGTCGCGGGGCGCAACGTCCTGGCGGTCGTGTGCACACACGGGCACAACGACCACATCACTGTGGCGCCGGAACTCGCCGCAGCCCTGGACGCCCCGATCCTGCTCCACCCGGCCGACGAAATGCTTTGGCGGGAAATACATCCCACCGCGACCTTCTACCCGGTCGACGACGAGCAAGTGCTCAAGGTCGGCGGAATCGAAATCCACGCCATGCACACCCCCGGCCACTCCCCCGGATCGGTGTGCTGGTCAGCACCCGACCTGGGTGCCGTCCTCTCGGGGGACACCCTGTTCCACGGCGGCCCCGGCGCCACCGGACGCTCCTACTCCGACTTCCCGACCATCCTGGACTCCATCTCCAAACGACTCGGCGTCCTGCCTGCAGAAACCGTGGTCTACACCGGCCACGGCGACACCACCACCATCGGCGGCGAAGTCATCCACTACGACGACTGGGTAGCGCGCGGGCACTGACCGCGCCGGCCCTGAAATGACGGGACCCCATCGGCCACACTGCCGATGGGGTCCTGTCATTGGCCCTGTCGGGTTAGCACTGCGAATGTCCAGACAGCTCAAGGTCTTTCGCAGATTTGCGAGCTGAAGGCACCTCCGTGACAGTGCCTTTCGGGCATCAGCTCGCCCCGCCTCGATTAGACGGTCGTGAACACGATCTCCGGCGCGGCGTCCGGGATCGCGTCCGGGTGAGCAGCCCACCAAGCGGCACAGCCGGCGCGCCAACTGTTGAGATCGTCTTCGCGGCCGCTGATGCTGACCGCCATTCCCGAAACCCGAGCCGTTGCATCACCGCAGGAGTAGGCCCCATTGTCGACGGTGATCGCCGGGTAATCCTCGTAGAGTTCACTCAGAGAATCGACCATGTACGTCGGACGCTCGTCCACGCGGGCAGCGAGGGCAGTTCGGGACGTGTCCACGCCAGTGAGGACCAGAAGGGTCGCCATTCCTGCGCGATTGCCACCCAGGATGTCGGTGTCCAGTCGATCGCCAATCACCAAGGGGCGCTCAACATTCGAGTGCCGCGCCGCCGTCTCGAAGAGGGCCGGTCCAGGCTTTCCCGCCACCAAGGGATATTTGCCGGTAGCGGTCGCAATCGCCGCCACCATGGTGCCGTTACCGGGAGCGAACCCGCGCTCCTGCGGCAGGGTCATGTCAGTGTTCGTCGCGACCCAGACGGCGCCTGCCGCGATCGCGAAAGACGCCTCCGCCAAGTCCTTCCAGCCGATGGTCGGCGTGAATCCCTGGATGACAGCGTCCGGTTGATGATCCCAGGAGTTCGCAACATGGAGGCCTTGAGCCCGCACCGAATCCGCGAGGGTCTGACTGCCGACCACGAACACCGTCGCACCGGCGGGGACCTGGCGCGCCAGCAACTCGGCTCCGGCCAACGCCGACCCGAACACCTGATCTGCGCTCGCAGGCGCACCCAGCCGCCGCAGATGCGAGGCAACCTCCGCCGACGATCGCGACGCATTGTTGGTCACATACGCCAGGCGCTTGCCGTCGCCCACAAGCTTGCCCAGCGCCTCTGGTGCGCCTGCGATCGCCTTCGGGCCCGCATACACGACACCGTCGAGGTCTGTCAGTACCCCGTCAAAGCCGTCAATCAGCCGGGTCATCAGTGTTCGCCTCCGATGTCGCGTAAAAGTCTTTGTGTCGTGCGGTGACCGCACGGAACCGGGTAACCGACCCCGGTCATGTCGTATTGCGTGACACCACAACGATATTCGTGGCATTACGCCATGCAAAAGTTAAAGGTGGCGGTTCCCCGTCCAGCCCTGACGGGGAAACCACCACCCTTGCCTATCTAGAAGTTCCTACCGGGCACCCACGAGGTTCCAGCAAGCGGGATGCGAGACATCGCCGATGCTTCGATGGTCAACGCGACCATGTCCTCGGGCTCCAGGTGCTGCACGTGGGCCTTACCGCAAGCGCGTGCGATGACCTGGAGTTCCAGCGTCAGCACCCGCAGGTAGTTGGCCAACTTGCGACCGCCCTCGATCGGATCGAATCGGGCCGACAGCTCAGGATCCTGCGTGCTGATGCCCGTCGGGTCCTTTCCGTCCTGGAAGTCGTCGTAGAAGCCGGCAGCGCTGCCCAACTTCTCGTACTCAGCGGCGTACCGAGGATCGTTGTCGCCCAGGGCGATCAACGCAGCGGTTCCGATGGCCACCGCGTCAGCGCCCAGCGCCAAGCACTTGGCAACGTCGGCGCCGTTACGAATACCGCCGGAGACGATCAGCTGAACCTTGCGGTGCATGCCCAGTTCCTGCAGCGCCTGCACGGCCTGCGGGATGGCAGCCAGCGTCGGAATACCGACATGTTCGATGAACACCTCTTGGGTAGCCGCAGTACCGCCCTGCATGCCGTCGACGACGACCACGTCGGCACCGGCAGCGACAGCCAGCTTCACGTCGTAGTACGTGCGGGTAGCACCCACCTTGACGTAGATCGGCTTTTCCCAGTCGGTGATCTCACGGATTTCCGCGATCTTGATGGCCAGGTCATCCGGGCCGGTCCAGTCGGGATGCCGCGACGCCGAACGCTGGTCGATACCCTGTGGGAGAGTACGCATTCCAGCGACGCGCTCGGAGATCTTCTGACCCAGCAGCATGCCGCCGCCACCTGGCTTGGCACCCTGTCCGAGCACGACCTCGATGGCGTCCGCTTTACGCAGATCATCGGGGTTCATGCCGTAGCGCGACGGAAGGTACTGGTACACCAGTGTTTTCGACTGTCCCCGCTCTTCCGGCGTCATGCCACCGTCACCGGTAGTGGTGGACGTGCCCATGGCGCTGGCGCCACGGCCCAGGGCTTCCTTGGCGCGTCCGGACAACGCACCGAAGCTCATGCCTGCGATGGTGACCGGAATATCAAGGTGCAGTGGGTATTTCGCGAAACGGTCACCGAGCACTACATCGGTGGAACACTTCTCGCGGTAGCCCTCAAGGGGATAACGTGACACCGACGCGCCGAGGAACAGCAGGTCGTCGAAGTGCGGCAGCTTCCGCTTGGCGCCCCAACCGCGGATATCGTAGATACCAGTGGCGGCGGCCCGTTGGATAGCGGCGATCGTGGTCCGGTCGAAGGTGGCGGACTCGCGCAGGCCGAGCCGAGCCCGGTCGTCGTCTGTTTGGCTCATCAGTATGCTCCGGCGTTGTCGACTTTGAAGTGGTAGAGGTTGCGGGCAGACCCATACCGCGTGTAGGACGCGGTGTCGTCGTCTTCGAAGCCAGCCGCCTTCAGCAGCAGGGCGAGCTCCTGGTGGTGCTCGTCACGCATTTCCTTGGCGATGCAGTCAGCGCCCAGTGATGCGGCGTTGCCGCGCAGGTAGATTCGCGTCTCGTAGATCGAGTCACCAAGCGCTTCACCCGCGTCGCCGCGGATGACCAGGCGTCCGGCTTGCGCCATGAAGGCGCTCATGTGGCCGACGTTGCCGCCCACCACGATGTCGACGCCCTTCATAGAGATACCGCACCGCGCTGAGGCGTTGCCCTCGATGACCAGCAGTCCTCCGTGTGCGGTTGCACCCGCGGACTGAGAAGCGTCGCCCTTGACGACGACGGTGCCGCTCATCATGTTCTCAGCGAGGCCGGTGCCGGCATTGCCGTTGATGACGATTTCGGCCTGCTGGTTCATGCCGGCGCCGTAGTAACCCAGGTGCCCGTTTACCGTGATCTTCACCGGTGCGTTGACACCAACCGCGACGTTGTGCGCCCCGGCCGGGTTATTGATGGTGAACTCGCCGGCCAAGTCCGCTGCGTGCAGGGCGGTGTTTACCTCCCGCAGCGGCGTTTCTGCCAGGTCAAATGTCAACGGCTCCATGCGTACACCACCTCGGGCTCGGGTTCCCAGATCTTTGCGTTTTCGACACCCGGCAGGGATGCCAGGGCACGGTATTCACTCGCCATCGCGACCCATTCGGGGGTCTCGGCGATCACAGCGGGCTTGCACGAAATGGCATCGCGTACAACCGCGAAGGAGTCATGGTTCGACACCAGCAGGGTGTAGAACCCGTCGAACGTTGCGCACAGTTCCTTCAGCGCGGTTTCGACGTCACGGCCCTGGGACAGCTGGTGCGCCACGAACCGGGCGCCCACCTCAGTGTCATTTTCGCTGTCGAAGGACACACCTTCGCGGCGCAGATCGCGACGCACGGTGGCGTGGTTCGAGAACGACCCGTTGTGGACCAGGCACTGCCCGGTGCCCACGGCGTACGGGTGAGCGCCGGACGGGGTGACCGCCGACTCGGTGGCCATGCGGGTATGCCCCACACCCTGCCAACCCTGCGCGTTCGACAGGCCCCATGAGTCCGCGAGCGTCCGCGGGGCGCCAACGCCCTTGAGGACCGCGAGGTCGGCGCCGAAGCCGACGACCAGCGCGTTGGGGAGAGCCGCGCGAGCGGCGGCGAGCAGCGCGTCGGAGTCGATCGCTGCGGTCAACAGGTAGGTCGCATCGAGGACGCGCACGTTGACGGCGACGCCCGCCTTTGCACCGACGGCGGCTGCAACCTCGTCAGCCGGGGCGTCAACCTCGAGCAGCGACACGGCGCCGTGGCCGGCCGGCGTCCAGTTGGGGTCGCCGTAGACCGCGACACCAGCCGAATCCATTCCCCGGTCGGACATTTCGCACAACATCCCGGTGAGCAATTCGCCCAACCTCGGATACAACTCGGGGTTACGCAGATGCAACCCTACGATTCCGCACATATTTTGCTGGTCTCCTTTCTTAGAAAGCTGTCAGGTACTGATCGATTTCCCAGGCACTTACCTGGCTGTGATAGGTGAAGAACTCTTCGCGCTTCAGGTTGGTGAAGTACTCGGACACCCCTGCGCCGGAGCCGGCCGCATCAAGCACTTCCATCATCACGGGATCGGCTTCCAGGGTTTCGACGGCGTGGATCAGCGTCGCGGGCAGCGACGGCCGTGAAGTCACCTTCGCCCCCATTTCACCCGGGTCGGTTCCGTTGGCGATTCCGTCCAGCCCGGCACCGATCGCCGCGGCGGCCGCAAGGTACGGGTTCGCCGATCCGCAACCGCCACGCAGCTCGATGCGCTGATTGTCGGGAATGCGGATGTAGTGGGTCCGGTCGTTGCCGCCGAAGGTCGGGCTGTTCGGCGCCCAGGACGCACCGGAGGTAACGGCGACCGCACGGGTTCGCTTGTAGGAGTTGACAGTTGGCGCGATGATCGCCTGCAGTGCACTCGCGTGATCGAGGATGCCGCCGATGAAGTGGTATGCCGTTTCCGACAGACCCAGATTGCGATCATCTGTGTCAGACGGGAAGACCGGAGTCCCGTGGCTGGTCAGTGAAATATGCAGGTGCAACCCGCTGCCGGTACGGTCCGAGAACGGCTTCGGCATGAAGGTGGCGATCATGCCGCGCTCTTCGGCGCTCATCGCCAGGAGGTAGCGCAGCGTCACCACCCGGTCAGCAGTGATCAGTGCTTCCGCGTACTGGAAGTTCTGCTCGAACTGACCGTTGCCGTCTTCGTGGTCGTTGGCGTAGTTGGACCAGCCGAGCTGGTTCATCGCCTTGGAAATCCCGGAAAGGTGCTCGTACATCCGGGTCAGGCCGCGCACGTCGTAGCAGGGGTTGGCCGCCACGTCGTTCTTGTCGGCGGTCGTCAAGGTGCCGTCCGCTTCGCGGTTAAGGAGGTAGTACTCCACCTCCGCGCCCATCCACGGCTCGTAGCCGGCCTCGGCGGCGCGCTTGATCATCGCCTTGAGGATGTTGCGGGGCGCGTACGGCCAGAGCTTGCCCTCGACGTACATGTCGCAGTGGACCAGCGCCAACCCTTCCTTAACAAAAGGAATGGGGGTGAACGATGCGGGATCGGGAATGGCGATCAGGTCGGGATCTTTGGGCTCCTGCCCCATGGCACCGGCGGCATAACCGGCGAAACCCACACCATCCTTGGCGAGTTCGTCGATCGCTTCGACCGGTACCAGCTTGGCACACGGCTTTCCCCGCAGGTCCACAAATAGGGCGAGGATGAACTGAGTTCCCGACTGTTCAGCCAGGGTGGCCAGTTCGAGTGTTGGGGTCATGGGTTACACCTTGTCTCATGTGATGAATCAACGTATACGGCTAGTAAACCCCCGAGGGCGGGTCGAGGGCAAGGATTTTTGAAAGAAAAATCACACTTTGCAGCTCGAGTAGCCTTCATCACATTCCGCCGCCGAGCCCGCTCGACCCCGAAGGTGCCGCCGAGCAGGCAAGATGCGAATGCGGACGAGATTTAGTCACCGACGGCAGCGTCAGTCCGGAGCCGACGGCCCGGTGAACGTCCGACCACAACCGGCCGCCCTCAGCGCCAAAACCAGGGCGCCGCACGATCCGCATGCCACGGTCTACTACTGAAGGTCGCGCTACCTACGCGACGGTCAGTCGGCCAGCGATGCGTCAATCACGTTGGGGCTCAAGACATAATCGAGCACAGTGGTTGCACAGCCGACGATGCCGACTCGCCCGGGAAGAACCGAAGGAACAACCTGCAGCGTCCGGGTGGCCAGGGTGCTGGCGTTGCCATACAGCGTTTCTCGCAGGCCTGCCACGAACACGTCGTAGGCGCCCACCACATCACCGGCTACGACCAGCACCGCTGGGTTGATCAGGTTCACCGCGGCGGCGAGAACCTCACCAACGTGGCGCCCACTTTCCCGAATCAAGCTGCGCGCCTTGGCGTCTCCGCCTTGAGCCAGCGCGACGACGTCGCGCAGGTGACTGACCGTGTATCCGTCGCGCTGCAGCGCCCGGACGATTGCCCAGCCGCCGGCCACGGCTTCCACACAGCCGGTGTCACCGCAACGGCAGGGAATGCCGGCAGCCGCTGCGATCTTGCTGTGCCCGAAATCCCCGGCCGCCTGCACGGCGCCCCGGCGCAGTTGGCCGCCCATGATGATGCCGGCGCCCAGTCCGGTGGACGCTTTCACGACCAGCATGTCTTGCACGTCGGCGAATCCAGCACGCCGCTCCGCCAGCGCGATGACATTGGCGTCGTTGTCCATGACGACCGGAGCATCGGTCAGACGCTGGAAGTACGGGGCCAGCGGCACACCGTCCCACCCGCTCATGTTCGGAGAGTCCAAACTGGCGCCGCGCTGTTGGTCGACGGTACCCGGCAGACTGAGTCCGATCCCGAAGATGCGATCGCCGCGCCGTCCCGACTCGCCCAGTAGTGCATCAAGACGCGTGACCAGGTCGGGCATCAGGTCATCTGGGCCCATGCCGGGTTCTTGGTCGATATCGGCGGTGGCGAGGATGTCGCCGGCGAGATTGCACAATGCGAGCTGGGTGCGGCTGCGCCCGATCGCCGCCGCGAGGACGATGCCGGCGTCGACGTTGAACATGAGCTGAGTCGCCGGCCGGCCACCCGTCGACGCGGCGCGCTCGGGCTCGATCACCAGGCAATCGGTCGCAAGAGCCGTGATCCGGGCGGTCACCGCGGTGCGGGACAGGCCGGTGAGCCGGCCGATCTCACTGCGCGTGATGGCCCCGCCGTCCCTGATCAGCGCAAATACTTCGCCCGCGGTGGGTGACACCGACGTGCCGCTGAGCGCCATAGCCCCATTGAAGCAAGGCAACTCTGACCTACGCAAACGATAGGTCGCAATCTAAGGTATTTGAAGTACATAAGTACCTTGCATAAAAGCCGAACCCATGGCATCGTTCGTTCTGAAACGATCCAGCCCGCGAGGAGGACCCGTGCTACCGACCCCGACATGTGGTTGGCCACGGATGTACCCCAGGTGGCGGCACCAAATTCCACAGGCAAAGGGCCAGCGACTGTCCCTTATGTCCCGGTTGGCCCCTCTTTAACGAGAACCAAGGAGATCAGCAGTGACTATTCGGATCGGCGTCAACGGTTTCGGCCGCATCGGGCGCAACTTCTTCCGAGCCCTCGACGCCCAGCAGGCGGCGGGTAACAACACAGATCTGGAAATCGTGGCGGTCAATGACCTGACCGACACCGCCACCCTGGCGCACCTGCTCAAGTACGACTCGATCCTGGGCCGGCTGCCCTACGACGTCCACCCGGACGGCGAGGGGACCATCGTCGTCGGTGATTCGAAGATCACCGCGCTGGCGATCAAGGACGGCCCGGCTGCCCTGCCGTGGGGCGACCTGGGCGTGGACGTGGTCGTGGAATCGACCGGCCTGTTCACCGACGCGGCCAAGGCCAAGGGCCATCTGGATGCGGGCGCCAAGAAGGTCATCATCTCCGCACCGGCCACCGGCGAGGACATCACCATCGTGATGGGCGTCAACGACGACAAGTACGACGGCAGCCAGAACATCATCTCGAACGCGTCCTGCACCACGAACTGCCTCGGCCCGCTGGCCAAGGTGCTGCATCAGGAATTCGGCATCGTCAAAGGCCTGATGACGACCATTCACGCCTACACCCAGGACCAGAACCTGCAGGACGGCCCCCACAAGGATCTGCGTCGCGCCCGGGCGGCTGCATTGAACATCGTGCCGACCTCCACCGGCGCGGCCAAGGCGATCGGCCTGGTGCTGCCCGAACTCCAGGGCAAGCTCGACGGCTACGCGATGCGGGTGCCGGTGCCGACCGGTTCGGTCACCGACCTGACTGCTGAGCTGGCGACATCGGCCACGGCTGCGGAGATCAACGCCGCCATGTTGGCCGCTGCCGAGGGACCGCTGCGGGGAATTCTGAAGTACTACGACGAGCCCATCGTCTCCAGCGACATCGTGACCGACTCGCACAGCTCGCAGTTCGATGCGGGACTGACGAAGGTCATCGACAACCAGGCCAAGGTCGTCTCCTGGTACGACAACGAATGGGGCTACTCCAACCGCATCGCCGACCTGGCCGCACTGGTCGGAAAGTCACTGTAGGGCCGACGAAGAGAGCGCGGCCCGGATGGACGTAGTGCCATTCGGTGCTGCGCGATCGTCGGCAGCGGGTCCCGAAGGAAAGAGGAAGGTGTAGGCCAACATGACTGGCAGCCGAACAACATTGCCGCTGCCCATGCCGACCATCCGGCCGGTGGCAGACGAATGGGAGTGGCAGTCCGAGGCGCGGTGCCGCACCATGGACACCAACATCTTCTTCCATCCTGACGCGGAACGCGGACTCGCCCGCCGACAGCGTGTTGAACAAGCCAAGCAAATCTGCAGCACCTGCCCGGTGATCATGCAGTGCGCCGACTTCGCGTCGCGTAGCCAAGAACCATTCGGTACCTGGGGCGGTATCTCCGAGACGGATCGGATGGAAACCCTCGGCATCCGCGACCGCCGTTCTACGACGGGCCTGGCCCACGCCGCACGTCGAGCAGCGCGGGAAGCAAAACTCGATTACGTCCATTCCTGACGGCAAGCATTCGCCGGCTAGATCTTCTTCAGGTTTGGAATCGCCTGGCGCGCACCGAATCTCGGATTACGTGCCAGGCCACTGACCTCCAGCAACCGCACCGCGCGATGACGGTGCGGCCGTAGGGGTTCCAGCAGTTCGACCATCTCGGCGTCGTCGATCGGACGCCCCACCAGCGTCCACCCGACCATCTTGGCCAGGTGGTAGTCGCCGACCGAGAGCGCGTCGGCGTCGCCGAAAGCCCGCTGCACCGTCTCGGCGGCCGTCCACACGCCAATACCGGGCAACGACATCAACGCCGTGGTGGCGGTATCAGCGGTCACGCGTTCCAACGCATCCGCTCGCTGCGCACACCCGACGATGGTCCTGGCCCGGCCCGGGTCGACGTTGGCTCGGTGAAACTCCCAGGACGGGACGCGCCGCCAGGCATCGGCGGTCGGGGGCAGCCGCATGCCGGTAGGAGCTGGGCCGGGTGCCGGGGCGCCATACCGGGTGGTCAGTGTGCGGAACGCGCTCCACGCGTCGAGGCCCTGCACCCGCTGTTCGAGAATCGCCGGAATCAGCGCCTCCAGCACCCGCCCGGTGCGACCCAGCCGCAGGTAGGGAACCAGCCGCCAGGCCTGCGCGATGGTCGGCTCGGTCGGTGCGAAATCCGTGGTGTCGTCTTCAGCTCCGACGAACCCGGGCAGTCGATCAAGGAACTCCGCCGCGCCGTCGCCCCACACCTCGCAGTCGACGGTGTCCAGCGCTGACGAGCTCAGCCGCGCGGTGACGCCGCCGGAGCGCATCAGGCTGGTGCGCCAGATGACGCCGTCGCCGTTCCGGAACGTCGGGTCGGATCCACCACGCTGCAGGGGCGACAACGTCAGGCCCAGGCGGGCCGGGCCGTCAAGGACCAGGCTGGCGGTGGGCACGAAAACAGGTTAGGCGGGATGTACGACGATGTCGGCTTTGTTCGGGTAGAACGCCACCCGGCCGGCGATCTCGGCGACCGCTGGGTAGGGCTGTTCGTAGGTCCAGATGACGTCTTCGACATCGCCGACGTGGTAGTAGCCGGCCTCGCCCTTGTAGGGGCAGTAGCTGGTGGTGGTGCTGCGGGCGAGGACCGACTGGTCGACGCCCGCCAGCGGAAGGTACTGCACCGCTGGATAATTCGACTCTTGCAGAGTCAGCGCGTCGACAGTTTCGGCGACCACGCGCCCGTTGATCGTGACGGTGACTTGCCCTCGCGTGGGCGCAATCGTGATGGGGTGCTCAGGACCGGGTTGCAGCACAGGACGTTCGCTCATATTGAGGCAACACCTTTCACCTGGTTGGCGATTCCCGCGACGCTGGGCCTGCCACCGACAATCGGTCGGCGACAGGCCCAGTCATCAGACGGCAGCAGCTATCGGTTTACAACTGGACCCAGATTCCGAAGAACCAGAAGCCCCAAGCGTTGAATCCTGGATCCCAGACCGGCTGAACCGACTGGCCCCAGTAGTCGAACGGCGGAGGCGGCGGCCCCCACGGCGGTGGCGCCACCCAGTCGAAGTCGGGTCGCGGCGGCGCTCCCCAACCCCACGGCGCAGGTCCGCCGCCCCACGGCGGTGGGGCGCCGCGCCAGTGCATGTCACCTGGGCCAGGATCGCCGGACCTGGGATGCCAATTGCCCTGCCAATTACCCTGGCCAGGCTGCCAGTTGTCGTGGTCGCCCGGCCCACCAGGCTGCGGACCACCCGGCGGATTCCAATTGCCGTGATCCCCAGGTCCGCCCTGGGGCTGGCCGCCCGGCGGGTTCCAATTGCCATGATCACCGGGGCCACCCTGCGGCGGGCCACCCGGCCCATTGTGTGGTCCGCCCGGCCCGGGACCGCCGGGACAGAACTGTCCGGGTGGGCATTGCCCGGGCTGGGCCTGCGCGATATTGACTCCGAATCCTGCAATGGCCACGCTCACCCCACCGGTGAGTGCTGTCGCTATGACGAACTTCTTCACGCTC
This sequence comes from Mycolicibacterium sp. CBMA 234, assembly GCF_009729415.1. GTDB lineage: Bacteria > Actinomycetota > Actinomycetes > Mycobacteriales > Mycobacteriaceae > Mycobacterium. The sequence continues at coordinate 15,133 of NZ_MPKW01000015.1, forward strand.
ATATATCTCAACTCCTTCGTTGGAAGGTGCCGTCATGCGGTTTATCGCATGACGACCTGTTAACGGTTACCCCCGTAGTTAGGAATGAGCTGTACCGCGACTGTGCAAACCTTCTGCCCAGCGTTCTGACCGCCTACGATCGCCCCATGACCGCACAAGGCTCCGCCTCTGTCACCGCTGCCGTTGAGATCGCAGCCAGCCCATCCGATGTGTACGCCCTGATCACCGACCTGCAGACCTTGGCGTCGCTGGCCGAGGAGGCCCATGCGATGGAGTGGCAGAAGGGGTCGTCGGCGGTACCGGGGTCGGTGTTCAAGGGCCACAACCGCAGTGGCTCGAAGACGTGGACCACCAGCTGCACCGTGACCGAAGCCGACCCCGGCAAGACGTTCGGGTTCGAGGTGAAGGCCTCGATCGTGCCCGTTGCACACTGGCGTTACGACATCACCCCGACCGAAAAAGGTTGCCAGGTCACCGAATCCACCTGGGACAACCGGCCCGGCCTGCTGAAGATGTTCGCCGGCACACTCACCGGAGTCGACGACCGCGACGCAGCCAACGCCGAACACATCCGGTTGACGCTCGAACGGCTGAAGGCACGCGCCGAGGGCGCCTAACCGTCAGCCCCACGAATAGCGGTGGTACTGCGACATATAACGCATTCCGGGTACGACGCGCAGCAGCGCGGCCGCCACGCGCAATCCCAGCGGCAGCCGATCGTAGCCCTCGGCGTCGAAGGCTGACACCCACGACAGCAGCCGTAGTCGCGGGACCGCTGACAGCACGTCGTCGGGCTTGTCCATGGCCCATTGCAAGGTGGCGCCGGAGCGGCGCACGACCCCATTGGCCCACTGCAGTTTGACGCCCAGCCGGCTGAACGCATCGAATTGCAGTTCACCGGAAGGGAAATGGTCCACCAGGCGACGTAGCAACGCCTGCCCTTCGGCCTCGCTCAGGTACATGGTGAGGCCCTCGGCGAGCACCAGCACCGGGCGGTCGGCGGGGATATCGGCCAGCCACGCCGGGTCCGTCACCGACGCCGCCACGATGTGGCAATGCTCGCGAGCCGGATACAGCTGACGGCGCAGGTCTGCGACCTCGGGATAGTCGACGTCGTACCAGTCGACGCCGGGTCCCGGGTCCAGCCGGTAGTAGCGGCTGTCCAATCCGCAACCCAGGTGCAGCACAACGGCTTCCGGATGCACGGCCAGGAACTGGCGGGCCGTTTTGTCGAAGTACGCGGTCCGGAGGGTGACGCCCGGCGAGTTGGCAGCCGTCATCGTCGTCCGAGACCAGTCGTAGTCGATGCGGGCGACGACGTCTCGGGCGTAGGTGTCATGCAGCACCGAGTTGGGCAAGTCTGCGTCGAGCGCCTTGCCGTAGAGCGTGGCCAGCATGGTCTGCGGCGCACCCGTCAAATCCACCGACAATTTGTCCGTCATGGCCTCGACGTTAACCGCGACTATCGCTGCCACGCCAGGACTTAACGCCGCACGGCGCGTTGTTCAGCCCTTGGTTTTCTCGGCTCGGCGGGCCTTGCGGAGACCCACCCAGAAGCGCGCCGCCTCGCGCACCGCGTCCTCGACCGGCCCTGGCTGCCAACCCAATTCGGCTTTGGCCTTGCCGCAATCGACCGGCGCCTCGGCCCGCATGAGCCGCAGCGAGGCCAGCGACATGTGTTCGTCGGTGCCCTTGAGCCGGCCCCTGACGGTGCCCATGGTAGCCAGCGCGTAGGTCACCGGCAGCGACAGCTTCTTGGCGGGCGCCGGGACGCCGGCCTCATCCGCCGCGATCCGCGCGACTTCAGCATTACTGATCATCTCGCCCGAGATGAGGTACCGCTCACCGACTCTGCCCTTGTCGGCCGCCAGAATCAGCGCTCGCGCAGCGTCATTGACGCCGACCGCTTCGAGTGCGATACCGCTCATCACGAACGGCAACTTCCCGAACGCGGCGCCGGCGATGATGGCGCCATGCGGCGTACGCCCCCAGTCCGTCCCGCCGTAGGTCGTGGACACGCACATCGCGACCGCCGGCAGGCCCCGCTCCCTGGCGTACTCGAGCACCAGTTTCTCGGCCTGCACCCGGGACCGGACATATGGCGGCAGCGTGCGTTCGTCGGCGATGTCGTCCTCGGTGGAGACGAAGCCGGGCTTGCGACCCACCGTGGCGTAGCTGCTGGTGAAGACGAACTTCTTTAGTCCCGAAGCGATTTCGGGTTCCACCGCGACGTTCAGCACGTTCCGGGTGCCTTCGACGTTGGTCCGGAACAGGGGCGCGGGGTCCCGCAGCCAGCCGCGGGTATCGACGACGCAGTAGTAGACGACGTCGGCTCCGGCCATGGCGGCGCGCAGGGTGTCGTCGTCCCAGATGTCGCCCTCGAACCGGGTGACTGCCAGATCGTCGATGCCGATGGTGTTGGCACCGGCCCGCACCATGACCCGTACGTCGTCCCCTGCCGTCACCAACTGCCGGGTGACGTGCGAACCGAGGTACCCGTTGGCCCCGATGACCAGCGATGTCACGGGCGTCCCCCACCGCCGAACTTGCGCATCCAGTCCTCCGCTTCCGGTGGAAGGGTGCCCAGTTCCTTCGCCTTCTTGCACCATTTGACGGTGGTCTCGGCGAACTTCATGGGGTTGTAGATGTCCTCTTGGCGGCTCCACAGGCCGTCGCCCGCGTAGGTCATGATCGAGATGTTGGTGGCGCCGATGATGGTGCCGTCGCCCGGATCGCGCATCGGGTTGTCCAGCTCGCAGATGACGCGGCCGGTCGCCTCGTCGTACACCTTCCACAACGACGGGAACGACGTCATGTAGCTGCCGGGGAAGCTCTCCATGGTGCGCCAGATCCAGGGCCGCACCTCCTCGCGCCCATGCATGGTGCCCATCGCATGTTCGATGTACAGCACGTCCTCGGTGTAGTGGTCGGTCCACGGATCCCAGTTGCGTGTCTGCGCGGCCAGGTCCACGGTCTGCTCGAAGACGTCGAATGCCGCGATGAGCTCCTCGCGGCTGAAAGCGTTGCCCGTCACAGGAAAAACTAGAACACGTTCTACTGACGTTTGTCGAGCACTTGCATAATTGAGTCGAGGAGGGCGCACATGACGAACACTGCAACAGCGATCCTGGCGGGCGGCTGCTTCTGGGGCATGCAGGATCTGATCCGCAAGCAGCCGGGGGTGCTGACCACGCGAGTCGGCTATACGGGTGGAAGGAACGACCACCCGACCTACCGCAATCACCCCGGCCACGCCGAGGCGGTCGAAGTCGACTACGACCCACGCCAGACCGATTTCCGCGCACTGCTGGAGTTCTTCTTCCAGATTCACGACCCGTCGACCGTCAACCGGCAGGGCAACGACGCCGGGACCAGCTACCGCTCGGCCATCTTCTACACCGATGACGAGCAGAAGCGCGTCGCCGAGGACACCATCGCCGACGTCGACGCGTCGGGTCTGTGGCCCGGCAAGGTCGTCACCGAGGTGACGCCGGCCGTCGACTTCTGGGAGGCCGAGCCCGAGCACCAGGACTATCTGGAGCGCATCCCCAACGGGTACACGTGCCACTTCCCGAGGCCGGGCTGGAAACTGCCCAAACGCGCCTAGCTAGGGGGCGGCGCGCTCGGTGATCAGCCGAGCGAGCAGCTCGGGGTGGGTGTCGGGCAGCCAATGGTTGGCGCCCTCGACGATCTCCAGCCGGTACGGCGCTTCGACGTACTTCTCCGTCAGGAGTGCACCTTTACGCACCAGCGCGATGTCGCCGTCGCTCCAGATGTAGGTGGTGGGCCGGCGGACCGGAGTGAACGCCGTCCCCGGACTGACGAACGGCATGGCGCGGTACCAGTTGAGCGCCGGCGTCAGCGCCCCGCTGTCGAAAACCTCTGCCTGCGTGGCAGCCAGCGCATCCGCAGTCATGCCGCTGCGCGGCATGGCCAGCTGCGCGAATCGTTCCCCGAGCCAGGGCAACTGGAAGATCAGCATGTAGTACGAGTGCAGCGCCTGCGTCCCGACGACCATGGCCTTCAGGAACGCGCCGGTGTGGGGCACCGACACCGCGGTCAGAGTCCGCACAAACTCGGGTTTCGTCGCGGTCAGCGACCAGGCGATGGCCGCACCCCAGTCGTGCCCGACCACATGTACCGGTCCACCAACCAGGTCGATGAGCGCTGCGATGTCATCGGTCAGTTTCGGAATCGTGTATTGCCGACGGCCCTTCGGCCGGGCACCAGCTGAGTAACCGCGCTGATTGGGCGCGAGGGTGCGGAAACCATTGGCATGCAACAGCTCCGACACCGCAGACCAGGACTGCGCGGTCTGCGGGAAGCCGTGCAGCAGGACGACCACGTCACCGTCGATGGGGCCGGAGTCGACGACATCGAAGGTCAGCCCGTCGTTGCGGTACTGCGAAATCCGTTCGGTCACAGCACGAACCTACAGCGGGTTAGCGCGGCGGCGCAGCGTCAAACGCCCACTCTCCTTGGGCGTATACGCCACACCGCGCGAGAAGACCTTCTCCCCCGGCGCGCTATTGACTTGTATGGCGAAGTGGCGCAGCACCGTTCGCAGCACCACGTCCATCTCGACCTGCGCGAACACCGCCCCCACACAGCGCCGGGTGCCGCCGCCGAACGGCAGAAACGCCAGGGACGGCCGATGCCCGATGAACCGCTGCGGGTCGAACCGCTCCGGATCCGCGAATTCCTTTGCGTCCTCGTGCATATGGTCGATCGCGACGATCACCGAGAAGCCGCGGGGAATCACCCACTCACCGAGCTGGATGGTCGGGGCGTACACGTGCCGGCCGGCGAAGTCGATGATGGTGCGGACCCGTTGCACCTCCAGCAGGACTGCCTGTCGGTACTCGTCAGTCTCGCCGGCAACCTCGTCTTCGAGCCGCCGCAGCACCTCGGGATGACGGGAGATTCGCTCGAAGGCCCAGGCCAACGTTGCGGCCGTGGTTTCATGCCCGGCCGCGAGCAGCGTCAGCAGCTCATCGGCAATGTCGCTGCGGGACATGGCCGTACCGTCCTCGTACGTGCTGCGCAGCAGCAGCGCCAGCACGTCGTCCCGCTGATCCAGGTCGGGATCGGCCGCGACGTCGTCGATCAGCCTGCCGACGACCTCGTCGTACTGCCGGCGGTATTCGGCGAGCCGGCCCCACGGGGTGAAGCGACCGTAGTTTCGCGCCGGCATGGGCAGCACTGCGAGCCGCGACCCGAGCGTCACCCATGGCGGGATGATCCGGCGCAGTTCGTCGAGATGCTGACCGTCGGCCCCGAATACCGCACGCAGGATGGCGTTGAGGGTGATGTGCATCATCGGCTCGAGCGTGCTGAAGGACTTGCCCTCCGGCCACGACGCCGCCTCGCGGAGCGTCTCCTCTTCGAAGATGCGCTCGTAGTTCTTGACGCTCTTGCCGTGGAACGGCGGCGTCAGCAGCTTGCGGCGCAGCCGGTGCTCGGAGCCGTCGAGCGCGAACACCGATCCGTTGCCCAGCACCCGGGACAGGTTGGGCTGAATATTGCCGACGTCGAGAGGGTTCGACGTGAACAGCTGCTTGGCCAGTTGCGGGTCGGTCACCATCACGGTGCGCCCGAAAACCGGTGCGTCACAAGTAAATACCGCGCCGTGGCGCGCCGCCATGCGGGCGACGAACTTGCGGCGACTGGTCGCGAACGCCAGGCCCTGAAAAATCCTGGGCACCCCGGTCGCCGGCGGCAGATGGATCGCCGGCGCATACCCGGTCAGGTCAGCGGTGACAGTTTCGGTCATGGCACGCTCCAAGCCACTGAATTACGTGGTACCACGGTGTACCACGGGGTTGTGAGGTACGGTACCGGCTAGTACCACGGTAGGCAAGGGTCTGGGAGTGACATGACGGCACACGACGTCGGCCCGACGCAACCCTTCCGCGCACGCCTGCTCGACGGCCTCGCAACGTCCTTGGAAACCCGCGGCTACCGAGACACCACCGTCGCCGACATCGTCCGCAACGCCAAGACCTCCAAGCGCACGTTCTACGACCAGTTCGCCAGCAAGGAAGCGTGTTTCGTCGAGCTGCTGCGCACCAATAACGATCAGCTCATCTCCCGAATCCGCGCTGCCATCGACCCCGATGCGGAGTGGGCCGAGCAGGTCCGCCACGCGGTCGACGCGTACGTCGCGCACATCGCCTCGCGGCCCGCGATCACGTTGAGCTGGATCCGCGAAGCACCGGCCCTCGGCGACGCGGCCCTACCACTGAACCGGCTCGCCATGGAACACCTCACCGACATGGTCGTCGACCTCAGCGCCGGCGCCGGGTTCCAGCAGGCCGGCCTGGCCCCGATCAGTCGGCCGGTGGCGCTGATCCTCCTCGGCGGCTTCCGCGAACTCACCGCGCTGATCGTCGAAGACGGTCGCGACATCGACGAACTGACCGAGCCTGCGCTCACCGCTGCGCTGGCGATCCTCGGCGCCGGCCGGTCAGCGCAGCATCAGTCGAGCTGACTTCTCCAACCGGTCGGCGATCTCGTCGTACGAGGTAAAGCCCATGCCGGCGCGGACCAGCGCGCCCGAGTAGAGCATCTCCAGCGATTCGATGACGTCCTCGTCCACATCCGGGCCGAGGGCGGCCGCGAGGCGGGCGCGAATGTCCCGGCCGATGCGGTGCCGCAGCACCTCCACGTCGGGATCGCGGCCCAGCATCGCTTGGGTCACCGCGCCGGCGAACGCCGGCTCGTCGAGCACCAGCAGCGCGATGTGCCGCAGCACCTCGGTTACCCGGGTGGCGGGGTCGTCGGACTCGTGCACCGTCGGTGGTGACGACGACAATCGGCGCCAGAACACCTCGGCGACCAGGTGTTCTTTGGACGCGAAGTAGGTATACGCGGTGGCCGCGCCGACACCGGCCTCGGCCGCGACCCGGCGGACCGTCAGGCCCGAAAAGCCTTCGCGGCGCAGCAGATCGAGCGCGGCGCGGCTGAGCCGTTCGACCGTATCGGCCTGTTTGGCGGTCAGGCGGCGCCGCGTGGGCTCAAGCGCCTGTTCGGACACGTGTCTGGACGCTACTGGAACGGGTGTGGCCCAGCAACCGGTCTACCGTGGAGACATGCGGGCGCTGATCGTCGTCGACGTGCAGAACGACTTCTGCGAAGGCGGGTCCCTGGCGGTGGCCGGGGGTGGCGCCGTGGCGCGCGCGATCACCGGATTACTGGCCCAGCACGACTATCACCACGTCGTCGCCACTGCCGACCACCACATCGAACCCGGCACGCATTTCTCCGACCAGCCCGACTTCCAGACCTCGTGGCCGCCGCACTGTGTGGCCGGCACACCGGGTGCCGAATTCCACCCGGATCTGGACCTGTCCACCGTCGAGACGGTGTTCCACAAAGGCCGGCATTCCGCGGCCTACAGCGGGTTTGAAGGCTCTGACGCGGACGGCGTCGGCCTGGCGGATTGGCTGCGCGACCGTGGCGTCGACGAGGTCGACGTCGTCGGGATTGCCACCGACTACTGCGTCAAGGCGACGGCGGCCGACGCCGCGAAGGCCGGCTTCCGCACCCGGGTGTTACTCGACTACACCGCTGGTGTTTCGGCCGCTCGTTCCGCTGAAGCCGTTGCCGCACTGAAGGATTCGGGTATAGCCGTCGTCTAGAGCGTCGGATCGACCGGCCGGCCCGTCCACCGCGGCGGGCGTCCGGCCTGCAGTGCCCGCACGCCTTCCTTGGCATCGTCGTGCGCCATGACGGCGCGGTGAATCTCGGTCTCTCGGGCACCGACCTCGTCACGCGACAACTCGAACGAGTCCCACAGCAGTCGCTTGCTGGCCGCCACCGACATCGGCGCGGTGTTGTCCGCGATGTCATGAGCTACTTGCAGCGCCGCCGGCAGCACCTGATCCGCGGGCAGCACCCGGCTGGCGATGCCCAGCTCAGCTGCGCGGTGGCCATCGAAAGTTGTTCCGGTCAACAGGATTTCAGCGGCCCGGGCGATGCCCACCAACCGGGGCAGCGCCCAATGCGAATACGCGTCGCCGACTACCCCGCGCCGCACCTGCACGACGCCGTAGCGGGCGTCGGCCGCGAAGATCCTGATGTCGCACTGCAAAGCCAAGGTCAGGCCGAGCCCGATCGCATGCCCGTTGACCGCCGCGATCACCGGTTTGCTCAGCGACCAGGCAGGCACCGGGATGCCGGCCGCGCTGAATTCTGGGCCCGGCTCCGCGAAGGTCTGATCGCCCGCGGCCAGGTCAGCGCCCGCGCAGAACGCCGGCGGCGTCCCGGTCAGCACGACGACACGCACGTCGTCGGCGTCGTTGCAGCGGGTGTAGGCGTCGGCGAGCTCCTCGCGCATCCCGTCGCCAAAAGCGTTGCGCCGCTCAGGACGATTCAGCGTCAGCGTCGCCACGCCGCCGGCGAAATCCGTCAGCAACGTGCGGTATTCGGGAAGCACCGCCCGAGTAAACCACGCCGCTGCAATACCTCTGTAACAGAGCTATTATTGGCATGTGCCCGCCCACACGCGCCTTGCTGCCGACCTCACGACCGACCTGTTCCGCACCGTCGGCCGGTTCCGCCGGCAACTGCGCCGGACCGCCGGCGGGAGCTTCGCGGGCGTCACAGAATCGCAAGCTGAACTACTCAGGCTCGTCGGGCGTCAGCCGGGCATCTCTGTACGCGAAGCCGCACAGGAACTCGGACTGGCCGCCAACACCGCGTCGACCCTGGTATCCAAGCTGACCGCCGACGACCTTCTGGTCCGCAGCACCGACGCTGCCGACCGCCGCATCGGCCGGCTCCATTTGACCGAACCCGCCCAACAACTGGCCGACCAGACTCGCGCCGCGCGCCGGGCCGCACTCGGAGCCGTACTGAACCAGCTCGACGACGAGCAAATCGACAGTCTGACAAAAGGATTGAACATTCTGGCCGAGATGACCCAGATGCTGCAGGAGGGCCAGCCATGAGCACCCCTGCCATCGATTGCGAGCACGTCACCCACCACTACGGCGATTTCACCGCAGTCGACGACCTGAGCCTGACGGTCGGCGTCGGCGAGACCATGGGCTTACTGGGCCCCAACGGCGCGGGAAAGACCACGTTGGTGCGGCTGCTCACCACGCTGACCCCGGTGCAGCACGGCCAGGTCCGCATGTTCGGCCTCGACGCGGGCCGCCGCACCATGGACATCCGGCAGAACCTGGGCTATGTGCCGCAACAACTTTCGATAGAGTCGGCCCTCACCGGGCGGCAGAACGTCGACCTGTTCGCCCGGCTGTACGACGTCCCGCGCCGTGAACGCCGCGCCAGGGTCGACGACGCCCTCGAGGCTATGCAGCTGCTGGACGTCGCCGACCGTCTCGCCAAGACATACTCCGGCGGCATGGTCCGGCGGCTCGAACTGGCCCAGGCCCTGGTGAACCGGCCGTCGCTGTTGATTCTCGACGAACCTACCGTCGGCCTGGATCCCATTGCCCGCGACAGTGTTTGGATTCAGGTGGCCAACATGCAGCAGGAGTTCGGCATGACGGTGCTACTCACCACCCACTACATGGAGGAAGCCGACGCGCTGTGCGACCGGGTTGCCCTCATGCACCGCGGCATCTTGCAGGCCGTCGGCTCCCCCACCGATTTGAAAGCCGCCCGCGGCCCGTCGGCCACTCTCGAGGACGTCTTCCGGCACTACGCCGGGTCCGATCTGACCGGGGCGGCCGCTGGGGACGACGACCGCCAAAACCTGCAGGACGTCCGCGCCGGAAGGAGGACGGCCCGCCGTGTCAGTTGACGTCGAACTAGTCCTTGCGCCGCGCGGCGCCAAGCGCATCGGTGGCCTGGCCCGCCGGATGGGTGCTTTCGCACTGGTCGAGCTGCAGAAGCTGCGGCACGACCGCACTGAGCTCATCACCCGGACCGTGCAGCCTGCCTTGTGGTTGCTGATCTTCGGCCAGACCTTCTCGCGGCTGCACGTCATCAACACCGGCGACGTGCCGTATCTGTCCTTCCTGGCGCCGGGCATCATCGCCCAGTCGGCGCTGTTCATCTCGATCTTCTACGGCATCCAGATCGTCTGGGACCGGGACGCCGGCATCCTGGCCAAGCTGATGGTCACCCCGTCACCGGCGTCGGCGCTGATCACCGGCAAGGCGTTCGCGGCGGGGGTCCGATCGATGGCGCAGGTGCTCGGGGTCCTGGTGATCGCCCTGCTGATGGGCATCCATCTGAGTTTCAACCCGTTGCGCATCCTCGCTGCCATGGTGGTGGTGATGCTCGGGTCGGCGTTCTTCTCTTGTCTGTCAATGACTTTGGCCGGTTTGGTCCGCAATCGCGACCGCCTGATGGGCATCGGCCAGGCCATCACGATGCCGCTGTTCTTCGCGTCCAACGCGCTGTATCCGGTCGAGATCATGCCGGGCTGGCTGCACGCGCTGTCCACGGTGAACCCGCTGTCCTACGAAGTGAATGCGCTGCGCTCGCTACTGCTGGGCACGCCGGGCAATACCGCCCTGGACATCACGGTGCTGGCCGTCGCGGCAGTGCTCGGCATCGCCGCGGCGTCTGCACTACTGCGCCGCCTGGTGCGCTGACGGGCGCTGTTCGAGCACCTAATCGGTTCTCATCTGGCACCTAGGCGGCGCGGGTTGACTCGATGTCATGAAGCACAGCATCGTCGCGGTTGTCCTGGATGCCGGCACCGAAGCCGGGCTGGCCACGGCCCACAGCTTGCTGGCCGACGGACACCGAGTCGTCGTGACGGCCCGGCAGCCCGGCGCGCTGGTCCGCATCACGCACGGCTACCCCGCCGACCGCGTCTACGCCGTGGCTGCCGACACCCAAGACCGGGCTCAGTTCGATCAGGTGCTGGCGCTGACCCGCGCCCGCTTCGGCCGGGTCGACATGATCGTCGACCCGAAGCTGTACCGCGCAGTCCTCCCAGCTTCCGCCTGACCCTCTGTCGGTGCGCGCCAATCCTGTTAGGTTCATGCCATTCGGCCGAGCCTGGCCACAGATTGGAGCCAACGTTGCGCACCGTCATCAAGATCGCTGCAGCCGTCTTCACCGTGGCGGCGGTATCTGCCGCTGCGACCGAAACCCTGGCCGGTGCCCCGGCCACCATGCCGTTCGTCCCGACGGGCATCAGCCAGTCGGCCGCCACGGTCGGAATCGCGGATTCCGATATCTGGGGCATGAACCCCGCTGACGTCAACCACACCTTCGATCTGATGGCGGAGACCGGCGTTCGCACGGTCCGCATCATCCTGCCGTGGGCGGCCATCGAGCCTGCTCAAGGCAACTTCGACTGGGGCCAGGCCGACACCGTCGTCGGCTCGGCCAACGCGCACCGCATGTCCGTGATCGGCTCGCTGGTCTCTGCCCCCGGCTGGGCCGTCGCGCCCGGCACACCCCCGGTGTCGAGTCCTCCGGCTTCCGCTGCGGTGTACGGCGATTTCGCCGGCGCGGCAGCCGCCCACTTCCGCGGCCGGGTCGACGCCTACGAGATCTGGAACGAGCCCAACGCGGCGCAGTCCTGGTCCTCCGGCCCGCAGGGACCCCAGCCCGACGTCTACGCCGGCATGCTCAAGGCCGCCTACCCGAAAATCAAGGGCGCTGATCCGCACGCCTTGGTGGTCGGCGGCGTCGTCGGCGCGGTGATTTCGTTCTTCGCGCTGACCATGGACCCGGTGGTGTTCATCCAGAAGATGTACGCCGCCGGTGCCGCCGGGTCGTTCGACGCGCTGTCTTACCACCCGTACCAGTACACGACGAAGTTCTCGCAGGGCGCGAACCTGCCCAACTCGCCACTGAACCAGGTCAACGCGATCTACCAGGCCATGTCCGCCAACGGTGACGGCGGCAAGAAGATCTGGGCCACCGAATACGGCGAGCCGACGTCGTCCGTCGACGAGGCCACCCAGGCCGACTACCTCCGCGACTTCCTGACCAAGTGGCGCAGTCTGGGATTCGCCGGTCCGGCCTACATCTACACGACGCGGGACCGTAACTCCGGCAGCGGCGCCGCTGACGACACCTTCGGCCTCTACCACTCCGACTGGACCCCGAAGCCGGCTCAGCAGGCCGTAAAGTCCCTGGCCTGACAGGCTCCCCGACCGTCAGCGGTTAGCGCGCCTAACCGCTGACGATCCGGTTGATAGCGCCCAACGGCAGGTCCAGCCACTGCGGCCGGTGTCGGGCCTCGTAGCCGGCTTCGTATACGGCCTTGTCCAGCTCGTACGCCGCCAACAGGTCCGCGGCAGCGTCCGGATCCACCCCGCCGCCCTCGGCGTAGCCGGCGCAGAACGCCGCCCGGTTGCGGTCGGCCCACTCCCGGGCCCGCGCGGCAAGCTGCTTGCGCCGCTGCCCGGTGCCGCCGCCCTCGGTCAACCGCTGGAACGCCGCGTATTCATAGGACCGCAGGACGCCCGCGACGTCGCGCAACGGGGAGTCGGGCGTCCGACGCTGCTTGAGCGACTGCCCGGGCTCACCTTCGAAGTCGATCAGCAACCAGGTCTCGGGGGTGCGCAGCACCTGGCCCAGATGCAGGTCGCCGTGAATCCGCTGCACCGCGATCGGCTGACCCTCTATCGCGCGGTAGCGACTTTCGATGGCCGCGGTGAACTCCCGGACCTGCGGCACCGCCGCGGCCACCGCTTCCAGCCGCTCCAGCATCGTGATCAGCGGGAACAGCGCTGTGCCGGCGCCGAGCTCAGCGGCCAACGTGGCGTGGACGGCTGCGACGGTCTGTCCCAGCCGCTCCGACTCCCCGGCGAAGTCGCCGCCGACCTCGTCGGCGTAGAGGTCGCCTTCGGCGTACAGGTCACGGGTGCTGGCCACGGCCATGTCCCAGCCCTCGGCGGCGTTGTCGGCGAAGCGGGCCACCATGCCCAACGCCGTCGCCGGGCCACCAGCCAACGACGTCGTCCCCAGCAGCGGCGCCACGTGCGGGCTGCCGGCCCGGCTCAGCACCCGGGTCAGCTCAATATCGGGATTCACCCCGGGCGTCACGCGGCGGAACAGCTTCATGATCGCGGATTCGCCGAACACGACGCTGGTGTTGCTCTGCTCGGCGCCCATCACCCGCGAAGGCTCTCCGACCGGCAGCTGCGCACCGGGCTCCGCGGCGAACGCAACCGGGCCGACCGTCGCCGACTCCGCGATGAGCCCCAACAGATGGCTGGCGACCTCCGGGTCACCCAGCGCATCGCCGATCTCGCCCTCACCCTGGCGCAGCACCAACTGGTAGCGCTCACCTGGGCCGTCGGCATAGCTGACGTCGAGCAGCACCAGGTCGACGTCGTCGCGCAGCGGCACCACCAGAGCCGGCTCAGCACCGGCCAGTTCCCGATTGCGGCCGGCGTACCAGCGCTGCTGGGTCAGGTATTCGGTCAGCTCTGAATCCATCACGGCTCCTCACCGAAGGGCGCGCGCAACGAAAACCAGTAGAAACCATGCCCCGGCAATGTCAATACATAGGGCTGTTCCCCGATTCTTGGAAATTCAACCCGGCCGGTCAGTTCGATGGGCGTGTAGCCGAGCCAGTGCTGCAGGTTCAGCTCGATGGGCTGTGGGAAGCGCGACAGGTTGTTGACGCACAGCACCGTGCTGTCTTCGCTGTCTTCCGTCTCGCGCACATACGTGAGCACCGACGGATTGGAGCCGCCGAGTTCCCGGAAGGAGCCGAAGGCGAACGCGTCGTGCCGCCGTCGCACCGAGAGCATGGTGCGCGTCCAGTTCAGCAGTGAATTCGAAATGTCGCGCTGCGCTTCGACATTCACTGATTGGTAGCCGTAGATCGGGTCCTGGTTCGGCGGCAGGTACAGGCGGCCGGGGTTGGCCGTGGAGAACCCGGCATTGCGGTCGGGCGTCCATTGCATCGGGGTGCGCACGCCGTCGCGGTCACCGAGCCAGATGATGTCGCCCATGCCGATTTCGTCGCCGTAATAGAGCACCGGTGACCCCGGCAGCGACAACAGCAGCGCGGTGAACAGTTCGGTCTGGTTGCGGTCGTTCTCCAGCAGCGGGGCCAGGCGCCGACGGATGCCGACGTTCGCCTTCATCCGCGGGTCCTTGGCGTACTCGGAATACATGTAGTCGCGCTCTTCGTCGGTGACCATCTCCAGGGTCAGCTCGTCGTGATTGCGCAGGAAGATGCCCCACTGAGCGAGGTCGGGAATCGGTGGGGTCTGGGCCATGATTTCCGAGATCGGGAACCGGGATTCCCGGCGGACCGCCATGAAAATCCTTGGCATCAAAGGAAAATGGAAGGCCATGTGGCATTCGTCGCCGCCGGTCTTCGGATCACCGAAATACGCGACGACGTCCGCGGGCCACTGGTTGGCCTCGGCCAACAGGACCCGTCCCGGGAATTCGTCGTCGACGACCTGGCGGCAGCGTTTGAGGAAGGCGTGGGTCTCGGGCAGGTTCTCGCAGTTGGTGCCCTCGCGCTCGAACAGGTACGGCACCGCGTCCAGGCGGAATCCGTCGATACCCAAATCGAGCCAGAACCGCAGGACGTCGATCATGGCTTCCTGCACAGCCTGATTGTCGTAGTTCAGATCGGGCTGGTGAGAGAAGAAGCGGTGCCAGTAGAACTGCTTGCGCACGGCGTCGAAGGTCCAGTTGGACTCTTCGGTGTCGACGAAGATGACGCGCGCGTCCGTGTACTTCTCGCTGGTATCGCTCCAAACGTAGTAGTCGCCGTAGGGCCCGTCGGGGTCTCGGCGCGACTCCTGGAACCAGGCATGGGTGTCCGAGGTGTGGTTCATCACCAGGTCGGTGATGACGCGGATCCCGCGCCGGTGCGCCGCATCCAGGAGGGCGACGAAGTCGTCGACAGTGCCGAATTCGGGCAGGACTTTGTAGAAGTCCCGAATGTCGTAGCCGCCGTCGCGCAGCGGCGAGTCATAGAACGGCGGCAACCAAATACAGTCGACACCAAGCCATTTCAGATAATCAAGCCGTTCGGTCAGACCTCGAAGGTCGCCTGATCCGTCGGCATCGGAGTCGTAGAAGGCCCGTACCAGCACCTCGTAGAACACCGCGCTCTTAAACCATGTGCGGTCCTCCGGGAGAACACGCGCATGCTCGTAGTCGTCTGCGCTCGGGTGGTCTACGCCACCGCCTGGGACGTCCATCACGTTCCAACCTACCGATCCCCCGGTATGGTCGCAGCGTGGCGACACGCGATCATGGTGACCCAGGTGATGCCCCGACGATCCCGCCCCCGCTGGGCGAGGTGGTCAATCCGATCCGGCCGTCGGCCGCGGAGGAAGCCCGCACCATCGCGGCGTCGACCAACACCGGAACCCTGGCGACCCTGACGGCCGACGGCGATCCGTGGGCGTCGATGGTGACGTACGGCCTGCTGGGCGGTGCACCGGTGCTGTGCGTTTCCAATCTGGCCGAACACGGCCGCAACCTGACCGGCGACCAGCGGGCCAGCATCTCGATCATCGCGGCCAGCACGGACAAGGACCCGCTCGCCGGTGGCCGGGTGACCCTGGCGGGACGGGTGGCGCGGCCAGAAGGCGCCGAACGCGACGCCGCCCGCGATGCCCACGTGGCTGCGGTCCCGGCTGCGAAGTACTACATCGACTACAGCGACTTCGCGCTGTGGGTGCTGCACGTCGACCGGGTCCGGTGGGTCGGCGGCTACGGCCGCATGGATTCCACCACCGGCACGGATTACGCTGCGGCCCAACCTGATCCGGTGACGCCGTCGGCCGCCGGAGCCGTCGCGCACCTGAACGCCGACCACGCGGACTCGCTCGCGGCCATGGCGCGGGGCCTGGGCGGATACCCCGACACTGAATCCGCCACCTGCACCGGCGCCGACCGGTACGGGCTCGATCTGCGGGTCAACACCGCCCGCGGCATGGCCTACACCCGGGTCGGATATGCGCAGCCGCTGCAGTCCATCGACGAATTACGTTCAGCGACGGTGGAATTGGCACGGCTTGCCCGGCAGGCATAGCATTCGCACCATGTCTGATCGCCCGGAGAGCTGGGAAGCCGCATTCGACCTGATCCGCACCCGCGGCTACGAACGCCGTGAGGAGCCGTTCCGGCTGGCCAGTGGGCAGCTCAGCCACGACTACATCGACGGCAAGTTCGCCATCGACAACGGCGTCAGCCTGACGATCGTCAGTAAGGCCGTGGCGGAACTCGCCGCGCTGCGCGGCATCGAGTTCGACGCGGTCGGCGGCCTGACCATGGGTGCTGACCCGCTGGCGCACGGCGTCGCGATGGTCACCGGCAAGGCCTGGTTCTCGGTACGCAAGGAACAGAAGGCCCGCGGCCGCGAGCAGTGGGTCGAGGGCACCCGCATCGAACCCGGCACCCGCGTCCTGCTGGTTGACGACGTGATCAGCACCGGCGGCTCGACCGAAATCGCGTACGAGCGGGTCACCTCCGTCGGCGCGGTCGTCACCGGCGTCATCCCGATGGTCGACCGCGGCGACATCGCCACCGAGCGTTTCGCCAAGCGCGGGGTTCCGTTTGCCGCGCTCGTCAGTTACCGCGACCTGGGAATCGAACCGGTTAAGGACGTCTAAAGCGGGACACGCGCGCCGATATCGAGCAATCAGCGCTAGCCACCCCTAGCATCTGGATGGTGGCTGACAGCGACGACCCAGAGTCCGATCTGGGACAGCCCGGCGGCGTGCTGGAATCTCCCGCCGAGCCGGGGAACGACGACCCGGATACCGATCCGTTCCGGGCCATCGACCCCGGCACGCACGGCACCGGGCCGTTTGCCGGCCCGACCACCGGATCATTCGTCCTCCCCGAGCCGGAACCGACTGACGACACCTTCAACGCGTTCGACACCAACACCTGGCGGTTCCGTCAGCTGCCGGTCCCCTGGTACCGCAGGAAAGATGCCCGGCTGCTGCTGATCGCGGTGACCGTCGCGGCAGTCGCGCTGGTCGTCTCGCTGGTCGTGCTGGCCACGCGCAAAGATTCAGAGCCCGAGGGCCCGGCGCCTGTCGAGTCGACCAGCACCACCACGACAACTACGACGACGCACGCGCCGACCCCGTCAGCCACGACGCCGCCGCCCAGTCCGGCGCCTCCGCCCCCGCCGCCGGCCGAACCTACGCCAGCGGTAGCCCCGCCGGCTGAACGTGCCCCGGCCGAACCGGCCACCCCGACGGCCCGCGGCCCCGAAATCAACGTCACCCGGATGCCCATGAGCGTCGCCCCCAACCCCCACCACCGCTGATGACCGAGCCCGCCGACCTGTTCTCCGCCGCCCCGGTTGCGGTGCTCGCCACGGTGTCCGGTGAAGGGCAGCCGCATGTGGTGCCGGTGGTTTTCGCGGTCACCGGGGACCGGCTCTACACCGCGGTCGATGCCAAGCGGAAGTCGACGCAGCATCTGCGGCGGCTGGACAACATCGCGGCCAACCCGCGGGTGAGCCTCCTGGTCGAGCACTATGACGACGACTGGGGCCAGCTCTGGTGGGCCCGCGCCGACGGCATCGCCACGGTGCACCCCGGCGGCGATGAGATGGCGATCGGATATTCGCTGCTGCGCGCCAAGTACCACCAGTACGACCGAGTGGCTCTGGACGGCCCAGTGATCCGCATTGCGATCACCAGATGGAGTTCCTGGCACGCTTGAGCGACATGGAGTCTTGTGCCGACCGTCGCGACAGGGGCATGGTGGACATGAGTTCTCGATAGGGGCACGCCATGGCGGACAAGACGAATAACTCAACCGGCGCCGCGCCCGGAGCGGACAGTCCGGCCGCGATCCGAAATGTGGTTCTGGTCGGGCCATCTGGGGCCGGCAAGACCACCCTGATCGAGACACTGCTGCTCCATGCGGGCGTGCTGTCGCGGGTGGGGTCGGTGCTTGACGGCACCACCGTCTGCGACTACGAGCCTGCCGAGGTCGAGCAGCAGCGGTCGGTCGGGTTGGCGCTGGCGTCGCTGCCCCACGGGCCGGTGAAGATCAATCTGCTGGACACCCCCGGTTATGCCGATTTCGTCGGAGAACTGCGGGCCGGACTGCGGGCTGCGGATTGTGCGCTGTTCGTGATGGCCGCCAACGAGTTGGTGGATGCGGCGACCAGGGCGTTGTGGCGCGAGTGCGCCGAAGTCGGCATGCCCCGCGCCGTCGTGGTGACCAAACTGGACCACGCCCGCGCAACCTTCTCCGGGGCCGTGGACTCCGCCCGGGAGTCCTTCGGGGACAAGGTGATTCCGCTGTACCTACCGAGCGGGACCGAGCTGATCTCCCTGCTCGCGGACGACGCACCGGAGGACTACGCGGACGAACGGGCAGCCCTATTTGAAGGCATCATCGAGGAGTCCGAGGACGAGTCGTTGATGGAGCGGTACCTGGGCGGCGAACAGATCGACTACGCGGTACTAGTCGCCGATCTCGAGCGGGCCGTGGCGCGGGGCTCGTTCTTCCCGGTGATCCCGGTGTGCAGCACCACCGGCACCGGCGCCGCCGAACTACTCGACGTCATCGCACGCGGATTCCCCTCTCCCCCAGAGCATGTGCCGCCTGAGGTGTTCACGCCTGGCGGCGTCGCCCGGCCTGCGCCCGCGTGCGACCCGGCAGCGCCCCTGCTGGCCGAGGTGATCAAGACGACGTCGGACCCGTACGTCGGCAAGGTCAGTGTGGTCCGGGTCTTCTCCGGCACCATCAGGCCCGACACGACGGTTCACGTGTCGGGCCATTTCAATTCTTTCGCCGATGCGGCAGCCGGCTGCGCCGACCACGACGACCACGACGAGGACGAACGCGTCGGGGCACTGTCGTTTCCGTTGGGCCGCAAGCAACGGCCGGCCGCTGAGGTGATCGCCGGGGATATCTGCGCGATCGCGCGCCTCACTTGCGCCGAAACCGGAGACACCTTGTCGGACAAGGCGACACCGCTGGTGTGCCGGCCGTGGATCATGCCGGCACCGCTGCTTCCGGTGGCCATCGTGCCGCACGCCAAGACCGACGAGGACAAGTTGTCGGTCGGACTGGCCCGGTTGTCTGCCGAGGACCCCACGCTGCGCATCGATCAGAACGCGCATACCCACCAGATTGTGTTGTGGTGCATGGGCGAAGCACACGCCGCAGTGGTGCTCGACGGCTTGTCACGGCGTTTCGGCGTGGCGGTCGACACCACCGAACTGCGGGTGGCGCTACGAGAAACATTCGGCGGCAACGCAAAAGGACACGGGCGGCACGTCAAGCAGTCCGGCGGGCACGGGCAGTTCGCGGTCTGCGACATCACCGTCGAGCCGCTGCCGGAAGGGTCCGGATTCGAGTTCGTCGACAAGGTGGTCGGCGGCGCGGTGCCGCGGCAGTACATCCCGAGCGTCGAGAAAGGTATCCGCGCCCAGATGGACCGGGGCATCGGCGGCTACCCGATGGTCGACATCCGCGTGACGCTACTGGACGGCAAGGCGCACAGCGTGGATTCGTCGGACTATGCCTTTCAGCTGGCGGGTGGGCTCGCGCTGCGCGAAGCAGCCGCGACGACGTCGGTGAATCTGCTGGAACCCGTCGCCAGCGTCCACATCGTGGTGCCCGACGCAATGGTGGGCGCGGTGATGAGCGACCTGTCCGGGCGGAGGGGCCGCGTGCTGGGCACCGACACCGCCGGTGACTCGTGCACTGGTATCGACGCCGAAATTCCGGAGATCGAGCTGACGCGGTATCCCATCGAGCTGCGGTCTTTGTCCCATGGGTCAGGGTCGTTCACCCGCACGTTCGCCCGGTACGAACCGATGCCCGAGGCGGCGGCTGCTCGGGTGCGCTGATCCTTGAAGTGATCTGAGACTTTCCCAAAGCCAATCGTGGCTGACATCACCCGATGTCATAGTGTCCTCACGATTCGTGCGCGCGACGGAGCGCGTACGTGCGATGTCAAGGGGGACACCGGTGAAGACACAGTCTGGGCTTAGTCGGCACAAAAACAATCGGTACCGCCTGGCGGTGCTGGCCGCGGCCGTGGGAATTGCAGCCGCTACCAGCCAGAACGTCGCGTGGGCAGAAACCGGAAGCAAGGATTCGTCGGGCAGCTCGTCCAGCAGCTCATCGAGCCAATCCGCGCCGCAGGCGCCCAGCCCCAAGAAGACCGCCCCCGCCAAACCCAAGCCGAAGCTGGACAACACGAAGCCCGCCAAGGACGACGGCAAGTCCAAGCAGGACAGCGGCACCGACGCGGGCACGTCGGGCACGTCAGGCACGTCAGGCACGTCAGGCACGTCAGGCTCCACCGACAGCACGCCCGATACCAAGCCGGCCGCTCAGCCAGCCACTCAGCCTACGAAACCCTCTGTCCCGCAAAAGGGTTCCGATTGGGCCAAGCCGACCGGAGACCTGAAGACCCCGGCGAAGCTCAGGCCCGCTACCGCGAGCATCCCAACCAAGGACGCGACCGCAACCGCTTCAAATCCCGAACCCGCAGCAGCAGCCGCAGCGCCGGCACCTGTCAAGACGTCCGCACCGGCCCCGCTCATCAAGCCGCTGGCTGCCGCGACCACCAACACCGTCAGCACCCTGACGACGCCGACACCGCCGCAGCCGCTGAACCCGATCGCGCAGATCATTGCGCTGCCCGGACGCATCATCAACTCGGTGCTGCAGGTGCTGGACCTGACGGTCGCGCAGACCGGTCCGAAGAGCCCATTCAACTGGTCGCCCATTTCCGAGGCGCTGTTCGCGGGGTTCCGACGCATCGAGGACATGCTCGGGCTGAGTAAGACCCCCACCTCGGCGCCGGTGGTGCCGGAACTGACATACACCGGCCCCACGACCGGCAACACCCCAACGGTGTCGCAGTTCCTGAACGCCTCGGCCGGCGAATACGTGCTCGGCGGCCAGCCCGCAGGCCTGAAGCCGTTCACCGTCAACGGTTTTCAGATGCAGACTTTCAACGTGCTCTCGGGCGCGGTCGGCAAGGCCTGGGTGACGCCCTCGGGGCAGATCATCATCGCCTACCAGGGCACGACGGGCGGTACCAATCTGCTGTTCCACCCGCTGATCGCGCTCTCGCAGATCTTTGCGGACATGCAGGTGATCTTCACCCACACCACGCCGCAAGCATTCTGGGACTCGTTGGCGTTCGAGCGCCAGGTCCAGGCCGCGGCCACCGCACAGGGCTACACCACAGACGACATCTTCGTCACCGGTCATTCGCTCGGCGGCTGGGAGGCCCAGTTCGTCGCACAGAAGACCGGCCTCGGTGGTGTCGGGTTTGAGGGCCCCGGCCTGAACACGTCAGTGCCCGGCAACGGCATCAACTCGAACTTCGTCAACGTCGAGACCTACGGGGACACCGCGGCGTACTTCGCGACCGACCTGCCGGGGCTGCAACCGTTCATGCCGCCCTTCGTGCCTGGCGGCGGCAGCAAGCCGCACTACGGCAACATCGTGATGATCGGTGATCCCACGGCGGTGAACCCGCTGTTCAACGCCTCTACGCTGTGGGGCCCCAATCCGATCGCGGACATCGTCTTCGCGGTCGACATTCTCGGTAACTTCTTCGAGCACCACCTGCCCGGCATGCAGGCCTACAACCTGGGCGTAGCACCGGATCCCGGTGTGGTGCCGTGGCTGGGCTCCTACACCGGAGCCATCAACAACTGGGGCAACCTGGACATCTTCGCGCTGCAGAAAGCCGCCTCCGACGCCGGTGTCCTCATCGCCCCCTAGCCTCAAACAATTCGGGCCCGATCCCCTGTAGGAGATCGGGCCCGAATTGCATTGTCAGAGCAGGCCGAGCAGCTGCAGATCGGTGATGTACTTGACGATCACCGGAGCAGTGACATGCGGGATGTCCTTGTCCGGGCCGATCTTCGCGTCCTTGACCGCTTCCCGGAACACCACCACAGGGGCGATGGAACCGTTGTGCGGCTGCTCCGGCTTCTGGTAGTTGTGCAGCAGCGGCAGCAGCGACGCCTGGCGCTGTCGATCCGGCAGGGCCCGCAGCGTGGTCTCGAACCGGTTCAGCCACTCGGCGTAATCATCAACGCGCGCAATGGAATACCCGGCTTCGATGAGCCAGTCGACGAACTCGTCCATGCCGATGCCGTCGGAGTGCGGGTTCATCACGTGATAGGTGACGAACTCGCCGGCCGCCTGCACACCCAGGGTGTCGATGGCCTCGGCGATGAACTCGACCGGCAGCCCGTCGTAGTGCGCTGCCTGCCGTCCGCCCTCGGAGTCCCGCTCGTAGAACGAGTACGGAGCGACGCCGGTGGCGACCAGGCTGAACATCATCCGGCTGAACATGTCGGGCAGGTTCAGCTGACCGGCGTACGAGGTGTCGGCCAGGATCATGTCGCAGCGGAACACCGAAACCGGAAGGCCGCACAGATCATTCGCCTCACGCAGCAGGACCTCGCCGGCCCACTTGCTGTTGCCGTAACCGTTCGCGTAGCCGTCGTGCACCGCACGCACCGAGCTCATCACCCGGACGTCCGCCTCCTCAGTGAAGGTGCCCGGTGCGAGCTGGTCACCGACACCGATGGTGGAGATGTAGATGAACGGCTTCTGCCGGGTGGTCAGCGCGATCCGGATCAGCTCCGCGGTGCCCAGCGCGTTGGGGCCGAACAGCTCGCTGTACGGCAGCACGTGGTTCACCAAAGCGGCCGGGTCGACGATGACGTCGACATCGTCGGCCAGCCGCTGCCAAACCTCTTGCGACAGACCGAGATTCTCGTCGCCCTTGTCACCGGCGATGACCTCAAGGTGGTCAGCAGCCAGCGCCTGGTAGTGCGCCAGCAGCTTCGGATCACCGCTGTCGAAGGTCGCGTCGAGACGGGCGCGGGCCTCTTCGTCGGACTTGGCGCGAACCAGGCAGATGACCTTGCCGTCGACCAGGTCCATGCGCTCCAGCCACTCCATGGCCAGGTACCGTCCGAGGAATCCGGTTGCGCCGGTGAGCAATACGGTGCGCACCTCCGAGGCCGGGCCGGGCAGCGACGGCGCGGCGGCCAGCGTCGCGGCATCGATGAACTTGTCGAGCGTCAGATCCGCGGCGCGAACCTCGACGGCGTTCTTGCCGTGCACCGAGGTGAAGCTGGGGCGCTTGGCGCCACCGCTGCGCTCGTTCTCGATGTAGGCCGCCAGGGCCGCCAGGTCATTGGCCGGGCTGACGATGATGCCGACCTGCACCTCGACGCCGAAGATCTCCTCCAGCAGATTGCCGAAGGTCAACGCGGACAACGAGTCTCCACCGAGATCGGTGAAGTGGGCGTCGGCCGACACCTCGCCAGAGGCACCCAGCAGGGCGCCGGCGGCACGGATGACGGTCTGCAGGGCCGGGCCCTCGGCACCGTTCTGGCGCAGCGCGCGGAGCTCATCGGCTTGTCCGGCAGCAAGACTCGCGTACAGGTCTTCCAGCGCCGGGCCATAGTGGGCCTTGAGCTTCGGCCACGCCAGCTTGCGGATACCGGTGAGCAGACCGTTCTCCAGCGAGAACGGTTCGGTCTCGACGATAAAGTCGCGGGGGATCTCGTAGGACTGCAGCTCGGATGCTTTCGCCACTTCCTGCAGCGAATCGTTGATCTGCTGCTTGAGTTCCGCGGAATCCCAACGCCCCAAAGCATCTTCGGTCGGCACGACAACGGCCAGCAGGTACGGCTGCGCGCTGTTGCCGTAGACGTAGATCTGGCGGACCAGCGGGCTGTTGTTGCTGAACGCCGCCTCCAGCTTGGCCAGCGTGACGAATTCACCCTGCGCCAGCTTCAGGACGTTGTTGCGGCGGTCGACGTACTGGATCTGGTCCGGGCCGAGCTCGGCGACCACGTCACCGGTGCGGTAGAAGCCGTCCTCGTCGAAGACGCCGGCGGTGACCTCGGGGCGCTTGTAGTAGCCCGGGAACAGGTACTCGGTCTTGACCAGCAGCTCACCGCGCGGGTGCGGCTGGTCGGTCAGGTAGTAGCCCAGGTCCGGCACGTCGACCAGCTTGTAGTCCAGGGTCGGCGGGCGCTGGATCACGCCGTCGAAGAAGACCATGCCGGCCTCGGTGGAGCCGTAGCCCTCCAGCACGTGGATGCCGAGGAACTTCTCGACCCACGCCTTGAGCTCGTCGGTGATGGGCGCCGAGCCGGTCATCGCCTTGATGTAGCGGTCGCCCAACAGGTTCTGCCGCATGTCGGCCATCACCTGCTGCTCGATCTCGTCGCGCTCGGCCTCACCGGCGCCGGCCGGAACCAGTTTGTCGGCGCGGCTCTGGAATTCCAGGTACAGCATCTCCCAGACGCGGGGCACCAGGTTCAGCTCGGTGGGCCGTGCCAGCGCGAAATCCTCGAGGAGAGTGGACAAGTCGCTCTTGGCGGCGAAGTAGACGATGCCGCCGTTGGCCAGGGTGGAATACAGGATGCCGCGGCCCATGACGTGGCTCATCGGCATGAATGCCAGGTTGATCGACGCCTCGCTCGGCCCGAACCACGCCGAGCTGGCCCGCCGCCAGAAGCTCGTCATGTTGCTCTCGGGGTACATCGCGCCCTTGGGGGCACCGGTGGAGCCGGAGGTGTAGATCAGCAGCGCCAACGGGTCGGCCTCTTCGGAAACCGGCACGGGCGCCGAGGGCAGCTCGCGGCCACGGCCAAGCACGTCGGCGAAGGTCTCGACGGTCACGTTCAGGCCGGCCTCGGAGAAAGCAGCGCGCGCGGCGTCGACGGCCTCACGCTCGTCGTCGACCTCCGGGTGGTGGTCGAACACCACGAACCGGGCCGGGGCCGGGCCACCGACCGCGAGTTCAACGGCGTCGGCGACGTAGTCCGCGCTCACCGCGATCAGGACCGGTTCGGTCTCGGCCACGATAGGCAGCAGCGACGACGCGGCGGAGCTGGTCTGCAGCGGCACCGACACGGCGCCGATCTGGCCGAGGGCGGTGTCGATGACGGTGTAGTCGGTGCTGGTGAAGCCGAGGATGGCGACGCAGTCACCGGGCTTCACACCGTCGGCCTGCAGGGCGGCGGCAACGGCGCGGATCCGGTCCCAGAGTTCGCCGTAGGTGATGGTGTCGTACTTGGGCAGCAGCCGGCTGACGATGCGGCCGTTCTCGGTGACGAACTCAACGGCGCGCTGGCCGAGGGCGGTCCGGTCGGCGTAGCCCGCCAGGACGCTCTGCACGATCTCCGCCAGGGGCATGCCGGGCTTTTCGACTGACTGGGCCACCGACTGGATCGGGACGGCCGCGGCGAACTGCGGATCATTGGCGAATAGTTCTGCGATCCGGCGGGCAAGCCCGTCGACGGCGCGGTCGGCATTGTCAATCGACATGAAGAAACCTCACGAAGCTATCGATAATTTTATGTGGGCACGCCCCGTTGCGCCCCAACCTTTTAAACGACGCCGCCCGGACCAGAATTGTTCCGGCCGGCGCCTGCTAGTTCCCTGTGATTCAGAGAAGACCGAGCAACTGCAAGTCGGTGACGTACTTGACGATCACCGGAGCATCGATGTGCGGAATGTCCTTGTCCACACCGATTTTCGCGTTCTGAACGGCCGCGCGGAACCGCTCCACTGGAGCGATCGACCCGCGCACCGAGTAACCCGGCTGCTGGTAGTTGTGCAGCAGCGGCAATAGCGACGCCTGCCGCTGCCGGTCCGGCAAGCCGCGCAGACCGGTCTCGAAGCGGGTCAGCCAGTCGGCGTAATCATCAACGCGGGCAATGGAATACCCGGCCGCGATCAACCAGTCGACGTACTCGTCCATACCGATGCCGTCGTCGTACGGGTTCATCACGTGGTACGTCTCGAACGTCGACTCCGACTCACCGGCAGCCACCTGCACCGTCAGCGTCGAGATGGCCTCGGAGATGAACTCCACCGGCAGCCCGTCGTAGTGGGCCCGCTGCCGGTTGCCATCGGCGTCCAACTCGTAGAAGGACTTCGGCGCGATGCCGGTGGCCACCAACGAGAGCATCATCCGGGTGAACATGTCCGGCAGGTTGAGCTGGCCGGCGTAGGTGGTGTCAGCCAGGATCATGTCGCAGCGGTACACCGAAACCGGAAGGCCGCAAAGGTCATTCGCCTCGCGCAGCAGCACTTCACCGGCCCACTTGCTGTTGCCGTAGCCGTTCGCGTAGCTGTCGTCCACGGCCCGCACCGGGCTCATGGTCCGCACGTCAGCGGCTTCGACGAACCCGCCGGGCGCGACGCCCGCGCCGACCGCGATGGTCGAGACGTAGGCGAAAGGCTTGATCCGGGTGGTCAGCGCAATGCGGATCAACTCCGCGGTGCCCAGCGCGTTGGGGCCGAACAGTTCGCTGTACGGCAGCACGTGGTTCACCAGCGCCGCCGGGTCCACGATCAGGTCGACGGTGTCGGCCAGCCGTTGCCAAACTTCCTGCGACAGGCCGAGATTCGCCTCGCCCTTGTCGCCAGCGATGACCTCGAGGTGGTCAGCCAGTTTCCGGTAGTGCGCCAGCAGCTTCGGGTCACCGCTGTCGAAGGTCGCGTCAAGGCGGGCCCGAGCGTCGGCGTCGGACTTGGCGCGAACCAAGCAGATCACCTTGCCGCCGACCAGGTCCATGCGCTCCAGCCACTCCAGGGCTAGGTACCGGCCGAGAAATCCCGTTGCGCCGGTGAGCAATACGGTCCGAATCTCGGACGCCGGCCCCGGCAGCGACGGTGCGGCAGCCAGCGTCGCGGCGTCAATGAACTTGTCCAGCGTCAGATCCGCGGCGCGTGCTTCGGCAGCGTTCTTGCCGTGCACCCGGGAGAACGTCGGGCGCTTACTGCCGGCCGAGCGCTCGCCCTCGATGTAGGCGGCCACGCCAGCAAGGTCGGTGGCCGGGCTTACGATGACGCCGACCGGCACCTCGACCTCGAAGATCTCCTCCAGCAGGTTGCCAAAGGTCAACGCCGACAACGAATCTCCACCCAGATCGGTGAAGTGGGCGTCGCCTGCCAGGTCCGAGCTCGCCGCACCGATGGTGGCGCCGACAGCCCGCAGCACCGTGTCGAGCACGGGCGCATCCGCCGCCTTCAATGAGCGCAACGCGCGAAGTTCAGCAGCCTGTCCCTCAGCCAGCTCGGCGTACAGCTGCTCCAATTCGGCTCCGTAGCGGGCCTTCAGCTTCGGCCACGCCAGCTTGCGGACGCCGGTCAGCAGCCCGTTCTCCAGCGAGAAGGGTTCGGCCTCGATGATGAAGTCGCGGGGCACCTCGTACGACTGCAGTCCCGACTCGCGCGCCACGGTCAGCAGCGCGTCGGCCAGTTCGGTGCGCAGCGCCTCCAGATCGGCTGCGCCACTGAGAGCTTCCGAAGACGGCACGATCACTGCCAACAGGTACGAACGAGAACTGTTGCCGTACACGTAGATCTGACTGATCAGCGGGCTGGTGCCGAACGCCGCTTCCAGCTTGGACACGGTGACGAATTCACCCTGCGCCAGCTTCAGGACGTTGTTGCGCCGGTCCAGGTACTGCAGGTAATCGGGACCGAGCTCGGCCACGATGTCGCCGGAGCGGTAGAAGCCGTCCTCATCGAAGACGTCAGCGGTCACGTCGGGCCGCTTGTAGTAGCCGGGGATCAAATCCGTTGACTTCAAAAGCAATTCACCACGCGGGTGCGGCCGGTCGGTCAGCAGGTAGCCGAGCTCGGGTACGTCGACCAGCTTGTAGTCCAGGACCGGGGGACGATTGATATGTCCGCTGATCATCACGCCGCCGGCCTCGGTCGAGCCGTAGGCCTCCAGCAGTTCGAGCCCGACCAGCTTCTGCACCCACGCCTTCAGTTCCGGCGAGATCGGCGCCGAGCCCGTCATCGCGACGATCTGCCGGCCGCCGAACAGGCTGACCCGGCGTTCGGCGAGCACCTGCTGCTCGGAAACCCCGTCCAGAGCGCGGCGGTCAACCTCGCTCTGCACTTCCTGATGGATCATCTCCCAGACGCGGGGGACGAAAGTCATCTGTGTCGGCCGAACCAGTGCGATGTCCTCCAGCAGGGTGGACAGGTCGCTCTTGGCCGCGAAGTACACGGTGCCGCCGTGCGCGATCGAGCGATAGACGGTGCCGCGGCCCATCATGTGGCTCATCGGCAGGAAGCTCAGGACGATCGACGGCAGCGCGGGCGTCCGGTTCATTCCGCCGGTCCGCCAGGAGTTGGTGACCAGCCGCTCGGGGTACATGGCGCCCTTGGGGGTGCCGGTGCTTCCGGAGGTGTAGATAAGGACCAGCAGCGGGTCGGGGTCGGAGAGGGCGGGCGGCTCGACGGCCGGTAGCGCGGCACCGCGCGCGACGACGTCGGCCAGAGTTTCGACGACGACACCGCGCTCGGCCAAGCGGGCTACAGCATGTTCGACGGCCTCGCGCTCGTCGTCCACCTGGGCGCGGTAGTCGAATACGACGACGCGCTTCAGCGCGGCGCTCGCGCCGACGGCCAACTCGACAGCCTCGTCGAGGAACTTCACGTCGGCGAACAGCGCGACGGGTTCGGTCTCATCAAGAATGGGCCGCAGCTGCTCGGCGGGGGCGCTGGTCTGCAGCGGCACGGCGACGACGCCGGCGCGAGCAAGGGAGGTGTCGATGATGGTGTATTCGGCACTGGTGAAGCCGAGCATGGCCACCCGGTCGCCGGGGGCGATGGCACTCGGGCCGGTGAGCAGGTCGTTGTCGATGGCCTGGATCTGCTGCCAGACCTCGCCGAAGGTGACGGTGTCGTAGCGAGGGAGCAGGCGGGCCGTAGTGCGGCCGGCCGCATCGGTGACGTATTCGACAGCGCGCTGTCCGAGGGCCGGCCGGCCGGCGTAGGCCTCCATCACCGTGCGCATCATGTCGGGCAGTCGCATGCCGGGCTCGTCGACGGCGGCGCTGACCGCCTCGTCGGGCTGAGCTGCGGCGAATTCAGGGTCGGTGGCATACAGGTCGGCGATGCGCTGCATCAGCTCGTCGGTCAGTGCGGTTTCTTGGTTCGACATCAACTACCTCATTACTCAGTTCACCAGCGTCCCTAATTACAACGTTAGCAAAACTAAAGATATGCCACGTCTGCGTGTGGGCCACACCACACCAATTAAATCAGCGCTCTGACGTGGGCTGCACCGGCCGCGCAGCGACCGGGGGCACGATCCGCGGTGCCGGCGGCGCTATCTGTGGCGCTGCTTGGGTGCCCGCCTGTGTCTCGTAGGCGCCCTCATCCCGGCCGAGGGCGATGGTCGCCGCCGCCATGGCACCGATGGACGCCACCAGCGCCACCGCCTCGATGCCGGTCGTGTCGAGGCCCTCCCCCAGCACCAGTGCACCGAGCAGAACGGCCACCACCGGTTCGAGCACCAGCATGGTCGGCACTGATGTCTGCAGCGCACCCGCATGGAACGCAGACTGCTGCAGCACCGTCGCCACCGCACCCAAAATGATCAATAGGTAGGGCGCGGGCGTCGTCAACAGGCCCAGCCAGCCGCGGTGCGCCAGCACCCCCATGAAGACCTTGGTGACCACCGCGACGACCCCGAACAGGACGCCGACGCCGACCGCCAGCAGCACCGCCCGCTGCCAGCCGCTGCAGCGCACTGCCAGCAGCACACACCCGATGATCACCACTGCGCACAATGCCGCGACAACGCCGATAACCCCTGGTGAGGCTAGGTGCTCGTCGCGCTCGGGGCGGGCCAGCACGACGAAACCCGCCAGCCCGACCGTCAAGAGCCCGGCCCATAGCCATTCGCCGCGCGTCACGTGGCGGTGGGCCTGACGCGCACTCAGCGGCAGCGCGAACAGAAGTGCCGACACCAGTAGCGGTTGCACCACCAAGAGAGAGCCGTGCGCCAACGCCAGTGCCTGGAAGACGTAGCCGGCGACGGCCGCAGCGGTACCCGCCCACCACAGTCGTCGCCTCAACAAAGTGGCGACCATGACGACGCTGACGCCGTGTTCCTGCGGCACGTCGATGGTCGCGCGCTGGCGCACCACGATGCCGACAGCCGCGCACACCGCGGCGCAGAGGGCGAACAGCACCACCAGTCCGTGTTCGATCAACGGTGGCGTCCGATCAGCGTGGCCGCATGCCGCGCCCTAGACCCCACCCGAAACGTCACGCCCAAAGGGTAGTCGAGCAGGACCGTGGGTCCCACTCGCGCGCCGGGCTGCCGCCCGTCACGAGCTACCGTTCGCCACGCCGAGCGCGGGCCTCAAAACCACCAAATTTATTGTTACCTTACATTTCCCTTACTTTTCTTATATTTGAGGTACGGTCGGCGTCATGCACTCCAGGATCGCTCTCGTCACCGGAGCCTCCCGCGGCATCGGAGCCGCCGTGGCCCAGCAGCTGGCCGGACCGGACACCCATGTCCTGGTGAACTATCGAGAGAAAGCCAAGCGCGCCAACACCGTCGTCGACAGCATCCGCGCAGCCGGCGGACAGGCGTCTGCAGTCGGCGCCGACGTGTCCGACGCCGCCGCAGCCAAGACCATGTTCGACCGGATCGACAGCCAGTTCGGGCGTTTGGACATGCTGGTGCTCAATGCGTCCGGCGGCCTGGAGTTCGGCGCAGCGCCCGACTATGCGATGCGCCTGAACCGCGATGCCCAGCTGAGACTGGTCGACTTGGCCCTCCCCCTGATGCCCGCCGGCGGTCAGATCGTGTTCGTCACCAGCCACGAGGCCCACTGCTATCCGCGCCTGCCACTGCCGCAGGGGTACGGGCCGATTGCTGCCAGCAAGCGGGCCGGCGAGAACGCGCTACGCGCACTTCGACCCGAATTCGACCGGTGCAGGATCGGGTTCACCGTCGTCTCGGGCGACATGATCGAAGGCACGATCATCGCCCGGTTGTACGAACGTCGCGACCCCGAAGCGGTCGACGCGCGCCGCAATCGCGGACCGCTGCCGACCATCGAGCAGTTCGCCACCGCCATCACCGTCGCCGCCACGGGGCGGGACCTGCGCGACACCGTCTACGTCGGCGGCGCGGAGCATCTGGTCCTACCGGCCTAGGCCGAGCTGGGCCCCAGCAGCGCCGCTGTCAGCCGCCCGGATTGGTCGTTGTGGTCAGGCCCGAGTCGTAGCCACCGGCCCGGACAGTCGCGGGCGGCGGGGTGCTGAACGGAAATTCAGAACTGACCGCCACCCCGTTCTTGGCCAGCGTGACACCCTGGCCGGCGACTCCGCTGTCAGTAGAAATAGCCAGTGCTCCCGCCGCGATCACTGCCGCGCCGCCGACCACCAGCCCCAAGGTCTTGGCGTTGATAAGCATCGTTCCTCCATCGCTCTGGGACGGATGTGCCACATCACCAGAAACGCTAGGAGCCGAGTCTGGGAAATTAGTTGGAGGGACCGGAAATCTGCCTGTGACCTGTGTTCTTGCCAGTCAAGATTTCGTAAACGCCGCGACCGAAGGCCGCAGTTCGCCAGGGGCCTGGCCGCCGAGAAGCTCGATGAGGGTAGCCAGAAGCCCGTCGAGTTCTTCTCCGACAGCGGCGATTTCCGGGTTGCCGAAGCTACGGAACAAGAGGCTGGGCTGGTCGACCACGAACTTCGTGTCACCGGCGGCGTCGGAGTACAGAAGGGTGCGCAACGGTGCGTACAACATCATCGACGGGTCATGCCGAAACATGCGTGCCGCGATGGTGTGATTGCCCATCAGGTACTGCGTGGCATTCCACGACGACCCCGACGGCACCATCACCCCCGTGATGTCGGAACTCATATAGCGCACAAACCCATGTGGGGCATTGACTTTCATCGCGTCGAGGACCTCTTGCCAGTCCGTCAGCTGGTAGTAGCGTGCGGTGTCCGCTTCTGGAACCAAAGCCCCGTAATGCTCACGCGCTGTTTCGTAGGTTGCGGGCAACGAGATCACCAGACGCCGGCTGAGATGTTCGATGGCGGTGTTTTGAGAAGTCACGGGTATTCCTTTCCGGGGGCATGTCGGTTGTCCCTCTACCCTGCGACCGGATTCATCGACGAAGAAGACCGCGTCAATCCTGGTAGCCGCAGGGACAGGGCCCAGATGGGCATCCGACCGGGCACGTATTCGTTTCCGTCCCACGGGGTTCCGCAGACATGCAGGTACGCGTAGGGCGTCCGGGTTGATCAGGGCTCGAGCAGGACTTTGATGGCCGTGCGCTGATCCATTGCCGCGTAGGCGTCGGCAACCTGATCGAGTGGCAGTGCCAGGTCGAAGACCCGGCCGGGCTCGATAGCCCCGGACAACACGTCGGGCAGCAGTTCATCGAGGTATGGACGGACGGTGGCCATACCGCCTGCGATGTGGATATTGGTGTTGAACAGCTGCCGCATCGGCAACTCTGGTGCGCCGGCCGGCACCCCGACGAACCCCAGATGGCCGCCGGGCCGGACCGCGCCGAGGGCCTGGTGCATCGAATCCTTGGTGCCGACGCATTCCAGCACCGAGTCGGCACCGATGCCGCCGAGCAGTTCTTCGATGGCCGCGATCCCGTCGTCGCCGCGTTCGGCCACAATGTCGGTGGCGCCGAAGGCCTGGGCCAAGCGCTGCCGATCTTCATGTCGTGACATCGCGATGATCCGTTCCGCGCCAAGGCGTTTCGCCGCGAGCACCGCGCACAGCCCGACGGCGCCGTCACCCACAACCACCACGGTGGCGCCGGGCTGAACGTTCCCGGACCGAGCGGCGTGATGGCCGGTGGACATGACGTCGGCGAGCGTGAGCAGGTGTGGATACAGCTCTTCGTCAGGCGATTCCGGCACCTTGACCAGGGTCCCGTCTGCGAAGGGGACGCGGACGTATTGCCCCTGAGCCCCATCGAGCGGCTCGCCGGCCCGGGTGGCACCGCCCCAGAAGCCGAAGTTCACGCACGAGGTGGTGATCCCGTTGCGGCAGTGCACACACGTGCCGTCGCTGTCGGTGAATGGCGCGATGACGAAGTCCCCGACGCGCACGGTGTTCACCTCGGCGCCAGTGGCTTCGACGATCCCGATGAATTCATGCCCAATCGGGTGCGGCTGCTTCGTCGGCTGCACGCCACGGTAATTCCACAGGTCCGAACCGCACACACAGGTGCGCACCACCCGCACGACTGCGTCGCCCGCTGACTGAATCTGCGGATCGGGCCGCTCCTCGAATCGAATATCGCCCGGCCCGTAGATGATCGTCGTCTGCACGGTTGCCCCGCTCTCTCGGTTGTCGAACTAAACCCCAGTCTTGCCGATTGCCGTTGGCCAGTGACTCGTTTTGCCGATCGGCGCCTGCCTAGGGCGTGCCCCGCCAAACCCAAAAGCCGGCAGCTGAAGATCAGCTGCCGGCTTCAAGTGTTGTTAGCGCCGTCGGCGAGTTTCGTTAGCCCGTCGGTGCGAGGACCAGACCGCCGGTGGCTGCCGGAGCAGCCGCAGGCGCCGGCGCCGCAGCCGGAACTGCAACGGGAACCGCAGCTGGGACAGCAGCCGGAACCGCGACCGGGGCCACAGCCGCAACGGCGGCCGGAGCCGGGACCGCCGCCGGAGCGGGAGCCGGGGCAGGCGCAGGCGGCGGAGGCACCGGAGCGCCCACTCCGAGCACCCGCAGCAGATCAGGCTTCATGGCCTGCAGCTGCTGACCCCAGTAGCCCCAGCTGTGCGTGCCGTCGGCCGGGAAGTTGAAGACCGCGTTGCGGCCACCGGCCTGCTGGTACAGCTTCTGGAAGTCCTTGTTCGAGCTGATGGTCAGGTTCTCCAGGAACTGGGCGCTGTAGAGCACGCCCATGTCACCCGGGGTGTCCAGGTCCGAGGGCATCCCGTTGCCGCAGTAGACCCAGACGGCCGTGTTGTTGGCCACCAACTGCTGGACGTTGACGGTCGGGTCGTTGCGCCGCCACGCCGGGTCGCTGGCGATGCCCCACATCTGGGTCGGGTTGTAGCCGCCCGCGTCCTTCATGGCGAAGCCGATCAACGTGGGCCACAGACCTTGCGACGGGTTCAGGAAGCCCGACAGCGAGCCCGCGAAGATGAACTGCGCCGGATGCCAGATGGCGAGCGTCAGCGCGGAGCCACCCGACATCGAGAGACCGACGACCGCGTTACCGGTCGGCTGCACGCCGCGGTTCGCGGCCAGCCAGCCCGGCAGTTCCTGAGTCAGGAACGTCTCCCACTTGTAGGTGATGACGCCGCCCGAGTTGGTGGCCGGCTGGTACCAGTCGCTATAGAAGCTGGACTGTCCGCCAACGGGCATCACCATCGAGACGCCGGATTGGTAGTACCACGAGAACGCGTCGGTGTTGATGTCCCAGCCGCTCTGGTCGTCCTGCGCCCGCAGACCGTCGAGCAGGTACACCGCGTGCGGTCCGCCGCCCTGGAACTCAACCTTGATGTCACGTCCCATCGCGGGCGACGGAATGTTCAGCACCTCAACCGCTTTCGCTGCGGCCCGGGCCTGTGGCACTGCGGTGGGCAGCACCATCCCGGGGAGCGTCAGGGCCGCGATTGCCGCCACTGCGAGTCGGCGCAGTTTTGCGCCACCATTGCCTACCAAAGTCGCCAACACGAGTGAAAACTAACTCCGGGCCGCGGCAGCTCGACTGACCAACGCGCGGCGTGATCGCCTCGTTACCAAGGTGTTTGGCTATCGAGTCCTGAACGTCTCACGCCATGCCGTGATCAGTGCCGTCGCCGACCACCGACACGTCGTCGCGGACGCACGGCTCCTGGTGCCAGTCTCCGAACGGATCCGGGTAGGTGGACCAGCTCTGCCGCGCCGCGAATTCCTCGTCGGTAAGCACGGCGCCGGAGAGGGCCGCAGTGACGTCTTCCGGACGGGCACCACACACCAGCACTGTCATCGCGGTGTGCCGATCCCCGAACTCGTTGTCCCACATCAGATCTGCCAGGGCACGCCGCTCACGATCCAGATAGGCCGCATCGCTGACGCTCATCGCGGCGATCCATCGCCCGGCGTTACTCACGCGCAGTCCGCCACCGGCCGACTCCAGCCACATGACATGGTCGGGCCGGTTGGCCAGCCACATCCGGCCACGGGTCCGGATGACGCCGTCGAGCAAGTGGTCGACGGCGTCGTGCAGCCGTCCCGGGTGGAACGGTCGACGGGCATTGAATTCGACGATCTGAACGGGCCCTGCAGGTTTCAGGCTGGGCTGACCAGCCAGCAGCGGCCCGTGCGGCTCGTCGCTACGCCCCAGCCGGGCGTCGGGCCAGAGCGTCTGCAGCGCGTTGTCGACCAGCGCCGGATCAGTGATTACCTGCGCCCGCGGCGTCAGCCGGCTGCACACCGCGTGCAACACCGGTTCCGCTCGCGTCAGGACCAGTACGTCAGCGAACTCGGCCTGCCCGACCACCACCTGAGCGACAGTGCGCCCGTCGGGCAGTTCGTCATCACCCAGCGCCTCGGACAGCCAATCGGCGTCCTCGATGCATGTCACCACCCCGGCGATGACCACGTCGCGGGCGGCCGGGCCGTCGATGAACCCCGGACCTACGCGGACCCGAACATGGTTGATGGCCCAGCAGATCGGCTCAGGCTCCATCCACGGTTCCAGGTGCACGACAATCCGCTGCACGTCGTCCCGCCGGTGCAGCAAGCGCAAGTAGACGAGCAGGTCGTTGCGGACTGTGCAGGACACGCAGCCGTGGGCCAGTTCCAGCGCCGACTCGGTCTCAGCGACGACGCCGTGCGGCGCGGTGACGGTGCGACGACGCACGACGTGACCGTCGAACCGATGCTCGACGAGCACCGTGCCGGGCACTTTCAATAGTTCCTCGGTCACGTATCCGGTCGGCCCCTGACCAGCCACGACGATCACCGGCGTCCGCATCACCACTCCTTATCGACAATCATTTTCATTTCTGTCGCCGTCACGCTACAGTGCCGATCAGCGCTTGTCGAAAATGATTTTCACTAAGGAGGAACATGTCAGCGCACTGCCAGGTCACCGGGCGCAAGCCCGGCTTCGGCAACTCGGTATCGCATTCCCACCGCCGCACTCCGCGCCGGTGGAACCCCAACATTCAGGTCAAGACCTACTACCTGCCCTCAGAAGGCCGGCGCATCAAGCTGCACGTCAGCGCCAAGGGCATCAAGGTGATCGACCGCGACGGCATCGAGGCCGTGGTCGCGCGGCTACGCCGGGACGGAGAGCGAATCTAGATGTCCCGCACCGATATTCGCCCCGTGGTGAAGCTCAAGTCCACCGCCGGCACCGGCTACACGTACGTCACCCGCAAGAACCGGCGCAATGACCCCGACCGCTTGGTGCTGCGTAAGTACGACCCGATCATCCGCAAGCACGTCGACTTCCGAGAGGAGCGCTGAAGCCACATGGCCAAGAAGTCCAAGATCGCCAAGAACCAGCAGCGGCTGGTGACCGTCGCCCGCTATGCCGAGCGCCGCGCCGAACTCAAGGCAATCATCAAGTCCCCGTTGAGCTCTGCCGACGAGCAGTCGGCCGCCATGCGCGAACTGGCGCGCCAGCCGCGCGACGCCAGCGCCGTCCGGGTCCGTAACCGGGACGCGGTCGACGGACGTCCGCGGGGCCATCTGCGCAAGTTCGGGCTGTCCCGCGTCCGGGTCCGCGAAATGGCGCACGACGGCCAGTTGCCCGGCATCCGGAAAGCGAGCTGGTGATGGCGCAGCGCAAGACCACCCGGCGGCCGGTCGAGACGAAACGGCCTGCCACCAACATGTTCACCAAGCTCGGGATCGAGCGCGTCGACTACAAGGACACGGCCATGCTGCGGCAGTTCATCTCCGAGCGCGGCAAGATCCGTTCCCGGCGGGTGACCGGTCTGACCGTCCAGCAGCAGCGGCAGGTCGCCACCGCGATCAAGAACGCCCGGGAGATGGCGTTGCTCCCCTAACTCGCCTAACTCGGAATCATCCCGTACATCGCCTGCAGCTGCTGCGTCCGCAACAGGACCAAGCCGACGAACAGTACGAGCAACACCGTCGTCACCGAGATCAGTGCCAGGAGCCGTTGCCGTGCCGGCACATACGCGAACACGGCAGCGACCAGGGTGCCGGTGACCAACCCGCCGACGTGGCCCTGCCAGCTGATCGACTGAGAGCTGACGGCCGGCAGCACGAACGTGATCACCAGGTTGATGACGATGAGGCCGACGATGCCGCGGACCTGCAGCTGCAGCCGACGGAACAGGACGAACGTCGCGCCGAACAGACCGAAGATCGCGCCCGACGCACCGGCCGTACCCGAATTCAGCGGCGACAGCAGATACACCAGGACCGCTCCGCCGAGGCCACTGAGCGCGTACAGCACCCCGAACCGCAGCCGGCCCAGCCACTGCTCCAACTGCGGCCCCACGGCCCACAGCGCCCACATGTTGAACACGATGTGCGCCAAGCCGTAGTGGAGGAAGGCCGACGTCACCAGGCGGTAGTACTGCCCGTAGACGGCAACCCCGGGCGGCCACAGCACGAGGTCCTGCTGCATCTGTACCGAGGTGTGCTGCAGCGCGAACATCACCACGTTGATTGCGATCAGCGCGTAGGTGACCACCGAGCCCCGGGCGATGCGCCCGCCGAAGTGGGTCCGAGCCTGACGCACCGACCGCTTGCCTTCGTTGACGCATTCCGGGCACTGCTGGCCGACCGCGGCCGAATTCATGCAGTCCGGGCAGATCGGGCGGCCACATCGGCTGCAGCTCACGTACGTCGGGCGGCTGGGGTGCCGATAGCAGGTCGGCGTCGGGACGGTCATCAGTGTGATCTTCCGGAACTTACAGCCGCCACAGGGCTTCCTGGCTGGTGCTGGCGATCAGCACCCCACCAGTGTCGTACAGAGCTCCGGTAACCAGCCCGCGGGAGTCGGAGTTGTTCAGCTTCGTGACTTCGTAGCGGTGCCACTCGTGCGGCACGAAGGGGCGGTGAAACCACACCGCGTGGTCGAGGCTGGCCGCAAAGCCCTGGCGCAGATCATTCATCCCCTCGGGCCGCGCGACGGGCACCGGACCGAAGTCGGACATGAAGGTGAGCGTGCAGGCCCGGATCAGGGCGTCGTCCTCGATCTCGTCTTTGGTGCGGATCCAGAACGGCGGCACGGCGAAGGGCGTTGCGTCGCCCGGGCGTACCCGGATGTCGAAGAAGTCCGCTGCGGTCAGGCTCGGCGCCTTGGGCACCGCCTCGTCGAAGTCGATGCCGAGTACCTCAGGTCGCTGCCAGTCGGCCCCAGGCTCGGGGACGTGGAACGACGCGATCATCTCCAGGATGGTCTTGCCGTCCTGCTTTGCGGTGACGCGGCGAGTGTCGAACGACCGGCCGTCCCTGGTCCGTTCCACGTGAAACTCCACGTCGATGCCGTACTGGCCGCCGCGGACGAAGTACAGGTGCAGCGACTGCGGCAGCTTGTCCGGCTCGACGGTGCGGCCGGCGGCGCCCAGCGCCTGCGCGGCGATCAGTCCGCCGAACAACGACCGTCCCGGTCCATCGGTCGGCTGCGGTGCGCTGAACGTGTCGCCGTCACGCGCGAAGTCGAGGAGCGTGGCGATCCAGCTAGCAGTGGAACTCATAAAGCGGCAGCGTATCTATCGGCCACGCCGCCTAGGCTGACAGCATGGTTCAACGCCGGGGATTCAATGACACCATCACCCGATTCTGGAGCTTCGCCGCTCCCGCCTACGACACCCAGGTGCTGCAACGCATCGTCTACCAACCCGCCCAAGATGAGGTGCTCGCCCAGCTGCGCGCCCACGGCGCCCTGACCATCGCTGATATCGGTTGCGGCACCGGCATATTCGCGGACCGGATCGAACGCGAGCTGAATGCCGTCGTAACCGGGGTGGATATGTCCGAGGGCATGCTAGCCCAGGCCAAGGCCCGGTCCCCAAAGGTCACCTGGCTGACCGCGCCGGCTGAGGAGCTGCCGTTCAACGACGGCGCCCTGGACGCGGTGGTGACGACGTCGGCGTTCCACTGGTTCGACCAGCCTGCCGCGCTGCGCGAATTCCATCGCGTGCTCAAGCCGGGCGGCATCGCGGCCGTCACCACCATCAGCCCGCGGCAGGTGCTGCCGCTGCACGCGTTGTCGTCGCACCTGCTCAACCCCGCCCACAATCCGTCGCCCCCGGAAATGAAGAAGTTGTTCGAGGACGCCGGTTTCACGGTGTCCGAGCAGCACCGGGTGAAGCGGCCGGTGTGGTCGCTGATCGTGTCCGATCTGCTGACCGTCGGAACGAAGTAGCCGGCCATGCCCGATCTGCATCCCGACGTCGCTGTCCTGGCTCCGCTGCTGGGCACCTGGGCGGGCACTGGCTCCGGCGAGTACCCGACCATCGCCCCGTTCGACTACCTCGAAGAGGTCACCTTCGGCCACGTCGGGAAGCCGTTCCTGGCCTACAGCCAGAGGACCCGCGCCGCCGATGACGGGCGTCCGCTGCACGCCGAGACCGGCTACCTGCGGGTGCCCGCGCCGGGGCGAATCGAGTGGGTGCTGGCGCATCCCACCGGTATCACCGAGGTCCTGCAGGGCACGATCAGCACCGACGACGAGTTCGTCCTGGACCTGTCCACCACCGACATCGGGCGCACCGACTCCGCGAAAGAGGTTGACGCACTGCGTCGTTGGTTCCGACTCGACGGTGACACGCTGAGCTACAACGTCCGGATGGCCGCCGTCGGGGTGCCGCTGCGGCACCACCTGGCGGCCGTCCTGCATCGGAAGGACGCATGACGAACCCCCAGCCCGGGCGCATTCGGGTACCTGCCGATCTGGACGCGATCACCGCGATCGGCGACGAGGACCAGTCCTGCGTCGATTCCCTGGCGATGGAACGCATTTGGCAAGCTGCCCGACACTGGTATGCCGCCGGCATGCATCCCGCCATCCAGGTCTGCCTACGGCAGAACGGACGGGTGGTACTCAACCGGGCCATCGGCCACGCCTGGGGCAACGGCCCCGCCGATCCCGTTGATGCCGAACAGATTCCGGTCAGGGTTGATACGCCATTCTGCGTGTACTCGGCCGCCAAGGCCATCAGCACGACCGTCGTGCACATGCTCGTCGAGCACGGCGAACTCGATCTGGACGCCCGTGTCTGCGATTACCTGCCGACCTACACAAGCCACGGCAAGGACCGCACCACAGTGCGGCACGTCATCACCCACAGCGCCGGCGTTCCGCTGGCCACCGGGCCGCGGCCGGATCTGAAGCGGATGAACGACAGCGAATACGCCCGCGAGATGCTGGGCAATCTGCGGCCGATCTACCGGCCGGGCCTGGTGCACATGTATCACGGCCTCACCTGGGGGCCGTTGGTTCGCGAAATCGTCTCGGCGGCCACGGGCCGCAACATCCGGGACATCCTGGCCACCGAGATTCTCGAACCACTGGGCTTCCGCTGGACCAATTACGGCGTTGCGCCAGAAGATGTTCCGCTGGTCGCGCCGAGCCACGTCACCGGCAAGCCGCTCCCCGCACCGATGGCGGCAGCCTTCAAGAAGGCGGTCGGCGGCACCCCGAACCAGATCATCCCGTTCAGCAACACCGCGGATTTCCTGACCAGCGTGGTGCCGTCATCGAGCACGGTGTCGAATGCCGTCGAGCTGTCCCGCTTCGCGGAAATGCTGTGCCGCGGAGGCGAACTCGACGGGGTTCGGGTGCTGCGGCCGGAAACGCTGCGCGCGGCCACCGCGCCGTGCCGGCGACTGCGGCCAGACATCGCCGTCGGGCTCATGCCGATGCGCTGGGGCACCGGATACATGTTGGGCTCCAAGCGATTCGGACCGTTCGGCCGCAATGCACCCGCGGCCTTCGGCCACACCGGGCTGACGAACATCGCGTTGTGGGCCGATCCGTCCCGGAACCTTGCCGCAGCGGTAATCAGCAGCGGCAAGCCCGGTGGTCACCCCGAGGCCAACCGGTACCCGGCCTTGCTCGACGCGATCGCCAAGGAGATCCCGGCTACGCCTTAGCGGCGGCCTTCACCAACAGGCGCAGCAGGACCTGGTTGACGGCTGCTAGCGCCAGCTTCACCGGCGGGAAGGATGCACTCGAGTTCAGCGTGTAGTCGATGCGCGTGCCGGTGCCCTCAGAGGTCAGCCGCACCTCGCCCGAGTAGCCCGGGAACGGCACGCCGGAGCGCGCCTTGTAGCCGAACACGTTGGGGGCATCGAACGTCACGACCTCTTCGACGATCGCCGGCGCCGGGCCGGGTGCCGAGATTCGCCGAACCGCGCCCAGGCCGTTCCGTTCGGGGCTGCCGGGCTCATCGATGGTCACGCTCATGCCTGGCCCCCAGTTGGCCATGCCTTCGTGGTCGGTCAGGGTGGCCCAAACGACGTCGATCGGGCGGGCAACGGTAGCTGTTGCAGTCGATTGCATGGCTCGATCATGCCGCACAGCAGCCCCCACCGCCTGGCAGGCTGTCCCCATGCCCGACGAACCGCTGCGCGACGATCACGCCGAGCTCCTGCGCCGCCGTGCGCTGACTGAAGACGCCGCCCGGCCGGACGCCGTCCAGCGCCGGCATGACGCCGGCGGACGTACCGCCCGGGAGAACGTCGCCGACCTGGTCGACGCCGGCAGCTTCGTCGAATACGGGCGCTTCGCCATTGCCGCTCAGCGGGCGCGACGGGAGCTCGACGACCTGATCACGCGCACTCCGGCCGACGGTCTCGTGGCCGGGACCGCCCGCGTCGACGGCCAGCCCTGTGCGGTGCTGTCCTACGACTACACCGTGCTTGCCGGCACGCAGGGCGCACTCGGGCATCTCAAGAAGGACCGGCTGTTCGAGCTGATCGAGCGCATGAAGCTACCCACCGTGTTCTTCGCCGAAGGCGGCGGCGGACGTCCCGGCGACACTGACCATCCGACGGTGTCGTCGCTGGACGTCCGGGCTTTCGCCCTGTGGGCCGGGTTGTCCGGAGTGGTGCCGCGGATCGCGGTGGTCAAGGGCCGCTGCTTTGCGGGCAACGCCGTGATCGCCGGCTGTTCGGACCTGATCGTCGCCACCGAGGACACGTCGATCGGCATGGGCGGTCCGGCGATGATCGCCGGCGGCGGCCTCGGCGACATCGCGCCCGACGACGTCGGCCCGCTCTCGGTGCAGGCACCCAACGGCGTCGTCGACGTGGTGGTGCCCGACGAGGCCGCTGCGGTCGACGTCGCCCGACGGCTACTGGGCTATTTCCGCGGGCCGGCCGCATCCGGCCCCGCTGCTGACCAAAATGCCTTGCGCACAATGGTTCCCGAGCGCGCCCGGCGCGCCTACCAGGTCGGCCCGATCATCGAGACGCTGGCCGACTACGGCTCGGTGACGTTCCTGCGGGAGAAGTTCGCCCCCGAACTGGTGACCGCGCTGGCCCGGATCGACGGCCGGCCGGTCGGCGTACTGGCCAACAACACCATGATCATGGCTGGGGCCATCACCGCGGCCGCATCCGACAAGGCGGCCCGTTTCCTGCAGCTCTGCGACGCTTTCGGCATTCCCGTGGTGTCGCTTGTCGACTGTCCGGGCTTCATGGTGGGCCCCGCGGCCGAAGCCGAAGCGCTGGTTCGGCGCGGGTCGCGGCTGCTGGTCGCCGGCGCGGCCCTGCGGGTCCCGCTCATCGCGGTAATCCTCCGGCGTGGTTATGGCCTTGGCGCACAAGCGATGTGCGGTGGCAGCCTGCACGAGCCGCTGCTGACGGTGGCCTGGCCCGGGGCGCATCTCGGGCCCATGGGGCTCGAAGGTGCCGTGCGGCTGGGGCTGCGCAAGGAGCTGGAGGCCATCGCCGACGACAACGCCCGCGAGCAGGCCGTGCGGGACGCGACCGCGGCGGCGCAAGCCAATGCCGCGGCGCTCAATGCCGCGGCATTGTTCGAGATCGACGACGTCATCGACCCCGCCGAGACCCGGTCACTGATCGCCGGCACGCTGGCTGCGGCAGAGCCGGCGGGCCTGCCGCCACGCCGGGGGTTCGTCGATACCTGGTGATTAGTCGCGGACTCCGCGGTACAGCTGCCGCCGCACCACAAACCGTTGCAGCACGGGATCAACCGTCCACGCCGGGAATCGGACTGCCTGCCCCCACGGGGTGAACACCTCCAGCCCGTCGGGCTGCGGCCCGAGCACCGAACCCCAGCGGACGGACGGCGGCCGGTAGCGCCGTAACTTCCGAGACTCCAACTTGGCCAGGATATTTCGCGCCACCAGCGCACCTCCACCGTTGCGCGCCGACGTCCGGAGCGGATCGGTGGCCGCGACGTCACCGACCGCAAACACCCCGGGATACCCAGGCACCGTCAGTTCCGGGGTGACGCGGACGAAGCCGTCGTCGTCAAGAATGTCGGGCGGCAGCCAGCCGGTATTCGGTTGCACCCGCCCGACCGCCCACAGCACCGCATCGGCCTCAGCATCCGGTTGGTCGGTACTGAATTCGATTGGACCGGTGGTTATTTCGTCGCGATGGGCAGGCAGGATCGCGCGGTGCCCCAGGTGGAGCCGAACACCAAGCTCCGCCAACCGGCGCGCGACGCGCACCTGCGTACCGGTGTGATACCCCGGAAGCACCTGTGCGCCAGGGAAATACAGGTCGATGACCTTGTCCGACCAGGTGCGCGCCAGGTTCCCGGCGCTGCTCAC
Source organism: Mycolicibacterium sp. CBMA 234 (assembly GCF_009729415.1). GTDB lineage: Bacteria > Actinomycetota > Actinomycetes > Mycobacteriales > Mycobacteriaceae > Mycobacterium. Next base: position 58,561 of record NZ_MPKW01000015.1, read on the forward strand.
CGCCGTGGCACCGCCACCCACCACGGCGATGCGCCGCGCAGCGGCCAGCCGTTCGTGGACGTCCCGCAAGTCAGCGGCCACGTCGTCGGCCGACTGCAGCGTCGGCCGGCGCCAGAACCCGTTGGTGGTTCCGGTTGAGATCAGCAGCGCATCGAACGGTTCGACCAGCTGCGTCCCGTCCGCGGCGGTCACTGTGACGGTGCGGGCGTCCAGATCGGCAGCGGTCAACGCACCGTGCACAATCCGCACCGGGTCCAGTCCACGAAATCGCCGGAAGCCGACGAAGTAGTCCCGCGCCCAATCGTCGGGCCGCGCGACGCGCATGCCGAGTTCCTGCCCGCTGACCAACCCGTCCTTCACCGAGATGCCGACCACGTCGGCGTGCCCAGCCAAGCGCACTGCGGCGAGTATCCCGCTGTCTCCCAGCCCGGCTACGACGATTCGCTTCCGCACGTCAGGGCAGGATCGAGTCGACGTACCCACCATCGGCGCGCACCGCGGCACCGGTGGTCGCCGATGATTGCTCGGAGCTCAGATAGACCACCATATTGGCGATCTCTTCGGGTTCAATCAGCCTGCGCAGCAACGACTGTGGCCGGTACTTGATCATGAACTCGCGCTGCGCCTCGTCCCACGGCAATGACTTGTCGACCAGTTGATAGACGAAGTCCTCGACGCCGCCGGTGTGCGTCGGGCCGGCGATCACCGAGTTCACCGTGACGCCGGTTCCGGCCGCGTCCTTGGCGAAGCCTCGGGTCACCGCCAGCAGAGCGGTCTTCGACATTCCGTAGTGGATCATCTCCTCCGGAATGACGATCGCCGAGTCGCTGGCGATCTGAATCATGCGACCCCACCCCCGTTCCGTCATGCCCGGCAGATAGGTGCGGATGAGCCGCGCGGCGGACAGCACGTTGACCTCGAAGTACCTGCGCCACTCGTCGTCGGTGATGTCCTGCGCCGGCGTCGAGCCGAAGATGCCCAGGTTGTTCACCAGGATGTCGACATCCGGAAGCTGTTGTGTCAGTTGGCCTACGCCTTCGGCGGTGGTCACATCCGCGGCAACGCCGACGACATCGGACAGTCCCTTGCCGGTCAGCTCGGCGACCGCCGCCTGGACCCGTTCCGCGCTGCGACCATTCACCACGACGCGAGCACCGCTGCCGCCCAATCCCTCGGCAATGGCGAGGCCGATGCCTTGGGTGGACCCGGTAACCAGGGCGGTTTTGCCGGTCAGATCAATGCGCACGATGCGCCTCCAATGATTTCACGGGTGGGTGCAACGCTAGCCGCCCGAGAAACATTTCAGTACCGTCTGCCTCGAGCCACCCGAACCCTGGAGCGTCGTGATCGAACTACTAGTACTGCACATCGCCAAACGCGAGATCCAAGCCGTGGCGCTGGACGGTACGCACGTCCGGACGTTGGTCACCGATGTCGACGAGACGCCCGACGGCATCGTCGTCGACCAAGCGCGGGGCCACATCTACTGGACCAACATGGGGCGTCCGGATCCCGAATCCGGCCGGGGCGCGCGTTCAACGTTCTTCACGCGCAACGGATCGCTCGAGCGGGTGAATCTGGACGGCTCAGACCGGCGCACCATCGTCCCGCGGGGTGCGTTTACCACCGGCAAGCAACTGACCGCCGACTTCGATGCCGGATTGCTGTACTGGTGCGACCGCGAGGGCATGCAGGTGTTGCGCTGCCGGCTGGATGGTTCCGAGCTGGAGACGCTGGTGGTGGCGGGCACAGGCGCGGATACACAGGACCCCCGCAATCACTGTGTGGGCATCGCTGTCGACCCTGTACACCGGTTGATCTATTGGACGCAGAAGGGCGCACCGGATGCCGGCCAGGGCCGAATCTTCCGCTGCGGCAGCGAGATTCCGGCCGGCCAGACCGCTGCCGATCGCGACGACATCGAATTGTTGTGGAAAGACCTGCCCGAACCTATCGATCTCGATCTCGACTCTGTGGGGCGCTTGGTCTGGACCGACCGCGGCGCCGAGCCCGACGGCAACACGCTCAATCGCGGTCAGGTCCAGCCGCACGAGGGCACGTACACCATCTTGGCCCGCGGATACGACGAAGCCATCGGCCTGGCGTCGCCCGACAGCGTCACCTACTACGTCAGCGAGCTGCGCAGCGGTGGCATCCGGGTGGTGAACCTGCAGGACGGCAGCGACCGCCAGCTGGCGCAATTGGGTCCCGGCGTCACCGGGATCGCGCTGGCCGAGCTCTAGCTCGACTGAATGAACGCTGCGATGCCTCGCGCCACCGCATTGGCGATGGCCTGCTGACCTTGCTGTGACGACAGCAGCGCCGCATCCTGCGCGTTCTTCATGTTGCCGCACTCGACCAGAATCGACGGGTACTGCGCGAGGTTCAGGCCGGTCAGGTCGGAACGGCCGTAAAGACCGTTGCTACCGATATACGTCGCCGGCGTGAGTCCACCGGCCACCAACTGATCGCGCATGACCTGTGCGAACTTGACTGATGGACCGGCCTGCACCTGATTGAGCGGCGGCGCGGAGTAGTTGACGTGGAAGCCGTGGCCGCCGGCGGGCCCACCGTCGGCGTGAATCGACACGACGGCGTTGGGGCGCATGGCATTCGCCATCGCCGCCCGCTGGTCCACACAGGCAGCCACCGCGTTGTCGTTGTCGCGGGACAGGCCCACCTGCACTCCGGCGTTGATGAGCTGCTGCCGGACGAGCAACACCACGTCCCATGTGAAGGTGTGTTCGGGGAACCCTGCGTTGGTGGAGGTGCCGGTGGTCTGGCAGTCTTTGGTGCCACCGCGGCCGGTGGGCACCTGCTTGGTCATCGAAGCGTCGTTGGCCCCGTTGTGCCCCGGGTCGAGGAACACGATGGCACCGGCGAGATTTTGTGCCTTGGCCACCGGCGCGGTGAGCGACGAGGCCACAGCAGGCATGCCGACCAGAACCGGTGCTGCCGCAGCCATCCTCAGCATGCGCCGACGCGAGATGCAGCCGACGCCCTTGTCGCCATTGTCTTTTTCACACGGGCTACTGGTCACTGGTCGGATGCTACGGACCCAACCTTGGGACTCCACTGCGCGAGCTGACACGGTTCCGTCACGAAGCAATAACTTCTAACTCGCGAGCAGACACAAAACTGTCGTTTTCCCGACGAAAACGACAGTTTTGTGTCTGCTCGCGGGAGATATCTAGGCCAAGAAGCGCTGCGTATAGGGCGCGAACCGGGCCTTGAGGTCATCGAGATCGAGCCCGAACATCTCGCACGACGTCTCGACGCGGCCGAGTCGACCCCGCTGATGGCCGGCAAGGTAATCCGTCATCGCACTGCGCTCAGCGTCCGAAAGGTGTTCCTCCGCAAGGGCGAACACACTTTCCGCGGTGCCCAGATCATCGGCCATGAAATCGTCGAAGCGAATGTCGATGGACCGGTCACGACCGATGATCTCCCGGTCACGGACCAGCCCGGCGAGCATGTGCTCCAGCCGCTCGACCCAGTACGCCGCGATGTGCTCGACCGGCACCGGGCTGCGGTGCATCCGCGCCGAGTAGGTGATCATCGCGATCATCGATAGCACGACCGGCACCGGATCGCGGTGTGTGAAAACCCCAACCACACCTGGTAATTCGGCATTGAGCACCGGCAGTTGTTCGAGGTGCTGCGGCGACTTCAGCAGCCAGCGCCGGCCACCACGCAGGTACTGCAACGCCTTCAGCTGGGTCACCATGTACTGGTAGGAAGACGTCTGGTCATGGGACTCGTAGTAGTCGCGCCAGGCGGGGACGTCGGCGAGCGTCTCGAAGTACATCGTCGAAAAGTCGTTGGCCAGCAACTGGATTTCTTCGTGCACGTGATCGGTGGTCATCTCGTGCATCAGGGCGAAGTGCGGCATCACAATGTTCATCACGTTCACCGCGACATCCATCCGGGCCCGCCGTGGATCCGGCTCAATGCCGACCTCGGCGGGGAGCGGGAACGGTTCCGCCGCCTCCCAGTACGGCAGTGTGCGGAACGTCCCGGCCGCCGCGAGCAGGTTGTGCAGATGCGTGGTCCCGGTGCGAGGCAGCCCGACGATCGCCACCGGCGGTAGCAGCTCAATGTCATGAATCTCGGGATGCCGCTTCAACAAATCGGTCAGTAGCAGCCTGTTCTTCAGCAGCTGCAACAGCTGGCCGTAGAAGTTCACCAGGCCGGGTCCATTCATGCCGTCGATCTCCCGCAGCGCGGCGAGCAGCACATCGAGGCGTTCGCGGTAGTCGGCAGGGCCGAAGTCATCCATGCCGGTGTCGGCAGTCGCCTTGGCGTGCAGCGCCGCGGCATCGAGCGGACAGTCGGCCGCCATCATCGTCATCATGTCCCGGAACTGCTGAGCCTCGGCGCTGAACGTGGGTTCGGCCAGGTCATCGAGTCGGACAGCATCTGTGGTGTCAGTCACACGACTTATGTTACTATGAGTTTCGTAATGACGAAAGCACTTGGACGACCCCGTGATTCACGCATCGACAATGCGGTGCTCACTGCCACCGCCGAACTGCTCGGCGAAGTGGGCTACGCCGCGCTGTCGGTGGATGCCATCGCCAAGCAAGCCGGCACCAGTAAGCCGACGATCTATCGGCGCTGGCCCCGCAAGGCTCATCTGGTCCACGAGGCCGTGTTCCCCGCTGGCATCGCCACCGATCTGCCAGACACCGGTTCGCTCGAAGGCGACGTCCGGGCGATGGTGCGCGGCACCGTCGCAGTGCTCAGCACTCCCGCGGCCCGCGCCGCCCTCCCTGGACTGCTCGGCGAGATGACCGCCGACGCCACGTTGCACAGCGTGCTGCTTGATCGGTTCGCCGACGCGCTGGGACCCGGACTCCATGCCCGCCTCGATGCCGCCGCTGTGCGCGGTGAGCTCCGGCCGGGCGTCACCGCCACGGAGCTGACGGAGGTCATCACCGGCATCGCCCTACTTGCCGCGCTTACCCTCGGCTCGGCACCCGACGACAACTGGATTGACCGCAACACCACCCTGATCCTGAAAGGTATTGGCGCATGACCGAATCCGCAGCCGCATGGCGGGAGCTCCTCGATACGCTTCGTGAGCTCGACAACTCCTTCTTAGAGGGGCCGCGCGCGGTTACCGACGACCGGCAGATCGCCGACGGCTACCGCATGCTCGCCACCGGGCTCGGCGTCGCCCTGGACTGCTACCTCTTTCCCGAGCCGGGCCGGCCCCAGTTCGTCTCCGTCAACACCCCGACGCGCCACGACCGGCGCTGGGGTGGCGACAATACCGATGCCTACTACCACATGTGCCCGGTCGAACCAGAGCGTCGCTATCGGATCAGCGGCAACAAAGGCGACAGTGTTTACCTCTCGCTGACTGCGTACAACGAGCCGTCGCCGGGTGCCTGGTCCAACCGCGTGGTGGCGATAATCCGGGACACCGACATCGATTTCGACACCGACGGCAACTTCTCGTTCGAGCTCGGCCCGCTGCCCGACGCCGCCGCCTTCCTGACGCGCGACTATCAAGCCGATCCGACGACGGGACGTCCGGTCACCTGGAACATCGAGGCGCTCGATGCCCCGGATCGGTTCCGGCACCGCGATGTTGACACCGCGTCGGCCTTCCGGTCCGCCGCCACCTGGATTCGCACGCTGTTCGCCATCATGCCGATGCCGGTGGGGACCCGGCCCGATGAGAGCTCGCTCGGCCATTCCATTGCGCACGTGGCCAACGAGTTCGCCGCGCCTTACCAGGTTCCGGACGCCAACTTCGGATGGTCTGCCCGCGACGCCTGCTATTCGTACGGCAGCTTCGTACTGGCCGACGACGAGGCTCTGGTCATCACCCACCGCCCGCCGCCGTGCCGCTTCTGGAATCTGGTGGTGTGGAACCAATTTATGGCCACCCCTGGCGCCAGCGACGCCCGCAGTTCACTCAACGGCTACAGCGCGGTGCCCAACTCCGATGGTTCGGTCACCGTGGTGCTGTCGAAAGAACCTGCAGCCCATCCGAATTCACTCACCACCCTGGACTATCCGCAGGGCATCCTGGCCTTCCGCTGGTTCCTTACCGATGAGGTGCCGGACCGCCCCGAGGTCCAGCTCGTCAAGATCACCGACGCCCCGACCCAGGTGAGCTAGGGGACGACGGCGTCGATGGCCCGGTAAATCCGCTGTTCGCTGACCGGGCGTGGGGTGCCCAACTGCTGGGCCCACAGGCTGACGCGCAGTTCCTCGATCTGCCGGGCGACGTCACGGACGTCGTCGCCTTGGCAGCGCAGCGGCGAAAGCGACTGCTGCAGTTCGTCGTACGCGTCTTGTACGGCGTGCACACGATCCATGCGCTCGCGGTCAGCGACCGGTGCCTGGGGCAGTCGCTCCAGGCGCCGGCCGATCGCAGTCAGATAGCGGGTCAGATCAGCCAAGTGGGTGACGCCCGTGGCCGCGACAAATCCGACCGGCAACAGCCGCGCCAGTTGCGCGCGGATATCCGTGACAGCGTCAGCCTGCGTGGCAGAAGGCTTGTCGGGCAACGCAACCTGCGCCGTGTGCGCAGCGGTGAGCACCCGCTCAACGCGGCCGACCACATCGAGCGTTGTCGGCACCAACTTCGCAGCGACGCTGCCCCGGAGCGCCTCGAACTCGGCGGCCGTCCATACCGGCTTGGGTGCCAGCACCCGGACAGCGGCGTCAGCGCAATCCTCCAGCAGCGCAGCCAGGCTGCCGTCCGGGTTGCTCGAAAGCGCCAGGCGCGCGCGAGGATTGAGCCCACGCTCGGCTGCCTTCACTGGCGACGGCGCAGCCATCCGCAGTAGCCGGCGCACCCCAGGCCCCATCGCGGCGGCCTGCTCGGCCGGGGTCGGGAACACCCGGATGTCCACGGCCGCACCAGTATCGACGAACGCCGGGAATCCGCGGACGGTATGCCCGCCTGCTGAACTCTCGACGGTGCGGGACAGCTCGGTAAGGTCGTCGGGCCAGGCGCGCAGCCCGGTCCGTTGCAAGTCGCCGGCCACCGCGCCGGCGACAGCCCGGCGCACCGAGCCCGCCAGTTTGTCGTGCAGTGCCCCCAGATCTTTACCGCGGGCCACCTCGGCTCCATCCTTCTCGACGGCGAACGTGACCCGCAGATGGTCAGGCACCTTGCTTAAGTCGAAGGCGTCGATGGGTACCAGAATGCCGCTGCGCCGGCGCAATTCACGCTGCAGCTCTTCCAGCAGCGAGCCGTCGCCAGGGTTCAGGTCCGGCAAGACGGCCCGCGCGGTGTCGGGCGCCGGAACGAAGTTGCGTCGCACGTCCTTGGGCAGCGATTTGATCAGCGCCGTGACCAACTCCTCGCGCAGGGCCGGCACCTGCCAGGCGAAACCGTCGCCGCCGAGCCGGGCCAACACCTCGACCGGAACATGCACGGTGACACCGTCATCGGTGGCGCCCGGCTCGAAGCGGTAGCTCAAGGGCAAGGCCAGGTCGCCGGTAACCCAGCTGTCGGGCTGGTCGGCATCGGTGTCGGTGCGCAACAGATCGGCGCGCGTCATGGTCAGCAGGTCCGGCGTCTTGTGCCGCTGCTTCTTCCACCAAGCATCGAAATGCCGCGCCGATACGGCACTTTCGGGCAGACGCTGGTCGTAGAAGGTGAACACGTCGTCGTCGCTGGCCAGCAGGTCGCGGCGCCGGGCGCGCTCTTCCAGCTCCTCCAACTCGGCCCTTAGCCCGGTGTTGTCCCGGAAGAAGTGGTGCCGGGTCTGCCAATCCCCTTCGACCAGGGCGTGCCGGATGAACAGGTCGCGTGCCACCACCGGGTCCACCTGCGCGTAGCCCACCCGACGGCGCGGCACCAACGGCAGGCCGTAGAGCGTCACCCGCTCGAACGCCATCACCGCACCACGCCGGGCGTCCCAGTGCGGCTCACTGTAAGTGCGCTGCAACAGATCTCCGGCAACCTTCTCGACAATCTCGGGCTCGATGCGAGCGGCGACGCGGCCGAACAGCCGGCTGGTCTCCACCAGATCAGCGACGACGATCCAGCGCGGCGGCTTCTTGGTCAGCACCGATCCCGGCGCCAGCACGAACCGGGAGTTGCGTGCGCCCTGGTAGTCCCGCGTCTCACCTTCGCGCAGCCCGACATGCGACAGCAGTCCCGCCGTCAGCGCAGTGTGTACGCTCGCCGCGTCCGCATCGTCACCCGATTCACGGATGCCGAGATCCCCCGCGATGCTGCGCAATTGGCCGACCAGGTCCTGCCATTCCCGAATCCGCAGGTAGTGCAGAAACTCGTCACGACACATCCGGCGGAATGCACTGCCGGACAACTGGTTCCGCTGCTCGCGCAGGTAGTTCCACAGGTTCAGGAACGACACGAAATCCGAATGCTGATCGGCGAACCGGGCATGCTTCTGCCGAGCCGCCTCTTCCCGATCGGACGGCCGCTCCCGCGGGTCCGGGATCGACAGTGCGGCAGCCAGAATCAGCACCTCGCGCACGCAGCCTTCGGTATCGGCCTGCAGGATCATCCGGCCGACCCGCGGGTCCAACGGCAGCCTGGCCAACCGGCGTCCAACGTCGGTGATGGCGCCCTTCGCGTCGAAAGCGCCCAATTCCTGGAGCAATTGGATGCCGTCGCGGATGCTGCGCGCGTCCGGTGGATCCAGGAACGGGAAGGCTTCGATCTCCCCCAGCCCCAGTGCCGCCATCTGCAAGATGACCGCACCGAGGTTGGTGCGCAGGATTTCCGGGTCGGTGTAGCGCTGCCGCGCCGCGAAATCCTCTTCCGAGTACAACCGGATACACACACCGGGCGCAGTACGCCCCGACCGGCCCGATCGCTGCGCGGCCGACGCCTGCGAGATCGGCTCGATGGGCAGGCGCTGCACCTTGGTGCGCCGGCTGTATCGCGAGATGCGCGCCGTCCCCGGATCCACCACGTACCGGATACCGGGCACCGTCAGGGATGTCTCAGCGACGTTGGTGGCCAACACAATCCGGCGCGGACCACCCGGTTTCGCGTTGAAGACCTTCTGCTGGTCGGCCGTAGGTAGCCGGGCGTACAGTGGCAGAATCTCGGTCGGGAACACATCGCCCGAGAACGCGTCGCGCAAAGCCTCTGCGGTGTCGCGGATTTCGCGCTCTCCGGACAGGAACACCAGTACGTCGCCAGCAGGTTCGGCTTCCAGTTCCCGCACCGCGTCGACGATGGCCTCAGTCTGGTCACGAGGCTCGGTGCGAACGATCTCGTGGTCTGGGTCGTCCGGATCATCGCTGTCGTCGACCGCAATGGGGACTTCCAAAGGGCGGTAACGAATTTCGACGGGGTAGGTGCGGCCGGAGACCTCGACGATCGGAGCATCGAAACTGCGTCCATGTTCGGCTCGGCCGAAGTGTTTGGCAAACCGCTCCGGCTCGATGGTCGCCGACGTCACGATGACCTTCAAGTCCGGACGCCGCGGCAACAATTCGCGCAAGTAGCCCAGCAGGAAGTCGATATTGAGGCTGCGCTCGTGGGCCTCGTCGAGAATCAGGGTGTCGTATCGCAGGAGCCGACGGTCCCGTTGAATCTCAGCGAGCAGAATGCCGTCGGTCATCAGCTTGACCAGGGTCGAATCACTGGCCTGATCGGTGAACCGCACCGTGTAACCGATGGCCCCACCCAATGCGGTGCCGGTTTCATCGGCGATCCGCTGCGCCACCGTGCGGGCCGCCAACCGGCGCGGCTGGGTGTGCCCGATGGTGCCGCGAATGCCGCGGCCGAGCTCCAGACAGATCTTGGGCAGCTGCGTGGTCTTGCCGGACCCCGTCTCGCCGGCGACGATTACCACCTGGTTTTCGGCGATGGCCTTGGCGATTTCGTCCCGACGATCGGTGACCGGCAGGTCGGGGTAGGTAATGGTGGGCACGGCCGCCAGTCGGCTCGCGATCACGCATTCGGCCGCGGCGATCTGCTCGGCGATCTTCTCGGGGTTGTCTCCCCGCAGATTCTTCAGCCGTCGCTCCAGCCGCGCGGCGTCACGGATGGTCAGACCATCCAGACGATCACGCAGTTCGCGCAGCTGAAGGTCGGACACTGGTCCTAGGATAGGCGGTCACCTGCGGCTCAGGTGGTCCGCCGTCCGATTGACTCAGAGATCCAATACGAGGCGGCCGGCCGAGTAGGCACGGGAGACGCAGACCATCATGTACTGGTTGCGCTCACGCTCCGTGTCGGTGAGGAACGTGTCGCGGTGGTCGACATCGCCGTCGATAACCCGGGTCTGGCACGTTCCGCATAGCCCGCTGCAGCACATGGAGTTGACGACGACGCCCGCATCACGCAGTGCCTCCAGCACCGTTTTCTCTGCCGGCACGACGATCGTTCTGCCAGATCGCTGTAGGTGGACGACGAACGACTCCTCGCACCCGGCAAGACTGCTTTCTCGGTGCCGCCGCATGGTTACGACGCGTGCGGTACCGGACAACCGGCACCGGCGCTGGCCGTCTGGTTGTGGTGGTCGTACGGCGTGCCGTGAATACCGTTGCGCGAGGCCATGAATCGGGCAATCTGCAGTGCCGTGCCCCACAACGCCGTGTCGCTCCGCCGAGCTGCGGCACGCGTCGCGGCACCAGGTGCGTGATCGAGCAGTCGCCGGAACCCGACATTGAGGTGTACCACCACCGTGGCGACGCCGACCCACGGTCTGAGATCGATGTCAGCCCAACCAGTTCCGCCGACCATGGCCCGGGTGAGGTCCTCGCCGCCGTAATAGGACATCAGTCCAAGGAATGGGCTAATGGCCGTGCGGGCCAGCCAGCCGGACCCGAAGTTGTCAGCTGCTGCGCCGACCATCGTTTCCGTCCACTCCGAGGGACCACCGGCGTGGGCGACGATGAAGTCCATCGCCTGTAGCGCCTGCATCGAGTTCTTCGGGATGAGTTCATCGGCGACGCCGAAGACGCGAGCGATGTACGCCCAGTACATCAGCGCCGCGTCCAGATCCTCACGGCTGCAGGTGCGTCCGTGCGCGTGATCGACGAGTAGGGGTTGCAGGCCGAAGCTGATGGCCGCATTCATCATCATCGCGTTGGAGATCGGGTTGCCGTGCCGCGAGAACTGCTCGTCACCCCAGGTCTTGCGCAATCCGGCGCGAACTTGTGCGTGCATGAGTCGCACGCGCACAGTGTCTTTGAACGGGTCCGCGAACCGATCCAGTGCATTGCGGTAGGTCATGTTCTTGAACCACGCAATGGTTTCGAGGTTGCGGCGGTAGAAGTCATTGACGAATCGACCGGTTTGTCCGGTGGCGAAGGCCACTTCGTCGCCGACGAACGTACCGAACCCGTCGCCCGCCACCATTCCCAGTTTGCCGGCCACCGAGGCGTTGTTCCACAGTTGGCGGCCCCGCTCCCATTGCACCGGGTCGTACCACGCGGGCGGGTTGTCCAGGTCCGCGAACAAGGCGACCAGCTCTGGGGGTGCGTCGAGCACCGCCTCGATTCCGTGGTCGAGCGCCTGTTCCAAAAGCGCTCTGCCGTCGGCCATCCCCATCTCGCGGAACCGTGCGACCACCGCATCCATCAGCTCGTCGCCCTGCCACAGATGATCGACGAACAGGTCGGTCCATGGTGTCGCCTGCGGGACGTCTTCGAAATCCAGCCACGGCTCGAACAGTTGTCGGCGCGTGTGCGTCCACATCGGTTCGAACCGCAGGCGCGGTGGCGCCGGCCGCAACGCGGTGCCGGGCCGCCAGTAATAGTCGTAGGCGTGTCCGCCTGCCGCTGCGCCGGAACTACCAGAACGACGCTGTTCTTGAGTTGATGAAGCCATGTCAAAATGCTGACACGAGCATTTACTCGCATACAATTCGCGTCGTGATGGCCCGATGAGCAGCACCCACGGGGTTCCGCGGCGCGCACCGAGACAAGAGCGCTCGCGTTTGATGGTGGAACGCATCCTCGACGCAGGGCGGCGAGTGCTGATTGAGCGGGGATACGACGGAGCGACGACGAATCGGATCGCGGAGGTCGCCGGGATCAGCCCCGGCTCGCTGTACCAGTACTTCCCCAACAAGGACGCCATCATCGCCGCGATCGTCGACACCTACACCGACGACATCGAACGCTCGGTGACCGCGCGCCTGGTGGAGCAGGTCGGTAGGCCCGAGGACATCAGGAGTCTGCGCGACGTCCTCGCGCTCCTGCTCGACGCCATGAATGATCAACCCGAGCTGCTTCGAGCGCTGATCGAGCACACGCCCAGGCTCGGCCTGGGGCACAAGATCGCCGATTTCGAACAGCGCGTCGGCGCGCTCGCCATCGCCCACCTCCGACTGCGCGCCCAGCCCACGCAGCGGGCCGCCACCAGGGTCTGGATCGCCGTCCGAGCGGTCGAACATCTGACCATCCGCTACGTGCTCGACCGCCCCACCATCGACCACGACGAATTTCTCGACGAGCTCGCCGCCCTAATGGCGTCCTACATGATCCACGACGACCGCGTCGACGACGCCGAGCCCTAATTACGTTGGTGCTGAACGCTTTCGATCAGCACTCCCGCAGCGAGCGCTACCCAGTCCGCGATATGCGGGTCACGCGTCGCGTTCCGTCGATCGAACGCATAGGTGAGCGCGACGCCACGCATGCTGGTGTTGAGCGTCTCCCGGACTCGGGCATAGTCGGGATGCTGATTGAGCGGCTCACCAAACATCGCGTCGGTCACCGTGCGCACCTGCCGGTAGAGGACACGTTCCTGTTGCTCGAGACCCGCACGAAGTTCGGTGTTATGTCTGGCCGCAAGCCACAATTCGGTCGCCGCCCAGAAGTAGTCCTGCTGGTACGTCGACCACATGGCCAGCACGGCGGCACGGACCCGGTCATGGGGGTCGTCCGGCCAGGCGGTCCGCGTGCTCATTTCGTTGAAGCGCGCTTCGGCCAGGTGCTGCACCGCTGCGACGAGTAAGGCGTCACGGGACGGGAACTGGTGCAACAGGCTCCCCCGGCTGACTTCGGCCATCTCCTGGATCCGCAGGGTCGACGTTCCGGCATATCCGTACTCCACGAGCGCCCGTACAGCGGCATCCAAGATGCGTTCCTGCACCGCAAGGCCGCGCCGCTGTGAACGTCGAGGTTGCGTCATGGGGGCGCGCTCCTTTCGATTGCCTGGCCATCTCGTCACCCAAATCATAAACTAGTCAGGGTTGACTAGTTTAGTGGGATTTGCCTACGCTCTGCCGCAACAACCGCAGGAGGACGCGCATGGACACCGAATCGATCACCCGCACCGACGATCGCATGTGGCACGACGTGTTTCTGCCCGACGACGTGCAGCACGTCCGCGTGATGGCCCGCGATGCCGTCGCGACCCATCTCGCACCGGTGGCGCGTGACATCGCGCAACGCGAGGAGTCTGTCGATTCATTTCCGTGGAGCGCATTCAAAGGCCTTGCCGGCGCAGGGTGTTTCGCGGTGCCGTTCGAGCGGCCGTTCGGCGCGGGACTGGAGCATCCCATGCTGGCCACGTGCATCGTCACCGAGGAAATCGCCTACGAGAGTTCGAGTTTGGCCGGCGTGTACGACGGCCAGTGCATCCTCAATGCCCGGGCACTGTCGTTCGCCCAACCCCATATCCGCGAGCGCGTCCTACCCGGCCTCATCAGCGGTGAGGCGGTATTCGCCTTCGCAACAACGGAACCCGATGCGTCGAGCGACCTGACACCGACCGCACTGACGACGGTCGCGACACGAACCGCCGACGGATTCATCGTCAACGGCCGCAAGCGCTGGATCACCAATTCGATTGTTGCCGACTGGGTTTGCGTACTGTGCCGCGACGGCGACACCGACCAGGCCACCATGCTGCTGATCGACATGCACAGCCCAGGCATCCAGGTCGGTGAACCCGATCTGAAGATGGGGCACCGCGGCCAGATCACCGCCGACATTGTCTTCGACAACGTGGCGGTGCCGGCTGACCACGCACTTGGCGAACCTGGTCGGGGCCTGGCAACGGCCTTGGCGTCGTTGGCCGCCGGGCGTCTCGGGATCGCCGCGGCCGGCGTCGGCGTCGCCCAAATTGCCCTCGACCTGGCGGTGGCCCGGCTGCGCAGCCGAGAACTGTTCGGCCGCAAGCTCGGAGAGATGCAGTACTGGCAATACAAGCTGGCCGAACGCGCCACCGAGCTGGAAGCCGCCCGCTCGATGTACCAGAAGGCCGCGGTCCGAATCGACCGCGGCGATCGGTCCGGCGAGCCCGAAGCATCCATGGCCAAGTCCTACGCCACCCGCCTGGCCAACGATCTCGCCCGCGACGCCCTGCAAATCTACGGCGGTTACGGGTTCGCCCGGCGCGTCTCGGCAACCGGCGAAAGCTATCGGCTGGAAGAGATCTACCGCGACGCCAAGATCCTCGAAATCTTCGAGGGCGCCAACGAGGTGTTGCAGTGGGTCATCGCTCGGCAGCTGATCGGCCGCGACATCACGGGGTAGGGACTCGGTCCTCGCTCAGGCCGTGAGCAGGACACCCGCCAAAGCGATTGCCGCGACCCATACCGTCGACACCGCCGCGAGCACCATGGGTCGCATGCCGACCTTGCGGAGCGTCGCGATGTGCACGCCCGTTCCGAGCGCGAACATCGACGCAGTCAGCAGCGCCGTCTGCGCGACGTGGGCCACGTCCAGGACACCCGCCGGCACGACACCGGTCGACCGGATCGCCATGCAGACCAAGAAGCCGACCACGAACAGCGGCATCAGCGGAGGCCGATGCACGTCGCTTCCCGGAGTCCGCCGCCGCTGCAGCAGGCTGAGCACGGCCATCACCGGCGCCAGCATGAGCACCCGGGCCAGCTTGATGACCACCGCCACCGTCAGCGCCCCGGCGCCGATGGCACCGCCCGCCGCGACCACCTGAGCCACCTCATGGATCGAGCCGCCGGCCCACATGCCCGCCGCGCGGTGCGACAACCCCATCAAGTCGGCGAGCAACGGGATAACCGGAATCATCAGCGTTCCGAACACCACGACGAGTGCAATGGCAGTGACGACTTCTTCGTCCTCGCCGTCGATGACGCCATCAGCAGCCGCGACTGCCGCAGCTCCGCAGATGGAGAAACCGCACGCAATGAGGAGCCGCTGTGTCCAGGTGAGGCCCATCATCCTGCCGACGAACAGCGTGCCGGCGATGCCCAACACCACGATGGCGACGACCATGACGATCGCACCCGTGCCCAACGCCAGAATGTCACCAAGAGCCAACTGCAGACCCAGCAGCGCGACGCCCAGGCGTAGCAACCGCTTTGCCGAGAACTGCAGACCGGGAACCAGCCGCTCGGGCAGGGCCATCACGTTCGCCAGCACGGCACCCAGGACGATCGCGATCAACAACGGGCTGACGGTTGGGAACACCCTGTTGATCCCGACCGATACCGCTGTCGCGCCGGTGCACACCGCGAGTCCGGGCAGCAGTGTTCCGACGGTGGACAGGCCACGCGCCAGTGTCGGCTTGCCGTCAGCCGCCTCGATAACGCCATTGCTCATGGGTTCCATTTTTCGTGTGCAGATGGTTGCCGACTAGCCGGCAATTCGGCATCACCACATATCAATTCGATATGCCCACGAGGTGGGGGATATACCATTGCGATATGGGTATCGGACAGCTTCAGCTGGCAACGTTGGAGTTGTTGGTGGGGGTCGAAGTGCACGGCAGCGTCGGTGCGGCGAGCCGCGCGGCGGGCGTAGCCCAGTCCAACGCGAGCCGCTCCCTCAAACAACTCGAACGCCACTTGGGCGTGCGCTTGATCGAACGGCGGCCCACCGGTTCGGTACTCACCGCACACGGCACCGTGGTCGCCCACTGGGCGCAGCGCATCTTGGCCGACGCCGACAAACTGCTCGAAGTCGCCGGTGGGTTACGTGCCGACAGCTCACCGCAATTGACGGTCAGCGCCAGTATGACGGTGGCAGAACAATTGATGCCCCGATGGCTTGTCGAGTTTCGCAGCGCGAATCCCGGTGTGTCCATTCACCTTCAGATGCACAATTCGGCGCATGTGCTCGAGTTGGTGTCAGAAGGCAAGTGCGACATCGGCTTTGTGGAATCCCCGACCATCCGACGCGGCTTGCACAGCGTGGTGGTGGGTCACGACGAATTGATCGTCGTGGTCCACCGCTCCCATCCGTGGGCCCGCCGCAGGCATCCGTTGACCATCACCGAACTCGCAGCCACCCCGCTGGTTGTCCGTGAACCGGGATCTGGCACGCGCATCACCCTCGATGTCGCCTTGCGCGAATTCCCGCGCGCCGAACCACTTTTGGAGCTGGCAAGTGCGGCCGCTATCCGGGCCAGCGTGCTCGACGGGGTCGGCCCGGCCGTGATGAGCACGCTCACCGTCGCCGAACAACTGAACTCCGGTGAACTGCACCGCATCGAGGTGGACGGGTTGGCACTACCGCGCACCCTGCGCGCCGTGTGGCGACCGCCCCGGCGGCTGGAAGGACCTGCCGCCGGCTTAGTTCGGATGATCCAGCGCTCCGGGCGCAGCTGACCGATCGCCTGTCACTCCTTCACCGCGGCGGCCAGTCGGGTTTCGAGACCCTGGACCACGCGCAGCACGGTTTCCCGTTCCTGATCGCTCAAACCACCGACGGTCATTTCCTCCATCTGGCGCCAGATGTCCTCGATCTGCTGCTGCAGCCCTCGGCTGGCGGGCGTCGCTTCGACGAGATGCGCGCGCTTGTCGTCGGGACTCGGGAACCGGCGCACGAATCCGGCGTGCTCCAAGCGCTGAATCATGCGCGTCATCGTGGGGGCATCGGAGCTGGTCAGATGCACCAGATCGGTCTGCCGCAGCGGGCCCATGTCCCAGAGGTACATCATCACCAGCTCCTGACCGGGATAGAGGCCGAGCGAACGTAGCAGCGTCGCCACGACAGTCCTGGTCAGCCGCGTCACCTGGAAGATGGCGTGGCTAACCGGACCGCTGCGTGCCGCAGTCGGCAGTTCGGTCACTTCGTCGACAGCCGGTCGCGTCGCGCTCTCCTCCGCCATGGGCGCACCCCTTTCCTAATAGTTGTCCGACCATCATAACTGAGGCATCCCAGACTGAATTCCCAGTTGGAATAGCTTTTGCAAAGTACTTGTTTGAGCAAGTATCAACGAAAGGGTGGCGACATGAACACCACAACGCACGCACAGCAAGGCCGCAAGCTCGGTCGAGTGTTGGCAGCGACTGCCGTCGGCCTGTCGGCCCTGTCGATCATGTTCGTGGCACCTGCGGCGGCGAAGGGCCCCCATCCGGGGCCCGTCATCGACCGCCCCGAGCCCACGAGTTCACTGAGCGCGCAGAACAACACCGGCCGTTCCGCCACCCCGCCGGTCAGACTCACCCAGCACCCGGTGCCCAACGCCATAACCCGCTCTCAACCGACGTCATCAGTCGGTGCGCAGCGCAACAATGGTGCTGCGGCCTCTCCTGCGTCCGCGTCCGATCCAGGCACCACGTCGTTCGTGGCGTCACACACGGTGTTGGGCGGCCACGACAAGTGCACCAGGGCCAAGAACGGCGGAATGCCGCCATGGTGCACCGATCCTGCCGCCGGCTTCAGCAGTGCCGCGCACCGCGCCGAAGGCAGCTTCCCCACCCTGCCCGGCGCTGAAGCCGCAGCCGAGGCAGGACGTGCGTTGGCGGGCCTGCCGAGCGCCAGCTGATCTCAGTAGCGGCCATTTATCGGGAAAACTTGCCCGCAACCCACGTCACCCGCCGAACAATGGCTTCGGAACGTCGTGCACCCGAACGGAGAACCTCATGGCCGACCGTGAAGACATCATCGACCTGCTCACCCAGTACGCCACCG
This sequence comes from Mycolicibacterium sp. CBMA 234, assembly GCF_009729415.1. Lineage (GTDB taxonomy): Bacteria > Actinomycetota > Actinomycetes > Mycobacteriales > Mycobacteriaceae > Mycobacterium. The sequence goes on from NZ_MPKW01000015.1 coordinate 76,369, forward strand.
GCATCGACCGGCAGGACTGGCCGCTGTTCCGCTCGGTATTCACGGCGGACTGCGTGCTGGACTACGGCCACATCGGCTCGTGGCACGGCGTCGACGGCGTCACCGACTACATGATCCGGGTGCACGTGCCGTTCGAGCACACCCTGCACCGGCTGAGCAATCACGCCATCGAGATCGACGGCGACACCGCCACTGCCCGCACCTACGTCGACGTACTACTCATCGCGAGGGAAGCCAAGCCGCACAAGACTTCTGACGTCAACGCGACCGGCTTCTACGACGACGAGCTGGTCCGTACCGACGCCGGGTGGCGCATCCAGCGACGACGGCTCACCGTGGTCCGCCAAGTCGCGCTGTAGCGCTCAGCCCTGATCCGGCGCCCAGTAGGCCAGCATCTCGGCGAACGTCTCGAACGCCGGCTTGGACACCCCGTACGCGGCTTCCAGGTGAATGCTGATGGGGAAGCCGAGCTCGCCGACACCGTCGATGACGCGCTTGTACAAGTCGAGCATCAACGCCCGCTTGACCGCCGGCTCCTCGCCGGCCAGCCGCGTCACGAACTCCTGCTCGGCGGCCACCAACGGATTACCGGCATCCTGGATCAGCCAATTGATCAGGCCGACCTTGGACTCCATCTTGGGGACGAACCCGAACGACAGCAGAATTTCGGGCCGATGCGACGTGGTCGCAGCGAATTCCTTCAAGAATCCGACGATCGCGTCCGAGTACAGCAGCTGGGTCATGCCGTAGGTCGCGCCCTGGTCGCACTTGAAGTTGAAGCGGCCATGCTCGCCGTCGCGCGTCGGGATCAAGATGACGCCGCGGTTGGGCACCTGGTCCCGGTAAATCGTCAACGCGTCGGTCGGGGCGACGCCCGCGCCCTCACCGTCGGTCATGGTGCGCGGCACGCCGACGAAGGCGATGCCGTCGAAGTCGGCGTCCTGCAGCACGCTCAGCCGCTTCGTGAGCGCGTCCTCATCGAGGAACGAGGTCACCTGGGTGCACAGTCCGCGCATGCCCGGCAGCTCCGGCTTCATCAACTGCCAGAAGTCGAGGACGTCCATCTTCGGCTTCATCTCGATGGGCCGATCGCCGTCTTCCTCGATCATCCCGGGGATCATCACGTGCCGAATCCGGCCCTCAATACCCACGGCCGCAGCGTTGAGCAGCACCTTGTGCGCCTCGTCGACCGCAAACTGGGGACCACGCTCAATATTCGACGGGACCAGTTCGAAGGCGATAGTGTTCAGGGTCACGAATCTGCTCCGGATCTCAGGACTGCATACGGGGCTGCAGGCGTCTCTGACCGCTACGACCCGCAGGTCGTGTTTCCCGTGAAACCTCCACCTTACCGATGGCCTCCAGCAAAGAATCGGCCACATCCGGCTTGCTCGACGTGATAAACCCCTCGCATGGCTGAACGCGTCAAGTTCCCGAGTTCCACCGGCCCCATGTTGGCCGGCATCATCGACCTCCCCGAAGGCACCCCGCGCGGCTGGGGCGTCTTCGCTCACGGCTTCACCCTCGGCAAGGACTCCCCCGCGGCAGCCCGCATCTGCAAGCAGCTGGCGTCCGACGGCATCGGGATGCTCCGGTTCGACGCCATCGGGCTGGGCGACTCGGAAGGGCACTGGGGCGACGGTTCGTTCACCCACAAGACCAACGACGTCATCGAGGCCTGCAAGTTCATGGCAGAGCGCGGCACTCCGTCGCACCTGCTGGTCGGACACTCGTTCGGCGGGGCCTCGGTGCTGTCCGGGGCGCGGCAGGCGCCCGAGGTCCGCGCGGTGGTGACGGTCGGCGCACCCATCGACCCGTCACATGTCGAGAAGCAGTACGACGACGTGCTCGAGTGCGTGATGGCCAACGGCAGTGCCCAGTGGATGGTCGGCGGTCGCGAGCTCACCCTCAAGCGCGACTTCGTCGAGGATGTGCGGACCGCTGAAATCGATGACAAGATTCGCGGCCTCAAGCTGCCGTTGCTGATCCTGCACTCCCCCACCGACAACACCGTCGGCATCGAGAACGCCAGCCGCATCTTCCAGACCGCTCGCCATCCGCGCAGTTTCGTGTCGCTCGAGGGGTCCGAGCATCTACTCACTGGACCCGGTCAGGCCAAACGCGCGGGACGGATCATCGGCGCCTGGGCCGACGCCTACATGGGCCCGGACAAGGCGCGTCGGTAATCCGCCGTCAGCTTCCGGGGTTCCCGGCCGACTTGTTCGCGGTAGCGATCGCGTCGGCGAGTTCCTCCAGCAGCGGCGGCACATCCAAGGCACTCACCACGACTTCGATGAAAACCATGTCGTCCGGATGTGCTGCCGCGTCAGCCAAGGCGGCATCCAGCTCGCCGCACGTTGTCGCCCGGTGCGACAACGGGTTTCGCACGCCGAGCGCGGCCGGCAGGTCGCGCCACTGCCACTGCACGATGTCGTTGTACGGCGCGCTCGGCCCGTGGATCGCCCGCTCGACGGTGTAGCCGTCGTTGTTCACCAGGATCACCACCGCGGGCACGCCTTCGCGCCCGAACTGGCCGAGTTCCTGAATGGTCAACTGCGCGGCGCCGTCCCCGATCAACAGCACCGGACGACGGTCCCGCGCAGCCAGGCCCGCCCCCAGCGCGGCAGGCAGCGTGTAACCGATGGACGCCCACAAGGGCTGACCGATGAACGCGACTCCGCTGGGCAGTCGGTGCCGAGCCATGCCGTAGTACGACGTGCCCTGTTCGGCCAGGACCACGTTGCCCGGAGTCAGCGCGCCACAGACCTTGTCCCACAAAGCTTTCTGAGTGAGTGGATGGTCCGGATCAAGCACCGGCTCCGGCACCTCCGACACTGGCCGCGGCACCGCGGGGGACCGCGTGGGCCTGTCTTTCAAGATGCCGGTCACCGCGTCGAGGGCCGCCGACATGTCCAGTGGCGCAAAGACTTCGCCCGCGACGGTGCTCTGGTTGGGCCCGATGTCGATGGTGCGCGCCTGGTCGATCTGCTGGGTGAACGAGGCGCTGACCATATCGGTGAACTGCACTCCCGCAGTGACCAACACCGGCGCCTCTTCGATGGCCCGGCGGACCGACTCATGGCTCGACGTTCCCGCGTAGATGCCGAGGAACTCCGGTGCGGATTCGTCGACCAGGCTCTTGCCCCACATCAACGTGGCGTGCGGCACGACATCGGCGGCCAGTAGCGCCTCCAGTTGCGGGACAGCTTCGAGCCGATGCACCAACAAGTCGGCCAATACCGTCAGCTGGTGCTCACCGATGAGCCGGGACGCGGCTTCGGTGAACAGCGCCAGCGCCCGCGGACTCGTGCCGCTGGTGTACCGCGGCAGTGGACCCGTCGGCGGCTCCACCGGGAACCGCGCCACATCGGTCGCCAGCATGAGATAGCCGGGCAGCTTGCGCTCCCGCACCTCGGACAGCACGCGATCGATCTCCCGCGTCGCGGTGGCCGGTACGAGTTTGGCTTGGGCACAGGTTATTTCGCGAGAGATTCGCAAGAAGTGTTCGAAGTCGCCGTCGCCGAGCGAATGGTGAATCACCCGGCGGGAGCCCTGCACATCCAACGACGGCGTGCCGACGATGTGCACCACCGGCACATGTTCGGCATAACTGCCGGCGATCGCATTCGCCGCGGACAACTCGCCGACGCCGAACGTGGTGATCAGCGCCGCCATGCCCCGCAGCCTGCCGTAGCCGTCGGCGGCGTATCCGGCGTTGAGTTCGTTGGCGTTGCCGACCCACCGGATATCCGGATGTGCGACCACATGGTCCAGCAGTTCGAGGTTGAAATCGCCTGGGACACCGAACACCTCGGAAACCCCTAGCTCAGCGAGCCGGTCCAGCAAGTAGTCGCCGACGGTGTATTCGGGCATCCCGGCCTCCTGACGTCGCGGTTATTGCGATGGTAACGGCCAGCTCCCTGACACCGCCGACCTAACGCTCTACAGTTACGGAACTAAGTTGTTCCGCTGAGGCGAGGAGTATTGATGCCGGCCACCCGAGCCCCCAAGCGTGCCGCGGGTCGCTGGAATCCGACGTTGGAGGGCACCATCCTCGACGCGACGCTGGCAGCTGTCGCCGAGTTGGGCTACGACCGGATGACGATGGACGATCTGGCCACGCGTGCCGGCGTCGGGAAGGCCGCGATCTACCGGCGCTGGTCATCGAAGGGCGAGGTGGTCGCTGAAGCCATCGCGCACTGGAGACGTTCACTCGGGCCGGCACCTGCGCCCGATACCGGCACGCTGCGCGGCGACCTGGACGCCCTTGTCGACGCCGTTCCCGAGTACAGCGCCAAGGAAATTGACATGTTTCGCGTGGTGATCGGGGTGGCGACAGCGGCAATGCGCGACCCCGTGCTGGCGGCCGCGCTCGACGACCTGGTGCTGAGCGTGCCGCGCCAGGTGCTGCGCTCAGTCCTGGATCGCGCCGTCACCCGCGGCGAGATCTCAGCCGCGCGCGACCTGGCGCTGCTGCCCGACACCGTCCTCGGGCTCAACATCCTGCGGATGATCTCCGGGCGGCCCGTCGACCGCATCTACGTCCGGCGGGTGTTGGACGACGTGGTCCTGCCGCTGGCCACCACGCCACCGGCCTAACAGCCAGGGGTTGCACGAGACGGGGAACCGTGTCACCGTTGAATGGAACTAATAAGTTCCATTCAAGTTCGGGAGGTCACATGGCTACCCAACACACGCCCGTCCTGATCGTCGGCGCAGGCGCGGCGGGACTCGCTACCGCCGCACTGCTGGACAAGCACGGCGTCAAGTCGCTCGTGGTCGAGAAACGCCAGGAAGTCTTCCGCTACCCCAAGGCCCGCAACCTGAGTTTCCGCACCTTGGAGATCCTGCGTGGGCTGGGCCTGTCCCGCGAGGTGCACGCCGTCGGGGCCGATACCCCAGACATGGTGGTCAAACCGGCGCTCAACAGCGCCGAGGAGTTGCCCGCCATCGACCTCGGCGCCCTCTTCGCAGGCTTGGACGAACTCAGCCCCGAACCCGTGATCCAGTACTGCCCGCAGAGCCGGCTGGAGCCAATGCTGGTGCACCACATCAGAACTAGGGGCGGCGAAGTGCGGTATGGCATCGAGTTGGTGTCCGTCGATCAGGACGCGTCCGGCGTCAACGCAGTGCTGCGCGAGATCGGTTCCAGCGAAACCACCTCGGTCCGCAGCGAGTACCTGGTGGCCGCCGACGGCGTGCACAGCCGCATCCGCGGAGGCCTCGGCATCGGCACCTCGGGTCTCGACGTAGTGCCCATATACGTGGTGTTCGTCTACTTTCGCGGCCCTTGGCAGCGATTCGTTTCGCACCTGGGTGACGGCGCCAGCGTCCAGGTGAAAAACCCTGACGTGGACGGGATTTTCGTGCCGTCCGACGGCGATCTGTGCGTCTTCATCACCACCTACTTTCCGCAGCGCGGGCAGTCCGCAGACCAGTTCACCGAGCAACGCTGCCGCGAGCTGATCCTGGCCGCGGTGGGTGAGCCCATCGACATCGAGATCATCGACATCGCACCCTGGCAGCCACACCAACGTGTCGCCGACACCTTCACCTGCGGACGCACGTTCCTCGTCGGCGATTCTGCGCACGCGATGCCGCCGTTCCGGGCCGGCGGTGCCAACGTCGCGATTCAGAGCGCCGACAATCTGGCGTGGAAGCTGGCCGCGGTGCTCCGTGGCCGGGCTGGGCCCGGACTGTTGGCGAGCTACCACGACGAACGGCATCCAGTCGGGGCGTTCAGCAGCCGGCAGTCGATGACCGGGCCGGTGCTCAAACTCCTCGATATGGACGCTGAGCTGGAGGCCGACGAGGAAGAACCGATGTTTGCGCTGCTGGCGGGCTATCAATACCGGTCCGCTGCCGTCATCTCCGACACCGCACCCACCCGCGCACCGCTAGACCTGGTCACCGAATTGCGCGGCCAGCCGGGCACTCGGGTACCGCACGTGTGGCTGCAGGACGGGCGGGTCTCCACCCTCGATCTCGTCGGCACCGGATTCACGCTGTTGACGACCGAGGACACCGACGCCTGGTCCGGTGCCGCATCGAATGATGTTGCAGTGCACGTGATTTCGGCGGCTGACCAGAAAGCGTGGCTCACCGCGACCGATCTGCAGCCCGACGGCGCTCTGCTGATTCGACCCGATGCCTTCATCGCCTGGCGTGCCGAGAGGCTGCCGGCTGATCCAACCGGCGAGCTCAGGCGGGTGCTGCGAACCCTGATCGACGGCTAACTTCCCTCGACGCCGCCCATCGGTAAGCGTAGAGTTACCGTTCGTGATGACTTACCCATCGGCAGATCCGTGGGCCGCTCTCGCTGACGGCTCGCGCCGGGCCATCGTCAAGCGGTTGGCCGCAGGGCCGCTGGCGGTGGGCGAGTTGGCGCGCGAACTCCCGATCAGCCGGCCAGCGGTCTCGCAGCACCTCAAAGTGCTCAAATGCGCTGGGCTGGTGCGTGATCGAGCGGTCGGGACGCGACGCCTCTATCACGTCGACCCTCAGGGCATCGCCGCACTCCGGGCCGAATTGGACGTCTTCTGGGACCAGGCGCTGGACGCGTACAAGGTCATCGTCGAGCAGGAGGAGCAACCGAAGTGATGCCGACCGAGGTCGAACCCATCCGCAAGAGCGTCGTCGTCAACGCACCGATTGACCGGGCATTCGCCATCTTCGTCGACCGGTTCGACGCCATCAAACCCCGCGAACACAACCTGCTCTCGGCCCCCATCACGCAAACGGTGTTCGAGCCGCACGTCGGTGGCCACATCTACGACGTCGGGGCCGACGGCAGTCGCTGTGAGTGGGCACGCGTCCTGGTCTACGAACCGCCGAATCGCGTTGTCTTCTCATGGGATATCGGCCCCACCTGGCAGATTGAATCCGACCCGAGCCGAACCAGTGAGGTCGAGGTCCGATTCACTCCCGAAGGCGCCGACGCCACTCGCGTCGAGCTCGAACACCGGCACCTTGAGCGGCACGGTGACGGCTGGCCGTCGGTGGCGGACGGGGTCGGCGGTGACGCCGGATGGCCGCTGTACTTTGCGCGCTACCGTGACGTCGTCGCACAGGACGCAGCGCGATGAGCGCCGGCGAACCGTCGCTCATGGATCTCGCTCAACAGGAGCGCTCCGACCTTGCTGAATTCCTGGCCACGCTGACTCCCGAAGACTGGCGCACCGAGTCACTGTGCGCCGGCTGGACAGTGAAAGACGTTGTCGCGCACGTGATCAGCTACGACACTCTCGGTATCGCCGGCTTGCTCAAGCGCTTCGCGAAGGGTCGGGTGGTGCGCGCCAACGAGGTCGGGGTCGCCGAGTACACCACGATGTCCACGGATGAGCTGCTCGCGTTCTTCAACCAACATCTTCGCCCCAGCGGCCTGACCGCAGGATTCGGCGGCATGATCGGTTTGGTCGACGGCACCATTCACCACCAGGACATCCGCCGGGCCCTCAGCCGTCCCAGAATCGTTCCCGTAGAGCGCCTGCGCCGCATCCTGCCGCTGATCCCCGGTAATCCACGCCTCGGAGCGGGGCGGCGCATCAGAGGACTTCGCTTGCGGGCCAACGACATCGACTGGCAGCACGGCGACGGACCCGACGTCACCGGCACCGGCGAAGCTCTGATGCTGGCCATGTCCGGCCGCAGGCAAGCCGCCGAAGAACTCGCCGGCCCCGGCGTCGGCACTTTGCTCAGCCGCCTCTGACCTCGATCCTGCCAACGGTGGTAAACATTGCGCCACCTGGGATGACGCTGCACTGGCAGCCCGTTATGTCTGCCAGAACCGCAGCACAGGAGGCAATGAAATGAAGAACATCACTTTCGCCGGATTGGTCTCGGGCGCACTGGCCGTAGCCGCCATCGGCCTGGCTACCCCAGCGTTGGCAGATAACAGCGGCACCGTGGCGCTGCCGGGTCCCGTGCCGGTGTACCCGCAGAACGCCGTCTTGGGCGGCGCTAACCCTTACGTTCCCTTCGGCACCAATCCGTCTGTGCCGTACGGAGTTTGGGGCCAGAACTGACCGCCACTTTGGGGCGGCAATCATGTTGAATGTCAACGTGATTGCCGCCCCAAAGCACTATCATGGCCGGCATGCCCATTCGTCCGCATCGGCTCGCCTGGCAGGTCGCGGCAGTGTCGCTACTCGCGGCCTGTGGCTCGAATACGTCTGCGACACCGTCAACAAGCACGCCCAGCCCACCGCCAACCACCACGTCCGACACCCCAGCGCCGGCACCGCGCCCGATCGTGCCCATCGTGCCCCCGGCCCATCAAGCCAAGTGGGTCGACCTGCAGGTCGGCGACTGCCTCAGCACCCCGCCGCCGAGCGATCCCAGCGTGGTCGACGTGACCCTGGTCGCCTGCTCGGCGCCCCACATTGCCGAGGTGTTCCTGCGCGCCAACGTCGCGGTCAATGACGCAATTGCCGGTGTCGCCGATCAGCGGTGCGCAGCAGGCCTGGCCACGTACACCAGCCAGGCCGCCCGCTACACCTCGAGCTATCTGATCGACTCGAACATGGACCGCACCGGGCACACGCCACTGCCCAGCACCGTCATCTGCGTGCTGCAGTCGGCCGCCGGCGTGTCGTTGACGGGCTCCGCTAAGACTTAGCGGTCAACAGAATGTATTGGGCGGCAACCTGTTCGTGGACATCGTTCACGTCGGTACCGCGCGCTTCGACCACGTAGTTGCCCGCCGGAGCGGTGCAGTAGAACTGCTGCGGGTTGGCCAACAGAATGCACCGACTCAGCGGTAGCGCCGGCACCGGATCGGCAGCCTTCGTCCCGTCGACCGACACCTCTTTACCGAAGGCATTCGCGACGTTCACCGCCGACGCCGGGTCCTTCGACTGGTACACACTGGTCTTCCCGCGCACGTAGCCCGTGACCCCGTTGTCCTGGAACACCCGCGTCGAGGAGCTGGGGTTGCTTTGGAAATGCAATGCCCCCGTACCTGAGTACACCGCGTTCTGCGCAGAGGTCGCGGAGTCCACCAGCAAGGTCAACGCCAACAACCCTGTCGGATCGATCTGCGCCGCAGTCGGCGGCATGGCCGGTTTAAAGGGTTCGATGGCGTCGATCTGCGCTCGTATCGTTTTGTCCACCAAAGCGATAGCCGGATCCGGCCCATCGGGCGATTGCGCGAGCTGCATGAAAACGTACGGCCCATGCGCGGTGAAGGACCGGACGGTGGTCAGCTTCACGCCGCGCGCATCGATGTCATAGACCGATGCCAGCGCGTCCGGATGCCCCGGGACCGCAACGGTTTTCGGTGCCGCGCCGCGAATATTGAGCTGCATCTCAGCGGCGTTCATGTCCGTCACCGCGGCAGTGGCATCGGCCGGTTCAGCGAAACGCAATACGGTGTTGAACAACACGGCCTTCGCCGCGGATTGCCGCACCGAACCGAATCCGTCGATGAGGTTGTGTTTCGCGGCGGCGTCGGCCATGTTCTGCGGCCCGAACTGCGCCAGCACGTTCGGCTGGTCGATCACGTAATACGTTGCCAGATAAGGCTCGGTGAGCGTGCTGTCAACGGCCCACGGCCCCACCACATAGCCGGCCAGCTGTTGGGCTTCGACCCGGGCGCCGACTTCCGGCGTGGTCGCCGTGCCGTAGGGCGGGTGCGGCGTCGTCGGATATTTCCCGGGCTTCAGCTGCGCCGGAGCGACGATCGCCGGCGGCGGCGTCGTAGTGCTGGAGGTCGCCGGTTTGGCAGACGACGAGGTCGGACCCGACTGCTCGGTGCCGCCTCCACAACCGGCGACCAGCACCACCGCCGCAACTGTCGCTCCGCAGTTGACCAGACCTCGCATGCATTCCTCCCTTACGCCAATTCCTTCAGTGCACCTGGCAGTGTGCTGCAAGCCAGTATTGCCGGGGCTGGTCGCGCATAGGCTTCTTTGATGTCTTGGCTTGGCATCTGGTGGCACGACGAGGTGGTCTACGGCTACAAGGGCCCATTGTTATTGAGCTTCACCGCCTTCGTCATCACCTTCGTCGCGACCCGCACCATCACCCGGCTGATCCGGGCCGGCAAGGGCCCCTTCCACGACATCGACAACGGTGGCGTGCACATGCATCACTCGACGCCCGGTGTGCTGATCCTGATCCTCGGCGCATTCATGGCAGTCGGCTCCCCGCCGCTGTCGGTGTGGACCTACGTCTCCGGCGTGCTCGTCGGCATCGGTGCGTCGCTGGTACTCGACGAGTTCGCGATGCTCTTCCGGCTGCAGGACGTCTACTGGTCGCAGGAAGGCCAGTTGTCGCTCAACGTGGTGACGTTGGCTGCGGGCTGCGTGGGCCTGGCCGCGGTCGGCGTCTCTCCGGTGAAGCTGGACCGACTGGCCGAGAGCTCTAACGCGGCCCGGCTGGTCGCAACAGTTTGGCTCGTCTCCCACCTGACCCTGGTGGTGATCACGGCGCTCAAAGGCAAGTACCCGATGGCGTTGTTCGGCTTGTTCGTCGCCCCGATCACCTGGTTCGGCGCGATCCGGCTGGCTCGACCGACGTCTCCGTGGGCCCGTCGGCGTTACTCGGGCGCCAAGCTGGAACGCGCCAAGCAGCGCGCTGCGGCATTCGACGAACGCTGGGGACCGGTCCGGCGGCACTGGGACGACTTCATCGGCGGCACCCCCGTCAGCCCTACTCCCCCGTCGGCGTCGTAACGCGTGCAGCTTCAGGCAGCGGTGGCACTGAACTGCATGAGGTGACCAACCATCTTGGTACTCGTATCGACACGAAGCCCAATGCGCTGCCCCTCGGCAGCCAATTCGTCGGGGTTCAACAACCGGAACGGGGACCGGTCCACGCGGTGGATCGCCGTTGAAACGGGCGTCCGGGTCAGGTCGTAGCCAACGAACACTCCGCCAGGTTTGAGCACGCGGGCGATCTCAGCGACGGCCAACTCCCACTCGATGACGTGGTGCAGCATCAAGCAGCTCACCACCGAGTCGAACGAGTCATCCTCGAACGGCAGCCGGGTCGCGTCGGCGCTCCGCACGGTCACGTCGGGGTTGTTCTTCAGCCTGCGGGTCGCCGCATCCACCATCACCGGGTCCAGGTCGGTCGCGGTGATGGACAGCCCGGGACGGGACTTCGACAACCCCTCAGCGATTGCGCCACCGCCGGAACCGATTTCGAGAAGCTGGCCCGCCAGTCGATCGGTGGGCAGCATGTCGAGAACTGCACCGGTGGTGATCCGCCACATGGCACCGCAACAAAAAGCCCGCTCGACTTTGGACATCACCGGCACGACGCTCTCCTTTTCATAGTGTCCTGGAGAGTATTTCGCCGACCATGCGGTTATGGCTTGGACGGATCCGTCGAATTACGCAGCGCGCGGGCGATATCCGACGGCGGAGCTCCGGTCATCTCGCGACACACCCGGTTGGCGTGGGACCCGTCCGCGAAGCCCGCCAGATGCGCTGCGTCGGTGACCTGCTCACCGTCGGCGAGATGCTTCAAACCGGACAGCAGTCTCGCCCACCGGGTAACCGCCGAGAAGGACACCCCCGTCTGCTGACGGCACAGACGACCGAGATAGTCGGGCGACATCGCCATCTCACGGGCAACCGAGGCCAGATCCACGGAATCGGTTGTGCGGTTGTAGATCAGGTCCAATGCGCGACTCAGCTGTGGGTGCAGTCCGGGCGCTGGCGCAGGGTCGCCGCACAAGCCGTCGATCAGCGTCGCTGCGGCCGACTCCGGATCCGACTCGAGCGCCGTCGCGACAGCCTGCGCCAGCTGCCGACCGACGGACGGAAACCAGATGCCATCACGGGCCTCACGGAGGCTCTTGGCGTGCAGCGCCACTCCAGGCCAGGTATGCGGCGCGAGATACAGCGCGCATACCTGGTCACCGGATTCGGATCGCACAGCGTGACCGGTTCCACTGGCTATGACGACCACCCGGCCACTGCGGGGTGCATCCGCGTCAGATCTAACGGTCAACGGGCTGGTCAGCCCGACGCCGACCTGCACCGCTGGATGATGGTGAATGTCCAGGTCACCGAACGCGCCGACGACCATCATCTGCGCCGGACCCAGCTCCCAGACGGGCATGCCCGATTTTATCGCCGAGACAGTCGCCGCTCGATGACCTCCAGCGCCTCTTGGGCCCACCGCAGGTTCTCCTGCTCGAACGAGATGCCGCGCATCAACGTCAGATAGGGACCCACCCGATCCGCCTCGGCGAGGAACTTTGTCTCACTGCGTCCACTCAGCAATCGGTTGCGCATCCGTTCATAGCGCTCGAGTTGCTCTGTGGTCCAACGGATTCGCTCCCGCAATCCTGTACACACCGCATCGGGATTGCCACCGTCGACGGCCGATACCTGCACCAGCAGGTCGTCCCGCATGGCCAACGGCTTGGGCGTCGCCTCGGTGAACTCATGTACCGCGGCGCGGCCCGCGTCGGTCAGCGTGAACATCCGCTTATTGGGCCGCCGTTCCTGCTCGACGACGCGGGCCTCGATCAACCCGTCAGCCGCGAGACGGTCGAGTTCCCGGTACAGCTGCTGCGGCGTGGCCATCCAGAAGTTGGCGACCGACGCGTCGAAGCCCTTGGCCAGGTCATAGCCGGAGGCCTCACTGTCGAGCAGGGCCGCCAACACGGCGTCGCGCAGAGCCATGCCCGGCAGTCTAGTAGTCAACAAAGTGATTAGTCACATATAGACATGATGAGTTTCTGCGGCTAGCGTCACCGATACCTACTCAACTAATTGACTATGTGAGGTATGCGATGCAGGCATTCCGCAAGGCCGTCGAGGCCCACGACCCCGCCGCGATGGCGTCCTGCCTGGCCGACGACGTCGTCTTCACCAGCCCCGTTGCCTTCAAGCCCTACCCCGGCAAGCCCATCACCGCTGCGATCCTGCGCGGAGTGATGCGGGTGTTCGAGGACTTCCGCTATGTCCGCGAGATCAACGATCCTGAAACCAGCAGCCACGCTTTGGTTTTCGAGGCGACCGTGAACGGCAAGACGGTCAATGGTTGTGACTTCATCCACCTCAACGAGGACGGCCTGATCGACGACTTCATGGTCATGATTCGGCCGCTGTCGGGCGCGATGGCACTGTCGGAGGCGATGGGCGCCCAGTTCCCACAGATCCAGGCCGAGGCCGCGGAAGCCATGCAGGCCGCAGCGAAGGAGCAGTGAGCATGAAGATCGGTCTCGGCATCAACTACGCCGGCGGCTTCAAAGAGGTTGTCTCCGAGGTCACTGACCTCGAAAAGGCCGGGCTGGACGTCGTTTTCGTCCCTGAGGCGTACTCGTTCGACGCGATCAGCGCACTCGGTTACCTGGCCGCCGCGACCGAGCGCGTCGAGTTGGCCTCCGGCATCCTGCAGCTCTACACGCGCACCCCGACCCTGACCGCCATGACGGCCGCCGGCCTCGACTACGTGTCCGACGGCCGGTACATCCTGGGCCTCGGCGCTTCCGGCCCGCAGGTGATCGAAGGCTTCCACGGTGTGCCCTATGACAATCCGATCGGACGCACCCGCGAGGTCGTCGAGATCTGCCGCCAGGTGTGGCGTCGTGAGCGACTCCAGTACCAGGGCAAGCACTACACCATCCCGCTCCCGGAGGGTCAGGGCACCGGGCTGGGTAAGTCACTCAAGCTGATCAACCACCCTGTGCGCGAACGCATTCCGGTGCTGTTGGCTGCGCTCGGGCCGAAGAACGTCGAGCTGGCCGCGGAGATCGCCGAGGGCTGGCAGCCCATCTTCTACATGCCGGAAAAGGCAAAGGACGTCTGGGGCGACGCTCTCGACGCCGGGTACGCCAAGCGTGACGCCGCGCTTCCGCCCATGGACATCTACGCCGGACCGGCGCTCGCCATCGGCGACAACGTCGAGGGGATGCGCGAGTTCATCAAGCCTCACATCGCGCTGTACATCGGCGGTATGGGCGCCAAGGGCAAGAACTTCTATCACAACGTGGCCACCAAGTACGGCTACGGCGCTGAGGCCGACCGGATCCAGGAGCTGTACCTGGCCGGCGACAAGGACGGTGCCGCGAAAGTTGTTCCCGACGAACTGGTTCGGGACATCTCACTGATCGGCAGCCGGGAGTTCGTGAAGGAACGCGTGGCGGCGTTCCGCGAGTCCGGTGTGACGGTGCTGAACGTGGTGCCGATGGGCGCGACGACCGCCGACCGGGTCAAGCTGATCGAGGAACTGCGCGAGCTGGTCTAGACCTCTCAGGTCAGTACATCTAGAGCCCTCGCGAGCAGACGTAAAACTGTCGCGTTTCGTTGGAAACGCGACAGTTTTGTGTCTGCTCGCGCAATAGGTGGTGCGCGTACCGGAGACAAATGCGGATACGGCACGGGAAGATGAGCACACGCTCCTGAGCCGGAGGACAACGTGGCCACGTACGACCCGCCGACCCGTCTGCTCGTGCTGCGCCTGTTGGCACGGCCGTACCAGTACGGCGGGATCAGGCTGCAACGACGCGCGCTCCTGCTCGTCTTCATCAGTGCATCGCTGATTTGGGCGGTCGCAGGACCGCAGTTCGTGCGATTGTTCGCGCCCAGTTTGACCGGCACCGACCTGCTGATCCTTACGGCCATGGGCGCGACGATCTATCTGATCGACGATGCAGTGACCTTTGCGGCGATCGCACCGCACTTGCGCACACTGCAGCATTGGTTCGACGAGCCAGCCTCAGCCGACGCTGCCGACATCTGGCGGACGGCAGCCGAGGTTCCGTTGGCACCCATGCTGCGGCCGTTGTCGCTGGCCTTCCTCGCGGGACTCAACCTGCTGTGGATCGTCGTGCTGATCCGGCTGCTGCACCTGCCTGCGGTCACCATCCTGCTGTTCATCCCCGGTGCCGTGCTGTTCCGGTTCTACTGGCTGGTGCTGCGGTCCATGCTCACCGAGCAAATGATGCGGCCGGTGCTGGCCGACATCAGTCGGCACGTCAAAGACTTCGGCGGTCCGGTGCGAGTTCGCGTCGGGTTGGCGTACCGGCTCCTCGGCACCATCCCGTTGATCGCAGTGCTGGCCGGCACCATCGTCGCCGGACTCGTCGGCCCGCACACCATTCGCTCGTTAGCGATCGGGGTCAGCCTGTCGGCGGTCATCTCCCTGACCGTCGCCGCTCCGCTCCTGCTCTTGGTCACCCGATCGGTCACCGAACCGCTCCGGGACCTGCACACCGCGGCTGACCGGGTCGGCGACGGCGACTTCTCCGTCCGGGTACCGATCACCAGCACCGACGAAATCGGCTTGCTCGCCGCAGGATTCAACGACATGACCGAAGGCCTGGCCGAGCGGGAACGCATTCGCACCGCGTTCGGCACGTACCTGGATCCCGCAATCGTCGAACTGATCCTCACCGAGGGCGGCGACCGCCTGGCCAACGGCGAGGAAGTGGAGATCACCGCGCTGTTCATGGACGTACGCGGATTCACCGGCTACTCCGAGCAGCATCCGGCCCGTGAAGTGGTCGCCATGCTGAACCGGTTGTTCGCGGCCGTCGTGCCGATCGTCGGGCAGCACGGCGGATACGTGGACAAGTTCATCGGCGACGGCTTGCTCGCGGTATTCGGTGTGCCACAACGGTGTTCGGACCATGCGGACCGAGCCTTGGCCGCCGCCCGCGACATCGCCGCCACTCTCCACGACCGCGACGGTGATCCCGACGTCGGCATCGGCCTGAACTCCGGCACCGTCGTCGCCGGAAACCTCGGTGGCTCCGGCCGATTCGACTTCACGGTGATCGGCGACCCTGTCAACGTGGCGGCGCGCGTCGAATCGGCAACGCGGCAGACTGGCGACACGATCCTGCTGAGCCAGCACACCTGGGAACTACTGAGCCCCGCGGCGCGTGCGGATACGGTGGCCAGACCGGCCGTGCCGCTCAAGGGCAAGACCCAGACGGTCAGCCTTTATGCCCCGGCCACAACACAATTGGGTAGTCCAGTCGACGACCTGGTGTGATTCAGCCCTGGTCGGACTTGGCTCCCTGCTCAGCGGTGCCGGCAGCGGCAGCGGCAGCACTCTTCGCCGGCTTCGACTTCGGCTTCAGCTTCGGCGCCTCATCACCCTTCGCCGCGCCCTTCGAGATGTCGTCGGACGAGTCGTTGTTCGACGACGCGCTGTCGCCCTTCGCACCCTGCCCGGGCTTCTTGCCCTTGTCCCGCTTCGGCACATCGGGCTTCGGCTGATCCTTCTTCGGATCCGACGAATCCTTTGGACTCGCAGATGTTTTGCCGTCGGCACCCGACGTCGGCCCGTCCTTGGCGGGTGGCGTCGTGGGATCGGGCTCAGCACTCGCCGGCCCCTTGGCGTCAGGCGTCTTCACCTCAGGCACCGTCTTCTCGGGGTCCTTCGCCTCAGGCGCTTTCACCTCAACGGTCTTCGTCTCGGTGCCCTTGATCTCGCTGCCCTTGATCTCGCTGCCTGAGCCCTGCACACCCTTGTCCGTGGCGGTGGTCTTCAGCGCCGCAGTCACATTCGGCTTCACGGTGTCCGGCGTCTTGGCCGGATCCAGCGCTGCGGCAGCTTCTTTCATCGCAGCCATCGCATTCAGCGTGGTCGGGGGCACCGCCGCAGCCGGCGGGCGGATGATGTCGCCGATCTTCTGGATCACGTTCGTGATCCCGGCGACCACGGCCTTCGTCACGTCAACCGCCGTGTTGGCAACCCATTTCACGCCTTGGACCACGGCGTTGGTCACCCATTTGACCGTGTTGACCACTGCTTGCGTCACCGCTTTCGTGACGTTGACGAACGCAGTCCAGGCCGCGTCCGCGACTTTCACCACCGCCTTCCCGACGTTGGCGATCACGTCCACGACCGCCCCGACCGCCAGCCGCAAGGCGGCCAGTATGCGTGCCGCGATGCCCTCGACCCCGCCGACGCCATTGAGCCGCAAGATTTCCTGCGCAATGACGAACGCTGCTTCCTTCGGCACCCAGTTCGCATCGAAGATTCCGAAGTAACCGCTGCCGGGCTGACCGTCGCGGGTCGTGTAGATGAAAATCGGTCCACCGAAGGACATTGACTGCCACGTATCGATGAGGTTCTTGATGAAGTCGGCCTGCGTCTGCTCACTGACGTTATTGGTCGGGACGCCGTACTCGGTGAGCCAGATCTTCTTGGCAGCATCGCCATTGGCCACCATGAGGTCATAGATCTTCTGAATCTGCGTGTACGGCGACAGCGGAACACCCTGACCGTCGGAGAATGGCATGGACTCTTGGTACGGATGGAACGCCAGTGCGTCGAAGAAGCCCTTGGCTCCGGCGGCGTACATCGCGTTCACGTAATCCACCGGGTTCATGGTGATGCCGCCAAGGCTGAAGACCGCGCCCAGCCCGGCCGCAATGACTGTCGCCGACGGATCAGCCGCTTTGATCGCCGGGTAGGCGGCCTTCAACAGATCGGTATAACTCTGCGGCGAGACCGGGTCGTAGAAGCAGACACAGTTGACTTCGTTCCACACCTCGTAGGCCGAGACCGTCTTGGCGTATCGCGCCGCGACCTTGCCCATGAAATTCGCGTACGCCGTCGGGTCGGGAGTCTGTGCGCCCGGGATGGTTCCCGCGGTTCCTGCCCAGAGCGGCGTGCTGTTGACCATGGCAAGTACGCCCATGTTGCGCGCCTTCGCCGCGTTCATGATCGCGTCGATGGGCGCCCAGTTGTACACACCCTTCAGCGGCTCGGTGTAGATCCACGGGATGAAGACGCGGACGTCCTGCACGCCCATGGACTGCAGCATGTCCAGCGTGGTGTCGATGTCTTGCTGCGACATTCCGTACAGGCTGGAATCTGCGATCCCGATGGTCGACGGTGCCGACACGATTTCCGAGGTGGGCGTCACCGCCGTGTGGACGACGGGCTGCACCAACTGCGCGGCGTACGCGCACACGACCGCGAGCGGAACCAACACGGTCAGCACGCGCTGCAACGCGCGGCACCCGAGTTTGCCAACAACCCAAGCCACTACAGCTCCCCTCGAAAGCGTCACGGACACGGCGCAATGGCGCTTCGGATCCCAAATTTACGTCGGGAGATGCTAACCCGTGGCCGATTTGCCGGACTCACCTCACCCACTGCCTTGCCATGGAGTGAGGCCACGCCGTCTACCGGCACCGCGCGCCCCTGTTTGCCAACCTCCAGAGTATTGACGCGTCTGGCAAAAAACTTTGCCAGAACCCTCTCGCTCCTGTCCTGCAGCTGCTAACTTGCTGTCAGAACTGCGGCCCTCCGCCGGTCTTCCACACTGCTATGCGGTCAAATCCGCGGCAGCGGGAGATCTGCCGGGCCCTGGTGGCCGCGCGACGACAAGCTGGAGGACCCGAAATGGCTGGCGCACACCGTCACTCGCACCGCCGGAAGTTAGCGGTATCGACGTGGCTGGGCACTGGAGTGGCGGCCGTCGGGGTCAGTGCGGCGCTGCTCGGCAGCGCGGCCGTCGCTAGCGCCACCCCGTCGGCAGGCGGAGACTCGTCATCGTCATCGCCGGCGCGGCCCAGTAAGGCACCCGCCACCAAGACTCCTGCCGAAAAGAACCAAAAAGACAAGAAGGGCAACGCATCCGCGCCCGATGCTAAGACCCCCACGACCCCCACGGCCCCCACCGCCTCGTCGGACCCTGACACCTCGACCAGCGCGGCCGCCAAGACGGACACCGACAACACCCCGAAGCCCACCCGCAATCGCCGCGCGAACAACACCGACCGCTCGAATGCCGGAACAAGCACGAATGTTCCGCCTGCCGCAGCCCAGGAAACCGCTGACAATCCGTCGACCAAGAATCCACTGAAGACGGCCGCGGCAGCCAAACCGACGAAGGTAACGCCGAGTTCGTCGCCCGCAGTGGTGGCAGCGGCGGCATCGAACCCGGAGCCGTCGACTCCAGTGGCCCCGAAGGTCAGCGTCGCGACCGTCGAAACATCCACCGCTGCAATCAGTTCCATTCCGAATACGACTACCAAGACGGTCAGCAAGGTGACATCGCCGACCACTCCCGTCAATGTCTCCGGAATTCTCTCGGTACTCGCCGCCGTCGGCCAGGCATTGGGTTCGGCCGCATTGGCCACCGAGGAAAGCCTCGCCGGTTCCGTGACCGGCACCAGCCAGACCATCAGCCGACTGTTCGGTGTCAAGCCAGCGCCGGCCACCGGACCCGGAAAGACCAGCGCCACAGCAGCTCTCACGCCCGCGCCCACCGAAACATGGCAACCGGGTCAGACCGTCACCGCCGACCAATACGTGCAGACCGCGCTCGGCCAAATCCAAGATGCGCGCGCACTCCTCGGTACCGGATGGAACACCTGGTTCTCGCGCTACCAGCTCGGGCTGGCCACGTCGTACCTCACTAAATATCAGGCGAACCAGCAGACCCTGATGGACAACTACGCGGCGAATCCCACCAGTGCGTCGGCACTGGCGGCGCTGAAGCAGAACGAGGCGCTGCCCGGTCAGGCTGTGGCGGCGCTGAAGGCGGCGCGCTATTGGTCCGCCAACCCTGACATCAAGGCCGTCATCGTCCAGGCCACCACCAACAGCCGGATCTATGCCACGGTGCCGTTGTCCATGTACGCGGGCGTCGAGCCCATCGTCACCATCTCGGTCAACGGCGGGCCGAAGATCAAGGTGCTGGTCGACACCGGGTCGTCCGGGCTGGTGGTCAACTACAACAACGTCGGCAAGACCGGCTTGGGCAATTCCGTGGGGACCGGTTCCGGCGGCTACAGCGGAGGGCTGAATTACAGCTTCAACACCTACAACACCACCGTGGACTTCGGCAGTGGCATCGCCACGACGCCCACCTCGGTGAACATCATCACCGACGCGAAACAGCAGGCCGACTTCGCGACGTTCCTGCAGAACAACGGCGTCGTGGGTGTCCTGGGTGTCGGCACCAACGCAGTGGGCCCCGGACCGGGGCTGGTCACCACCGGTCTGCCCGGCGCCTTGAAGAACGGCATTTACATCGATGAGGCCGGACGGAAGCTGACCTTCGGCCCCAACCCACTGCCGGCCCGCGTGACACTGTCGGGGTCACCGAACGTGATCGGTTCGGTCACCATCAACGGGACGAACACGCCGATCAACTTGCTGATCGACTCCGGCGGCGTCACCGGCACCCTCCCGTCGATGGTGGTGGGCCCCAACATGGTGCCCGTCAAGAATCGCGACGGCACGGTGGCCTACTACCTGGTGCCCGTCGGCACCCCGATCTCGGTGTACGACGCCGCCGGCAACCTGCTCTACAGCTACAAGACGACGTCGTCAT
This sequence comes from Mycolicibacterium sp. CBMA 234, assembly GCF_009729415.1. Taxonomy (GTDB): domain Bacteria; phylum Actinomycetota; class Actinomycetes; order Mycobacteriales; family Mycobacteriaceae; genus Mycobacterium. The sequence continues at coordinate 96,632 of NZ_MPKW01000015.1, forward strand.
ATCAGCCGGTGGCCACCACGGACGACTACAACGCCAACCTGTCGAACACGGGCGCCATGCCGTTCCTGCACAACCGCATCTACATCGACTACTCCACCGCCAACGGGGCCACCGTCTTCGACCTCTAAGCTGCCGCGACGCCAACTCGTCACTGTCAATTTCCTACCAGTACCGCGCTTCTACTTCGGCCTGACAGACTCCTGTGCGCTAATTCGGCAAACGGTTAGTTCTGCCGGGGTCAAGCGACCGCGCGGCGAGACGTGGGAGGACCCGAAATGGCTGGCAAACATCGTCACCCGGAGCACCGGACGTTGGCAGTATCGACATGGCTCGGCACCGGCGTAGCAGCCGTCGGCGTGAGCGCAGCGCTGTTCGGCAGCGCGGCCGTCGCGAGCGCGGCGCCCGATGCGGATTCGTCGGCGCACTCCAGCAGCGCGCCGGCCAACAAGAACACGACCGACGCGTCGCCCGGATCCGAGGCCAAGACCCACCCCGCGTCGACCACGGGTGCGCACGCAAAGCCCTCCAACGCAGCGGAATCCATCGCCAACAAATTGGCGCCCAAGGAGACCCCCAAGCACCTCATCGCGGCCAACGATGACAGCCCGGCACCCAAGACCGCGGCCGCGGTCAAGCCGGTTGCCGCGGCCGTGACGCCGGCCACGCCGTCTGCGCCATCGCACGCTGCTGTTGCGCCCGTTGCCACCCCCGCGGCACCTCAGCCGGCGGTCACACCCGCAGTCACGACCGCCCCGGTCTCCGCCGCCGCTGCCGTGACGTCCGCCGCAAGCACCACGACGCACACGACCAGCACCACGAAGGCGCCGTCGACGGGGACCACCGGCCTCTCCGGAATCCTGTCGGTGTTCGCCGCCATCGGCCAGGCGTTGGGCGCGGCCGCCCAGAGCACCGAACAAACCGTGGCGGCCGCGGCCGTCGGTACGAGCCAGACCCTGAAGGGGTTGCTCGCCACCCCCGGAACTCCGACTCCGGCAACAGCTCTCACGCCGGCGCCTACCGTGATCTGGCAGTCGGGCCAGACCGAGACGACGACGCAGTACGTGCAGACCGCGCTGCAGGAAATCTCCAGCGCGCAGGCGACGCTCAATGCGGACACGTGGGGCAAGGGCAACTGGTGGGCGGGCTTCGCCGCGGCCGGCACGCAGTTCCAGCTGTCGATCGCCAGCTGGGAGCTGAACTCGTACCTCAATGGCAACGCCGGTGCCATGTCGTTCTATCAGAACAACGCCAACAGCTGGCTGGGCGGGTTTGCGCTGGCCGCGCTGAACTGGAATGAATCGCTGCCCGGCATGGCTGTGGGGGCACTCAACGCCGCGAACTCCGGAACCGGGGATGCGGCCGTCAAGTCCCTGATTTCGCAGGCCGCCGTCAACGGCCGGGTCTACGGGTCCGTTCCACTGACCATGTACGCAGGCACTGAGCCCATCGTCTACATCTCGGTGAACGGCGGTCAGAAGGTGCCGGTATTGGTCGACACCGGCTCGTCGGGCCTGGTCATCAGCGGCAACAACGTCGGTTCGACGGGCCTCGGCAACTCGGTCGGTTCCGGCACCGGCGCCTACAGCGGCGGCCTGACCTACAACTACGGCGAGTACAACACCACCGTCGACTTCGGGAACGGCATCGTCACCGCGCCCACCACCGTCGACGTCATCACCGACCCGACTCAGCAAGCCGCCTTCAACAACTTCCTGTCCGCCAACGGCGTCGTCGGTGTCCTCGGCATCGGCACCAACGCGGTCGGCCCGGGGCCGAGCCTGGTGACCACCGCACTGCCGGGCGACCTGAAGAACGGCATCTACATCGACGAACGCGCCGGAACACTGCAGTTCGGTCCCAACCCGCTGCCTGCCCGGGTCACGACGTCGGGATCCCCGAACGTCATCGGTTCGGTCACCGTGAACGGGACGAACACCCCGATCAACCTGCTGATCGACTCGGGCGGTGTCACCGGCACGCTGCCGTCGACCATCGCGGGTTCCGGCCTGCCCGACGGCACCGTCGTCTCGGTATACGACAGCAGCGGCAACCTGCTCTACACCTACAAGACGACGTCGACGAACTCGCCGGTGGCCACCACCGATGCCTACAACGCATCGCTGATGAACACCGGGGCACAGCCGTTCCAGACGAACTCGATCTACATCGGGTACGACACAGCAAACGGCACGACGGTCTTCGACTAGTAGGGCCATCGCCCAGTAGCCCAGTCGCGGCCGTTGTCATGCGTGGATAACGGTCGCATTGTGGACGATTCGCGCCGCCGTTTGGCCAACTGAGCAAAATACGCGATCCCTCGTTGCGGATCTGACGCGCCCGTTAGTCTTCTCCCACGTGGTCGCCGGTTAACGTATCTCCGGCAATCCGTAAGCCGTGACCAGTGGGGGGCACCTAAATGTCAGACATGTTGGCGAACGCGTTCTCCCACTACCAATGGTGGGCGTACGTCACGATCCCGTTGGGCGCCGCATTCGTCGGCTGGATCACCAAGATCATGGCCTTGAAGATGATGTTCTATCCCGTCGAGTTCAAGGGCATTCCGCCGTTCCTCGGTTGGCAGGGCCAGATTCCCAAGCGCGCACCGAAAATGGCTGCGGTTGCGGTTGATTCGTTGACGTCGGAAATCCTCAAACCCGAGGAGATGTTCGACAAGATCGATCCGAATGAGTTGGTCAAAGAGCTCGCCGAGCCCTTGAGACAGACCTCCGCGGAGATGGTCGACACCATCATGATGTCGTTCCAGCCGCAGGTCTGGCGGGCGACGCCAGACCAGATCAAGGACGTCGTCGTCAAGAACGTCGAGAAGCGCATCCCGGTGGCCATGGCCGCGATGTTCGAAAAGATTCGCGATCAGGTCGACCAGATCTTCGATATCAAGCACATGGTCGTCACCAACCTGGTGCGCGACAAGGTCACACTCAACACCGTTTTCCAGGACATCGGCAAACCTGCCTTCAAGTTCCTGATCATGTCCGGCCTCGTGTTCGGCTTCGTGATCGGTCTGATCCAGACGGTGGTGTTCGGTTTCACCGGCAAGCCGTGGACGTTGCCGCTCTTCGGCCTCATTACCGGTGGTCTCACTGACTACATCGGTCTGCAGATGATCTTCCGGCCGCTCGAACGCAAGAACGTCTTCCTCGGGATGAAGTGGCAGGGCGTCTTCCAGCGGGAACGCAAGCAGGTGGTCGAGGGCTATGCGGCGCTCATGGCACGCGAAATCTTCACCCCGCAGGCCATCATGGAGAGCATGATGAACGGTCCCTCGTCGGACCGGTTCTTCGACATGATCGCGACCGAGATCAGCCAGACCATCGACACCCAGATGGGCTTCACCGGCAAGGTCATCAAGTCCGTCGGCGGCCGCCAGTACGTGGACATGAAGAAGCAGATCACCGATTCGATCATCGCAAAATTGCCCGAAACATCCACGTACATCGAGGGATACATGCGGGACCGCCTCGACCTCGAGAACGTGATGGTCGAGAAGATGATGGTGCTGGACAACCTGGCTTTCGAAAATCTGCTCCGGCCCGCGTTCAAGGACGACGAGTGGATCGTCGTCGTGCTCGGTTCGGTGCTCGGTGTCCTCTGCGGTGAGATCCAGGCGCAGCTGATCGTGTACTTCGCCAGCCACTGACGGCTAGGCCTGGCCGGGCACCCCGGCCAGCTTGCGGACGGTTAGAACCTCACTGTCGCGGTAGGCCCGCCCGTTCGGGTACAGCAGGTCGCTGAACCAGACTTTCGGCTCCGACGGATAGGGGTGATCCCAGGAATCCCACGGGAAGTACGTCTGCGTCTTGCCGGCCACGAGTCCCCAGCTGTAAGCACCGACATTGCGCTGCTTGGCGATTGGCAGGATGCCCTCGACGGTGCTGCCCTGGTTTCGAGCCAGGTATTCGGTGCATACGATGGGCCGGCCCAGCGGGGTGAGCTCATCGATCCGGGCCGAAAAGTCCGCGGGCTTGGCATAGCTGTGGAACGAAATGATGTCCGAGTTGTCCAGTTGGATCGAGGCGATGGCGCTGCGCTTCGCGGGATCGGCCCAACCGCCTTGCCACACACCGCTTGTCAGTGGCTGCACGGGGTCGACGGCCCGCGCCCATGCGAATACCTGTGGCAGCAGGTCGGTCACCAGCTGGATCTTGTCGCTGCGCTCGACCTTGCTGTACACCTTGGCCGGGTTATCGGGCTCGTTCCACAAGTCCCAGCCGAGGACCCGGGTGTCGTTGCGGAACTGGGTCATCACACTGGTGACGTAATTCTGCAGTGTGCCACGATAACTCGGGTCGCCGAGCCGGTCCGCGCCCGGACTCTGCACCCAGCCCGAGTTGTGCACACCCGGTGTCGGAGCGCGCTGCACACCGGGCCTGGGATGCGGGTCCCAGCACGAATCGAAGAATACGAGCAGCGGTTTGATGCCGTGGTTCGCCGCGATGCCGACGAACTGGTTTAGACGCTGCGAAAAGCCCTGCGGATCCTGTACCCACAGCAGGTCGTGCAAAAAGACGCGGACGGTGTTGAAGCCGAACCAGCGGGCGGCGCTGAGTTCGGCGTTGATGCGGCCGGGGTCGTAGGTGCCGGGCTGGAACATTTCCAGCTGATTGACCGCGGTCGAGGTGATGTAGTTGCCGCCGACCAGCCAACCCTGCCCCTGGTACCAGCTGTTGGCGCGGTCAGGCGTCCAGCGCGCGCCTGCCGCGGAGGCCAGAAACGGTCCAGAGAACCCGGCCACGGCGGAACCCGCTGCCAGCAGCAGCGGCAGCTTGAGAGCGGTTCGGCGGTCCACTGCACGAGGCTACTGATCTGGATCCGGCCGGTGGGGCATGCTTATCGAGTTGCAACCAACACTATGTCGGACGGTGATGTCAGGCCGCCAGATCAGGCGTTAATGCCGGCAGTGAGGATTGCGGCGAGCTCGCGATACGCGCTCGCGTCGTCGAGCCCGGTGCTCTCGCGGACCCGACGCTGCTGGATGCGCACCATCATGGTCGACGCCAGGTCTGCCGCGAAAGCTGCATGGACATCACGGAATTCGCCGCTCGCGACACCCTCGGCGATCATCTGCTGCACCCGGCCCGCGGCGATCTGCGTGTTCTTTTCATAGACGCTGCGCGCGGGGGCAAAGGCGTCCAGATCCGCCATGAATTGATCCGACGCGGCGTCCAACACTGATCCCACGGCAGACAGATAGGCCGTAATCCGGGCCCTGGCCCCATCGACGTCAGCCACCAGCCGTTCGACGTCGTCGGTGGCCTGACGGAAAAACTGCACCGTGGCGGCGCGGACCAGCTGTTCCTTGCTACCGGCCAGCGTGTACAGCGTGGACTTCGAGCACCGCAGCCGCCCGGCGATGTCGTCAAGAGTGAGGTGCGCGAATCCCTCGTCGAGGAACAACGCGATGAGGGCGTCGAACAACTCGGTACGCCGACGGGTGCCGAAGGCCGGGGAGGTGTGCGCGCTCACAGCCTGATAGTACTGCCGACCTTTACTCAGTACTATCAAAACAGTACTCTGAGACGTAATTCAGTACCACTCCTCGTATCCATGGAGCTCAGATGCCTGTCGATCGCCTCTTGCCCAACGACGAAGCGCACGCGCTGATCGAACTCACCCGCGACATCGCGGACAAGGTGCTGGACCCCATCGTCGACAAGCACGAGAAGGACGAGACGTACCCCGACGGGGTGTTCAAAACCCTCGGCGAGGCCGGGCTGCTGAGCCTGCCGTACCCCGAGGAGTGGGGCGGCGGCGGCCAGCCCTACGAGGTTTACCTCCAGGTGCTCGAAGAACTCGCCGCCCGGTGGGCCTCGGTAGCCATCGCAGTCAGCGTCCACAGCCTGTCGTGCCATCCGCTGATGACCTTCGGCACCGACGAGCAGCGGCAGCGCTGGCTCCCAGAGATGTTGAACGGCAACCTCGTTGGCGCGTACAGCTTGTCCGAGCCGCAGGCTGGTTCCGACGCCGCGGCACTCGCCTGCAAGGCCGAGCCCATCGACGACGGATATCGGATCACCGGATCGAAAGCCTGGATCACCCATGGTGGACTCGCCGACTTCTACACGCTATTCGCCCGCACCGGCGAAGGCTCCCAAGGGATTTCGTGCTTCCTGGTCCCCGCGGACGCCGAGGGACTGACCTTCGGGCGGCCCGAGGAGAAGATGGGCCTGCATGCGGTCCCCACCACCACCGCGCACTACGACGGCGTCATCCTGCCCGCCGAGCGCCGGCTCGGCGCTGAAGGACAGGGCTTGTCCATCGCCTTCAGCGCACTCGACGCCGGCCGGCTGGGTGTCGCGGCCGTGGCCGTCGGCCTGGCTCAGTCTGCACTGGATCAGGCGGTTGCCTACGCACAGGAGCGAACGACCTTCGGCCGCAAGATCATCGACCACCAGGGCCTCGGGTTCCTGCTAGCCGACATGGCCGCCGCGGTCGACTCGGCGCGGGCCACCTACCTGGACGCTGCGCGTCGCCGCGATGCCGGACTCCCCTACTCGCGCAATGCCTCCGTCGCCAAGCTGGTCGCGACCGACGCCGCGATGAAGGTCACCACAGACGCCGTCCAGGTGTTCGGCGGCGCCGGGTACACCCGCGACTACCGGGTCGAGCGCTTCATGCGCGAGGCCAAGATCATGCAGATCTTCGAGGGCACCAACCAGATTCAGCGGCTCGTGATCAGCCGGAGCCTGGCCGGCCGGTAATCGCCCGCAGACGGACGCCCAGCGCACGGCGAGTCAGTCGTCGGCCGCTGCGTGCTTGCGCTTGACTTTGCCTACCGAACGAATCACCAAGGCCGCCAAGATAATCAGCAGGAAGGGCCCGTAGAACAGCGGGTAGGTGATCCCGCGGCGCCAGTAGGCTACGAAAAAGGTCAACCAGATCACGTAACTGCCGATGACATGGAGCCGTCGCCAGGTGGCGTACTGCATCTGCTTGGCAATCCGGTCGAACGAAGTGATTGCCATCGCAAGAATGAATCCGTACGCAATCGTGTCGAGAACGTACACGGCGTGCGGGGTGCGCTCCACCCCGGCTTTGAAGCGTGCACTGCTCAGGACCACTGACGCGACGATGAATCCGGCGTGGACCAGATGCGAGCCGGCGAAGGCGACGCCGAGATAGCGCCGATTACGACGCACCCACTTGGTGGCGTCATTGGGCCACAGTCGATAGGCCGCCGAGGCCGTGAATGCCAACAGAAACAGCACGGCCGAGGTCCTCGCGGTGATCCTGATGCCCTCGTTGGCCCCGGCCACCCCGCCCGCAGCCACCGCCACCGTGGTGGCAAAGACCGCGATCGCCAGAACCAGCACCCAGGTCAACCGCCATCCGGTCAGCTGAGGCATCAGGTTACGGCTGGCCTTGGTCGGAACGTCGATGATCGCCATCGATGATGTCGCCTTTCGTCGAATAGGTTGCGGCACAATCCGGCCCGGAGCGGTCAACGGGACGACATGCGATTCACGTCGATCACTGCGTTCGCGAACTGCGCGGGCGCCTCTTGCGGCACGTTGTGCCCGATGCCGTCGAGCACCCGGTGTTCGTAGGGCCCGGTGTACATCGCGCGGTATCCCGCTCCGTCTTTCGCCGCGCCGTCGAAGTCGCTGCCGATGGTTATCGTCGGGACGTGGATCGACGGCTTGGCTTGTAGACGCTGTTCATCTGCGTCATAACGGCTTTCACCCTCAGCGAGGCTGAGCCGCCACCGGTAGTTGTGGATCACGATGGCGACGTGGTCGGGGTTGTCGAACGCCCCCGCACTGAGACCGTAGGTCGCATCGGTGAAGTGCCAGAGCGGCGATGCCTTCGACCAGATGAGCCGGTTGAACGCCTTGGTGTTCTGCCGATATCCGAGTTCGCCGCGCGGCGTCGCGAAGTAGTACTGGTACCACCACCCGAGTTCGGCCTCCGGATCCAGCGGCGCCAAGTTGGCCGCCCGGTTCACCACGATGTATCCACTGACCGCGACAAGTCCCGAAACCCGTTGGGGCCATAGGGCGGCCACAGCATTGGCCGAGCGGCCACCCCAGTCGAAGCCACCCACGATTGCCTGCGGGATGTTCAGTGCGTCCATCAGCGCGACGACGTCGGCGGCCAACGCAGCCTGCTGACCGTTGCGGACTGTGGTGTTCGTCAGGAAGCTCGTGGAGCCGAAGCCGCGCAGATACGGCACGATCACCCGGAATCCCTGGTCGGCCAACGTCGCGGAAACGTCTGCGTAACTGTGGATGTCGTACGGCCAGCCGTGCAGCAGGATCACCGGCCGACCGTCCGCAGGCCCCGCTTCTACGTAGCCCACGTTGAGGTCACCGGCGCGGACCTGCTTCACCGGATTCAGGTTGTGCGCCGGAGCGGGCGGCGGCGTCGCCTTGTCGGTCGACGGCGACTCCGGCGACGAACCGCACGCCGCCAACGATGCGGCGCCAACTGCCGCGGTCGCGATGAAGCCGAACTGCCTTCTACTCAAACCGGTCACGGTTCGCCGTTCCTTCCCGTGCGTCTGGGTGCCATCCCCACGATTCGCCATCGCGGTTTACTCCATACATCTCAACCGGCGCTACACATCGTGTCCAACGATAGATTTCGATGGTTTGCATCTACTTCAGAGATACTGACTGTCACGCAGGGCTCTTACTCACTCGTCACCCGCTAGATCGCCGACCACCCACCATCCACACTGAGGATCGCACCGTGGATATTCGCCGCATCGTCACTGGCCAGAAACGCCACCGATGCAGCCACTTCCTCCGGCGTACTCATCCGCCGGGAAGGCAACCGGTCCAGCACCGGTTTGATGTGGTCCGCGAACTCCTCTTGCCGTTCGGTCGCGATCGGCCCCGGTGCGACCGCGTTGACCCGCACTCCGAAAGGTCCGTACTCGTCGGCCCAGGACGTAGTGAGCGAATGGATGGCCGCCTTGTTGGAGTTGTAGATCGCCGAACCGCTGGCCCCGCGCAGTCCGGTGATCGATCCGATGTTCACCACAGCGCCGCGGCCATTGCGCGCCATCTCCGAGGCGATGACACCGGTGAGCAGGAATGGCGCAAAGACGTTGACCTCGAACGCCGCTCGCAGCACCGCCGGGGCGACATCGCTGGTCGGGGTGGGCATCAACAGCGTTGCGGCGTTGTTCACCAAGATGTCCAGCTGCCCGCCCACAGCTTCTGCGGCACTTTCAGCCAGGGCTCGGATCGCTCCGTCGCCGCCTGCCAGATCTGCAGCGACGAACGACGCCTCGGCGCCGGCCGATCGGATCGTGGCCACCAGCTCCGCACCGCGCTCTGCATTGCGGCCGCTGACCACAACGTGGGCGCCTTCGGCGGCCAATCTACGTGCGATGGCGATCCCGAGACCGCCGGTGGAACCCGTGACAAGTGCTGTGCGGCCCGACAACCGCGTAACGTTTGGACTCATGAGTCCATATGCTTCACCGGACAAAATGGACCCGCAAGTCCAGAAACTAACCACCAAAGGGCAGGCCACCCGAGCCCGCATCATCGACGGTGCTGCCGCCGAGATCCGGGAACGCGGCATCGCACAGACCACCATCGAAGACGTCATGGCGCGCACCCGAACTTCGAAAAGCCAGATCTTCCACTACTTCCCGCGCGGCAAAGAACAGTTGTTGCTGGCCGTCGCGACACTCGAATCGCAGCGGGTCCTCGACGATCAACAGCCTCACCTCGGTTCGCTGACCTCGTGGGCGGCGTGGCAGCGCTGGCGGGATGTCGTCGTCGAGCGGTACCGCCGGCAGGGTCAGAGCTGCCCGATCGCGGTGCTGATGTCGGAGATCGGCCGCGCCAGTAGCGGTGCGCAGGCGGTCACCACCGAACTGATCAACTCATGGAGCGGCGCCATCGCCGACGGAATCATCGCGATGCAACAACAGGACAAGATCGCGCGCACCGTCAACCCGCACGTCGCGGCAGCCGCGCTGCTCGCCGGCATCCAGGGCGGAGTCGGCATCATGCTCGCCACCGGCGACCTGACTTATCTGGAGGCCGCCCTTGACGAGGGCATCAGCGCATTGAGGCACCGCTAGCCATAACAAGCTCCGGTAATTCCAGCAAAGCGCTCACCCGCAGACGACGGCTCCCGCGGCATACGTGAATCCGGGGTCGCCACGCAGCAGGATGTTGACGTCACTCGGGCCCGATACCGGATATTCGCCCATTGGATTGTCGAAATGTGCACCGTGAATCTCGGTATCGACAAACACACTCACATCAAGGGTCGTCGGCGATCCGCACAACAATTGGCGACCAGGGTCCCGAACGTCGCCCACAGCGATGATCCCGCTGGGCACCGTCAGCTGCCCGTCGTAGGCCAATTCACCCAGCCCATCACGATCAGGGCCGGTCAATACCTTCACATGCACTAGACGGCCGACCAGATCGCACTCATGCATGCTCATCGTGTGCACCCACAGCGCCGGCTGAGGCAGGTACTGCTCGTAGTCGATATCTAAATGGACATAAGCTCCGGCACTGCCATTGGCACCCGCATCTTCGATCACCACAACGCAGCCGTCAGGCGCTAATCCGGTGTCACATAAAAGCGTATTCGTCGTTTGCACAGCTGAACTCCAGGCACCACTAGGGTGCGGTTGTTTTCATGTCGACGCCAAACACGCTCATTAAGCGCCCCGGTCAGGCTTGCATTACTCAAGCTACCTCACGGAAAACGCCACCGCTCGAAGACAAGAACAATTCAACCAATGCGCGGTGGCCCATTGAGTGCATTCTATTCTCGCGCAATCGATTTCGGCGTCGGAAACGATACCGGCAGACGACGAGGGCGGCGCGCGACGCGCTGCTCGGGTTGCTGTGCTCCCAGGCCGAGCGCAGCGGTGATGTTAGTTCGCCAACACCTCACCTCCGCCGTATTGACAGCCGTCGACTATGCACAGAAGGATCGATGACATGGTCGCAAGAACCGAGCAAGAGGCATGCGTCGAGATCGAGACCCGCCTCGCGGCCAAGTTCGCGACCTTATCTGCGGCCGACGTCACCGCCGCCGTCGAAGGTGCTCGTGCCCAGTTCGCGGGCAGCAAGATTCGCGACTTCGTCCCCCTTCTCGTGGAGCGTCGCGCCGACCAGGAACTGACCCGCCGCGAAGCCACCGCCGCAGCGAGCGTCTGAGGGTAAACAGGCGTCAAAATTTGCTGAGTCCACAGCGACGTCAAACCCGCAATCGGCGACGCCTAATAGGCTTCTGAGGAGACTCTAAGCCGATTGATACGGCGCGGTCACAGCCGCGGCTCAGTCCAATATCGAGCACGCATCCGATTGAAAACATGTCTAGCCCCGACTCCCCGCGGTGCCCTACGGTTCAGCTGCGCAAATTTTCGGCGCTGTAATTTAAGGGCACGTTCAAGGAGACGCCGGTGATGATCAGCTTTGGTCGAATCGCTGTGAAAATAGTTGCCAGCACTGGTGTGTGCGCGACCGTCGTGGCGTTGAGCCCGACCGCGTACGCAGTTCCCCTGAAGACTGGCGGATACAACTGCGACGCCGGCGCCGCCGTAGCGCCTGCCGCGGGGGGTGCGCCGGTAGCCGCCGCGGCAGCTGGTGCCCCATGCGGTGCGCCCGCCATCGCGTCCTCGGGAATCGTCGGGCCTGTCGTCCCCGCGGCCGTCCCGCCGGTGGTTCCCGCCGTCGTCCCGCCCGTCCCCGCCGTCGTACCGCCCGTCGTGCCGCCGGTGCCCGCAGGGCTGCCGCTCGGCGCACCCATCCCGATTGCCGCCCCGATCGCCGCCGCGCCCGTCGCGGTCCCGATGGACATGGGCGGTATCGCCGAAGGCAAGGAGGCCCGGACGGTCCGGCCCGCCGACGCCGGCGGCCCGACGCCCAATCTGCCGACCCAGCCCGGCCCTCAGGGCTGAACCGGTAAGTCGCACAACCACTTACCCAGAAGCACCCGAGCCCTCGCGGCTCGGGTGCTTTATGCATTCGTGGCCCCGGCAGTCAGGGCGCAGTTGTGCGAGTGGCGAACACTCCAGACTCAGGCTCGACCACTCGCGGACCCACGAGGCGCTTTGACCCTGCGCTCAGGGCGCAGTTCTACGAGTAGCGGAAGCCGTGGCCGCAGGGGCAACGAGTCTGGGAGTGCGAAACCGCCTGCGGCGCAGGCTATTCTTCGACGATTACCGGATCGCCGACGTTGACGGTGTTGAAGTACCACTCGGCCTCGGCCGGCAGCAGGCTGATACAGCCATGGCTGACGTTCTCGAAGCCCATCGACTCGACCGCCCACGGGGCAGAGTGCACGTAGAGGCCGCGATTCGAGATACGAACTGCGTAGTCGACCTCGGTCAAGTAGCCGTCAGGATCGCTGACGGGGATGCCCACCGTGCTCGAATCCATAGTCACCGTACGGTCTTTCGCCAATACCGTGTAACGGCCGAGCGGAGTGTCATACGGCGGTCGACCCATCGACGCCAGCAGCACGCCGGGCTGACCAAGATGCGGAAGGTGGTGTGGCGCCGGCATATCCGGCGGAGTCTGACCGTCAACCGTCACGGTGAAGGTGTGGTCCGCGATATGCGCAGTACCGACGACAGCCGGACCAGTGCTGAAGGCCATCGGCATGCCGCCGACCGTCAGCTTGATGGTGCTGTGCGCGGGCCAGTACTTGTCCGGAACCCATTGCACCACTTTGTTATCCAGCCATTGGAACTTGCCCGTCATGGCCGACGTCGTCGTTACATCCAGGGCCCGCTCCGCGGCCGTACGGTTGACGACGGGTTGCTTGAAGGTCACGACAATCGGATGCGCGATGCCCACCGGGCGTCCCTGCGTCGGCTCCGCCGATTCGATGATCGAGCCCACCGGCAGACGAATACCGGCGGTCTCGATACCAATTGCTCCTCCGGTCGTGGTCGTAGCGACCACAACCACGGCGAGGACACCGTGCACAAACACCCGCATCTATCCGACCCCTTTTTCGCTGGCCGCATGGTTGAACAGAGTCATGATATGAGCAGGTCAGCACCCAAATGTGCACGGCGCGTCAATAATTCGGTCAAAGGTTAGTTACGGATTGGCCACAGGACGGCATGCTCAGGTTTCAAGTCACGACAGGGGCGACGCGGTGGGCCGTGCGCTGGCGAGTACCCGGCGACGTTGCAGCGCCCACCAGATCTCCAGCGCCCGCCCGGGATCATTGAGATCCGCATCGCTGAGTTCCTCGTAGCGGTGCAGGCGGTACCGAACGGTGTTGGTGTGCAGATGCATGGCTTGCGCCGTCCGATCGGCGCGTTGGTTGTTGGCGAAGTAATGCGCGACGGTATCGAGAATCACTGCGGCACTGTCACTGTCGCCGAAAGGCTGCTCGCAACGGGCAGTGGCCGCCGAGGTCATCGCCACGCTGATGGATCAATTCGGCCGCACCGGCAAACAGGGCAGGGCCGGGTTCTACGACTACGCCGACGGCAAACGGACCACGCTCTGGAATAGCCTACGCGGACAATGGAATACAACCCGTGAACCCGCCGCATCATTCCAGGACCTGCAGGACCGACTGATGTTCATCCAGGTCATCGAGACCCAGAAGGCCTTCGACGACGGCGTCATCGAATCCGACCCGGATGCCAACATCGGTTCCATCTTCGGCATCGGCTTCCCACCGTGGACCGGCGGGGTACGCCAGTTCATCAACGGCTATCCCGGCGGAACCGAAGCGTTGCATGACCGCGCGCGCCAACTCGCCGATCGATACGGCAGTCGTTTCGTGCCGCCCGCCACCATGCAATAGACCTCGAGCAACTTCCGCAGTTCCCCTGGCGCCCAATATTGTCCCGAGCGATAATTAGCGTCACGGGGGCTACCGAAGGGCTGGGCGGGCCATGACCACAGAACGTGTCGCGCTTCCAGGCACGGCCGACGAGGAATGCATCGACTGCGGCTATACCCCGGAACTCAAGAGAACCCTGGGTGGTTTCCAAGTCTTCGCCATCTCGTTCGCCTTCATCTCGGTGGCCGTCGGCATCTTCGGCACCTATGACGACCTCCTCCAGACGTCGGGGCCTGTCGGTATCTGGCTGTGGGTCGTCGCGGCGGTCGGGCAGACGCTGGTGGCGCTCGTCGTTGCGCAATTTGCCTCCCGCATCGCCCTCAGCGGGTCGTCGTATCAATGGGCGTCGCGGCTGGCCAACCCGAAAGTGGGTTGGCTCTTCGGCTGGCTGACGTTCTGGTATCTCGCCATCGCCGTCGTCGCCATGGACAACGCGCTCGCCAGTCAGGCCCTCATGCCGCTGCTCGGCATCTCCAGTAACGAGGACACGGCACGACTGATCACGGTGGCGGTCCTGATCATCCAGGCCATCCTGGTCATCGCCTCCACCCGCTTGCTCGGCATGGTCACCTCCGGCGCGGTGGGGCTGGAACTCGGCATCGTCGTGCTGCTCGTTCTCGCCCTGGGGATCGTTATGGCAGTCAAAGGTGGCGGCGATGTCGCCAACTTGACCACGCGCGGGATCGCGGCCGGCGCCAGCGACTACTACGCCATCGGCGGCGGACTGATGGCCGGAATGATCATGGGCCTGACGACGCTCGTCGGTTTCGACTCGGCCGCCAACCTGGCTGAGGAGGCCAAAGACCCGTTCAAGAGCGTGCCGCGCGCCATCGTGGCATCGGTGGTCGCGGCCGGCCTGGCGGGCCTGATCTTCCTGATCGCGCTCACCCTGGGGATCAAGGACGTCACCGCGGTGAGCCACAGCGGGTCACCTGTCGCCCTGATCATCCGCGATCAACTCGGCCCGGTTGTCGAGCGAATTCTCCTGGCCGGTATCGCCTTTGCCATGTTCGGCGCCGGCATGGTGGTGATGGCGGCGTGCTCGCGGCAGGTCTTCGCCATGTCCCGTGACGCCCGTTTCCCGGCACACCAGATGATGCGACGGGTCAATCCGCGCACCCAGACACCGGTTCCGGCCACCATCCTCATCCTGGTTGTCGGCGTCGTACTGATGGTGACGCTGCGCGGATCCGCGCTGATCCAGCTGATCATCGCGTCGACGATCCTGCCGGCGCTGATCTACGGCGCGATCGTCGTGTTGTACCTTTCGGTGCGAAAACGGTTGGAACGCAAACAAGGTGGCTTCAGCCTGGGCCGTTTCGAAGCGCCCATCGCGGGTGTCGCGCTGGCATGGGTGGCCGTCGCCGTCTTCGTGCTCGTAACGCCCGGCTCCGCGCGAGTACCCAGCCTCATCGTGCTCGGACTCATCGCGGCCGGCGTCGGCTATTTCGTCAAGATGCTGGTATTCGACCGCGAGGTCCTCGACACCGAGCCGGGTATCGACGAATTCGCCGCGACGCCGGAAGCGATCCAATGACACGCGCCTCGACCGCCCAGCTCACCGGCCGAGTGGTCCGCCCAGCCGACGCCGACTATCCCGCAGCCTGTACCGGATTCAACCTGCTGTACACCAACCAGCCCACCGCCGTCGTATTTGCCAGGGAGACAACCGATGTCGTCAATGCACTGACCTGGGCGCGGCAGCACGACCTACCAGTACGGGCCAGGAGCGGACGGCACTGCCTCGAAGGATGGTCGACCGTCAACGGCGGCGTGGTCATCGACGTCAGCCACATGAAGTCAGCCGCGATCGACGCCACCTCACGGACCGCCACGGTCGGCGCCGGCCTCAACCAGTCCGAGGCAGTGGCAGCGCTGGGCAGGGCCGGCTTCGCGGCACCGACGGGGACCGAGGGCTCTGTCGGATTGGTCGGCGCAACCCTCGGGGGTGGCTTCGGCTTACTCACACGCGCCTTCGGTATGGCGTGCGACAACCTTCTCTCGGCTGAGGTGGTCGTTGCTTCCGCCCACGGTGATACCGAAGTGATCGTCGCCGACGACACTCACCACCCCGATCTGCTGTGGGCATTGCGTGGCGCCGGCAACGGCAACTTCGGGATCGTCACGTCGATGACGTACGCGATTCATCCACTGGCACAAGCTATTCACGTCGTCGCGCGGTGGCCCGGACTCGACGACCTGGCCGGGGTGTTCGAGGCCTGGCAACGGTGTGCGCCGTTCGGGGATCATCGCCTCACCAGTCAACTCGAGATCCGGCGCGACGAGATCGCGATGGTCAGCGTCCTGGCATCCGGATCGGAGGCCGAGGCGCTACGGATGCTGGCGCCGATCTTGTCCGTGGGTACACCCAGCGTCGAAGTTGCGGACTCTGATTGGGCCGACATCTTCGCCGGCTTTCAGATACCACTGGACGAGGAACCCGCGAACTGGAAGTTCCTCTCGCAGTTCATGTCTGCCCCGTTCCCACCGGAGGCCGTGCAGCTCGTCGGCGCATACATGTCTAAAGCACCGACGCCTGCGTGCAACTACTTCACCAACGCCCTGCAGGGCGCCGTCCTGACCAGCGAGCCGCGCGGCGGCGCCGCCTACGCCCACCGCAATGCCCTCTTCTACGCCGAACCGGGAGCGGGTTGGGGCACCCGGGACGGCGCACCCGCATCCGACGACGCGTTGACCGAGACCTGCCTGACCTGGATCGCTGAATTCGGTGAAGCGTTGCAGCCCTTCATGACTGGCGCATACACCAATGTCCCCAACGCCGGCATCCCCGACTGGGAGCACGCATATTGGGGCGCCAATGTCGACCGGCTGCGCACCATCAAAGCCAAATACGACCCAGACAATGTGTTCCGCTTCGAACAGAGCATCACGCCCGCGGATGCCGGATCATGAAATTCGCCAGATATGCGGCCGATCCGCCAGCTCAACCCGGCACCCGACCGCTTTCCGCATGAAAACCTGAAATCGCGAAAATATATTCACCGAATTCGTGAGTTCTACATTTATCCGCCAGTCGCGGAAAAAGTGAAACAGCTAACCCAGTTCACTTAGTAGTAGTGGGATAGATCACTGAAGAATGCCTGCTAGACCGGCAATTTCAATCTCGCTGACTGGGAAGTAGCAATTGTAGACACCTGAGTTCTGGATACCTTATTGCCGCCACAAGTCGGTGGCCTACGAGGGGAGTATTTCGGTGAAGCGCTTGTCCGGCATGGATGCCATGTTCCTATCCATGGAGGGCACCGAATGGCCTCAGCACACGCTGGGGTTGATGATTCTGGACCCCAGCGACGCACCGGGATTCGACTTCGACCACCTGCGCGACCACATGGCTCGCCGGCTGCCCTACCTACCGTCGTTTCGGCGCCGGATCCAAGAGGTTCCGCTGGGACTCGACCGGCCGGTGTGGGTCGACGATCCCGCGTTCAAGCTCGACTACCACATGCACCGCGCGGCGCTGCCTGCTCCCGGTGGCGCGAAGGAGCTCGCCGAAGTCCTCGGCGAAATCCTGGCCCGCCAGCTGAACCGTAACCAGCCGCTGTGGGAGAGCTGGTACCTCGAGGGCCTCGAAGGTGGCCGCGTCGCCTACATCGCCAAGACGCACCACTCGATCGTCGACGGAGTCTCCGGCGCCGGCTTGTCGTCGGTGCTGTGCGACGTGACGCCCAACGCCGACAAGCCGATCGTGGAACTGCCCAACGAAGATGAGCAGGCACGTCATTCGAGCCTCGAACTGTTCGCCAAGGGCGCTCTCACCGCGGCAAGTACGCCGCCGAAGCTGGTCCAGTACCTGGGCCAGACGGTCCGCAACGCCGTGACCACCATCAGCCACCTGCGGCGCGACGACCCGCCGCCACGTCCGATGAGCGCGCCGAGGACCAGCTTCAACGGTGCGCTGAGCTCGCACCGCAGCTTCGCGTACACGTCGCTGCCGATGGCACAGATCAAGCACGTCAAGAACGGCCTCGACGTCAAGGTCAACGACGTGATCCTGAGCATCGTGGCGGGCGCGCTGCGCACCTACCTGACCAAGCGCGACGAACTGCCAGAGACCCCGATCCTGGCCACCGTGCCGATGTCCACCCGCGACGCAGGCGACGAGACGCCCGGCAACCACGTGCACACCATGACCGCTTCCATGTGCACCGACGTGGAGGATCCGGTTGAGCGCCTGTCCGCCATCCACAACGGCATGAACAGCGCCAAGGCGCTGGCCGAGGACCTGCAGGCCGGCCAGTCCATCGGCTTGACCGACTTCGCGCCGCCGGTGCTGCTGAACCTGGCATTCAAGGGTTTCCGCGCCGGCAAGCTGGAGGACAAGCTGCCGCTGGCCAGCAACCTCATCGTCTCGAACGTCCCCGGCCCGCCGATTCAGCTGTATATGGCCGGCGCCAAGATCGAGCACATCGTCCCGGTCGGTCCGCTGACCGTCGGCATGGGCATCAACGTCACAGTGTTCAGCTACGGCGGCAACGTGGACGTCGGCATTCAGGCTGATCCGGAACTGGTCGAGGACCCGTGGGAGATCCTCGAGGGCGCCAAGGCCGAACTTGACCGCCTCCTCGCGGCATCCGGCTGGGTAGAGCCCGCTGCCAAGAAGGGCGCGCCGGCGACCGCCAAAAAAGCCGCAGCCGCAGTCCCACCGGGTGGGAGCACTCCCGGCAACGCCGAGTAGATGTGATTGCCTTCACACGCGGGCAGGTCCGATAGCGGGTCGGTGCCCTGATGATGTTGAAAGGAAGTTGCTGATGGCAGATTCGGATAGCTTGTCGGACGTGGTGGCAATCGTCACCGGTGGCTCACGCGGACTCGGTGCGTCCATGGCCCGGCACATCGTGGCCGGCGGCGGCAAGGTCGTCATCGCTGATGTCCTCGACGACGAGGGCCAGCAGTTGGCCACCGAACTCGGGGATGCCGCCCGGTACGCGCACCTCGATGTCACCGATCGGGCCCAGTGGGACGCTGCCGTCGCACTGACGGTCGCCGAGTTCGGCAAGCTCACCGGTCTGGTGAATAACGCCGGCATTTCCACCGGTCAGTTCATCGAACACGAGCCGCTCGATCACTTCCGGACGGTGCTCGATGTCAACCTGGTCGGCGTCTTCAACGGCCTCCAGGCCGTCATCGCGCCGATGCGCGCGGCCGGTGGCGGCTCCATCGTCAACATCTCCTCGGCGGCGGGTCTGATGGGCCTGGCTCTGACAGCCGGTTACGGCGCCTCGAAGTGGGCGGTGCGCGGTCTGAGCAAGATTGCTGCCGTCGAGCTGGGCACCGACCGCATCCGGGTCAACTCGGTGCATCCCGGCATGACCTACACGCCCATGACGGCGCAGGTCGGTATCCAGCAGGGCGAGGGCAACTACCCCAACACCCCGATGGGCCGGGTCGGCGAGGCCGACGAGATCGCCGGCGCGGTGACTTACCTACTGTCGCGGGCGGCGTCGTACGTCACCGGCGCCGAGATCGCCGTCGACGGTGGCTGGACCACCGGCCCCACTGTGAAATACGTGATGGGTCAATAGCTTTCGGTTACCAGCCACGGTCTCGTCCAGATCAGCTCGCTTGAGCTGATCTGGGCGGGTCGCCTGCACAACTGCATAAAAGGAGACAACGATGTCTGCCCCTTTGAGGAACTATGAGCTTCCTGACGCGTCCCCGGTGAGTCGTCCCGAGTCCATGGACATCACTCAGCGAATGGCTGTGGCGCCCCACATCGCCATCGACGAAGCCGTGCTCGCCGTCATGCGCCTGCGCCAGCCGAAGCTGCCCGCAGAAGCCGCACCCGAGCGACTGGCCGCCGACCTGGACAAGGCCGCGACCCTGTTCAAGCGGCGCGGATGGATCTCCAAACCGTCGAAGTACCACCGCACTCCCCCGAAGCTGCACGACGCAGACGTCCTCCATTGGGCCACCCACAACGGACCGTTGGGGCACGAGTCGATGTCGTTCACGTCGGAGTTCGACGCGCGGGCCGTCGAACTGGGCGCCGACCGTTGGCCCGGCAATGACCGCAACGACACTGTCACGGTCCGACTGTTGCGCCGCCCCGACTCACCCGCGCCGTGGGTCGTCATCCTGCACGGCTTCGGGATGGGGTCGTCCCGCTTCGATCTGAACGTGCTGTGGGCGAATTACCTGCACCACCAGCTCGGATACAATGTGGCACTGCCGATTTCGCCGTTGCACGGCCCGCGGCGCGAGTCCGCTGACGGTCAGCTGCTGTCGCTGGATCTGACCTCGATGCTGCACGGCATCACCCAGGCGGTGTGGGATGTTCGTCGGTTGGTGAGCTGGATTCGCAGCACCACCGACGCCCCCGTCGGCCTTTACGGAGTGTCCCTCGGCGGCTACCTCACGACGGTGCTGGCCGGCCTCGAACGGTTCGACGCCGTGGCCGCGGCACTGCCGTTCGCCGATCCGCTGGCGCTGCTGACCCACCACGGACCGCCCGAGGAGTACCGCGACGTGATTGCGTCGGACGACGCCCGGACCGTGTTCGAGGTCGTGTCCCCGCTCGCGCTGCCGACCGTCGTCGCGCCGCAGAACCGAACCCTGTTCATCGCCAAGGCCGACCGGCTGATCCCGGTCGAACAGTCTGAGGCACTGGCTGATTCATGGCACGCAGAGCACGTGTACTGGGTCAACGCCGGGCACGTCGGGTTCACCTGGGCCCGCGCGTCCCGCGGCATCCTGGCCCGTCGGTTCCGGGAGTCGCTGGGCACCGCATAGGCGACGTGAGTCGGTCCGGACAGTTCTCCCGGTCAGCGGCACACACCGCCTCGCGTCGGTTGACGCGGCGGCGATGATTGATTATGGCGAACTCCGGACCGTTCCCATCCTGGGACTCGTTTCCGAGCTGGGACTCACTCCCGAATTGGGACCCGTTCAAGTCGCTGGACACGCTGTCGTCGTTATGGACGTCGGCCGCGGGCAGCGCGCTGACCAGTGGCCCCGCCGGCGCCTACCAGAGCCTGTTCGACACGCTGCGCAAACAGGTGGTCGGCCGCCGGATGACCGTGAAGCTCAAATCCGGCGAGATGACGCTGACGGTGACCGCCATCGACGCCGACCTCGACATCCGCAGCCTGTCGGTCGGGCAACTGGGCACCGTCTCCATCTCCGCGTCCGACATCGTTTGGAACGGTTGGCAATTCGACAAGGCCACCGCCGTGCTGCACAACGTGCACATCAAGCCGAGCAATACGCCGGTGCTCGTCGCTGCGCCGCTGGACCTCACGCTCGAGATGTCCACCAAGGCCCTCGACAAGATGATCGACAAGGCGTCGTCGCTCCCCGGCCGCGCCGCGCCGAAGCTGCTCGGCCGGATCGACGCAGGCGGTGTGGCCCAGATCCGTTGGGCACGAAGGCCTGACATCGGCCATGTCGAAGTCGATGCGAGCATCGACGGGTCCACACTGTTCGTGAAACCGCGGATGCTGGCCGTGCGCAAGGCGCGGTGGCACTTGCCAAACCGCTTACCCGCCTATCGAATTCAGCTTCGGCAGCTACCCCGCGAGCTCGCGCCGACGTCGGTCAGTTTCAGCCCGGAAACTCTCCAGATCACTGGACGGATGCCGCAGTGGCGGGTCGAGGTACCGCGGCGCCGCATCGAAGACGCCATCAACCAACTCAACCAGGTCGGCAAGTCGCTCAACCTGAGCTGGATGGGACGTCCGCAGTAACCCGCCGAAACTAGTGCCCTGCGTTGCGTGCCAGGTCGATGGCGTACGACTTGACGAAGGTGCCGGCACTGGGCTCGCCGCGGCCGCATGACCCGTCGGATTCGCCGACGCGCTTGACCCATAGGTACGCGTCTGCGTGCGCTCCCGAGGTGTCAGTGGTGGGCGCTGCGCCCAACGCCCGGCCGTCGGGGTTACACCAGTACATCGGGTCGCCCTCGGCCGGCCCAGCGCCGTTGCGCGAGGTATCGATGACGTAGTGCGCGCCGTTGGTAAGCCCCGAAATCGCTTCGCCGTAGCCGGTTTCCTCACCGGTGGTGAAGTAGTTCGTCGTGTTGAGGCTGAACCCGCGCGCCTTGGCCACCCCGACGTCGTTGAGGCGGGAGGCCATGGTCTCGGCGCTCACCCAGCGCGAGTGCCCGGCGTCGATGTACACGGCCGCTGCCGGGTCGCGGGTGAGCGTATCGACGGCGTAACGGATCAGGTCGAAACGCTCCTGCCGCTGACCGCCCGACAGGCAGTCGGCCATGGCGAGCGCGTCGGGCTCGACGATGATCGCCGCCGGCGAGCCACCCAGGCCCGCCGCGACACCGTCGATCCACGCCCGGTAGCTATCAGCCGACCCGAAACCGCCCGCGGCGTAGCTGCCGCAGTCGCGGTGCGGGACGGCGTAGAGGACCAGGACGGGCGTCGCGCCGGCGGCGTTGGCCGCTCCAGTGAGTCCCGCGACGGTGCCGCCGACTGTCGAGGCCGGGAACGCCTGATCGAGCCAGTAGGCCTGCGGAGTGTTGGCGATGGCCGTCAGCTCGGCGCTGGGCGGGTCAGCGTGGTCCGCGGCAAGCTTGGCCTTGGAGATCGGGTCGGCGTAGAAGGGTCGGCCGGCAAGCGGGTTTCCACCGTCGACCAAACGGATCGCCGGGGCGTCGGCACGCGGCGCCGGATCGAGGGCAAGGCCCACGCTCGCGACGGCGGCAACAGCCAGGAAGGGAGCGGTCCAGCGGGCAACGACGCCAACAGCCGAAGAGATCACCTCAGGAAAATAGTTCGACTTGGTTAATAAATGCCAATCGCGGGCCAAAGTTGGTGTGCGAGTGACCGAAGTGGCCATTGGCCACTGGTTTCACCTCACGGCCGGGGGCTAGACCTCCGGGATGCGCTCGGGGTGCAGCATTTCCGCGTACCGCAGCGGCTCGGGAATCCCGAACCCGTCGATCAAAACTTCGGCGTACGGACGCAGCTTGCGGCAGCGGTCGTTGATCGCGGAGGTGACGGCCTTCGCCCGGTCCATCGACAAGAAGCGGTGCTCGATGTACCAGGCCTTGTCCGCATCGATCACCGACAGCGCGTATAGGTCGCACACGAGACCGAAGACTTTGCGGGCCTCGGGATCCGAGCATGCATCGATACCCGCGGCGAAAGACTCGAAAACGATGCGGTCGATGTGTGCCGACGCGGCATGCAGCACATGGTCCTGCACGGAGTTGAACGCGTCGAAGGCGCTCATCTCCTTGGCGTTGGCCTGCAACCGGCGGGCCACCGTCGAGAGCAGGTAGTCGGCCCGGTCGTCGAACATCTTCGCCTGGGTGCCGCGGTTGAAGAGGCTGCCCTCTTCCTCGTTGTCCTGACGAGTATCGAGCAGCGTCTGCATGAGGGTCTCGGTGCCCGTGCTCCTGCGCACGCGCTCGCGGGCCGTGCTGGTCGCGAACCTCACCCACTCGAACGGGCTCATACCCTTGATGTCGTCGGCGTAGTCGGTGAGCAGTTGCTTGGCCACCAACTGCGTCAGAACGTGGTTGTCGCCTTCGAAGGTGGTGAACACGTCGGTGTCCGCCTTGAGCGCGATGAGCCGGTTCTCCGCGAGATAGCCTGCGCCGCCGCAGGCTTCGCGACACTCTTGGATGGCGTGGGTCGCATGCCACGTCGCGGCGGCCTTGAGTCCGGCGGCCCGCGCCTCCAGTTCACGCTGCACCTCGCCGTCGGGTTCGGCCACCGCATTCAGGTCATGCAGGTCCGATACCAACTCGTTCTGGGCGAACTGCAGCGCATAGGACTTCGCGATCAACGGCAGCAGCCGACGCTGGTGCACCAGGTAGTCCATGATCAGGACTTCTTGGTTGGACTTCGGGGCCTCGAACTGCCTGCGCTGCAACGCATACCGCGTCGCGATGTCCAGTGCGACACGGGCCGCGGCCGCAGCGCTGCCACCGACCGTCACGCGACCACGGATCAACGTGCCCAGCATGGTGAAGAACCGCCGGTTGGGGTTCTCGATGGGCGACGTGTACGTCCCGTCCTCCGCGACGTCGCCGTACCGGTTGAGCAGGTTCTCGCGCGGGATCCGGACGTGGTCAAACTGGATGCGCCCGTTGTCCACGCCCGGCAGACCGCCCTTGTAATGACAGTCCGACGTCCGGATGCCAGGCAGGTCGTTCCCGTACTCGTCGCGCAGCGGCACCATGAAGCAGTGCACGCCGTGGTTCTGGCCGTTGGTGATGAGCTGCGCGAAAACCGCTGACACCTGGGCTGATTCGGCCGCACCGCCGATGTAGTCCTTGCGGGCGGTGCGGGTGGGCGAATCGATGACGAATTCGTGCGAGGTCGGATCGTAGGTGGCCGTCGTCTCCAGGGACTGGACGTCACTGCCGTGTCCGGTCTCGGTCATGCCGAAGCACCCGACCAGATCCAGGTCGATGGCCTTGCGCACATACGCCTCGTGGTGACGTTCCGTCCCCAGGTTGTCGATGGCACCGCCGAACAGACCCCACTGCACTCCGGCCTTGACCATCAGCGACAGGTCGCTCATGGCCAGCATCTCGATGCGGGAGATGGTGGCGCCCGCATCCCCGTTCCCACCATGACCCTTGGCGAACGCGTCTTCAGCGGCGCCCCGCGATGCCATGTACTTCATCTGTTCGGTGACCTTGGCCCGGGCCACCGCAGTGTCCGGGGTGTAGTGCGGCTTGAACAGATCAGCGGAAAGCTCTTGCCGGATACGGTCTTTCACCTCGCGCCAACGTCCATCAAGGGCGTAGCGCAGATGTTCGGCGGTCGTCGTCACAAGCGTCCCCTCCATCGCACGGTCGCGTGTTGACGACCGAATGGTCCAACTAGCGTTCGATGCTGATGCCGTACAAATCGATACTGTGCGGCAGTGACTTCTGCGGGTTCAGGGTAGCCCCACGCAGCACCGGTGTGGATCCGTTCACGACGTGCGCCAGGAAGGCTTGCCCGAGGAACACCGACAGACCGGCGCCCGGGCAACCCTGCGGACCGTGGCTGAAGAAGTTGTACGACCAGTCACTCCCGGCGTCACCGCTGACCCATTCACCTGGCGAAAAGCGATCGGCGTAGGGGATCCGGTCGCGGTTCCGATGATTGAACACGTTGTAGATGAGGACCTGTTTTCCTTCCGGCAGCACAGCACCACTCGGGAACTCAATATCCCGCGTGGCGACGCGGCCGAACAACCCGGTCGTCGGCCACAGTCGCATGGTGTCGAGCAGACACCCGCCGAGATACTTCAGCGAGGCGATGCCCTGCCCCGAGTTGATGTCGGCCGAGGCCATTTCCGCGCGGACCTCTCGCATGTTCTCGGCATGTGTGGACAGCACTGCCAATGTCCGAAAAGCGTTGGCCGCCAGCGTGTCCCCCATCGCGAACAGCCAGTGAATCACCTGGCTGGCCGGGCTCGCGTCCCCCGGAGGGGCGGTTTCGGCGATGAGCGCGGCCAGACTGCCCGGCTCCGGGTCCACCAGGTAGGACTCGATGTGCGCGACGAACTCCGGATACCCGGGTGCCGGCTCGCCCGGCATCCCGTTACCCGCCGACATCAGCTCACTGAGCTGCGAGGTGAGGCGGGCGTCGTCGGCGGCCTTGTTGCCGAACACCACACTGCGCGTCAGACGCTGGAAGGCCGCATTCCAACCCGACCACTGCAGGGCCCCGGAACCGAGACTCTCCACCGCCTGCGCGACCTTCTCCACAAACGCCTGTGCCAACCGGTGCACCGGGTGTCCGGTGTCCAGGACCGCCTCGGCGAACCGGCGCCGGTCCTCCCACGGCTGGCCCCGCGAGATGGTCAGCGCATCCGGCTGAAAAGCCGCCATTCCCTCGCGCTTTGGCTTCGGGTCAGAAGCGAACGGATCAGGCGAACCGCCCAGCACGAACTCAAGGTCATCGGGATGGTGCACCAGCAGCGCTTCGTCGGCGACGACCCGGACGTAGAACGGGCTGGGACCGTAACTGCGCACCATGCCCTCGACGAGCTGGTACCCGAGATAGTCCGAACTCAGCCCAGATGCGATGCGGGTAGGCAACTCTCGCTTGTTGAACAGTCCCTGCAGGACGTTCGGGACACCAATCTGGGCGGTGAACCGAACGCCTTCGACGATTGATGCGTGCGGGAAATCCTCGGCCATCATTCATCAGCCCCAGGGCAGGTAGGCGCGGACAGAGTCGGCCAGCTGCACCACCGGGTTCTTCTTCCCCGGCACCGGCGCACCCAACTTCGGCCACGGCGCGAACACCCGCTCGACGTCGCCGATCACTGGCTCCAGCTCCGGATAGTGGCGCAGCATAACGTCTTTCATGGTGTTGTTGTTCACCCAATCGAACCCGACCTGGGTGTACGTTTCCGGCTTGAAGTCGTTGGTGAAGAACCGGTCGCTCTTGAGCCGGCGCGATGCCATCAGGATGAAGATGCGGAATGCGGTGTCCGAGAAGCCGAATCCCTTCGGCGGCTGCTCAGCCTGCATACCGATCTGCAGGTCGACGGCGTCGACGTCACCGTTGTAGACCTCGTTGATCTCCCGCGCCCACTGCTTGTTCGGGGTGATGTCGTCGATGGTCTTGCGGCGCGGCATCCTCAGCGCTTCACGGAAGTCGTTGTAGCGCGGCACCCCTCGTTCCCGGTCGCGCACGATGTCCAGGGTGGCCAGGTCGGTGACCTGGCCGTCGACGCGGGTGAGGTTGCGGAGAGCGTTCGGGTAGTTGTGCAGGCACACCGCGCCCGCACTCGCCAAGCCGAACGAGTACCACATGTCGCCCATCTGGATCTTGTCCATGAAGTCACGTGTGTAGCTGCCCTGCAGCTGGGTGAAGTCCGCCTTGACCAGGTGCTCGCCGGACTCCAACGAGAAGAAGTTCCAGTCGTCGGGGATCAGCGGGTGCATGCGGTAGACGGAAACGAACTCCTCGGTCAGCGAGAACGACGCCGCGTGATGATCTGTCGACGATCCGACGACGCCCGAGAGAGCTTCGCTGTCACCGATGCGGCCGATCCTGTCGCGGAACGTTTCACCAAGTGCGCCATACCAGTTCGCGTTCATGCCGATCTGCAGCGCTGGGTGGCGCAGCACACAAGGGGTCCACTCCACCGTGTGAATCTTGGCGATCAGCGCTGAGACGACAAGCACGCCGATCTCGAAGAGCCGCTGGTCATCAAAGCTCGGGTAGGCCTTCTTGAGCGCATCGCAGACGGCGTTGTGCTCGCGCGCAAACATGGTGTGCAGCAAGCCGGTTCCGACCCAGTAGTTCTCTTTCATCCCGGTCAGATCGATGCCCGGGATGTCGCTCTCCGGGAGACGGCCATTCGAGTCGACCTTCACCTTGCCGTCGACGAAGGTGCGGATCTCCGACTGGCGTTCCTTGCCGCTGCCGTAGACCTGGGAACCATCCCACCAGTGTGTCTCCGCATTGGCGAAAACCGGTGCGGGACAACCATCGGCGATCTCGCCACGGAGCGGGATGGTGCACCGAATCTTCATCGGGTTCTCGGGGAACTGATCATCGGCGCTCAGCGGAATGTCGATGGTCTTGTCCGCCACACCGTCGCCGTGGAAGAACCAGTTGTGGTTCTCGAACTGCAACCACGAGGCGGCCAGCGCGTTGATGATGCCGGCCGGCTTGAAGTCGTCGCGCGCCATCAGCTTGCGGCTGATCACGCGTGGGTCCGGCTTGAGGAGTCGCTTGACGTCGGTGACGGTCATCGACAGCGGCACGTTGCGTCCGAAGCCCGTGCCCTTGGCGCCCATGTGCGGGTCTTCGAGGTCGTTCCAGGTGCCGTCAGGCTGACGGGAGCGGCGCACCTCATCGTTGGGTTGGCCGAGGTCGTCGGACGGCCGCATGCCATACGCCTCGTACAGGTTGTGCTCACGGAGCTCGTCGCGGGTCTTCGACAGTGCGTTCAGCTGTAGGAGCAGAGAGGGGTATTCGTGCCACTGGGACGGAATCATTGTGTCGCCGTTTCCTTTTCGAAGTTCTGTCGGTAGTCGTCGGGTGAATTCGAGGTCCGTCAGCGAGGTGTGCGCAGCGCGAAGT
The DNA here is from genome assembly GCF_009729415.1 of Mycolicibacterium sp. CBMA 234. Lineage (GTDB taxonomy): Bacteria > Actinomycetota > Actinomycetes > Mycobacteriales > Mycobacteriaceae > Mycobacterium. The sequence continues at coordinate 124,462 of NZ_MPKW01000015.1, forward strand.
ATCCAATCTTGCTGTACCGGTCAGACCCGGTGTTGAACAGAATTTTTCCGAGGTAGACGCCGGGGACGAGCTCCACCAATTCGTCGCGAATACTGCGAATCACCAAGCGCGGGTTGGATTCCACGTTGGCGTAGTCGATGACCATGACCTGGCGATCGGGGTCGTCTTTGCCGGCTTCGACGTACGTGGCGAAGTCGAAGGCAAGTTTGCCGGACTCGGCGTCACGCATGGAGTACAGCGGCCACAACAGTTTGCCCACCAGTCCGGTACTGCGGGTCAGCCGATTGTCGCCGGTGCCTGCCTCCGAATCGAAGCGTTTGCCCTGCCAGGGCATCCACAAGGCCGTGACGGCCCGCGTCACGGTGTCGAGGGCCGGGTTGGTGGTCGTCATGACGAGGACCCCCTCGGTCGGGCCATCCAGATCGACGGGCGGCGTGCCCAGTCGGAAGAGGGCATTGAGCTGCGCCTCGGCTGAATCGGAGTCGTTGTCCGCCAACGTCGACAGCTCGACGATCCAGCTCCACGCCGAGTCGACGGCCCCGGCTTGCCCTTCCGATGCCGATCTTCGCAACCACTCCAGCCGGTCATCCGCAGCAGAATCCGCCGCGGTCCCCTGTTCGCTCATCGGCACCATTCCCGTTGGATTACGAGCACTCGCGGAGGATGATAGTGATCTACGCCACTCTTTGGGGGCATTTCGCGCGCCGTCAGGCGCTTGCCACCCAAGCCGCCAGTGGGCTTGCTGAGCTTGACTTTGCGCGGGCCAGAAATTGAGTCCGCGCTAGACGATTTCGTCGACTGAGCGTGCCGGATCGGTTGGTCCTGCCGAATCCGCCATCGTCCCGCAGTCCAGTTCGAGCCCCTACCGTGGTCGGACATAAAGATCAGTCCTCGGCGCGATGTCTGCCGTCGGGCTAATTCGTAGCGTCGATGGCATGACTCAAGCACACGTCCCGGCTCCCGCGGCAATGATGCGGGAGTGGCTACACCACAACACGCAGCAGTTCGCCGAAGCGCTCAGCGCCGCCGGCCTCTGGGTACGAACCCGCACCCAGTGGCCACAGCATCCTGCCGACTATTACCCGCCACGGCGCGAAGAATCCTTTGAAGAGGCCGCCATGGCCCGCGAGATGTATCGGCTTTAACGGCCGAACGTGACCGTCACACGCCGACGGCGCCGTCGATGCGTTCACGGATCAGGTCGGCGTGTCCGCAATGCCGGGCATATTCAGCGATCATGTGGGTGTAAATCCAGCGCAGGCTGACATCGGTGCCCATGAATGGGCTCGTGTCATCGAGCGCGCGAGTGGCACAGTTGGCGCGCGCCTGCGCGATCTCGTTCTGCCAGATGTCTGTTGCCGCGAGGTGTGACGACTGTGGTGATATCTCGAAACCGCCGTCGTGGCCGTCGGGATGGTCTCGTGGCCCGAAAATCGGCGGTG